>CAXBMQ010000011.1:0-144127 GCA_963977005.1 uncultured Rhodospirillaceae bacterium
CGCCGAAATGTTCGACGATCGTGTAGTGATGGCACCCGGGCGCGGGAATTTCCTCGACGGCGAGCCCCTTGGCGCTCCACGTCGCAAAAATCTCCGTCTGGTGCCGCCTGAATTCGTCGGTTTCCATTTCGCCGACCGACAGGATCAACGGAATATCGGCCAGCGGGTCGAGATAAAGCGGGCTGTTCCGCTTTGCCGATTCCGGCGTCAGCGCGAGGACTTCATTCAGGAATGTCAGGCGGATCGGTTCGAGATCGTAGAGACCCGATAACGCGCAGGCGCCCCTGAACGGCGCCGCCGGCAGGCCCGGGTAGACCGCCGGCCAGTCCGTCGCCAGCAGCATCGCCGTCAGGTGCCCGCCGGCGGAATGCCCGGCGATGTAAAGTCGATCCGGGTCCACACCGATCTCGGCCGCGTTCTTCCATATCCAGGCAACCGCGCGACGGCACTGGTCGACCATCAGATCGATATCGCCATCCGGGGCGAGCGAGTAGTTCAGGGTGAGAAAGGCGATCCCTGCATCCAGAAAGGCCGGTGCGATATACGTCGTGTCGTCCTTGTCGGACATCTGCCAGTAGCCGCCATGGATATAGATCAGCGCAGGCGCACCCGCACGTCCGTTCGACGGTGGAAAGACATCCAGCGTCTCCTTCGGTTCCGGGCCATAGGCGACGTTCAGGCGCCCCGGTATCCTCCCCCGGACGGCAGCGCTTTCGTTTTCCCGGTGGGCAATGACGTCAGGCACGTCCGGCCAGAGCGGACGGAGATTGTATTCGGCATCGAGCGCCCGCTGATCGTAGTCGCGGTATACTGCGGCCATTGTCATTCCCCGTCCCTGTTTTGCCCGATTTGCCGGTTTACAACCGGTCGCCAGCGCTTATGTTCTCCGCGCCATGAAATTGCATCTTTATAATACGCTGTCGCGCACCAAAGAAGAATTCGTTCCCGTCGATCCCGACCGGGTGACGGTATATGTGTGCGGGCCGACCGTCTATTCCTATGCACATATCGGCAATGCCCGCCCCGCGGTCGTATTCGACGTGCTGGTTCGGTTGTTGCGTCACCAATGGCCCAATGTCGTCTACGCCCGCAACATCACCGACATCGACGACAAGATAAACGCTGCGGCGGCCGAACAGGGTGTCGGGATCGGTGCGATCACCGAGAAATTCGAGAAGATCTATCTCGACGACATGGCGGCGATCGGCGTGAGCGCCCCGGATATCGATCCGCATGCGACCGATCATATTGCCGAGATGATCGCGATGATGGAAAAGCTGATCGCCGGGGGGCACGCCTACGCTGCCGAAGGTCACGTGCTTTTCGACGTACCGAGTTTCCCCGATTATGGCGGCCTGTCGCGCCGCGATCAGGACGAACTGCTGGCCGGCGCGCGCGTCGATGTCGCCCCCTACAAAAAAGACGCCAGCGATTTCGTGCTGTGGAAACCGTCGACACCCGATCTGCCGGGCTGGGACAGCCCGTGGGGCCGCGGCCGGCCGGGCTGGCACCTGGAATGCTCCTGCATGATCGAGAAGCACCTCGGCCGAACCATCGACATCCACGGCGGCGGGATCGACCTCGTATTCCCGCACCACGAAAACGAAATCGCGCAATCGACCTGCGCCCATGGCGGCGACACGTTCGTGCGCTACTGGCTGCATAATGGCTTCGTCAATGTCGACAAGGAAAAGATGTCGAAATCGATCGGCAACGTGCTGCTGGTCCACGATCTGCTGAAGCAGGCCCCCGGCGAGGCCATCCGGCTGGCCCTGCTCAGCGCCCATTACCGCCAACCGCTCGACTGGACGGATGACGGGCTGGCCCAGGCGGTCAAAATGCTGGACCGGCTGTATGGTGCGCTGCGGAACCTGGCCGATGTCGACCCCGACCCGGCGGCCGGCCCCGACGAGTCATTCCTGCGCGCGCTTTGCGACGACCTGAACACGCCGCAGGCGCTTGCCGCGCTGTTCGATCTCGCGCGGCGGGCGAACACGGCGGAAGACCCTGCTGACAAGGCACGGATCAAGGGCACCCTGCTGAAGTCTGCGGAATTGATGGGGCTGCTGTCGGCCGACCCGGAAGACTGGTTCGCGGGCGGCGCCGAAGACAGCGACGGTCCGGATGCCGCGGAAATCGAACGCCTGATCCAGGCACGGAAAGACGCGCGTGCATCGAAGGATTTCGCGGAAGCCGACCGCATTCGCGACGATCTCGCCGCGCAGGGCATCACGCTGGAAGACGGTGCCGGCGGCACGAAATGGCGGCGCGGCTGATGGCGGGACCCCGCCGGATACTTGTCGTTTTCGCCCATCCCCTGTCCGACAGCCTGGCCGCGGCGCTCAAAAACGCCGTTATGGACGGCCTTGCGGACGCCGGCCACGAGGCCGACCTGATCGATCTCTATGCCGACGATTTCGACGCGCGCCTGTCGACAGCCGAGCGAACGGCATTCATGAAACCAGGCTATACCCCGCCCGCCGAGACAGCCGACTATTGCGACCGCCTGCTCGCGGCGGACGGGATCGTCTTTGTTTTTCCGCAGTGGTGGTTCAACATGCCCGCGATTCTCAAAGGTTTCGTCGACCGCGTTTTCGTCCCCGGTGTCGCCTTCAACCCCGACCCGAAAGGCGGACGGCTGATCCCCCTCCTTCAGAACATCCGGACGTTCGATGTCGTCACGACCACAGGTTCACCGCGGTGGATCACCGAATTGTACATGCGCAATCCGGTCCGCCGCCAGGTCAAACAGGGGATCACCGGTGTGTGTAGCAAGAAGGCCAGGTTCCGGATGCTGTCGATGTACAATCTCGACAAAGCGTCGCGCGCCGATTGCGAAAGGTTCGTCGAGCGCGTACGCCGCCATTTCGCGACCTTCTGAGGCCTATGCGTCCAGCGCGAGCGCACGCTTGCATGGCGCCTCTGTTTGACTTACAAAATCTACCTAACGGTTGTTAGATCATTACCAATTGAAGGGACCCAGCCATGGATACCTACGAGGTTCTCGTTGAGCAGGAAAACGAAGAGCAGGTCGAAAACCAGATCCGGATCGATTCGCTGCCCGCGATCGAGGTCAACAAGATCAAGGTTGCCGAACCGCCCAACGATGTCGAGATCCTCGCCGGACCGCGCGCGTTCAGCGCCGGCGACGAGTTGCCCGACGAATACCGCGAACTGTTGATCAAGCTGATCTACAACCACGCCGAAATTCTGGATTCAAAGCCCTATGCGGCGATGATCGAATCCCAGTGGCAGCTGGCCCAACGCGAAGCACCCTCGCAGCTCGACCTGATGATGATGGCGCGCTTCCACTACGAAGAGCTGAACCACGGCTTCATCTTCTCGAAAATCCTGCGCGATCTCGGCGTCGATTTCGAGAATTTCGAGCTTCGCCAGTACCTGTTCGAATACGACCGCCAGGACTGGCTCGACCTGTCGATCCATCATTTTCTCGCATCGAAAGTCGGCGTGATGCAGATCGCCGAATGGAACGACATGTCCTATGCGCCGGTCGCCAATGTCGTGCCGCGGGTGTTCCGTGAAGAACGCGGTCATGCCGGTATGGGTTACCGCCACCTGCGCGAAATCTGCGCGACCGACGAAGGCAAGTCGGAAGCGAACGAACGGATGAAGGTCTGGTGGCCGATGACCCTCGACATGTTCGGGCGGTCGGAATCGACCCGGAACAAACGCTACCGCGCCTGGGGCCTGAAAAAGCATACCAACGCCCAGCTTCGCGAAGCGTTCATCGAGGATACCGTCCCACAGGTCGAGACGCTTGGACTCGACGTCCCGGATCATCTCGAAAACCGCCGGTTCCTGTAGGATTATCGGGACTATCGGGACATGGCCGAACCACGCACCCTGCCGATCGACGGACTGACGGTCACCCGTGTCGCGGTCGACGATTCCCTGACGCTGTTCTGCCGTGCCGCCGACGGCCGCGACGCCGAAATCCGCATCGACGGCGCCTTTGCATGGCGCGACAGCTCCGGGCACGAGCACGCGGGTTGTGTCGAGATCAGCCCGCGCAGCGCGGGTCCGGTGCTTGATTCTGTCTACACGCTGATCTCTGCGGCCGGCATAAATGATGACGGCGCCCTGGAAATCGGATTCGGCGACGGCGCAGCCCTGACCGCAGCCGCGGAGGATCACTTCGTTTCCTGGGAGATAAAAGGCTCGGACGGCTTTCACGCCGTCTGTCTTGCCGATCGCGACGTCGTGGTCAAAGATATCGCCTGACATGCCGGATAGTGGACATTTCCCCGACGAAGCGCCGCGCATGGCGGAGCTTCTCGACATCGCGGCGCGGCTGTTCAACGAACAGGGCTACCGCGCGACCTCCCTCGCAGAGATCGGCGAGGAGTTGGGAATGAACAAGGCATCCCTTTACTACTACGTAAATTCCAAGGACGATCTGCTTGCCCGGGTCATCTACCGCGCATCGCAACGCCTGCGGCTACTCGCCGAAGGAATTTCAGAAGACACCGATGACCCGCAACGCGCCCTTGTCCGGCTGGTTGAAACCCATTGCCACACGCTGCTCGATCATCCGAACGAGTTCGGTACCGTCATTTTCCAGCGGCGCTATATATCAGCCGATATTCTGCTGGAAATTTCAGACCGGGAGCGGGCATATTTCGATGCGGTCAAGGCTCTCGTCGCCCGGGGGAAGGAGCGCGGCGTTTTTCGCAGCGCCGACCCCGGCGTCACTGCCCAGATACTGCTCGACTCGATGAACGGTATTCTTCGCTGGTATCGCCCGGGAGGCAGGCTCGATCGGGACAAGGCGGTTGGCGCAATTGCCGCCTTCGCCTGTCATGCCATCGGCATGGAAGCCCAATGAACGACCGCCTGCCCGAATTCACGATAGACGTCACCGCGGAATCCGTTCGGCGGTGGAAGATGGGCCGCGATGGCGTATTCCCGGCGGACCACCCCGAGACCGGCGAGGACGTGCCCCTTTCCTACCTGTTCTTTCTGCGCTGCCAGCCCGCACAGGGTATTTCGATCCATGCCGAGCTTGGCCGCGACCCCGACCGGGGGCTTTTCGGCGGCGTACGATACGAACGCGGCTGCGGCGTCAGGGTCGGCGACCGTCTTGACGGCAAAGCGCACGTTACCGAACGCAAGAGCGTCGATTCTCCGCGGGGTGCCATGGTCCTGACGACGCTGGTCAACGAATGGCGCGCCGAAAGCCACCTGGCCGTTACGGAAACCGTGCGCATGGTGGACCTGCCGCCGGGGCCGCCCGCCCCGCCCACGGCAGGACACGACGCCGATCCGTCGCTGACGCCGATAGGGGCGCCGGTCTCCTTCACCCGAACCCAGATCGCCTGGCTGATGGTCGAAACGGGCGATACCAACGCCCTGCACGTCGACCGGAACTACGCCGTTTCGAGACTGTTTCCCGACGTCGTCGTCCCGGGAACGCTGATCGTGCCGATCGCGGAGAAAGCCCTCTCGACCGCAGCCGGAAGGCCTCTCAGCGTGCTGGATTGCCGGTTCCGCGCGCCGACATTCCCGGACGAGGAAATCGTTGTCACTGCCGCGGAAGACGGAGAGCCGGGCGCATGGCGGTTCGAAGTCGTCGGCGACGGTAAAGTGCGGGCAATCGGAAAAGCATCGACGGCGGCAGACGGCACATGAACGATACATCGTTCGGCCGGCTCCAGTCTGCGATCGCCCGGTGCTGGCAGGTCAGCGACTTTCACAGCAATCACTGGCGCTCGAAGGGCGTTGCCAACGGCTGGGTGCCCGCCGCCCCGGACGAACTGGACGCGCTGCCCACCATCGAGAAGGAAGACCTGCTCGCCGCGCAGAAAACCGCACCGCCCTGGGGCGGAAACCTGTGCATCGATCCGTCGGAGATCGCCCAGGTGCATCTGACCAGCGGCACGTCGGGGATCGGCCAGGAACGTTATGCGTGTTCCGCATCAGACGTCCATGTAATGGGCGAAAGCTGGGGACCGCAATTCGAGGCCATCGGGCTGACGCCGGGCGACGTCGCCGTATTCACGATCCCGGTGTCTTTCATGTGTGCCGGGCTGTCGGCGCTGGAGGGCGCGCGCATCCACAGGCTCGTGCCGCTTGCCACCGGGATCGCCTCGAAGCAGATGATCCTCGGCTTCCTCGCCGATCAGCGTGCCGCCTACCTGTACGGCATCGAGAGCTTTCTGCTGCAACTCGCCTCGGAAGCAAAGGCATCGGACCGGCTGACGGAACTGCGCGGACACCTGAAAGGAATACAGTCGGTGGGCTCGTCCCGACACCTGATCGACACCATGCGCGACGTCTTCGGCGCAGAAGTCTTCGAAGTCTATGGCTGCACCCAGGCAGCCGCCAAGATCGCGACCACCTGCCGGCTCGGGGTGGAAACCGGCACGGTCCATTTCCACGACGAGCACCTGCATATCGAGACCCGTGACCCGGAGACCGGAACAGCGGTTACGGAAGGGCGCGCAAACATCGTTATTTCAACGACTTACCGACAGGCCAGTCCCGTTATCCGCTACGACATGAAGGACTCGGTCGAGGTCGTACCCGCGGGTGCCTGTCCCTGTGGCGACCCCCGGCCGGGTTACCGTCCCGGCACCGTCGCGCGGACGGATTCGATGATGAAAATCCGTGGCATGAACGTCTGGCCTCAGGTGATCGAACGCCTGTTGCTCGCCCATGCGGGCGTCGCCGAATTTCGCGGCGAGGCGACCCGCCGCCAGGACGGGTCGGACGAACTGCTCCTTCGGATCCGGCCCAACCCAGGCACAGGCAATCTCGATGACATGGTCCATGCACTGACCGATCAGGTCCGCCGGGAAACCCTGATCCGGCCGCGTATCCTGATCGACAATGATATTCCCGACTCCGCCGGCGACTACAAGGTCCGCCGCTGGCAGGATCGGCGAAAGGAAACCTGAATATGTCGCAACGCCCCGTTATCGCCGGTATCGGCATGACCCGCTTCGGCAAACACCTGGACAGATCGTTGAGGGATCTCGCAGGCGAGGCTGTGACCGCAGCACTTTCAGACGCAGGCCTTCCCGCCGGGGAACTGGATTGCGTCTTTGCGTCCAATTCGGTCGCCGGCATCATCACGGGTCAGGAAGCCGTGCGCGGACAGGTCTCGATGAAAGACATCGATCTCGGCGGAATCCCCGTTTTCAACGTCGAAAACGCCTGCGCGTCGGGATCGACTGCCATCCACCTCGCCACGACCTATCTCGCCAGCGGCAGTGCGGATGTCGCGCTGGTTGTCGGGTACGAAAAGATGGTTCACCCGGACAAGGCGGTTTCTTTCCGTGCGCTCGAGACCTGTTCGGACATCGTGGAGATGGAACAGGTCAAGGCGAGGCTCGGTCCGGATGCGGCGAACCGTTCGGTATTCATGGATCTCTATGCCGAAAAAGTGCGGGCTTATCTCGACAAGACCGGGGCAACACAGCGCCATCTCGCACAGATTGCCGCCAAGAACAGCGAGAACGGCACCCGTAATCCCCTCGCCCAGTTCCAGACCGCCAACGATACCGACGCGGTGCTGAATTCCCGCCCGATTGTCGACCCTCTGACGCTTCTGATGTGCTCGGGTATGTCGGACGGCGCCGCGGCGCTCGTCCTCATGACGCGGGACGCCGCAACAGCCCGCAAGATCGACGGGCCGATCGTTTCCGGCTCGGCCGTTCGCTCCGAATCGTTCGAGAGCGGCGGATCGCAGATGCGCGGGGTCAGCCAGCTCGCCTATGACCAGGCAGGGCTGACACCCGCCGACATGGACCTGGCGGAAGTCCATGACGCGACATCTCCCGGCGAACTGTTCGCCTACGAGGATATCGGTCTTGCCGCCTTTGGCGAGGGATGGAAACTCGTCGAAGACGGCTCGGTATTCGCGGGTGGACGCTGCCCGGTGAATCCGTCGGGCGGTCTCTTATCGCGCGGCCACCCCATCGGGGCGACCGGGGTCGCACAGGTCTGCGAACTGGCCCTTCATCTTCGCGGCGAAGCAGGGAACCGGCAGGTGAAGGGAGCGAAGAACGGTATTGCCCACTGTCTCGGCGGTCAGGCATCCTTCGGGACGACGTCGGGGGCCGCCGCCATGGCCGCAACAATCGTTACCGCCTAGCTTTCAGAGGAAACACCCATGCGCGAAGCCGTCATCGTTTCCACCGCCCGTACACCTATCGGGCGCGCCTTTCGCGGCGCTTTTAACGATACCCATGGCGCCGTGCTCGCCGGCCACGCGGTCGAACACGCTGTCGCCCGGTCCGGGCTCGATCCCGCGGAAATAGAAGACGTAACGCTCGGCTGCGGTCTGCCCGAAGGGGCCACAGGTAATAATATAGCCCGTCTGGCGGCCATCCGTGCCGGCCTGCCCGAAACATCGAGCGCCGTTACCGTCAATCGCTACTGCGCATCGGGCCTGCAGGCGATTGTCCAGGCAGCACAGCGGGTGATCGTCGACGGCGTGCCCGCGGCGGTCGCCGGTGGCGTGGAATCGATCAGCCTCGTGCAGAACGACCTGAACACGACGCGCTACGAAGAACCCGGCCTGATGGAACGCGAACCTGCCCTGTGGATGAGCATGCTGGAAACCGCCGAGATCGTTGCCCAGCGATACGGCATCTCGCGCGCCGCACAGGACGAATATGCCTGTGAAAGCCAGCACCGGACGGCAGCGGCACAGGCCGCCGGGAAATTTGACGACGAAATCGTTCCCCTGCCCTCGACCATGCTGGTGACCGACCGCGAAACCGGCGAAATCAGCCGGCAGGCCGTGACCCTCGAAAAAGACGAAGGCAACCGGCCTGAAACCAGCCCGGAGGGCCTCTCCGCCCTCAAACCCGTTCTCGGCGAAGACAAGGTCATCACCGCCGGCAATGCCAGCCAGCTCTCGGACGGTGCCTCCGCATCCGTGATCATGGACGCAAAGCTCGCCGAGCAACGGAACCTGGAGCCGCTCGGCATCGTCCGCGCCCTTGCCACCCACGGCTGCGCACCGGACGAGATGGGCATCGGCCCGGTCTTTGCGGTCCCGCGCCTGCTCGACCGCGCCGGCCTCAAGATTGACGACATCGGAATCTGGGAACTGAACGAAGCATTTGCGGTCCAGGTCCTTTATTGCCGCGACCGCCTCGGCATCCCGTCCGAAAAGCTGAACGTCAATGGCGGTTCAATCTCGGTCGGCCATCCCTATGGCATGACCGGTGCGCGCCTGACCGGGCACGCCCTGATCGAAGCCAGACGCCGGGGCGAGAAATACGCCGTGGTGACAATGTGCGTCGCCGGCGGCATGGGCGCGGCGGGCCTTTTCGAAGTCTGCTGAGACTCCGCGGCGCGGGCGGCCGGATCAGTCCTCGGGTTCGCGGTCGACCTTTTCGACGGCGCCGTCATCGTTCAATTGAAAAGCGCCCGGCGACCGCAGATGCAAATCGCGCTGCGGATAGGGGATTTCGATACCGTGCTCGGCAAACCGGTCCCAGATGCCCAGCAACAGCTGGCTCGTGACATTCGCCCGGCCGTTCATCGGATCCCTGATCCAGAACCGTATTTCCAGATCGACGGAACTGTCGCCGAAATCGCGCAACAGGCATGCCGGTTTCGGATCGCTGAGAATCCGGTCGGTATTGGCTGCGGCATCGAGGCACAGCTCGATCGCCTTGTGGATATCCGATTTGTAGTGGACGCCGACAGTCTTTTTCAGACGCAGCAATTCATTGCTGAAAGACCAGTTTTCCACGCGCGTGGTGATAAATTCCTCGTTCGGGATCAGATGCTCCACGCCATCGCGCGTGATAACCGAGGCGTAGCGCGCACCGAGGGAATCGATCCGCCCGTAATATCCCGCCACGGCGATGGTATCGCCGGGCTTCACCGAACGGTCCAGCAGCAGGATGATACCACTGACGAAGTTCGACACGACTTTCTGCAGACCGAAACCGAGGCCGACACCGACGGCGCCGGAGAACACGGCAAGCGCCGTAAGATCGATTCCAACCGAATTGATCGCGACCAGAATGGCAACCGTAATAAAGACGATCTTGATCATCTTCCCGATCAGCACCTGTACCGACGGCGTCAGGTTCGGCAAATTCTGAACGCGTTGCTCGAGCAGCCGCGCGGTAATCGTCGCGACCCAAAGCAGCAGGATGAGCGTCGCAACGCCCTTCATGACGATCAGGGCGGAGACGCGAATGCCCCCGATGGTGACCGAGGCCGCATCCAGCAGATCGACGGCCGGGGCAAGCAGGTCGACGATACTGAGAGCGGCGACGACCCATGCGGCGCAGGCGAACAGGTTCGCCCAAACGGGATCCCGGATAAGCTGAGACGCAACCCGGATCACCACCCAGGCGGTCAGCAGACTGACCGTGACGTCGAGCAGACCGATCGGCCAGTCCATGGCGTCGGCGAGGATAAAAACGAGAATCTGCAGAACCAGCCAGATAATCGGCAGGGACAGCTCGCTCGCCTGGCGCGCCACCGCATCGCGCCAGCGATCAGGCAGCCAGTCGAATATCCGGCGGTAGAACCGCCGGGCCGGCTTGGCAAGGAAGAGCGCGATAACGAAGGCACCGACGATACATCCGGCCTGGATACCGGTGCTGATCGTCAGCAGATCGGTTTCCGCCCATTTCTGCAGCTCGGCAAACCAGTTCTGGACAGTTTCGGTCGAGAGTTCCATCGCTTCCCGCGCGGTTCAGGCTGTCCGATTAGCATACGGGAGTCCGGGAAGAATCGGTGTGGCTTTTCGGGAACCTGGCCTGGCAGCCTGACTAAGCCGCCTTAAGCCCCGTTTGCCCGACCGGGTGCAGATTGGAAAGAAACAGGCGCGCGCAGTTTTCCCAGGAATACCCGGTAGCGTGCCGCCGCGTATCGTCGCCCGACAAGGCAAGCGCCCCGTATACCGCCTTTGCGAGGTCGCGATCGAGCACGCCAGCCTTCGGATCTGTCACCACATCCACCGGGCCGGGAACCGGGAATGCTGCAACCGGCAATCCACACGCCATCGCTTCGAGCATCACGAGACCGAACGTGTCGGTCAGGCTTGGGAAGACAAACACATCCGCGGCCGAAAAATGCATTGCTAGCGCTTCGCCATGCTGTTCTCCCGCAAATACCGTATCGGGAAAGGCAGCCTGTAACTGCCGACGCTGCGGCCCGTCGCCGACGACAACCTTGGTGCCGGGCAGGTCGAGTTTCAGGAATGCTTCGATATTCTTTTCGACCGCGACACGTCCGACGAACAGGTAGATCGGCGCCTCCAGATGATCGAACAGCGTGTTTTGAACAGGCCGGAAAAGATCGAGATCGACGCCACGCGTCCAGCGTTTCGTATTCGTGATGCCCCGCTCGTTCAGTTCGGTCTCCAGCGTGCGTGTCGCGACCATTACGCCCATCGAGGGTTCGTGGAACCATTTCAAAACCGCCCACGACCATCTCACCGGCACCCGGAAGCGGGCATGAACATAGTCGGGGAACCGGGTGTGAAATGCCGTCGTGAACGGAAAATCATGCCGCAGGCACCAGCGCCGCGCCGCCATGCCGAGCGGGCCCTCGGTCGCGATGTGAACGGCGTCGGGTCTTTCATGCTCCATCATGGCGGCAAGCCGCCCGCCTGCGTTGATGCACAGCCTTATCTCGGGATATGTCGGACACGGCACCGTGCGAAATAAATCCGGCGTGATGAACTTGACCGCATGCCCCATTCGCTCGACCTGATCGCCGACCGTGCGCAACGTCCGCACGACACCGTTCACCTGCGGGAACCAGGCATCGGTAACGACCACAATTCTGAGCGGCGAGACCGGTGTCGTAATCACGATGCCACCTCAACCGGTTGAGACACGATGCCGGGATGGTCGATTGCCGCGAAGCGAATGATCTCGAGACGGCCATCCATATGTTCGACCAGCGCCGAACAGCTTTCGACCCAGTCGCCGTCATTGCAATAGAGTACGCCGTCGATGTCGCGCATTTCGGCGTGGTGGATGTGACCGCACACCACCCCGTCTACGCCGCGCCGGCGTGCCTCGGCCGCTACCGTACGCTCGAACCGGCTGACGAACTCGACCGCATTCTTGACCTTGTGCTTCAGATAGGCGGAAAGAGACCAGTACGGCAGACCAAGCGCCCGCCGCATGAGGTTGAACCAGTGATTTGCGGTAAGCGCGACGTTATATGCCCGGTCGCCGAGGAAGGCGAGCCAGCGGGCATAGGTGACCACCCCATCGAATTCATCGCCATGGAGTACCAGCAGCCGGCGGCCATCCGCCGTCAGGTGAATCGCTTCGCGTTCGACCGCGACACCGCCGAAATGCATGGACGTATAATCGCGCAGCACTTCGTCATGATTGCCGGGGACATAGATAACCTCTGTCCCTTTGCGCGCCTTGCGGAGAATTTTCTGAATAACGTCGTTCTGGCTCTGGTTCCAGTACCAGGTTTTCTTCAGGCGCCAACCGTCGACGATGTCGCCGACGAGATAGAGATAGTCGGAATCGGTTTGCCGCATGAAGTCGAGGAGATAGTCGGCCTTGCAGCCGCGGGTGCCAAGGTGGACGTCGGAGATCCAGATCGTTCTGTAGCGGAATTCTCCTTCATCGCCGCCACGCCCCGCCGACGGTGCATCCGGATCGCTGCCGGCACGATGGTGCGGGATAGTCGTTGCATCTTTGTCTTCCTGTGTATCGTTGGTCCGAAAAGAAAGCGGCCGGGAAAGTTTGCTATAGGTAGCCCCGAAAGTGTTCATGCCGGTTGCCGTTTTCAACTCCATCAGGTGCGCTGCCCCAAACCCGGCTGTAACCGAACCGTCACACCCCACGTCTAGACAACGCCCGGATAATGTCGTGCCGGGCGATTGCGGAATTATGTCAATTTGTGGACAATTTTGTGGATAAACGTGTGGAAAACCACGGCGACAACATCACCCGCAATCGCAAAATCACCATTATATTCAACCCGGTCGCGGGAAACCGCCGGGATGCTTTGCTACATAACGTTGTCTCGACGCTCGATCAACGCGGCTGGCAGGTCTCGGTCGTCGGCACCACGGGTCCCGGCAATGCAACGCTGGTCGCCGCGATCGCAGCCACCAATTGTGTTGATGCGATCATTGCCGCCGGGGGTGACGGCACGATCAACGAAGTCGTCTCAGGGGTCGCCGGCACAGATATCCCGGTCGGCATCATCCCCATGGGCACGGCCAATGTGCTGGCCCTCGAACTCGGTCTGCCGCGCCGTGCCGCGGCAATCGCGGAAATCATTTCAGCCGGCGCAACCCGGCGCCTGCATCTCGCACGCGTGAACGGCCGACGGTTCATGCTAATGGTCGGCGCAGGTTTCGATGGCGAGGTGGTGCATGCCATCAGCCCCGGCATGAAACGGCGCTGGGGCAAATATGCCTTTGTCATTGAGGGATTGCGGGCAATCCTTGCCAATCCTGCGCAATCCCTGACGGTGCGCGCCGACGGCGTGCAGCACCCCGCCGCCTGGGCGGTCGTGACCAATATTGCGCATTACGGCGGCCCTTATGTCCTGCTGCCGAACGCCGATCCGGGCGAGGCAGTACTGACGGCGATTCTGTTTCGCAAGGCCGGAAGGATTGCGATGTGTTCGAATTTGTTGCGGATCGGTCTCGGGATTGCCGCGAAAGCAAATGCCGTCAGCGTCATCCGTGCAACCTCCTTCGAAATCTCGGGACCGTCCGGCGTCATCGTGCCGGTTCAGGTGGATGGCGACGCGGCCGGCGCTTTACCGCTACGGATCGATGTGACGGATCAGGTTATCCGGGTTCTCGCCCCGGCGTCAGGCGCCTAGCGCCTCACGCTTTCGTCAATTGCGTTGCGCGCGGGGCCTGCCATATGTGTCCGTGTTCCCAAGCGGGAGACGTCGGACCTCAAGGATCGGATATGTCATATACCCTCGCCGCGGCCCTCGGTCTTGTCGCCATCGGCTCTATCTGGTTTTCGCCGCGCGCACAGGACACTGCGGGTTTCTTTCGCGGGACTTCGCGCTCCGGCGCCGCGCCGAGCCTGCTGACGCTTGTGTTTTCACAGGTCACGACATGGGTTTTCGCACGGTCCCTGATGAACGCCGCCATTCTCGGCTATTTTTACGGCGCTGCCGGCACGATCGCCTACGCCGCGTACTACCTTTCCTTTCTGACAGGCGCCTGGATCATCGATGCCATCCGCTTCAGGCACGGTTTCGAGTCGGTGCAGGGCTTCCTCGCCGACCGTTACGGGCAAACCGGTGTCTGGTGTTACAATGCGCTGGTCGCCGTCCGGCTGCTGTCAGAGGTTTTCGCCAACCTTCTGGTGATCGGGATCATATTCGGGGCGGCGGGATCGACCGCCTATGTCGCATCCATCGTGGTGCTGGCACTCGTCACGCTCGGATACTCGGTTCTGGGCGGACTCCGCGCCTCGCTTCGGACCGACGTGTTTCAGATGAGCGTGCTCGTTGCCGTGCTGATCGCGCTGGTCATCCAGACCGGCATCGTCAGCGGATACGACATCCCCGCCCTCGCGGTCAGCAGCCCGGATCCGGGCGGTCCCGGCTGGGTTTTGCTCTGCGTCGCCCTCTTGCAGGTCTGGAGCTATCCGCTGCACGACCCCGTGATGATGGACCGCGGCTTCCTCGCCGACCGGGAAACCACCCGGAAAAGCTTCTACCACGCCGCCTGGCTGGGCATCGTGTGCATCCTCGCCTTCGGTTTCATCGGCGTGCATGCGGGATTGTCCAAGGAAGCCGGGGAAACCATGGTGGTGACGCTGGAACGGCTGCTTGGTCCCGAAACCATGCTGCTGTTCAATTTCGCGATCATTATTTCCGCCGTCTCCACCCTGGACTCGACGCTGGCGTCATCCGCGAAACTGGCCATTGTCGACATGAAGGCGGGACGCGAAACAGTCGGGAACGGCCGGATTGCCATGGTGCTGTTCATGCTGGGCGGTCTGATCTTTGTGTTTACAGGGTCGCAGGACCTGTTCAGCGCCGTCGCCGTCAGCGGAACCGCTTCGATGTTCCTGGCACCCGTGATCTTTTTTTCGATCTGGGGATCTGCACGCCCGCCGCTCTGGAGTTTCCTGACCGCCTTCGCTACCGCGATGGCCGGCGCCGCTCTCTATTTCCTGGAGGCCGGCGGAACGCTCTCGCTGATAGAGCCGATCACGGGCGTCGCCCACAAATATTCGAAGCTTCTGATCATATGCATCGGTGTTCTCGCAACCGGGTGCACCGCGTTCTGGCTCGGGCTCGCAATCCGGCAGAAACCGGCGCCCTCAGCCGGCAGACCTTAACAGGATAAAAAACGGGCCTTCGATACGCCAAACCGTCTCGCCGCCGGCGTTCTCGCCCCAGAGCCGGAACCGCACCAGCCCCCGGTCCGGTTTGGATTTCGACACCCGCTTTTCGATCACGCTTACGCGCGGTGTGATCGGCTCGCCGGGGCGAACCGGTAACAGCCACTGGAAAACATCGAAGCCGGGAGACGCGAGCCCGGCCGTATCCTTCATCACGGCATCCAGAAAGGGCGCCGTACAGCTGAGCGCCGTCTGCCAGCCGCTTGCGATGATGGCACCATGCGGCCCCTCGGCGGCCGCGGCGGGATCCGTATGCATCGGTTGCGGATCGTATTTCTTGGCAAACTCGATGACGCTTGCTTCGTCGAGGACCCAGGGGTCGAAAGACCATTCCTGGCCGACAATGAAATCTTCGAAATAACGCGACGGCATGAGTCCTACCTGTTCCAGATTGCGGATGCGCACGATCATCGTCGCCGGATCATCGCACTGCAACCCGAATATTGCGGTGCACAACTTCCCTTGACGGACGCGCCCAACCCGATAGGTTTGCGCGGTAGCAGATTTGCAGGAAATCATGTCGAATTCATCGGAAATAGAATTTTCGGTCGATGGCCCGATCGGCCGGATGCACCTTACAAAGGAAAAGTCCCTCAATTCGCTGACCCAGGCCATGTGCCTCGGTATGCACCGGCACCTCGACGAATGGGCGGCCGACGATTCGATTCACGCCGTTGTCGTGACCGCCGAAGGCCAGCGCGCCTTTTGTGCCGGCGGAGACGTCATTCAGGTCAGCACTGCCGGCCAGCAGGACCCGGTCGCTGCGCGCGAGTTCTTCCACGTCGAATATGCCATGGACCTTGCCATCGCCGAATTTCCCAAGCCGTATATCTGCCTGATAGACGGGATCGTAATGGGCGGCGGTATCGGGATTTCCGTCAACGGCCGCTACCGCGTTATGAGCGAACACATCATGGCCGCCATGCCGGAAACCGGTATCGGGCTGCTGCCCGACGTCGGCGCAACCGCGTTTCTCAACAAATGCCCTGGCCGCATCGGGCTTTATCTGGGCCTGACGGGCGCCCGGCTCGACACCGCGGACGCCATTTATGCAGGATTCGGCACCCATTTCGTTCCGCGTGAACGGATGCACACACTGCTCGAAACGTTGACGCGCGCGGAATTTCTGGGCGATGATTTTGAGATTGTCGAGGGCATCATTGAGCTGTTTTCCGGCGACCCGGGCGCTTCGAAACTGCAGGCCCGGCACGTCGATATCGACCGGTTATTCGCGTCCGACGATGTCGAGACGATCATCTCCGCGCTGGAAGCCGACGGATCGGATTTCGCGAATGAATGCCTTGCGGCGCTCGCGCATATGTCGCCGACAAGCCTGAAGCTCACCGCAAAGCAGATCACCGACAACCCGGGTATCTCGGTAAAAGACGCCCTTATCCTCGAACACCGCCTGGTCAGTCAGGTACTGCTGCGCCATGAATTTTACGAGGGTATCCGGGCCGCCCTGGTCGACAAGGACCGTAGCCCCAAATGGCAACCGGCCACGCTGGCGGAAGTTACACCGGAATATATCGATGCCCATTTTGAAACTCTCGGGGACGGCGAACTCGTCCTCGACTGAACACAACCCGAACACATCCGAACACATCGCCAACAGGAGAACTCCCATGGCCTATGAAAATATACTCGTCGAAACCCGCGGCCATGTCGGCCTGATCACGCTCAACCGTCCGAAGGCGCTCAATGCGCTGTCGTCGCCCCTGATGGCGGAACTGACCGAAGCGCTGGATGCGTTCGAGGCCGACAACAATATCCGCGCCATGGTCCTGACCGGCTCCGAAAAGGCTTTCGCCGCCGGCGCCGACATCAAGGAAATGCAGGAAAAGACCTGGTCCGAAGCCTATATGGAGGACTTCATCACCGCCGGGTGGGAGCGCCTGACACGCTGCCGCAAGCCGGTGATCGCGGCGGTTGCGGGCTTCGCCCTGGGTGGCGGCTGCGAGGTTGCAATGATGTGCGATTTCATCATCGCCGCCGACAGCGCCAAGTTCGGCCAGCCCGAAGTCAATCTCGGTATCCCGCCGGGCGCCGGCGGCACCCAGCGCCTGACCCGTTTCGTCGGCAAATCGAAAGCCATGGAAATGTGCCTGACCGGCCGTTTCATGGATGCCGAGGAGGCCGAACGCGCGGGGCTTGTGTCGCGCATCGTGCCGGCGGACGACCTGATCGAGGAAGCCGTCAAGACGGCGGAAGCCATTGCGGCCAAGTCGATGGCGGCCAACATGATCATCAAGGAATCGGTGAACCGGGCCTACGAGACCACGTTGTCCGAAGGCGTTCGGTTCGAGCGCCGCATGTTCCATGCCTGCTTCGGCAGCCAGCACCAGAAAGAAGGCATGGCCGCCTTCGCCGAAAAGCGGAAGCCGGAATTCGACAACGGCTAGACCTACCGCCGTCCACTGATAAGGCCCCGGTTTCCGGGGCCTTTTCTTTTGCGCACCGGTTTGGGCTAGAATTGACCCGAAAAACGGGAAGATTTCGATGAAAACGGTCGCCTACGCCGCCTCGGTCGGTCATTCGGTCTGGTTTTCCCACGATACCGGGGAAAGCTGGAACCGCGCGCATACGAACACGGGCGGGATTTACAACGAATCCCGGTGCTGGTGCGTTTCCACCCATGCCGACCGGCCGGGCGAAGTGCTGTCGGGCACCGATATCGGGGTTTACCGCTGGGACCCGGCAGCCGAGCGCTGGAATTACGTCCCCTCGCCGATGGACGGGATGCATATCCTGCAGATCGGCCAGCATCCGCACGATGCGGATTTCATCGTTGCGGGCACCCGGCCCGCCGCGATCTATATTTCGGAAGACGGCGGCGTCAGCTGGTTCAAGGCACCCGTCGGCAACGCGTCGGAATGCGAATTCATCAATACGCCCCGGGTGACGTCGATCCAGTTCGACCCGGTCGACCGCGACACGCTTTGGGCAACGATCGAGATCGACGCCATCTGGCGGTCGCACGACCGGGGCCGGACATGGCAACGGCTGGGAGACGGATTGCGGACCGACGACACCCATAACCTGATTATATTCGACGACCTCGGACAGCGCCGGATCCTGTGTTCGACCGAGCTCGGCCTGCACCGCTCGGACGACAATGGCGAAACGTGGCACTTCGTCGACGTGCCGCAGGCGCCATGGCCCTATTTCCGCTGTATGGTGCGCCGCCCCGATGCGTCAGGCGTGATGTTCCTGTCGGTCGGCGACCGTCCGTCCGGCGAGACCGGCATACTATTGCGCAGCCGGGACTGGGGAGAGACCTGGGAAGATGCCGGCCTGCCGATACCGGTTAATTCGACCATCTGGTGGATCGGCACCAATCCGGCAGACCCGATGCTGATTTTCTGCTGCACGATCATGGGCCAGATATTCCGATCCACTAACGGCGGGGAGTCCTGGACAAAAATGAACCGGGAACTCGGCGAGCTCCGCCAGATAACCTGGGCGCCCGCCAGACCCGACGAGTGACCGGCCCCGCTGTCCCATTGGCAAAACCAGGGACAGTGCGATAGCTTCGTCTTTCAGAAACTGGGAGTACGTCATGAGCGATTTTCGGATGCCGCAGCATGTCATCGACCGTGTGATGGAAAAACGCGGACGGCTGAACGTGTTTGAGAGCCTCGACCCGACAAAAACCGCTTTTCTTGTTGTCGATATGCAGAACTTTTTCGTCGACGGCGTCCAGCCCTGCCTCGATATCATGCCGAACATCAACCGGCTGGCCGACGCCGTACGCAGCTCCGGCGGTCTGGTGGTCTGGGTGGTGCTGACGGTAGCGGAATCGGAAAACGGGCCAAGCCTGTGGCCGATCTATCACGACAATTTCTTCACCGAAGACAAGATGAAGGCGCATATGGCCGGCCTGACGCGGGGCAGCGAAGGCCATGCAATCCATAACGACATGGATGTACGCGATGAAGACCTGGTGTCCGAAAAGACCCGTTTCAGCGCGCTGGTTCAGGGATCGTCAGACCTGCACGAACAACTGCAGGCGCGTGGCATCGAAAACGTGCTCGTGGGCGGCACGCTGACCAATATGTGCTGCGAATCCACGGCCCGCGATGCCATGATGATCGGCTATCGCGCCATCATGGTCGAGGACTGCAACGCCTCGCGCAACGCCGACGATCACGCCGCCGGCCTGACGTCGGTCTATCAGAGCTTCGGCGACGTGCGCTCAACCGACGATGTGATCGAAAACGTCCTGGGCCTCAAAGGCGCTGCGGCGGCGGCGGAGTAGAAAAAGCATGCCAAATCAGACCCGCATCCCCTGCGTCATTCAGCGCGGCGGCACGTCGAAAGGCCCCTACTTCCTCGCCTCCGACCTGCCGTCGGACCCCGAATTGCGGGACCGCGTCCTGCTCGCGATCATGGGCTCGCCCGATGCCCGCCAGATCGACGGGCTGGGCGGCGCCGATCCGCTGACCAGCAAGGTCGCCATCGTCAGCCAATCCACGATGGACGGCGTCGATCTGGATTACCTGTTCTGCCAGGTGAAAGTGGACCAGCCGCTGGTCGACGTAACGCCGAACTGCGGCAACATGCTGGCCGGAGTCGCACCTTTCGCCCTCGAACACGGGCTGATCGACGCGCAGGACGGCCGCACGACCGTGCGCGTCCACATGGTCAACTCATCCAACCTGTGCGACGTCCATATCCAGACCCCGGGCGGGGTTGTGACCTATGACGGCGACGCGCGGATCGACGGCACGCCCGGCACGTCCGCGCCGGTGCTGATCGATTTTCTCGACACCGCGGGTTCGGCCTGCGGATCGCTGCTGCCCACGGGTAACGTCGTGGACGTTGTCGACGGCATAGAGATCACCTGTATCGATAACGGCATGCCGGTCGTGCTGCTCAGGGCGGAAGATGTCGGTGCGACGGGTTACGAGACCCGCGACGAGCTGAATGCGGCAGAGGACGTTAAGAAACGGCTCGAATCGATCCGACTGCAGATCGGCGAGGCGATGAACCTCGGGGATGTTGCCGAAAAAGTCGTGCCCAAGATGTGCCTTGTCTCACCGCCGGCAAAGGGCGGAACAATCAACACGCGGTGTTTCATTCCCCATGTGTGCCACGCCTCGATCGGTGTGCTCGCTGCGGTGACGGTCGGGACCGCCTGTGTACTGCCCCGATCCACTGCCTATGACATCGCGGAAGTACCGGACGGCGATCCCAAGATGATATCGGTCGAACATCCCTCCGGCGAATTTTCGGTGGAGCTTGAGACCGGTGCGCCGGCAGACGGTATTCCGCAGATCAAGCGCGCGGCGTTGCTCCGCACCACGCGCCGCCTGATGGAAGGGAATGCCCTGATCCCCGCCGATGTCTGGGATGGAAAATCCGGCCTGCTCGCCGAAGCCGCGGAGTAACCGGCGGATGACAGCCAACCCTATCGTCGAACGCCTGAAAAAACTCGACACGCCGGCGGTATCCGATGCGCTCGACCGGCTGGAATTACCCGGCCGCGTGACCCATCTGCGCCGCCTGACGACGGAGCAACGTATCGCCGGCCGGGTGCTGACCGTAAAGCTCGGCACCGGCAAAGCGCTTGACGGGCCACCGCGCCATCTCTGCACATCCGCAGTCGAAGCCGCCGAACCGGGCGATATCCTGGTGATCGAGCAGCGCTCCGGGGTCGAAGCCGCAGGCTGGGGCGGCATTCTGTCGAACGGTGCGAAAGTGCGCGGGATCGCCGGCATTATCTGCGACGGTCCGGTACGGGACGTGGATGAAAGCCGCGATCTCGACTTTCCGGTTTTCGCCGACCACGCCATTCCGACAACGGCACGGGGCCGTATCGTCGAAGAGGCATTCAACGAAGCCATTAGCGTCGGCGATGCCACCGTGACCCCCGGCGACTACGTCCTGGCGGACGGGTCCGGTATCTGTTTCCTGCGCGCGGACAAGGCGGAAGACATACTCGACGTTGCCGAGATGGTGGCAAAGCGCGAAGCGCTGATGACAACGGCGGTCCTCGCGGGTGAGCCGATCAGCGAAGTCATGGGCGCGGATTACGAGGACATGCTTCGGAAGGACTGAACCGGGATAGCGCTACTTCCAGTGCGGTGGATAGGCCTTGTCGTATCCCGGCAGCTTTTCGATTTCCCGGCACCAGGCGTCGATATTGGGAAAGTGATCGGCCGCCGGTTGGATCGAGAGGTTCAGTTCCGCTTCCTGCTCGCGCGCGGCGGCCCTGAACAACTGCATCACGACCGGATAAGTCACAAGATCCGCGGCGCTCAACTTGTCCCCCGCTATCCAGCTCGCGGCGGACAACCCGGTTTCGATCAACGCCAGTTCATCGCGCACCTTTGCTGCGGCATCCGTGATCTGCGCGGCAAATTCCCTGCCCTTTCCGCGAAACAGGGGGCGAGAAATTTCGCCAACGGTGTCCCGCAGGTTACCGTCGCATTCGCAGATCGCCTGCCAGATCCGGGCCGTCTCGACCGGATCGAAGCCGAAGAGCGGCGGCGCGGGATACGCTGCATCCAGATAGGACAGCACGGCCAGGGTCTCGCACACCGTGGTGCCGCCGTCGATCAGTACCGGCACCTGCCCCCGCGGATTTATTTTGAGAAATTCGTCGCTTTTCTGCTCGCGTTTGGCGTTATCGAGCCGCCGCGGTCGATATGGGATTCCCTTGACCTCGAGTGCCAGCATTACCGACCAGCACGGCGGCGAGCCGGAGATAAAATAGAGTTCAGGTAGGGTCATTGCGCCACGCTCCCGGGTTTCGCGTCACCGAACGAGTCCCGCCACGATACCGCGCACGCCGCAGGACAGGAAATCGGACTTGCCGAGGGCCACCCGCCCGGCAATCGGGTCGTTTTTCCGCAGCAACGTCGACAACCGGTCGGCCAGCCGGACGATAACGGCCGTTTCCATCGCAAGCCGCCGGTTCTTCAGCTGGCGGGGCAGAGGACGTGCACGGACCATCAGTTCCTCGCAGCCGTCAAGACACCGGTCGATCACCTGCCGAAGGCCCTGTGTCGCCGCGTCCCGGTCGAGATCTTCGACCGTTACTCCGGCAGCGGCCATCCAGTCTCCGGGCAGGTAAACTCGATCGAGCGCATGATAGTCTTCCGTCAGGTCCTGCAGATGGTTGAGGACCTGCAGGACATTGCACAAGGCGTCCGAACCGGCGAACTTTCCCCGGTCCTCGCCATGCAGGTCGAGCAGAAAACGCCCGACCGGGGATGCCGAGAGTTCACAATACCCCATCAGATCGCCCCAGCTATCATAGCGCTGCTTTACCGCATCCTGTTTGAAAGCATGGATAAGATCGATCGCATGTTGCAACGGCACATTTGTCGCCTCGGCGCTGCGCCGGACCGCGTAGGATTTCTCCAGCGCCGGATCGTCCGGTATCTCGCCGGTCAGCGCCTTCTCGAACCGATCGAGCCTGGCAAGCTTCTCTTCCGGGGAGAGCGCGGGATTGTCGGCAATGTCGTCGGTCGCCCGCGCAAGGGCATAATAGGTGGCGACATGCGGGCGCAACGCCCGTGGCAGCAGGAACGACCCGACCGGGAAATTTTCATCGCCCGAGCCTTTGCCGGTCGGCGTTTCGATGCTGTCGGCGCTACCCTGCGTCACGTTCCTGCAAAATCCCAGAGCGTTAAAGAACTTCCGGAGAAATCGCGCCCGACGCGTCGTCTGTCAAGGCCGGTAGGTTCGCCCTTTCCACGCCCCGCCCCTGCCCGACCAGTGGCGACGGGCGGAATCGACGGTCATCAGCGTGTATAAAAATCCGGCGACCGGGAGCGTGAAGCCATACCAGGGGCCAAGCCCGTAGCGGTAAATCGTCGGCGCAAACGCCCATCCCATGACGAACCAGGCCGCAAACGCGGCCGCCGCCGTGGGCCATTCGCCGGCAACAGCCCCCCAGATCAGGAGCGCCGGCGGTGCGAGATACAGAAAAACCATTCCCAGAACGGTGCCGAGCAGCGCGATCACGGAGTAATCCAACTGATGAAAGGCCGTCCGCGCCACCATCCGCCATATCTCGCCAAGCGATCCGTACGGTCGGATGCTGCGGGTTTCGGTGGCAAGCGCCAGCCGGATACGCCCGCCGGAAGATTTGATGCGTTGCGCCAGCGCGCAATCGTCGATCAGTTCGCCGGCAATCGCGTCGATCCCGCCGATCCGCACCAGCGCCGAGCGGCGGACAAGCATCGATCCCCCGGCCGCCGCGGCTGTCTTGCGCGCAGGATCGTTCACCCAAGGAAACGGGTAAAGCTTCTGGAAGAAAAACACGAAGGCGGGGATCAACAGCACATCCCACAGCCGCTCTATCCGCAGCCGCACCATAAGGGAATTGAGATCGAGCCCGCCGTCTTCAGCGCCGGCGACGAGGGATGCGAGTTCGCCCGGATGATGCGCGATATCCGCGTCCGTCAGCCAGACATATTCGACTGGTATCTGCGTGGCTTCCAATGCCGCCAGGCCTTGCGATACCGCCCATATTTTTCCGGTCCACCCGGGCGGTGCATCGCTGCCGCTAACGACTGTCACACCGGGAACCCGGCCCGCGCGCCCGGCGGTATCGTCATCGCTGCGGTCATCGACCAGAAAAATACGGACCTCGCCGTCATATTGCTGGGCGGCGATTGAAGAGAGGGATTCTCCGATCACATCGGCTTCGTTCCGTGCCGGCACGACCACCGCAACGGCGGGCCAGCGATCCGGCTCTATCCCGCCTTCGACCAGGCGCTGATCCGCCCGCCAGAAATCGCCGCGAAAGACCAGCAAGCCGCCCCACGCGGCGAGAACCAGCAATGCCAGGTAAAAGGCCATCGGTACCGAAGCAACGGCATCAAACGTCATAAAACGACGCCGCCGTCAGTCGAACGCGTATCGGTATCTGAGACCGGCAAAGTTCATCCCGTCGTTGTCGTCATCGAACAGGCTGGCGTTCGACATATGCGCAAGATACGCCGATACGCCATGTCGCCCGGCGAACCTATAGCCGAACTCGATGCTTTCCCGAAAGAGAATCCGCGATCCGAGGGCCACTTCGCCGTCGTCAAAGCGGGTTCTGTTGCCTGGCAGGGTGCAGCTGTCACCCAGGACGCACGCGCGCTCGGAGGGATGGAGATTGCCGGTGTGGTAGGCGAATCCGAACGAGCCCGCGATGAACCATCGGCTTTGAAACTGGTGTTGCCAGCTGAGCGCGATATAGGCGGTGTGGGTTTCATCCTCGTTGTTGATCGAACCGCCGATTATCGGGTGAGGAGAAAAGAGAAATCTGAGGTGCCGGTTCTCAAAACTGATGAACGTCACCTTCCGGAAGACGATCTCCAGATTCAGGTCCCATGTATTTGCCTCGTTATTGTCCTGTCCCGGCTCGTGAATCCAGCCGCCGAGAACAACTTCGGATACAAATGACGGTCTTGTCGGTTCCGCCCGGCCGGCCGCCCTGGCGGCGGCCGAAGAAGCTGTTTGATGCACGGGCCTGCCAACGGGCACCGTGGCGGACCGAACCCGCTTCGATACCCCGTAGCGGCTGCCGGGCAACGGCGCCTGTGTCTGGAAAGAAGCCCCTCCTGCCTGTCCGGCGGGTTGGGCCTTGTAGGCTGGTTGAACTGCCATGGCTTGCGCCGATGGTTGCGTTTGCTGGTAGGGATGCGGTGCGGACAGCATCGCGCTCATATCGTAAAGCCGGCTCCCCGCAAGTGCCGACCGGTCCGCAGAAATACCGAAGACCAGCACAATCGCGACGGCTACAGTTCCGCAGACGGCTTTTAGCGTTGCAACCCCCATCTCGCCCCCCAGCGAATACATTCCGTGCGTCTGCCACTAATGTCCGAATCCGGCGCTCCCGGCAAGTGCGGGTACATATTTCGCGATTTACACGCGGTAGGCGTATTCCCTGTCGGCGTCGCGTTCGATATCCGGCGGATAGGACGCACGCTTGTCCGCATAATACTTCTCGCGATGATCGCCTTCGGACGCCTTGTTGTAGGTTACGTAAAGTACGCGTCTTGGATCCGAGGTCAGGTTCGGTGCCGACCGGTGGGGTAAATAGGAATCGAAAAACAGCACGTCACCCGGCTCGCCCGGATATGGGACGAATTCGACCCCATCGAGCTGACTGCCTTCAAGCGGTTCCCAAAGGTCGCCGACGAGCGCCGCTCTGTGATCCCAATGCGCCAGTTCCAGACACCCGTTCTCCACGGTCGCCGGGTCGACGATGACCGTCGCCGTGATGAACAGTCCTGCATATGTCTCCCAGCCGGCCTGGGCATCCTGATGCGCCTCGAAACCGCCGCCCCCAGGCAGTTTGAAATTGATCTTTTCCTTGAAAAGGACCGCGTCCTCGCCGAACAGGCGGCTGCACGCCGATTTCAGGTCGTCCTCGAACAGGGTTGCCATATCCGCATGGTACGGCACGAAATTCTCGACCCTGTTCAGAACCCGCTCACTCGGTTCCGAGAGCGAGTTTTCGAAATACATCATGTGCCGGCCGGCGGTTTCGGGCCATTGCTGTATTTCGCTCACCCACCGGGTGATTTCTTTCATCTGCTCCGCGTCGTACACCCCGCGTACGGCCAGGAAGCCCTGACGGTGCCAGTCTTCCAGCATTCCGTCGGTTATCAAATCTGCTTTCATAATGCACACCTATCGCAAAGCATGTCAGCCATGTCCATAACCTGAATCAATCCCCGACCGAAACCCGCCATCGCGATCGTTCGATAACCGCGATTCGGTATAGAATGCTGCCTCCTGGTAGCAAAAAACGGAGCGTATAGTGGGCATTCTGACATGGATTATTCTGGGCCTTGTCGCTGGGCTGATTGCCAAGTTCGTGATGCCGGGGAACGATCCGGGCGGGCTGATTGTGACGATTATCGTCGGTATCGCCGGAGCCGTCATCGGCGGCTTCATTGCCAACGCAATCGGATTCGGCACGGTCAGCGGGATCAATATCCGCTCGATCGTCATCGCCGCCATCGGTGCCTTTGCGCTCCTGTTTGCGCTCAGATTGCTGAAACGCGGTTAACCGGCGCAGACGTGCCGGGCTATTTTTCGCGCGAAAGCGATTCTGCGAGCGCCCGGTCCCGCGCGGCCTGATTGCGTCCGTGAACGGTAAACATCGCGTGCGCAATGCAGCCAATCCAGATCACAAAAGTAATCCCGTTGGCGAGACCCAGGGTCCCGACGAAGACGAGGACGCCCAAAACCAGCAAAATCACGCTGAAAATTGCCTGAAACGGCTTTCCGCACAGCAAAATCGCCAGCGGCGGTAAAATAATGGCAACCAGATAGAGCACTTTAAATCCCCTGTTTAGACGGTTGGGTCAGTATAAGGCATCGAATGAATCGGCGCATGTGTTCCTCAAACCCGAATGCGTGATATATATTTGTTTCAAGGGCTTGGACTGATGCGCGTACCGCCCTATATCGGTTGAAATTATTCTTCACCCGGCGATGCCGGGCATTTTTTATAAAGGAAGCTTTGTGGGCGTTCCATTTTCCCAGCAGGCTCGCGTCGGAGCCTATGTCGTCAAACAGCACCTGAAAGGCGTCAAGCGGTATCCGCTCGTCCTGATGCTGGAACCGCTGTTCCGCTGCAACCTCGCCTGCGCGGGCTGTGGCAAGATCGACTATCCGAGCGAGATCCTGAACAAGCGCATTTCGGTCGAAGATGCGGTCAACGCTGCCGAGGAATGCGGGGCGCCCGTCGTGTCGATCGCGGGTGGGGAGCCGCTGATCCACAAGGAAATCGATCAGATCGTTGTCGAACTGATCAAGCGCAAGAAATTCGTCTACCTTTGCACGAACGCATTGCTGCTCGAAAAGCATCTCGACCGGTTCACGCCCTCGAAATTCCTGACATTTTCGATCCATCTGGATGGTGAAAAAGCGGAACACGATGCCGCGGTTTGCCAGGACGGGGTCTATGACAAGGCTATCGCCGCCATCGCCGCGGCCAAGGCAAAGGGCTTTCGCGTCAACGTCAATTCGACCCTGTTCGATAACGCCACTTCCGAAGGCGCCGCGCGCTTCTTCGATACCGCGACCGGTCTCGGCGTGGACGGTATCACCGTCTCGCCCGGATTTTCCTACGAACGCGCACCCGATCAGGAACACTTCCTGAACCGCAAACGCACCAAGGAGCTTTTCCGCGGCATCTTCGAGCGCGGCAAGGGCAAGAAATGGCCGCTGTCGCATTCGTCGATGTATCTCGATTTCCTTGCCGGCAACCAGGACTATCGCTGCACCCCATGGGGTAATCCGACACGCACGGTATTCGGCTGGCAAAAGCCCTGCTACCTGCTCGGCGAAGGCTACGTGAATTCGTTCCGCGAGTTGATGGACGACACCGACTGGGATCTTTACGGCACCGGCAATTACGAAAAATGCGCCGACTGCATGGCCCATTGCGGCTACGAAGCAACCGCCGTCGCCGACATGGTCCGCAAGCCCTGGAAAGGGCTGAAGGCCGCTGTCGCCGGCATCAGGACCCAGGGCGATATGGCGCCGGAAATTCCGCTGGAGAACGCCCGCAAGGCCGATTTCGTCTTCGAGAAGGTGGTCGAGGACCAGCTGCGCCGCGCAGAGATGCACGCCACCGGCGCCGAAGGAACCGACGCGGATTCCCGCGCCGCCTGACGCCTGTCCGGCTTACAGCGTAAAAAAGCTATCCCGACCGGGGTGTGAGCACGGCAGGGAACAGCTGA
Source organism: uncultured Rhodospirillaceae bacterium (assembly GCA_963977005.1). GTDB lineage: Bacteria > Pseudomonadota > Alphaproteobacteria > MPNO01 > UBA830 > CAXBCP01. Next base: position 28,058 of record CAXBMQ010000011.1, read on the forward strand.
AACATAATTGATTTTCCGATCTTCCGGGCGCGCTGGTTATACGGAGCCCTGCCCTTCAGCCCGCAATCAGCCCCCAGACCAACTGCACTTCCATCAGCGCGATGATGCCGACGATCATCAGATTGAATACCCGGGCGCTGACTTTCTCCGTCATCCGCATCCCGAGCGGGATGAAGATCATGACCGGGATGATGGCGAGCAGTCCCTGGACGATGCGTTCCTGGTCGTACAGCCCTGCGACGCCTACGCCGATCACATGGGTCACCGCAATCGACAGGAACAGCAACGACGTTGCGAAGACGTAGGTTTCCTTCACAAATCCCCAGGCATGCGCCCAGGTCGCGATAAACGGCCCGGACATACCGGTTGCGCCCTGACAAATACCCGCGCCGGCGGCGATTAGCGGCGACAGCACGCTTGCGAGCCTGCCCTCGGGCTCGATCTTCAGTTTGAAGATCACGGTCAGCAGATAGAACGCGATCCAGACCGTCAGCACGATGGTCAGCGTGCGTTCGTCGAGGGTTGCGAGCACCCAGGTGCCAAGCGCGACACCGCAGGCAGCGGCAATCAGCGGCGGCCAGACCTGTGGAATTTCGCTGATCCGGTGCCGCCACATCCAGACGATCTGGATATTGGAAAAGGCGACCGGGATGGTCGTCACGACGATCGCGTGCTCCACCCCGAAGAACACGGCCAGGATCGCAATGCTGACGGGAGGCAGACCGAGCCCCGTCATGCCCTTGGCAAACGAGCCCACGGCGAGCGCGGCAAAAATAATGATAAAAGATTCCGGCGTCACAGTCCCAGGCCTTCCCAGACAAGTTTGATTTCCATCACGACGATCACGGCGACCACCGCGCCTGTGAACACTTTGGCACTGACGAAGCCCATAACCCGCATCCCCAGCGCCTGAAAGATAAACAACGGAATGAGCGCCAGACAGCCCTCAACGAAACGCTGCATCGTAAACATCCCGAACCCGATCATCGCCACGATCTGGATAAGGTTGAACAGACCGAAAACAAGGCCGTTATAGAAAACATACGCCTCTTTCTTCAGCCGGAAGGACAGGATGAGGGTCGAAAACAGGGGGCCTGAAACGCCCGCCGCCCCCTGGACGAACCCGCCGAGCATGCTGGCGCCGGGCGTCGCGATCCGCCCGACCCTGCCATCGAGCCGGAACGACGGATTGAACAGCAGCAATGCCAGAAAACAGGCAACGGCCCCCGCCAGCAGCAGGATGGTGATCCGGTCGTCCGCCGAATCGAGGAACCACACGCCGGCGATCGTCATCAGCGACGCGGGCACAATCATATCGTAGCGGAGCGGGGTCGTGCGGGCTTCTGTCCGGTGCCGCCAGACCAGCCACATGTTCGAGACCAGGCCCGGTATCTGCATTACGACGATCGCATGTTCCGCCCCGAGAAAGCCCGCCATAAACGGGACGGCGACAAGCGGCAGTCCCATACCGGTCAGCCCCTTGACGAAAGCGCCAAGGGCCAGCCCGAACGAGATTATCGAGAGGGAGTAAAGATCAAGACCAAATTCCACAGCCGCAGCATGCGCCCGCCGGGGCGGCGGATCAATCCGTCAGGAACGATCCGCCCGAATCAGGCCGGAACAGGCCTGTCAGTCGGAAAGACCGTCGGATACTTCCTTGTTTTCGGACTTGAGATCGAGCCCGGAGGCGGCGGCCTGCAACGACAGCAGGGCCGAGAAATCCTCCTCGGTATACCCATTGCCGATCAGCGACTGCACGATCTCGCGCGCAGCGGCGGTCACCGGCATCGGCACCCCGTTGGCACGCGCGGCGGCAAGGCCCAGGTCGAGATCCTTCAGCAAAAGTTTGGGCGTGAACGTGACGGAGTAGTCGAGATTTACCAGCGAACCCGTCTTGTAGCGCGAGAACATCGAGCCCATGACGCTGTTGTTGAGAAAATCGAGGAATGCATGACGCGGCACGCCGGCTTTTTCCGCCAGCACCGTGATTTCCACCATGTTCTGAATGACCACGCCGAGAAACACGTTGTGGCAGATCTTGATAAAGCGCGACAGTTCGCCCTCGCCGACATAGGACGAGCCGCGTCCGATGGCATCGAGATAGGGTCGGGCTTCATTATAGGCATCTTCCGGGCCGGAGACGGCAAAAGTCAGTTTGCCGGCTTTCACCACCTTCGCATTGCCCGACACGGGTGCCGCCAGCATGGGAATGCCCATTTCCGCCGCCGCCGCCCGCACCTTTGCAGAGGCCTCTTCATCGACGGATGTGGAATCGATCAGCATCTTCGGCTTGGTGCTCTGGGCCAGCACGCCGCTCTCGCCCAACGTGACTTCGACGAAATCGGCGGGGCCGCCAACCATCGTAAACACGATATCGCAACCGGCGAGGTCAGCCGGGTTGTCGACGACGGTAGCGCCATGCTCGGCGAGCGGTTCCGCCTTCGACCGGGTACGGTTCCAGACGGAGACGTCCGCCCCCCCTTTCAGAAGGCGGTAGGCCATGGCATATCCCATCCGGCCCGTACCGATCCAGCCGATTTTATGTTGCGAGAGATCCAGTTCAGCCATATTTCCACCCCTTCACGATTGATATCGTTTTCTTGCTGCAATTTACTTTATGTGCAATCGTTTGCACGCCTGTTGCACACTTTAACGCCAGCGCCGCAGGGATGGCAAGGGAATGCCGGTCCTGCTAGGCATGGAACAGTATTCAGGGGATCGAAATGGCGAGCCGCAGCAGGGTGACGATACGCGATGTAGCGGACCGCGTCGGGGTTCACCCGTCGACGGTATCGCGCGTCCTCAATCCTGCCACCAGGGGCCGGATCACGCCCGAGATTGTCGCCAAGGTAAACGAAGCGGCATCCGCGCTTGGATACCGTCCGAACCAGACCGCACGCGGCCTGCGGACCAACCGCACGCGGACCATCGGGGTCCTTATTCCAGATATCACCAACCCGCTGTTTCCGCCGATTATCCGGGGCATCGAAGACGGGCTTGGGGCCAACGGCTACACCGCCATTCTCGTCAATACGGACAATATTGCCGCCCGCGAGATCGATGCTGCGTCGACCATGCGCGCCCGTCAGGTCGATGGCCTGATCCTCGCCACCGCGCGGCGGGACGACCCCATCGTCGCCGAATGTATCGCCGATGGACTGCCGCTGGTCCTCGTCAACCGTACCGCCGATGCCGACGGGGTTTGTTCCATCGTCAACGACGATGCGCTGGGCATTGCGCTGGCGGTGCGGCATCTCAAAGCGCTGGGACACACGCGGATCGCCCATATCGCGGGGCCACGCAGCCTTTCGACCGGCGAATCCCGGCGGCGCAGTTTCCTGGACGTCGTGAAATCCGAAGGTCTGGACGCCGACGCCGCCCTCATAGCGGAAACCACGGCCTTTTCGGAAGACGAAGGGCTGCGCGCATGCGCCCAACTGATCTCGAAAAACCCGGGTTTTACCGCGATCGTCGCGGCAAACGACCTGATCGCTCTTGGCGCCTATGAAGCCATCGCCGATGCCGGGTTGAAATGTCCGGACGATATCTCAGTCACCGGATTTAACGACATGCCGTTCGTGGACCGTCTGACACCGCCGCTCACGACCGTGCGTATTCCGCATTACGAGCTTGGCCGCGAAGCCGGTCGCCGTCTGGTCGACCTGATCGAGACACCGGACTCCCCTGCCCGCGCAACCACTTTGCAGCCGGAGCTGATCGTCCGCGGGTCGACCGCCGCGGTTACCGGAACCTGACCAGCTGAACGGTCAGGTCGGCCGACCCGGTGATATCGACCAGGCCGATTTTACCCTTTCCGACCTCGTCACTGCCGCTGATAATCGTGGTGCCGAAGCCGGGCACCTCGTTGAAGAGCGGACTGTGCGAAATCGCAAACCCGCCGGGCAGCAGCCCGACCACCTTGCGGACTTTCGGCGGCCATTTTTTCACGAAATTTTCAACGGTCTCACCGGGCGAGAAACTCCATTCCATCCCGAGATTCTGAACGCCATGGAAACCGTCGATCTGGGCTTTGGGGAACACCATGAAATCGAGCGATCCGCTGAACCCGGGCCGGGTCGAAGTATAGGGACCGATACTGAAAAACAGCCGGGTATTCGCCTTGAAATCCGTAACAAGCGAAAACCCGAGCGTGATTCCGATCGTATTCGCCGCGGTCCGCCCCTCATTGGTGACCGACAAGACATAGAACGTATCGAAACCGTTTGCCGCGTGGGCGGGTTTTATCAACAATCCGTCGAAGAGGTCCGCGCGGCGGCGCGGATTTACCCCGGCCTTTCTCAACGCGGAAACGATCTCACGCCCGTTGCCGCTGCACATGACGTTCGGATTCATCAGAACCTTGCGAACCCGCGTCTTGTTCCGGCGAATATCGGCAGACATCGCTGCCATCCAGTCGATCTGTTTCTCAAAGGGGGCAATCGCCTTGCCGAGACGGCTCGCCATTCCGTCCATCCCCGACGGGGCTTTGATATTCTTCGTGATGGTGTTCATCGCCTTCTGCGCCGGCACCATCAGGGGAGCCGTCAGTGCCTCTACCAGCTTCTTTGCGTCATTCATGGCCGTGGTACCCTTGGCCACCGTCGAGATGAATGACCGGCACATCGCGGTACCGTCGACAATTATGTTCCCGAAATCTGTTGTACAGGCCTGCGCGCTGGTGACGGCCCGGGTTGTCCGGAACGTGTTGGCGGGACAGGACCAGCACTCGCCCCCCTTGCGCGGGTCGAAGAACTGGCCACGTTTGCAGCCGAAACCTTTTACGAATTTCGCTTTCATACGAACCGGCTTGTTGATCCGCAGGCAGGCATTCCCGGACGTCACTGCCGTCACGCCACGGGTGAAACCGGCAGGGCAGCTCCAGTATTCACCGCCCTTGCGCGGGTCGAAAAAGGCTCCCTTCGGCTTGCTGCGGATAACCTTGCCGCGGAATTTCGCTCTGGTCAGCTTTTCGCCGATGATCCGTTTCGTCGCACAGGCGCGCCTGTCGGTGACGGCATAGGCCGTCCGGCGCGGATGACTGCTCGGACAACTCCAGTATTCGCCGCCCTTGCGCGGATCGAAGAACGCTCCCTTGGGCTTGCGGTTCTTCCGTTTGCCGCGATACTTCGCCTTCTTGGCCGCACTCGTCGATGCCCGCTTTTCACAGGCAGTGGCGCCGGTTACCGGAAAGATCGTCCGGTGGGTCCCCGCCGGGCAGGACCAGCACTGACCGCCCTTGCGCGGGTCGAAAAACGCGCCCTTCGGACAAAACGTCTTTCCATGATTTGTCGCTTTGGCGTATCCCGCCTGCGCCGGTTGCGCAGACGCTGCCGCGGTAACCGTGACGAAGGCCACGAGAAAAAGTGCCAGAACCCTACCCATGGGATTTCCTTCTGTTGTGGTCGGAGCCTACCCGCAGGAACAACCCCGGAAAATCACGCGCGCCGTCCTGTCCTCAGGACACTAGTCTAGCCAATCTGAACCCGCGCTGAACACCGGAAATATCCGCCCGGCGAGAGGGCTGCCGGATCTGCGGCCCGCAGTCGCTGTCAGGAGAGAACGGCTGCCCAGTCCTTGGTCTGGAGGATATCGCGCACCCGGTTCAGGAATGCCGCCGAGTAGGCGCCGTCGATCGCGCGGTGATCGAAGCTCTGTGCCAGCACGCCGACCGGCCGGATACCGATGGTATCCCCGTCCTCGGTCTCGATCACCACCGGTTTCTTGGCGATCCCGTCGGTCGACAGGATGGCGACCTGCGGCTGGTTGATGATCGGCGCCGTGATCATGGTCCCGAACACACCGGAGTTGGAGATCGTATAGGTCCCCTCGGTGAAGTCGTCGGGCTTCAGCTGGTTGGTGCGCGCGCGCTCCGACACGTCGCGGATCGCACGGGCCAGCTCCTGCAACGACATCTGGTCGGCATCCTTGATTACCGGGGCCACCAGACCGTCGAAATCGAGGTCGACCGCGATCCCGAGATTGACCCGGCGGAACACCACGAGGTTTTCACCGTCGATCGCCCCGTTGACCCGCGGATATTCGCGAATCGCCTCGCACACCGCCTTGGCGATGAACGGCAGATAGGTCAGCGAAAAGCCTTCGCGCTTTTTCCACGCGCCGGAAACGCCGGTCCGCGCGCGGGCGACGCGGGCGAAATCCGCCTCCACCGCCTGCAGCACATGCGGGCTGGTCGCCTTGGACCGCACCATGTGCTCGGCCGTCAGCTTGCGCAGCTTGTTGAACGGAATGACCTCGGTATCGTCCGCCGAAAATGTAAGCGGCGGCGGAGCGGCAACCGTTCGCGACCGCCCCCCTGTCGCGCCGGACTCGAGATGGGCCAGCACGTCCTTCTTCTTGATCCGGCCCTTCATGCCCGAGCCGGCAATCGCAGCGGGATCCAGATCATGTTCGGCGACCAGGCGACGCACGGCGGGCGATAGCGGATTGCCGTTCGCATCGCGGTTCGCCGCTTTGACGGAATTCGACCGGACCGACGCGATATCCGCTTTTGCCCCTTCGGCTTCCGCCCTGACAGCAACGGGCGCCGCCGCTTTCGCCTCGATCACTTCGCCCTCGCGGACGATAACCGCAACGACCTCGCCGACCGGCACGGTGGTGCCCGCATCCACGCGGATTTCAAGCAGCGTGCCTTCGGCCGGGGCCGGAACCTCCATCTCGACCTTGTCGGACGACACGTCGAAAAGCGGCTCCTTGGTCGAGACCGTATCGCCGATCGTTTTATGCCAAACAGACACCGTGCCTTCCGACACGGTCTCGCCAAGCTGGGGCATAATCACATCCATTGAATGTTTCCCCCGTCCTCAGTCTATCTTCTCGACGATTTCGCGGACGATCCGCTCCGCCGAGGGCATGGTCGCGTCTTCCAGCGCATCCGCCGCAGGCAGCGGAATATGCGGCGTGGTGATGCGGATGATCGGCCCGTCGAGATCCCAGAAAATCTCGTCGACCACGATGGACGCGATTTCGGCACCCCAGCCGCACAGGCGCGGATTTTCCTCAACCGTCACCAGACGGCCGGTCTTGGACGTTTCACGCAGGATCGTTTGTGTGTCGAGCGGGACCAGCGAGCGCACGTCGACCACGGTCGCCTCGATGCCGTGCTGGGCAGAAAGCTCTTCCGCCGCCTTCATCGCGCGCGGCACCATGGCTGCCAGCGCGACAATGGTCACCTCGCCGCCATCGCGCAGCACCTTGGCCGTCCCAAGCTCGTCCACCAGTTCGCCATCGGGCACGAAGCCCTTGATCGGATAGAGCGATTTCTGTTCGAAAAACATCACGGGATCGGGATCGCGGATCGCGGCAGCCAGCAGGCCCTTCACATCGGCCGGGCTCGACGGCGCCACGACCTTGAGGCCCGGTACCATCATCGCCCAGTTCTCGACCGACTGCGAATGCTGCGCGCCGAAGCGCGAGCCGCCGCCATTGGCCGTGCGGATCACCAGCGGCATCGACATCTGCCCGCCGGTCATGTAGCGCGCCTTGGCGATCTCGTTGGCGACGATATCCCAGCACACCGCGAGAAAATCGGAGAACATGATCTCAGCTATCGGCTTCAGCCCGGTCATGGCCGAGCCCATGGCCGCGCCGAGGATCGCCTGTTCGGAGATCGGCGTATCGCGCACGCGTTCGGGGCCGAATTCCTTGAACAGGCCGACGGTCGCCTTGAACACGCCACCGGCGGCGCCAATGTCTTCGCCGAGAAACACCACGTTTTCGTCGCGGCGCATTTCCTGGGCGATGGCTTCCGCCACCGCTTCGCGATAGGTCAGTTCCGCCATGCCGTGCCTCCATCGGCCCAGACATCGACGTCGATCAGCTCCAGCCCGGGCGGCGGCGAGGCCTTCGAGATTTCGGTCGCCTCATCGACCTGGGCCAGGACTTCGGCATCCATGCCGTCGATCACGTCCTTCGAAATACCGTATTCGGCGAGGCGTTCACGGTAGCGCGGCACCGGGTCTTTCTTGAGCCACGCTTCGAGCTCGCCCGGCGGGCGGTAATCGCCCGGATCGGCGCGGCTGTGGCCGGAATGTCGATAGGTCAGGCATTCGATCAGCGACGGGCCACCGCCCGCACGTGCCTTGGCGAACGCTTCCTGCGCGGTGCGGTAGACCTCGTCGGCATCATTGCCGTCGATCACGATCTTGGGCAGGCCGTAGGAGGCCGCGCGGTCGCCCGCGGGGTTGTGCACCGCGGTTACGTCACCTATCGGCGTGTACTCCATGTAGAGGTTGTTCTCGCACACGAACACCACCGGCAGCTTCCACACAGCCGCCATGTTCAGCGCCTCGTGGAATGCGCCGATATTGGTCGTGCCGTCGCCGAAGAAACAGACCGAGACCTGGCCGGCTTTTTTGTACTGGGCCGTCCAGGCCGCGCCCATCGCGATCGGCAGGTGCGCGCCGATGATCGCATAGGAGCCCATGGCGCCGTGCTCGACCGAAGTCAGGTGCATCGATCCGCCCTTGCCCTGCAGCAGCCCGCATTCGCGGCCCATAAGTTCGCCCAGCACGCCCTCCATCGACGCGCCACGCGCCAGCGTGTGATGATGGCCGCGATAGGTGCAGAACGACCAGTCGTCTTTTTCCATCGCGGTGGCGAACCCCGCCGCAACCGCTTCGTGGCCGAGCGCCAGATGCGACGTGCCCTTGATCAGGTTCTGCAGGAACAGATCGTAGGCCCGCTGTTCGACATGGCGGATTTCCAGCAGGGAGCGCCACAATGCGAGGCGTGTGTCCTCACCGATATCGTCATTCGCGCGGGTTGTTTTCCCCTTTGCAGCACGTTTCGGGGCGGCTTTCGAGCGGCCCTTTCCCTTGGCGGCGGCTCTCGGTTTTGTTGCCACGTTTCCGTTTCCCTATTTTTCGCTTTGTCATCCTCGGGCTTGATCCGAGGGTGACACTGCAAGAGCAGCGTCAGTACTTGTTCGAAATCGGCAGGTCTTCGGCCGGGTACAGGCTGATGATCTGCGGCCCGTCGGGCGTGACCACCATTTCCTCCTCGATCCTCGCGGCAGAAAAGCCGTCCGTCGCCGGGCAGTAGGTTTCCAGCGCGAACACCATGCCGGTCTTGATTTCCATCGGGTCGTCCATCGAACACAGCCGCGAAATGATCGGGCGTTCGTGGATGGCAACGCCGAGACCGTGACCGAACTGCAGCGCGAAGGCTTCCATTTCGTCGGAGAAGCCGAATTCCTCGGCCTTGGGCCAGACGGCGGCGATCTCGTCGGTCGATACGCCGGGGCGGACCAGGTCGATCGCCGCATCGATCCATTCGCGGCACTGTTTATAGGCATCTTCCTGCACGTCGGTCGCGCGACCGACGTTGAACGTGCGGTAGTAGCAGGTGCGGTAGCCCGAATAGGAATGCAGGATATCGAAAAACGCCTGGTCGCCCGGGCGGACCATGCGGTCGGTGAAGTTATGCGGATGCGGGTTGCAGCGCTCGCCCGAGATCGCGTTGATCGCCTCAACGTCGTCGGAGCCCATTTCGTAGAGCATCTCGTTCGCCTTCGCGACGATGTCGTTTTCGCGCACGCCCGGTTTCAGCTCTTCGCCGATCATGTGATAGACGCCGTCGACCATCGCCGCCGCCTGGTTGAGCAGCACGATCTCGTCGATGCTCTTGATCTCGCGCGCATCCAGCATGACCTGTTGCGCGTCGCGCACCTCAATGCCTTCGGCCTGCAGCGCCAGCATCATCGGCGGTTCGCAGATGTCGACGCCGAGCGGCATGTCGGCAAGGCCGTTATCGACCAGCATCTGCTTGATTTCCTTGGCCGCGCTGTCCATGAGCCCGGCCGAGGGCGGCACCGTGCCGCGCAGACCGAGCATGCCGGCATGGCAGTTATCGGTCGGCAGCCAGGGCGCATGCAGGCGGTGATGCGCGGCGGCGGAGCCGAAATCCCACAGATGCGGATCCTGCCCGCCCATCAGCATGGCGTAGCGCGCAACCTTGTCGCGCGACCATTCGCCGATGACGGTCGAGGTCAGGTAACGGATATTGTTGTTGTCGAAGCACAGGATCGCGCCGAGATCGGAATTCGCCAGCGCTTCCTGCGCGCGCCCCAAACGGTACTTGTGCAGCCGCCCGAAATCCACCCGCTGTTCGAAATCGACCCCGGAATGCCCCGGCGCCGGAATCGCCCGGTCCCACGCGTAATGGGGGTTCAGGTCTTCGTTCCCCGAAAAGGCGGCTGTGTCGGACATATCCTGCGGCATGGTGTTCTCCCTCATCCATCGGCATTCCGGCGGCGCGAAACGCATCCGGCCGGTGGGGTCCACGCCCCTTATTCGCGTTAGTTTACACCGTCTGTTTTACATGTGTTGAGGAAACTGTGCAATCGTTTGCACACACGGGAGGCCGTTTTATCGCTCTGACGGGAAAGGTCAGGCGATTTCGCACACCTCTCCCGATTTTCTCCGCTAGAATTCCCGCGCCCGGCTCCAGGCCAACCGGTGAAACCGAGACAGGGACGCGGAGCCGCTGGAGGAAACGACCACAACAACCAAGCAAGAGGAGCAACCCGATGGGTATTTTATCGATCCGAACAACAGGCACGGCGATTGCCACCGCAGTCGCGGCGGTTCTGCTGGCCGCCCCGGCGGCACAGGCCGATGCGGTCGCCGATTTCTATAAGAACAAGCAGCTCCGAATCCTCGTCGGCTACGGCGCGGGCGGCGGGTACGATACGGTCACCCGCCTGGTGGGCAAGCACCTGTCCAAGCACATTCCGGGCAACCCGACGATCGTCGTACAGAACATGACGGGCGCGGGTTCCATGAAGGCGGCGAACTTCGTGTTCAATGCCGCTCCCAAGGATGGCTCCACGCTGGGCGTGTTTGCCGCATCGACCGCGCTGGAGCCGCTCTTCGGCAACAAAAAGGCTAAGTACGATCCGCGTAAATTCGCCTGGATCGGCTCGATGCACCAGGACACCGCCAGTCTCGGTATCTGGAACGGCGGCGGCCAGAACATCGGGACTCTCGATGACATTCTGGAGATGCAGAAAAAGGGGACACTGAAGGAGATCATCTTCGGATCGACGTCGCCCGCGGCGATCACCAGCCAGCATCCGCTGGTCCTGAAGAACTATTTCAATCTGCCGATCAAGATTATCTATGGCTACAAGGGCACCAAGGGCGTCAGCCTCGCCATGCAGCAGGGCGAAGTCGTCGCGATGGGCGGCATGTTCGAATCCTCCGTGAAGGGGGCGTTCGCCCGCCATGTCGAGGCCGGTAACCTGAAGATATTCGTCCAGTTCGGTCCTGACAGGGCCGTCCCCTACTTCAAGGATGCGACCCGGCTATACGACCGGCTGAAATCGCCGGAGGACCGTCAGGTAATGGATGTGATCTTCCGCCAGACCCAGCTTGCCCGTCCGCTCGCCGCACCGCCCGGCACGCCAGCCGACCGCGTTGCCGCCTTGCGCAAGGCCATGCTGGACACCATTGCCGACCCCGCCCTCCTCGCCGACGCGGCGAAGCTGAAGATCGAGTTCGCGCCACTTTCGGGCGACGAGGCCCAGGCGCTGCTGGATAAATTTTACGCCACACCGCCGGCACTTCTCAAAAAAGCGATGGCACTTATCGGGCGGAAATAGGCCGCAGATCAACTGCCGCAGTTACGACAGAGGTGGGCTTCGGCCCATCTCTGATCCGCTTTCGGCCAGGTTTTACAGGCCGTTAAGCTTCCAGTTATAGGCGTGGTCGTCATAGCTGCTGCGCCCTTTCAGGCGCCCCGCCAGCGCCGACGACGCGAAGCGCCGCACATGATCCAGCACGCCGGCCTCGGTCCCGCCGAAATCGGCCTCGAACCAGGAATAGATGCTGGACACCACGATCCTGCCGTCGAGCACGGATACGCCGCGCGGGTGATTGACAAATCGTTCCGCCAGTTCGTTCAGCAGGGTTTCGGTATTCTCCGGCGTCAGGGCGACAGGCGGCAGGTCGGGGCAGCCGATGGAGGCGCAGTTCACCACGTAGTGGATGCGCGGGTCTTTCCAGATGGGCCGGAGTATCCGGTGCTCGATATCGTCGAGCGATATTTTTTCGCCCTCGACGGTCGCGAGCTTCGCCCCCCAAGGGCCGTCTGCGAAGAAGCCCGGCGAGATATCGATATCGCGGATCGAGGCGACCGGATAGTGATCGAGGATGACCTTGATGGTGAGCGCATTATAGAAATTCGCCCAATAGGCGAACTGTTCACGCCGGTTGAAAGTGGTGATCGGTGTCGCCTCCAGCCGGGCGATGTATTTTTCCAGGATGCCGCGGTCGGTGGCGGTCACGTCGCCATAGGCAAAGCGCGTCACGCCGTCGGTCGACGGGCGGGCATAGGCGGACAGCAACCTGGTCCAGTCGCCATGCGCGATCCGGGCCGTCGAGTCCGGGTCCTGCGCGGCCCAGCGTTGCCACAAATCCGCCTTCGGCGCCGCCAGGACGCCGGCCGTCGCGGTCAGCAGAATGCCGGCGGCAACACATAACGTCGCAAAAATTCTGTATGCACCGGGGACAGGCGCAGGCTTGGCAACAGGCGTGACAGACATCGGCTTAACCTCGCTGTTCCCGTCAGTTATCGGTAAACGCCAGCGCCGCGACACTGCCGGCGGCCCGGCTTTTCGTCCCGTCCGAATCGCCGGAGATCGCGATAAAGGAGGGTTTGGGCGGCTCCTCGCCGAAGGCCTTGCGGTAATCCATCGCGCAGTCGATTTTTTCTATGAACCATTCGCCCGTGGGGGCATCTACACCGCGCAGGATCACCATGACTCCCCGGTCCTTCATATAGGGGTTCGGAAACATCCGGCCGGCCTTGGTATCGCCGCCCCATATGTAGGTGAGGCAACGGTCATTCGGGCTCAGGCCTTCTACATCCGGTCGCAGCGCGCGGCTCATCCAGTTCATGAAACCGGCTTCACGCTCCTTGCCCTTGAAACACAGGTGCACCGCCAGAGGCCGGTCGCCGCCGCGGCGTGTCAGATCGGTCGGCGGCGGCGCCGCGTCGACCCGCCAGCGCCAGGTCAGATAGCGCCGCCCGGCCTCACCGGCGCCAATCGGACGGTACAGCATGGCACTGCTCTCGTCTGACAGAACATCGATCCTGCCATCCGGCTTCTGCACGAAATTTGAGGGCGTAATGCCGGGAAACTCGATGACTTTCCAGCCGCCGTCAGGGGCAGCATTCGCCGGTGCCGGGAGAGAAAAAGCCACAAGACCGGCTGTCAGCACGGCAACCAGTGGTCTGAAGCCTATTCGATTTGCACATCTCTTGAAATGCATGTCGCAATGGTCCTTCGGAGAGCGAACGTAGCGACCGTTCGCCTTGTTATACGTATGAGATAGGGCCGCCGGACCTCAGCGCCACAAATTTTCAGTAACGAAAGCGTTAGCGACCCGGGCGACCACGGCAATGGACAATGGCGGATAAACGGCCCGTTGGACCGAAAAGCGGGCCCGGACCGGTCCGCCCACTGCCTGCTAGCGTTTCGCGCGCTTGATATCGAGGACCGGGGTGCCGTCGAGGCAATCGAGCCCGACGACGTCGAGTTCTCCGTCGCGGACCGCCAGAATCTCGACCGTTTGCGCAGCGATCGGATTGGGACGCGGCGGCGTGCGCAGGCTGAAGACGCCAACCGGCGTGTCGCGCACACCCTCCCGGACGGGAAGCTGGATCATGTCCCGCCGCGCACGGTGAAACCAGTACAGAACCAGTGCCTTTCCGCCCGCTTCAAAGCCCGCAAGGCCGGGCGCGAATTCGGGGCCGAGACGTATCGTGCAGGGCAGGAATTCCTGTTTGTTGTGCCGGTTGGGGCAATCCTCCATCCGCTTGTACGGTGTCTCGACCGTCCCGATCACCGTGCAGGAAACACTGTCGCCCGTCTTCGGCGCATCGTCTTCGGTGTAAACCGTGTAGGAAGGGCTTTCGGCCATTTTTTCAGATCCCTCTATCCCAGGTCCGGCACGCGCCGGTGACCCGTCGCCTGTTCGTAGGCATAAGCATATTTGAGCATATCCGCATCGCTATAGGGGCGCCCGAGGAAGGTGATCCCGGCGGGCAGACCGCTTTGGGTGAACCCGGCCGGCACAACGACCGACGGCACATAGATCAGAAACGTGTTGAGGTGCGGCGCGCCCTTCTGGTCGGTAAACGGGGCTGCGATTCCGTCGGAAATAAGCGTCGGCGTATGCTCGACGGCCTTGTGGACGATCGCATCCAGTCCAAGACGGGCCATCGTGTTCAGGAAGACGGTCATGAAATCGCCGCGCGCCTTCTGGTAGGCGGCATACTGTTCCGGTGTGCCGCCTTTCGCCCAGCGGGTTTTCACGCCGTTATATACCTGTGCGAAGAGCTGCGATGCCTTGGCCTCTTCCATCGTGGCGAACGGCGCGTCGGCGCTGCCGGCACAATAGGCGCGGAACGACTCCGCTTCGCTGATCTTGTCGCCGGCACGCTTGGACAGGTAATCGAGCAGATCGGGTATCTCGACCGGATCGACGATCTCGGCCCCGGCAGCCGCCATGTCTTCGACCGACTTATTGAAGACGGCGTCGACCTGTTTGAAGTCGTCGGAATCGGGCTCGGAATGATAGCCCATAACCGTGCGCAGGATTCCGACGCGCTTGCCTTTGAGCCCGTCGGCGGACAATCCCGCCGTATAGCTATCGGCCTGGTTGCCGACGCCATGCGCGGTGATCGGATCGTTCTCGTCGTACCCCGCCATGACGTCGAGCAGTTTCGCGCAGTCCGTAACCGTGCGCGCCATCGGTCCGAGTGATCCGTAGATCGACGGCCAGCCGGCATAGACGCCGCCGCGGCTGACAAGACCGGCCGACGGGCGCATGCCGGCAATCCCGTTCCAGATCGACGGACGGCGGATCGATGCAAAACCTTCCTGGCCGATGGCGGCTGCACAGAAATTCGCAGACGCCGCCGCTCCCGATCCGCCGGACGAACCGCCCGCCGTACGGTCGAAATCATAGACACAACGGGTGGAACCGAAGAGCGAGCCATGGGTATCCCCTGCTCCCATTTCCCCCAGTGTCGTCTTGGCGATAAATATCGCGCCCGCGTCGCGCAGTTTTGCGGTCACGAAGCTATCGCGTCCGGGCATATGATCCTTGAACAGGACCGAGCCCATGGTGGTGGGCATCTCCTTCACGTCGCCCTGGTCCTTCATGGCAAGCGGGATACCGTGCAAGGGGCCGACCGGACCGGATTTCGCAAACGCGGCATCCAGCGCGTCGGCCTGTTCAAGTGCCTGCGGGTTGGTCGAGATCACCGAATTTATATTCGGCCCGTTGCGGTCGAACTTCTCGATCCTGTCGAAATAGAATTCCACCAGTTGCCGCGCCGTCAGGGTGCCTGCCGCATATGCCGCGTGGATATCGGCAATGGTTGCGTCGATGATGTTGAAATCCGTCCCGGTCGTCATGCAGCTATTTCCTTGAAGTGGCGGTATATGGATGGTTGCGGGATCATCGCAAATCCCGCGACCACGCGCAAAATGGCAATGTGCCGGTCAGGCGCGCTCGCCAAGCTCGATCATGTACCCGTCGGGGTCCCTGACAAAAGCGATGACGGACGCGTTCGGCCCGCCGTGTTTCAGCGGCCCCGGCGGACGGGGGATTTCCATACCCTCGGCCTCGATCTTCTCGCACAGCCCGTAAATATCCGGCACGCCGATCGCGATATGACCGAACCCGTCTCCCTTGTCGTAGTCGTCGTCCTTGCCCCAGTTATAGGTAAGCTCGATTGCCGGCGCGCTGTTCTCGTCGCCGTACCCGACAAAGGCGACCGAGTACTTGCCGCCCTCGTTATCCATCCGGCGGAACAGCGTCATCCCGAAAATGCGCGTGTAGAAGTCGATGGATGCGTCGATGTCTTTCACACGCAGCATGGTGTGTCGAATGCGCGGCCGGGTGTTCTTGACCACCTCCCAACCGGATCCTTCGGATTTGGCGTTCATAGTGCCTCCCTATCTTTCTCTCTGTCTTTTTCTCTCGTCATTTCGGCGGCGCGCCGACCTTCGCGATAGCTGACATAATAGGTGCTCGAGCAGATCACCGCAGCCCCGATCCAGGTAAAAAGATCCGTGGACTGGCCGAAAATCGCCCAGCCGAGCAACGCGATCAGCGGAAGCTGCACGTAGTTCACGATCACCACAAGGCTTGCGGGCGCGGCCCGGAAGGCCCGGGTCTGGCACTGCTGCGCACCGACGGTACAAAGCCCCAGCGCCAACAGCAACGGCACGTCGTCCAGGCCGGGCGGGGTCCAGTTGAAATAGGCGCCGATAGCCGCGCACGGAATCATCAGCGTATAGAGATAAAACACCATCGCATTGGGGTTTTCGGTCGCCGTCAGCTTCTTGCTGCCGATCAGGGCGGCGGAGAAAGCGGCCGCGGCAAACAGCGTCGCGAGAGCGGCGAAGGAAATCTCGATCAGTCCGGGGCGCAGGATAATCAGCGCGCCGGCGAACCCGACCACGGTCGCCGACCAGCGGTGCACGCCGGGCCGTTCCGCCAGCCAGATCGCCGCCAGGACAAGCGTGAAAAGCGGCATGGTAAACATCAACGCATTCGCGTCGGCCAGCGGCATGCCGGCGATGCCGTACATCCAGGCCACCGCACCGATATAGCTGAAGAACATGCGCCACAGATACAGCCCGATTTTCGACGTCCGCAGGGCGCTGATGCCGACGGCAAACAGCCAGGGGAGCATGAAGGTCGATCCGAGAACCGCCCGGAAAAAAACAATCTGGTTGACGTCGAATGTCTCGGCCAGACCGCGCACGACCACGTATATCAGGGCATAAAACATGCTCGATGCCACCATCCACAACACGCCACGGACGGCGCCGGAGGTATCGGCGGAAAGTGTCTGTCTGAACAGCATGGACGGGGCCTGACCGGGAATGAACGGCGTTGCGCAACGGGGACAGGGTCCGCCTTTTGGGGCGGCTCGGCAAGGCCGCGCGCGGCGGGGTGCTATGCGTCAGGCGTTACCCGGTTTAGGCGCATAATGCTTGACCCATAATCGTATACCGCCGCAGCATCCGGGTCTGGTCACGCGGAAAATCGGTACGCGCGTGCATGGTGCACCAGTTGTCCCACATCAGCAGATCGCCGCGCAGCCACTTGTGATCGTAAATGATGCCGGCGGATTTCACATGGGCGTTCAGGGCATCGATAATTCCACGGCTCTCGTCTTCGCTGTAGCCTTCGATCAGGGCCGACATCAGCTCGTTCACATACAACGCCCGGCGACCGGATTTCGGGTGGGTGATAACAATCGGCTGCCAGCGGTGGTCGTATTTATCGATCCCGTCTTTCAGGTCGACGCGTTCGGTCGGCAGATACTTGTAAATATGCAGAACCTTGCGCCCGTCGATCTTCGCCTTCATTTCTTCCGGCAGGGTGTCCCACGCATCGTACATATTGGCGAACAGTGTGTGACCGCCGACCCGCGTGACCTCCATCGCATAGAGCATGGTGCCCCAGTCGGGCTCGGCCGCGTAGCATTTGTCGTGGTGGAAAAACATCTCGCCGTCGGGCAGCGAACCGATCGGCACGCCGTTCTTGCGGACATTCGTCACCAGCATGATGTTTTCGGCATCCTGTCCCTCGGGGCGGTCCTTCGCCTTTCGCAGCCGACCGGCAAGCGGTCCGAACTGCTCGCAGAACGCACGCTGGGTCTCGGGCGTCAGATCCTGGCCGCGAAACAACAGGATGGCGTGATCGATCCAGGCGCGAACCAGCGCGTCCCGGGTCCCGGCGGCAAGCGGACGGGACAAATCGAGCCCGCGCACTTCCATGCCGAGAGAATCGTGCAGCTTGTGAAGACTGAACCCGACCATGCCTGAGTTATAGGGCCGGGGAAAAGTCGCGGTCAACGATGGAGAGGGGCGGCCCTACAGTTCTTCTTCCGCCGGAATATCGGCCTGTATGGGGTTCACCCCGATAATCACTTGGTTCAGGTAATCCTCGACCTGTTCGGTCATCTCTTCGACCTTGTCATTGAAGAAATGATCCGCACCGTCGACCACGCGGAAATCGATGGTGATTTCGCGTTGATGTGCGAGCTTTTCGGCGAGCGCGCCGACCGTATCGACCGGCACGACATTGTCGTCCGCGCCATGCAGGAACAGGCCCGATGACGGGCACGGTGCGAGGAACGAGAAATCGTACAGGCTTGCCGGCGGTGCGACCGACACAAAGCCGGTGATTTCGGGCCGGCGCATCAGAAGCTGCATGCCGATCCAGGCGCCGAACGAAAAGCCGCCGATCCAGCACTGCGGGGCATCGGGGTTAGCAGACTGCAACCAGTCCAGCGCGGCCGCCGCATCGGAAAGCTCGCCGATACCTTCGTCATAGCCGCCCTGCGAACGCCCGACACCCCGGAAATTGAACCGGAGCACGGAGAACCCGCGCCGCACGAAGCAGTGATACATCTGATAGATCACGCGATTGTTCATCGAACCGCCATACTGGGGGTGCGGATGAAGCATCAGCGCAATCGACGGGTTTTCCTGCTTGCTGTGATGGTAACGGCCTTCAAGTCGACCTTCGGGTCCGTTGAAAATTATTTCCGGCATCCGGTAATTCCTGTCAATTCCGCATCGCGCGCCCGGCAATACCGGGTGACGGCACTGTCTGGCACTGGTTGACTAACCCGTCGCGCAACGTAAATTCCATCGCAACAGGGCAGAAATGCGCGTGTTACGGACTGGTGTCGTTCGGTCGGATTTTGAGCCGGCGGACTATAACACAATCGCAGGGGCCGAATTCAAGCATTCCGGACACATTGCCCGCGCTTTTTTTATATTAAGAATTTCTAAGGATTTCCGCCCGTCATGACCGACCGCCTCTATCTGGATTATAACGCCACCGCCAAAATCCGACCCGAAGTCATAGCAGCGCTGGCAGAGGCGATGGCAACGGTCGGCAATGCATCTTCGGTTCACGGTGCCGGGCGCAATGCCCGCATGGCCGTCGAGGACGCGCGGCGCAAGCTCGCATCCCTGCTGGGTGCAGCGCCCGATCAGGTGGTTTTCACCAGTGGCGGAACCGAAGCCGACAACCAGGTGATGCAGATGTGCGACCCGGCGCGCACCTTTGTAAGCGCAGTCGAACACCCCGCCATCCTCGATGCCTGTCCCAGTGCGCAGCGCGTGCCCGTCGACGACGATGGCGTGATCGACCTCTCGGCGCTTGAGGCGATGCTGAGCGGGACCGATACGCCGCAACTGGTGGCGCTGATGCTCGCCAATAACGAAACCGGCGTCATCCAGCCGGTCGCAGAGGCGGCGGAAATCGCGCACCGGCATAACGCCTTGCTGCATTGCGACGCGGTTCAGGCCGTCGGCAAGATACCGGTCGATTTTACCGCGCTCGGCGCCGACACGATGGCGATGACGGGTCACAAATTCGGCGGCCCCCAGGGCATCGGAGCGCTCGTTGTGCGCACACCGGACACGGTGGACTGCCTGATGCGGGGCGGCGGCCAGGAACGCGGCCTGCGCGGCGGCACCGAAAGCGTCGCTCATATCATCGCCCTCGGCGTTGCCGCGGAAATCGCCATGGACCGCATGGACGGCTACGCCGCTCTGGCCGATCTTCGCGACCGGATGGAAGCGCGGCTCGTTCAGTCCACGCCCGGCATGCGGGTTTTCGGCGCCGGCGCGCCGCGCCTGCCGAATACGTCCAAGTTGATGATGCCGGGGGTCAGTTCCGAAACCCAGGTGATGTCGTTCGACCTCGCGGGGATAGAACTCAGCGCGGGCTCGGCCTGTTCTGCCGGCCGGATCGAGCCGCCCTATGTCCTCACCGCGATGGGCGTGCCCGACGCGGAGGCCCTCTGCGCGCTGCGGGTCAGCCTCGGCTGGGATACCACGGAAGCCGACATTGACCGGTTTATCGACGAATGGTGCCGGATTTTCGATCGTGCCGGTAACGCCATGGCCACGGGGTAAGACGATGCCGACGATCATTTTCGCGACGGCGGATGGTGAGCAAACCGTCCTAGACGTCGCCGAGGGCACATCCGTCCTGCAGGCCGCATGGGATAACAACATCGATATCGAAGGCGCCTGCGAGGGATGCATGGCGTGTTCGACGTGTCATGTCATTGTCGACGAGACGCATTTCGCCGCCCTGCCCGACCCGAGCGACGAGGAAGAAGACCTGCTTGATCTTGCCTGGGGTGTGCGCCCCACCTCACGGCTCGGCTGTCAGGTAACGGTCACCGCCGGCACCGACGGCATGATCGTCACGCTGCCGGCAACCACCAACAACCAGATGTAATCCGGCGAAGGCGCTTCACCGGGCCAGCGAATTCGGCATCTGGCAGAAGACGGTACCGCTCAGCCGAAACGTGGTCGGCTGTTCGTTCGAGACGAAAATCGTCGCCACCGCCGCACTGTTGAATTCGATGAAATCGACGGTCTTTACGTTTTTCTTCTCGAAAACGCGCTCGCCCTTGAGACCCGCCGCAGCCAGACAATAGAAATCGCACCCGCCGCGCAGAATGCACTCAAGCGTGTAACTGTTTGCCGGCTTTTTTGCGTCGGCTTTCGCTGGGACAAGACCCGTCAGCATGGGGACGGCGCACAGCAACGCGATAACAGCAGTTTTCAACACGTCGGTTCTTTCACGTTATTCGATCCGGTGCCGGCCAGTGTAGCGAATAATCACGCCCGGCGAGAGAGTAACTTTGACGTTCGGTTTTCACGCCGGGCGGCCAGTCCGGTCCGGGGCGCCGACAAGTCGCGGGATCATACCGGCGACAAGCGCCAATACAGCGCTGACCGACACGATGGCGGCCATGGGAAACGGCGTTCCGTCGGCCATAAATCCGTATACCTGGGTAAACACACCCGCGGCCAACAACTGGATAAAAACACCGATCCCCGCACCGGTACCGGCAAGCGGCCCGGCAGCCACGATCGCGCCCGACTGCGCGTTGGGCAACGATATCCCCTGCGCCATGATCGCGAAATAGCCGGGCAGAAATATCGTCAGCGGCGAGACGACCCCGGCAAACAGGAAGCCCGCCTGCGTGAGCGCCCCGGCCGCCATCAGCATACTGCCCGCCAGCACCATCGATTCCGGCCTGACTCGGCCGGCCAGACGGCTGGAAATAATCGATCCGGTCAGAAAGCCCGCCGGAAAACACATGAAAAACAGTCCGAATTCGCGGGCCGGGCGGCCCAGATAGTCGATCATCAAAAACGACGATGCTGCCGCCATGGTGAAAAACACACCGGTACTGAACCCCGATTGCATCACATAGGCGCTGAATTTCAGGTTGGCGAACAGGCGCCTGTAATCCTGTATCGGCGAAAAGCGTACGCCGGCCCCCGCCCGGTTCGTGTGGGTCTCGAACATCACCCGCCAGCAGACCAGTCCGAGCACCGCGCCAAAACCGGCGGCGCCAATCAGGACTGCCCGCCATCCCGCGAAATCCACCAGCGCCCCGCCCACCGGTGTCGAAATCATCGGTCCCAGCGCATAGGCCATGGTCAGGTAGGAGATCACCTTGACCAGACGGTCGGCACCGAACACGTCCCGGGCGATCGCCCGGGCGAGCCCGAGGCCGCCGCCGCCGCCCGCCGCCTGCAGGACCCGGCCGGCGATAAGCAGCCAGATATCGTCGGCCAGCGCCGCACAGCCCGACCCTAAGACGAACAGCGCGATCGAACTTAGCAATACGGGACGGCGGCCGTAGCGGTCTGACAGGGACCCGTAAAACAGCGATGCGAATGCCATCACGAAAAGCGGCACGCTGATTGTCAGGTTCACGACGGCTTCGGTCGTCATGAAATCCGCTTTGACATCGGGCAGGGCTGGGAAAAAAATATGCAGCGACAATGGCAGAAATGCCGTCGTCGCCCCCAGAACGATGATGAAAAGCGGACCGACTTTGTTGTCCGGGGTCGGCTGCATGGAAGACTTTCTCTGTTCGGGAAAAGCTGGGCGTTATTGCGTCGCCTGTCAAACAGTGTCCGCAGCAGAATTGCCGGAACATCGATTTGTCCGGATATCCAGATAGTGTAATTTGACAGGTTCAATTTCGCCGCAATCGCGACCGTGGGGCGGCGATAGACAGTACCGAAGAACGTGCCGAAGAAAGCAAGGGGACCGATATGCCAGACAGCCTCTATACCCATGATGCATTTGACCCGTCATACAGCCAGATCACGGTCGTGCCCTGTTCCCCGTATATCGGCGCCGAAATCGGCCGGATCGATCTGACCCAGCCTCTTTCCGACGGACAGCTGGAAGAACTTCGCCGCGCGTTCACCGATTACCTCGTCATTTTCTTCCGCGACCAGAAGATCGACTTCGAGGATCACGTCCGGCTGGCGGAGTATTTCGGTCCCATCGGCGCCCATGTCGGCGCAAAGACCATCAGCAATCCGACCGACGACCCGAGAGTCCGGCTATTTCACTATGACGAGACCACACCGAAGATATCGGGCGATATCTGGCATACGGACCAATCCTGTGCGGAAATCCCGCCCCTCGGCAGCATTCTCTATAACCACACGATCCCGCCCAACGGCGGCGGAGATACGATATTCGCCAGCATGTACGCTGCCTACGACGCCTTGTCGGAGCCCATGAAAAGCTATCTCGACGGCCTGACGGCTCTCCATGACGGCGCCCGGATCTTCGGTCCCGGCACGCCGGCGGCGAACCACCCGGTGATCGTCCGCCACCCCGAAAGCGGGAAGAAACTGATCTACGTGAACGATGCCTTCACGGCAAAGATCAATGACGTACCGCCCGGGGAAAGCGAAGCGATCCTGCGCTTCCTGTATGCGCATTGCGCGCGGCCCGAATGGTCTTTCCGGTTCCGCTGGCAGCCGCATTCGATCGCGTTCTGGGACAACCGCTGCGCACACCATTACGCCGTACCGGACTACTGGCCGGCCGTGCGATCCGGTTTTCGCGTCCAGATCGACGGCATGGCGGCGCCCGTCGCGGGTTGATCCCCGTCAGGGATCGAAGACTGTCACCGTAAATTACAGATCGCCATACGCTCGGCACGGCAGCGAGGACCCGCTTCGGAAAAGCCTGCCGTTTGCCCCGCCTGTCGCCCCGTTCATTGCCCTGCCTATTGCAGGGAAGAGGGACCGGTCATGTCGCCGGGGGAATTGCTGTCGAGCAGGATACCAAGTCGACGCGCGACCTCCTGATACGCCTCTTCGACCCCGCCAAGATCGCGGCGGAACCGGTCCTTGTCCATGATCTCGTTCGTCTTTACGTCCCACAAACGGCAATTGTCGGGACTGATCTCATCGGCAAGGACGATGCGCAGGTCTTCATTGTTCCACCAGCGGCCGAATTCCAGCTTGAAATCGACAAGACGGATACCGACGGCCAGGAACACGCCGGTCAGGAAATCGTTCACGCGCAGCGACATGTGCATGATCTCATCCATTTCCTGGGGCGATGCCCAGCCAAAGGCCGTGATGTGCTCTTCCGAAATCATCGGATCGTCCAGCTCGTCGGACTTGTAATAATACTCGACGATCGACCGCGGCAGCGCGGTGCCTTCTTCCATGCCGAAACGCTTTGTGATCGATCCGGCGGCGATATTGCGGATCACCACCTCGATCGGGATGATTTCGACCTCGCGCACGAGTTGTTCGCGCATGTTCAGGCGGCGGATGAAATGGGTCGGGATACCGATTTCGCTTATCCGGGTCATCAGGAATTCCGATATCCGGTTGTTCAGGACACCCTTCCCGGTAATCGTACCCTTTTTCTTGTTATTGAAAGCGGTCGCGTCGTCCTTGAAGTACTGGACCAGAGTGCCCGGTTCCGGTCCTTCGAAAAGAACCTTTGCCTTGCCCTCGTAGATGCGTCTGCGGCGGGCCATGATATCCCTCGGTTGTATGGAATTCCGTGCGCTCCGGCGAGCGCTGCTGCCGTCCACATATAGCGATTTCGGTGCACCGGTCAATGGCCGGCGTTGCCGGCAAAGCGCGGCAGTCCAATCCCGGGCGGTGGCCGAAAAAACATCGTCCGCGACAGCGTCATGCCACATTATTTCCACAATCCTGCCACATTGTGATCGTAAGGGCGTCCGGCTCTTACACTTCATGCCCGAACCGGCCCGCGCGGCGGCTCTCGCCGTCCGGACCGAACGGGCGGACAGATAACGGAACATGCATATACAGCCTCCCGGACGCCGTTCGTTTCTTGTCGGACTATCCTCCCTCCTCGCCCTTGCTGCCTCACCGCGCAGCCCGAACGCACAGACGGTCCTGCGATCGCCCGCGTTCTCGCATGCGGATGTCATCGCCGAAGCGAAAGGGCTCGCCGCACTGCCGTTTGCGTCCCCCGCCACCGTTCCAGAGACGCTGAGAAAGCTCAGCTACGATCTGTACCGCCAGATCAGGTTCAGAAAGGATCGCGCGATCTGGGGAAGATCGCCGTCACCCTTCGCGATCGAGCTCTTTGCACCGGGTTTTCTGTACAAGCACGGGGTCGACGTGTTTATCGTCGAAAACGGCAAGGTCTTTCCCGCCCGGATCGACGATCAGGCATTCGACGTGCCGTCGCCTGAGATCGGGACCGTGCTCGCAGCACTGGGAAAATTCGCCGGGTTCCGGCTGCACTATCCCCTCAACCGAGCCGACTACCAGGACGAATTCGTCGTCTTTCAGGGGGCAAGCTATTTCCGTGCGGTTTCGCGCGGTCAGAATTACGGGCTGTCCGCCCGCGGCCTAGCAATCGACGTCGCCGAACCGGCGGGAGAGGAATTCCCCGGCTTCACCCGTTTCTGGATCGAACGTGCCTCGGCAGACGCGAACAGCATCGTCGTGCATGCCTTGCTCGACAGCCCGCGGATTGCCGGCGCATACCGGTTCGGCATCTATCCGGGGACCGCAACCGTTATCGATGTCGATATGACCTTGTTCCCGCGCGAACCGCTCGCCCATGTCGGGCTGGGCGCTTTGACGTCGATGTTCCTGTTCGGCCCCGTCGATGCGTCTCCCCGCGCGGATTACCGTCCGGCGGTACACGATTCCCTGGGGCTTGCGCTTCATACCGGTGCCGGCGAGCGCATCTGGCGTCCGCTCAACAATCCGCGCCGCCTGCAGGTCAGCGGTTTCGTCGACCGAAACCCACGGGGTTTCGGCCTTGTTCAGCGCGATCGCCGCTTCAACCGTTTTCAGGACCTGGAAGCGCGCTACGAGAAGCGGCCGTCCGCCTGGGTCGCGCCCCGGGGGGACTGGGGCGCGGGCCAGGTGGTCCTTGCGGAAATACCGTCCGATTCAGAAACCAACGACAATATCGTCGCTTACTGGCGGCCGGACACCGGCCTGCTGCCCGGCACGACTTTGAAAGCCGGGTACCGGATTGCGTGGCCGGGCAACGCCCCGGCGACAGATGGCATCGCGCCCGTGATCCGCAGCGCCGCCGGGCGGACCTTCGACGGCAGGCACCGCCAGATGGTGATCGACTACGCCCCCGCCAGCGGTGTGCCGGCGGGCGACATTCGCGCGGATGTCAGCGTCACGCCCGGCACGCTTGTCGAGGCCGTGACCCAGCCGAACCCGGAAACCGGCGGAATCCGCGTCTTTGTCACCTTCGATCCCGGCCCGGCGGAAATGATGGAGCTGCGCGTACAACCCCGCGCTCTCGAAAAACCGGTGGGCGAAACATGGCTTTACCGGTGGACACCGGCATGAAGCAAAGCACCGGCCGGCCCGCCCTGCCGCCGGAAGCGCCGATCGCCATGCCGCGCCAGCCCCGGCATGGCCACCGGCAACCGACACGGCACAGGCCGGCACTGCCACGCCGCGCCGCGACGACCCTGTCCCGGCTTGTGCTGTTTGCGGCGACCGGCGCGTTGACCGCGTTCGGGGCAGTCGAAATGTATGCGGTGACGGCGACGGGCGGGGTCACCCCGCTGCAGTGGCTTTTCCTGCTGGCGTTTTCCCTGACATTCGCCTGGATCGGCTTTTCGGCCTGTCAGGCCGTCCTCGGGTTTGTCCGCCTGATCGCCCTCGATCTCTTCGGCCGAATTCCGGCGCCGCCCGACAGCGCGCTGTTGCGGACAGCCGTGCTGATGCCGGTCTATAACGAGGATCCGGTCAGGATCGCTGCGGGAATTCGGGCGATGGCGGACGGGCTGGCCGCGAAGTCTCCCCGCGATTTTGCCTTCTTCCTGCTCAGCGATACTACCGACCCCGAAGCCTGGGTCGGAGAAGAGGCCGTGTTCGCCGCGCTCACCGATGCCGCGCCCGGAAGCTGTCCCGTGTTTTACCGGCACCGGCGCGACAACAGCGAACGCAAGGCCGGCAACATCGCCGACTGGGTGTCCCGCTGGGGCGCTGCCTATGACGCCATGATCGTGCTCGACGCCGACAGCCTGATCGCCCCCGATACCATGATCGAGATGGCGCGTCGGCTGGCGGCGGAACCCGGGCTCGGCCTGATCCAGACCCTGCCCGCGATCGTCGCCGGGCAGACCCTGTTCGCCCGGCTGCAACAATTCGCCAATCGCTGCTATGGCCCGATATTCGGCAACGGCCTTGCGGCCTGGCACGGAAACGACGGGAATTTCTGGGGTCATAATGCGATCATCCGCACGGCGGCCTTCGCCGCCTGTTGCCGCCTGCCCCACCTTCCCGGGCCACCGCCGATGGGCGGCGACATCCTGAGCCATGATTTCGTCGAGGCGGCGCTGTTGCGGCGCGGCGGATGGGGTGTCCGGTTCGATACCGACCTGGGGCACAGCCTCGAGGAGGCGCCCCCGTCGCTGGTCGACGTCATGATCCGCGACCGCCGCTGGTGCCAGGGCAACCTGCAGCATGGCAGGATGGTGACAGCCACCGGTATCCCTGCGGCGAACCGGCTTCATATGCTGTCGGGCATTCTCGGCTATCTGAGCGCCCCTCTGTGGCTGCTGCTTGTCGCACTCGGTCTCGCCCTCGCACTCCAGGTTGCGCTGAGCGGCCCCGACTATTTTCCCGGTCCGACCCTGTTTCCGATGTGGCCGGTATTCGAATCGGAACGCGCGATCCGGCTGTTTATTCTGTCGATGGGGGTTTTGCTCACCCCGAAATTCCTCGGCTGGCTGGCGGCGACGATAAACCCGCGCCGGTGCCGTGCATTCGGCGGCCCGGTGCTGGTCACGCTCGGCGTCGTCGTGGAGATCGTGCTCTCGGCGCTCTACGCGCCCGTGCTGATGCTCGTCCAGACCCGTTTCGTCTGGCAGGTACTGCGCGGGGGCGACAGCGGCTGGAAACCCCAACGGCGCGGCGCCGGCGACATGACTCTGCGGGAGGCATTCCGGATCCATTTCTGGCACGCGGCGACCGGTGCGGCCACTGCGCTGGGAACATGGGGTATCGGCGGCGGGCTGTTCCTATGGACCCTGCCGTTGACCGGTGCCCTCATGCTTTCCCCGGTGACCTCCTGGCTGAGCGGACACAAATCCGCCGGCGGCGTCCTGCGGCAGTTCGGTATTCTGCGAACACCGGAAGAAGGCGGACAAGATCCCGGCGGCATTCTCGCCGGCCGTCAGGCTTATCTGCCCTGGGCGTCGGCGTTGCGGCCGAACCGGGACTCGCTCCCGGCACTGGCGGCCGATCCCGGGTTCAACGCGTGGCACCGCCGGCAGCTTTCCAGCATGCGCGGGATTTCCGCATTCGATGCGGCGCTTTTCGTCGCCCGTGCGAAGGCGGAACGCGAACCCGACCCGGCCCTGCTCTCGGACTGGCTGACCCCGGCGGAGAAACGGGCTTTCCTGCACGACACCGACCTGGTCGCCGGTCTTGTCGCAACGGAACCGCAGCTTCTGCAGGCCTAAGCGGAAAGGTCGACAGTCTCGAACGCGACCTCGCCCGGCGCACCGGCGGCAAACTGCCAGACCGGTTTGCGGTCGGGGAAATCCATCGACGGCAAGGCTATCAGGGAACTCGACAGGGTACCGAAACCGAAATCGGTGGTGATCCGCATCGCGTCCCGGGAATCGGTGTCCGCGCCGTGCTCGGCGCTGGCCAGCAGGGCTTCCCAGGACGACCAGTCCCCCGCATCGATATCGGGCGCCGGGGCGGCGTCGAATCGGGGCTTGTGAAATGCGACCCGCCCGGACGCCGGATCGTTCAGGTCGAACGAGGTGAGCATCGAAATCCCGGCGGGAATTTCGGCGACGTCTACGCGGCCTTCGGCAGCCTCGCCCCTGCTGCGGACCCAGAACGCATCGCGGTTATCCGCGACCACCAGATTGAAAGACCGGTAACTGCGCCCGTCGAGATGCGCGAGCGCATCGGCGGCATCGGCTGCATCGGCATGATCCAGCGCCTCGAGGACGATTTCGCCGCGCGACCGCAGTATCTCGTCCGGCCCCAGCGAATCCCGGCGATTCAGGATTCCGGCGACGACCCCCTCGTCGTTCAGTCCCATCCAGGTTCCGCCGGCAAGCCGGTCGATCCCGGCGACGACATTTTCGCGGTCGGGCCAGTGCCGGCCGGGCGGGTCCCATGGGCGACCCGCCATTTCATCGCGGTTTGCGGCCAATAGCAGCGGCCAGTCGTGGCCGGGCCGGCGCAGTATTACAACGGTGCACATACACACTCGATAGCAGGTTCGCCGCGCCGCGACCATATGCCGGGCACACGCATGAACGTCCCATCTTGACTTCGCGCAATGCGAGGGCGATCTATGTCACCTAGAGTGTTGTTTGAAGAAAGTGGAAGGCTCTCATGTCTGGTTTTGATGACCGCGAAAAAAGTTTCGAAGCGAAGTACAAGCGCGATCAGGAAACCCTGTTCCGTATCACATCGCGCCGCAACAGGCTTTTAGGGCTGTGGGCTGCGGAAAAGTTCGGCATGCCCGACAACCAGGCGCTCGACTACGCGAAGGAAGTGGTCCTTGCGGATTTCGAGGAACCGGGCGATGACGATGTCGTGCGCAAGGTCCTGGGCGATTTCTCCAGCCGCGGCCTTGAAATGGACGAACAGAACCTGCGCAAGGAAATGATCCGGCTGATGGACGAAGCGGGCCGCCAGATCGAAGCGGAAAACTCGTAAGCCAGCCGCAAAACGTCATCCCCGCGTCGGCGGGGATGACCGTGCCTGTGGGCGAACAATAACGCGCTAGCCGAAAACCCGCCTGAAAATCGCGTCCACGTTTTTGGTGTGGTAGCCGATGTCGAACATGTCCTCGAGCGTCGCATCGTCGACATTGGACGACACCTCCGGGTCCGCCTTGAGCAGATCGAGGAACGACAGGCCCATCGACCAGGCTTCCATCGCGTTGCGCTGCACAGCGACATATGCCCCTTCCCGGCTCATCCCCGCCTGTGTCAGCGCCAGCAACACGCGCTGGGAGAACACCAGACCGCCGAGTGCGTCCAGGTTCTTCTGCATGTTCTCGGGGTAAACCACCATTTTCTCGACGACGCCGGTCAGGCGTGCCAGCAGGAAGTCGAGCGTGATCGTGGAATCGGGGCCGATCATGCGCTCGACCGACGAATGCGAAATATCGCGTTCGTGCCATAGCGCAACGTTTTCCATCGCCGGCATCGCATAGGACCGCACCATACGGGCAAGGCCCGTGATGTTTTCGGTCAGTACCGGGTTGCGTTTGTGCGGCATCGCCGACGAGCCTTTCTGGCCCGGCGAGAAATACTCCTCCGCCTCGCGCAGCTCTGTCCGCTGCAGATGGCGGATTTCGACGGCGAGGCGCTCGGCCGACGACGCAATCACGCCGAGGGTGGCGAAATACATCGCATGCCGGTCGCGCGGGATAACCTGCGTCGATACCGTCTCCGCCGCCAGGCCCATCGCCTTGGCGACATGTTCCTCGACCGCCGGGTCGATATTGGCGAAAGTACCGACCGCGCCTGAGATCGCGCAGGTCGCTATCTCGGCCCGTGCTGCGACGAGGCGCTCGCGGTTACGCGCGAATTCCGCGTAATAGCCGGCAAGCTTCACGCCGAACGTCATGGGCTCGGCATGGATGCCGTGGCTGCGCCCGATGGTCGGCGTCATCCTGTGTTCTTCGGCGCGTGTTTTGATCGCCGCCAGCAGACCGTCCATGGTCTCCAGCAGGATATCCGTCGCCTGGGTGAGCTGCACCGCGAGGCAGGTATCGAGCACGTCCGACGACGTCATGCCCTGATGCACGAACCGGGCCTCGTCGCCAACATGTTCGGCAAGGTTCGTCAGGAACGCGATAACGTCGTGCTTGGTTTCCCGCTCGATCTCGTCGATGCGCTCGATCTCGAAAGCGCCGCGGTCCCAGACCGCCTTTGCCGCTTCCTTGGGAATTATGCCGAGCGCCGCCTGGGCGTCGCAGGCGTGGGCCTCGATCTCGAACCAGATCCGGAACTTGTTTTCAGGCTCCCAGATGGCTGTCATCGGGGCGCGGGAATATCTTGGAATAGCCATGGGCCCGGTTTATCAGAATCGCCGGGGCGCGGGAAGCGCAGGCAGCCTAGACCGTGCGGTATTTCCGCACTGCCGCCCAATACGCCACAAGCCCGAACACCGCCCAGAACAGTACCCCGTTGGCAAGAGACAGCTGCGTGCCGTCCGACAGGGCCGCAACCGTAACACCCGTCCCCGCCCCGATCAGTTGCTGCATGAAGCCGACCAGCGACGAGGCCGAGCCCGCGATATGCGGGAAAGGCTGAAGCGCCCCGGCGATCGACTGGGGAAAAATGAAGGCAAAGGAGATCATGCAGAACAGCATCGGCCCGATGACGGCCAGCCAGTGGTCGACCGATGCCCAGGCCAGTCCGGCGAGAACCAGGCCGAACGCCGTCGCTATTCCCACGCCCCAGCGCAGCAACCTGTCGACCCCGAACCGGCCGACCAGCCGGGCACCCATCAGCATGCCGGCCAGACTGCCGACCATGCATCCGGCGAACATGTAGCTGTAGCGGGTCTCGGTCTCGCCGAAATAGGTGATAATCACGTGCGACGACGTGCCGAGAAACGCGAACAGGATACCGTATGACGCCGCGGCGCACGCCGTATAGGACCAGAAGGACGGGCTTCGGGAAACTTCGGCGAAGTTCCGCAGGATCGGCCCCGGCCGCAGCGCGTTGGGGTCCTTCCGTCCTATGGTTTCGCGGAAAATCGTCCCGAAAATCCCCGTCACGCAGACCGCGTAGACCGACAGAAACACGAACATCGCCTGCCAGCCATAGGCCACTGTCAGGTGCGCCCCGACAATCGGCGCAATCAGCGGCGACATGCCGTGAAACACCATCATGACCGAGATTACCCGGGCGGCTTCGCCGCGCTCGTGCCGGTCGCGCACCACCGCCCGCGCGATAAGCCAGCCGCTGGACGCCGCGATACCATGAACGAAGCGAAACACCATTAGCATCTCGATCGATGTTGCCATCGCGCAGGCCGCGGTAGCGACGGCGTTGAGCACAAGCCCGCCTAGGATGGCCGGCTTTCGGCCGAAACGGTCGGAGATCGGGCCGTGGACGAGCTGCCCGATGGCGATACCCAGCATGAACGCCGTCAGGGTCAGTTGAACCTCGGCCTGTGTCGCACCGAAAGCCGCCCCGATAGCGGGCATGAGCGGCAGAATACCGTCGATACCGGTCGCCGTGGCGACGGTTGTCAGCGCCAGCAACGCCGCAAACCCGGCATTGTCGAACGTCTTGCCCGGCGGTGCTCCCGTACCGGTCACGCGGCGGAGGCCTGACGGGCCAGCCGGCGTACCAGCGTCAGGTACGCAGTCAGTGCACAGACCGTACAGACGCAGATCACCGCCGCCATCGGATACGGCGTACCGTCATTGAGCACGCCGATCACCGCCGTCGACGTCGCGGCGGCCAGAAACTGTATGAAGCCGAGCAGAGACGAGGCTGTCCCCGCCATGCCGGCGAAGGGAGACATGGCGCCGGCCGTCGTACCGGGGGTGATAAAGGCGAAAGACGTCAGCATGAGCACGACGGGTCCCATCAATGTATAAACATTGATGATGCCCAGAGCCGTAAAAGCGAACATTCCGATTCCTGCGATAGATGCCAGAATAACCCCGATCCGGATCATCAGGTCCATCCCGATACCGTGTGCGATCCGGGCGACGGCGATCTGCGACACCATGTAGAATACCATCGGAACGGCCATGACGACGCCGAACTGTACCGGAGTCAGGCCGAGATACTGAATCAGCCCGACGGGCGCGCCGGCAAAATAGGCCATCAGCGCGCCGTACATGAAACATGCGCAGGTGGCATAGGACCGAAACCCCCGGTCCCGCAGGATCGTCCGGTAGTTCCGGAACAATACCGACGGCTGTACCGCATTCGCCATACGCGTCCTGTTGGATTCGGCGAGGCCGAACAATACAGCCAGAACCGTAAAGACGCCGAACCCGGCCATCACCAGGAAGACGTTGCGCCAGCCGTATTCCTGCGTCACCCAGCCGGAAACCCCGGGGGCGATGGTCGGCATGATCCCGTGAATGCCCATCATCAGCGCAAACAGCCTTGCGGCGGCCTCGCGGTCGAAAAGGTCGCGAATGACGGCCCGGGCGACGATGATCCCGGAACACGCAAAGAAGCCCTGCAGGAACCGCAGACCGATCAGCTGTTCGATACTGGCGGCCATCGAACAGCCGATCGCCGTCACGACATACAGGGAGATACCGCCGATAAGCACCGGCTTTCGCCCGAAGCGGTCCGATAGCGGCCCGTAGACCAGTTGACCGAGCGCGATCCCGAGCACGGCGGCACTCAGGCTGTATTGCACCGACGCGGTGGAGGTCTGGAAATAAGCCGGTATGACCGAAACAGTGGGCAGCGAACCGTCGACCGTCAGCGGCAGCAGCATCGGCAGCAGACCGAGCAGTCCGGCAAGAAAGGCAAAGCGCCAGCGCGTCATCCGGCGTTCCGCCGAATCCCGGGCAAATCGCGATGAGGGATTGAAAGCGGGACCTGCCCGCCCCTATGTTTGCCAGGGCGGGTCACACCGTTCAGGCGCCGGTGACGCTGTTTCGGACACGCCTGATCATGTCCTTGAACGCCTTTTGTTCCGAAGGCGACAGGTCGGCGAGGCACTGGAGATTCACTGCCTCCACTTCGGGGATCACCCTGCGGTAGACCTTTCGCCCCTCCGGCGTCAGGAACACGTTGATCTTGCGCGCATCGTTCTTGTTGCCTTCCCGGCGCACGATCCCCTTGTCTTCGAGCTTGTTCAGAGCGGCGACGGTGGTCGGGCCCTTCATGCGCACTTTCTCCGAAAGCTCGCGCTGGGTCAGGCCATCGCCCTCCCATAATGCGCGCAGGAACGGCCACAGCCCCAGCGTGACCCCATGTTGCGCAATGCGGTCGGAAAATTCGCGACTCATCGCCCTGTTGGCGTCCCAGATAAGGAAACCGATCGTATCCTCAGGGTCGAAAAAATCGTCTTTGGTCATGGTCGGGATTTACACGGGGCAACCGTCGAGAGCAAGCGCCATCCGCTTGACAGGGTAACGATGCGGCAGGACACTTCATTAGTTAGCTAAGCATAACACAAGCGCGCACGCAGCGCGCAAAGAGAGACACCGAAGGGAGCCCGCGAAGAATGGCCGAGTGTACAGAATCGAAAATCGATATCCGGGGCTGCAAGGTACATATGCGGCGTGGCGGCAGTGGCGAGCCGGCCCTGTTCCTGCATGGCGCCAGCGGTGTCGCCGGCTGGATTCCGGCATTCAAGTCTTTGGCCGACTCCTACGACCTGAGGGTGCCGGATCATCCGACCTATGGCCGGTCCGACGAGCCCGAATGGCTCGACAGCATGGACGACCTCGCGATGTTCTACCTCGATCTTCTGGACGAGCTGGACCTCGACGGCGTTCACCTGATCGGCAATTCGCTGGGCGGATGGCTGGCGATGGAAATCGCCGTGCGGTCCTGCACCCGCCTGAAAAGCCTGACGCTGGTCGGCGCCGCCGGTATCCGCATCAAGGGCAAGCCGATCGCCGACATTTTCATGATGGACCCGGACGACCTTGTCCGCGAAATTTTCGTCGATCAGTCCTTTGCCGACAACATTCTCAACATGGACCTCACGGAGGAACAGACGGATATCCAGATCCGCAACCGCGTCGCCACCGCCCGTCTCGGCTGGCAGCCGCGCCTGTTCAACCCGAATTTGCGCAAATGGCTGCACCGCATCAAGGTGCCGACCCATGTGATCTGGGGCGACAGCGACAAGATCGTCGATCCGGTCTATGCGGCCGAATTCGGCAGGGTCATTGCCGGCGCGCAGGTCACCATGATCGATCAGGCCGGACACCTGCCCCATATCGAGAAACCCGAACCGTTCGTCGATGCGGTCACGGGCTTCCTGCAGGCGAAAGCAGCGTAAAGCATATCCGTCTTTGTCTGCGGACCGCGGCCGGCCCGCAATAAGATACAGGATAAAGGGAGGACATAATGGCGACCTATCTGCTGGTACACGGCGCCTGGCACGGCGGATGGTGCTGGAAGCGCGTCTCCGACATCCTGCGGAATGCCGGTCATACGGTGTTCACGCCGACCCTGACCGGGCTGGGCGAACGCGCCCACCTCGCCTCGCCCGACATCGACCTCGATTGCCACATCAACGACGTGCTCGGCGTCATCGACATGGAGGAAATCGACGATGCCGTCCTGTGCGGCCATTCCTATGGCGGGCAGGTCATCACCCCGGTGCTCGACAAGCGCGTCGACAGGTTCCGCGCAGCGGTCTGGCTCGATGCCTTCGTGCCCGAGGACGGCCAGTCGCTGATGGACGGCTGGCCGCCCGAACGCGCCCAGCACGTCCGCGAGCAGGTCGCAGCGTCCGGCGACGGCTGGAAAATGCCGCCGATGCCGCCGGACTATTTCGGCGTGATGGATGCCGACGACGCTGCCTGGGTCACCCGGCGCTGCGTCCCGCAACCGCTCAAGACGTTCTCGCAGCCGGTCCACCTGACGGGGGCTTGGGAAACGGTCGCGAAAAAGATGTACCTGCTGGCGGAACTGCACCCGAATAGCAGCTTCGACCGTTTTTCCTTGCCGCTCAGCGAAAAACCGGACTGGGACGTGCGCAGCGTAAAGTCCGGCCACGACGTGATGATCGACACACCGGACCTGCTGGCGGATATATTGCTGGAGCTGGCGTAAACGCCCTCATAACCGGAGCCACCCATGAAATTCGCCCATTTCGCCCATGTCTGGGGCAAGCCCGGCATGACGCCGCACGACCGCTACGAGCAGCTGTGGCGCGAGCTCGAATTGTGCGATGCGCTCGGCTTCGATTACGGGTTCTGTGTCGAGCATCATTTTTCGCCGCACGAAAGCTGGATGTCGTCCCCCAGCCTCTATGCCGTGGGCGCGGGTGCGAGAACCAGGAACATGCGGGTCGGCCCGATGGGCTACATCGTGCCGCTCTACAACTCGCTGCGTCTGGTGGAAGAGATCGCCGTGATCGACCAGATGACGGGCGGGCGGCTGGAAGTCGGCCTGGTGCCCGGCATCACGGCGTCTTATTTCGAGCCATTCGGCGTGGATCACGATTTCCGTAAATCGCCGACCCTGGAATTCCCCGATTTCCTCCGGGCCGCCTTCGGCCCCGAACAGCCATTCACCTATGACAGCGAAAACCACAAGGCAAAGGCCGCGCAGCTGTCCGTCATGCCGGTCCAGCAGCCGCATCCGCCACTCTGGATGATGAGCCGCGACCCCGAAACGCTGGAATTTCTTGCAGCCAACGGCATCAATACCGGCAATTTCCTGGTGTTCCCGCGCGACGTCGCCGCACCCCGCTACCGCAAGTATCTCGACGACTGGAACGCCGCCGGCTGGGACCGCAAGCCGAATATCGCCTACGCCACGACGGTGTATGTGGACGAAAGCGACGAAAAGGCGATCGACGTCGCGCTTGATCGGGCAAGCCGGGCCTATGAGGGCATTCTGCCGCTGCCGGGAGAAACGTTCGAAAACCGCCTGCAGGCATTCCACGACATGTTCGTGGCGCGCGGCGAAAATCCGGCATCGGCGCTGATCGCCAAGATTTTCGATCCCGACCACATCCTCGAAAACGACCTGGTCTTTATCGGGTCGGCGGACACGGTCGCGGAAAAGCTGCACGATGCCGCCGCCGAGGGCGTGTTCAATACGTTTATGGGCGAATTCAACTTCGCCGATCTGCCCGAAGACGACCTGATGCGCTCGATCCGCCTGTTCGGCGAAAAAGTCGTTCCGGCATTAAAGGATTTCGAGCCGTTTTGACGGCAAGGATCGCCCCCGGCCCTACCCCGCCAGCGCCTTGTAATAGGCGACGCCGAACCCGGCCTCGGCCCGTGCCGCGTCGTTGAACGGCGCTTTGAGCCCGCCTTTGAACCGCTCGTTCACCAGGCGTTGCCATGCGGCGACGGGATCGTCGGGGCAAACGTATTCGAACCATTTTCGGCCGATGGCGACATGGCCGATCTCGTCGCGGTAGATCACCTCGAGCACGGCTGCTGAATCCTCGTCCTTTGCGGTGCGCAGGCTGTTGATCATCCGCGGCGTGACGTCGAGGCCGCGCGCTTCGAGCACCAGCGGCACGATGGCGAGCCGCGCCAGCAGGTCGTCGGCGGTGTCCTGGGCTGCCTGCCACAAGCCGTCATGGGCCGGCAGGTCGCCATAGGCCGCGCCGAATTCGCCGAGCCGGGCCGACAGCAGCAGGAAATGCTTCGCTTCCTCGTCCAGCACGGTCAGCCAGTCGGTATAGAATTCCATTGGCAAGCCGGCATTGGGAAAGCGCACCAGGATATCGGCGGCAAGATCGATGGCGTTCAGTTCGATATGGGCGAGCGCGTGCAGCAGCGCGATGCGGCCCGCTTCGCTCTGCGCCTTGCCGCGCTTGGGCATCTCGCGCGGGCGTAGCAGTTCCGGCCTGTCGGGGCGTCTGGGCCGGTCGCGGGGCGCGGCGCGGCCGATATCGGGGATAATCCCTGCCCGCCAGTCGGAGGCGACGGCCCGCGCCGCGCCGGCCTTGGCCGTGGCATCGGGGGTACCGAGCACGCCGACCACGCGGTCGGACAGGGTCTGCGTCACGATTGTTTCACGTGAAACATGTTATCCACACCCTGTGGGTAAGTGGCGGATCACAGCGCCTTCGCGGCTTCGAGCACCTTTTCGACATGTCCCTTGACCCGCAGGTTGCGCCACACTTCGGCCACCTTGCCCGTCTCGTCGATCAGGAAGGTCGTGCGCACGATGCCCATATAGGTCTTGCCGTAGTTCTTCTTTTCCTGCCACACGCCATAGGCCTCGCAGATGGCCCCGTCCTCGTCGCTGATCAGGGTGAACGGCAGGTCGTACTTGGCCTTGAAATTGTCGTGGCGCTTCACGCTGTCTTTCGAGACGCCGACGATTTCCGCATCCAGCTTTGCGAAATCCCTGACCGCATCGCGAAAACCCTCTGCCTCGGTCGTACAGCCGGGCGTCATGTCCTTCGGATAGAAATACAGGACGACCTTTTTACCCTTCAGGTCCTTGAGCGACAGGCTGCCGCCGCCATCCGTGACACCTTTGAAGGCAGGTGCCTTGTCTCCAACATCGATCATCGTAACCTAGGTCCCTTTTCTATTTCAGCGTATCGAAGGCGTCGAGCACTGCCTGGCGCGATGTCGCGGCGACCCCGGCGTGATAGCCGTCCTTGGTGGGCATCGAAAAATTATGTCCCGCGCCGTCATGGGCAACGATGGCCGCGTTGTCATGGCCGGCAAAAGCCTCCCGGATCTTTTCCACGGTCTCCATCGGCACCACCGGGTCCTCCGCGCCGAAGTGATAGCTGACCGGGCAGTCCTTCGGGGGCATCGGGTTGAGTTCCTGATCGATCAACGTGCCGTGAAACGCTCCCGCCGCATCGGCGCCGAGACGCGCCACGGCATACTGGGCGTAACGGCCGCCGAAGCAGTAGCCGAGCACGGCGACCCTGCCGTTGCACCGCGGGTTCGCCCGCAGATCGTTGAGCAGGTCTTCGACATCCTTGTAGCCCTGCTCGGCATCGAACGCTTCATAGCGGCCGAATGCCTTTTCCATATCCGCCGTCGGACCGGGCATCACGCGCCAGAAGATATCGGGCACAGACACGACGAAACCGTCCGCCGCCCAGGCGTCCGCAAGCTCCATCATTTCATCATCGGTGCCGAAAATCGCCGGGATCACCAAGATACCGGGAACCTTGCCGTCGCCCTCCGGTTCGGTCAGGTAGCCGTCATAGGTTTCCCCGTCGCGGGTCGTGTTGGTGATTTCCCTGCTCGGCATCGCGTGCTCCCTTTTTGACTGTCGGTCTGAACGTTCGATCGAACGATCTATGGCTCGGCAGGCGGAAAGACAGCGTCGAAATGCGCTATGGTCCGTTCTGCCGATGTCTGCATTGTTTGCACCAGCGCGTCGAAGTCAACCGCCCCGCATGCGCGCGCGATCACGGTCTTCAGGGCAGGTGCAGCAGAATCCGCATCGAAACGGCCCTCGACGGCCAGGCGAAGAATCCCCTGCAGGTTCCGCCATAAGGTGGCAGCCTCGATCAGATCGCCTGCCATCTCCGCATCGACAAGCCCGTCTGCAGCGGCCCGCCGCAGGACCGATACCGTATCGCCGGCAAGAATGTCCGGGTGGCCTGCGGCATGGCGCAGCTGCAGGTACTGGGCAATAAATTCGATATCGACCAGGCCGCCGCGCAAATGCTTCGGCGACCACAGATCGTCGGTGCCGTGCTCCTTGCGCAGGCGCTCGCGCATCTCGGCGACATCCGCCAGAATTTTTGCCTCGTCGCGCGGGGCGATCAGTGCCGCGCGCATCACATCGTCGAACCGGGCGCCAAGGTCGCCTTCGGCGCAGACGACCCGCGCGCGGGTCAGCGCCTGGTATTCCCATGTCCAGGCTTCGCTTTGCTGATACTTCGTAAACGCTTCGAGCGACGAGGCGATCGGCCCGGCATTCCCGGCCGGCCGCAGGCGCATGTCGACCTCGTAAAGCTTGCCCTCCCCCGTCGGCGCGGTGATCGCACCGATGAAACGCTGGCACAGACGTGCGTAATACTGGCCCGGCGACAGGGGCTTTGGCCCGTCGGATTCGCTCGCGTCGGGCGGACAGTCATAGACGAACATCAGGTCCAGGTCGGAACTGACGGTCATTTCCCGGCTTCCGAGCTTGCCGAACGCAACCACCGCCATGGTGCCGCCGGGCACCTTGCCGTGATCCTCCGAGAACGTCCTTTCGATCTCCGGCAGGAGCGCCGTCAGGCAGGTATCTGCGACATCCGACAGCGGGCCCGACGCATCTACCGGGGACATCCTGCCGCGCAGCATGTGAGCGCCGATCTGGAACACCTTGTCGTTCGCCCAGCGCCGCTCGATATCGAGAAAATCCTGGAAGTCGCGGGCCTGCTCGCCGGCCTCGCCGAGTTCGACCGCCATTTCGTCGGCACCCGGCACGGAATCGAAAAAATCGGCGCTGAGGACACCGTCCAGCAGGATCGGATAGCGGCTTAGCCATCCGGCCAGTTTCGGCGCCGCCCCCATGATCTCGGCGACGAGATCGAACAGGTCCGGATGGGCCGTGAACAGGGAAAAAAGCTGTATCCCGGCAGGCAGGCCCTGGAGAAATTCGTCGAAACGCCGGAACGTCAGATCGGGATTGGGAGATCCGGCGACCGCCTCGAGCAACGTCGGCACCAGTTCGGTGAGCAACTCCCGCGCGCGCGCCGTGCGCACGGCGCGATAGCGACCGGAATGCCAGACCCGAACCGTGGCCGAGATCGTCGCCGGTTCGGCAAATCCCATTTCGGCGAGGTTCTTGAGAGTATCGGGATCGTCCTCCGCCCCCGTGAAAACAAGGTTCCCGGTTCCCGCCAGGTCTCCCTCGTCTTCGAACAGTTCCGCGTAGTGTTTTGCCACCGTGCGAAGATGAACGAGCAGTTCTTCGGTAAAGTCGTCCAGGGTGTCATACCCCAGGAACACCGCAACCCGGGAGAGGTCTTCCGGATCATCGGGAAGTTCATGGGTTTGGCGGTCGTCCCGCATCTGCAACCGGTGCTCGACGCGCCGGTGGAAACCGTAGGCCCTGGTCAGGTCTTCGAGCGTCGCCTGCGCGACATGTCCTGCAGCGGTCAGCCGCGTGATCGCCTCGATGGTGCCGCGCACCCGCAGGTCGGGATCGCGCCCGCCCCAGATAAGCTGCTGGGTCTGTGCATAGAATTCGATCTCGCGAATGCCGCCGCGCCCGAGTTTGATATTGTGACCGGCAACCGCGATCTGGGCGCCGCCGCGATGAGCGTTTATCTGGCGCTTGATCGACTGGATGTCCTGTATCGCCGCGAAATCGAGCGACCGCCGCCACATAAAGGGCCGCAAAATGTCGAGAAAGGCGAGGCCAGCCTGTTCGTCCCCGGCAACCGGACGGGCCTTGACCATCGCCGCCCGTTCCCAGTTCTGCCCGGCGCTTTCGTAATACACTTCCGCCGCGAGGACCGAGATCGCCGGCGGTGTCGCGCCGGGGTCGGGACGCAGACGCAGGTCCGTGCGGAACACGTAACCGTCGCGGGTGCGTTCGTCCATCAGCGCCACAAGATTACGGGCCAGCCGGGTGAACAGATGCTGCAGCCCGCGGTCGCCGATATAGGGCACCGTATCCTGGTCGAAGAGCACGATCAGGTCGATATCGCTTGAATAATTCAGCTCCCGCGCGCCCAGCTTGCCCATGCCGAGTACAATCAGCCCGCTGTCGGCTTCCGGGTCGTCGGGGTCGGGCAACGCCAGTTCGCCGCTGTCGTGCAACGCCCTCAACAGATGTCGGCAACTGGCCTGCAGGGACGCACAGGCAAAATCCGACAGGGCGCCGGTGACCTGTTCGAGCGGCCACACATTTGCAATATCCGCAGCGCCAATCGCGAGCGCTGCCCGGCGCTTGGCGACACGCAGCCTGTGCTTCAACTGGTCCGTTGTCTCGCCTGCCAGTGCCGTGCGGTCTGCAACGGCTGCTAGCGCATCGTCGAACGCGGCATCCGGGCCGTCTTCAAGCAACCGGCGGGCAAAAGGCAGATCGGAGATCAGGCACTGGCTGAGAAAAGCGCTGTTGCCGAAAATGGCGGAGAGCAACGCGGCGCCGGCCTGGTCATTGCCGCCCGTCGCCGTCGCCGCCGCGTCTCCGTACGCGGCGAGGTCGGGGTCTTCAATCCGCGACACCGCCTCGCGCCAGCGCTGACGATGAACTTCTTCCTGATCGGGGTTTGCAGCCGCCGGCAGGCGATCTGTTCCGTTACTCCAGATTTCCGCGAAAATTGACAAATCGACCGTTCCAAATCGGTGTGGATTCACGCACACTGCGGTCCACGTTCCGCAACGTCAAGAAGGCGGCGGGATTAACATTTACCGGCCCCTTATGGTTTCCAGATGATCCGCAGAACATCGATCGTTTGCCTCGAAGTCCTTTGCGGCGTTCTCGTGGTTCTGAGCCTGCTGGTTGCAGGATCGGCGTGGCGTCTGTCCCAGGGACCGCTCTCCATCCGGTTTCTTTTGCCTTACGCCGAAGATCTTCTTCAGCGACAGGACACCCGTTTCCGAGCCGAACTGGACGACCTTATCCTCACCTGGGCGGGGTGGGAGCGCGCGCTGGATGTCCGGGCGCTGGGCGTCAGGCTGGTCGAAAAGGGCGCGCCGCGCCCGGCGGCCCGTATCCGCGAGGTATCGGTTACGCTCAGTGTTCGCGCCCTGGCAGAAGGCAAGGTCGCCCCGACGAGCCTCGAGATCATCCGCCCCCGCATCCGCCTGATCCGCACCGAGGCCGGCGCGGTCGAATTCGACCTGGGCGCGACGCCGGCCCCGCCGGACACGCCCGATACGGCCACGACAACCAGCAGCGGCGATGTCCTCGCCCTGCTTCTGAACGAACTCTCCGGACCGGCGCAAACCGGCAGCAGCCTGCGGTATCTCAACCGGGTCAGCGTCATCGGGGCGGCCCTTCGGCTTGAAGATCGGCAAATGGGCATCGGCTGGGGTGCGCGCCACGCAGATATCACGGTCGAGCGGGCGCTCGTGGGCCTGAAGGCAACATACGACCTGGACGTCGACCTGCGAACGTCGCGCCCCGAACTGCGTGGCAACGCTATCTTCGACAAGACGTCGGAACGTATCGACATCAATCTCGGTTTTGCCGGGCTGAATCCCGGCCAGCTTGCCGACCAGTTTGCGGCGCTGGCCGGGCTCAAAGCCCTGGCCGCGGAATTCAGCGGTACCGCAAAGCTGCGCATCGGGCTTGACGGCGATGTCAGGCGGGCGGAATTCGGCCTCGACAGCGGACAGGGTTCGTTTGCGATGCCCGGGGTCGCCGCCCCTCCCTACGCCTTCAGAAGCGCAGAGATAAAGGGCCGGCTGAACCGCAACCCGGACCAGGTACAAATCGCAGGTGCCACCGTCGATTTCGGCGACACGAAGATGACCCTGGCCGGCGTGATAACCCGTGTCGGTACCATTGCCGCAGTCAATGCAACGATCAAGATACCGTCGATGCCCGCGGACGACCTGAAGAAATTCTGGCCCGCGGATGCGGCAAGCGGCGCACGCGACTGGGTAACCGCGAATATGCGCGACGGCGTCTACAGCGACGCGATGGCCAGTCTGACCGCCCGCATACCGGCGGAGGGCAAGGATGCCGGAAACGTCATCGTCGATTCAATCAACGGACGGATGAACATTTCGGGCGTCACGATTGATTACCTCAGCCCGATGCCGCCGTTGAAAAACACGTCCGCGGTCGCAACCTTCAGCGAAAACCGCTTCGATTTTGCGGTCCGTGGCGGCAATGTCGGCGACCTCGTGCTTGACGGCGGGACTGTTGCGATCAGCGGTATAGGCTCACAGAACGAGGCGCTTGCGCTCACGGCGTCCATTCGGGGGCCGGTGCGCTCGGCGCTCGATATTGTCGCGCATCCGCGCCTGAACCTGTTGCAGAAAGTCGGGTTGCAGACGCAGGGGACCGCCGGCACGCACGCCACCCGGCTCGCACTCCAGTTCCCCCTTATCAGCACGCTGAAGGCAGAGGACGTGCGCGTCAGTTCGGTATCGGATATCTCCGGGCTTACCCTTTCCGACATCGTAAAGGGCCGCGGTATCACTGACGGTACGGTCGCGTTATCGGTGGACAACAATGCGATGACGGCCAAAGGCACCGCGCGCTATGCCGGGACGGCTGCCGATTTCGAATGGCGACAGGATTTCAGCGGATCGGGAAATGTCGCGACGCATATCGCTGCAAAGGCCACGGTCGACGCCAACATGCGCGAAATATTCGACGTCTTTATGCGCGACCGGATAGAAGGACCGGTCCCGATCAGCTTTATCTACGAAGAGCGCCGGGACAATACCGAGACCTTTTCCGCGGGACTGAACCTGACGGACGCGAAGTTCAGCCTGCCCGGGTTCGAATGGGAGAAACCCGCAGGCGCGGAGGCGACTGCCGAGCTCGCTGTCCTGATGACGGAAGGCAGGCTTATTGGCCTGCCGCAATTCCGCATCGACGCCGGGACGTTCAGGGCATCCGGCAAAGGCACCTTCAGCCAGGCTGACGCCGCAAAAGATGCCGACGCGGCAGATGGCGCTGTTGTGGAGACGCTGGATATCGAACGGTTCATACTGGGGTCCACGTCATTCTCGGCGACCGTACGCCGGGCCGCCGACCGGTCATTCGCAATAGATGTGAGCGGCGGCGGTTTCGATGCGGCGCCATTCATCAGCCAGGATCTCGGTGGAATCGATGCGCCGGAATTGCCGGCGTTAAGCCTGACCGGAACCTTTGGCCGTTTTTGGGTCGGCCAGGCGGCACCGACCAGCAACGTGCGGATGGAACTGAAGCGCGATTCGACGCGCTGGGAGCGCATTGTGGTGGAAGGCGCCCTGCCCGACGGCGGCAAGGCGATTTCAATCAAGATGCTGCCGACCCCGGACGGACACAATCTTGAAATCTATTCGGCCGACGCCGGCTCGCTGCTCAAAGCGATGGATGTAACCGACACCATCCGTACCGGCATCATCGAAATCAACGGCGTCCGCACGGGCGGGCCCGATGCCCCGTGGCGGGGAACCGCCGAGATGAAACGCTTCCGGGTCGCAAATGCCCCGAATTTCGCGCGATTGCTGACCCTTGCCTCGCTTACCGGCATAAATGACACGATCAGCGGAAAGGGCATCACATTCTCGCGGCTGAGCTTTCCCTTCATATTCCAGAACGAGGTCGCGACAATCACCGAGGCCCGCGCCGTCGGATCGGAGCTCGGCATTACCGCAAGCGGCCGGGTCGATTTCGGCAAGGATGCCATCGATCTGAACGGGACGATTATCCCCG
The DNA here is from genome assembly GCA_963977005.1 of uncultured Rhodospirillaceae bacterium. Taxonomy (GTDB): domain Bacteria; phylum Pseudomonadota; class Alphaproteobacteria; order MPNO01; family UBA830; genus CAXBCP01. The sequence goes on from CAXBMQ010000011.1 coordinate 72,398, forward strand.
CCTATACGATCAACAGCCTGCTCGGCCAGATACCGGTCATCGGCACCATCCTGACCGGCGAGAAAGGCGGCGGGATATTCGCAGCATCCTATAAAGTCAGTGGCCCCGTCGACAAACCCGAGATCTCGGTCAACCCGCTCTCGGCTCTTGCACCGGGATTTCTGAGGAAGCTGTTGGACGGCGGCGGGACCAGTCGGACGGATGGCCAGACCCCGGACCAGGAAGAACGCGGACGAAAACCTCGCTGAAACCGGTCGCCGCCGATGCCTGCCCCCAACAAACCCCGGCGCAGGCCATGTCGGGATTTGTCGGCCGGGACCGCGGTCCCGGGACAAGACACCCTCCCGCACCATCGCGGTACTGTGCTAAGTGATTGTTTCGAAACGTATCTATTTCGGTCACGGTTCACAAAATTAAGAGTTTGTTAACTACTGAAGCATTGAATACACCGGTATTTATTTGTGTCTAATTGTCGACACTTTTTGGGAGGACGTATCGTGGGGTTTCAACGCGTGAGTGCGCATACCGGATTCTTGGCCGTGTCATTGCTTGTCGCCGGCACCATGCCGGCAACGGTTCAGGCCGCCGACAAGAAATGTCTGTTCGTTTCGTCTTATCACAAGGGCTACGCGCATGCCGACCAGATCGAGGCCGGCGTTCGTGAGACGGTGAAGGGACATTGCGAATTGCGGCAGTTCGACATGGACTCCAAGCGTCGCAATGCCAAGGAGGATATCAAGAAAAGCGCGCTGGCGGCGAAGGCAATCATCGAATCGTGGAAACCCGACGTCGTCATCACGGCGGATGACAACGCCGTAAAATATCTCATCGAGCCGTTTTACAGGAACAAGAACACGCCGTTCGTGTTCAGTGGTCTTAACTGGACGGCCGCCGAATACGGCCTGCCCTACAGCAATGCCACCGGCATGATCGAGGTCGGACCGGTCGGCGTAATGCTGGACCGCGCAGCCAGCATCGTTCCGCGGTTTCGCCGCGCTTTTTATCTCGGGTCCAAGACCCTGAGTGAAGAGAAAAACCTCAAACGCTTTCAGGTCGCTGCAGCCAAGAGAGGCTTCGTTCTGGATCACGCGCTCGTCGGGTCCAGCAAAGAGTGGCTCAAAACCTATGCCGGCGCGCAGGAATACGACGTCGTCATCATCGGCAATCGCCATGGTATCGAGGACTGGAACGAGCAAAACGTAATCGGCGAGATCGTAAAAACCACCCGGAAGCTCAGCGTTACGAACCATGGCTGGATGATGCCCTATACGATCCTCGGCATGACCAAGGTCTCGCGCGAACAGGGAGAGTGGGCCGGAAAGACAGCGGTCCGCATTCTCAACGGATACAAGATATCGAAGATACCGGTGGTACCGAACCGGCAACGCGACGTCTGGATCAACAGCAAAATTCTTGCGGTATCCGGTGTGAAACTGCCGCAGGGAATTATGCGCAAAGGTAAGAAAATTGCCGGACTCGCTCGGTAACCAAACCGACACCTCCATCGCCAAGCTGTTCAAACCCTGGGAGCTCCTGCTCTTCGGATTGGTAAGTCTGTTTGTCTGCGGCGCTATCGGCGGAACAGCGGCATGGATGGATATCTCCGATGCAAAAAAGGAATTTGTGGGCGAGGTCGACGGCATCCAGAACGACCTGTCCCAACGGTTCGGCAGCGCCGAGGCGGTCCTGACGTCCCTCGTCGGGCTTCAGCAGGCCAGCGACGATTTCAACAAGCACCAGTTCGCTGCCCTGTCCCGCGAATTGCTGACCGCCTATCCCTACATCCGCGCAATCGCGGAGATCGGCGTGATCCCGAGAGAACAGCGAAGCGCCTTCGAAGAGTCCATGCAGGATGACGGCTACCTGAACTTTAGCGTCAAGGAAGGGGCTCTCAGCGGTGTACATACAGCCGCAACGGACCGCGACACGACCATGCCGATCCGTCTGTTCGAGCCGTTCGATCCCGAATTCGCGGGGCTGATCGGCTTCGATATCGAGTCCGACCCCACACTCGCCATTGCTGTCGGGCAGGCCATTACGACCGGCAACGCCGTCGCGACGGACAGTATTCTTCTGCCTGATTCACCAACCGGCTTTTTTGTCTTCAAGGCCTATTTTCTCGGTCATGTCGCTCCCACGAACGCGGAGGCGCGCAATGCCCAGTTAAGCGGACTTGCCGCTCTCTACCTGCGCCCCGACCAGCTGCTCGGCGGTATCGTCAAGCCCGACCGGGAACTCGGAATCCGGCTTGTGAGCCAGCCCGACATGCGTCGCTATACCGATACCCGTGCCGGCACCCCGAATGCGGGACCGCTCTTCGACAGAAAAATCTCGCGGCCCTCCGGTATCGCGGGACTTCTCCAGCCGTTTGTCTCCCGTATGCCGATCGACCGGCTCGGCCGGCGCTTCGTTCTCGAGGTGTCCCAGTATCCCAAGCTCAGTTCGATCCAGGTCGCCCCGATCATCATGCTTGTCCTGATCGCCATGGCGGCATGCGGGCTTGGATTTCTTGTCCTGCGCAATCATCGCCGCGGCGTCCTCCAGCAACGCCGCGCCGAAGCCGTTCTTCGTGAAAGCCGCGAACAGTTCCGCGACTATGCCGACGTCGCATCGGACTGGTACTGGTCGACCGACGAAAACCTGAAGTTCAACTACGTTTCCAAGCAAGTCACGGCGGCGACAGGTTTGCGGCCCGAGACCATGATCGGCCGCGATCAGGTGACGATCCGGGACAAACATGCCCTGAGCGAGGAAGAGCGCGAGGAAATCCAGCACCATCTGGACGACCTGGCGAACGCCCAGCCCTTCAAGAACTTCGTCCGCCGCTACGTGGACAAGGACGGTTCGCAGCAATGGTGGTCCATTAGCGGCAAACCCGTCTTTGACCCGTCCGGCAACTTCAAGGGCTATCGCGGCACCGGCAGCAATATCACCGAAGCGGTCGAGGCGCGCGAAGCCCTGCAGATATCGAAGGAAGAAGCCGAACTCGCGAACCGGGCGAAATCCGAATTTATCGCGAATATGAGTCACGAACTGCGCACGCCGCTGAACGCGATTATCGGTTTTTCCGGCTTGCTCCAGCAGGAACCGTTCGGCGAGCTCGGCCACAGCAAGTACCGCGACTATTCCAAAGATATCCGAGAATCCGGCGAGCACCTGCTCTCGCTGATCAACGACATTCTCGACCTGGCGAAAGTGGAATCGGGAAATGCCGATCTTTACGAAGAGGAAATCGATTTCGGCAAACTTGCGCAGGCGATCGAAGCCATCCTTCAGCACCAGATCGCCGACCGTGCAATCGACTGCCAGCTTCTGATTCCACCGGACCTTCCGCTGATTACGGTGGACGAACGCAAGATCAAACAGATTCTGATGAACGTGATGAGCAACGCCATCAAGTTCACCCGTCCGGGCGGCAAGGTGACGGTCGAAGCGTCGGTTTCCGCCGACGGTCAGTTCGTCTTCCAGGTCCGCGACACCGGTATCGGGATGTCGGAAGAGGATATCCCGGAAGCTTTCGCAAAATTCCGCCAGATAGACAGCGCGCTCAACCGCGAATTCGAGGGGACCGGCCTGGGCCTGCCGCTGGCGCGCGGCCTGACCGAGCTTCACGGCGGCACGATTGGAATCGAGAGCAAGCTTGGCCATGGCACCGCCGTCACGATCCGGCTGCCGGGCTCGCGGATCGTCGAGCGGCATACGCCCCCGCCAGCCGACACCGTCAGCTATGTACCCGCCGAAAGCATTGCCGCGAACGAGCGTATCTTCGGTTAAACCCGGCACCCGATTGCCCACCGGAGGGACAATCGCGGCGCGGCGGCTAGTATTTCAACAACAGGGCAACGCCACTGACCAGCAACAGCAAGCTGATAAGGCGCGTGAAAACCACCGGCGAGAGACTCGAATGAACGCGCCCGCCGAGAAAAAGCGCAATCGCGACAATCGGCAGCGCCGCCGCGATATACAGAAGCGCCGTGCGATCGAAAAACCCGAACGCCGCATACCCACCCAGCCGGATACCGCCGTCGATCAGGAAATTCGCGGCAAACGTGGCCCGCAGCGCGCCTTTATCGAGCCCGCGCAGGCCGAGATAAATGATGTAGAACGGGCCGCCCGCCCCGAACACCGTCCCGATCAGCCCGCCCAGCGCACCGCCCGGCACGGCGAACAGGCGGGATCCCCGCAATTCCGGCAGCGGCAGCAACTGATAAACGGCGTAGACGATGATGAAGATGCCGAGCGCCTGCGCCAGCGTTGCCGAATTGAACGACTGCAGGAGCGACAACCCCACCCCGACACCGACCAGCGTAAACGGGACCAGTGGCAGTTGTTCGCGCCACGCGATCAACTTCCTGTTCCGCAATCCCTGGCTGGCCGACCCCACATAATCGAGCAGCACAACAATGGGCACCACGATCTGGAGCGGAAAGAACAGCGCCAGGAGGGGAACCGAGATCAGGCCCGATCCGAACCCCGCGATCCCGCGCACGACATAGGCGGCAAACAGGACGACCGCCGAGAACGCCGCAATACCGGGATCTATTTCCAATGCCGCTCGCAATCAGCCACGTACAGGGACTCGTTCTATTGGGGGATGGTGAGGCGCGCGAAGTCTATCAGGTCGCCGGCGTTATACGAAGAACCCGCCACCGCCGGACAATGCGGTCGGGAAGCGCGTGTCGAAAACGATCCGCCGCGGACCGTCAGCCGTCACCGGGCGGCACACCGTCCAGTTCGATACCGCCTTCGGTCCGAAGCCAATATCGCAGCAGTAGCCGTCCCCCCTCCGTTTTGACAGAGGGATCGTTAAAGCCGTTGCGGGCATGTGCGATCTGCATGTTCTGGGCGCAGATGACCTGTCCCGGCCGCAGCCGGAAAGAGATCCTGTTATCGGGGGCCTCCACCGCCTCCTGCATGGCCGCCAGCGCCGCCTGCCCGGCCGGATCGATTTCCTCTTTCATCAGCCGGTAGCCGTTCCGGATATAATCGTCGTAATAGCGTACCGACAGCGTGTCGCCATACCGTGTGAACACCGGCAACCAGTTGGCGGGCGACTCGTTCGGGTCGTGTTCGGCCTGACGGTCCCACCAGAACGGTTCGTACAGGCGCGCCAGGTGTTCGGGATGATTTTCGAGCAGGTCGTTATGGGCGGAAACAAGACTCGCAAGCAGGCTCTCGCCGCCGGATTCCGCCTGGCGGATACAGGTCAGCGAAAAGAAATCCGGCGTCATCGCCAGGAACGATCCGTCGGTATGGAATTCCTGGCTGAGATTGGTAACCGAACGCCGCACGCCGTATTGCAGTTTCGCCCCGGTATCGCGCACGTCATACACGCGGTGGCCGTTCCATTTCTGCATGATCGGCGGCGCGATCATTTCATTCACCAGCCACGTCATCGCGCGGTTCGCCGGGTCGGTCCAGGTCTCTACCGGCATGCGGTCCAGCATGACAAATCCGAGCCCGCTGCCGAGCCGGGCGCGAACGTCGGCCATCAGGTCCGTCGTCGCCGGCCAGTCGAAGCTGTCGGGCGAAAGATCGTCCAGCGGCTCGTCATACTCGGCGAGGGCACCGGCAATGATATCGAATTCACGCAGCGCAGCGTCGGGAATGGTCACTTTCCAGTCGGATTCTGTCAGATCCGATGCCCGCCACGCACTGCCCATGGGCAGCGGCGCTTCGGGCACGCCATCGCCGCGCTCATGCTGCGTGGCACCGATCCGCCGGTCGATATCGACGAACGCCCGGGCGCCGGTGCGATCGCTGTCGTTAACCGGATCACCGTCCCGTTGCTGAATTTCGGAATCCGCCATAGCCGTTAGCCCCTAACCCTGATTTTGAACACTGATTTCGGCGCCGCGTCATGCAGTGCTTTACCTGCCCGTCAGGCTGCTGAATCATCGGATGCCTGACAACTCAATATCGCACATCTTATATTTTATTTTGTTTCGGATTAAGATTAAGTGCTTGGCTGTTAACCCATTTTTAAGATGCAACGCGTTTCCCGGGCGACCAGGCGAACCACCTGCGCGGGTTCGCTTTCATGCCTCACCCCATCCCGCTAATATTGTAACCATCACAGAAACGACCCGTGCGCTGCGTTGCGCGGGTGAACACACAGGAGACAGATCGCATGGCCCGGATAAAAGTACCCTACCAATATGACGGTCGCGATTTCGAGGGCATGCTTGTCTATGACGAAACGGTCACCGGCAAGCGTCCGGCGCTGTTCATGCAGCCGGATTGGCTGGGCGTCTGCGATCACTCCGCCGATATGGCGGCACAGGCGGGCGGCGCGGATTTCGTGATGATGGTCGCCGACATGTTCGGCAAGGGCTACGGCGAGGTCGAACGCACGCAGGAAGAGCTCGGTACGATCGCCCGGGCGACCCGCGCCGACCTTCCCTTTATCAAGGGGTGCGGCACGGCGGCTTTCAATGCCCTGACCGCAGCGGCGGAAGAACACGGCCTGATCGACCCGGCCCGTATCGGCGCCATCGGCTATTGCATGGGCGGCGGATTCGTTCTCGAACAGGCCCGGGCGGGCACGGATTTCAAGGGAACGGTCGTGTTTCACGTCACCCTGCCCAACCCGGTCGACCCGGACACCAGGCCGGACATCAAGGGGCCGGTGCTCGCCATTCACGGGTCGCACGATCCGGTCACGCCGAAACCGCAGATGGATGCGCTGGAAGCGGAGTTCGCCGAGAATGGCGTCGACTGGCAACTGATGAATTTCGGCCACGCGGTGCATTCGTTCTGCGTGCTCGGTGCCAACAGCGATCACCAGCGCTATGACGACAAGCTGTGCCGGCAGTCATACCGGATGATGCGGGACTTCTTCGCGGAGGCGTTCTGAAAAAGCCCGAAATTCGGCATCTTTTGATCTGTATCAAGCATCCCTCATCCCGCCCCCTGTAGACTCCCTGACGTAACGTGGCGTGGCGCGCCACCCAACCGGAAAGGAGAATCTTATGGTCGAGAAATCCCATACCGCCGCGGGCAGCGATATTGGCTGGTGGCCCGGCGTGTACGAGCCGCTGCGCAACATGGGCCGGAAGATTGCCGACTTCTTTGCCCCGGATGCCGATGCGTCGGCAACCGACAACGCCTACATCATCAACGTCGAGCTGCCCGGCGTTTCGGCAGATGACGTTCATGTCGCCGTGCAGGATCACGTGCTGACGGTAAAAGGCGAAAAGGCCTCGGAACACGAGGAAAAGGGCAAAACCTATTTCTTCTCGGAACGCCGGTACGGCGCGTTTCAGCGCTCGTTTCGTCTGCCGCCGGATGTCAGCGAAGACGAAATATCCGCCGACTTCAAGGACGGCATCCTGACCCTCCAGGTCCCGAAGCACGGTCCCGAAAAACAGAAACAGGAAAAGAAGATCAAAGTCCGGCAGATGTAGGCCGGGTCGCGGTTGCCCCCCTGCCCACCCCGAAATCCGACGCAGAGTCCGCCGTGGAAAACCCGCACCGGAACGCACCGGTTGCGTGACGCCGCGGCATCTCCGCGCTAGAACGTTGGCATAAGGCTCGCGACAATACGGGTTCGGTGGCGTGCCCGGTCGGTATCAAGGGGGACGAAAGAAACATGGCATCACTACGTATCGGTATTTGCGGCGGCGGCGTCGGCGGACTCGCCGCCGCGATCGGCCTGCGGCAGATGGGGCACGACGCGGTCGTCTATGAGCAGGCAGCGCAATTCCTGCGCATCGGCGCCGACGTCAACCTGACCCCGAACGCCGTTCACGCGATCGACCGGCTGGGCGTTGGCGAGGTGCTGCGCCGCACCGCCGCACGGCCGACATTCCGCATCAGCCGGACGTGGGACACGGGCGAGGAAACCTCCCGACTGCCGATGAGCGACGCGGCCGAGGAAACCTACGGCGCGCCGCAACTGACGATCCACCGCGCCGATCTGCTCAAGGCGATGGAAGCCGAAATTCCCGCCGACCGCCTGCATCTCGGCAAGTCCGTCTCCGGCATCGTCAATGACGGCACGCGCACCGCGATCCTGTTCGCCGACGGATCGTCGGAAGATGTCGATGTCATCATCGGGGCGGACGGCATACATTCGGCGGTCCGCAACGCGATGTTCGGCAAGGACGATCCGAAATTCTCCGGCATCGTTTCCTATCGCTCGGTAATTCCGCGCGAGGATGCCGGCGATATTTCCAACCTGGACGCCTTCACCAAATGGTGGGGACCGACGCCCGAGGTGCAGATCGTCACCTTCCCGCTGACGCTGGGCGAGGAAATATTCGTGTTTGCCACGACGCCGCAGGAAGGCTGGACCGAAGAAGGCTGGACCCTGCCCGGCGACGTCGACGAGCTGCGCCGCGCCTATGAAGGATTCCATCCGGAAGCCATGGCGCTGCTCAACGCCTGCACCGAGGTGACGAAATCGGCGCTGCATATCCGCGAACCGATGGAAAAATGGTCGGTCGCAAATGCAACCCTGCTCGGCGATGCCGCGCACCCGATGGTGCCGTTCATGGCGCAGGGCGCCTGTATGGCAATCGAAGACGCGGTGGTGCTGGCGCGCAGCCTCGACGGTGCGGACAAGGCCGACGTACCGGAAAGGCTGCGGCGATACGAAAATACGCGGCTAGAGCGGACGGCCAATATCCAGCGTAATTCTCTCGCCAACGAGTGGATGAAGGAACAAGGCAACGCCGACTGGGTATACGGCTATCACGCCTGGGAAACGCCGCTGGCGTAGGTTACTTGCCCCGGCGCAGGATCGGCTTGGCGAAATGGCAGGCTTCCTCGAACGTCATCTGACTGACGGGCGATACGATATCTTCGATTGCGATGCTCTCGATCCCGCCCTCGGATAGAAACCGTGCGCAGCGACGAAGCGCCGCCGCCTTGTCCGCCGGTACGGTGAGCGTAAGGGTCTCGCTCTCGATATTCTTTCTAACGGCCGTGGTACCATTCGATATAACGCCGCCGACCGTATGAGCCGGCCCGTCGCTGCGCGTCTCCTCCGGCGCATCGGCTGACGCGACGCTGCGGCCACCGTCATCGCCCCGCAGGAACGGCACGTATTTCCGGTCTTCCTCGAGGATATGATGAACCAGCCAGTCCCGCAGGAAACGCAGCAGTTTCGCCGGGTCGATCTCCATCGGCTTGCTCGCAAATACCATGCGGATCGCATAGACCATCCGCGTCAGGTGCCGGTGTATCCGTTTGTGATCTGCGAGACCCGGATAGTCGTAGGCTTCCATCAGCGCTTCCTCGCGCGCGAAATGATCGTCCACGTAGTGCGCCAGATTGCCGATAATGTGCCCGATCTCGCCCTTTGCGCTGCCGTCCCGGATGGCGTCATGCAGGGCGTTGACCGTGGCGACGAGGTCCTTGTGATCGTTGTCGATCACCCGCAGGTGAACGGAATATTCTTCGGACCAGGGAAAAAAGCTCATGGCAAAGGCTCCGGCAAGCGGCGCACCGAGGATATCGGGGCGCCTTTCAGACTGCCGGGAGTATGCGAAATCATGGTTAGCGTATGTTTAACGGATGGCGGCCCGGCCCTGTCTACCGGTCCTTCTCCGGTGGCACGGATCCGCCGACCGCGGGAATTCCCAGCATGCGGTCGTACCACGCGGACAGGCCCGGGCAGCCCTCCCGCCAGTGCATGTCCGGCACCCTGCGGTGCACGTCGAGCGCACAGAACAGCAGCATCTGCGCCAGGTTCAGGCCGTCACCGGTCAGGGCCAGGGGCGCGTAGCCGATCTCGTCGTCGAATGTATGGGCCAACCGGTCGGCGCGGCGGCGCTCATGCGCGATGATCCCGGGCGCTTGTTCGTCCACCGGGCGGATGATTTCGCGGGCCCAGACCGAAACCCCGTCGAGCATGCTGCGCGCTGCCGCTTCCAGCCTGCGGAACCGCCAATAGGCCGCGTCGCCGAGTTCGGCCGGGTCGGGCCGGGCATAGCGCCGCGGCAATTCAAGCCGGTCCAGGTACTCGACGATGACGTCGGTATCCTCAAACCCGGTGCCGTCGTCGCACAGCAAAAAAGGGATTCGTCCCGACGGATTGAAGGTGAGCATGGGATCGTCCGGCATGCGGGTCTTCGTCCACACAAGCTCGACCGCGTCTTCGAGACCGAGATCGAGCCGCACGATCATGGCCAGCCGGGCATAGGGTGACGTGGGGGTGACGTAGAGTTTCACCGGCCGGTCACCCGCGCGACAGGATCACCACGGGGATTTCGCGGACCCCCGCCGCTTTTTGCTGATAATCGTCATAGGGTGGATAGATCTCCGCCATCATGGGCCACAGCCGCGCGCGCTCGTCCGCATCCGCGGTCCGCGCGGTGCCGGTGAAGACATCGTCGGCGACCTGAACCTCGATAGCGGCATCGTCCAGAATATTGAAGTACCAGCCCGGATGCACCGGCCGCCCGCCCTGCGACGCGATGACCACGAAGTCGTCGCCGTCGCACCCGTAGATCAGCGGCGTCGTCCGCGCCGCGCCGGATTTGCGCCCGGTCGTGGTCAGCAGCAGGCAGGGAAAATGTCCCGTGCCGTCGAACCCGGTCCAGATATGCCCGTCCGCGCCGTTCGAGGCGCGGTAGCGGTCGACATGTTCCTTGGCGAATTCGGGTTGGGTCATAAGAAATCTCCGATTGGTCGGACACAAAATCGGTTCAATTATTGCCTGCCAATGCACTCTGCTCGTCGGGAAGCGGGATATAAAGCAGTCGTTGCAGATTCGCGCCATCCGGCACACGTCGCAAAAAATCAGACCACTTAGTCCGATAGGCGATTGTTAGGCACCGATTGGCGGCGACGGGCGACAACTGGATCACGCGACCGCCCCCACCGGTAAAACGCTGCATGTTGGCGGCGATTCGGCCTGCAATGAATTTCCCTGACTCTTTTTCATAGGTGCGGGCCGCGGAAGAAATACAAGCTTTCTGCCGCGCGTTTAGTTTCTCGAACCGGCGGATATTCGCGACCACAACCGTATTGATCCTGTAGAATGCCGGCGAAATCACAAATTTAAGGGTCGAAGACAACCGCCCTACGTTTGCATCCGCATTCGGCAAAGCAACCCCTTGAATGCGGCCCTCGGAGAGCATAGCGCCAATACCAGATGACCGAACATTGACGGTCGAGGCTTTCATTGCGCGGAGGAAAAGCCGGTATGTACTGGTTCCGCGAATACGCATCCCCGTCAAATCGGGCACACCAAATCGATCGAATTTCGGAACCCTGGTGAGAAAAAGATTGTACCCGGCGCTCGCTTCCCCCCAGGCAATTAGGCGCGTTTTCGCTTTGGCATGGAAAGCTCTCTGCAGCAGCGCAAAACCCCCGTTCGCATGGATTTGCGACACGGCCCGATTCGCCCCTTGCATTGCGATACTTTCAGGAATGCTTCCGACGAAATAGGCTGCAGGCGCATGAACAATATCAAACTCGCCATCCTGCACACGCGACAATGCCTTTCTGGGATGGACCGTGTTTCGATCGGCGACAACCTTCACCTGAACAAGATCGGCGCATTGCCGATTGACGCCACCGACGAAGATCGAATTAAAGCTCTCCATCAGCGCCGAGGAAGACGGCAGCGTTGTAAGGATTTTTAGTGTCGCCACCTCTCCATCAGTGCTGTTTGCAATGGGGGTTCCGGCGGCTGACGCTGTCGTCGTCGGGCGGGCGTTGTCCTCGGCCGTTACACAGCCGGTAACAGCGAGCGCTGCGATGGTCCCAAGGATACGCATCGTTCTCTTCCTCCTCCGCTGCCGTTTCACGAGAAGACTCGAGCTTCTCCCCTATCCCAGCCGCACCAGCACGTGCCGCTTCTTGCCGGCCGACAGCTTGATCACGCCGTCCGCGTCCGCCGCGTCGGCGGTCACAGGTTCGTTTTCGTCCTTTAGCTGCACATCGTTGATGCGCCCGCCCCCGCCGCGGATCAGGCGGCGGGCCTCGCCATTGCTGGTGGCGAGACCGGCGCGGGCGAACAGGGCGAAGGCGGCAATGCCGTCGGCAAGCTCGGCGGCGGGAATATCGACGGTCGGCAGGCCGGCGGCGGACTGGCCCTGCTCGAAGGTTTCGGCCGCCGTCTTCCCGGCCAGCACCGCGGCTTCGGCGCCGTGGCACATCGCGGTGGCTTCATTGGCGAGGATTTTCTTCGCCTCGTTGATCTCGGCATCCTTAAGCGCTTCGAGCCGCTCGATCTCGTCCAGCGGCAGATCGGTGAACAGGCGCAGGAATCGGCCGACATCTGCATCCGCCGTGTTGCGCCAGAACTGCCAGTAGTCGTAGGGGCTGACCCGGTCTGCATTGAGCCACACGGCACCATCGGCGGTCTTGCCCATCTTGGCGCCGGACGCGGTGGTGATCAGCGGCGCGGTCAGCCCGAAAAGCTGGGCGCCGTCGACCCGGCGGCCGAGCTCAACGCCGTTGACGATATTACCCCACTGGTCCGAGCCGCCCATCTGCAGGATGCAGCCGTGGCGGCGGAACAGCTCGGTGAAGTCATAGGCCTGGAGGATCATGTAATTGAATTCGAGGAACGACAGCGGCTGTTCGCGCTCCAGCCGCAGTTTCACGGAGTCGAAGCCGAGCATCCGGTTGACCGAAAAGTGCCGGCCGAAATCGCGCAGGAACGGGATGTATTGGATCTCATCGAGCCAGTCGGCATTGTCCACCATGATCGCATCGGTCGGCCCGTCGCCGAAGGTGAGGAATTTCTCGAAGATGCCCTGGATGCCGGCCTTGTTGGTGGCGATCTGCGCATCGGTGATCAGCTGGCGCGCTTCATCCTTGCCCGACGGGTCACCGATCTTGGTGGTGCCGCCGCCCATCAGGACGATGGGCTTGTGGCCGGATTTCTGGAACCAGCGCAGCAGCATGATCGGCAGCAGCGAGCCGACATGGAGCGAATCCGCCGTGCAGTCGAACCCGATATAGCAGATTTTCGGCGTGCCCTGACCGAGTTCGCCATCCAGGGCTTCCGTATCGGTGCACTGGTGCACGAATCCGCGCTCGGTGATTGTTTTGAGGAAGGCCGACTTGGCTTCGGTCATGATCTTCGGGTCCGTTCGGGGTGGCGTATTGAAGTGAGGCGGCGTGTTATCACAGGATTGCCGATCTATCAAAGGATCGCGAACGCGGCAAAGCCCGCGGCCCCGGCCGAAACCCGTTGACGGCGTTGCCGCCCGGTCACACACTTGGACGAAATCAGCAGAGAGAATTGACATGAAACCGCAGCGCTACGGCCCGTTCAAGTATACCCCGATCAACCGCCGCCCGAAGATCGTCTGGCCCGACGGCAATCATGTCGCCCTGTGGATCATTCCCAACATAGAGACCTTCCCGCTGAACGAGCCGCTTCCCGGCGGCACCGGCGTGGTGCCCGACGTCATCAACTGGGCGCCGCGCGATTACGGCGCGCGGGTCGGCGTGTTCCGCATCATGGACACGCTGGAAAAACACGGCATGCGCGGCACGGTGGCGCTCAACAGCGAGGTCTGCGCCGACTACCCCGAGATCATCGAGGACGCGAAAGCGCTGAACTGGGAATTCATGGGGCACAACCAGTCGAACAGCCGCTACCTGCACCTGATGGACGACGCGCCCGGCCGCGAGGTCGTCGCCGCCACCCTCGACCAGATCGAGAGCGCCACCGGGACGCGGCCCAAGGGCTGGCTGTCGAGCGGGCTGCAGCAGAACTGGACGACGCTGGACGCGCTGATCGACGGCGGGGTCGAATACGTCGCCGATTTCATCAATGACGACCAGCCCTACGTAATGGATGTCCCGGGCGACAAGGGCTCCCGACAGATCTGCTCGATCCCCTATTCGGGCGAAATCAACGACCTGCCGCAATTCATGCGGCTCGGCCGGACCGCCGCCGAGTTCACCGACATGATCAAACGCCAGTTCGATACGCTGTACCGCGAAAGCGTCGAGACCGGGTCGGGCCGGGTGATGGCGATCTGCCTGCACCCCTTCATTATCGGCGTGCCGCACCGGATCGGCGCGCTCGACGATGCGCTCAAATACATTTTCGGTCATGACGGCGTGTGGAAGGCCACCGGGGCGGAGATTATCGAGCACTACCTCACCGGCGAGACATTCTGACAATGGCGGCGTTCGAGCCGGTCTGGGCGATCGGGCTGATGAGCGGCACGTCGATGGACGGCATCGATGCCGCCCTCATCGAGACCGACGGCGAACGTGTAACCGCGTTCGGTCCGGCAACGACAACGCCCTATGACGAAGACGTCCGCGACGCCATCCGGGCGGCCCTTGGTCAGGCGTCGCCCGACCCGTCGGTCGCCCGGGCGCTGACCGACGCCCATGCCGCCTGCATCGAAGCCCTACTTTCCCAACACCCTGACTATAAAGACAAAATTACCGTGGTAGGGCTTCACGGCCATACGGTACTACATGCACCTGCCGACGGAATGACCCTGCAGATCGGCGACGGCGCACGGCTTGCCGCGCGGTCCGGCATCGACGTGGTGTCGGATTTCCGCAGCGCCGACGTCGCAGCGGGCGGCCAGGGAGCGCCTTTTGCCCCGCTGTATCACCGGGCGCTTTGTGGAACCATTGACGGGCCGGTCCTGGTACTGAATATCGGCGGAATCTCGAACGTCACCTGGATCGGCTCACCCGAGGCCGACCCCGTCGCCTTCGATACCGGCCCGGGCAATGCGCTTCTGGATGACTGGGTCGGCGGTACGACCGGGATGCCCTTCGATGTCGACGGCGAGGTCAGCGCCAGGGGCCAGGTAGACAGCACTACCCTGGCCCGGCTGCTCGATCACCCGTATTTCGAGGCGCCGCCGCCCAAATCGCTCGACCGGCTCGACTTTTCGATCGACGCCGTCCGCCACCTGTCGCCCGAAGACGGCGCGGCGACGCTGGCGCGTTTCACCTGCGAAACCATCGTCTCCAATCTAAGACACCTTCCGGCCCCGCCGCTGCGTATTCTGGTCACCGGAGGCGGCCGCAGAAACCCGACGCTGATGTCGGGCCTGGCCGCGCTCGCCGGCATAGCCGTCGATCCTGTCGAGGCCGTCGGCTGGGACGGCGATGCGATCGAGGCGCAGGCATTCGGCTTTCTCGCGGTCCGGTCGTTGCGCGGCCTGCCGCTCAGCGTTCCGTCGACGACGGGCGTACCGGCACCGATGACCGGCGGACAATTGCACCACGCCGCCTGATTTTCTCTCCGCCTTCCGTCTGGCGGCGCCCGGTCTGTGACGTGCTAGTGCCGTTGCGGCAGATCGAGAAACGCGTAGCGGTCGCCGCTGGTGACCCGCAGCGTGATCACGTCGTCCTCGCGCAGAACGGTGTAGCGGACCTCGACGCCCGCCTCGCCGGCACCCCACAGGGCGCGGTACATGTCCGGCAGGTTGTTGACGGGCACGCCCTCGACCGACAGGATCGCATCGGCAGGCTCGAACCCGGCCCGCGCGCCCGGACCGTCCGACGTGACCCCGGTGACATACAAGCGGTTCTCCGCCTCCGTCACGTGGACGCCGACCCATGGGCGCGGCGGGCGCGACACGCGTCCGGTGCCGACCATGTCGTCGAAAACCGGAAACAGCTCGTCTATCGGCACGAACATGTTGCCGGGCCGGCTGTCGCCGTCCTCGCCGAGCGGTTCCTCGAGATAGAGCGAGCCCACACCCGCCAGCGCACCGTCGGGTCCGATCAGCGCGGCCCCTCCCCAATAGGGATGCAGCGGCGTCGTGAAGACGGCGTTGTCGAGCATGTATTCCCACGATCCGGCGAATTCCTGTCGCGCGACCACGTGCCCGGCAATCGCCTGCTCGAACCCGCCGTAACCGGAGACGACGACGGGATCGCCGGGTGCCAGGTTGCGCGCCGATCCCAGCGGCAGCGGTGCGATATCCAGCGCATCGACGGCGCGCACCATGCCGAGGCCGGTCTCGTGGTCGTAGGCGATCGCCTCCCCCACCACGGGTTCGGTGCGGCCGAGCACGGTAATGGTGACATCGCGCGCCTCGACGATCAGATATCCGATCGTCAGGATCAGGCCGTTCCCGTCGATAACGATCCCCGCGCCTTCCCGCTCCGGCCCCAGTGTCGATGCGGTGGAGCAGCGCTCGTCCACATCGGCGTGAAGGCGCACGACAGCCGCAAGCGCGGGATCGAGATCGTATGCCAGCGTCGCGCGATCGGGCCGCGGCGCGGTCGCCAGCGCGGGATGCAGCAGCTGCATCAACCCGGCGGGCCGATGCCCGTTGGCCATCGGGACTCCCGCCATCAGGAGTCCCCGGTCGCCTTGGCATCCGCGGCACCGGCGACCCGCTGCGCGAGAGACGCCGCCATGAACGGATCGAGATCGCCGTCCAGCACCGCCTGCGAATTCGACGTTTCCACCTCCGTCCGCAGGTCCTTGACCATCTGGTACGGGTGCAGGACGTAGGACCGGATCTGATGACCCCAGCCGATATCGGTCTTGGCATCCTGTTCGGCCTGGGCCGCTTCCTCGCGGCGCCGCAGCTCGGCTTCGTAGAGCCGCGCGCGCAGCATGCGCATTGCCTCGGCCCGGTTGCGGTGCTGCGACCGGTCGCTCTGACAGGCGACGACGATGCCGGACGGAACATGCGTGATTCGGATCGCGCTGTCGGTGGTATTGACGTGCTGGCCGCCCGCCCCCTGCGACCGGTAGGTATCGATCCTCAGGTCGCTCGGGTCGACATCGACTTCGATCTCGTCGTCGATCTCGGGATAGACCCAGACGGAGGCAAAACTGGTATGCCGGCGCGCGCTTGAATCGTACGGCGATATCCGGACAAGCCGGTGAACGCCGCTTTCGGTCTTCAGCCAGCCATAGGCGTTATGCCCCTGCACACGGATAGAGGCGGATTTGATCCCCGCTTCCTCGCCCGGGCTCTCGTCCATCAATTCGACCTTGTAGCCGTGCGCTTCGGCCCAGCGGCTGTACATGCGGTACAGCATCTGCGCCCAGTCCTGGCTTTCGGTGCCGCCGGCGCCGGCGTTTACTTCGAGGAAGCAGTCATTGGCATCCGCCTCGCCCGACAGCAGGGTTTCGAGTTCCTGGTTTGCCGCCTGTTTCTGCAGACGGACAAGGGTTGCCTCGGCTTCGGCGACGACCTCGGCATCGTCTTCTGCCTCCCCCATTTCGATCAGCTCGACGCTGTCCCTGAAATCCTGTTCGAGCGTCGTAAAATCCTCGATGGATTTTTCCAGGTGCCCGCGCTCGCGCATGACCTTCTGCGCCCGCGTCTGGTCGTTCCAAAGATCGGGGTCTTCGGCTTCCGCGTTCAGTTCGTCCAGTCGTTTGGCTGCCTGGTCGGGGTCAAAGATGCCTCCTCAGCAGCACCAGCGACTGCTCGATCTTGTCGGCCAAAGCCTGCATTTCCGCCCGCATGATATCTCCCGTTGGATAGTAATCCGAAACCCGAGGACCGGCGTGTCGCCGAATACGTCACCGCGTGGGCGCGACGCAATCGGCAAAGCCTGTCGTTACAACCGGTAAGTGCCGGACATCGCGGCAATCGTCAATACAGATCGCGCAGTTTGCGGCCCGGTGCCGCGACATCGCCGGCGGGCTGCGCCTCCGTGCCGCCACTGCCGTCAAGAACCCGCCCCCGGCGTGTCGGCACGGTACCCGGCAGGAATGCTTCGAGGATCGCCCGGCGCGTGCCCGCGCGGGGTGGCCGGCCGGTCGCCGGATCGATCCGCACAAGCTGCAATCCCGGCGGCACCCGGAACGGGATGGCCGGCTGATCTTTCAGCGCTTCTTCCATGAATTTCTTGAACACCGGTGCCGCCACGGACGACCCGGTTTCGCCCTTGCCCAGCGGCGTCGGGTTGTCGAAGCCGACATAGACACCGACCGCGAGGTCGGGCGAAAACCCGACAAACCACGTATCGCGGCTTTCATTCGTCGTTCCCGTCTTGCCCGCAAGCGGCTTTCCGATCGTGCTGATGCGCCGCCCGGTTCCGCGTTTCACGACGCCTTCGAGCATGGACACGATCTGGTAGGCGGTCTTTGGATCGGCAATCTGCTCACGATTATCAGGCAGGGACGGCTCGGCGTCCGCGTTCCACGCGGTCTCGCGGCAGGCATCGCAATCGCGCGGGTCGTGACGGAAAATCGTTTTGCCCGTGCGGTCCTGGATCTTGTCGATCAACGTCGGGCTGACGCGCTTGCCGCCATTGACGAGCATGGCATAGGCCGTCGTCATCCGCATCAGCGTCGTTTCGCCGGACCCGAGCGACATCGACAGCAGCGGCTCCAGGTTCTCGACGACGCCGAAGCGCTTCGCATAGGCGACAACCGCTTCCATCCCGATGTTCTGCGCCAGCCGGACGGTCATCAGGTTGCGCGATTTTTCTATTCCGAGCCGCAGCGGGCTGGCACCGTAGAACCTGTTGGAATAGTTCGCGGGCCGCCACCGACCGAGACCGGGCCCCTGGTCGATAACGAAGGGAGCGTCGAGAATCTGGCTCGACGGGGTAAAGCCCTTGTCGAGCGCCGCCAGATAGACAAACGGTTTGAACGCCGACCCGGGCTGGCGCCGCGCCTGGGTCGCCCGGTTGAATTCGCTCAACTCGGCGGAAAACCCGCCCGACATCGCGAGGACACGTCCGGTATGCGGGTCAAGCGCCACGACACCGCCGCTTACCTTCGGAACCTGTCGCAGGCCGTAGGTGTTTGGCGGCCAGTCTTCATCCTTGTTCCTGCGCGTCACCGCCTCGACCGCGACGACATCGCCCACGGCAAGGACGTCGGACGGCCGTTTGATGCGCGGCCCGCGGTTGCCCTTCTTGTCCACGGGGCGCGCCCAGCGCATTTCCGCAAACGGGATCGTGCCGGTCGTATCGTCGGCAAAACCCAGCGCCACCTCGGCGTCGGTCAGGCCCGTCACCGCCGCGGTCCGCCATTCGACAACGTCGGACGGCAGCGCGAGACGGGCAAGCGCGCTGCGCCAGTCCTTTGCCAGATCGACCCTGCCCAGCGGCCCGCGCCACCCGTGACGCCGGTCATAGGCCGAAAGCCCGTAGCGCAAAGACGAATCCGCGATGCGCTGCAACCGGGAATTCAGGGTCGTCCGGACGGACAGACCGCCGCCGTACAGGCCCTTGTCGCCATAGCGATCCTGGAGTTCGCGGCGGACCTCTTCGACGAAGTAGTCGGCCCGGGCAACATCGGCGCGCGTTGACGGGCGGACGGTCACGGGTTTGCCCATTTCGACCGCCGCCTTCGTCAGCGCGATGAAGCCGTCCGCGGCCATGCGGTTGAGCACGTAGTCGCGCCGGTCGCGCGCGGCCTGCGGCCGGCGCACCGGGTTGTAGTTGTTGGGCGCTTTGGGCAACCCGGCGAGGAACGCGGCCTCGCCCAGCGTGAGCTCGTCGAGCGATTTGTCGAAATAGTTCAGTGCCGCCGCCGCAACCCCGTAAGAGCCGAAGCCGAGGTAAATCTCGTTGAGATAGAGTTCGAGAATGCGGTCCTTCGTAAACGCCCGTTCGATCCGCAGGGCGAGAATGACCTCTTTCGCCTTTCGGGCGATCGATACTTCGTTGGTCAGCAGGAAATTCTTGGCCACCTGCTGGGTGATCGTCGACGCACCGATCGGGCGACGGTTGCTGCCCATGCGGCTGATATTGGTCGCCATCGCGCGGACGATGCCAGGGATATCGATCCCGGGGTGGGTGTAGAAGGTTTTGTCCTCGGCCGACAGGAAAGCCTTGATGATCTGCTTGGGCATGGCCTCGATCGGCACAAAGACCCGTTTTTCGCGTGCGAATTCCGCCATCAGGCGGCCGTCTCCGGCATGGATGCGGGTGACGACCGGCGGGTTGTAATCGGCGAGCTGCTGATATTCAGGCAGCCCCTTGCCGAAATGATAAAAGCCGTAGAGCACGGCACCGGCGCCGGCGACCGCCAGCACAACGCCTATCAGAAATATCGCCGCCAGAATTCTCATCACACGCTTTCAGGGCCTACCCGCCAATCCCCTCCGCCGGCGCAACAGCCAGCGAAGGGCTCGATCTCGCCCTATTTATACTACAACTCTGAATATGGCCTTATTATGGCCTATTCAAAGCCTGTTGGCGCTGAAAATATCGATCCACCGCAGTCGACATCGCCTTTGCCAGGCGCTTGCGCTTTCGCGGATCGCGCAGCATGCGTTCGTCTGTCCGGTTGGAAAGATATCCCAGCTCGACCAGCACGGAGGGAATATCGGGCGCTTTGAGGACGGCGAAACCGGCAAAACGGTGGGTGTTTCGCAGTAATTTGCGGGTTTTACCCAGTTCGTCGACCAATTTTCGCGCAAAAACGGCGGATTCGTTCATTGTTTCGCGCTGCGCGAGGTCGATCAGGATGTTTACGACGTCATTGGACTGGTCGTCGAGGTCGACACCGGCAATCAGGTCCGACTTGTTTTCCTTGCGGGCAAGCGCATCTGCTTCCTTGTCCGACGCCCTCTCGGACAGCGTATAGACAGATGTTCCCCGAACCCTGCTATTGCCGATGGAATCGGCGTGAACCGATATGAACAGGTCGGCGCCCACGCGGCGGGCCACCGCAATGCGGTCCCGCAGCCGGATAAAAACGTCGCGCTCGCGGGTCAGCCGCACCCGGAACTTGCCGGTCGCCAGCAGGCTCTGGCGCAGTTCCCGGGCGAATGCGAGGACGATATGCTTCTCCCAGACGCCGGACCGGCTCATCGCCCCGGGATCGACACCGCCATGCCCCGGGTCGATAACGATCAGCTTTTTCTCGTCCGGTCGTGCCGGCTTGCGCTTGAACGGGATCGGCACGGGCGACGACCGCGGTGCCGACTTCGCGACCGGTGCGCGGGTCGGGCGCTTGTAGGACATCAGGAATGCCTGGCGGCTCGTCTTGGTGATATCAACGACCAGCCGGTAGGACCGGTATTTGCCGGACGGCGGGATAATAAATGCCTTGGAGACGCGCACCGGCCCGGCGGAATCGAGCACAACGCGGGACGCACCGGGCTTGAACAGGCCGAACCGCATGCCGGTGACGAGCCCGCCGGTCGGCGCGTTGCGCAGCTTCGGCGACCATGTCACCTCGGACATGTCGAGCACGACCCGGTAGGGTTGCGGCAGAATGAAGGACTTGAATTTCACCGACCGGTCGACGTCCAGGACGATACGCGTCTTTCCCGGATACACCCCGACACGGACACCCGTCACCTGCGGCGTCGCCGCAACGGACACGGCCGGCGACATGGTCACCGCCAGCGCCGCCACGCCGAGCGCGACGGGCAGCGTCAGCCATACAGGAATCGCCATGGCGAGAACCGCCACAGACGCGGCCGGGACACGTCTAATAAGTGCGAATATACCTGTCACGTTACACATATAGCGGATGAAAAAACGAACTATACCAGATATATCCGAATATGGCCTGACTTTTCAACGCCTTCGTCCCCGCCGACCCCGTTAATATAAGTTGTGCCGGACTAGACTGAGGTCTATTCTGTCGCCGCGAACGTCCGTAGGTGGACTGGAGAATTTCTCCTTGCACCGCGCGGCCCTCCTGAATTCGGCGCAAATATCCTCGTTTTGAATATCTGCGCGAAATGGCGGATCGGCTGCGTTTCCCGCCTACGGTATATAGAACCCAAGTCCGGACCCGCGCATATGCGGGACTCCGCGAACCACGTAAGTCCCTGCCCTGCGGTATCCCATTTGGAGAAGGCGCATCCGGCAGGTCGACGATGGCGCGTTCGGACTAGATGGTGAGGCACGTTTTCGATCGGTCGTTCGCACGACGGAGAGGTGGCCCCACCGGAGAAACACTATGTCTAAGCGCATGCTTATCGATGGCGCGCATTCCGAAGAGATTCGGGTTGTCGTCACGTCCGGTACACGTCTCGATGAATATGATATCGAGACGACTTTCAAAAAACAGGTCAAAGGCAATATCTACCTCGCGAAAGTCACGCGGGTAGAACCGTCGCTCCAGGCGGCTTTTGTCGATTTCGGCGGCAACCGCCACGGCTTTCTGGCCTTCAGCGAAATTCATCCCGATTACTACCAGATCCCGGTCGACGACCGTCAGGCGCTGATCGAGGAACAGGAAGCGCTGGAAATGGAAGCCCGCGCCGCGCGCGAGCATCTCGAGGATATCGACGGCGCCAGCGACGACCTCGACGACGAGCCCGCCGCCATCGACCTGGATGATTCCGCCGACGACGATGCGGAAGATACCGACGAAGACGACCGGGACGATGCGGAAGATGCCGGCGAAGACGCTGGCGGAGAATCGGGCGAAGACTCCGGCGACGTCGCCGAAACCGAAGACGGCGAAGAAGCTGCAGCCGCCGACGACAGCGACGAAGAGCCCGCCGACGTCTCGGACCCGGGCCCGGTCGCCGCCGACCCGGATGTCGAGGAAGCGCTCGAAGCGGCCGAGAAATCGTCTTCGCGCCGCACGCGCTCGATGCGCCGCTACAAGATCCAGGAAGTTATCAAGCGCCGCCAGATTCTGCTGGTTCAGGTGGTCAAGGAAGAGCGCGGCAATAAAGGCGCGGCGCTGACGACGTATATTTCGCTCGCCGGGCGCTACTGCGTCCTGATGCCGAACTCGTCGCGCGGCGGCGGCATTTCCCGCAAGATCACCGTTGCCAAGGAACGGCGCAAGCTGCGCGATACGCTGAATTCCCTCGATATGCCCCAGGGCATGGGGGTCATCATCCGCACGGCGGGGCTGGAGCGGAACAAGGCCGAGATAAAGCGCGATTTCGAATATCTGATCCGAGCCTGGGACGAAGTGCGCGAAACCACGCTTGAATCGAGCGCGCCCGCGATGGTCTACGAAGAAGGCGATATCATCAAACGCGCGATCCGCGATGTGTACAGCAAGGACATCGAGGAAATTCAGGTCGAAGGCACCGAGACATACCAGACCGCCAAGCGCTTCATGCGCCTGATGATGCCGAGCCATGCCAAACGGGTTCAGCAGTACCGCGACGACACGATCCCGCTGTACCAGCGTTTCCAGATCGAGCAGCAGCTCGACGCGATGCACAACCCGGAAGTTCAGCTGAAATCCGGCGGCTATATCGTCATCAACCCGACCGAAGCGCTTGTCGCGATCGACGTGAACTCCGGCAAATCGACCAAAGAACGCAATATCGAGGAAACCGCGCTCAAGACGAACCTCGAAGCGGCGGACGAAGTCGGCCGTCAGTTGCGGTTGCGCGATCTCGCCGGCCTGATCGTGATCGATTTCATCGATATGGAAGACGGCCGCAACGTGCGCAAGGTCGAGCGCCGCCTCCGCGAGGCGATGAAAACCGACCGGGCGCGCCTGCAGATCGGACGGATCAGCAATTTCGGACTGCTCGAACTGTCGCGCCAGCGTTTGCGGCCGAGCCTGCTGGAGACAAGTTCCCAGATTTGCCCCCATTGCCGCGGGACAGGCACGATCCTGTCGACGGAATCGATGGCCATGCGCGTCCTCCGGGCGATCGAGGAAGAAGGCATCCGCATGCGCACCAGCGAGATCACGGTCAAGGTACCGACCGAGGTCGCGCTCTACATCCTGAACCAGAAGCGTTCCACGCTGGTCAACATGGAAGCCCGCTACGGTTTCCAGGTCATCCTCGAAGGCGACGATTCCGTCATTCCGCCCGATATCGATATCGAACGCGTGAAGGGCCGTCCCGAACCGACCGCCGGCCAGCCGGCGCGCGGCACATCGACCGACACGGCCAGCACGGCCGAGGAAGAAGCGGCGGATGCCGCGGATGACGCCGCCGCCGACGCGGAAGCCGCCGAAAGCGCCGCCCGCGATGACGGTGAAGAAAAGCCGAAACGCGGCCGCCGCCGGCGCGGACGCCGCCGTTCCCAGAACGATGACGACAAGCGCGGTGATGCCCGGGCTGCCGACGGAGCGGAAGATGCCGACGCCGCCGCGACGGACGACGATAGCGGCGCCAAAACGGCCGGCGGCGAGTCCGCCGACGGCGAGAGCGATGGCGAGGAGAAACCCGCCCGCCGCCGCCGCCGGGGACGCCGTGGCGGACGACGCCGCAACCGGAACGCTGACAGCGAGTCGGCCGATGCCAACGCGAACGGTGCATCCGAAGCTGCCGCCGATACGGCGTCGGAAGCGCCGGCTGACTCGCAATCGGACGAGTCCCGGCAATCCGCCGCGCCCGAGGCGATCGAAGTAGAAATCCGAGAACCCGCAGAGAGCGAGCCGGCAGAGAGCGACGCGGCAGAATCCGCGACGGAAGCGGCGGCAGAATCGGCGGCAGAATCGGCAGAAGAGGCGGCAGCAGAATCGACGGCGTCTGAAACCCGGTCCATCGCCGCAGAAGCGCCGGAAGCCGACGCCAACGGCGAAGACCATAAGGCCGACGCCAACGGCGAGGACCGGCGGGCCGAGAGCGAAGCTGCCGAAGACCCTGCCGGGGAGGCCAAGGCTGACGACGTCCCCGACGCCGCGGTTGCAACCGCCGAGGACAAAAAGCCGCGCCGCAAGGGCTGGTGGCAGAAAATCGTCGAATAGCGCTCGCCGCCGGCGACGGCCCAGATGCCCGGCAGGCGGACAGGCACAGACACTGTCAAACACTCACACATGAATCGGGGCGCCTCATCGGGCGCCCCTTTTTTCATCTGCGCCGGCCGGCGCGTGGGTGTCGGGTTCTAAATCGAACCGGGAAGCCAAGCCTGCAGGCGCCGCGCCGCATCGGCCATGGTCGGTGTATCGCCGGCGAACGAAATGCGGACGGTGGATCGCCCGCGGTCCCGGTCGAAATCGGTGCCCGGCGCCATCGCAACGCCGGTCTCTGCCAGGATCCGGCGGCAGAACGTCTCGCTGTCATCGGTCAGGTGCCCGACCTCGGCATAGATGTAGAAAGCACCGTCGGCCGGCGCGAGACGGTCGAGCCCCGCTTTCGGCAATTCCCGCAGCAGCAATTCACGGTTCGCCGCGTATCGCGCCACGTTGGCATCGAGCTCCTCGGTGCACTCGAACGCCGCACATGCCGCACGCTGCGACAATGACGGCACCGAGATAAACAGATTCTGCGCCAGGCATTCGACCGACCGATGCAGGTCTTCGGGGACCACCATCCAGCCGACCCGCCAGCCGGTCATCGAATAGTATTTCGAAAAACTGTTCACGACGAACGCATTGTCGGTAAAGCCGAGCGCGGTCTGCCCTGACCCTTCATAGGTGATGCCGTGATAGATCTCGTCGGAGATCAGGCGGATGCCGGTCGCATCGCAGTATTCCGTCAGGGCTTTCATTTCGGCCGCCGACAACATGGTGCCCGTCGGGTTGGCCGGGCTGGCGACGATCAACCCGTCGATCGCGCCGGTTTCGCGCGCCGCCCGCTCGAGCAGTTCGGGGGTCGGCTGGTAGCGGTCCGCCAGGGTCGTCGGCAGGGCGACGGTCTCCAGCCCGAGCGCCGCCAGGATATTGCGATACGCGGGATACCCCGGATCGGCAAGAGCGACCCGGTCGCCGGCATCGAATGCCGACAAAAACGCCAGCATGAAACCGCCGGACGATCCCGTGGTCACGGCCACGCGGTCGGCGGCAAGGTCGATATCGTGGGTGTCTGCGTAGTAGCGTGCGATGCGCGCCCGCAGCGGGTCGATCCCGAGCGCCTCGGTATAGCCCAGCCGGTCGCTGGCAAGCGCTGCCTGCGCGACCTCGATCACGCCCGACGGGGCGCCGGTCGATGGCTGGCCGACCTCGAGATGCAGAACGTCCTCGCCGGCGGCTTCGCGGCGGTTCGCCTCGGCCAGGACATCCATGACGATGAATGGCGGCACCTGGCCGCGGGCGGATCGTTTCAGCGCCATCGTCAGAGCGCGGCGCTGACGGCGAGTCCGTGGGCCGCCGGATCCGCGCCGAAGCGGCACAGTTCGGGCTCTTCGCGCGCGCCCTGCGGACAGTAGATCGCGTTGGCGCGGCCCTTCGCCGTTGCCGCCCCCGGCAGCGCGGCCAGCGCCCGGTCGAGCGCCTCGTCGCCGTCGAAGACCGGCACGATGGCGCGCAGAACACGACGCATGCCCGCGATGCCGCCGGAACCGGAGGCCGCGCCGCGCGCATCCTTCAGGGGCCGGTTCACCAGAATCATCGGCAATCCCGGAAACGCTTCCCCGCGCGGCGGGGCCGCCGCGATGATGCCGCTATGACCGATGATGCGCCCCGCGCCGACGGTTCCATTCGCGCTGACGACGCAGGAAACGGCGCCGCCGGACAGGTCGGTCGCAACGAAGCCCGCGCTGTCGAAAGATGCCTGGGGCGCCTGCGCCGGCGGCGGCTGCCTGTCCGCGAGCGCCCGCCAGATCGCAGCGGCACGCTGTCCGTCGGGGCCGCCGGGCAGATGAAGTTCGTTCTTGCCGACATTGACGATTTCGGTCTCGAGCCATTTCGGCCGGTAGGCCCGGAATGCGGCCGCCGGCACCTCTATCCCGGCCATGCTTCCCAGGTCCCGGGCCAGGATACCGGCGAGGTCGCCGGCATAGAATTCACCGGGACCGCGCAGCCGAATGCCGGCAAGCGTGGCCGACAGTTCTTCCTGGCGCAGCATGTCACCCTCCGCCAGGGGCTTGCCGCGCGGCGCGAATATCCGGCGAAAATCGGAATCGGCAAACGCCGCCTCGGGCAGCCCCGCAACCTGGCGCGCGAAGGCGCGCGGCACCGGGTTCCCGAACCGGGCAAGACGTTCGGCGGGCAGCAACAGCGCTTCCCACTTCAGCCGACCGTAGCGCGCATGAAGCGCGAACATGCCGCGCACGGCCCCCGGGATCATGACCGCGCGATTGCCCTCGGCGAACAGCGCGGGGCGGAAGTCGATCGCCTCCACCGCGTCGCCCTCGCCGCGAAACACCACGCACATCCCGCCCCCGCCGAGCGTCGCCGCGCCGGAATAGGTCACCGACAGCGCGAAATAGGTCGCAACCGCGGCATCGACGGCATTCCCGCCCGCCGACAGGATATCGCGCCCGATCAGCGCCGAGCGGGGCTCATCCGAAACCACGCCGCCGAAATTGCCCTCGACGAACCCGACCTGACCCTCGGGCGGGCTGTCGCTGCCGCAGGCAACGCAAATGAAACCCGCGCTCAGCACGGTCATCAATTGACGGATCAGGGGTCCACACCTACTTATAGGACTATGGATGAAAGTTGGGCCCTTGCGCACTAAAGTATCCTCCATGGCAGCTTTCGTTGCTGTCATCGCGATTGTATCGCTGTCAATGTCGCTGTCTATCTTGCTGGCATCCGATGCGGCGCGCGCCGCGGGTATCCGCGATGCGGAAATCGAACATACCATTCGCACCTACGCTTCGCCACTTCTGCGCGCCGCGAAAATCGAACAGCGCGATTTCGGCCTGCACATCGTCAACGACAAGGCGCTCAACGCATTTGTCGCCCGCGGGCAGCGTATTTTCATCACCAGCGGGCTGTTGATGGCGGCCGAACGCCCGGCGCAGGTGATCGGCGTGCTTGCGCATGAAATCGGGCATATCACAGGCGGCCACCTCGCCCGGCTGGAAGGGGCGCTGGACGATGCCCGCACACAGGCCCTGATCGGCCAGATCGTCGGTATTGCCCTCGGCGTCCTGTCGAAAGACGGCGGCGTCGCCGCGGCCGGCACGGCCGCCGGCACCGGGGTCGCGGTGAAAAACCTGCTGAAATACAGCCGGACACAGGAACAGTCGGCGGATCAGGTTGCCGTCAACCTGCTCGACCAGACCCGCACCTCGGCACGGGGGCTGCTGGAATTTTTCGAAACGCTGCAGGACCAGGAACTCCTTGTCCGTGCGCGGCAGGACGACTACGTGGTCACCCATCCGCTGACCCAGAACCGTATCGAATTCGTCCGCAACCACGTCAAAAAATCCCCTTATTCCGACGCCAAGCTGCCAACCGTCCTTCAGGCCATGCATGACAGGATGGTCGGGAAGCTCAAGGGCTTCATCAATCCGCCGTCGCAGACGCTCTACGAATTCAAGGCGGACGATCCGTCCGTGATGGCCCGTTACGCCCGCGCCGTCGCCTATTTCCGCGATGCCCGGATCGCCGAGGCCCTCCCCATCATAGACGGCCTGATCGCCGAGGCGCCCGACGACCCCTATTTCCATGAGCTGAAAGGCCAGATGCTGTTCGAGAACGGCAGGATACAGGAAGCCTTGCCGTCCTATCAGAAGGCGGTCGACCTGCAGCCCAGCCAGCCGCTCCTCCGGGTCGGGCTCGCCCACGCGCAGATCGAACTGAATCAGCCCGAGATGATTCCCGTCGCGCTCGGCAACCTGCAGCAGGCCATCCGCTACGACCGTTACATGCCGCTTTCCTGGCGCCTCGCGGCCACGGCCTATGGCCGCAATGGGGATCTCGGCATGTCGGCGCTCGCGCTTGCCGAACAAAACCTTCTGCTCGGCCGAAATCTGGATGCCCAGGGCCAGGCGAAGAAGGCGCAACGCCTGCTGAAGGAGAATTCCCCAAGCTGGCTGCGGGCGCAGGACATCGCCAATACCGCCGAACGGGCGCACCGGAAAGAGAAAAACCGCTAGAATCCCGCCGGTCAGAGCCGGCAAGGCGCCGGCGCGTTCCGGCCCATCCCCGCTTCCCGCTCAACATAATGTGAGTAGAGCATTAATGCCCACGGGCTAGGATCGACGAAACAAGGACACCGATTGCCGGTCTCCGGGTATGCTTGCTCACAGCCCGACCACGCAAAAACTGAAGATTCTTATGAAAAACACGTTTTATTCCAGAACCCTGCGCCGGATCGCATTGGCCGGCGGGCTTGCAATCGCCATGCCGCTTGCCGGCCCCGCGCAACCGGCATCCGCACAGGATGTCGACAAGGCGGCCATCGAAAAGATCGTCCGCGATTACATTCTCAACAACCCGGAAATCATCGCCGAAGCCGCTCGGATCCTGAAGGACCGGAAGACACGGGCCGATGCCGCGGCCGACCGTGCTTTGCTTCGCGCGAACCGCTCGGCATTGCTGAACCATGCCGCGTCGCCGGTCGGCGGCAATCCGAAGGGCGACGTCACCGTGGTGGAATTCTTCGACTACCGCTGCGGCGTCTGCAAGCGCATTCACCCGATCGTCGAGCAGCTCGTGAAGTCGGACCCGAATATCCGCCGCGTCTACAAGGAATGGCCGATCCTGGGGCCGAACTCCGTGCTGGCGTCACGCGCGGCGATCGCGTCGCGAAAGCAGGGCAAGTACCTGGCCTTCCACCAGGTCATGATGAAAGCGAATTCGGCCTTTGGCGAAAGCGCGATCATGGCGATGGCGGAGTCCGTCGGACTCGACACGGCCAGACTGCGCCGCGACATGCGCTCGCCCGAAACCGACGCCCTGCTGCGCGAGAACTACGCGCTGGCCCAAAAACTGAAGCTGAACGGCACGCCGTCCTTCGCGATCGGGGACACATTGCTCCGCGGCGGCCGGGACCTGGAATCTCTCAGGGCCATCGTCGCCGAAGCGCGGGCGGCAAAGAGGAAATAGGTTTCCCTATTCCTAGTCCGGCTGTTTCGACGGCTGGGCGGAATCGAACGCATCGAGCTTCATGCAGGCATCGAAGATACGCATGATCGTGGGGTAACGGCCCAGGTCGCATTCATAGCGCTGGGCGTTGAACACCTGCGGCACGATACAGATATCCGCCAGACCCGGCGTGTCGCCGTGGCAGAACGTGCCGGTGGCGGCGTCGTCCGCCAGCATCGCTTCGAGCGCGTTGAAACCTTCATAGATCCAGTGCTGATACCAGGTGACGTTCACCGCGTCCTTGTCCGCGCCCATTTTGGCGCCCAGGAATTTGAGAACGGCGAGATTGTTCAGCGGATGAATGTCGCAGGCGATCAGGTCGGCGAGGCCGCGGACCCGCGCCCGGGCGATCGGCTCCGACGGCAGGAACGCCGGTTCGGGGTGCGTTTCGTCAAGATACTCCAGGATCGCCATGGACTGGATCAGCTTGCGATCGCCGTCGATCAGCGTCGGCACCCGCCCCTGCGGATTAACGCTGGTATAGTCGGACCCGAACTGGTCGCCATCCGGCAGGCTGATATTGATATGCTCCCACGCGATCCCTTTCAGGTTGAGCGCGATCCGGACCCGGAACGCCGCAGACGAGCGCGAAAAACCATATAGCTTCATGTCGATTCCCCTGAAAATACCGGGGCAGTTTAGGGGCTTGGCGGGCACCGATCCAGCCATTCGGCACCCTAAATATCGCGCCTGAAATAGCGCACCTGAAATAGAATGCCTAAATGTAATATTCGCCGAGCGGCGGAAACCCGTTGAAGCCGATCGATGCGTATGTCGCGGTATAGGCGCCGGCACTGAGAATCTCGATCTTGTCACCGTGGGTCAGCGCAAGCGGCAGCGTGTACCCCGCCGCATCGTACATGACATCCACCTCGTCGCAGGTCGGCCCCGCCAGAACGACCGGCCCGACAGGACCGCCGTCATGCGGCGTCGTGATGCGGTACTGAATTGCTTCCTCGAAGGTTTCGGGCAAGCCGCCAAACTTGCCGACGTCGAGGAACACCCAGCGCCGGTCTGGCTCACGCGATTTCTCGGCAACCAGCACCACCTCGGTCTGGAGGATCCCGGCATCCCCGGCAATGCTGCGGCCGGGCTCGGCGATAATCCGTGGCGGCTGGTTTCCGAAATGCTTGACCACAGAAGCCCGGATCGCTTCGCCGTAGTTTTCCACGGGCTCGATATCCTGGCGGTAATTCGCCGGAAAGCCGCCGCCCATGTTCATCAATTCAAGCTTTATGCCGCGCGCGCCGAGTTCCGAGAACACCATCGCGGCGCGTTCGATCGCGACATCCCACTGCGCCAGGTTGCGCTGCTGCGATCCGACATGAAACGACACGCCCGCAGGATGAAGCCCGTCTTCCGCGGCCTGGCACAGCAGTTCGATCGCAAGGTCGGGTTCGCAGCCGAACTTGCGGGATAACGGCCAGTCTGCGCCGGCCCCGTCCATGAATATCCGGCAGAAAACGCTGGCGCCGGGCGCATGGGTTTTGAGTTTCGCCAGTTCTGCCCGGCTGTCGAACGCGAACAGTCTGATCCCGTACTCGAACGCGCTGGCGATGTCGCGCGCCTTCTTGATGGTGTTTCCATAAGCGATCCGGTCCGGCGACGCACCGATATCGAGACAGGTTTCGATCTCGTAAATACTGGCGGTATCGAAATACGCCCCAAGAGGCAGCAGCGTGGTCAGAACTTCCTTCGCCGGGTTTGCTTTGACCGCATAGAATATATCGGCCTGCGGCAGGGCCCGCGCGAGGTCGCTGTAATTGCGGGCGATAACGTCCAGATCGACCACCAGGCACGGGGTCTCCGGCCGGCGTTCTTCCAGGAATTTTCTGATTTTCTGTGTCATGGCCGGCGGGTTTTAGGCCTGTCCGGCGGACAACGCAAAGGGTATTTTAGGGGTCAGAAACCACCCTGCAGGAACATCAGCCCGTACATCGCGCCGCCGGCTGCAGCGGTAATCATGATCATGATCATGATCAGCCTGACGGGGCTGGCTTTTTTCCTGATCTTCCGTTTCTGCGCGACACGTTTGCGCTGAACGGTGTCGGCCTGGCGCTTCTTTGCCGCCTGTCCCTTGTTGAGGCGTTTTTCCTTGGATTGCCGCAATTGTTCCGCATTTGCGGCGGCGATCTTGCTGCCCCGATAGATGGTACGGGTTTTGGTTTCCTGCGTCGATTCAACGTAGATTTCTTCAACGACTCGAATGCTGGTGTAGCGGCCGCTTTCGTCCATGCGCTGTGCTTCGAACATGGCGAGATCCCGATCGTCGAAGACGGAATCGATCTTCCATTTACCACTCTGGTAGGTGTGGATTTCGAATGCTTTCATATCCGACATGGCGCTCTCCGGGGTCCTCTATCCGGACCTAACCGTTCGGAACTTCGCGGCAGTTCGCTGCGCCGAGAAGTCCTGAAACGGATGTACCATCGTCGCTCATCGGCAGGATGATGCTGCGATAGAGCACCTTCATGCCGTCGTATTTGGTAAATTCACCGCCGCGTGAGATGGGGACGCCGCGGTCCAGAATTTCGTGATAATACCCGGCCGCATGTTCGATGAGCGATGCAGCGGGCACGTCGGATAACGGGCAGTTCCGGACCGTCTCGGGCAGATAATTCTGTAACTCGCTGCCAACGGTGCGGACAATGGGATTGTCCTCGTGCCCGACAATATCGAGGACGAAACTGAAGTCCCAGATCTCGGCCATGCGCGCCGGATCGACCTGGGAGAAAGACGGATATTGCGCGTCGCCGCACCACTCCCGCCAATGCGAAAGAAGCCGGAGCACCATCCGGCGCTCCATGCCCTGAGGCGCCGCCGGGGGCGGAGAAGATGTACTTTGCGTGTCCATGGAAAAATATTGCAATAATGGGGTTAATTTCCCGTAAAATTGTGGATAACTTCCCGCCGCAGGCGTGACGGTATCCCGCCCCTTGCAGCAAAGCGTCGCCGGCGCGAAACGAATCGAAGGCCCCGACAGCGCCGAATTCCGGGCTTTCGCGGCCATTGCCCAAACGATTCGTGATAGGGTATGGCTAAGACTTGGCTGCCCGGTACACGAGAGATCATTTGTCTACAACTGCCCGAATACTGATCCTGAACGGTCCCAACCTGAATATGCTCGGGGTCCGGGAGCCGGAGATCTATGGCCACAAGACCCTCGACGATATTCGGCAAGACTGCGAGGGGCATGCCGCCGCCGGGGTTACAATCGATTTCCGCCAGTCCAACAGCGAAGCCGACCTGATCGACTGGATCCAGCAGGCGCGCGATACGGCGGACGGGATCATTATCAATCCGGCGGCTTTCACGCATACATCCGTTGCCATTCTCGACGCCCTTGTACTCACCGGGCTTCCGGTCATCGAGATCCATATTTCCAACATCTTCCGCCGCGAGGGTTTCCGGCAACATTCCTACGTATCCGCGGGCGCGACCGGGATAATTTCCGGCTTCGGCGCACACGGGTATCTTCTGGCAATCGATGCGATGGCAGAACTGACCGCTTCCAAGAAGGACGCCTGATGGCTAACAAATTCGACGTCGACCCCGATCTTGTCCGCAAGCTTTCGGACCTGCTGAATGAAACAGGTCTGAGCGAGATCGAATATGAAAGCACCGGCCGCCGCATACGCGTCGCCCGTCAGATCGGCGGCGCACAGGTCGTATCCGTTGAAGCGCAGGCGGCACCGGCCACAGCGCTGCAGGGGGCCGATACCGGCGGTGCTACCGCGCCAAGGAAGGGGACGCCGATCCTGTCGCCGATGGTTGGCACCGTTTTCGCCTCGCCCGAACCGGGGGCCGAACCGTTTATCCGCGTCGGCGATACCATAACCGAGGGCCAGACCGTGATGCTGATCGAAGCCATGAAGACCTACAACCCGGTTCGCGCCACCGCCAGCGGCAAGGTCGTGCAAATTCTCGTCGGAGATTCGACCCCGGTCGAATTCGGCGAAGAACTTCTTCTGGTCGAATAGCGCCCGCACGGGCCGGAACCGGCACAGCAAATGTTCGAAAAAGTCCTTATCGCAAACCGTGGCGAAATCGCCCTCCGCATCCATCGCGCCTGCAAGGAGATGGGCATCTCGACAGTCGCGGTCCATTCGACCGCCGACGCAGACGCCATGCATGTCCGCCTCGCGGATGAAAGCGTGTGCCTGGGCCCGCCCGATGCCAAGCAAAGCTATCTGAATATTCCCGCGATCGTGTCTGCAGCCACGATTACCGGTGCGGATGCCGTGCATCCCGGCTACGGGTTCCTGTCCGAGGAAGCCAGTTTCGCGTCGATCCTCGAAGAACACGGCTTCACCTTTATCGGGCCCAGCGCCGAACATATCGCGCTGATGGGCGACAAGGTTGCGGCGAAACAGGCGGTCGAGGAAAACGGCGTTCCGGTTGTCCCCGGTTCGGCCGGCGCCATCGAGACGCCAAGCGATGCGCGGAGCATCGCCGACCAGATCGGCTACCCGGTCCTGATCAAGGCGGCCGGCGGCGGCGGCGGGCGCGGCATGCAGATCGTCCGCAGTGCCGACGAGGTCGAGGCGGCCTATACGATGGCGCGCACCGAAGCCAAGGCAAGCTTCCGCAACGACACCGTTTACATGGAAAAATTCCTCGAGAAGCCGCGCCACATCGAGGTCCAGGTTTTTGCCGACGGCCAGGGCGGCGCCGTACATCTGGGCGAACGCGACTGCTCGCTGCAGCGCCGTCATCAGAAAGTGCTGGAGGAAGCCCGCTCCCCCGCCCTCAACGACCAGCAGCGCGAAAAGATCGGCAAGATCGCCGCGGATGCCGTCCGGCGGATCGGCTATGCCAATGCCGGAACCATCGAGTTCCTGTTCGAGGACGGCGAGTTTTATTTTATCGAGATGAATACCCGCCTGCAGGTTGAACACCCGGTGACCGAGATGATCACGGGCATCGACATGGTGCGCGAGCAGATCCGCGTCGCGGCGGGCTCACCGCTTTCCTTCACCCAGGACGACATCACTTTCCAGGGCCATGCGATAGAGTGCCGGATCACGGCGGAACATCCGGAAACCTTCGTGCCGTCTCCCGGGCTTGTTACCGACTATCATCCGCCGGGCGGGCTGTCCGTCCGGGTGGATTCGGGACTTTACGCCGGATATTCCATCCCGCCCTATTACGACAGCCTTGTCGCGAAGCTGATCGTGCATGGCCGGAACCGCAACGAATGCCTGATGCGGCTTCGCCGTTCGCTGGAGGAATTCGTGATCGGCGGAATCGACACCACGATCCCGCTTCACGCAAAAATTATTGAAAATTCCGATTTCATAAACGGCGATTATGATATCCATTGGCTGGAACGCTTCGTCGCGGGGGAAACCCCGAACGGCTGACGAAGCGCCTGAACGACCGGTGTGCCCCGTCGCCAATGAACAAACTGACGCCTGAAATACTGTTGCGCGCCTATGCCGTCGGCCTGTTTCCGATGGCGGAACGGCGCGACGACCCGACGCTGTTCTGGATAGACCCGGAAAAGCGCGGGATTCTGCCGTTGGATGGCTTTCATGTTTCCCGGCGGTTGCGCCGTACCGTGCGCAGCGGATTGTACGACATCAGATGCAATACCGCGTTCACGGAGGTCGTCCGGTCCTGTGCCGCTCCCGGCCCCAATCGCGACGACACCTGGATCAACGATGAAATCGTCTCGCTCTACGGCGACCTGCATGAACTCGGCCGCGCCCATTGCGTGGAAGCATGGCAGGACGGCGAGCTCGTCGGCGGACTGTACGGCGTATCGCTCGGCGCGGCTTTTTTCGGCGAAAGCATGTTCAGCCGGGCACGCGACGCCAGCAAGGTCGCGCTCGTTCACCTCGTCGCCCGGCTTGTCAAAGGCGGCTACATTTTACTGGATACGCAGTTCGTCACCGACCATCTGGCGCAGTTCGGAGTCGTCGAACTGCCGCGGGCGGGATATCGCCAGTTGCTTTCGGAAGCGCTGGACGCCTCCGCCACCTTCGATCCGGCGCTTTCTCAGTCGGAACTGGATGCGTTCCTGCAGTCGATCACCCAGACGTCGTAGACCGGGTGCTCCATCGACGAGACCGCCGGCGAGGACGCAAACATCCAGCCGGCGAATAATTCCACCGACTGTTCCCCGGCACGCCTTTCGCGAATTTCGAGATAGGCGGTCGATTCCGGCGTTTCCTCCGGCGGCCGCTTGCTGCAGCGCTTTGCGGTAATATCAAGGGTCCCGAAGCGCACGGGCTGGTCGATCGGCGCTTCGATCGTGGACACGCGGGCCGTGATCTTGTTCAGCCCCTGAAGGACGGCAATCTGCTGCGCCAGGACCGGACCCGGCAGGACTGTCAGACTGCCGAGCAGACCCAGAAACACGGCAAGGCCTTGCAACGCATATCGCCGCACGGCCGAGCGGACGGGCATGATCAGGGGAAGCATGTTTCGGCCCCGGACTATTTCTTTTCGCCGTCCTTGTTGGTCTGGCTGAAGATCATCTGACCGACCAGCCCCATCAGGTCGACCGACCCCTGGGTGGTCGTGATTTCGCCGCCGGGGGGCAGCATGTCATCGGACCCGCCGGGCGAGAGCGCGAGGAACTTGTCGCCCAGCAAACCGTCCGACGACACCGCAATCGAGGTATCCTCGGGCACCTTTACCTCGGTGCTGATATTCATTTTCACGAGCGCGAAATAGGTCTTGGGATCGAGCACCGACGACGTGACGGTGCCGATCTTGATACCGCTCATCCGCACGTCGGACCCGGCCCGGACGCCGTCGATCCGGTCGAACTTCGCCCTGATCTCGTAGCCTTCGACGGTGCCGATGTCGGCCTTGCTATAGGCAAAGAAGATAAAGAACCCTGCGACGGCCAGAACCACCGCACCCATCACGGTTTCGATAAGGTTTTTACGCATCAGCTTTCAATTCCCGGTTCCTGGCGCCTGCCGTCGGGCGCCCGTTTTGGCGAGGGGACTGCACGTGTCCCGAATTCAGCAATCAGGACGGCTGCCACGGTTCGTAATCGCCGGTCGCGGCATCGCGTTTTCCGCCTTTCAGGACATGCCCCGGGGGGCGGTAGGCGTTCGGCGTCCCCGTCATGTTGGGGACATGCTCGGTCTGCCAGTCCCACCGCTTGGCGGAATCGTCGGTCGGCACCGCGTCGGTCGTATGGTGCAGCCAGGAATGCCACGCCGGCGGCACGCGGGACGCTTCGACCTTGCCGTCATAGACGACCCAGCGCCGTTCCCTGGCGCCCTGGGGGGTCCGCTTTGCGCGGTAATAGCGGTTGCCCTGGGAATCGGTTCCCACCTCTACGCCGTTCAGCATGGTGAAAAGTTTCGTGCCAATGCTCATCTCTGCCTCTTTCCCGGCCTCTTTCCCGGCCTGCCGGCGTGCCCCGAATGCGGGGGTCCCCGCCGGTTACGCCTGTCGTGGCGGACTATCTCAAACGGGCCTGCCGCCGTCCAGTCGCGTATCGAATCTACGCCAGAAGTGTTAACAGGTTTTTACCATGCAAACCATTGAAACCGTGGCCGAAAATTCGACACTGGATCGCCCGCGGACAGGGCGGTAGGCTCCGGTCGAACAACGGAGAACCGACATGGCCGGACGTATCGACTCGCGACTTAAGGAACTTGGCATCACGCTGCCGGACGCCCCCGTCCCGCAGGCGAACTACGTCCCCTATCGCCGCTCCGGCAACCAGGTCTTCATCTCCGGACAGGTCTCCATCACGTCGGACGCCAGCGCAAAGGGCAAGGTCGGCGGCGACCTGACGGTCGAGGACGGATATGCGGCGGCACGGCTCTGCGGTCTCAATATTCTCGCCCAGCTGCGCGCCGCGGTCGGCGACGACATCGACCGCGCCAAGGCAATCAAGCTCGGCGGGTTCGTCAACGCGCCGGCGGATTTCACCGGCCCGCCCGCCGTCATCAACGGCGCATCCGATCTCATGGTCGAGGTGCTCGGCGAAGACGCCGGGAAACATGCGCGGTTCGCGGTCGCGGTGGCCTCGCTGCCGGCCGGGGTCGCGGTTGAAGTAGACGCCGTTTTCGAGATCGAATAACGATGCCGGACGGCGGCGATGCAGTCACGGTAAAGGTCATATCGTCGCTCGGCGAGGTGTCGGCGGAACACTGGAACGCCTGCGCGGGGGACGAAAACCCGTTCGTATCGCACACGTTCCTGAAAGCGCTCGAGGATTCGGGCGCCGCCACCGGCGAGACCGGCTGGCTGCCCCAGCATATCGTCATAGAAGACGAGAACGGCATCGCGGGCTGCGCGCCCTGCTATCTCAAGAACCATTCGCACGGCGAATACGTGTTCGACTGGGGCTGGGCGGATGCCTACGAGCGCGC
This sequence comes from uncultured Rhodospirillaceae bacterium, assembly GCA_963977005.1. GTDB lineage: Bacteria > Pseudomonadota > Alphaproteobacteria > MPNO01 > UBA830 > CAXBCP01. Next base: position 110,264 of record CAXBMQ010000011.1, read on the forward strand.
CGGCGGGCAGTACTATCCGAAGCTGCAGGTCTCCGTGCCGTTCTCGCCGGTCACCGGCCCACGCCTCCTGGTCCGCGCCGGCGACGACAAACCGCACACCCGCCGCCTGCTGGCCGCCGGCCTGCTGGAACTCGCAAAACAGCACAAGGTCTCGTCGCTGCACATCACGTTTCCGATGGAGGACGAATGGACCGAGCTTGGCGAGATGGGCCTGCTCCAGCGACAGGGCCAGCAGTTCCACTGGCAGAATGACGGCTACGAGACATTCGACGATTTCCTCGACACGCTGAATTCCCGCAAGCGCAAGATGATCCGCAAGGAACGCGCGGCGGCCAACGCCGAGGTCGATATTGAGGTCCTGACCGGCGACGATATCCGCGCCGAACACATGGAAGCGTTCTACGGGTTTTACCTGAACACGGTCGACCGCAAATGGGCCCACGCCTATCTGAACTACGAATTCTTCCAGCTGCTGCGCGAACGCATGGCCGATAACGTGGTGCTGGTCATCGCCCGCCATGACGGCGACTACGTGGCAGGCGCGCTGAACCTGCGCGGCCCGGACATGCTGTGGGGCCGCAACTGGGGCTGCGTCGACCATTTCAAGATGCTGTATTTCGAGGCCTGCTTCTATCGCGGCATCGAGTTCGCGATTGAAAACGGCCTGTCCAAGGTCGAGGCCGGCGCCCAGGGGCCGCACAAGATCAGCCGCGGGTATCTGCCGTCCGCGACCTACAGCGCCCACTGGATCCGCGACGAGGGCTTCCGCAACGCCGTCGCCGATTTCGTCGAACGCGAACGCCGGGGCATCGAGCACGAAATGGATTCGCTGAGCGAATTGTCGCCGTTCAAGCGGTCCAACGAGTCGCCGTAGATTTGCAGTTCGTTCTTGATCGGATAAATTCCCTGTATCGATGACTTTAAAATTCGTCACCCCGGATTTATTCCGGGGTCCAGTGCTTGAACCCGACGAAACTGGATCCCGGCACAGGGCCGGGATGACAATCGTTTTCCGAACTCCGCCCAGCGATGAAAAGGATTTATCATGACCGCCACCGACGACGTCGCCTATCGCACGATTGACGGGACCACCCTGCTCGCCCGCCTCTACCGGCCGGACGCGAGCGGCCCCGTAAAATGGATGATCGACGTTCATGGCGGCGCCTGGGGGTCGGGCGACCGGCTGAATAATGCCGTGATCCACGAAGACCTGGCGGCCCACGGCGTCGGCGTCTGCGCGCTGGATTTCCGACTGTCGGACGAGGCGCAGTATCCGGCGATGGTCGACGACGTCAGCTACGGCATCCGCTGGTTCAAGGCGAATGCCGGAACGCTCGATGTCGATATGTCGATGCTGGGCGCGCTGGGTTCGTCCAGCGGCGCGCAGCAGATGGGGCTCGTCGCCCTGTGCCCCGGCGGCAAGCGCTGGACCACGATGGACCCGGAACTCACCATGGTGGATGCCAGCGTCGGTTTCTTCGTCGCCGCCTGGCCGATTCTCGATCCGCTGGCGCGCTACCGCATGGTGCGCGACGCCGGCAACGAACGCCTCGTCGCCGCCCACAATGCCTGCTTCGCCTCCGAGGCCGACATGGAAGAAGGAAATCCACACCTGCTGCTCGAACGTGGGGAGGCCACCCATATGCCGCCGATGTGCGTCGTCCAGGGCACGGCGGACGCCAATGTCGACCATACCTGGCAGGACGCCTTCGCCGATCTCTACCGGTCGAAAGGCGGCGAGATCGAGGTGCACAAGTTCGACGGCCAGCCGCATACGTTCGTCACCGCCGACCCGGACACGGATGCGTCGAAAGCGGCGATTGCGAAAATCCGCGACTTCGTCCTGGCGGTCTAGACTGACGCCTGCGCCAGTCGTCATTCCCGCGCAGGCGGGAACGACAATCGGGCAACATCCCCCCGCGCCGGCCGCGCATTTGCAGAAACCTGCAAAACAACCCCATACACCCGAAGGGGCAGTGGGGTGATACGGGGTTGATGCGGGGTCCGATAGACATGCCGGATACCCCCGTTGCGCGCACGCACCGGCCGGGCATTTGCGGAAACTTGTAAAACAACCCCATGCACCCGAAGGGACGGAACGGTGAGAGCGGGGTTCGATGGCCGTGCCGGATACCCCCGTTGCGCGCACGCACCGGCCGGGCATTTGCGGAAACCTGTAAAACAACCCCATGCACCCGAAGGGACGGAACGGTGAGGACGGGCCCGAAGGCCTTACCGGCCCGCCCCGTTTCGCGAATTGACTACGTCTGATTTTGAATGAATGTGGTTTCGCAGCGTGACTCCTGTGTCGTGATCACCCACCCGGCCGCAGCAGGCATCGCCAAAGAACCGGATCATACCACAGACAAGAACAAATAGCGAACATTCAGCTTGAATTTCATTCGGACCGAGAAGCGAAGCCGCCACACAAACGCCGCTTCCCGCCCATCCTTTCAAATTCCACCACGGGCCGGATCGTGATCTTTCTCGAGGCACTGCGAATGGTCGCTCAACATTTCGATAATGCCGACGGTCCAGAGTGCCCGATTATCCAGGGGCTGGCCTCTCAAATCGTTCCCTTATCGTCAAGAACGGCCTAAAGATTACCGAGAATGACAGATATCGTTACGCGACCGAAAGTCGCGGCAGCAGCAAATGTCTTGTCAATTCCGTCGATCACATCCATCCTGAAGACTATATGAGTTGTTGGACCTCCCGCCGGATCATAGCTTGCCTGCTCGGTGTCATGCTGAGCGTGGGCCTGACGCTATCCGCCGTCCAAGCGAGCGATATGACCGTTAGTATGTCGCTCGCTGGCGAGATGGCTCCTTCCAACGGCGGCGATTGCGACGGGTGCGGCAGCGAAGACACCGCAAATTTTGGCAGTTGTCATTCGGTTTGCGCATCGACAAATTTTGTCATGCCGGTGCCCGAGAAATTCGCACGGCAGTCCGAACCGGGACAACCTTTCCGGGTTGAATCACCCGCGTTGCACAGCACCACCTTTTCGCCCGCCCCCCACCCACCCAGACCGACTTTCCCGATCTGACGTCTCATTCCTGCGGATAAGCGGGACCGGGCCGTCCGAATCCGGTTGGACACAGCTGTGCCGTTCCTGAATATGGCGAGTTGGCGTCTGACCGATGTTCAAGCGCTGTCGTCTTTTCTGATCGACAGCAGCGGACACAGGAAAGTCGGACTATGCATAAATACACTCATACACGTATTTCCCGCCGCGCCTTTCTGGCGGCAGGAGCGAGCCTCGCGGCGACAACCGCCGTTCCCGTCGGCAACGCTATCGCAGCAGAGACGCGGAACTTTCGCCTTGTCGTGGCGGAGGGCCGTACGCGCCTTGCCGGCGCAAAATATCCGGACACGCCGGTCTGGGCCTATAACGGCGCTGTCCCGGGAACCGAAATCCGCGTGCGGCAGGGAGATCGGTTACGCGTTTCCGTCGACAACCGGCTCGGCGAGGAAACCACCGTCCACTGGCACGGTCTTCGTGTCCCCAACCCGATGGACGGCGTCCCCCATCTGACCCAAATACCGATCGCCTCCGGCAAAACCTTCACATATGAATTCGATGTGCCCGATGCCGGCACCTACTGGTATCACCCCCACCAGCGGAGCTTCGAGCAGGTCGGGCGCGGCCTGTACGGCCCGTTGATTGTGGAAGAGAAAGAACCCATCCGGGTCGACCGGGACCTGACCTGGGTGCTCGACGACTGGCGCCTCATGCCGGATGCCCGGATCAGCAACGATTTCGGCAATTTTCACGATATGAGCCACAACGGCCGGGTCGGCAACCTGATGACCCTCAACGGCCGCGAACCGGAAAATTTCGGCGTTCGGAGCGGCGAACGCATCCGGCTGCGCCTGATCAATGCCGCGAACGCCCGCATATTTTCGCTGAACTTCACTGGCCATCGCCCGATGGTCATCGCCTATGACGGCCAGCCGGTCACGCCCCACGAAGCCCCGGAGAGCCGGGTGGTTCTCGGTCCCGCGATGCGCGCGGATATCGTGCTCGACATGACCAACCGGGCGGGGGATCGGTTCACCGTTACCGACACGTTCTATCGCGGCATGGAATACGACGTGCTCGATTTGGTATACGGGCCGAAGCAGTTACGTGACCGGCCGTTGCAGGCTTCCCTCGCGCTTCCATCCAATACCATGCCGGAACCGGACCTCGCCGCCGCCAAACGGTCCGACGTACAATTCGGCGGCGGCATGATGGGCGGCATGATGCGGGGTATGATGGGCGGGCGCGGAATGTCGATGCGCGAAATGATGCGCAACGGCAAGGCGTGGGCGATCAACGGCGTTGCCGCCACCGGTCACGTCATGGACCCGCTGTTGAAACTCGCGCGGGGACAGACCTGCATCCTGGCGCTCAACAACGATACAGCATGGCACCACCCGATCCACCTGCATGGCCATTCGTTTCGGGTCCTTTCTCGTAACGGAAGGCCGACACGCTACCGGGAGTGGCAGGACACAGTCCTGATGGCACCGCGCGAACGGGTCGACATCGCATTCGTTGCCGACAATCCGGGCGACTGGATGTTTCACTGCCATATCCTCGAACATCAGGCCGGGGGGATGACGGGCGTCATCCGGGTCGCCTGATTGCAGCTTCACATTTCAATCAAACGCACTCAAACAAGGAGACAACAATTATGCGCAAGCTTTTTTCTCTCGCAGTTCTCGCCATCGGTCTCGCCGTCGCGATGCCCGCCACAGCGCAGCAGACAATGCCGGAAATTACCATATACAAGAATCCGCAATGCGGGTGCTGTGAAAATTATGCCGATTATCTGGCGAGAAACGGCTTTGTCGTCACGGTGAAGCCGACGCACGACCTTGTCGCGTTAAGCCGCACGGCCGGTATTACCGAGGAATTCCAGGGATGCCACCTCGGAATGGTAGACGACTACGTGGTTAGCGGTCACGTCCCGGTAAACACCGTGAAGCGGCTGCTGTCGGAACGTCCGCCGATCAAGGGCGTGACCCTGCCGGGAATGCCGATGGGGTCCCCCGGTATGAACGGCGAGAAAACCGAACCGTTCACGATCTACGAAATCGGTACCGGCACCGCCACTGGCACTGGCGCACCGAAGGTCTTCGCCGTCGAATGACGCTGATCGGAAAAAACAAACGCAGGATCTCGATCGGTATCACGGGCGTGGTGCTGGCCGCAGCCGGGGCCGGTATATGGTTCCGGTCCGTTCCGGACAGGGTGTTCACGGTAGAAATCGATGCCGATGACGAATCCCTGGTAGCCATCGGCCGTACCATTTACGGCCAACAATGCGCGTCCTGCCACGGCGCTAAGCTGGAGGGACAGCCCGACTGGCGTACCCGCAAGCCGGATGGAAAGCTGCCGGCGCCGCCGCACGACGAGACCGGACATACCTGGCACCACGCGGACGCACAGTTGTTTCGGTTGACCAGGGACGGCCTGAAACCGCCCCTCGCACCGGACGGCTACCAAAGCGATATGCCCGCCTTTGGCGGGGTACTGACAGACGAACAGATCGGGGCGGTGCTGTCTTTCATCAAGAATAGCTGGTCGGCGCCGATCCGCGCCCGCCAGCAACGAATTACGGACGCAGTCCGAAAACAATCGACTTTGAAAGGAGACGAAAAATGATGAATGGAATGATGGATGGCGGCGGGATGATGGGCAGCGGGATGATGTGGGGCATGGGCCTTTTCGGATTACTCGTCATCGTGCTCATCGCGCTCGCCGTCGCGGCGCTCGCAAAATATCTCTTTTTCGCCAATCGCAGGAATCGACGCGATTGACCGGTTCAGGGAAAGTCCGGCCTCACCCCCCTTGTACAAGGAATTAGAAGATGACGACTCCATCACCCGTCGATCCCGCGGAAACTTCGTTTGCCCAGGACCTGTGGCACGCTGCCAGATATTATCTGGGCGGCCGGCGCGGCGCGGTCATTCTTGCCGTATTTGCGGTCGCGGGCGGTCTGGCGTTGAACTGGAGCTGGCTGGTGGCGGCCGGTATCGCCCCCATTCTGATCAGCGTGCTTCCTTGCGCCGCGATGTGCGCACTCGGACTGTGCTGCATGAATAAGACAACCGGAAAGTCGGGCACCGCTCAGTCGGCGGACCAAAACGCTCCTGACGATACGCCCGGTTCGGAAAACTGATGGCTGGCCTAATCCGTCGGTTGCAGAAGTCAGAGCGGGTGGGTTACGTCGGCTCCGGCCCGGGCAGGATGAGAAAGCATGGGGTGCGACGAAAGAAGCCTTTGTTCCGATATCTGTTGCGAAGACCAGGGTCGTTCCTGGTGCTGGTTGCGCTTCTGGTCGGTGTATCTCCGTCTTCGGCGCACCATCCCGGCGCGAACATCGACAAAGTCATGGGCGACAAGGAAAAATTCTTTCAGCAAATCGACACACAGGCTCCCGTATTCAAGCTGCAGAACACCGACGGACGCGTCGTCACGTCGACCGGATTGAGCGACAAAATAGTCGTTCTGAATTTTATCTATACAAAATGCCCCGACATCTGTCCGCTGCATGCCGAGCACCTCTCGAAAATTCAGTCCATGATCAACCGGACACCGATGAAGGATATGGTGCGGTTCATCACCGTCACGACCGACCCCGTCAACGACACGCTTGAGACCCTGAAGTCCTACGGACCGGCTCACGGGCTCGATCCGGTCAACTGGTCGTTTCTGACGACAACAGCCGGTCAACAGGAGGATACGACGCGGAAACTGGCTGCGGCGTTCGGGCATAAATTCATTAAAACCGGCGATAGCTTCCAGGTTCACAGCGTCGTGACCCACATTATCGACAAGAACGGCCGCTGGGCCGCCAATTTTCATGGTCTCAGATTTCAACCGGTCAACATGGTGCTTTACGTAAACGGGCTGATAAACAACGCGGCCGGTCCGACGGAGAAAGAACCGCCGAGTATGTGGAAGCGAATTATCGAGGGCGTTTTTTAATGAAGGACCTCCCAGGATCGGATGCAGCCGCACGGAAATCCGAACCAGGCGCCGGCGCCTGGCTTTCGACGCTGCGTCGTTATCTGCTGTTTGTCGCTGCGGGGAACCTGGTCTGGGAATCCGCCCATATCCCGCTCTATACGATCTGGGAGACGGGAGATTGGGGTGAAATCGTCTTTGCCGTAGTTCATTGCACCGGCGGCGATATCCTCATCGCCCTGAGTGCCATCGTTCTCTCTTTATTGCTCGCAGGACGGGCAGACTGGCCCGCCAGTCGGTTTGGGTTAGTGCTTGTTCTCACCGTGCTGTTCGGCGTCACCTATACCGTGTTCAGCGAATGGCTGAACATCGAGGTGAGGCAGGCATGGGCATATCGCGGCGCGATGCCAGTAATTCCTGTATTGGGGGCCGGACTTAGTCCGGTCCTTCAATGGATCCTCGTTCCGCTCGCGGGGTTCTGGTGGGCGATGCGACCGGTGTCCGGGACGGGTCGGTATCGGGAGACAAAATTTACCGCGGGGGCGGATCGTGATCCTTCGCAAGGCATTGCGAGTGATCGCTGAGTACCTCGATTATCCGGCAATCGGCGACTTTATCGCCCCTGCATTGCAGGATCATTCTTTCGAGCTCGCCTTTCATGGCCTTCAGGCTCCTGATGCGGCGGTCAACCTCCTCAAGCTGATCGCGTGCAATGCGATCTACCGTGTCGCATGACCGCCCGGGATCGTCGCTGATCTCGAGGAGTTCCCGGATCGCGTCCAAAGAAAACCCCAGTTCCCGGCTGTGGCGAATGAAGGCCAGTCTTTCCGCATGGCCCGGGTTGTAGCGGCGCTGGTTACCGGATGTGCGCAGCGGCTCCGGCATCAACCCGATCTGCTCGTAATAGCGGATGGTCTGCACCTTGCAGCCGGTTTTTTGCCCCAGCTCGCCTATCGTCAGGTCACCAGACATCATTTTCTCCTTGAACCTACAGTTACTGTAGGTCGTATCCTGGAGTGGATAAATCAACACCCGGAGGAGATATCATGACCCGACTTCTCACACCGGCGGCCGGTGGGTTAGGCATTCTCTCGATGCCAACGGTCGTCCTGGCACAGGCGCAGACGGACTATCACGGCCCGCACATGATGGGGGGCGGCTGGTTCATGGGCCCGATCATGATGATTGTATTTCTGGCCGTTGCCGTAATCGTGGTGATGCTGATCGTTCGCTGGATGAGCGGATCGAACCACGGTCACACCCAGATACATGCCGCGCCGCCGACCAGGACAGCCGTAGATATTCTGAAAGACCGGTTCGCCCGCGGAGAGATCGATAAGGAGGAGTTCGAGGAGCGGCGGCGCATTCTCGAATCGTGAACCGGTCGGCTTTGGCACTGAACCGATGGGCGATCGTGCTGGCGGCCACCATCACGGCGGGCGATCTGATCATCAAACATGTGGTTGAGGCTGTCCTGACCGGGGTCGAGCGACAGATTCCTGTTACATCGTTCTTCAATCTGGCACTTGGCTATAATCGCGGTATCAGTTTTGGCCTTCTCGCGTCGGACAGTGCGTATTCCCCGTATATCCTGGCGGCCATTGCCCTGTTGATCGCGGCCGGACTGACCGTTTGGCTATGGCGTAACGACCACCTGCTTCAAAAGTTCGGCCTCGCGGCGATCGTCGGCGGGGCGACTGGCAATGCCGTTGACCGACTGGAAGACGGCGCGGTGACGGATTTTCTCGATTTTTATCTCGCCGCGTATCACTGGCCGGCCTTCAATCTTGCCGATGTCGCGATTGTCTGCGGCGTTGGCGCGTTGCTGATCGGGTCGACGCGCGAACGGCCGCAAGCGACGCCTTCCAACGGGTGATCCTCCATGGAAAATCTCAGCGCAAGTCCCCTCTTGAACCTACAGTGGCTATAGGTACTACATTCGAACCCGATCATGAGACACCACCGGTATTTAACCCCATGAGCTTCAACTGCTGCGACAACGATCCTGGATTTGACGGTGCGTCCGGCCCCTATAAGCGGGCGCTCTGGGCCGTGATTGCAATCAACGGCATTATGTTTGTGGTGGAAATGTCCGCCGGCATGCTGTCCGGTTCGCAGGCACTACAGGCCGATGCGCTCGATTTTCTCGGCGATACCGCTACCTACGCGATAACCATGTTCGTTATCGGCATGCCCCTCATATGGCGCACCCGTGCCGCCCTGTTCAAAGGGCTCAGTCTCGGCGCCATCGGGCTCTGGGTATTCGGATCGACTGCCTATCAGTTTCTGGTGCTGGACGTGCCACGGGCGGAGGTCATGGGCGCGATCGGCTTTCTGGCACTGACGGCGAACCTGATCAGTGTTCTGCTCCTCATGAAATACCGGGACGGCGATGCGAATGTGCGGTCGGTCTGGCTCTGCAGCCGCAACGACGCCATCGGCAATGTCGCCGTCATGGCCGCGGCAAGCGGTGTGTGGGCCACGCAAACGGCCTGGCCCGATCTCATCGTCGCCGGCATCATGGCGGGCCTGTTCCTGTGGTCGGCGACACAAATAATCCTGCAGGCCCTGCGCGAGCGCCGGCAGGCATTATCGCAGCCGGCTGTCGAAACATAGCCTGCCGACCCGGGGACCCAGACTCACCATGAACGAAACCGGGTTCCTGGCCCCTCGGGTCGGCGCCCGGGGGACTGATTGCCAAAAGTTACGCCCGGACCCGCCCGACACAAAAAACCCGGCACAAGGCCGGGTTTTTCATTTTCTGCGTATCGGAAACCCTACTCCACCAGTTCCTCGACCTTGTCGTCCCCATCGGGGCCGTCGTCGTCGGGGTCCGTGTCCGGGTCCTTCCCCTTGCCCTTCGGCGGTGCGGCGAGGGTGACGAAGGTGAGGGTGTCGTCTTCGGTCTTGACGTCGACCTGCACGACCCCGCCCTTGGACAGCTTGCCGAACAGGATCTCGTCGGCCAGCGGTTTCTTGATGTTGTCCTGGATAACGCGGGACAGCGGCCGGGCGCCATAGGCTTCGTCGTAGCCCTTGCGGCACAGCCAGCTTCTTGCCGCGTCCGACAGTTCGAACGTCACGTTTCGGTCCTCGAGCTGGACCTCAAGCTGCATGATGAACTTGTCGACCACCAGCATAACCACTTCCTTCGGCAGGCTGGAGAACGGAATGATCGAATCCAGCCGGTTGCGGAATTCAGGGGTGAACATGCGCTTGATCGCCTCCTCGTCCTCGCCGATGCGCGAGCTGCGCTCGAACCCGATGGCCGGCTTCGCCATGTCGGCCGCGCCCGCATTCGTGGTCATGATCAGGATCACGTTGCGAAAATCGACGCTCTTGCCGTTGTGGTCGGTCAGTTTTCCGTGATCCATGATCTGGAGGAGGATGTTGAACACATCCGGATGGGCCTTTTCGATCTCGTCGAGCAGCAGCACCGAATGGGGATGCTGGTCGACCGCGTCGGTCAGCAGGCCGCCCTGGTCGAAGCCGACATAACCGGGCGGCGCACCGATCAGGCGCGAGACCGAATGGCGTTCCATGTATTCCGACATGTCGAACCGGGTCAGTTCCACGCCCAGCGTATTGGCAAGCTGCCGCGCGACCTCTGTCTTGCCGACGCCGGTCGGGCCGGAGAACAGGTAAGAGCCGATCGGCTTGTCGGGTTCGCGCAAGCCCGCGCGGGCGAGCTTGATGGCCGACGCCAGGGCATCGATGGCGCTGTCCTGTCCGAACACGACGCGTTTGAGATCGGCATCCAGCGTCTTGAGCGATTCCTTGTCGGAGCGCGACACGCTTTTCGGGGGGATGCGCGCGATCTTGGCAACCACGGCTTCGACGTCCTTGACCGTGATCAGCTTCTTGCGCCGGCTTTCGGGCACCAGTTTCTGTGCCGCGCCCACCTCGTCGATCACGTCGATCGCCTTGTCGGGCAGTTTGCGGTCGTTGATATACTTGGCCGCCAGTTCCACCGCCGTCCGCAGGGCCGCCGCGGTGTAGCGCACCCGATGATGCTTTTCGTAATACGGCTTCAGGCCGCGCAGGATCTTGACCGTGTCTTCCACGCTCGGTTCCGGCACGTCGATCTTCTGGAACCGGCGCACCAGGGCGCGGTCCTTCTCGAAGTACGAGCGGTATTCCTTGTACGTGGTCGAGCCGATGCATTTCAGCGTGCCGCCCTGCAGGGCCGGTTTCAGCAGGTTCGATGCGTCCATCGAGCCGCCGCTGGTCGCGCCCGCACCGATGACGGTATGGATTTCATCGATGAACAGCACCGCGTCGTCATGCTGTTCGAGCTCACTGACCACGGCCTTGAGGCGTTCCTCGAAATCGCCGCGATAGCGGGTGCCGGCAAGCAGCGCGCCCATATCGAGCGAGAAGATCGTCGCCGACTGCAGCACGTCCGGCACGTCGCCGTCGTGAATGCGTTTCGCGAGACCCTCGGCGATGGCGGTTTTGCCGACACCGGAATCGCCGACATAGAGCGGGTTGTTCTTGGTGCGGCGGCACAGCACCTGGATGGTGCGCTCGATCTCGGCCTCGCGGCCGATCAATGGGTCGATTTTGCCGTCGGCGGCTTTCTGGTTCAGGTTGACGCAATAGGTATCGAGCGCTTCGCCCGCGCTCTTGGCTTCCTCTTCGTCGCCGCCCTCTTCATCGGCGCCGCGGATCGAGCGGTTTTCGGACCGGCCCGGCACTTTGGCGATGCCGTGGCTGATGTAATTCACCGCGTCGAAACGCGACATGTCCTGTTCCTGCAGATAATACACCGCATGGCTCTCGCGCTCGGAGAACATGGCGACCAGCACATTGGCGCCGGTGACTTCCTGGCGGCCGGACGACTGCACGTGGATCGCCGCGCGCTGGACCACGCGCTGGAAGCTCGCCGTCGGCTTGGGGTCTTCCTCGTCGTCGACGACGAGGTTCGACAGGTCGTCGTCGAGATACCCCTTGAGGTCGTCCGACAGCTTGTCGATATCGACGCCGCAGGCCTTGAGCACCGCGATCGCATCCTGATCTTCGGTCAATGCCATCAGCAGATGTTCGAGCGTGGCATATTCGTGCTTGCGGTCGTTCGCCTGCGCCAGGGCGCGGTGAAGACTTTTTTCGAGATTCCGTGAAAGCATACGATCAGGCCTTTTCCAGAGTACATTGCAGCGGGTGCTGGTGCTGCCGGGCAAGGTCCATAACCTGCTGGACCTTGGTCTCGGCAACTTCGTAGGTGAAGACGCCGCAAACGCCGACACCCTTTTGGTGAACGTGAAGCATGATTTGCGTCGATTCTTCGTGGCTTTTGCTGAAGAAGCGCTCCAGCACCAGAATGACGAATTCCATCGGTGTGTAGTCGTCGTTCAACATGATGACCTTGTACATCGACGGTTTTTTGGTCCGGGGCTTGGTGCGGGTAACGACGCCGGTTTCGGAACCGCCGTCGCTGCCGCCGCTATCCCCTGAATCGCCGTCGTCGTCCCGGTCGGCCATCCGGATGGCGGATCGCCAGGTTCCGAACAGGTCGAAAAGCCGTGCCGCCGCCATCGGGGCAACCGGGCCTTCGCTATGTCCGGATACGGTCATCATTTTGTCTCCCGTATGGGACCATGCTGCGTCGCTCAACGCAACAGGGTCGGGGAAAAAATCGGTGTTGCCAGACATGGTTAAAACAGTCCCCGCGCGCCGACGATGCGGTTCGGCCCGAGCTGAATTTCGAACACTTCGTCGGCCGGATTGTTGTTGCCCTGGTGCCGTGTCGGGTCGTCGTCGCGCTGATTGACCGGCACGGCCTTGCGGAAATCGACACCGGTGCGGTCGTTGGCGACCAGCACCGCCGGGAAACGAAGCCCCTTGAAGCGGTCCGACGGATACATCCACGCATTGGCATGAAAGCGTCCGTCGAGGCAGCCGGTGACGATCCAGTAGAACTCGTTGGACGGCAGACGCAGCCCGACGGGTTTGAAGGTCCGGAAACGGTCCGCATCCAGCGCTTTGAGCAGGTCTGCGGTGGTCTGGGGGTCGAGCACCGATTCGACTCTCTTGCCCTGCCAGGGCGACAGGATATTGGACAAGCCGACCCCCTGTGTCAGATCGCCTGTCCCGCGCGCCCACGCCGACATGGTGGCACCGCGGCCGCCGGGCAATGCGAAGATGTCATAGGTCCGGATCTGCTTGTCGTAGATGCCGTTATAGACGAAGCGCAGCCGCGTCGACGCCCCCGGCGCACAGGCATCGCGCAGCCCTTCCGCGCCGACATAGTCGAACCATGAAAGGTTACGTGACACGGGGTCTCCCGCCGGGCCGGTATATTCACAGGCACCCAGGGCGAGAAACGCGGTCACGGATGCAATGATTCGAAGGTTCATCTCAAAGTCTCTATCAAATCCGGTTTCGTCATGTCCATTCCTGCCCCCTGATACGCAACCCGGCCGTCCGGCGGATGCCCGGATTCCGGATTATAGCGGGCCTTGTCTATATATGGTGTTCAACTTTTGTTAACCAAACCTTTAAACGGACAGTTCATATTGGACAGGACTCGGCAGTTTCGCTAGGTTCGCTAGATATTGATTAACGAGGAACAACAAGATGTTGGGCCTCAAAAGCGTTACAACTCGGCTACCGGCGCCGCAGACTGATATTGATGAAAATATCTCGCGGAACCGGTCGGGGGCAGCCAGTCAGGTCGCGTTTTACACTCGGAAACGGGGGAACTATTGTTTCGGCTGCTGGTCGTACTGATTGTCGGGTTTGGTGTCTTTCTGGGCGGTACGGATCGTGCATCAGCCCGTTATGCCTCGATCGTGGTCGAGGCCAATACCGGCCGCATTCTTCACGCCACCAATGCCGAGACCAAGAACTACCCGGCGTCCCTGACCAAGATCATGACACTGTTCATGACCTTCGAAGCACTGAAAACCGGCAAACTCAGGCTCAACCAGAAACTGCCGGTCTCGCGCGTTGCAGAGGGCCGCTCGCCGTCGAAGCTGGGCCTGCGCCGCGGCCAAACCATCACGGTGGACAGCGCGATAAAAGCGCTGGTGACCAAATCGGCCAATGACGTCGCCACGGTCCTGGCAGAGGCGATGGGTGGCACCGAACGGAAATTCGCGGTCCTGATGACCAAGCGCGCCCGGGCGCTCGGGATGAAGGACACGACGTTCAAGAACGCCTCCGGCCTGCCGAACCGCCGCCAGCTCAGCACCGCCCGCGACATGGCGATCCTGGCGCGGGCCGTCCTGTACGGGCATCCGAAGATGTACCATCATTTTTCCCGCAAGAGCTTCACCTACAAGGGGCGTACCTATCGAAGCCATAACCGGCTGATGTCCCGCTACAAGGGGATGGACGGCATCAAGACCGGTTACATCCGGGCGTCGGGGTTCAACCTGGTCGCGTCTGCCCGGCGGGGCGGCAAGCGGGTGATCGCCGTCGTCTTCGGCGGCAAGACGTCCAAATCCCGCGACCGCCACGTCGCCACTCTGCTCGACCGGGGGTTTGCCTCCCTGCAGACGGTGGTCGCGAAGTCCGGCAAGCAGAAGAACCTGCCCGCATCGAACGTTCGCCCCCAGTATCGATCCGTCGGAAAGACGAAGAAGACGGCCCGCGCACCGACCCGGCCGCCCGCCGTAAACCCTGCTTCGGGCCAGATTCGCAGCTGGGCGATACAGGTCGGCGCCTATAACCGCTACGGGCCCGCCCATCTCGCCGTCACCCGGGCAGCCCGTGCCGTGCCCAGCCTTCTCGGCAACAAGTTTCAGATCGTCCGCCACCGGAGCAAGACCCGCCGCGGCCTGCAGATTTACAAGGCACGCCTGCTGGTACCCTCCGAATCCAAGGCGCGCAATTCCTGCCGCGCACTGAAACGGCGCAAGATCGACTGCATGGTGATCTGGATGGGGCCGCGCTCTTAAACGGCGTAGCGCCGTCCGCCAAAACGCGCACCGCTTGCTGTCAGACCTCGCGTCCGCGCCTGATCGCGGCAAGGAAAGCCCGCTTGTGACGCCGCTCCCAGTCCGCGAACGACCAGGGCCTGCCCGTCGGGTGACAGCGCCGCGATGCGACGAACACACCCGCCGCCTCGCCCGAGGCAAGCGTCAGCGTCTCCATCCGGTATTCGGGACCTTCGAAGGACGTCAGCAGATCGCGTATCTGCCGGGTACTGCCCGCCGCAAATGACACGGCGAGACCGTCAACGATCCCTGCCCCGGCCGGCCGGACAACCGGATAGCTGCGCCCCCGCAGGCCGACCCGCTCCCAGCCCGCGAGGCGGGCGGGCGAAACAAGCGCGTCGTCGCGCAACGGTCCGAGAACCGCCGCCCGGACGTCTGCATCCATCAGCGTGCCGTAGAAAAAGAAAGTCGACATGTGCCGTCACGCGATACCGGCGAACCGGCGCGCGCCCTAGAAAGCCGGCGGTTCGATCCCGCTTTCGCGGACCTGGGCGACCAGCGCATCCTTGAGCCGCTGCAACCCGTCCTCGGTCGCCGCCTCGCAGCGCGCGACCAGCACGTCCTGCGTGTTGGACGACCGCAGCAGCCACCAGCCATCGTCGGTAAGTACCCGGACGCCGTCGATGTCGGACACGTTCGCACCTTCGGCCGCGAGGCGGTCGCGCACCTCGTCAACCACCGCGAACTTGCGCTCTTCCGAACACGGGAACCGCAATTCAGGCGTGTTGAGCGGTTGCGGCAGGCTGCGGCGGATATCCGCGAGGCTGTCCTCGCGCTGGGAAAGACAGGCCAGCAGGCGGATCGCCGCATAGAGCGCGTCGTCATATCCGAAATAGCGGTCGGCAAAGAAAATGTGCCCGCTCATCTCGCCCGACAGCAGCGCACCGGTCTCGGCCATCTTGGCCTTGATGAGCGAATGGCCGGTCTTCCACATCAGCGGCGTCCCGCCCATCCCGGCGATCTGGTCGAACAGGACCTGGCTTGCCTTCACATCGGCGATGATCGTGGCGCCGGGATGCGCCGCCAGCACGTCGGCCGCCCAGACGACCATCAGCTGGTCGCCCCACAGAATTTCGCCGTCGCCGTCGACCACGCCGATCCGGTCGCCATCGCCGTCGAAGGCAATGCCGAGATCGCAGTTTTCCGCCAGCACGACATCGCGCAGCTGCTGGAGGTTTTCGACCACCGTGGGATCGGGGTGATGGACCGGGAACATCCCGTCGATACGCTCGTTGAGCAGGATGTGCTGGCCGGGAAGCTCGGCACAGACCTGCACCATCGCCTCGCCCGCCGAGCCGTTTCCGGCATCCCAGGCGACCTTGAGCTCGCGCCCGCTTTTATAGTCCTGCAACACGCGGGCGACGTAGCGCGCGAGCATCGGCTCGGCACGATCGGTGCCGGTTCCAGACGCATAATCGCCAGCCGCGGCGATGGTCCCCAGGCCCTGGATATCGTCGCCGTAGAACGGCTTCGGGCCGCGCATCATCTTGAAACCGTTATATTCCGGGGGGTTATGCGAACCGGAAACCATAATACCGCCGGCGGCATCCAGCACGTTGACCGCGAAATACAGCATGGGCGTCGGCCCGAGACCGACGCGGACGGCTTCCAGCCCGCAATCCTTCAGCCCGTCGACAACCGCCTGTTCCATATCGGGCGAACTGAGCCGCCCGTCATAGCCGACGCAGACCGTGCCGCCGCCGTTGCGCGCAATGCCGGTGCCGAACGCCCGCCCGATGGCATAGGCGTCGTCCGCCGACAGCGTGTCGTCGATAATGCCGCGAATGTCGTATTCGCGCAGGATCGTCGAATCGAACGTATGGGCGCCGCCGCGGCTCATGCTTTTGCCGCCGCCAGCACGGGTTCGCGCCCGACGCTGTAATAATCGAACCCGGCTTTGATGATCTCGTCCGGCTTGTAGATGTTGCGCAGGTCGATCATCAGCGGGGCCGACAACAGGCCTTTCACCCGATCGAGATCGAGCAGGCGGAATTCGTTCCACTCGGTGACGATGGCGAGCGCATCGGCGCCCTCCATGGTTTCGTACGAATCGCCGCAGAACACGACGCCGGGCAGCATTTCCTCCGCCTCCTTCATGCCCTGCGGATCGAATGCCCGGATCGTCGCCCCGGCTTCCTGCAACGCCGGCACGATCGCCAGGCTCGGGCTGTCGCGCATATCGTCGGTATTGGGTTTGAACGTCAGGCCCAGCACCGCGATCGTCTTGCCCTTCACGGAACCGCCGCACCCGTTGATGATCTTGTCGGCCATCTGGCGCTTGCGGTCTTCATTGACCTTGACCACGGCCTCGATGATATGAAGCGGCGCATCGTTGTCGCGCGCGGTCTGGACCAGGGCGAGCGTATCCTTCGGGAAGCACGAACCGCCATAGCCCGGCCCTGCGTGCAGGAACTTGCTGCCGATCCTGCCGTCGAGCCCGATGCCCCGCGCCACCTCCTGCACGTTCGCGCCGACCTTTTCGCACAGATTGGCGACCTCGTTGATAAACGTGATTTTCGCGGCCAGGAACGTATTGGCGGCATACTTGATCAATTCGGCGGTCTCGATCTTGGTGTACAGGATCGGCGTTTCCATCAGGAAAAGCGGCCGGTAGAGCTGCTTGAGAACAGCCGACGCCCGGTCGGAATCGGTCCCGATCACGACACGGTCGGGACGCATGAAATCCTCGATCGCCGACCCTTCGCGCAGAAATTCCGGGTTGGAGGCCACGTCGAAATCGCCCGCATCGCGGATTTTGCTGATTATCCGGTGCACTTCGCGCCCGGTGCCCACCGGCACCGTGGATTTGGTGACAACGACCGTGTAATCGTCGATTGCACGGCCGATTTCCTCGGCGGCGGCATAGACATAGGACAGATCGGCATGACCGTCGCCGCGACGGGTCGGCGTACCGACCGCGATAAAGACCACGTCCGCGTCCCGGACTGCCGCCTCCAGGTCGGTGGTGAAGGACAACCGCCCCGCGGCGACGTTCTTTTCCACCAGTGTATCGAGCCCCGGCTCATAGATCGGCATGATCCCGTCGAGCAGGCGGTCGATCTTGCCGGCATCCTTGTCGACGCAGACCACGTCGGTGCCGAATTCCGAAAAACAGGCACCCGAAACCAGGCCAACATAGCCTGTGCCGATCATAGCAATACGCATCGTTTACTCCGATTTATTGGCAGTCTTTGGTCGCATAGGTCTTCACGATCTCTTTGATCTGATCGCGCAATTCGGGTCGCGCCAGCGCAAAGGCGACATTGGCTTCGAAAAAACCCGCCTTGTCGCCGCAGTCGAAGCGCGTGCCCTCGAACCGCAATCCGTGAAACGGCGCCTGGCCGATCATCCGGGCCATGGAATCGGTCAGCTGGACCTCTCCGCCCGCGCCCTTTTTGCGTTCGCTCAGGTAGTCGAATATTTCCGGCAACAGGATATACCGGCCGATAATGCTCAGTGTCGACGGCGCGACGGCGGGGTCCGGCTTCTCGACCAGTCCCTTGACCGCGGCGAGCCGCCCGTCATCGGATTCGATATCGAGGATACCGTACCGGTTGGTATGTTCCGGCGGCACGTTTTCCACCGCGACGACGTTGCCGCCGGTTTCGTCGAATACATCGACCATCTGCTTCAGGCAGGGCGTCTCCGCCATGACCAGGTCGTCGGCCAGCAGAATCGCGAAAGGTTCGTTACCGACGAGTTCCCGCGCGCACCATACCGCGTGACCGAGGCCCAGCGGATCCTGCTGGCGGGTATAGACGATGCTGCCCGCCTCGAGCACGGGGAATTCGATCGTATGGAGTTCGGCATCCTTGCCGCGTTCGCCGAGAACCTGGCGGAGCTCGAAACTGTGATCGAAGAAATCCTCGATCGCCGCCTTGCCGCGCCCGGTGACGAAGATGATCTCCTCTATACCCGCTTCCAGCGCCTCTTCGACGGCATACTGGATAAGCGGCTTGTCGACCACCGGCAGCATTTCCTTCGGCATCGCCTTGGTCACCGGCAGAAACCGCGTACCAAGCCCCCCGACCGGAAAGACCGCTTTTCTTATTCGTTTCGTCACGGAGAACTCCTTATCCGGCGCCTGCACGCCGACAGCCGGTACAATAGCCGAATCCACAGCAGAATCATCAGGCTAACCCGCCGAATTCCGCGGCGGTTTGTGCCACGCTCCCCTTGCAGATGCAAGGCGGCGTTGCACGTTATACCGGTCTTATCATGACAGATATGGGACACCGCCGGTCGCTTTAAAGGTATCGATGCGACCGCCAATTCACACACGGGAACGCGCACACGCTTCCTGCACGGTCCGACACGCCTGCGGGCGGCCTGTTCAGGCACCCTGCAGCAATACGTCCTTTGCCTGGTTGATCTGTGCGGCAAGGAAAGTCGACCCGCCCTTGTCGGGATGATTCGCCATCAGGAGTTTCCGGTGGGCTTCGCGGATTTCCGCCTCGGATGCGCCCGGCTTTAGGCCCAGCACTTCGTAAGCCTCGTCGCGGGTCATCGATCCGCCCGCACCGGCACGTCGGCCGCCGCCGCCGGAGTGATCATTGCCCCCGTCCCCGTCCCCGCTCTCGCTCCCGCCTGTGCCCGCGCCACGCCAGTCGGCGCCGTGCACCCGGTCGAGATAGGTTTCCAGCACGGTGGCGGATTGCGGATCGTTTACGCGGCATTCGCGCAGCAGATCCAGCAGGTCGTCAAGCGACAGTTCTTCCAGGTTCCGGCCTTCGAACCGCCCCTGCAGCACGGTTCCGCGCAGCACGCCACTATCGTGTTCCAGCGTCATGCGCAGATAGGCAGTCTCTATATCGGAATTCCGGCCCGGCGTCGGGCCGCGCATGTTGCGCATCGCCTGACCGATCGCGCGCCACCGCAACAGCAGGGGCAGCAACAGCATTGCCCAGCCGAAATAGCCCATCCGCCCGCTGACGGCGAAGAAACCGAGAATCGTCACCGCGACAACGCCGACCACGACGGCCAGCACTTTCTGCAGGTTCCGCGTGCTGGTGCCCCGCAATCCGCGATAGACGAAATACAGACCGACCAGGACGGCAAGGCCTAGAATGAGATAGGGCATGTCCCGCCGCTACTTCATCTGATTGCTGATGAGGCGCGCCGCGCCGCCTTTTTTGCTGGAGTAATCCTCCAGCGCCATGCGGCCGCCGGCGGCAAACACGGCAACCGCGCTGAGCAGGTCCCTGAGTTGCTGCGCGGAAGCGAGATCGAAGCTGCAATGGGCGCCGCCCGTCAGCTTGGCGATCTGGCGGAACGCGCCGGTCGCGACCGGGTCGTTGCCCTCCTGGAAGACGAAGGCCGGCACGCCGCGCACGCCCAGTTCGCCGGCAACATCGCAGACGTCGTCTATATCCTCCTCGAAGGCGTCGCCGACGAAAACCAGCGCGTTGACGCGCTTCGTATCGGTCTCGCGTATGGCGTGACGCAGGATTTTCCGAATCTGGGTGCGCCCGCCAAGGCACCGTACCTTGACCATCCGCCGGACCAGTTCGTCCGATGTCGCGACCCACGGGGTCGACTTGCATTCGCCGAAGCCGCGAAAGAAAACCAGCTGGACCTCGAGACCGCCGAGACCGTCCGTCGCCTTGAACATTTCCGCCTGAAGGTGGCAGGCCTGATCCCACGACGGCTCGCGGCTGGCCGTCGCATCCATGGCAAACAGCAGCCTGCCGCGCCCGCTCGCGGATTTTACCGAGGGCGTTGCCGCCACCTGAGCCAGGAAGGCCGAAACCTGGTCGGCATTCTGCTTCGTCGGAAGTGTTTTCTTGCCTTTGTCGCCGGACATCTCTTCTGTCGCTCCGGTTGATACTATTGAGATAATACGAATGCCGGGGTATTTCCAGTTCACCCTTTTTGCAAAGCGGACGTCCCGATGCCCAAGACACCGGATTATTTCCAGGACAAGACCATTCTGATCACCGGCGGCGCCAGCGGGATCGGGCGTGCGACGGCGATGATTTTCGCCCGCGAGGGCGCCAATGTCATCGTCGCGGATATCGACACCGCCGGCGCAGAAGCGGTTGCGGCGGCGGTCCGCAAATCGAATGCCGGCGCACACGCTGTCACGGTGGACGTCACCGACCGGCCGGCGGTGGACGCCATGATCGCCGATGGCATAAAGGCCTTCGGGCGCATCGATTTTCTGTTCAACAGCGCGGGCGCGGCGGGACGCCGGTCGTCGTTTCTCGACATCGATGCCGATCTCTGGCGCCGGACCTACGCGCTGAACGTCGACGGCGTGTTCAACACCATGCAGTCGGTCCTGCCGCACATGATCGACAACAATCACGGCGTGATCGTCAATATCGCCAGCATGGCGCATCGCCGCGGAGGTCCCGGTCATTCGACGCATTACGCATCGGCCAAGGGTGCTGTCGTCACGCTGACCATGGGGGTCGCGCGCGAATTCGTCGACCGGGGCATCCGCGCGCTGTCGATCTCGCCCGGCCCCATCGACACCGCGTTTCAGGCGATCTCGTCGCCGGAGCTCAAACAGCGCATGACCGACGACGTGCCGATGAAGCGCATGGGCACGCCGGAAGAAATCGGCGAAATGGTTCTGTTCATGTGTTCCGACGCATGCGAGTTCATGACCGCCGACACGGTCTATATCAATGGCGGGGGCGGCTTCAGATGACGGACACCGAAAAGCGCATCGCCGCCCTCGAAGAACGCATCGCCCATCAGGAGCACATCATCGAGGACCTGAGCGACATGTCGGTCAAACAGTGGAAAGAGATATCGGACCTGTCGGACAAGCTCGGCTATCTCAAATCGAAGCTGGAAGAGCTGGAAGACGGGGCGGAAGGCACGCCCGGCAAGGAGCCGCCCCCGCCGCACTACTGAGGGGCGGACCGCGCGTATCGCCTGCTAAAAACTGTCATCCCGGACTTGTGCCGGGGCCCGGGGCAACAACCTCTAATCGATCGAACCCATTCGCCCCAACCGATCAATAGAACACGAACGTCCGGGATTCGATGCTTTCGCGCGGCGGCGCATCGGCACGGGTTGCCGGATCGGCGAAGGCCGTATGCGCGGTCAGCTTCGCCTTGGTGTCGTCCGAATCGAAGCACTTGATCAGGATCGCCTCGTTCGGCTCGATCTTCGGCAGGTAATACCAGTGCTGGTTCGGGTTATGGACCAGGTGCTGTATCTCGCCGATGCGGTCTTCCGAACGGCGCTCGACCGGGATCAGGTCGGCGGGGTCGATCGAGCGGGCATCGGCGAAGGCGAGCGGCATGCTTTCCACCGTCTGGCGGTTGCCGCGCCACACATTCATGATCGCGAAGCGGCCCTTCATCAGTTCCTCGGCCTCCGCATCGCCGACGAGATCGCGCAATCGCCGGCGCGCGGAGCGGTCGGTATAGTCGTTATGCACCATCTGCACCGGTTCGCGCACGGCACGTTCGGCCCGCGTGTTGTCGTCCCCCGCACGCAGGGTGTGGTCGAACACGATGACCTTGCGCGCACCCGTCTGGCGGCGGATCAGCGCTTCGATCTCGCTTTCATACGTCGTCGTGCGTTCGGCCTCGTCATAGAAATCGACGTCGGTCTTGTGATGGACGAGCTGGAAACCTTCGCGGTCGAGGCTGAGCTCATCGGCCAGCGGCCACGCATTGGTGATCGGGACGGTGCGCGTTTCGTGATCGCCTTCGTACTGTCCCTCCCCCTCGCCGGGGCGTGACGGCAGGCTGACAGGTGTCGCGCCGTCCCGGACCGCGAAGGTCAGCGGCGCATCGACCGTGTAGAGGGTCTGGGCGTCTTCAAGAATCTGGGTCATCGGTTTTCTCCGGTTGCTGTGCCCAAAACCTAATCTTTCTGTTATTCGGATCAATATTGGATATCTTCATTTTATCTGTGCGTTTTTTGCACAATACGGGTTTCTGGCGGGATCGCTTCATTTTCTGCGGCGAACAGCAGAGAAAATCGCCGAATCCGCGTGAGATTCGCACGCCGCTGCGCTAAGCATCCCTGTATGAAGGCGCGTATCCACATCACCCTCAAAAACGGCGTTCTGGATCCGCAGGGCAAAGCCACCGAGCATGCCCTGGGCGGACTCGGATTCGGCGGCATCAACGATGTCCGTCAGGGCAAGTATATCGAGATGGACCTCGCCGAGAACGATCCGGCGAAGGCGCGCGCCGCGGTGGAAGCGATGTGCCAGAAACTGCTGGCCAACACCGTCATCGAAAATTACGAGATCGATCTGGACGAATGAAGGCCGCCGTTATCGTCTCGCCCGGCTCCAACTGCGACCGCGATGTGCAGGTGGCGTTGCGGCAGAGCGCCGGCAGCGATCCGATCATGCACTGGCATGGCGATGCCAACCTGCCGGATGTCGATCTTATCGTCGTGCCCGGCGGGTTTTCCTATGGGGATTACCTGCGCGCCGGCGCCCTTGCCGCGCAGTCCCCCGTGATCCGCGAAGTCGTCGCCCGCGCAAACCGGGGCGTGCCCGTGCTGGGTATCTGCAACGGCTTCCAGGTTCTCACCGAATGCGGGCTTTTGCCGGGCGTTTTGATGCGCAATGCGGGGCTGAAGTTCATCTGCCGCGACGTCGATCTGCGCGTCGAAGCGGCGGATACGGTCTTCACCCGCGCCTATGTGAACGGCCAGATCATCCGCATCCCGGTCGCCCATAACGAAGGCAATTATTTTGCCGACGACGAAACGCTGAACCGCCTCGACGGCGAGAACCGCGTGGCTTTCCGTTACTGCTCGCCCGAGGGCGAGGTCACGACCGCCGCCAACCCCAACGGCGCCGCCCGCAATATCGCCGGTATCCTGAACGAGGGCCGCAACGTGCTCGGCATGATGCCCCACCCGGAGCGACTGGCCGACGCATTGCTCGGCGGCACCGACGGCCGGCCGATGTTCGACGGGCTGGTCGAAGCGCTGGCCGCTGCCGCATGAGCGACATCACGCCCGAAATCACCCGCCAAATTACACCGGAAATTGTCGCCGAGCACGGCCTGACAGCGGAAGAATACGAACGCGTCCTGCGCATCATGGGACGCGAACCGAAAATGACCGAGCTCGGAATCTTTTCGGTCATGTGGTCCGAACACTGTTCCTACAAGTCGTCGAAATTCTGGCTCAAGAAACTGCCCACCGAGGCGCCCTGGGTGATCTGCGGGCCGGGCGAGAATGCCGGCGTAATCGATATCGGCGACGGCAAGGCCTGCATCTTCAAGATGGAAAGCCATAACCACCCGTCCTTTATCGAACCCTATCAGGGCGCCGCCACCGGCGTCGGCGGCATCCTGCGCGACGTGTTCACCATGGGCGCGCGCCCCGTCGCCAACATGAACGCCCTGCGCTTCGGCGCGCCGGAGCACCCGAAGACCCGCCATCTGGTCGGCGGCGTGGTGGCGGGCATCGGCGGATACGGCAATTGCATGGGTATTCCCACGGTTGGCGGCGAGGTCAATTTCGACCCGAGCTATAACGGCAATATCCTCGTCAATGCGATGACGGTCGGCATCGCCGATCAGGACAAGATTTTCTATTCCGCCGCGGCGGGTATCGGGAATCCCGTCGTCTATGTCGGCTCCAAGACCGGGCGCGACGGCATCCACGGTGCGACCATGGCGTCGGCCGAATTCGACGACGATTCGGAGGAAAAGCGTCCCACCGTCCAGGTCGGCGACCCGTTCACCGAAAAACTGCTGCTCGAGGCCTGTCTCGAACTGATGGCGACCGACGCGATCATCGCCATCCAGGACATGGGCGCCGCCGGGCTGACGTCGTCTTCTGTGGAAATGTCCGACAAGGGCGGCGTCGGCATAGAATTCGATCTCGACCAGGTGCCGGTGCGCGAAGAAGCGATGACGCCCTATGAAATCATGCTCTCCGAAAGCCAGGAGCGCATGCTGATGGTCCTCAAACCCGGCCGCGAGGACATGGCGCGCGCCATTTTCGAGAAATGGGAACTGGATTTCGCCATCATCGGCCGCGTCACCGATACCAACCGGCTGGTGCTCAAAGCCGGCGGCGAGGTCGTCTGCGATATCCCGGTGCCCCCGCTGGTCGCGGAGGCGCCCGAATACGAACGCCCCTGGGTACCGACACCGCCGTCGCCGGTCCTCGCCGCGGAAGATGCGCTGGCGGGCATGGATATTTCGCCGACCGACGCACTGGCGAAACTGGTCGCGTCACCCGACCTGTGCTCGCGGCGCTGGGTGTGGGAACAATACGATCATATGGTCATGGCCGACACGGTGCGGCGGCCCGGCGGCGATGCCGCGATCGTGCGGGTACACGGCACCGACCGTGCGCTCGCGATCACGACGGATTGCACGCCGCGCTACTGCGTCGCCGACCCGGTCCAGGGCGGCCGGCAGGCCGTTGCCGAAGCCTGGCGCAACCTGACCGCATCGGGTGCGAAACCGCTCGCCATCACCGACAACATGAATTTCGGCAACCCGGAACGCCCCGAGATCATGGGCCAGTTCGCCGGGTGTATCGAAGGCATGACCGACGCCTGCCTTGCGCTCGACTTCCCGGTCGTTTCCGGGAATGTCTCGCTCTACAACGAAACCAACGGCGGGGGTATCCTGCCGACCCCCGCCATCGGCGGCGTCGGCCTGATCGAGGACGTCACGCGCGACATCACCGCGACCGGCTTTGCCGCAAAGGGCGACGCGATCGTGTTGATCGGCGAAACGGCGGGCCATCTCGGCCGGTCGATGCTGTTGCGCGTCTGTTCGGACAGGCACGGCGATGCCGGGGCGCCGCCGCCGGTGGATCTCGCCGCAGAGCGCCGCAACGGCGATTTCGTGCGCGGGCTGATCGGCAGCGGACAGGTATCGGCCTGCCACGACGTGTCGGATGGCGGCATCCTGGTCGCGGTCGCGGAAATGGCGCTGGCCGGCGGCATCGGCGCGGCGCTGACGCTGCCGGTTTCCGGGCCGGAAGCCGACCTGCCGGCGCTGGCCTGGTTGTTCGGCGAAGACCAGTCACGGTATTTGGTTACCTCGCCCGACCCCGATGCTCTGCTCGCGGCGGCAAAATCCGCCGGCGTGCCGGCAATCGTGATCGGCACCACGGGAAGCGCCCAGTTGACCGTGGGGGAAGGCAACTCTATATCCCTTTCAGACCTGCGGAACGCGCACGAGAACTGGTTGCCGGACTATATGGCGGTCGTCTGAACGACGCGCCGGACGGCGGCCGGACGTTCGAAGATACGCAGACCGCAGAGAAGACACGCTGACAGGACCGAACGGGGGACAAAACGATGCCGATGGACGCAGGTGCGATCGAAAGCCTGATCAAGGAAAGCCTTCCTGATGCGGAAGTGACGATCCAGGATCTCGCCGGCGATGGCGATCACTATGCGGCGCTGGTCGTGTCCGGCGCCTTTGTCGGCAAGACCCGCGTTCAGCAGCACCAGATGGTCTATCAGGCCCTTCAGGGCCGGATGGGCGGCGAACTTCACGCGCTGGCACTTCAGACCAGCACCCCCAAAACCGACTGAACCGTTACACCAGTAAAAGGAACATCGCGATGAGCGAGAACCCCGTATTCGACCGCATCAAAACCGAGGTAGACGAAAGCCCCGTCGTTCTCTTCATGAAGGGCACGCCCGTCTTTCCGCAATGCGGCTTTTCCGCGACCTGCGTGCAGGTGCTGAGCAATCTCGGCATTCCGTTCAAGGGCATCAACGTCCTCGAAGATCCGGAAGTCCGTGAAGGCATCAAGGCCTATTCGAGCTGGCCGACCATCCCGCAGCTTTACGTCAAAGGCGAATTCGTCGGCGGCTGCGATATCCTGCGCGAAATGTACGAAACAGGCGAACTGATCGAGTACTTCAATACCAACGGCATCGAAGTCCAGCTCGCCAATCCCCAGTGAATCCGGGCCCGAGGGCCTGACAATGTTTGGACGCGCCGCAGCCGGACTGGCTGCGGCGTCTCTTTTGGTCTCCCTGTCGGCCTGCACGCGCGCCGGCGACACCAATTTCTCGCAACGCGACGGGTTCGCCGAATATTTCGCGGCAAACCCGCCATCCGCCAGTCCCCCCGATGCGTCGGACCGGGCGCTGCTTCAGCGCTACCGGCCGAGACTGTTCATGGCCCGCGGGCTGGAGCCGCCGATCCGGTTTTATGAAGACTATGTCGCGCAGGGCCGGCTCATCGGCCGCGACGGTAAGATAC
Source organism: uncultured Rhodospirillaceae bacterium (assembly GCA_963977005.1). Lineage (GTDB taxonomy): Bacteria > Pseudomonadota > Alphaproteobacteria > MPNO01 > UBA830 > CAXBCP01. The sequence continues at coordinate 137,338 of CAXBMQ010000011.1, forward strand.
TGTCGACCGCCGTTACCGCGGAGCTGCTGAACCGGCACCGGGAAGACCCTTACGTCGAATTCAGGCACATCCCGGAGAAAACGCAGACACGCCCCGAAATGCTCGGCCGCGTCGACCGGGAGACATTCACGCTCGGCGGCAAGAGCCGTCGTTTTACCTTCCTCACCTGGAACGCGACCTTCCGCACGTCCGGCATCGCCGCGGGCATATCCCGATGGAAGGGGTTCGTGCTCGGCGCCGGCGGCGATCTGATCGACTGGCACCAGCTCGACCATTACACGGCCGTCACCCTGGCGATAGACGAAGACCGGCGGCCTGTCGCCGTGATGTTCCAGCAGCACAATTACCGGCGGACCTACATTGTCGGCACGGACATGCAATGGCCGGCAGACGACCGCATCGGCGTCGATGTCGCCATGCGGTCGAATGAATTCTATGCCCACCGGCCCGACCGGGCGGTTCGCCGCGCCGCGAGCTTTCTGTCGCCCGACACCGTCGAATACCTCGTCACCGGGCGGAACGGACCGTTCCGCATTGCCGACGACATCACCGACCCGGCGATCGAGGTCGACTATGCGCTGCGCTTTCTGCCGCAGACGGATGCGTTTTATACCTTCAAGGGATTTCTCGGCGAAAAGCGCCTGCTGCCGGGGCGGTCGGGACCGCCGGGCGCGGACTACAATACCCTGCCCGCCTTCAAGCCGCTGCACCGTCAGATGATCGCCTTTCACTGGCGCGAGAACGACGAAGATTACGTGCGGTGGTTCCACGAACCGGATCGGGGAATCGACAGGCTGACGGATCGCTTTGCCCGGCTCCTTGCGCGCCGCGGCTGACGGCAGCGTCCGGCACGCCCGAACAACCGGCATCGCCATCCGGCATCCCCCGCGCCTGTTCCGGTCCGCGGATGCGGCCGCGATCGACATGGCGGACGTTCCTGTTTTCAGTCATATTGTCCCGGCACTTTCTCAACCAGACGACGGCCCGGAACCTGAAGATGTCTTTCTTACAAAAATTTATCCCAGCACGCCCGGCCGGCGTGATTCTTGCGACGACCCTGCTCGCCTCCTGCGGCAGCGGCAGCGGGATACCCAAAGGTCCGCCGCAGTTGCATCTGGCCTGTCAAACGGTCGAGTGCGAATGCCGGGGCGAAAGGAACAGTATCTTCGCCGAACGGGAAACCGCCGAGATCGTCTGGCGGCAAAACGGGGATGCGACCTGCCCGCCGGGTTTCACCCTTGAACGCGTGCGGGTCGATTTCCTCGGCCGGCGCAAATAGCCTGCCCTAAAAAGCAAAACGCCCCGGACACTGCCGGGGCGTTTCGAATTCGGTGTGATTTACCGCATCAGCGCGAGTAAAACTCGATGACGAGGTTCGGCTCCATCTGGACCGGATAGGGCACGTCGGCGAATTGCGGCACGCGAACAAACGTGCCCTTCAACGCGCTGAAATCGACTTCCATGTATTCCGGCACGTCGCGCTCGGTCAGCTGACCGGCTTCGAGCACCAGCGGAATGTTGCGCGATTTCTCACGGACCTCGATGACGTCGCCTTCCTTGACGCGGTAGGACGGGATGGTGACGCGCACGCCGTTGACCTTGATGTGGCCGTGATTGATGAACTGGCGCGACGAGAAGACGGTCGGCACGAATTTCATGCGATAGACCACGGCGTCGAGGCGCTGTTCCAGCAGGCCGATCAGGGCTTCGACGGTATCGCCGCGCCGCTTGACCGCTTCCTGGTAGGTACGACGGAACTGTTTTTCGGTGATGTTGCCGTAATAGCCCTTGAGCTTCTGCTTCGCCATGAGCTGGATACCGAAATCGGTCGGCTTGCGGCGGCGCTGGCCGTGCTGCCCGGGACCGTATTCGCGAGTATTCCAGGGGCTCTTCGGACGTCCCCAGAGGTTGCAGCCAAGGCGGCGGTTAATCTTGTACTTCGAGCGCACACGTTTCGACATGCGGCTTTCTCCTTCATAATTGTCCCGGTAGTCCAGTTCCGGACCTTGCCGGTGGCGGGATGGCGCGACCAAACGGGCGACATCCACATTCCCGGGAATGGCGGCGGAGTATATGGATCGGCGGGCCGATGTCAAACAATTGCTGCGCTGCCGAATAAACGTGTTTTTCGCCGGAATTCCGCCGTTTTCAGGACCGGTTGCGGTCGCGTCTTTCAGACAGGCCGGCGACAATGCCACGCAGGGTTTTGACTTCCTGGTCGCTCAACCCGGTCCGGGTGAACATGTTCCGGATATTCCGCACCATGCGCGGGCGTTTCTCCGGCGGGTAGAGAAACCCGCATTCGTCAAGCTCGCTCTCAAGGTGTTCGAAGAACGCGATGAGTTCCTGACGCGATGCCGGCTGGCCGCTTTTGCGGGTCACTTCCGATATCGTTTCCGGGTCGCCCGCCTGGAACCATTCGTAGCCGATCAGCAGAACCGCCTGGCCCAGGTTGATCGATGTATGATCCGGATGGACCGGCACCATGACGATGGCATCGGACATGGCGACGTCTTCGTTGTCCAGGCCCTTGGATTCACGCCCGAAAAGAATGCCGGACGCCTCGCCGGCCACGGCATTCTCGCGCACCGTGGCGGCGAGGCCGCGCGGCGCCAGAACCGGTTTTTCCATATCCCGTACCCGGGCCGTGGTCGCATAAAGCCGTTGCAGGTCGGCAACCGCCTGTTCCGTGGTATCGAATACTTTTGCCTGTTCCAGAATGCGTTCGGCGCCGGAGGCCGTATTGATCGCCTTCTGGTTCGGCCAGTCGCCCTTTGGAGAGACCAGGCGCATGTCGGACAGGCCGAAATTCATCATGGCGCGCGCCGCTGCGCCGATGTTTTCGCCCAGGGTCGGGCCGACAAGTATGATCGCGGGAGGTGTGGACACGCAAACTTCCGTCAGACTGCCTGCGCGCCGTCGCGAAACAGCTTGTAGGTAATGGAATCGTGCAGCGCGTTGTAGGACGCATCGATGATATTGGTCGACAGCCCGATGCAGGACCAGCGGCGGTCCTGACCGTCCGCGCTCTCGATCATGACGCGGGTAATCGCGCCGGTACCGTCGGTCGGTGTCAGGATGCGAACCTTGTAATCGACCAGGCGCATGTCGCTCAGCTCCGGATAACTGTTGAGCAGCACCTTGCCGAGCGCGTTGTCGAGCGCATTGACCGGACCGTTGCCCTCGGCCACCGCCATGTGGTGCTCGTTGCCGACATCGACCTTCACGGTCGCTTCGGACACCGTCACCAGGTCTCCGTTGGCGTTCCAGCGGCGCTCGTCGAGCACGCGAAACGATTTCAGATTATAGAACTCGGGAACCTCTTCGAGCGTGCGCCGCGCAAGCAGTTCGAAGCTGGCTTCGGCGCCGTCATAGGCATAGCCCTCGAATTCGCGTTCCTTCACGATTTCGAGCAGACGCGGCAGTTTTGGGTTCTTCGGGTCGATATCGAAACCGATCTCGCGGAACCTGGCCAGGATGTTCGACCGCCCGGACTGATCGGAGACCACGATATGACGCTGGTTGCCGACCAGGGACGGGTCTACATGTTCATAGGTCGCCGGGTCTTTTTCGACGGCAGAGACGTGCAGCCCGCCCTTGTGGGCAAACGCGGATTCGCCGACATAGGCGGCATTGCGCGACGGCGGCCGGTTGAGGCGTTCGTCCAGCAGCCGCGACACATGGGTCAGCTGGCGCAGGTCGCCGTCGCTCAGCCCCGTCTCGAAACTCATCTTGAGCATCAGCGTCGGAATAATCGCGGTCAGGTTCGCATTGCCGCAACGCTCGCCGAGACCGTTCAGCGTGCCCTGTATCTGGCGCGCGCCCGCATTGACCGCCGCCAGCGAGTTAGCGACGGCATTTTCGGTATCGTTGTGACAGTGAATACCCAGATGCGAGCCGGGCACGTGTTCGCCGACCTCGCGGACAATGCGGTCGACCTCATGCGGCAGCGTGCCGCCATTGGTATCGCACAGTACGATCCACCGGGCCCCCGCTTCATACGCCGCCTTCACGCAGGACAGCGCGTATTCGGGATTCGCCTTGTAGCCGTCGAAGAAATGCTCGGCATCGAACAGCGCCTCGCCGGTTTTCGCCTTCGCATGGGCAATCGAGTCCGCGATCATGACTATGTTCTCGTCGCGCGGAATCTCCAGCGCGACATCGACATGATAATCCCAGGTCTTGCCAACCATGCAGACGGCGGCGGGTTCGACGTCCAGAAGCGCCGCAACACCCGGGTCGTTCTCGACCGACCGCCCCGGCCGCCGGGTCATCCCGAAAGCCGTGAATTTCGCCCGTTTCAGTTTGGGCGCATCGCGGAAAAAGGCGTCGTCCGTCGGGTTCGCGCCGGGCCAGCCCCCTTCGACGTAGTCGATCCCGATCGAATCGAGGGCCCGCGCGATCGCGGTCTTGTCGGCGACAGAAAAGTCGACGCCCTGCGTCTGCGCACCGTCGCGCAGGGTTGAATCGAAGAGGTATACGCGGTTGGTATTGTCCGCCATGGCGTTGATTTTCCGACTGAAAGCCGGGAAGGACTATCAGAAGCCACCCGGCAGGTAAAACGTTTATGCCCGTCCCCGAAAGGCGTTGACGATCGGGTAGCGGCGGTCCCGGCCAAACGAACGGCCGGTAATCTTGACGCCGGGCGGCGCCTGTCGGCGTTTGTATTCCGCCCCCAGGAGCATCCGCCATATCCGCAGCACGAGCGCACGGTCGTGCCCTTCGGCGACAACGTCGTCGATGCTCAGATCGCGCTCGTTCAACCCGATCAGGATCGCATCGAGCACGTCATAGGGCGGCAGCGTGTCCTCGTCCTTCTGGTCGGGCTTCAGTTCCGCTGTCGGCGGTTTGGAAATGATATTTTCAGGCACGACCATCCCCGCCGGCCCGAGGGCACCGGCAGGCAGGTTCTCGTTCCGCCAGCGCGAGAGCTCGAATACCTTGGTTTTGTAGACGTCTTTCAGGACCGAATAGCCGCCGCACATATCGCCATAGAGCGTTGCATACCCGACGGACATCTCCGACTTGTTGCCGGTTGAAACGACCATCGCACCGGTCTTGTTCGAAAGCGCCATCAGCGTAAGTCCGCGCGACCGGGCCTGAATGTTTTCTTCCGTGGTATCTGCCCGGGTTCCGACGAATGCCTCCGCAAGCATCTCGTCAAAGGCCTTCATCGCCGGGCCGATCGACACCGAATCCAGAGGCGCACCCAGCAGCGCGCAGGCCTCGGCCGCGTCGTCCAGGCTTTCCTGCGACGTGTAGGGCGACGGCATCATGACGCAGTGCACCGCTTCGGGTCCGAGCGCATCCGCGGCGACGGCTGCCGTCAGCGCGGAATCGATCCCGCCGGACATGCCGATCAGCACACCGGGAAAACCGCTTTTGCGCACATAGTCCCGGAGGCCCAGAACCATTGCGGCATAGATCGCCGGATCGCCCTCGGGGGGCGGATGACGGTCTGTTTCGGCACAGACCCACGTATCGCCGTCACGCGTCCATTCGGTTATCTGGACGCTGGATTCCCACGCCGGCGACTGGGCGCGGAGCGACGCATCGGCGCCGAGAACGAAGGACGCGCCATCGAATACCAGTTCGTCCTGCCCGCCGACCTGGTTGACGTAGATCAGCGGCTTGCGGCACTCGGTCGCGCGCGCAACCGCGAGGTTGACGCGGGTGTCCCATTTGTCCAGTTCGTAGGGCGACCCGTTGAGCACGGTCAGGATTTCGGCGCCGGATTCTTCCAGGCATTCCGCGACATCGACGGTCCACATATCCTCGCAGACCATAACCCCCAGGCGAACGCCCCGGAAATTGACCGGCCCCGGCAAAGGTCCCGCGGCAAATATGCGCTTTTCGTCGAAAACACCGTAATTCGGCAGGTCGTGCTTGAAGCGCGTCGCGACGATCTCTCCGCCGTCGAGCAGGAGCGCGGCATTATAGAGCTTGCCGCCGTCGACCCAGGGTGCGCCGACAAGCAGTGCCGGCCCGCCATCCGACGTCTCCGACGCCAGCGCCGAAATTTCCCGCTCGATGGTCTGCTGAACGATCGGCCGGATAACCAGATCCTCGGGCGGATAACCGCACACGACAAGCTCACTCGTAACAACCAGATCCGCCCCGGCGGCGGCGGCGGCGGCGCGGGCCTCCCGGATCAGGCCGATATTGCCGTCAATATCGCCGACAGTCGGGTTGAGCTGCGCCAGCGCAATGGTAAGAGTGTCGGTCATTTACAGCGCAGACGATCCTATTCGGCCGCCTCGCGGACGGACCCGTTCTGCCGTTCGCTGTCGCGCTTGGACTTCAGGTGTTCGCCGACGAGAAACGCCAGTTCGAGCGACTGCGAGGCGTTGAGCCGCGGGTCGCAATGGGTGTGATACCGGTCAGACAACCCTTCGTCGGTAATCGCCTGTGCGCCGCCGGTGCACTCGGTCACGTTCTGGCCCGTCAGTTCGATATGAACCCCGCCCGCATGCGTGCCCTCGGCCTCGTGAACGGCGAAAAAGCCGCGTACTTCCTGCAGGATCTGATCGAACGGCCGGGTCTTGTACCCGCTTTGCGCCTTGATCGTATTGCCGTGCATCGGATCGCAGGTCCAGACAACGTTTTTGCCTTCGCGCGCGACCGCCCGTACCAGTTCAGGGAGCTTTTCCTCAACCTTGTCGTGGCCCATGCGGCTGATCAGGACCAGCCTGCCGGGATCGTTTTTCGGATTCAGGGCATCGATCAGTTCGAGCAGTCCGTCGGGCGTCTGGCTCGGCCCGGTTTTCAGCCCGATCGGATTGGCAATCCC
>CAXBMQ010000012.1:0-134194 GCA_963977005.1 uncultured Rhodospirillaceae bacterium
CCATCTGATTGCCGCATGGCCCCGCCACTGGTCAAAAAATCGCAGAGACGTTAAACCTTTGCCCAATCAAGACGGTGACGGGGAGAGAGCGATATGAGTAGTTCGGACATCAAGCGCGGTTCGGCTGTTTTCGGCGACCTGCGCGGGTGGATAGACGCCCTGCGCGACGGCGGCGAGCTTGCTGAAATTACCGGCGAGGTCGATTGGGACGTCGAACTCGGCAATATCATCCGAATGCTGCAGGGAAGCGGCGACGGTCCGGCTTTCCTGTTTAATAACATCAAGGATTACAACGGCCCGGATGCGCTGTGCTCGCGCATGTTCACCGGCGGCCATGCCAGTTATTCCCGCATTGCCATGATGTTCGGCCTGGCGCCGGATACCCCGGCGCGGGAACTTGTCCGGATATGCCGCACGATCTTCCAGGAGCGGATCGAGCCACGCAACGTGAATGACGGCCCGGTGAAGGAAAATATCATCATGGGAGATGATATCGACCTGCTCAAATTCCCGATCCCGAAATGGAACAAGCTTGACGGCGGGCGCTACGCGTTGACCTATGCCGGTTGCGTCACCAAGGACCCCGATTCCGGAATCCACAATGTGGGCATCTATCGCGGGATGGTCGGCGGGCCGGCAGAAATACCGGTACTGCTATGGCGTGCCCAGCATTGGGGCGGTCACTTCTCGAAGCATCAGCAATCCGGCGAGGAAATGCCGGTTGCATACGTCATCGGCTGGGAACCGTCACTCGGCTTTACCGCCGGCGCGCCGGTGCCGAGGGCGATTTCCGAATACGACGTGATGGGCGCGATCCGCGGTGAACCGGTAGATCTGATCGACTGCGAAACCGTACCGCTCAAGGTACCGGCCAACGCGGAGATCGTGATCGAAGGCTGGATATCGACCGACCCGGCGACCTTTACCGAAGAAGGCCCCTATGCCGAATTCACCGGTTTCTACGCTCCGGAAAGGTCGAAAAAACATACGACCCGCGTGACCGCGATTACCCACCGGAACGACCCGATTTATCGCGGTACCGTCGAAGGCGCGATCCCGGGCAGTATCGGCGAGAACCCGATCATGAGTTCAATCCACCGGTCCGCCGTGGCCTGGAATGCGCTTGAAAGCGCCGGCGTGCCGGGCGTTGTCGATGTGTTCGGTCATCCGATCCAGGCGGCGGTGAACCTCAACGTGTCGATCGAACAGACCTATCGCGGCCAGGCCAAACAGGTCGCGGCAGCGCTATGGGGCGATTCCTCGTCACACGTGCGTTACAAGCATGTCACGGTCGTCGATGCCGATATCGACGTTCACGATTACGAAGCCGTCGACTGGGCACACGCCTGGCGGGTTCATGCCGGCGAAGGCGATATCGTCATCTATCCCGCGAACTGGGGTGCCGGTCTCGACCCCAGCGTCCGGCGTCGGGATGCAAACGTCCACTTGTTCGGTACCGGCAAATGGTCGCGTGTCCTCACCGATGCCACGATCAATCTGGACTACGAGCCCGAACGAAACGGCGACCGCTATCCGCCGACCGTGCGTCCCTCTCCCGACGACATGAAGCGTGTCGAGGCACGATGGGATACGCTTGGCATCGATGGAAAATGGAAACAGCGGCTGTCTTCGTCCGACTGACCGCAACACGACCGGACATGCATTTTGCGCATGCGGCAATGACATGCACCAAGTGCATGACGATATGAAGACCCGGTAATTGACTTGACCGTCGGCTGCCGACGAAACTGAAACTGGATTTACACAAGGCGTCCGCGGGAACAAATCCGGGCGCACCATGCAAGATCAGGGAGCTGACCTATGACGACCAACGAACTCGGCGCAATGCACAACAAGATCGTGCCGCGGGCCTTCGAAGACCTGCGTGGCTGGATTGACGCCCTCCGGGAAGAAGGCGAATTGCAGGAAATCGACGTCGAAGTCGACTGGGACTGCGAACTGGGGACGGTCGCCCGGAAAACCTTCGGTCAGGGGAACGGTCCGGCGCTTCTGTTCAACAACATTTCCGGCTACGGCGAGGGCGACGATGTCTATTCGCGCCGGGTATTCACCGGCGGGCTGTCGAATTACAAGCGCGTCGCCATGATGCTCGGGCTGCCGAAAGACGCGCCGGTGCGCGATCTCGTGCTGGCGACCCGCCATTTTCTGCAGCAGCGGGTCGAGCCCGTTGAAGTGTTCGAGGGCGCGGTAAAGGAAAACATCGTCACCGGCGACGATATCGACCTCTACAAAATTCCCGTGCCGCGCTGGCACCGCGAAGACGGCGGGCGTTACATCAACACCTACCAGGCTACCGTGACGATGGACCCGGATACCGGGCAGCACAATGTCGGGATTTACCGCGGCATGCTGGGCCAGAAAGATACCCTGCCCATTCTTCTGTGGCGCGCGCAGCACTGGGGTATTCACTTCCAGAAATGGGCCGACCGCGGCATGAAAATGCCGGTGGCGCATGTCTATGGCTATGAACCGTCCCTGCCCTATTGCGCTTCCGCCCCGATCCCGACCGGCGTGTCGGAATACGAAGTCATGGGCGCGATGCGCGGCAAACCGATGGAACTGATCAAGTGCGAGACCAGTGACATCATGGTCCCCGCAAACGCGGAAATGGTGATTGAAGGGTTTATCGATTCAGACCCGTCGACCTTCGAAATGGAAGGACCGTTCGGCGAATACACCGGGTATTTCGGTGGCGACCAGGGACCGAAGCACGTCACCAAGGTCACCACGATCACCTACCGTGACGATTCCATCCATCGTGGCACACTTGAAGGCACCCTGCCGAAGATGCTGAACGAGAACTCGGTCACCAGTTCGGTGCAGCGCGCCGGCGTGGCATGGAACGTTCTGGAACGCGCGGGCGTACCCGGCGTGACCGACGTGCATTGCCCGGCGGCCAATAACGGCACGACGCTGATGATCCAGCTGAACCAGACCTACCGTGGTCAGGCAAAACAGGCAGCGGCCGCGATCTGGGGCTCCAACTCGGCGCATCTGCGGTACAAGAACATCTGGGTACTGGACGACGATATCGACATCCACGATTACGCCTCTGTCGACTGGGCGTTTGCCTATCGCGTCAATGCAGCGGAAGACGATATCGTGTTCTTCCCGGGCTCTTTCGGATCGCTGCTCGATCCGTCTACCCGGCTGCGCGACCGCGATCCGATGAAATTCGGTACGGGCAAGTGGTGCCGTGTGCTGATCGACGCGACGGTCAATCTCGACTTCGATCTCGAAGACCAGTACGGCGGAAACCGATATCCCCCGACGGTTCATCCGCACAAGGAAGACATGGAAAAAGTCCGGGAGCGCTGGAAGGAATACGGCTTTGAATCCGACTTCGATTGATCAGTTAATCGCCTGCTCCGGCGCTAGCGCCGGGCGGCAAAGAACGCTCTGAGTAACGCGGCGGCGTCGGATTCTCCGATGCCGCCGTATACGTCCGGGCGGTGATGACATGTGGGTTGGTCGAAAATCCGCGGACCGTTCTCAACGCCCCCGCCCTTCGGATCGGATGCGCCGAAATATACCCGGCGGATACGCGCAAAAGAGATCGCCGTCGCACACATCGGACACGGCTCAAGCGTGACATAGAGATCGCATCCCGGCAGACGAACGTCTTTCCGCCGGGCCGCCGCCTCGCGGATGACAACGATCTCCGCATGGGCCGTCGGATCTGTATCCCGTTCGACGCGGTTCCCGGCGGCCGCAACGATGTCGCCGGTCTCTGAATCGACGAGGACCGCCCCGACCGGCACTTCGCCCTCGGCTGCCGCCTCTCGCGCCGTCTCAAGGGCAAGCTGCATGAACGGGGAGCCGGGTTTTTCCTGATCGTCCATCATCCCGCACAATTGTCAGACAATGCCATCCGGTCAAGACCGCAAGGTCCGAATTTACCGAATTGCCGGCACTACCGGCACAGCGCTACGAGCGCCTGGGCAAAGCCATACCGGAAGGTCCCAATCGTAGAAACGGTCGATCTTTATCCCGGCGGGGCAGAATACCGGGATTTCGGCCCGACATCCGCAACCTCCACAGGCCATACCGTACGACCGCCAGACAGAAAGCCGCTTTTGACCCGAATCCCGGATACTTTACGGTTTCGCAACCCGAAGCCGTTAGAGTCCACAGTTAACGTTCGTTTTCGGGGGACTCGAATCTTGGCCACTAACCAACAATCGCAACAGGCGCTTGAATCTGCCGTCCGTTGTCTTCAAACCGGCGATCTCGCATCCGCAGACCGGTTTTGCCGATCGGTTCTCCTGCGCCAGCCTGGCGAGGCGAATGCCCTTCACGTTCTGGGCGCGGTACGCCTCCGTCAGAACGACCCGGAAAACGCGATCAGATTCCTGACGCAGGCCCGCAAAAGCGCACCTGCCAACGGTGAAATTCTGGCGAATCTCGGCGCAGCCCATCGCGCTTCGGGATCTCCGGATGAGGCCGTCGAGATCCTGGAGGAAGCGATCCTTCTGGCACCGGAAAATTCATCGGCTCATTTCAACCTCGCAAATGCGTATGTCGATGCCGGCAAGACAGACCTTGCCCTGACCGCCTATCGGCACGTGATCGATCTCGTCCCGGATCACCTCGCAGCACATGGCACCGTCGCAGAGATACTGCGCGACGCCGGTAATACGGATGCCGCGCTGGAAGAATTCGAGACGCTGGACCGGCTCGCGCCCGACAATCCGGATACGCTGAACGCAATTGGCGTCCTGCATGCGGGCCGCGGAGCGCTCGAAAAAGCGGAGCTACATCTGCGCAAGGCGGTCGCACTTGCCCCGGACAACCATGAATTCGCGGCAAACCTCGCAAACGTTCTGGCAAAGACGTTTCGCACAGACGAAGCGCTCTCGTTTTATTCGGGGGCCCTTGATGACACGCCCGACGACCCGGACCTGCTATGCAATATCGGCAATGCCGTCAGCCATCGCGGCGACAACATCGGGGCGGCTGAAAAATACCGGCGCGCCCTCGAACTCGATCCCGATCATGTCGACGCCCATGCCGGGCTCGCCAATAATCTGCTGGCCAACGGGCAGTTCGGCGAAGGCTGGACGCATTTTCTCCGTCGCACAAGCGTTCTCGCCTTCGCGTCACAGCTCGACCGCACGCCGCTGGCCTCGGACCTCAGCGGAACACGTGTGGTCGTGTTCGCCGATCAGGGACTTGGCGACCAGGTGTTCTTCGCCCGCTATCTTCCGGAACTCCGGGCCCGCGGCGCACATGTGACGTTCCGTCCCGACCCGCGCATCGCCGGGATGCTCCGTCGCGCGGACGTCGCAGACGACATCGCTCCCGAAGCCAACCCGACAGACGGCGATCGAATCGTATCGGCAGGCGACCTGCCGTATCTACTGAACTGCGGCGACGATTCCCCGCTGCCGCCCCCGTTTGAGATCGATTCCCTGCCTGCCCATGAGGACCCCTTGCGCGCACGGCTCGCCGCCTTCGGTCCGGGCCCGTGGATCGGCGTTACCTGGCGGGCGGGCACACCCAACATGCGCCAGGCCCTGCTTAAAGAAGCGCCGGCCTCTCTCTTCGCCTCGGCGCTCCGGGACGTAGAGGGCTCGGTGATCGTCATCCAGCGCGGCGCGGCCGAAGGGGAAACGGACCGCTTCGCGACCGTCCTCGGACGGCCGGTCCTCGACCTTTCGTCGGCCAATGAAGATATCGAGGATCTTCTTGCCCTCTCGGGACTACTGGACCGCTATGTCAGCGTCAGTAACACGATGACCCACCTGCGCGCTGCCCGCCTGAAGTCCTCCGACGTTATCGTTCCGCGCCCGGCGGAATACCGGTGGATGAATGCCGGCGATTCGAGCCCGTGGTTCCCGGGTTCGCGAATCTATCGCCAGATGACGGACGGGACCTGGCCGCCGGTTTTTGACGCCCTGTCGGTATCGCTAAAGGAATAGCCGACACATGGAAATGACCCGGCCACTGCGCCATGACCTGAACGTCTCGACACCGGCATTTCCGGTTTTTGTCGGTTATGACCGGCGCGAAGATATCGCCTATCAGGTCTGCTGCAGCTCGCTGCTCAGAAACACCTCGGTCCCGCTCGATGTCCGCCCGCTGGTCCAGGACAACCTTCGTGCCCAGGGCCTGTACACGCGGGGGGTCGACCCGCTGGCATCAACCGATTTCACCTATACACGGTTTTTCGTCCCCTATCTTGCCGGATACCGGGGATGGGCGCTGTTCTGCGATTGCGATTTCCTGTGGCTCGCCGATATCGCGGAACTCATCGCGAGAGCCGATGACCGTTATGCCGTAATGTGCGTCCATCACGATCATCGTCCGACCGAACGGCACAAGATGGACGGTCAGCAGCAAACCCTGTACCCGCGCAAGAACTGGTCATCGATGGTTCTGTTCAATTGCGGCCACGACGCCAACCGGATACTCACGCCGGACCTCGCGAACCGCGAGACCGGCAAGTATCTCCATCGCTTCGGCTGGCTGGACGACGATCTGATCGGCGCCCTGCCCGAAACCTGGAATTGGCTGGAAGGCTGGAACGACAAGCCTGAAACTGGCACACCGTCGGCAATCCACTATACTCGGGGCGGACCCTGGTTCGAAGACTGGAAAGACGTCGATTATGCCGATCACTGGCTCCGCGAGGAGAGCGCATACCGCACCCGCGGATAGAAAACTTCCATCATGCGTCCGCTGATCGGTATCACCCTCGATTCCGAGGACCCGGGCACGTATTCGAAATTTCCGTGGTACGCTATCCGGGAAAATTATTCGTCCGCGGTTTCCGATGCGGGTGGGTTATCGGTCATGCTGCCGCACGAACTGGACCGGGTGGAGGACTATCTCAACCTGATTTCCGGACTTGTTGTCACCGGCGGCGCATTCGACGTGGATCCGGCCCTGTTCGGCGCCGAGGCACGTCATCCGTCCGTTGTCGTCAAAGCCGCGCGCACCGATTTCGAATGGGCGGTCACCGAGGGCGCGCTGAAGCGCAACATGCCGGTACTCGGCATCTGTGGCGGACAACAGCTTCTCAACGTCGTCCTTGGCGGTACGCTGATCCAGCATATCCCCGACGAGATAGACAATCCGCTCGCCCATGAACAGCCCAACCCGCGCGACGAGGCAGGGCACGACGTCACGGTGACAGAAGGCACCCTGCTCCACCGTATTGCAGGCAACACACGGCTTTCAGTGAATTCCGCCCACCACCAGGCAGTGAAAGACGTTGGTGAAAATGTCACGATCAACAGTGTCGCCGCCGACGGCGTGATCGAAGGAATAGAAGCCTCGGAATACGACTTCTGTCTGGGGGTCCAATGGCACCCCGAATTTTCGATCGATCCGGCAGATGCCCGTATTTTCAAGGCATTCATCGCCGCCGCAGGCGCCCACACATGACCGATCAAAAGGGCGAACGGATCGCAAAGCGGTTGTCGCGCGCGGGCGTGTGTTCCCGCCGCGAAGCCGAACGCTGGATCGCGGATGGCCGGGTCTGGGTCAATGGCAAGAAAATTTCGGAACCGGGTACACTTGTTACCGATACCTGCGATATCCGCGTCGACCGCAAGCCCATCGCGGAACCGCAGGCGACCCGGTTATGGCGCTATCACAAACCGACCGGCCTGATCTGCAGCAATAGCGACCCGCGCGGCCGCCCGACGGTTTTCGAACGACTGCCCACGCACCTGCCCCGCGTCATGTCGGTCGGTCGTCTCGATTTCGATTCCGAAGGATTATTGCTCCTTACCAATGACGGCGGCATCGCCCGGCGCCTCGAACTGCCGGAGACAGGCTGGGTACGCCGCTACCGCGTGCGCATGTTCGGCACACCCACCGCAAAGGAAATCGAACTTCTGGCCAAAGGCATCACGGTAGAGGGCATGAAATACGGCGCGATCGAGGCGACCATCGACAGCGCCAAGGGCAGAAACGCGTGGGTCACGGTCGCGCTCCGCGAAGGGAAAAACCGCGAGATCCGAAAGGTTTTCGAGCATCTCGGATACCCGGTGAACCGGCTTATCCGTACCGCGTACGGACCGTTCCAACTCGGCAAGCTCGGCCGCGGCGGCGTCGAAGAAGTACCCCGCCGCACGCTTAAAGATCAACTCGGCCTGGATACATCCAATGCGCATCGTGGCCGGCAGGCATAGAGGCCGCCTTATCGACGCCCCAGAGGGCAACCACATCCGCCCGACATCGGACCGCGTTCGCGAATCCGTGTTCAATATTCTGGAACACCGCGACTGGGGGCCGGGCGGGCTCTCGGTGGTCAGCGGCGCCAGGATATTCGACGGTTTCTGCGGCACCGGTGCGCTCGGCCTCGAGGCGCTGAGCCGGGGCGGGGCGCATGTCACGTTCATGGACAAGAACCGGGCGGCGCTCGACCTCTGCCGACGCAACCTCGACACACTGGGCGAACGTTCGTCAGCGGACGTCCTGCAGGGAGATTGCCTGAAACCCGTTCGGCCCGCCGTACCCTGTGAGCTGATTCTCCTCGACCCACCCTACAAAGCGGACCTGGCCGCTCCCGCGCTCTCCGCTCTTCGGGATGCCGGCTGGCTCGCCCCCGGCGCCATCTGTGCGGTCGAAACCGAAGCGGCAGGGGAACCGGAATTTCCCGAAGATTTCGATAAGCTCGATAGCCGGAAATACGGTGCGGCACGCGTCCATTTCCTGCGCTATCGGGACTCCACCGGCTAAACCGCCGGCAAGCCAGCGGATACGCCGGCTTTTATGCTTTCAATTGAACGGGCGGGCGCCTATATACGCGTCGCCATGGATAAATCACCGCATATCACTTCGGGTTTCGCGTGCGAGATCTCGATGCCCGGGCCGAAACCGGTTCCGGTATCCCGCCTCATCGCCCCGATACGGTTCCGCCTCTCATAGCCGCTATCTTCGGATAACGGCATGTGACGGGCGAACCAATGGTTCGCCCTTTTTGATTCTGGAAATGGAAATTCCGATATGACGGCCAATTCTTCACCCCTGGGGTCCACGCCCCCGCGATCCAGGGCGTTCTGGCGTCTCGAGCTCGCGGAAATGACCCGGCTCGGCGCACCCATCGTTTTCACCCAGCTTGCCTGGGTCGCCATGCTGACCACCGATACCGCCATGATCGGCCGTCTCGGGCCCGACGCCCTTGCCGGTGCATCGCTCAGCCTGATGGTATTCTTCATGACGTGGGTGTTCTGCTTCGGCGTCGTGATGGCGACGGCGGCGCTTGCGTCGCAGGCTTTCGGTGCACGAAAGCCGCGGATGATCCGTCGCGTGATCCGGCAGGGGTTCTGGGTAACCGTCATCCTCACGGTGCCGGCGATGATCGCATTCCAGTACACGCCCGACCTGCTCCGCGTGCTGTCCCAACCGCCCGAAATTCTCCCCCATGCAGATGCCTATATGAGCACCCTGATGTGGAGCCTGATGCCGAGTATCGGGTATGCGGTGGTCCGTAATTTTATCTCGTCGCTGAACCGTCCGGCGCCGGCGTTATGGGTGATGTTGGCGGGTGTGCCGCTGAACGGATTGCTCGACTACGCGCTGATCTTCGGGAATTTCGGTTTGCCCCGGCTGGAACTCGTCGGTGCGGGCATTGCGACATCGATAATCAACTGGCTGATGTTTCTTGTCCTGCTCGCCATCGCCGTCTTCGCGAAGCCTTTCCGGCGTTATGGCATTCTCGGACGTTTCTGGCGGCCGGACTGGTTCCAGTTCCGCCAGATATTCCGGATCGGCCTGCCGATTGCCGCCATGAGTATGCTTGAAGCGGGGTTCTTTTTCAGTTCGATCTTTATCGTCGGGCAGTTCGGCGCGCATGCTATCGCGGCAACGATGATCGCGCTGCAGATGCCGCACATTACTTTTATGGTGCCGATGGGCCTGGGTCAGGCGGCGACTGTCCGCGTCGGGCAGGCCGTCGGGCGACGCGACGTTCGCGGCGCCTATCGATCCGGGTGGGTGGCCCTTTCGATTGCGCTCGCCTTCATGTCGGTCATGACCGCTATCGTGCTGGCAATTCCGCAAACCTTCGCATCCATCTATCTCGACAGCAGTCATCCGGATAGTTCTGCAGTCCTGGCACTTGCCGCATCCTATCTGATCTATGCCGCGTTCTTTCAGGCGGCAGACGGTATACAGGCCGTCGCTGCCGGGGCGCTGCGGGGACTCAGCGACACCACCTGGCCTATGGTGATCGCCGCCTTCAGCTATTGGGGAATCGGCCTGACCAGCGGGCTGGCGCTGGCATTCTGGGGCGGTTTCGAGGCCGCCGGTCTATGGATGGGCTTCGTCCTTGGCCTGTCGAGCGCCGCGTTTCTGCTCACCCGGCGTTTCCGGCACCTTCAGCGGCGCGGCTATATCCCGGCGGTGCAGGAGAGCGACACGGGCCCTGTCGCCGCCGCGTGAGCTACCGACGGCCGAAAAGCCGTTCTATATCCGACAGGTCCAGCTCGACATATGTCGGACGGCCATGATTGCACTGCCCGGAATGGGGCGTAACCTCCATCTCCCGCAGCAGGGCGTTCATTTCCTCGGAGGTCAGCCGACGTCCGGCACGAACGCTGCCATGGCATGCCATGGTCGAACACACGTCTTCGAGCCGTTCCTTCAGGGCAAGCCCGGCACCGAATTCTTCGAGATCGTCCGCAAGGTCCCGCAGAAGCCCTGTCACGTCGGACTGGCCGAGTAACGCAGGCACTTCGCGGACGACCACCGCCCCGGGGCCGAATTTTTCGATCGACAACCCCAGTTCCTCGAACTCGGCAGCGCGTTCGCACAACCGGTCGACGGCGGCTTCGTCCATCTCGACGACCTCCGGGATCAAAAGGCCCTGGCGCCTGGCACCGCCCTCGGCAAGCGCGGTCTTCATGCGTTCGTAAACCAGTCTTTCATGCGCTGCATGCTGATCGACGATGACGATACCGGTTTCGGTCTGGGCGACGATATATGTCTCGTGCACCTGCGCACGGGCCGCGCCGAGGGGGAAGTTCGTTGCCGGCGACGCTTGCGGCTGGGCATATCCGTCCGTTGCAACCCGTGCAGACGGCGCATCGAAGGCATTCAGCACGCCTGTAGATGGCGGCGCCTGATAGGCCGCCGCAATTTCCGCCAGTTCGCCCGGCAATGCCGATGACTGACGCCAGGGCATTACCCCCCCACCGGGAACGCCTCCCGTCGCTGCGCCCGCATGGCCGGCGTGAAAAGCACCCAGCGCCGCCGCGGCGACCGTCGTCGACGCCTTGTGACCGGCCGCTTCCAGCGCATGACGTAGCCCGCCGACAATCAGCCCGCGCACCAGCCCCGCGTCCTGAAACCGAACCTCGGCCTTGGCCGGATGCACGTTAACGTCAACGCATTCCGGCGGCACGTCGAGAAACAGCGCCACCATCGGGTGACGGTTACGCGCGAGAAAATCCTGATAGGCACCGCGCACCGCCCCGACCAGCAGGCGATCCTGCACCGGGCGGCCATTGACGAACAGATACTGCGCCCGCGCGTTTCCCCGGTTCAGCGTCGGGACGCCGGCATAACCGGAGAGCCTGATACCACCGCGCTCGGCCGAGACGGCAACGGCATTATCGGCAAATTCGCGTCCCATCACCGCCGACAGACGGTCGAGCCGCGCAGTCAGAAGGTCTCCCTGGGCGGGGCCGTAACGGAAGCGCGTCCGGTCTTCGTCGGCCAGCGAGAACGCGATCTCCGGATGCGCCATCGCAAGCCGCTTGATCGCATCGGCAGCATGATCGACTTCGGTCCGCGGCGTCTTGAGGAATTTCAGCCGCGCAGGCGTCGCGTAGAACAGGTCGCGGACTTCGATACGCGTGCCGTTCCCGAGCGCCGCCGGCTTTGGCGGCTCCCTGCGCCCGCCTTCGATCAGGATGGCGTATGCCTCGGATGCGCCGGCCGCACGACTGGTGATAGACAGCCGCGAGACGGCACCGATAGACGGCAACGCTTCTCCCCGAAAGCCGAGGGTACGGATATCGACAAGATCGTCGTCCGGCAGCTTGGAGGTCGCATGACGTTCAACAGCGAGTTCAAGCTCGTCCGCCGTCATCCCGCACCCGTCATCCGTGACCGAGATCAGGAGTCTGCCACCGTCCTCAAGAACGACGTCGATGTGACGCGCTCCCGCATCGATAGCGTTCTCGACGAGTTCCTTCACTGCAGCGGCCGGCCGTTCGATCACCTCGCCTGCCGCTATACGGTTGACCAGCGTTTCGGGCAGACGGCGAAGGGTCAAGAGCGTCTCCCTTTGGCAAGATACTCACGGGCAAGAATTTTGCCTTCCTCTACCGCCGGCTGATCGAATGCGTTAACGCCGATAAGATCGGCGGCAATGACGGTTTCGAGCATGAAATGCATCATGAGTGCGCCCATGGCATTTTCATCGACCGCCGGAACATCGAATATCCGCGTCGGGCGGCCGTTATTGGCCAGTGTTTCCGCCGTCGCACGCCCGGCCGCAGCGAACAGATCGCCCATCGTCCGGTCGCTGAGATAGGACAACCCGTCGATATCGGCAAAGTCCGGCGGCACAGCGGCGCCCTGTCCGCCGGTGTCGGTCAGAATCAAAGTGAACATCTTGTCGGCCGGGCCGTCGAGGTAAAGCTGCAACTGGCTGTGCTGATCGACCGTGCCCAGCGCCCGGACAGGCGTGCTGCCCTCGCCGTTCTTTCCGAGGCTTTCCGCCCAGAGCTGGCAATACCAAAGCCCCAGATCGGCCATGCGGTCGCAATAGGGCATCAGGACGCTGATGGCCATTGCTGTGTGCCGGTTCAGGCCGACGGATGCCGCCGCACCGGCGGCCGGCGGTATATCCACCGCCCTGTCCCCCGAAAGCAGCCGGTCGAGCACCACACCTGCCCCGTTGCGCAGGCCTTCGATATCGAAGCCGGCAATCGCGGCGGGTAACAGCCCGGTCACCGACAGAACCGAATACCGGCCACCGATCTCCGGATGATGATCGAGCACCCGGCAGCCATACTCCCGGGCGATAATCGCGAGCGGGTTTTCGGTCGGCTCCGTGATCGCAACGAGATGATCCGCGATCGACCCTTCTGAAACCTGCCCCCGAAGCGCCTCGAGCGACGCGGCAAGCTGAAGCAGTGTCTCCGCGGTCGACCCCGATTTGGAGATAGCGATAACACCGGTACGCCGCCAGTCGAGGCCGGCGATCAGCGCATCGAAGGTATGGGGATCGACATTGTCCATAAAATGAAGTCGGGGCGCCCCCGGGCGTCTTGCCAAACCGGTTCCCGCAACCGAACACAGGGTCTGACCGCCCAGAGACGAGCCGCCCGTTCCGAGAACCACCACATCGTCGAACGCTTCGCGGTAACGATCCGCGACCTCGGAAATCTCTGCGAGGTCGTCTCGGCGTGCGGGTAATCTCAGTACCGGCAGCATATTTTCGCTGTGGGCGGTGCGAAGCCGCTGTAAGGCTTTTTCTGCACCCTCGACGTAGAGATCGAAGCTGGCGGAATCCAATCCTCCATCGCCGATTTCGGCGGAGAAGCAATCGGTCAGGTCCTGTGTGTAAGGCATGTTCATGAGCGGAAATCCGCGCTCACCTTAAGTCATGACGGCGAATCAGGAAAAGGGCGTGTCGCTCTTCTTCGCCCTTCTTCGCCGCGTTCTGTGGATAAATCGCCTCAAATTTCCGGCAACAGCCGAAAACTAGGGTTTTTCGTCGATTCCCTTCGGATCGCCGACGATAACGACCGTCAGATCGTCTGCCCTGTACAACCGCTTCGCCACCCGATTGGCGTCGTCGAGAGAGATGGAATTGATCAACGCAGGACGCTTCTTGATGTAATCCATACCGAGATCGGAAATCTGGATACCGACCAGCATATTCGCGATACCACGGCTTGAGCCAAGGCGAAGCGGGAACGACCCGTTCATATAGGTTTTCGCGTTCGCCAGTTCCCGAGCCGTAATGCCTTTTGCCGAAAGTTTCCGCCATTCGTCCCGGATAACCGAGAGAGATTCCGCGGCCCGCGCATTCTGGGTGGCGACCCCCCCGGCGAGGAGTGCGGAATGTTCCATCGGGCTGAGATAGGCATAGACCGAATAGGCAAGGCCACGCTTTTCGCGAATTTCTTCATACAAACGCGAGCTCAACCCGCCGCCGCCGAAAACGCGCGTCACCAGCAGCGCCGCGTACCAGTCCTTATCGTCGCGCTTCAACCCCGCATGGCCCAGGATCATCATGCTTTGCGGTATCTGCTTGCGGACGATCAAGGTCTTGCCGCTGCCGGCCGGCTCGGTTTCGGGAATCGCGAATGTCCGTCCGGTGGCGGGCAAGTCGCCGAACACGCTATCGAGGCGGCGTTTGAGCTCTTCTTCCGAAATATCGCCGACAACACCGACGACCAGGCGGTCCCGGCTGAAACGATCGCGGATAAACGACCTCAGATCGTCGGCGGTGAGCGTGGCGACCGTCTTCTCGGTGCCGTCAGACGGCTTTGAATAGGGATGGTCCGGAAACACCGTTTCGGACCACAAACGACCGGAAATCGTCCGCGGGTTTTTTGCCTGCTGACGCAGGGATGCAAGCATCTGCGACCGGATACGTGTGACGGGGCCTTCGTCGAAGCGGGGTGCATTGAGCGCCAGTCGCAGCAAACCGAACGCTTTTTCACGCTCTGCCGCCAGTGTCCGTAACTGGCCGGTAAACGTATCCCGTCCCGCGCTGAACGTCATCTGGGCGGCGATTTCCTCGAGCGCCCGCTGGAACGCCTGGGATTTCAGATCGCCCGCCCCTTCGTCCAGCAGGCCGGATGTCATTTCGGCCAGTCCCTCTTTCCCGTCAGGGTCGGTCGCCGATCCGGCATTCCGGAACGCAAAGCTCATCGCCACGAGCGGCACGGATTTGTCGGGCACAAACCATGCGACGATACCCTTGTCCGAAACGACTTTGCGGATATCCATCGCATACAGCCGGTTGGTAGGAACAAGGACGGACAGCGCGAATGCCGCGACGACGAGACCGGGTATGATCCGCGATACCTTCATTTCGCGGTCTCCGGCAGCAGGATACTGGTGACCGATTTTTCGACGTTCAGAACGGCCTGGGCCGCTTCCATAACCTGTTCAGGGGTGACGGCCGAGATACGCTCGGGCCATGCCTCTACGTCGGCGATTGTCTGGCCCTGGGTAAAAGCCTGACCGATGGCATTGGGCCCGGCGCGAATGCCGTCCCGCGCGTAGATCGCCTGCGCCGACATAAGCCGCTTGGCACGGTCGATATCGGCCGGTTTGAATCCCTCTTTGACGGCGGCGGCCAGTTCTTCGAGCACAGCTTTTTCGAGTTCATCTATATCGCCGCCCGCCTTGGGGCTGGCGTAAATGCCGAACTCGCCGTAATCGAGTCCGTCGCCGCTGTACCAGGCGCCGGCATTCGACGCGATACCGCGCTCGACGACCAGTTTGCGGTACAGCCGGCTGGTCGATCCGCCGCCGAGAACCTGGGCGAGAACCTCCAGCGCATAGCCCGTCCCTTTTTCATCGGCACCGTAGCTCGGCGCCAGATGGGTCCGCGACCAGGCCGGCAGGCTGACGCGCTGATTTGTCAGCACCACCCGTCGCGCAGCGCGATGCGGCGGTTCCTTCGGACGGGCTCGTTCAGGCACTGCCCGGCGCGGGATGGGGCCGTAATATTTCTCCGCCAGCGCCCGCACTTTCCCGACCGAGGTATCGCCGGCAATGATCAGCATCGCATTGTTGGGTGCATAATGTTTGCGATAGAACGCGAGGGCTTTCTCGGTCGTGAGCTCACGGATTTCGCTCATCCAGCCGATGACGGGGCGGCCATAGGGATGGTTCAGATACAGCGCCCGGCGGACCTGCTCGCGCAGCTGTGCGGCCGGGCTGTTATCGGTGCGCGAGCGGCGCTCTTCGAGAACCACGTCCCGCTCCGGCAGCACGACGTCGTCGGTCAGCACGACATTCTGCATCCGGTCGGCCTCGAGCCGCATAACGGTTTCCAGCTCATGCGCCGCAACGCGCTGGAAATAAGCCGTGAAATCGTAGCTGGTAAACGCGTTGTCCCGCCCGCCGATGCGCGCGATCGTCCGCGAGAATTCTCCGGGTTTGACCGTTTTCGTGCCCTTGAACAGCAGATGTTCGAGAAAATGCGCCAGACCGGATTCACCGGCTTCTTCGTCCGCCGCACCGACCCGGTACCACAGCATCTGCATCACGATGGGTGCCCGGCGGTTCTCGATAACCACAACTTGCAGGCCGTTATCGAGCGTGAACGTTTTCGGCGAAAATACAGCCGATATCGCCGGTACGGCAGGCATCATTACAGCCGCCACCACCAACGCAAAGGCGGCGCAAAGCAGTCTTGAAGAAGCAAACAAATCGAACTCCCGGCGTGAAGCTGCAGCCGTCATGCTGCGACCGTCAGGCTGAACCAGCATTTACAGAAACATCTGGGTACACGTCCGACAGATACAAGACCCGTCGTCATCACGTTCGGTTCGGCTAGAAGATCCCTTCGAACCAGCCTTTCGGCTTGCGAACGATTTTCGGCGACCGTCCCTTGGTCGGCGCTTCGCCGAGCCCCGCATTTTCACGTAATCTTTTCTGTTCCGCTGCGGCGTCGACAATGGTGCCGGGCGGCGGTTTATCCTGCCAGAAGATCAACCGGTCGGTGAAACTGTCGTCTTCCGTTTCCAGGATCGAGGATTCGCGATTGATCGTTCGCCGGATGGACGGGTCGGCATTGGTCGCGCCTGCTTTCGCGAGCAGGGCCGATTCCCCCCTGGAGGTCGAAAGCGCCTGCTGCTGCTGCGCATCCGCGCCGGTACTTTTAACCAGAAGATCACGCGCAGAATCGGTGACTGCCTTTTCCTGCGGCCGCTCGGCACCCGGGCGCGGCGGACGCAGCCCGAAATCCGGCGGCATACTCAACGGCGCACGGGTGACCACAGCGAATTCGTCGGGCGACTGTTTGCCGATACCGATCGCTTCGCGCGCGTTTTCACAGGCGGACAGCGTGAAAGCCGCCAATATTACCAGCAGGATATGCCGGGGCATCGCCGAAAAGCGTGTCATTTTGTTCGTTCCATGGTGAACCGGACTTACGTCTCTAACCTATTGTTGCGCCGCTTCTCAATCAAGCCATCAAACAGCAGCATCACCACCCCGACCGAGATCGCGATATCGGCGACATTAAACGCGGGCCAGTGATAGCCGTAGGCATGAAAGTCGAGAAAATCGGCGACCGCGCCATACAGCGCCCTGTCGATTGCGTTGCCCAGCGCACCACCAATCACGAAGCCGAGCGATACCGCCAGCCAGCGCGACCGTGCCCTGTACATCCAGACCGACAGGACGATTGAAATGACCACCGCAACAGTACCGAGGAAGACCGGCGTCCATGGAGAAGCGCTGCTGAACAGCCCGAAACTCGCCCCGCGGTTCCACACCATGACGATATTGAAAAACGGCGTGATCTCGATGATCCGGGGCGGCGACATGATGTCGAGCACGATCCAGAACTTCGTCGCCTGATCGAAAGCGATAATGGCCGCCGCGACGGGAAGTCCGAGCCGTATCAAGACCGGTAACTCAGTCCGCTGCCGCGGAAACATGCGCAACCGCATCCACGCAGCGATTGCAGATATCGGCGTTTTCGCCGTCACTGCCGACTTCCTCCAGCACCTGCCAGCAGCGTTCGCATTTGCCGCCATCGGCAAGCGCCGGCGTCACTGCCACGCCCGGCACATCGTCTATCGCGAAAGCACTTTCAGGAGCATCGCCGGTATCCACGGCCAGTGCCGATGTGATGGATACTTCGGCGAGATCGACATCGCTCAGAGCGGTGGCGGTATCGCTGTCGAGATAGACGGTCGGCTTTGCCTGGAGGCTGGAACCGATACGCTTTTCCGCCCGTTCGATTTCCAGCGCGCCGGTGACAACCCGCCGGACACGCCGGACTTTCGCCCATTTTTCGGCCAGCGTGTCATCGCGCCAGTCGGCCGGCAAATCGGGATAGGTCTGCAGATGGACGCTGTTGCCGTCGCCCGGATTGCGCGACAGCCACGCTTCCTCTGCCGTAAAGCAGATCACAGGGGCAAGCCACGCCGTCAGACAGTTGAACAGTTCGTCAAGCACCGTGCGCGCGGCGCGGCGCCGGATCGAATCCGGGCGGTCGCAATAGAGCGCATCCTTGCGGATATCAAAATAGAACGACGACAGGTCGACCGCGCAGAAATTGTGCAGCGCCGTAAACATGTCATGAAAATCGAACGACGACGCCCGGTCGCGCACCAGTTCATCGATCTCCGACAGACGGTGCAGAACCCAGCGTTCAAGCTCCGGCATCTCCGCGGCCGGCAGGCGCTCGCTTTCCTCGAACCCGTGAAGGTTCCCCAGAATGAAACGAAGCGTATTCCGCAGCCGGCGATAGGCGTCGGTCTGGTACTTGATGATATCCGGCCCGATCTTCAAATCTTCAGAATAATCCGACGCAACCACCCAGATACGCAGGATATCCGCACCGTATTGTTTGATGATTTCCTGCGGCGCAACGACATTGCCGGTAGATTTGGACATCTTCTGCTTGTCGTCGGCGAGTACGAAGCCATGCGTCAGCACCGCGTCGTACGGCGCCCGGCCCCGGGTGCCGCAGGATTCGAGCAGGCTGGAATGGAACCAGCCGCGATGCTGGTCGGACCCTTCGAGATAAAGCGTCGCCGGCCATTGCAGGTCGTCCCGGTCCTCAAGCACGAAGCTGTGCGTTGAGCCCGAATCGAACCAGACATCGAGGATATCGAACACCTGTTCGTATTCGTCCGCACTGTAATCGTTGCCGAGGAACCGCGACGGGTCTGACGCGAACCAGGCATCGGCGCCCTCTTCGGCGATCGCATCCGCAATCCGCTCCTGCACGGATTCATCGCGCAACAGCTCGCCGGTCTTTTTATTGACGAACACGGTGATCGGCACGCCCCAGGCGCGCTGACGCGACACGACCCAGTCGGGCCGCCCTTCGATCATGCCGTGCAGGCGCGTGCGCCCGGTTTCCGGATAGAACCCCGTGGCACCGATGGCATCCAGCGCGACCTTGCGCAGTGTTTCGCCGTTCTCGGTGAAAGGCTTGTCCATCGCGATAAACCATTGCGGCGTATTGCGAAAAATCAGCGGCTTCTTGGACCGCCAGGAATGCGGATACTGGTGTTTGACACGCCCGCGCGCGATCAGCGCATTGGCTGCAACCAGCGCGTCGATAACCGCCTGGTTGGCGTCGCCCTTCTTGCCCTTTTGGGTGATGACGCATTTGCCGCCGAAACCGGGCGCCTCGTCGGTATAGATGCCGTCGGCGTCGACGGTGTAGGGAATCCGCGTATCGATCCCGCGCGCGGTCAGGCCCTGACCGTTGGCGACCCAAATATCATAGTCGTCGCGACCATGGCCGGGCGCCGTATGCACGAAGCCCGTACCGGCATCATCCATGACATGCGCGCCATCGAGCAGCGGGATATCGAAATTATATCCCATGGCCGCCAGCGGATGGGCGCAGGTGGCATCGCTAAGCATGGCAGGCGTAACGTCCGACAGCCGGCTCCAAGACGTCGCCCGCGCCGAGCCCATGACGTCATCCGCCAGCGCATCGGCGAGGATCAGTCTGTCGCCGGTCTTTGCCCAGTTTTCATCGGGGGCATCGGTGACTTCGTAAAGCCCGTAAGAAATCCTGGACGAAAACGAGATCGCACGGTTGCCGGGGATCGTCCAGGGCGTGGTGGTCCAGATGACAACGGATGCACCGGCAAGCGCCTCCATGGCCTCCGCACCGCCGGACCGCAGCGGAAACTTCGCCCATATCGTGTCGGATTCATGGTCGTGATATTCAACCTCGGCCTCGGCCAGGGCGGTCTTTTCGACCACCGACCACATCACCGGTTTGGAGCCCTGATACAGAAGCCCGTTATCGACGAATTTCATCAGCTCGCGGGCGATCTGCGCCTCGGCGGCGAAGTTCATCGTCGTATACGGATTTTCCCAGTCGCCGATCACGCCGAGCCGCTGAAATTCCTCGCGCTGCACGCCGATCCAGTGTTCGGCAAAATCCCGGCATTCCTGGCGGAATTCCACGATCGGCACTTCGTCCTTGTCACGTCCCGTGGACCGGTATTTTTCCTCGACCTTCCATTCGATCGGCAGGCCGTGACAATCCCAGCCAGGCACGTAATTGGCATCCTTGCCCAGCATCTGCTGCGACCGGTTGATGACGTCCTTCAGGATCTTGTTCAGGGCATGACCGATATGCAGATTGCCGTTCGCGTAGGGCGGGCCGTCATGGAGGATAAACTTCTCGCGCCCCGCCGATTGTTCGCGCAGGCGCCTGTACAGGTTCATTTCCTCCCAACGCGCGAGGATACCGGGTTCGCGCTCGGGCAGCTTGCCACGCATTTCGAACTCGGTCTTCGGCAGGAAGACGGTGGATTTATAGTCTGTCGCCATAATTCGTTCTTGTCCTGGCAGGGGGCTTATTCAGGCGCCCGTCTCGAATCGTCCGGGCCGATGCTTTCCAGCAGGGCCCGGGCATCATGCGAATCCAGCCCGATCTGTTCTCTCAGCTGGGATATTCCATCGAATTTCTTTTCCGGCCGGATATATTCTACCAGCGCGACCCGGAGCAGCTTATCGTAAATATCGTCGGTGAAATCGAATATGTAGGTTTCACAATTGACCTCGTTCTTGTCGAACGTCGGCCGCCGCCCGATATTCGCGCAGCCCATATGCCAATTGGTGACGCCGCCCTCTTCGACGCCGACCCAGACGGCATATACGCCAAGGGCCGGTTCCAGGTAATCGTCGAGAGCGATATTGGCCGTCGGGAAACCGATCTGCCGACCGCGCTGATCTCCCTTTATTACCCGCCCTTCGACTTCCCATAGCCTCCCGAGCAGATTGGCAGCGCCGACAGGGTCGCCGTCGCGCAGGCAATTGCGGATGTTGGTCGAAGAATAGACCGTCTCGCTCTGATCCTTGACGGGTTCGATGATGGATACACCGAAGCCGTCCTGCGCCGCGCGCTCCCGCAGGTAGTCGCCGTTACCACCACGCCCTGCGCCGAACACAAAATCGTACCCGACCGTTACATGCTTTGCGTGAAAGCCGCCGGTGATAAACGTGTCGACGAACTGATCGTGGGTCAGTTGCGATGTCTCCGCATCGAAATGCACCACCAGAAGCTGATCCACGCCGGCAGCCTCGAAACGGCGGACCTTGCTGCGCAGCGGCGTCAACTGGAACGGCGGTTCTTCCGGTCGGAAAAAGCGCCTGGGATGAGGATCGAACGTGATAACCGAAAGCGACGAGCCCTGCTTTTCGGCATGCGACGCCGCCTCGCGAATCACCGCCTGGTGACCGAGATGGACGCCATCGAAGTTACCGATGGCGACAGAGGTATCCCGGGAAAAATCCGGCAGCCCCGCAACGTGTCTGAATATGCGCATTGCGGCGGTCTTGGTAACTACCGCAAGGGGTCAAGTCAAACCAATAACCCGCCGCGAAAGGCGGGAACTGACCTGACTAGTCCTTCTTGCGGCGGTTGGGCACCCAAAGGGTTGCCACGCCGTCGATGACGACTTTCTCGCCGATCGAGCAAACGACCTCGGTAATGACGTTATTGGTGTCCATATCGACATCCTTGATCGTCACGCGGGTCTGCACCGTATCGCCGATCCGCACAGGGGCGCGGAAGTTCAGGTTCTGGTTCAGATAGGCGCAGCCCGGGCCCGGCAGCCTGGTGCCGAGAACGGCCGAAATATAGCCGCAGGTCAGCATGCCATGGGCAATCCGGCCCTTGAAAACCGTCTGTTTCGCGAATTCCTCATTTACATGGAGGGGGTTATCGTCTCCGGAAATCTGGGAATACTGAACGATATCGGTCTCGGTGACGGTGCGCACGTACACATCCGTCATGCCGGGTTTGAGGTCGTCGATATAGTAGCCGTGCAATTCTTCCATGGTGGCGATGACGGCGGCGGGGCGGACTTGCTGATCCATAAGTTCTTCCAATTGTTGCGCGCCAGCATATTAAGGTATTGCGGCGCAATATTGAATGTTGCGCTGCAAGATATCGCCGGATCGGGTTAACAGCAAGCGAATCCCTTGAAAGTTTTTTTTGATTGATCAACCGGCGTGTTTAGCCCCCGTTAACCAGCGGAATCTAATATCCCGGTTATGCGCACAGCCCTGAACGCCCATCAGAAAATTCCGAAAGTTCGCGAATATGCCGAACTTACACTGACCGATGGTACGGTCCTGAGCGGCTATGTCTTTGTCGACGCGACCGCGCGTATCCAGGATCTGCTGAATGACAGCGCCCCGTTTATGCCGTTTATCGACAACGCTGAAACGGTACATCTGGTCAATAAAACAGCGATCGTGCGCATCCAGCCATTCGACTAGGCCAGCTTCCGCCACAGGCCAATTTCACCAAGTCTTAAGATTTAGCCCGGCATGATGGGTACTCTGGCACCGTGTAAGGTATATAGGGGCAGACGTGGTAGGTGGATGCAGTATCCCGAGACACCCGAAAAAGCATCGAAATTCGCGCTCGCCGCGGTTAAGCGGCTCAATGAGCTCGGTGTCGCCGCGAATCCGATTAATTTCGCGATCTGGTATGAATACTTCGCGGGCAAAAACCACGATCTGAAGAAGACCGTCGACGCACTGTCCATGGTTGACGGCAAAAGCGATGCGTCGGTCTATGCCGACCTGTACGACCGCTTCATCATCGCCGGCGCCAATATCGCGCGCGACCGGGAGTGGTCGGACCGGATCGACACCGTCACCGAACGGATCGTCAGCGCCCTGACCGCCTCCGGCTCCGAAACTGAAGAATATGGCGTAGCGCTGAAGACCTTCTCCGGCGACCTGGAAACAGCGGGGAACCTTGACCAGATTCGCGGCCTCGTCGCCGACATCATCGAGGAAACCGATTCTATGGACGCCCGGACCCGGGAACTTTACAGCCGGGTGAGCGAATCCACTGCCGAAATAACCGAGCTCCGCAAGGCGCTGGACGATTCCCGGCGGGACGCGCTGACCGACAGCCTGACCGGCGTCGCTAACAGGAAAAGCTTCGATCAGAAGATGTTTGCCGCAGTCGGGGAATCGCTTGATACCGGCGAGCCGCTGTCGCTGATCTTTGCGGACATCGACCATTTCAAGGAATTCAACGACACCCACGGACACCAGCTCGGCGACCAGGTGCTCCGGCTCGTCGGACGGACGCTTTTCAACTCGCTCAAAGGCAAAGACACCGCCGCCCGCTACGGTGGCGAGGAATTCGCCATCATCCTGCCCGACACCACAAGCGGCGGGGCAACCGCCGTCGCCGACAACATCCGGAAATCCATCGCCTCCAAACGCCTGGTCAAAAAAGGCTCAGAGGACGAAATCGGCGCCGTCACCATATCGCTCGGCGTTACATCCTATCAGCCCGGTGAAGACATACCCGCTTTTATCGAACGCGCGGATCAGGCGCTTTACATGGCGAAAAAACTGGGACGCAACCGCGTCATCTGCGAAGACAAACGTCCCGAGATAGCTGCCGTCGGCAACTGAGCAGCTTGCCGCGCGGCCCTTCGACGCGTCATACTCCGCCCCATGATTGTCCTGTTCACCGATTTCGGCGAGGTCGGCCCCTATGTGGGCCAGGTCAAGGCCGTGCTCGAGCGCGACGCCCCCGGCATTCCGGTCATCGATCTGTTACACGATGCACCGATGTTCCAGGCCCGTGCATCTTCTTACCTGCTTGCCTCGCTGATCGACGTCTTTCCTGCCAATGTCGTCTTCCTCTGCGTTGTCGATCCCGGCGTCGGCAGCAGCCGTGCCCCGGCGATCGTTAGCGCCGACGGCCGGCGTTTTGTCGGGCCCGATAACGGCCTATTCGAGATCGTGATGCGACGTGCGAACGAACGGTCGTTCCGCCGGATTACCTGGGAACCCAAAGATATGTCGGCAAGTTTCCACGGGCGCGATCTCTTCGCCCCGGTCGCAGCCAGACTGGCAAAGGGAGACGACGTCGCGTCAGAACTGCGCCCCGAGGAGGAAGCCCGCCGCCCTCACTGGCCGAACGATCTCAAGGAGATCATCTATCTCGACAAATTCGGCAACGCAATGACGGGCCTCAGGGCCAAGAACGTTCCGGCCGGGTCGGAGATGATCGTCAACGGCCACCGCCTCACCCGCGCCCGCACGTTCTCTGACCTGCCCGAAGGTAGCGCATTCTGGTACGAAAATTCATCCGGCCTGGTCGAATTCGCGGTCAATCAGGGCGGCGCCAAAGCGGCGCTCGGCGTCGATGTCGGCAGTGAATTTTCCATCGACACGGCGCAAGGCGCGGCGTAAGCCGTCTTCTCCTCTGCCGGGCGGGACAGGTGCCCGCCCTTTCAAAACGGAAATCATCAGACGACAATATGGACCAGCTTCTGGGCAATCCTCTTTTTGCTTCTTTCGCCATTGGCGCAGTGCTGCTCGCCGGGCTGTCCAAGGGCGGGTTCGGCGGCGGTATCGGCTTTGTCGGGGTGCTGGCGCTCTCGCAGGTCTCGTCGCCGGTGCAGGCAGTAGCGATCATGCTGCCGATCCTCTGCGTTATGGACCTGATCGGTGTGTGGGCCTACCGCAAGGACTGGGACCGGCCGAGCATGAAGGTGCTCGTGATCGGCTGCATGATCGGCACGGTTATCGGCACCCTGACCTTCAAATGGATGGACGAACAGCTGATCCGCCTGATGGTCGGTTTTATCGCCATCGCGTTTTTTATCGACTTCTTTCGGGCGGGCGGCGAAAAGGCTGCGGCACGGGTTCTGTCGAAACCGATCGGATACGTCCTCGGCACAATTGCCGGATTCACCAGCTTCGTCATTCATGCCGGCCTGCCGCCCGTCGCGATGTACCTGCTGCCGCAGCGGCTGGACAAGCGCATCCACGTCGGCACCATCGTGATCCTGTTCTGTATCGTGAATTACGCCAAGATACTGCCCTATTGGTGGCTCGGCCTGTTCACGATGCCCAATCTGTCGATCTCGCTGATCCTGATGCCGCTTGCGCCGATCGGAATGTTTATCGGGATAAAATTCAATCACCTGATCCCGCAGAAATGGTTCATGCGGGCAAGCTATGGAATCCTGTTCGTTCTGGGCACGCGCCTGCTCTATGAAGGCCTGGCACCGATGTTCTGAGCCGACATCCCGGCCGGCACGTCCTTGCCTATGGCCGGCGCTCTTTCAGCAATGTCTTGATCTCCTGCATTTCGCGGCGCAGCTCCTCGAATTCCAGTGCCCTTCGGCGGTGTTCGTCATGAACGACGCCGCTCATCTCGTCGATGGTCTCATGCTGTTCGGTTTCGTGCAGGGTCTGCATGGAATCGATAATGATCGCGATAAACAGGTTGAGGACGGTAAAGCTCGACATCACGATAAACGCGACAAAAACGATCCAGGCCCAGGGGTGAACCTCCATCACCGGGCGCACGATGCCCATCGACCAGCTTTCCAGCGTCATGATCTGGAACAGCGTGTACATGGAATCGCCGATGCTGCCGAACCAGTCCGGAAACGCCGCTCCGAACAGCTTGGTGCTGATCACGGCATAGACATAAAAGACCAGCATCAGCAGGGCGCCGATGGCGCCAACCCCCGGCACGGCGTGCAACAGGGCCGCCACGATGCGGCGAAGCCGCGGCACGGCAGAGACCAGCCGCAATACGCGCAGCACGCGCAGCGACCGCAGAACGGCCAGGGAATCGTTCGACGGGGCAAGCGTGATCGCCACGACGATAAAGTCGAAAACATTCCAGGCCCCGCGAAAAAAAGGCAATCCATGCGCATAGATACGCAACACCAGCTCCACACAGAAAACCGCAATCACGATTTGGTCGAAAACCAGCAATTGCGGGCCAATAACGCCCATGACCGTCGGCGATGTTTCCATGCCCAGCGTGAACGCATTCACGACGATCAGAGCCATGATCGATTTCTGAAAGACCGGATGCTCAACCAGGCGGCGGACGCGGGCCCTGATACCGGTTTCCGGGGCTGAATTCGGTTCGAGGTCTAGTTTGGGGGCCGCCCCCGAATCGCTGGGTGACAAAGGTGTTCTCCGTATTTCTGAAGGGCGTTTCTATCGGAAGCGGATGAGAAATGACAATCTTTATCGGGGTGTTTGCCGGCATATCCGTCCCCATCAGATAGGACACAAAATGCCGCTTGACGATGTTCCTTTTTCTAACTAGAACAAAACAAGAACATTTGTTCTCGCATAACATTGGAACATACGATGCCGAGGCCCTTCGGAAGCGCCAGGAACCGCTCTCTTCCCTCTCAGAAACGGGAAAACGGGGCGATTCCGGGTACGCTTCCGTCCCGTCTTGCGGCCGCCCATGCTCTCATGGAACACCCAACCAGTCACCCGGTCAGCAACCCGACCACTCTGGAACAGCTGAAGGCACAGATCCGCCAGCTTGAAGGATTTGGCGGCACGCTGACCGGGACCAAACAACAGCCCCTGCCCTTCGGCGTCGCCGCGATAGACGATCATCTGCCCGGCGGCGGGCTGGCAAGGGGTGCGCTGCATGAAGTATTCGCCGCGGATGCCGGTATTGCCACGGCGTTCTGCGCCCTGCTGGCAGGCCGCCTGGCGAACGATACCGAAAACCACGCAATTCTCTGGTGCGAACGTCCCTGGGCACTCGATGCCGGCGCCCTTTACGGCCCTGCCCTGCTCCAGTTCGGTATTGATCCGGCACGCATGATTCTGGTCCGCCCCCGCCGCGATGCGGATGCGCTCTGGGCGATGGAAGAAGGACTGCACTGCGGCCGGGTCGCCGCCGTCATCGGGGAAATAACGGACATGTCCCTCACTGCCAGCCGGCGGCTGCAGCTTGCCGCCGAAGAAACCGGCGTAACCGCCCTGATGCTGCGCCCGAAAACGGACAGGCCCGCTCCCAGCGCCGCGGCCACCCGCTGGCGGCTCGATGCAGTGGAACATGAAGCCCGAAACACACCGTCTGCCGTGCAGGCGAACGACAATAAGCAAACACGATCAGACCCTCCGGGCCCTGATCTCATCGGCCCTCCGGGCCTGGACATTGACGGCCCTCCGGGCCTGGACATTGACGGCCCTCCGGGCCTGAACATTGACGGCCCTCCGGGCCTGGGCGCTGCGCGGTGGCGGGCGGAACTTTTCCGCTGCCGTGGCGGGGCCGCTGCGAACTGGATGATGGAGTGGAACGATGAAACGGGTAATTTCTCTCTGGCTGCCGAAATTTGCGACCGACCGGCTGTGCCGTCTGCGGCAAGACTGGCTGGATAGTCCGCTTGCACTGGTCGATGAGACCGGCGGCAAGCTGATACTCCATGCGGTCAATACGGTCGCCGAACAGGCCGGTATCCGCACGGGCATGACCCTCGCCGATGCCCGCGCGATCCTGCCTGACCTGCAAACCAGCGAAGCCGATTTCGACGCCGAAAACCGCGCACTGACCCGGCTCAGCGACTGGTGCGGCCGGTTCACCCCGTGGACGGCGCCGGACGAAGACGCCAGCGGCGCGGCGTTTGGCGGTGCCGGCTCGGTCTGGCTCGACGTCACCGGCTGCGCCCATCTGTTCGGAGGCGAAGACGCGCTGATGCGCGATATCGTCGCCCGGCTCGATGCGCTCGGCTACACGGCCTATGCCGCGATTGCAGACACTCCGGGCGCCGCCTGGGCGGCCGCCCGCCACACCGCCTACAAGCGCAAGCGCTGGACAAGCATTGGCAGGGGCCGCGCGCGCGATGCAATCGCCGCCATGCCGGTCGCCGGGCTGCGTCTCGCCCCGGCAACCGTCGCCGGACTTCAGGCCGTGGGTCTGCGGCGTATCGGCGATCTGATGCCGATCCCGCGCACCGCGCTTGTCGACCGTTTCGGCAGCGACGTCGCCGATCGTCTCGACCAGGCACTGGGCGACCGGCCGGAACCGGTCTCGCCGCTGGCCGTGACCAGCCCGTGGCACGCCCGCCGGGCTTTTGCGGAACCGATCGGCCGGACCGAAGATATCGCCGATGCTGTCCGGGAACTTGCCCGCGATCTTGCCGCCACGCTGGAGGCCGACGGGATCGGCGCCCGCCGCCTGACCCTCGTCTTCTATCATCCGGACGGCACGATAGCCCGGCTGGAGGCCGGTACCAGCCGGGCCAGCCGCAATGCCGCGCATCTTGCCCGGTTGTTCACCGCCAAGCTTGACCGCATCGAAGCGGCTTTCGGCATCGATGCCATCACCCTGACCGCGACAACCAGCGAAAAACTCTCGCCCCGGCAGGCAGCGCTCGACAGGCGCAGCGAACAGGACGATGCCGGCGTCGCCGAACTGGCCGACAGGCTCAGCAACCGCCTCGGCGGCGAAAACGTCGTACAGATGACCCTGCAGGAAAGCCATATCCCCGAGCGGGCGATCGTCACGTCGCCCGCCACCGCACGAACCCGTCCGGCACCGGCCGCTCCCTGGCGCGCCAGCCCCCCCCTGAAACGGCCGCTTTCCCGGCCCCGTCCTCTTCGGCTCCTCCCCCGGCCCGAAGAGGTGGAGGCCATTGCACCGGTGCCGGACGATCCCCCCGTCATGTTCCGCTGGCGCAAACAGGTTTTCCGCATCGAACATGCCGACGGGCCGGAACGCATCGCCCCCGAATGGTGGCATGACGGGCTCGGCCTGACGGAGGGCGAACGGGACGGCCTGGAAAGCGATGCGTCAGACCGCGAAGAAGCCGATGCGTCTCAGGCATCGTCCGCCTCTATCCAGGACAATATCCGCGACTATTACCGCATCGAAGACCGCCGCGGCCGCCGTTTCTGGGTCTACCGCGAAGGTGTCTACAGATCCGGCGCGCAGCCCCACTGGTACGTCCACGGCGTCTTCGGATGATCGAAGAAAATAACAGGAGAACAGAAATGAAAACGAATACCCTTACCCCCCTTGCTGCCCAAGAGCCTGAAGCCGGACCCGAAGCCGAAGCAGGTCTCTATTTCTTCGCCATATACACACATCGCCAGGAGACACGTCTGGGCAGGGTATCCCGGCGGGGGACAAGACCCAGCGCCCTCGGCCGGACGGTGGAAGCGCACTGGCATAACCTGTCGCGTATCTTCCCCGATATCCGGCTTGATGCCTTTACCCTGATGCCCGACCGCATCCACGGGATCATCGAAATCGAGGAAGGCGCCCCGCACGGCATCGCCGCTATCCTGCGGACCTTCAAATCGTTCTCTGCACGCGAGATCAACAAGCTGCAGCAGACTCCCGGAAACATGATCTGGCAACAGGCGCATGACGAACGCATCCTGCACGACGCCGCCGATCTGGAGAAGATGCAGACACATATCATGACCGCCCCCGCGCGCTGGCGGGACGGCCGCCGACAACGCCTCAACCCGGTATCCCGCCGGAGATCAGGCGCTTTCCTGAACTGGTTCCTGCCATCCTTCCTTGCCGCTGAACATTAGGCCCGGAGCTTTTTCAAAGCGGGTGCCGGATTTCCCCACCGCGTTCGGACTGTCCCTCATACATATCCATGTCCCTTTATGCAGAACTCGAAGTCACCACTAATTTCTCCTTTCTGCGAAGTGCCTCGCACCCGGCGGAGATGGCGAAAACGGCAGCGGCGCTTGGCCTGGCGGCAGTGGCGGTGGCGGATCGCAACACTCTGGCAGGGGTTGTCCGCACTCACCAGGCGGCGAAGCAGGCGGGGATAAAGCTTGTCGTCGGCGCCCGGCTCGACCTGCGAGATGCGCCGTCTCTTTTGTGTTTTCCGACCGACAGGGCGGCTTACGGGCGGCTGTCGAGACTGATTACCCTGGGCCGCCGACGCGCGGCGAAGGGCGATTGCGAAATTTATCTCGAAGACGTCTTCGCCCATTCGGGCGGCCAGCTTTTTATCTCCCTGCCGCCCCGGGAATGGGAGCGAAAACCAGACACCGCCTACACGGCTCACCTGCACCGCCTGCGCGAGGTTCTGGGACGGGATGTCTGGCTCGCTGCCCGCTGCCGTTATCACGGTGATGACGCCGTCCGGCTCTGGGCGCTTGCCCAGCTTGCGGTCGATGTGAACATCCCGATGGTCGCCACCAACGACGTACGGATGCATGTCCCCGACCGCAAACCCCTGATGGACGTGCTTACCTGCATCCGCGAACACTGCAGCGTCGATCAGGCCGGGTTCCGCCTCATGGCCAATGCCGAACGTCACTTCAAACCGCCGGCGGAAATGGCGCGGCTGTTCCGCCGTCATCCCGAAGCCGTCATGCAGACGATGGCAATCGCCGAACGCTGTACGTTTTCGCTCGACGAGCTGCGTTACGAATACCCCGATGACGAAGCCCCGCCCGGCACCACACCGCACGCGGAACTGACACGCCTCGCCCGGGAAGGCTCGAAAACCCGTTACCCTGACGGCGTGCCGCCGAAAGTCAGCGCCCAGATCGACTACGAACTGAAACTCATCGACCAGCTGAATTACGCTCCCTATTTCCTCACCGTTCACGATATCGTCCGGTTTGCACGTTCGCAGGGTATTCTCTGCCAGGGACGCGGATCGGCGGCGAATTCGACTGTCTGCTACTGCCTCGGCATCACGGCCATAAACCCTGCCGAAATCGACCTGCTGTTCGAACGTTTCGTTTCTGCCGAACGCAACGAGCCGCCGGATATCGACGTCGATTTCGAGCATGAGCGGCGCGAGGAGGTCATCCAGTACATCTACGCGAAATACGGCCGCGAGCGCGCCGGGCTGGCCGCGACCGTCATTCATTACCGCACGCGCATGGCCGTCCGCGAAGTCGGCAAGGCCATGGGACTGACCGAAGACACCATCGCGACGCTGGTCGCCACCGTATGGGGCTGGCGGTCAGACGGGCTTGAACGAAAGCATATCCGCGAAGCGGGACTCGACCCCGACGATCCGCGCCTGTCACTTGCCATCCGCCTCGCCGCCGAACTGACGGGTTTTCCCCGGCACCTGTCACAGCATGTCGGCGGCTTTGTGATTACCCGCGGGCCGTTATCCGAACTTGTCCCCATCGCCAATGCCGCGATGGAAGACCGCACGACCATCGAGTGGGACAAGGACGACCTGGATGCGCTTGGCATCCTCAAGATAGATATCCTCGCACTGGGCATGCTGAGCTGTATCCGCAAGGGGTTCGACCTGCTGGAACGGCATTACGGCCGCAAGGTCGATCTCGCCACCGTACCCACGGGCGATCCCGCGGTGTACGACATGCTGTGCGAGGCCGATTCCATCGGCGTGTTCCAGGTCGAAAGCCGTGCACAGATGACCATGCTGCCCCGGCTGAAGCCGCGCACGTTCTACGACCTGGTCATCGAGGTTGCGATCGTGCGGCCCGGCCCGATCCAGGGCGACATGGTGCACCCCTATCTGCGGCGGCGGAACGGCGAGGAGGCCGTCGACTTTCCGTCAGAGGAACTGCGCGAGGTACTGGCGAAAACCCACGGCGTGCCGCTTTTCCAGGAACAGGCGATGAAAATCGCCATTGTCGCTGCCGGATTCACCCCGTCGGAAGCGGATCAGTTGCGCCGCGCCATGGCCACCTTCCGGCATACCGGCACGATCCACACTTTCGAGGAAAAACTGATCGAGGGGATGGTCGCCAAGGGTTACGAGCGCGATTTTGCCGAGCGCTGTTTCCGCCAGATCGAAGGGTTCGGCGATTACGGCTTCCCCGAAAGCCATGCGGCAAGCTTCGCCCTGCTGGTCTACGTCTCCGCCTGGCTGAAATGTCACTATCCGGACGTGTTTGCCGCTGCCATCCTGAACAGCCAGCCGATGGGCTTCTACGCCCCGGCCCAGCTTGTCCGCGATGCCCGCCAGCACGGCGTCGAGATACGGCCCGTCGATGTGAACCACAGCGATTGGGACAACACGCTTGAAACCGGGACGGCGAAACCCGGAAAACAGGACTATCGCGCGCTCCGGCTCGGTTTCCGCCAGATCAAGGGATTTCACGAAGACAGCGCCGCCGCCCTGATCGATGCCCGCACGGCGCTGGGCCGGGATTTTACCGATCCGGCGGAAATCAACCGGATGGCCCGGCTGACAGGTCCCGTACTGGAACGCCTTGCGCGGGCCGATGCCTATGCCTCGATGAAACTGCGGCGGCGCGACGCCTTATGGGCCGTACGCGCCCTGCCGCCGGCACCGCTCCCCCTGTTCGCAGCCGGGGAGAACCGCGAGGATCCGGAGGTTACGCTGCCGGCCATGGCGATTGGCGAAGAGGTCACGCACGATTACGCGGCATTGCGCCTGTCCCTTAAAACGCACCCGCTGGCGCTGCTGCGCGACGAACTGGCAGCGGCAGGCGCCGTCCCTGCCGACAGCCTGCTGCACGCAAAAGACGGCAAGCGTGTTACCGTCGCCGGGTTGGCCCTTGTACGCCAGCGC
Source organism: uncultured Rhodospirillaceae bacterium (assembly GCA_963977005.1). Taxonomy (GTDB): domain Bacteria; phylum Pseudomonadota; class Alphaproteobacteria; order MPNO01; family UBA830; genus CAXBCP01. Next base: position 32,472 of record CAXBMQ010000012.1, read on the forward strand.
CCGGGCACGGCCAGCGGCGTTATCTTCATCACGCTGGAGGACGAGACCGGGGTGGCCAATCTCGTCGTCTGGCCCAAAACGTTCGAGCGTTTCCGCCCCGTCGTGATGGCCGCCCGTTTGATCAGGGTAACGGGAAAGCTGCAGCGCGAAGGCATCGTCACCCATGTCATCGCCGACCACCTGGAAGACATGACTCACCGCCTGCGCGCACTTGCCGGCCCGGATTTCAAATCCGACGACAGGCGCAAAAACGCAAATGCGGCCTATGAAAACAATCTCGCCCGTGCCGACGAGGTCAAAAGCCCTCTCCCCGAAAGCCGCCAGAGCGCATCGCGCAAACTGTTCCCGTCACGGGATTTTCACTGACAGGCCCGGGTATTTCTCAAACGGCGGGCGGCGGCAGGTTCTTCGGTCCGCTGGTATCCCCGAAACCCTGGGCGATCATCTCGTCGTAATAGGCCTTGTAGCCGTTGGCCATCTTATCCGGCGCGCCGCGGTCGCGAAACACCTGCTCGTCCCATTTTTTATCGATCCCGTGGCCCAGAATCATGCGATTGAACCAGTTCCAGCTGGAACACACGGTGATCGCGATCGTCAGGTCCTCTTCGCTCCAGCCGGCACGGTAGCAATCCTTTGCATCGTCATCGGTCATCCGGTCCGGCGTCAGGGTCAATTTGCGAACGTATTTCAGGACCGGCTTCAGCTTGTCGTCCACCGGGGCCGTATCGATATCGTCTACCAGCTGCGGGAACAGTTCTTCATCCACCCCGAGCGACATGCAGACGTTCTTGTGGGCGCCATAGCAAAAATCGCAGGCATTCAGGAGCGAACAGAACGCGGCAATGATCTCCTTCTCTTCCTGGCTGGGGCCCGCCGGGTAATTCATCAGCCGGTGAATGAATTCCATATAGGGCTCGAACAGATCCCATTTGGACATCTGCAACTGGGACATCGAGATGATCCCGTCATAGCTCGGAAAAAACGTCATGCCACGCTCCGTTTAAAGCCCGATTGCCGACAAATCGAGCGTGTCACCTATCACCGGCGGGCACCAAAAGAAGCTGCCCGATACCGGGCGAGTGAATCGGAACAACCCGTCTGTAATACCGTCTTCCTGCCCGGTCATACGCCTGAGTTGCGCTTCGAATGCATCGAATGACTTGCCGAATGAAACGAAAACCAGGCCTTCGCCACTTTCGTCCGACCAGGGCATCGACCGCCGGACCACGAAGGCTTCCGGATCGAAGCTCTCCTGAGCTGTTCGCTTCACATGGGCGGATTCCGGCGCTTCATCGAACTCCTCATTGTCACTCACATGCCGGCCAAAAATGTTGTCCCGGTCATCTTCGGAAAGGCTTTGGAAATGGTCCAGGTCGTGCACCCATTTTTGGACGCCAACGAAACTGGACCCATCGATTCCGGCGCCGGCGCCCTGGGCAATCGCCGCTTGCACAGCGTCATCACCGTCGGGGTTTTCTGTTCCATCCTCATACCCGCCGAGATCCCGGCCGATCTTCCGGCTGACGTCGAATTTGAACCCATCGATCAGCCGGCTCCGCCTAAAGGCGGTCGATACCTGTGCGGTGACCGACCGGCTCAGATGGGTGATTTCGCCCCGATCCGTGCCCCTGATCCAGCACCAGATATCCGCTTGGGTGGATGGGACCTCTACGCCCGGGCCGCTCATCGATGGAAAGGCCCGCATCCCCGGTACAGTCCCTTTGAGCGAACTGACAAGCCCGGAACCAAGCCCGATAACCATCTCCGCCCCCAATTTCCGGGCAGCAAGATCACGTAGCACCGGCGCAGGGTTACAATCCGGAAGCCGGTTGAATTCGAGATAACGGGACAAATCGGGGAGATCGGCGAGTATTCCCGCCTGTGACGTGCTCATTTCAATAGTTCCTCGCAATATTCCAAACGATACTCATCCCGCTCTTCCGGTCGGACCAATCAACACCACTCAAAGCCTCGGACCTCACCGGCTAAACACCAAGACCGGCAGCATCCACCGGCACAAAATTATCGTTTGTCACACCTTCTGCGGCAGACTCGAAAGCCAGCTCCACCTGAACGCCATTCGGATCATGGAAAAACACCTGTACCAGGCGCCCGCCGCCAGCGAGGCATTTTTTATACGTCACGTCGTGTTTCACCAGCGTCTTTTCGGTCTCCGCCAGGTCCATCGCCGAAAGACCGATATGATCGAGCCCTTCGCCATGTCCCGTCGCGACGGTGCGCGGATCGCCTTCGGGGTCACTGAGCGACAGATGAACGATCGGAACCTCGCCGCAATACAGCCAGTATCCGTGGGTGGCGAAATCGGGGCGGAAACCAATTTCAAGCCCGACCACGTCGACGAAAAAATCCTTGGTTTCCTCCATCCGGTCCGTACGGATGTTTATATGATTAAGTTCCTTGATCGCCATCTCGATTCTCCGTTCAGAGCGCTCTTTCAGCTCGTTCGATACATGATCCGTGCACGAATTCTGACGGCTCCCCGGCGATCAGGCAAGCTCCCGACCGCGCGCAGGTCAGACAACCGCAATAATGAGTGACAGGATGGCGATGCCGCCGAGAGTCAAATTCCGGAACTGCGCTTCGGATGCATGCGCAAACAGGCGCATGCCCGCCCAGCAGGCGAGCGTAAACGGCACAAACAATACGGCGGCAAGTAAAAGCAGTTCGAGCGATATCAGCCCCGACGCGGCATAGGAGACAATGGCTCCCAGTTGTACCAGCAGGCCGAAGACCAGGAAATTTGCGCGTTGTTCGGCGGCGCTGCCCGGTCCCGACAACAGATACAGGAAAACCGGCGGGCCACCCATCGATACGGATCCGGTGATGACACCGCCCATGCCCCCGACACCGATCCGCACCGGCAGGCCCCTTGGGCCGCGATAGCGCCAGCCCGACAGCAGGATGAGAGACAGAACAATCGACGTTCCTGCAACGATCCGGCGCATGAAATCCTCGTCGACGGCGATAAGCACCCAGGCGCCCAGCGGGGTCATCACCATCGCCGCGAGCCCGACCGGCAGCATCCGGCGCCAGTCGGCATACGGCAGCGCGCCGGGCATCACCTGAACATTACTGATCAGGTTCAACAGGATAATGACCGGCACGCCCTCCCGGGCGCCGAGGATCAGTGCAACGACAGGGGCGGTGATAAAATTGGCCCCCGCACCGCCATTGAACCCCCGCACCAGACCGGAGGCGACAAAGGCGCCCACGATCGCCGCTATTTCCCAAACGGAGAGTTCCTGGAAGATCATCGATCCAGCCTACAGGAAGAGCGTGGCAAAGCCGATCACCATCAGAAAAACAAGGGCTATCCGCCGAAAACCCGCTTCGGATGCCCTGGCAAACAGGTTCTGGCCGATCCACATGCCGATCATCAGCGTCGGCATAATCAGCAGGCTGGCACCGATTATCTGGGCGACCAGCAAACCGCCGATCCAGTACATTCCCATCGCGATGGTCTGTACGAAGATAAAATACAGGATAATCGCCGCACGGTTCTGAGCCGCGCTGAAAGGCCCGGCCATCAGGAAGGTAACCACCGGCGGCCCGCCGACCGACGCGGCTCCCGTGATAAAGCCGCCGATCAGCCCGACTGTCCCCATGATCCAGCCATTGATCCTGCCGGTATAGCGCCAGCCCCGCATCATCATGAATGCGAAAAAGATAATCAGCACGGATATCGCCTTGCGGATGGCGTCGGGGTCCTCGGTCGCCAGGACCCACGCTCCGATCGGGATGGTGACGCACCCCGCGATCGACAAGGGTGCTACCCGGCCCCATTCCACGTCCCGCAGGGCGCGCGGCAGAAGCTGAATACTGGTCACTAGGTGAACGGCCGTCACCACCGGGACGGCAATCTGCGGGCCGAGAAAGGCGGACGCCACCGGCACGATCATCAATGCGGAGCCGAAACCCGAAAACCCGCGCATAACGCCAGCGAAAAAAGCAACGGCGGCGATCGCAGACGCTTCGAGAACGGAAATATCGGGCCAGAATTCCAAGCTGCTGCTTTCAGGCAAATAGCGTCGAGAGACCGATGGCGAGAAGAAATGCCAGCGCGATGCGGCGGTAGAGCTGGTCGGACGCTTTACCGAACAGCTTTTCGCCGATCCAGGTGCCGAAGACAATGGTCGGCAGCATCGGCAGGGCGACCCATAACGTCTTGGCCGTCATCAGACCGCCGAACCAGTAAACGATCAACGCAACAGCCTGCGTAAACAGGAAATAGAGGATGATTGCCGCCCGGTTCCGGGCAGCGTTCTCGGGCCCGGCCAACAGGAACATCACGACAGGGGGTCCGCCCGCGGCCGCCGCGCCCGAAATAAACCCGCCGATCCAACCGGCAATAGCACTGAACAGGGGTTTCACACTCCCCCTGTAGCGCCAGCCGATCAGCATCAGGACCGCAAAGAAGATCACGGTCAACGAGATAGACCGCCGGATCAGTTCCTGGTCGACGACAACCAGCAGCCAGGCCCCGATCGGAATACCGATCGCACCACCGACCGATAACGGAATGACCGTCGACCAGTTCGCGCTGTTCCACGCCTTGGGCACCAGCTGAATGCTTGTGACCAGCATGACAATCAGAATTGCCGGTATTGCCGTACGCGGGCCGACGGCAAGTGACAGAACCGGGGCAATCGTCAACGCCGATCCAAATCCTGCAAACCCCCTCATCAATCCCGCAAGCAGAGCGGTACCTGCGACCAGGGCTGTCTCGATTGTCGTCAGTTCATAGTGTTGCTGCAGCCATTCCACGGTCAGGTCAGATCGATCTCGGTTCCGCGGCCTTCTTCGCAGGCCCGGCGATAGGCCGTCATCGCGATCGCCATTTCGGACGAACCCGTGCCGTTGTTGTTCTTGTGATAGGTGATCTGTTCGCCGGATGTCCGCCCCGGATGACCGCCGGTGACAAGATCGCCAAGCTCATAGACGTCGCCGATATCAATCAGCCCCGCCTGGATCGGGTCGAACAGGTCCCCCTGCTCTTCGCTGACCATCGATTCCTTCAGGTTCGTAACGATCACGTCGGACCGCATCGCCGTATTGTCGTCGATCTCGCGCCGCGACTTCTTGAGAAACCCGCCCTGAACGAGTTGTTTGTTCCCGCCGATAATGCCGGTGACGTGTTGTCCCGCAACAAGGCGGCTGCCATCGAACAGCTCTACATTGGTGTTGGTCGCACATACGACGACGTCGACATCGTCCAGCAGCACGTCAGGCGTATCGACCGGGACGATCTCGATATCGAATTGCGGCCCGTATTTTTCGGCGAACGCACGCCGGTTCGCCGGATCCCGGCTATAGACTTTGACATGCGCGATGGACGGCCTTTCGGTCTTGAGCGCCCAAAGCTGGTTTGCCGCCTGCCCGCCCGAACCGAACAACCCGACCGTTCGGGCATCCTCGCGCACAAGATAGCGAAAGCCGACACCGCTTGTCGCCGCGGTGCGGAACGCCATCAGACTGGTCGGGCCGATAGTCTTTTCGTCGATCTCGCCGAACAATATGGCCAACAGCCGCCCGGTTTCGGAATCGTGGAGCACATGAACCGGATGTTCGCGATGGGCATAGCGCTGGTTGGCCCCTTCCTGGACAACGAGTTCGGCGCGCACCTGTGCGCCCATCACGCCCAGGGCATGGACGCCGCCGGGAAAGTTCGACACACGCACACCGGCCGGCGAATGCACCCTGCGGCGCGGCGCGTTGATGACAGGGAATTCCGTCGATTCCCGGTATCCCTGTTCGATCGCGTCGATCGCCTCTCTCATCGACACAAGACCCTGCAGATCGGCCGGCTTCAACAGCAACACACTCATATCCCGTCCTCCTCATTTTTTTCAAACTTGGCCCTTCGCGATCAAGCGGTCAATCGGCAGGGCAGCGTCCTTTCGCCCGGCGGGTTTCACGCATATGCAAATCGGATTACTCTGCGTCCGGCAACGAGTTCGGAGAAGTAAATTTATGGCGGCGGGATCGGAGTGGTTGGCCGAGACCCGGACCGGCGACGGTCTGGAAATCCGCCTGTCCGGAGACTGGACCATCGACAATGCCGACCGCATAGACGCAGGCATTGCCGGGTCGGCGACCGCGCCCGCGGGAACCACCGTAATCGATGTCTCTCTGGTCGGCCGCATGGATACAACCGGCGCCTGGCTGGTCGAAAAGATTCGGCGGCGACTAACCACCCCCGACGTCACCGTGGAGATCCTTGGCGCACAGCCCAATCACCAGGTCCTGATCGACCGCCTGCATGCTTTGACCGGCGAGCCCGCCCCCGAGCCGACGCGTTACAGCGCCCTTTCGCTGCTGGCAGAGCACACAGGTCGGGCGACCATGGATGCGCTGCGCGAAGGCGCGGACCTGCTCAATTTTCTGGGTCTCGCCACTGTCACGGCCACGAGAACGGCGCTATCCCCGCGTCGTTTCCGTATAACGGCGTTCGTCCACCACCTGGAGCAGGTGGGGCTGAATGCCCTGCCAATCGTCGGATTGCTCTCGTTCCTGATCGGCGTCGTCCTCGCCTATCAGGGAGCGGATCAACTTCGCCGGTTCGGGGCTGAAATATTCACGGTCAACCTTCTCGGCATATCGATCCTGCGCGAAATGGGGATCCTGTTGACGGCGATTATCGTCGCCGGGCGATCGGGCAGCGCCTTTGCGGCGCAGATCGGCACCATGCAGGTGAACGAGGAAATAGATGCAATGCGCACCATCGGGCTCGATCCGATGGAGGTGCTGGTTCTGCCGCGAACCCTGGCGCTGTTGGTCGCAATGCCGCTGCTCGCCGTCTATGCGGACCTGATGGGTCTGGCAGGCGGCGCGCTGATGGCCATTGTGTCCCTCGATATCACGTTTACCCAGTTCACCGAGCGGCTGAAGGATGTCGTGCCGATATGGTCGTTCTGGGTCGGGATCATCAAGGCGCCGATATTCGGAATCGTGATCGCCCTTGTCGGCTGCCGCGAAGGGCTCAAAGTCCGCGGCAGTGCAGACAGCGTCGGCCGCCAGACAACGCGCGCCGTCGTCGTCTCGATCTTTCTGGTCATCATCATCGATGCAGTGTTTTCGATCTTCTTTTCGGCGGTCGGAGTCTAGCCAGTGACCGACACGCCCGCCATCAGCATCCGCGGCCTGCGCACCCAGTTCGGTCGTACAGTCATCCATGACGGCGTCGATCTGGACATCGTTCGCGGCGAAGTGATGGGCGTCGTCGGTGCGTCGGGGTCCGGAAAATCCGTGCTGATGCGGGCGGTGATCGGTCTCGTCACACCGACAGCGGGCACGGTCCGTATTTTCGGAAAGGACAGGGCGGCGATGTCCGGCGCGGAACTGAACGCCATCGAAAAACGTTACGGGGTGTTGTTCCAGAACGGCGCCCTGTTTTCATCGCTGACAGTCGCACAGAACGTGATGGTACCACTGAAGGAACATACCGGTATGTCGGCAGCCCTGATGGCTGAGATAGCGGCCTACAAGATCGCGATGTCGGGCCTGCCCCACGACGCCTGCACGAAGTATCCATCGGAACTTTCGGGCGGCATGCGAAAACGGGCCGGGCTGGCGCGGGCCCTCGCGCTCGATCCGGAAATTCTGTTTCTCGATGAACCGACGGCCGGGCTAGATCCCATCGGCGCCGCCGCCTTCGACACGCTGATCGGCGACCTGCAGAAAACCCTCGGGCTTACGGTCGTGATGGTCACCCATGACCTCGACAGCCTCTACGCTATTTGCGACCGCGTCGCCGTCCTCGTCGACAAACATGCTATTGTCGGCACGATTGGGGAACTGACGGAAAATCAGCACCCCTGGATACATGATTATTTTCACGGTCCCAGGTCACGGGCCGCAACCGAGAGCGGAGGCGAGTGATGGAAACGCGGGCGAGTTATGTCGTGGTCGGCACATTCGTACTGGCATTGACCGCCGCCGCTTTCGGCGTCGTGCTGTTCCTCACGCGGACGAGCTTCGAAGACACGCCAAAGACCTATATCTCGTATTTCACCGGGTCGGTGACCGGACTCCAGATCGGCAGCCCCGTCCGGTATCGCGGCGTCCCCGTCGGGACCGTCAACGATATCCGCATCGAACCGACGGATGTCGAGCGCGTGCGGGTCACGATGGAGATCGTCCAGGGCACGCCCATCAAAACCGATACCAGCTCGACGCTGGGCCTTCAGGGCATTACCGGCGTCGCGTATATCGAATTAACCGGGGGCACGCGCGACAGTAAACCGCTGACCGCGGTCGCGGATGCCAAGGTGCCGGTTATTCCGTCGAAAACATCCGGGATACAGCAGGTTCTTGCCAGCGCGCCGGAACTGCTGGAGCGCGCCGTCGCAATCACCGAGCGGCTGGCACTGATTCTCGACGACCGGAACGTGGAATCAATTGCGAACACGCTGGATAACCTGAGCAGTCTCACGGGAACGCTCGCAGGCAGCAGCAGCCAGATCGAACAGTTGATCGGCGACAGTCAGAAAACATTCGCGGCCCTGCGAGAGGCGGCCGACGGCGTCTCGGAACTGACCAACGGGCTGAACCGCAAGGTCGGCCCGCTCGCCGACGACGCCGATGACATTCTGACTGATGTCCACAAAGCCGTTCGCGGTTTCAACAGGATCGCCAACCAGCTTGAACTGGTGGTCGATGAGAACCGCGCGTCGATCCGGGATTTCTCATCGGGCGGCCTGTATGAACTGTCGCAGTTCATTGCCGAGGGCCGCGTTCTTATTTCAGCCCTGACACGGCTATCGGCGCAGATCGAGCGGGATCCGGCCCGGTTCTTCTTTGGTGACAATCAGAAAGGCTTCGAAGCGAAATGATATTGAGAAACGTCTCGAAACTTCGCTCCGCCACCCTCGGCCTGGCTTTGACGGGTCTGCTGTCTGCCTGCACGGGCAACATACTTCCCGGCGCCGGGAACGACCCGCCCAATTTGTACGTTCTGACACCCAAAACCACCTTCGCCGCAGACCTGCCGAAGGTCGACTGGCAATTGACGATACCGCTTCCGATTGCAGATGCGGCGCTGAATACGGCCCGGATCACGCTGCGCCAAAATCCGATATCGCTTGAATACTATGCGCGCGCGAACTGGGTCGACACGGCACCGCAGATGATCCAGACGCTGCTCGTCGAAAGCTTTGAAAATTCAGGCAAGATTGTCGGCGTCGGGCGGCAGTCGGTGACCCTGCGCGCCGATTACAGCCTGCTGACGGATCTTCGCGAATTCCAGGCCGAATATCTGGGAAGCGGCCCGCCCCGCGTACGGGTGCGGTTAAACGCCAAGCTGGTTAAAATGCCACAGCGGACAATCCTGGCGACCGAAACTTTCGAGGCCCTCGAACCCGCGGCAAGCTCCGACCTCGAAGCGGTGGTCAGTGCATTCGATGTGGCGCTGGGCAAAACTCTCAAACGTATTGTCGAATGGGCCCTGACGGCGGTGCCGCCTGAGACGCCGCGCGCGCGTCGCTAATCCGGTTCCAGGAGACTCAGGAGCCTTTCTCGGGCTTCGCCAGATAGTCTTCCATCTTCGATGTCAGCTTCTCTGAATCGCCGGCGGTGAGCATATATGTCCACCCCTTCGTGCGCGTATTGATCTCGGCGACGGCCTTTTCGGCAGCGGCCTTCTTTTCGGCATCCGTGACGGCGTCATCGACCCTGGCGGAAAAACGGCCCCAGAAATCATCGCCGAATTTCGCCGTTTCGATCCGGACCGTAAAGCCGTCCCAGACGGTATACTCGGCGACCCATGGCTTCGCCGGCCATTCCTGCTTTTCGGCCTTTTTCACATCGTCGAACATCATCCGCCACATCACCCCGGCCAGCGGGTCGGCTTCGTCCTTGTTCTTGATCGTGCGGCCGTCGGGCAGGTTCTCGATCTTAAAATTCGCATCCTTGACATCCGCCTTGGCAAGGATGATCTCGTTCCCCTCGGGGTCCGCAACAACGACGCGGCTGACCTTTTCCTGGCCGTAATTCACGATCTGGCGGACCATCCAGTTATTCGGTTCTTCCCCCAGCTCGACCTGACCGCGGGCGAGCCAGGTCTCTTTTTCACCGGCACGCCGGATATAGGTGCCGGCGCCACCTGTCCCGAACAGGTTCGGGTTGAGTTTGCCAATGACGACATCGGCCAGAACATTATCCTTTGCATCCTTCAGGACGATTTTCCGCGACTTCGCCTTTTCGTCAGACGGATCGTTCAGCTCCAGCCGGTCGTAGCGGGCCGCGTCGGCTGTTTTCTTTTCGATCAGCTTGAAATTCGACAGATTCACGATTGCCGATTTGACCTTCTGAAACTCGACGCGGTACCCGTCTTTCTGGTCCATGCCCCAGTTTTCGCCATCCAGGGTCATCGAGAACGCGTTCTTCGCGTTCTTTATCTCGATTCTCGCGACGCTGTTCACATTGGCAGCCAGTTTCGGAAACGCCGGGTCTGTGCCGGCGGTGAGCGACGTAATTTCGGTCTGTGTCGAAACGGCAACGGCGGCTGCAACGACCACAGCGGTCGTCAGGCCTGCAAAGGCATAGAATGTTCCTGGTTTCATCGTGCGGTCTCCCCTACCGATCAGGACGCCGTACGGGCGCGTTTGCGATTGCGGCGCACGAGCGCGACGATCACGGCGAAAATAGCGACCGCGGCCGGCATGGCCGCGATGTTGACCAGTTTGAGCTGGGCGTCGAGATCGTCGATATCCCGACGAAGGTTCAGCTGGACGCTCCGCAACTCGCGCCGGATTTCCAGAACACGCGCCCGGAACTTGCCGATTGCTTCCTGCTGTTCCGGCGACAGCACCGCGCCGCTTTTGGCACGCTCGGTCGTCTGCAGTTCCTGCATCTTCTTTTCGACGTCGGCCAGTTCCTGGACAAGGCTCCGTTCCTTGGTGCGATATTTGTCTTCGGCCTCGTTCTGGATATCCTCGACGAGCTCGAACGGGCGCGCGGAAAGGCCCCGACTGCGGAGCCCGATCAGCGAGCTCGACCCTGACAGGTTATCGGCGGCATTTACCACGAAGTCGGCGTTGTTCGCTGTCGGCACGGTCACGGTCTGTCCGAACAGGTCCTGGGTACGAACCCAGAAAAGATCGGCGATGAAGTCCGTATCCGCGACAATAATGATGTTCGCCGGCTTTGCGGATTCCGTCAGATGCGGCTTCATCGGAGCAGCCTTGTCATCCTTGTCGCCGTCTTTTTTCGCATCCTTTTTGGAATCGTCTTTCGGCGGACCGTCGGGAAAGGCGCTCTTGACGGTGCCGCTCAACCGGGCGGCAAGAATGTAGGTCTTATCCTGCGGCTTGAACTGCTGCAGAATATCAGCGGGTTTCGGATCGCGCCGCACCATGTCGGCAGAGAACGGACCGGATGACTCAGTCGATGTAATCAGCGGTTCGACCTTGACCGTCGCCCCTTCGGCGACCTCGAAAAAGCCCGGCGTCCCGAAATTGACCAGGCGCAACTGCGAGCTGGTCACATCGGTTGAATTGATATTTTCCGGGCCGTAACTCGTCCAGGCCACGTAGCGCGTGATGATCGGCCGGCCAAAGGAATCGACGCCTGCCTGCACCCGCTGACCAGCCTTCAGATCGCCCAGCACCTTGTTCTTGTCGAATTTGATTCCCCATGCCTTGAACAGCTTCGGCAGATCGGAACCCATACCGGGCGGAAGGCGCAGGGCCTGATTGCTCCGGGCGCCCTCTTCGGCGTGCGGATCAACAAAGACCATCGCCTTGCCGCCGCGCAGGACGTACTGGTCGATGGCATATTTGGATTCGTCGCTGAGACCGAAGGGATGAACAATCATCACCAGATCGACATCGTCCGTAATTTTCGGGGTCAGCCCCTGCGGTCGCACTTCAAAGAACTGCTTCAACTGGTCGACAAGCGCCCAGGCCTTGTATTTCTTGAGCGGATCGGAATCGAGCGGAATACCGGCAACCAGCGCGATGACTTTTTTCTTCGGGTTCGCCAGGTTGTTGATCATCCTGGTCAGGTCATATTCGAGAAACTGCTCGCGCTGCGGTGTCAGGAACGGAATGACGTCCGTATCGTCGGTGGTATTCGTGGCCGCGATGCCGAAATAGCCCAGATCGCCGGCTTCAGTGATCGGCACGCCGCTGAGGCCAAAACCGACGGCCCGGTCTTCTTCCGGCGAAAACGGTTCGGGGTCGATCAGTTCGAGGCGGATCGCCCCGTTCGAAAGTCCGACGTACCGCTCCAACAGTTCCTGTACGCGATCGCCATAGGCTGTCAGCCCGGGCGTCGTCTCAACCAGCTTGCGTGTCGAGAAGAAACGCAGCGTGATCGGCTCTTTGACAGCCGCGAGCGTCTCCTTTGTGCCCTCGGAAAGCGTGAAAAGCTTGTTCTCGGTCAGATCGACCTGAACGCCCTTGATGGCCGCTTCCGAAAAAATGTTGATTGCCAGGAACAGAACGACGGCGAGTGCCAATGCGGCGACGCCGAGCATACGGCTGTCGCGGATGGCGGGTTTGCTGCTATTTGCCATTTTGTACCCTCATGAGCCTTTCTTGAGGTCGACGATCACGACATTCGCGAACAGGAAGACGCCGATCACCGACGCCAGGTAAACGAAATCGCGAAGATCGAAAACGCCGCGCGTAATCGCATCAAAATTTGTCAGAAAACTGAGAGAAGCGACCAGATCGACGACAAAAGCGCTGGCCCAGCCCCGGAATGCCGATTGCACCGGCTCCAGTCCGCTCATCATAAAGAGGAAGCAGACCGCTGCCGTGATGACGAAGGCAATGACCTGGTTGCGGGTCAAAGCCGACACGAAGCTGCCGATCGCAAGGAACGCCCCTGCCATCAGGAAACTTGCGACATAGCCCGCGAAAATCACCCCGTTATCCGGCGACCCGAGATAATTGACGGTAATCCAGATCGGGAATGTCAGCGCCAGTGCGATCCCCGCGAAGATCCAGGCGGCGATAAACTTGCCGGCGACTGCCTGTGTGGTCGACACCGGCAGGGTCATCAGAAGCTCAATCGTGCCCGATTTGCGTTCTTCGGCCCAGAGCCGCATGCCGACAGCCGGGATCAGGAACAGGTACAGCCACGGGTGAAACGAGAAAAACGCCTGCAGATCGGCCTGCCCGCGCTGGAAGAATCCGCCGAAATAGAATGTCGTCGCGCCGGCAAGCGCGAGGAAAATAACAATAAAGACATAGGCGAGCGGCGTCGAAAAATACGCAAAAAGCTCGCGCTTGGAGATTGCCAGTGCGGTGCTCATTTTGCGTCTCCCTGATCATCGCCGGTAAGCTGACGGAAAACGTCTTCAAGGCGGCCACGTTCGACATAAAGTTGCTCGATCGCGATGCTCCGGTCCCGCATGCGCGCGTTGACGGTTTCAATGATCGTGGCGCCGTTCTTGGCCATCACCAGTACATGGGCGGTATCGCCATGGTCGTCAGCCGTCTCGATACGCTCGATATCGCCAATGCCGCCGAGCGCTTCCTTGAGACCCGGCACATGGTCGCGATGCAGGCGAACCGACACCGCGTTGTAGTACGACGAGCGCTGCTCAAGATCCGCCGGTGTGCCGTCGGCAATCATTTTGCCGCGGGCGATCACGATCGCCCGGCTGCAGACAGCGTCCACTTCCTCGAGTACGTGCGTCGAAATCACGATTACCTTGTCCTTCGACATATCGGCAATCAGTTCGCGCACATGATGTTTCTGGTTGGGGTCCAGACCGTCGGTCGGTTCGTCGAGAATCAGAACGTCCGGATCGTGCAGGATCGCCTGGGCCAGCCCGACCCGGCGCTTGAACCCCTTGGACAGGGTCCCGATCTGCTGGTTGAAAACCTCGTTAAGCTGAAGCTTTTCGACCGCATTATCGATTCCATTCCGCCGGTCCGCGCCTGACAGGCCACGCACATCCGCCACGAAAGACAACATGCCCGAAGCGGTCATGTCATCGTAAAGCGGCGCCCCTTCAGGCAGGTATCCGATGTGGCGCTTCACCGCGATCGGATCGCGGGTAACGTCATTGCCACAGACGATAGCGGTACCCGCCGTCGGCGTGAGGAAACCCGTCACCATTTTCATCGTCGTCGATTTGCCGGAACCGTTCGGGCCGAGAAAACCGAGCACCTCGCCCGCGGCAACCGAAAAACTTACATCGTCCACCGCAGTGAACTGGCCGAACTGCTTTGTCAGGCCCTGAATATCGAGCATGGTGCCCATTGTCGTTCCAACCTCCCGGTTCGTTCCGCTGTCTGGGCTATCGGGATTTCCCCGACACCGGTTTTCCACCGGTCAAGCTACCAAGAACCGCGAGGGACTAAAGCCCCGCGACCCTTTCGTCAACAGCGGGATCAGAAGCTATCGTTAATACGGCGTCGTTGCGGCGTATATTCCCTGTCGTCAAAACGGCCAAAAGCCGGGCCATGACAGCCCGGCTTTTGGTTCTTTTCAGTTTACGCTGCTTGCGCAGTCTGGTCCTCGATGACCGTCGTCGGCGTCTGGATGTCGATCTTGCGCGGTTTCATCGCTTCCGGGATTTCCCGTACGAGATCGATGACCAGCAGACCGTCTTTAAGGTCCGCCGCCTTCACCTCGACATGATCGGCAAGCTGGAACCGCCGTTCGAATGCCCGCCGCGCGATACCGCGGTGCAGGAAGTTCACATCTTCATTCTCTTCGGTCCCCTTGCCGTTGACGACAAGCTGCCCGTCGCGCACCTCGACATCGAGATCCTGCGGTCCGAAACCGGCTACGGCAACGCTGATCTGATAAGCGTCTTCGCCGGTTTTCACGATGTTGTAGGGCGGGTAGCTGTCTGCAGCCGCATTTTTCTGGGCGGCGTCGAGCAGAGACGTCATCCGGTCGAAACCGACGGCAGAGCGGTAGAGGGGGGAAAAATCAAAAGTACGCATTCACATATCCTCCTGTGAGCAACATGTTGGAGAGCCGCCAATCTGGCCGGCTCCGGGTTAATATCCGGCCCCGAACGGGCACCGGACAGTTTAAATGTAGGATGCGAGAATCGAATTTCAAGACATCATAACATATTGTTTTAAATAAGTTTCTTCACATATTCGGCGATGGCGAGGGAGGATGTCATACCGGGTGATTCTATCCCGTAAAGATTGATCAGCCCGGCCACCCCATGGTCGTCCGGCCCCTGGATGAGAAAGTCCCGCGCAGCCTCATCGGGCGCCTGTATCTTGGGACGAATACCGGAATAACCAGGCTGGATCGCGCCGTCTTCGAGCGCCGGATAATACGTGCGCACGGCTGCATAGAATTTGTCGGCACGCGACGGATCGACGTCGTAATCGATCCGGTCCACCCATTCGACATCCGGACCGAACCGGACCTGCCCGCCGAGATCCACCGTGACATGAACGCCGAGACCTGCTTTTTCCGGTACCGGGTAGATCGGGCGGCTAAACGGCGCCTTGCCCGAGAGCGTGTAGTAATTGCCCTTGCAGTAATAGGTCGGAGGAACTGTTTCGACAGGGATGCCCGATATCGTCGACGAGATCGACTGGGCCCACAGACCTGCGCTGTTTATAACCAGATCTGCAACCAGCGACATTGGCGCGTCTCCGCCACAATCGAGGCGAATCCCGTCATTCGTGACCTGACCGCCGGTGACAGGGGTCATAAAGGCAACCATCGCGCCCGCTTCCTCGGCGTCGCCCTGGAGCGCCAGCATGTATGAATGGCTGTCCAGTATGCCGGTCGACGGAGACCAGAGCGCGCCGACACAAAACACCTCGGGTTCCATTTCCGTCACCTGGGCCGGCGTCATCCATTCGAGATCGGTGACACCGTTCGCCGCCGCCGTCGCTTTCAACCGCTCCAGTTCGGGCAGTTGCTCGGTATTGGTGGCGACGATGATCTTCCCGCAATTCTTATAGGCCACGCCGTGGTCGTCGCAGAACGCATACATCGCCTGTTTGCCCGCGACACAAAACCGGGCTTTCAGACTGCCGGGCGGGTAGTAAATGCCGGCGTGAATGACTTCGCTGTGGCGCGAACTCGTTTCGGTGCCGATCGCATCGGCCTTTTCGACGACGATGACCTCGCGGCCGGTCTGCGCGACAGCGCGCGCGACAGCGAGACCGACAACCCCCGCACCGATAACAACGCAATCGACCCGCTCGGTCATTGCTGATCGTCGCCTTCGGGGACGGTGCCGAAGCGCTGGTCGCTGGCTTCAAGCCATGCCTCTTCCGCCGGCGTGCTCTGCCGGCCGAGGATCGCATTTCGATGCGGAAAGCGGCCGAATTGCGCGACGATGTCCCGATGGGCAACCGCATACTCGATCCATTCGGCCTTGCTTTCATGATCGTCTATCGCTTCGAAAAGAGCGACGCACTTCTCCTGGTCATCTAAGTTCTCGCTGTGCTCGAACGGCAGATACGCGAACAGCTTCTCCACCGTGAGCAGTTCGCCATGCCGCGGACTTGCGACGAGCTGTTTGGCTGCTGCCAAGGCCACAGGGTCTGCCGCGAAAGACCTGGGATTTCCACGAAAAACGTTTCGCGGCACCTGGTCGAGCAGAACGATAAGAGCCACCCAGCCCCGCGCATCCGACTTCCAGTCCCCGAAGCCACCGCCTTTGGCCTGCTCATGCCGGTCGAGGAAACGATCTTCGATCTCACGGTCGATGGCGGGCGTGCTGGCAAACCAGAACTCACGCACCTCACCGTGTCCAACGCCACCGGGTGCCCCGAACCAGTAATCGTAAATGTCGTGCCATTCGGCCATTGCTGCTTCCCTCAATTCTCTGCTTGGTTTTAAGGCTTTATCGCGGTGCGCAACAACCCGCCGATCACGATCATCCGGCAAATTGCCGGCGGAAAAATTTCAATCGTCTCCACCAATCGCGCCCGCGTCGAGGCGTCCGGTAGAACGGCATCGCCCCGCGGCGGCGGCAGACGCGCAAATATGTCATCCGCGATCCCGTTTGCCAGACCTGATATGTCGGCGACCTGCCGCTCTATCTGTCCGCTCGCGGCCAGGGGTTCGAGCCAGTCGGCAAGCGCTGTCAGAAATGCCGGCCAGGCGGCGAAATGGCGGAACAACGACGGCACAAGCCCGCGATCCTGACCGGTGGTCAGCCATGCGAGCCGGTATAGAATTTCCATCGTCTCGGCGCTCACCCGGTCGAGCGGCGCCATGGGAAGGAGTACCGTCAAACTGCCGTTGCCTGCCGGGTTCGGGCGCCGCCAACCGGCTGGCCGGCCGGCCTCAAGCGCCGTCGCGATGACTCGCAGGCTGATCGCATTCATCGGATTTGCCCGGTTATAGGCGTCGAGCGTTGCCAGTACGCCGCTGCCCTCTTCTTCGGTAAGTCCGGCCAGTGCGCAGGAGATACTGTCTGCTGTCACGTTTCCGCCGATGGACACAAGTGCCCGCGAACGATCTGCAAATTCACCCTCCTCGAAGGCCGGGCCAACGGTACTCCATGCCCATTCGAGAGCACCCGGTACGGTGGCCAGATGCCGGTAAACCAGATTGACGAGTTTCACGCCAAGGGCGGCTTCGATAGCTGAATAAATATCCCGGATATCGCCGGTCGCGTCCTCGACCGCGAGTTCTTCGAGTACATTTGGTCTCTGTGGAGTATTAATGCTCGATATCCTTCAAGTCTTCGCCAATGCGTTATCGATACTGATTTTTGCATCAATGTTAATCAAATCTTTAAAAGCGGTGAATTATCCTCCGCGACAACCACAAGCTGTTACAGGTGTATACCGTCGTGGACGGAAGTTTAACATTCGACGTCCTCGTTTTATCGGGCAAATCCCAGTGGACCAGCATTTCCCGCTGGCCCGACGCGATATCTGCCCAGAACGAAGCCCGCAAGCTGGTCGCGAGCAAGAAGCACCTCGGCGTGAAGGTATCGCAGGAAAGCTACGATCATGCCGAAAACCGCTTTATGGAAAAGACGCTTTTCAAGCATCTGAAGAGCGACAAAAAGGCGACGCAACCGGCGGCGGAAGCGGCGCCGGCGTTTTCGGCCGACAGTTTCGGTGAAACCGACGATTACGACGAATTCGACGAATTCGACGACTTCGCCGATTACGACGACGGTCCGGACTGGGTAGCGCCCATCTTCGGCATTTTTGCAGCTCTCGTACTCATAGTGGGTCTTGGAATTTTCTTTTTTGAAGAAACAGCGGAGGTCGGTTCCTGGGCAAAATCAGAGTTCAAATCGGAGGGCAAGTCCGACTACTTCGTATTCCCGCTACCCGCAGCCATAACCAACGTCTCGAATGGCGATGAGAACGTCTCGGTCAGGATCGATCTACAGCTCGAACTTGACGGCGCACACGACGTCAAAGCGGTAGAGTTCGCGCTCGCCCAGATTATGGAATCGGTGATCATTGAAATTCAGGAGACCGATGCCGGTGACCTTCAGCGGAGCGAGAAAATTCAGTTGCTGCGCGCCAAACTCAAACAAAAAATACAGGACGCCATGGGGGAAACGAACCTCAATGGCGTCCTGTTTAACAATATTCAGGTATTCTAGCGCGGGTTGCTACCTCTACTTCGCGGGAAACTTCACGGCCGGGTTCAGATAGGCATTGCTGTATGCCCCCTTGATGTCGAACGGTTTTTCCAGCTTGAAATAGGTCTCGACCATTTTGTAGTCGCTGGTCATCCGCGTGTCGTCGAAGTGACCGAGAGCAACTGTGCGCGACGTTGCGTCGTTCATCAGCTCGGTGACGAGATTCCAGTTTTTCATTGAAGAGGCCGTTTTCAGACCCGAATTCGCCGCGACCAAGGCGTCGATGCACGGCACCGGCGTTCTGACGCAATCGGCATAGGCCTGTTGCGTGATCTTAACGAATTTGCCAACCGTTTCTCCGTTTTCGGCCAGGTACTTACCGTTGGCGACGATCGAGTTGCCGTAAGGATTAATGCCGTGATCGCGCCACGGCAGGAAGCCCATATCGTCACCCAGCACATTCTCGAAGATAAAGTGAATATTGTAGAACGACGTCGTGATATCGATGTTCTTCGACTTAAGCGCCGCGATCTTGGCGTTCGGCGCAACGTTTACCCAGCGAACGGATTTCGGATCGACGCCGGTCGCCGCCGCAAGAGCCGGCCACATCTTGCGGGCCGCATCCCACGCCGGGTTGCCGATCTTCTTGCCGGCAAAATCCTTGACGCTCCTGATCCCGGAGCTTTTCAGCCAGTACATCCCGTAGGGCGAGTTGGCGTAAATATTCATCACACCAACGAGGTCGGCGCCCTTGCCCTTGGTCACAAGCGCGGTGCCCAGATCGGCAATGCCAAGCTGGTTTTTACCGATACCGACACGCTGGGACGACAGGGTAGAACCCTTGCCCTGTTCGATCGTCAGATCGATACCGGCCTTCTCGTACAAGCCCCGTGCCTTGGCCCAGTAGACGGGTGCGTGATCGCCACCGGCGACCCAGTTCAGGATGAAATTGATTTTTTCCGCACTCTGAGCCGGAACGGCAGAAAATGTGACAGTCGCCGCGGCAACGGTTGCGAGCAATTTTGTTCTGATCATGTTCGTTCTCCCCTTTTCGATTGAATTTGACTTTGTATGTCCGGCTTTCGGAGTGCAGCGCCAAAGGGTTACCCTGGCCATCCCTCTTGTGCAGCCATGCCTCTTGCCGTCCTGCCGCACCTCGCGTAAGTAACTATACGGTTATTTCAGGCTAGGACCCGGCATCCGGCCTGTCAATAAATGTTCTCGCAGCGCAAGCGCGCGATGCCGGGAAACCCGATGGGGATTGGATGACGGTATTGAATTTCGTCCGGCGATACTGGATTGCGGTGGCAGCACATATCGCAGTCATCGCGGCATGGCAGCTATTCGTCCAGCTCGGCGAAGTGGAATCCTATATAATGCCGTCGCCGCTTGCGACGATCATGACGCTCGGCGACGACAACGCATGGGTGCACAACACCCTGTTCACAGCGGGGGAAATCTTCGGCGGGTATTTCTGCGCGGTCGTATTCGGCGTCGGCATGGCGCTTCTGTTCTCATGGTCGAAACTTCTGGACGCCGCCTTCATGCCGCTGCTGATCAGCCTGAACATGATTCCCAAAGTGGCGCTTGGCCCGATTTTCATTGTCTGGTTCTCTTACGGCATGGGCTCGAACATTTTGATGGCGTTTGCCATCAGCTTCCTGCCGATCCTGATTACGACGGCGCGGGGCCTGAAGGAAGTCGAACCCGATCTCATTGACCTGGTACGCACCCTCAGGGCATCGCGCTGGCAGGTTTTCACCAAGATCCAGCTACCCGGTTCCCTGCCGTTTATATTTTCCGGCATGAAGGTCGCGGTTGTCCTGGCCGTCGCGGGCGCGATTGTCGGAGAGTTCATCGCATCGGAAGAAGGTCTTGGTTACCTGATGATGCAGCGTCAGGTCGAGCTCGATACAGCGTCGATGTTCATGGCTGTTTTGCTGATCACGCTGATCGGGTCGGTTCTGTACGGGCTTGTCATTCTGCTGGAGAAAATAATGGTGCCACAGGACGCGCGGCTCGGATGAGGTGCCACCAATGACTGATCCGTTTATCCGCCTGTCCGGCGTCCGCAAGGAATTCGAGACTCGGGGGGAAACATTCCTCGCCGTCTCCGACGTAACGTTCGACGTCGCCGAAGGCGAACTTGTTGCGCTCGTCGGGCCGTCCGGCTGCGGTAAAACCACGGTACTGAAAATGATTGCAGGACTGCACGATCATTCCGGTGGCGACATGCAGATCGGCGGGACGGACGGCGCGGGTTTCAGCGCCGACAAGGATATCGGCATGGTGTTTCAGCAACCCCTGCTGCTGAAATGGCGCAAAGTGCTGGAGAACGTGCTGCTGCCGGCAGAGATTCTCGGCCTGCCCATGGCCGAAGCGCGGGACCGGGCCAAAGACCTGCTCGCGCTGGTCGGACTCACCGGGTTCGAGGGCAGCTATCCGTACGAACTGTCCGGCGGGATGCAGCAGCGCGCCGCCATCGCAAGGTCGCTGGTGCACGATCCGAAAGTCGTGCTGATGGACGAACCCTTCGGTGCGCTTGATGCGCTAACCCGCGAAAGCATGAATATCGAATTGCTGCGCATCTGGTCGGAAAGCAAAAAAACGATCCTGTTCGTCACCCACGGCATTCAGGAAGCCGTGTTCCTGGGCAGCCGCGTGATCGTGCTGACGTCCAGCCCCGCCCGCATGGCGGGGGATATCCCGGTGGATCTGCCCTACCCGCGCAAGCTTGAGATCAAGACAAACGAAGATTTCGGCGTTTACACGCGCCAGATATACGGTCTGCTGGGAATGGCCTGACGGCCAACTGCCGCGGCTACGCGACGACGGCGCTTTCCCGCCCGAGATACAGATCCCGCCCGGCATTGAGCACGCCGATCTTGCGGTCTGCGATATAGCGTTTGTGGTTCCACAGCCCGCAATCGGGATGAATGTAGGTAACCCGGCCCTCGCCCATGATGCTCTCGGCGCGTTCGATCAGCCGCGCGATATCGTCCGGCGATTCGGTCATCGTGCGTTTGACGTCGACGACACCGAGCCCCATGCCGATTTCAGGACGGAGTTCCTTGAACGCGACAAGTTCTTCCGCGGGGCGATGCGCGCATTCCATGACGATATGATCGACATGCAGCGCGTTCAGATAATCCATCAGACGCCCCCAGGAGCCGTCCTGCGGCTGCTGACCGGCATAGTTGCCAAAGCACAGATGTACCGCGGGAATTCCCGGCACGGCGTCCAGCACCTTGTTCATCGCCGCCGCCGCCCATTCCCATTCCTCGGGATTGCCCGGCAGGTTGGCTTCATCGATCTGCACTATATCGGCATCGAGCCGCGCGACCTGTTCGGCAAGCACATCGGCGATTGCGTCGGTCACGGCCTCAATACTGCCGTAATGATGATCCACCAGCGTTTTCGCCAGCATGTGCGGACCCGTCAGCGCAAACTTGAACGGCTTCTGCGCCAGCGCCTTCGCGCGGCGACAGGGAAACGCGAGATTCATTGTACCGCTGCTGATCGCGCCTTCGACGACGCCGGCAGGCAGCCGCCGCCACCCCATGTTCATGTCGGATTCGAACTGGCGGATCAGATCGAAGGTCAGCGCTGAGCGGATCCCTTCCATCGGCGACGTAAAGTATTCGATCATGCCATTGGTTTCGGGATGGCTGAGATCGTAGCGATACACCTCGCCGTCGCAGACCACGTCGAGCCCTGCGGTCTCCTGCGTGTGCAGGATCACGCGCGTTGCGTCGGTAATGTCCTGTTCGGACGGGCTGTTGCCGAGCCAGGCGGGCACCGGGTAGGAGCCGACAGTCGTGGTCTTGATGCGGGGAGCTGTATCCATGATCATAATCCTTGCCGAAACGTCGGTGGCGGCGTAAGTAACTAAACAGTTATTTCAGGCTAGGGGCCGGGCAATCGCCTGTCAACCGAAAGCCGACCTCACCTCGGCGCGACCAGGAGAAGCGCGGACGATGCCTGCAAAGATCGACAGCAAGGCCGCTCGGCAAGCCGGCAAAGAACGCGTCCGCCGCGACCCCGACGCGTCGCAGCGGCGCATTCTGGCCGCGGCAACCGAGGTCTTCGCAGCCCAGGGGCTTGACGGCGCGCGGGTCGATGAAATTGCTGACCGCGCCGGTATCAACAAGCGGATGCTCTATCACTATTTCGGAAACAAGGACGAGCTGTTCGGCGCCGTATTAAACGAGCTCTATGAGACGATCTGCCGTGACAGCGCCGCGCTCGATCTGAATGCGGGTCCACCACCTGAGGGACTCGCCCGGCTGGTCGATTTTGTCGTCGATTACTATCTCGGCAATCCTCACGCAATCACGCTGCTGAACGCCGAGAACTTGCATAAGGCGCGTCACCTGAAGACGTCGGAACGCATTCGCGCGATCCATTTGCCATTCGAGGAAATGCTGGAGGAACTGCTCGCCCGCGGCGTTGCGACGAACGATTTCAGATCGGGCGTCAGTGGTGCGCGGCTATACATCTCCATCGTCGGGCTGACCTACTATTACCTGTCGAACGGACATTCACTGTCGGTCTTCTTCGACCGCGATCTTTACGACCGCAAAGAGCTGAAAGCCTGGCGGCAGCATATTCACGAAATGGCGCAGCGCTTCGTCGCCGTCTGAACATCAAGGGGAGCAGAAAATGGCCGAACAAAGACTTGGGATCATCATGAACGGCGTCACGGGCCGTATGGGCACCAACCAGCATCTGATCCGGTCTGTCCTCGCGATCATGAAGGAGGGCGGGGTAAAGCTGCAAAACGGCGACACCGTCATGCCCGACCCGATCCTGGTGGGCCGCAACGCGGCGAAAGTCGAAGCGCTGGCCAAAGAACACGGCGTCGAACGCTGGACGACCGACCTGGACGCGGCAATCGCCGACCCCAAGGACACATTGTTTTTCGACGCGGCCAGCACAAACCTCCGTGCGGGACTCCTCCGCCAGGCCATCGATGCCGGGAAAGACATCTATTGCGAAAAACCGTCCGCCGCGACACTGGAAGATGCGATCGAGCTCTATCATCGTGCCGAGAAAGCGGGGGTCAAACATGGCGTCGTACAGGACAAGATTTTCCTGCCCGGCCTGCAGAAAATGAAAAAACTGATGGATGACGGCTTCTTCGGCCGGCTGCTGTCGGTAAAAATCGATTTTGGCTACTGGGTATTCGAAGGCGACTGGAAAAAGGCCCAACGACCGAGCTGGAATTACCGCAAGGAAGACGGTGGCGGGATCATTCTCGATATGATGCCCCACTGGCGCTACGTGCTCGACAACACGTTTGGCAACGTCAAAAGCGTCACCTGCATGGGCCGCGTCAATATCGACAAGCGATGGGACGAAAACGACGAACCCTACGATGCGGACGCAGACGATGCCTCATACGCCCTGGTCGAATTGGAGGGCGGCGCCGTGGTCAATATCTTCGCCTCCTGGTGCACCCGCGTGCGCAAGGACGACCTGGTCACATTCCACGCCGACGGCACACACGGTGCTGCCGTGGCCGGTCTGACCAAATGCCATATCCAGGACCGCCCGGGCACACCGTCGCCGGTCTGGAACCCGGACGAACCGCAAACGACGGATTTCTTCACGACGTGGACCGAATACGGCGCCGATATGGAATTCGACAACGGCTTCAAGGCGGAATGGGAAATGTTTATCCGCCACCTGCACGAAGACGCACCGTTCCACTGGAACCTGCGCGAAGGCGCCAAGGGACTTCAGCTTGCCGAAGCCGCCATGCAGAGCTGGCAGGAACGCCGCTGGATCGATATCGAAGAGATCGCGGAGTAAACCCGATGGTATCGATCACACTCCCGCGCGCTGATGGCGGGCTGGAACAATACGAAACCGGCACGCCGCGCAATTTCCCCGAGACTGCGGACCGCCCGTTCAACAGAATCGCCTATGCCGCAGCCCATGTCGTTCCCAACGCGGCGGCCGACAACGACCCCTGGATCGATACCGACGTCGACTGGGACCGCACCATCGCCTTTCGAACGCATCTGTGGAAACTGGGGCTCGGCGTTGCCGAAGCGATGGACACGGCCCAGCGCGGGATGGGAATGGACTGGCCGACATCGCTCGAACTGATACGCCGCAGCGTGGATGCCTCGAAAGACGTGCCGGGCGCGGTGGTCGCATCGGGGGCGGGCACCGATCACCTCGCTCCATCGCCTGACCTGTCGATCGGCGATGTGATCGCTGCATACGAAGAACAATGCGAAGCGGTCGAGGCCTGTGGCGGCCGGATTATCCTGATGGCAAGCCGCGCGCTCGCCGCCTGCGCCAGATCGCCTGACGATTACGGCAAGGTCTACGACCGTATACTGGGAAATGTGAAGGAACCGGTGATTGTTCACTGGCTTGGGGAAATGTTCGACCCTGCGCTCGAGGGGTACTGGGGCCATGCGGATCATCACGTGGCGATGGATATCTGCCTCGACGTGCTGAAACGGAACGCCGACAAGGTCGACGGCATCAAGATTTCGCTGCTCGACAAGGACAAGGAGATCCGGCTACGTCGCGGCTTGCCCGACGGTGTGCGCATGTTTACCGGCGACGATTTCAATTACGCCGAGTTGATCGCGGGCGACGACGAAGGGTATTCCGATGCCCTGCTGGGGATTTTCGATGCCATCGCCCCTGCCGCGTCGGCAGCGCTGGCCGCCCTGGCCGGAAACCGGCCGGATGAATTCCACGATATCTTCGCGCCGACGGTGCCCTTGTCTCGTCATATCTTCAGGGCGCCGACCCGGTTCTACAAAACCGGTGTGGTCTTCATGGCCTATCTGAACGGTCACCAGGACCATTTCACGATGATCGGCGGCCAGCAAAGCACACGATCGATCGTGCATCTTGGCGAGATATTCCGCTTGGCGGACAAGGCCGGTTTGTTGAAGAGCCCCGATGAGGCCGCTGCCCGGATGAGCCGGGTGATGGCCGTCCACGGCATAGGGGTCTGACCGATGACAGCACCGGATCTTGAAAAGCTCGCCATCAACCAGGCGACCACGATGAAGCAGTGGACGCTGCGCGAAGCCATCGAAGGGTATGCGGCAAAGGATATCCGCGGGATTTCGGTCTGGCGCGACAAGCTTGCCGAATGCGGGGTCGATGAAGCGGCGCGCATTCTGAAAGACAACGGCATGACCGTCACCGGCGTCTGCCGCGGCGGCATGTTTCCCGCCATTGACGATGCCGGACGGCAGGCGGCGCTGGACGACAACCGCCGCGCCGTCGACGAAGCCGCCGCCATTGAGGCACAATGTCTTGTGATGGTATGCGGCGGCCTGCCGGACGGGTCGAAAGACATGATCGATGCCCGGAAACAGGTCGCCGACGGCCTGGCGGCGATGCTGCCCCATGCCATCGATGCCGGCGTGCCGGTCGCGATCGAGCCACTGCACCCGATGACGGCCGCCGACCGCGCCTGCGTCAACACGCTGGAACATGCGCTTGATCTGTGCGATGCGCTGGGTGACGGCATCGGTGTTGCCGTGGATTGCTATCACGTGTGGTGGGACCCGAAGCTCGAGGACCAGATCGCCCGCGCTGGCAGCCGCATCCTCGGATTTCACGTCTGCGACTGGCTGGTGCCGACTGTCGATCTGGTCTGGGATCGCGGCATGATGGGCGATGGCGTGATCGACATTCCGCGTATTCGTGGCTGGGTCGAAAATGCGGGGTATCGCGGCTTCAACGAAGTTGAGATATTCTCCGAACGGAACTGGTGGAAACGCGACCCGGTCGAGGTCGTCGACACCTGCATGGAACGGTATCAACACTTCGTATGAGGGAATGAATAATGGCGAGCGCAGAGGGTCTTAAAGAGGTCGGATATTTTGATTGTGCCGGCGGCGGACAAATCCGCGTCGACGGAACAACGGCCTATATCGGTCACATGGCCAACCCTTTCGGTACGAGCATCGTCGATGTCGCCGATCCGAAAAATCCCAAGCTCCTCTCCCATATCGAGATGCCGGAAGGCACGCATTCGCACAAGGTGCATGCACAGGGCGACCTGATGGTGCGCAATCATGAGCTTATCGGCCCCGGCAAGCCCGATGA
The DNA here is from genome assembly GCA_963977005.1 of uncultured Rhodospirillaceae bacterium. Taxonomy (GTDB): domain Bacteria; phylum Pseudomonadota; class Alphaproteobacteria; order MPNO01; family UBA830; genus CAXBCP01. The sequence continues at coordinate 59,080 of CAXBMQ010000012.1, forward strand.
TTTTCACACAGGTGTCGGCATCTACGATGTTTCGGACAAGACAAATCCGAAACTGGTATCGACCTGGGATACCGTTGGCCGCGGCGTCCATCGTTTCGATTTCGACGGCCGCTACATGTATTTCTCGTCCACGGTCGAAGGTTATCGCGGCCCAATCATGGTCGTGCTCGACCTGAAGGACCCCGAAAACCCGGTCGAAGTATGCAAATGGTGGATTCCCGGACAATGGGAAGCCGGCGGCGAGGAATATCCCTGGGGCGACGGGCCCGAGCCGCGCTGCCATCATCCGCTGCGCCTGGGCAACCGGCTGTATATGAGCTACTGGCATCACGGGCTGTTCATCCTCGATATCGAGGATCTGTCGAACCCGAAGATGATCTCGTCTTTCAACACGGGACCGACATTCCCGCACCCGACCCACACGGCACTGCCGATTCCGTTCGAAATCGGCGGCCACAGGCACATGATCGTCGCCGACGAAGACGTCGCCAAGCTGCGCCCGCATGCACCGGCCTTCATGTGGATCTTCGACATCACGGACGAGACCAATCCGATCCCGATTTCGTCCTGGCAGGTTAACGGTCTCGATCTTATCGGCGAGCCCGAGGGGATGTTCACCGGGTGTCATCAGCCGAGCGAGATCGTCACCGGCACCGTGATCCCGTTTGCCTGGTTCGCCCGCGGCATCCGGCTGATCGACATCGCCAATCCGCACGCACCGGTCGAAGTCGGACATTTCGAACCCGACCCGCAGCCCGGTTGCGACCGCATCTGCGCGAACGACATCACCGTTGACGACCGCGGCCTGATCTACGTCATAGACCGGCTTCGCGGTTTTCATATCGTCGAAAAGGTCTGAACAAGGACGGGTTCGGGCGCAAGCCGGTAGATCGCCGACTGCGCTCCACCGGTGACGACCACGAAATCGGCATGCTGAATGCTCGTGCGACAGGCTGTCGCCCGTCTCGTCGCGTATATCAGCCATGCGGATTGCCGATGTTCGGACATCGTGCTGGAATGCTACGCTATTGATCGGATTTTGGAGTTAAAGGGGATTTGACCATGGCGACGTCGACCGATGACACGATGAAACGCGGCGCAAACCGTGAAGCACTGCTCGATGCGGTGTACGACAAGCTCGATTCGCTCGACATGGCGCCCTATTGGGCGGTGAACCCCAATGAAAGCCAGAATGACGAGGACGGCCAGGTTCTGAAAGGCAAGAAGGCCGAGCCGTTCATGTGGAAATACGCGGACATCGAACCGCTGCTATACGAAGCGGCCGAACTGGTCACGATGGAAGATTCCGAACGCCGCTCGATCGTGCTGGTCAACCCGGGACTGGCGCCGGTCCGGGCGACCGTCTCGACGCTCTATACGGCTTACCGCCTGAACGATCCGCGCGAAATCATGCCGCCACACAGCCATTCGATCAACGCGGTGCGTATCGGCCTGACCGGCGACCAGAACTTCACCGGCGTCGAGGGCGAAGCCATCACTTTCGGGCCGGGCGACGTTGTGCTGACACCGGCCGGCGCATGGCATAACCATGGCAATCACGGCGACGATTACGCCGTCAATGTCAGCATTCTCGACCTGCCCCTGACCGAGGTGCTGAACGCCGCGTCGTTCGAACACGACTACAAGGAAGAGGTCGACGGCCAGATGGTCTCGCGCCGCGAACAAACGGCACGATACTCCGACGATCATTCGCATAAAACATATGGATTTGGCGGGTTACGGCCACGGTTTCTCGATCATCGCCGCGGCACCGGCGTACATTCGCCGATGTATGTCTATCGCTGGAACCGAACCCGCGAACTGCTTGAGAGCTTCCGCGATCACGAGGGCAGCCCGTGGGATGCCATCCAGGTCGAATACACCGATCCGATCAACGGGCGGACGGCCTATCCAACGATGACGTTCTTCGGCGAGATGCTCCGTCCGGGCGAGCGGACGCTGCCGCAACAGCAGAATGCGAGCCAGGTCGTAATTCCCTTCCACGGTAACGGACACAGCATTGTCGGCGGAAAACGCTTCGACTGGTCGCCGTTCGATGCGATCGCGATCCCGGGCGGTGAATGGTACGAGCATGCCAACGGCTCGGACAGCGGGGAAGCCACACTGTTCGCCGCGAGTGACGAGCCGGTTTTGAAAGCCCTTGGGTTCTACAAACGCCACGGCAAGACCGAAAGCGGCGAGATCGTTCAACTCGACTAGAGATCCGGGCTCGCCTGGCATCGAAAGAGGGGCGGCATCGCAAATTCAAGAGCGTCGGTGAATAAAACCGCGACGAGAATAACCAGGCGCCTGAAGATCAGCCTGCTTTTGGACGATTGATGCCGGCCGTCAACGGCTCGGGAATGTCGATGTCTTCGTCGTCTGGGCGCACCGTTGACAGCGGGTTTTCAAAATCGTCCTGCAGCGGATCGTCAGGTGTTTCCGGGTCTGACTGCGGCGGGTAGCCGCCATCCTGCGGCAGCGAATCATTCGTCCCGGTTCCGGCATCGGCCGAATCCGCAGTATCGACTTCTCGCGGATATGTGCCGGAGGCGGAATCTGCCGGCATCACGGGCTGCTGCTGAGGCGGCGGCGTGCCTGCATTTCCGGCTGGTTCGAATTCGGCGACCTTGGGTTCGGAGTCGCGCCACGTCGTCGTGCGCGCGACATACAGATCGTAATCGGCCTGTAACCGGAGCCACAGTTCCGCCGTTGTCCCGAAATACTTTGCAAACCGCAGCGCTGTATCGGGTGTGACCCCCCGCTTGCCGGCAACGATATCGCTGATCCGACCGACAGGCACATCGATATCCCGGGCCAGCTTGTTCCGGCTGACGCCAAGCGGTGTCATCACCTGGTCGAACAGGATTTTTCCAGGGTGTTTGGGTGTTGAATCAGTCATCAATGGCAACCGTATTCCGCAAAACGGTATAGCTCACGGGCTTTGCAACGGGGGAAGTATAAGGAAAACGGCATGAAAAAGAAAGTGCCAAGCATATTGCGACCTTCACACTGGTGTTATTCCGCAACCCGTTACGCCGCCTTGCGGAATGGCCACACACCCTTGCGGCTGCCGTCGGGTGCACAGAGACCCAAGTCTGCACGGAGATCCACGGCAAGGCGCGACTCGATCGAACTCAGGAAGAACCGGATCGATTCTTCACGTTTAATGTTTTCATGGCGCTGCGCTTCGAACAGGTCTGCCATATCGGCCAGTACCTGTTTGTAGGCATCGACGAGCAACGCGCCTTTGCGCTCGCGTTCGACAAACATTTCGCGCATTTCGCGGAATTCGTGGCGCATTTCCTGCAGTGCCGTCTCGACAGAGGACAGCCGGTCCGTCACCGGGTCACCGTCCGGCGTTCGTAAGGTCCCCGGAAGTTTGCTTTCGACCAATTCGCGCGGATCGAACCGTTTTGCTGCAGCCATTTCACTATCACCCGATCTGGTTTTCGTCTCCGCGATCGGTACCCCCCGACCCGGCTTCAGGCCAATCATTTACCAATAGTAGTAAACGAGGCGTAAACGCCGGGAAAATTTTGCGCAGCCGGATTCGTCGCGATGCGATGCCTGACCGGCGACATAGCGCATCGCCCGCTTCGCGCTTAACTCAAACTTAATCTTAATTCGAGACGCTCCCGTTCTGATTATTTGTTTCAGCCCAACGGGGGGAAATGCGTTGCGCGGCAATTGGCACGGCAAAACTGTTATGATCACCGGCGTGTGCGGCACGGTAGGCGGCGAACTGCTTCGGCAGATTTCGGCGCTCTCGCCGGCCGAGATCGTCGGTATCGATAACAACGAAAGCGATCTCTTCTTCCTGCGCGAAGAATATGCAGCGCATCACTCGGTGCAGCTTTATATCGGCGACATTCGGGACCGGGAGACCCTCACCGAAAAAATGCGTGGCATCGATATCGTCCTTCACGCCGCCGCCCTCAAACACGTTTTCCTGTGCGAGCAATCGCCCCGGGATGCCGTACAGACCAACATACACGGCACGCAGAACGTGATCGACGCTGCCATCGCCAATGGCGTCAAACGCGTCCTGTTCACCTCATCGGACAAGGCCGTCAACCCGACCAACGTCATGGGCACGTCCAAGCTGATGGCCGAGCGGCTCATGTCGGCGGCAAACGCCGAGCGCCGCTCCGACGGCCCGATCTTTGCCTCCACCCGGTTCGGTAACGTGCTTGGATCGCGCGGATCGGTGATCCCGCTGTTCGAGCGCCAGATCAAGGCCGGCGGGCCGATTACGATTACGGACGACCAGATGTCGCGCTTCATCATGACACTTGAAGAAGCCGTGCGCCTGGTTATCGGGTCGACCTTCCTCGCGCGCGGCGGAGAAGTGTTCGTCACCAAAATGCCGGTGCTCCGTATTGCCGACCTTGCCTGGTCGATGGTCCAGGACCTGGCGCCGGTCCACGGCTTCAAAGCGGACGACATTGCCATAGACATCGTCGGCAGCCGCCCGGGGGAGAAACTCTACGAGGAGCTGCTGAATGACGAAGAAACACGTCGGACGGTAGAGACCGACGAGTATTTCATCATCCTGCCGGCGCTGAAGCCACACTACGAAATCGTGCAATACGCCTATGTCGGCATGCGCGACAGCAAGGTGGACGAGCCCTACAACTCCGCGCTCGCCCCGACGATGACCCGCGAGGAGGTTCGCGACTACCTCCGGCGCAACGAACTTATCCGTGTCGTGAAAGAGGACGAACTGCAATGCGCATAATCATACTTGGCGGCGACGGCTATCTCGGCTGGCCTACATCGATGGATATGGCCGCCGACGGCCATGAGGTCTGGGCGGTCGACAACTACATGCGTCGCAATATCGCTCAGGAAACACAGTCCGAGGCTCTGCTCCCGACGCCGAATCTGCACGAACGCGCCGAGATTTTCGAAGCCGCAACCGGCAAGAAAATCAATATCGTTATCGGCGACTGCACCGATTTCCGGATGATGTCCGATCTGTTCGAGAAAGTGCAGCCCGAAGCGGTGATCCACTACGCCGAACAGCCCTCCGCCCCGTATTCGATGATGGGATACGACCAGGCACGGCGCACGCTGGACAATAACCTGCAGGCCACCTTCAACACGGTATGGGCCGTACTGGAGCATGCGCCGGACTGCCACATCATCAAGCTCGGCACGATGGGCGAATACGGCACCCCGAATATCGATATCGAGGAAGGCTGGATCGACATCGAACACAAGGGCCGCAAGGACAAGTTCCTGTATCCCCGCGCCGCCGGCTCGCTCTATCACACCACCAAGGTGCTCGATACCGACCTGCTGTGGTTCTACGTCCGCACCTACGGCGTGCGCGCGACCGACCTGATGCAGGGACCGGTATACGGCCTGCACACCGACCAGACGGCCATCGATGAACGTCTGATGCCGAATTTCCACTATGACGACATTTTCGGCACCGTCCTGAACCGGTTCCTCGTCCAGGCCGTCGCCGGCGTACCGTTGACAGTCTACGGCAAGGGCGGTCAGACCCGCGGTTACCTGAACCTCAAAGATACGCTGCAATGCGTCGAGCTGGCCATGAACAGCCCGGTCGATCAGGGCGACCTGCGTATCCTGAACCAGTTCACCGAACAGTTCTCGGTCAACGAGCTTGCGGAAAAGGTCACCCGCGTGGGCAACGCCAACGGACTGAACGTCGAGATGAAGAACATCGACAATCCGCGCAAGGAACGCGAGGAACATTACTACAACCCAGCCCATTCGGGTCTTACCGACCTGGGCCTCAAACCCCATCACCTGACCGACGACGTCGTCGTCGACATGCTGGAAACGGTAAAACGCTACAGCAACCGTATCGACACGCGCAAAGTAATGCCCCGCGTCAGCTGGAAGGCCGCCTGATGCGCTGGCTTGTCACCGGTGGCTGCGGCTTTATCGGCACCAGCCTGATCCGCGAACTTGTCGCCGAAGGCGGACACACCATCCGCGTCCTCGATAACCTGACGGTCGGCACACGCGCGGATCTGTCGGAAATCACCGGGTACCGCGAAACCCCGCCGGGCGACGCACGCGCCATGACCGATACGTTCGCATCCGGCACCGTCGAGCTCATCGAAGGCGATATCCGCGATTCGGCGATGTGCCTGCGGGCGGCCGAAGGTGCCGAAGCGATCGTTCATCTTGCCGCATCGACCGGGGTCGAGCCATCCGTCCTGGAACCCCGTTTCGACTGCGAAACCAATATCGTCGGCACGCTGAACATGCTCGAAGCGGCACGGCATGGTGGCGCGAACCGTTTCGTGTTCGCGTCTTCAGGCGCGCCGATCGGCGAATGCGAACCGCCGATCCACGAAGAAATGGCGGCACATCCCGTGTCGCCGTACGGCGCTAGCAAGCTGGCGGGCGAAGGCTATTGCTCGGCCTATTTCCGCAGCTTTTCTGTCGAAACCGTCGCCCTTCGCTTCGGCAACGTCTACGGGCCGGGATCGGGTCACAAATCCAGCGTCGTCGCCAAGTTCATCCAGAATGCGATGAAGGGACACAAGCTCGAAATATACGGCAACGGCCGGCAGACGCGCGACTTCATCTATATCGGCGACCTCGTCCGCGCGGTACGCAATGCCGCGACAAAGCCGTGTATCGGGGGCGAGATATTCCAGATCGCGACCAACGCCGAAACAACCGTTGGCGAACTGGTCGATATCCTCGTCCCGGTGATGAAACACGCGGGCATCGCGAACGCCGAAGTGATCCACGGCGAAGCCCGGACGGGCGACGTGATGCGCAATTTTTCGGACACGTCGAAGGCGGCCCGCAGCCTCGACTGGAAAGCCGAAATCGATCTGCCAACCGGGCTTGGGCGAACCGTTCGCTGGTTCGTCGAACGCGCCGAAAAGCAGTCTGCCGCCGCATGACGACCGGCGTTCCCCCGATACGGGCCTTAAGGCTCCTGCCGGCGGGCGCGCGCGCCTTGCGCGACGTGAACGCCTAGTCGGAGACCCGGTCGAATGACATCGATCCCGGCAACAGTATCCATCGACAGCAAGGGCGAGCAGCAGGCTTCCTGGATCATCCTTTTTACGGGAATCCTGAGCAGCACGGCGCTTGTCCTATTCGCATCCGGTGACATCGGCCTGAAGATCACGGCCATGTTCATCCTCTGCGGTGCTGCCAGTGCTGCAGTCAAATTCGATATCGCCCACCCGTTCGTCTGGTTTGCCGGTGCCTTCACCCTGTATTCGATAAGTGGGCCTCTGCTGTTTCATATGGGTGTCCACCCCTATGTCACCTGGGGCGGATACCGGATCGAAGAACTCGGCTTTGCGGCCGCAATGGACTACCAGTTCTTCGCTTTACTCATCGCCCTTATCATTATCGGACCGCGCCGGGTGACCTTTGCGCATTCCATGTCCAGCCAGGCGTCGAGCGCCCTGTTCCGGGGTGCCCTGCCTGTTCTGGTTGTGGCCTGCGTCATCGGTCTCGCCAACATTTTCCAGATCATGTCTCAGGATTTCTCGAGCAAGGGCGATGTCGTCCTGACCGGTGACTGGACCACACGCCTGAGTTTTGCGTTCAACATCGCGGCGACCGCCCTGGGCGTATATCTTGCCAAACTCTTTTCCGAAGGGCGCCCGATCGCCGCCTACACCACGCTGATTATCGTGATTACGGTCGGTATCGCCATGGTTCTTCTTATCGGACAGCGGCACTTTCTGTTCCGTGCCGGACTTGTCAGCCTGCTGGTCTTTCACATTTTTCACCAGCGGATATCCATCCGCTCGCTGCTTGTCCTTGCCGGGTTTGCCTTGACGCTTTCGTCCATCCTGGGCGGCTACAAGATGAGCCTCGTCGTCCAGGAACTCGCGCCCGCCGGCAACGCTTCCCTGTGGGAGCAGACGCAGCTTGCGATTTCGCTCAAGAACCCTGAATTTCTGAACAACTCGACATTCATGCAGTTCGTCAAAGTCGCCCTCGCGGCCGCCCTGGGCAGCGAGGCAATGACACCCGGCAATAACATGGCGATGCTGCTGGCGCGCGTTCCGCAGGATCTGCCTTACTTCTATGGCTCGACGGTGCCGGGCGATCTGCTGCGGTCCGTCCTGCCGGGTTTCATTATTCAGCCCTATGTCGAAACCACCAGCGTCGTATACAACCGCCTGGTCTTTCCCGATACGGCAGCCACCGGCGGCGGTGTCGGCTTTACGATCGCCGGATACGGTTACCTGCATTTCGGTCAGATCGGGCTTGTTGCGATCATGCTGCTGATCGGAGCGTCGCTGCGCCGAATATATAACTGGGCTGCCCGGTCATCGACCGGACTGATGTTCTATATCGGGTTCTTCCCGGTCGCGGTCTATGTCGCGCGCAACGACATCACCGGACCACTCTCACAAGGCCTGAAACATGTGTTGCTGCCGCTCGTCGCGATGTCCGTCGTGGCCCATTTCATGGGAGATCGCGCCGTCCGGAAACAATCCGGATAGCGCAACACACACAATGAAAACAACCCTGCCGCCAAGAAGGACGAATTATTTCGGCCATCGGAAAATATGGAAACCGCAATGACCCCTGCCACTATCCTCCGCCAGATTTATGCGACCTACGACGCCGGATACAAGCGCCGGAACGCGCTCTTCGCGCTTCACCGGAAGATCATCCAATCGCCGCGCGTCACGCGGATGCTGTTTGGCATCGACGTCGATCGGACATTCGTCAAAAACGGCTTTTTCGACCTGACGACGCTCCTGCTCAAATGGGAACTGCAGGCCCGTCTGCGTGCATTCAATGACCCGAAACTGCTCGAGATCGGTGTGGGACGTTTCGCGGTTCTGTCAGGCTGGCTGTCTCAGCATGTCAAACAGCGCATTGTCGCCTGCGACTTCGATCCGATCGCGTACGAATCCGCGAAGGTACACGTCCACCGGAACGACCTCGATATCGAGGTTCTGCAGTCGGACGTCCTGAGCGCGGTCCCTGCCGGTCGCTATGACCTCGTGTACTGGAACCTTCCCTATTACGACGACCCGGAACCGCTGCTGTCACGCCTGTTCGAGGCCGCACCCGGCTATCTGTCGGATCGGGGAACGATGACCCTCGGCTTCAACGGCAAGCCGCTGCCGGTCTCGACCGTGATCGATATTCTCGGTCGCTACCCGGAACTGGAGGTCGAAAGCGTGAGAAGCTACTGGTGGAACCTTCATGCACTCGTCTCGATAAAGCGTGCTTCCGTCTGAGGCGGCAGGTCGTTTTTTTGCTTAACGCAAAGTTAAACCTCTTGATGAATTATTCGTTTCTGCATCGCCGCAACGATACCAGCGGACAAACGGCGGCAGAGCGAACTCGGCGACAACCGACCACCGGAAACTGAACGGGATCTACCGGAAATGAACTTCGCAGCAAAAATTACGCCGTCAGATTTCATCGCGCCGTCCGCATCCGATGACGCACTGATGGCCTGCCCGGTTTGCCACCATGAAACCCTGACACATGGTTCCGACGCGTTGATCTGTGCCGGCTGTTCGATGACGTTTCAGATTGACCGCGGCATCGTTGATTTTAGACATGTCGATGAAAAATACCGTGCCGGCGAACTGCGTGTAGATGATGAATTCGAAGCGCCTGACCCGGACGCACTTGTCGAGAAAAAAGGCGCCGCCGACGTGATGGTTCAGCGCCTTTCGGACCGGGTCCGTCGACTGAAGACAGAGTTCGGACACATGAATCTGCTGGATGTAGGCATGTTCATGGCCGAAGGCGGCGGCATGAAACCCTTTTTCAAACCAATTGAAAAAGACGTCGACCTGTATGTCGGGATCGACCCGTCTCCACATGAAATGTTCACCGACGCGGAACGTCCGGACAATATTCGGCTCATGCGGTCCTATGGGGAATATCTGCCGCTGCGCGGAAACCAGTTCAATTTCGTCGTCAGCATCGCGTCGATGGACCATCTCTTCGATGCGGACCGGTGCCTTCGCGAAATCCGCCGTGTGATGACCCCGGGCGGCGTCTTCTATACCCAGCTGAACAATGACGGTGCCTGGTTCAAACGGATGTTCCCGGCCGCCGCCGACCGCCGTCGCGAGGCCGCCAGCGAATGGCATAACTATTTCTGGACACTGTCGCAGTATCAGGAGTTGTTGAAAGACCACGGGTTCGAGATCCTGGACAAGAGCTGCTACCGCTACAATCCGATGTTCGACAATTCGAAGATCGCCGCATCGCTTCCGCTGCCGCTGCAGAGCGGGATGTCACGCATCATGGACCGGGTCGGCGACATCGCCCTGCCCGGCCTCGGCGGCAATTTCGCCATTGCCTGCCGGCTACCCGGCTAGATGACGGGCGGGGCACCCGGATTGCACCCCGGATTAATCATATGGGTCGATTGACCGCTTTCGCCTCCGGCCTTTCAGGCAGGTACTTCAAACCCGAAGACATTATTACCGCCGTCGCCCGGCAGGGCGCCGGCATGCTGGCGGTCAGGGTCTCAAGCCTGGTCATCCTTTTTGGTGTGCAGGCGCTTCTTGCACGGCTTCTCGGGGCAGACCAGTTCGGGGTCTACACGGTGGCGCTGGCAGTAATGGGCGTCCTGCAACTATTCGCACGCCAGGGGTTCGAGATCGCCGCGTCGCGGTTTGTCGGGGGCTATTCGGGTGTCGACAACTGGTCGCTGCTGAATGGTTTCGTAAAGGCGAGCAGAATGCTCGTCCTCGGCGGGGCGGTTATTTTTTCGATCGGGCTTGTCGTAGTTGCAAACCTGATTTCGGACTCGCTCGGCGACGGCATGCTGCACAGCCTGTGGCTGATCGCGGCGATCCTGCCGCTTTTCACCGTCCTGCAGCTTGAAGCGGCAATTGTCCGGGGCATGGGACGCGCAAGCATCGCCGATATTCCGACATGGATTCTACACCCCCTGATCCTTGCCGCGGGCGTCAGCGCAGCGGTCTTCCTTGCAGACGCCCCCGCCAGCGCGCCAACAGCCCTGGCCGTGTTCCTGGGAACGGCAGTCTGTGCCGTGATTGTCCAGCACATCATCATGATGCGCGTGCTGCCGGAATCGGTGCACGCGGCCGCTCCCGAATACCGCTGGGCCGAATGGATGAAAGCCGCGCCGGCGATGATGCTGTTTGCCGGCTCCGCTGTTCTGATCAGTCAGGCCAACACCGTTCTCCTTGGCGCGATGTCGAGCGCGGCGGAGGCCGGAATCTACAATATCTCCGGCCGTATAGCCGGTATCCTGCAACTGGTCACATTCTGCTTTATCGCAGCGATCGGGCCGGTGGCGGCGCGACTGCATGCGAAGGGCGACCTGGACGAACTGGCCCGCGTGACGTCGATCGGCGTGCGGGTCGTTTTTGCCGTTGCCCTGCTTGCGTCCGTCATCCTCCTTGCGGCGGGGGAATATATCCTCGCGATATTCGGGGATGAGTTCAGGCAGGGATATCATACCTTGCTGGTGCTCCTGCTCGGACAGTTGTTCTGGGCAGCGACGGTACCTGCAGGGGTATTGCTCAACATGACCGGACACCACAACGAATCCGGCCGGATACTCCTCGTCGCCGCGGCCGTGAATTTCGGACTCTGCGCCCTCCTGATCCCGGTCTATGGCAGCATCGGCGCCGCGATTGCAACTTCGGTCGCAATCGTTTTGTGGAACGGGATCATGGCCTGGTCTGCCGAACGCCGTGTCGGCATTCGCGCCTACCTCACGTTTACCCGCGCGACCGCCACCCGAAGCCTTTGAAACTCCACGTTAACTTTAACGTCGGGTTAAGCCCTTTGTGCGATTCTCACCTCTGAAACAGAGCGGATAGACCGGTTCCCGGGGGGACCTGTTGCCAGTCGCCGCATATCGGGGGATTCCAAGTGACACGACCGTGTCGTCCATACGCCAATCGCGAGGTCATGATGCCATGACCGCCACGGGCTGTTATCTGACCGTCGACCTGGAAGACTACAAGCAGACGACAACGCTTGAGATGGGCGTGCCGCAGAAGACGGAGCCGGCGCGCACCGTCCATGGCGTCGCGCGAATTCTGTCGGCATTGTCGGAAACGCCCGGTAACCAGACCGCGACATTCTTCACCACGGGTCAGATCGCGCGCGACCAGGCCGACCTTGTATCCGAACTGGCAACCGGCGGACACGAAATCGGCTGCCATTCGGATCTTCACGAAGACATATACGATCTGGACGCTGCCGACTTCGCGGCCGTCCTCATGCGGGCGCGTGCCAGCATCGTCGACGCCTGCGGCATTGCGCCGACGGGCTTCCGCGCACCTAATTTCTCGATCGACGACCGGTGCCCATGGGCGCTCGAAGTGCTCGCCAGTGCCGGATTCACCTACGATTCGAGCCTGGTTTCCACCGCGCCGCGGGACAGCGCCACGCCGTATGACACTTACCGCTTTCACGGCGATACCCTTCGCGAATTCCCGGTATACAGGCACATGCTGCCAGGCGGTATCGGCGTGCGCGTCATCGGCGGAACCTATCTGAGACTCTTACCGCTACCGATTATCCTCCGCCTGATGAAAGACGTCTCGGCGAAAGGTTACCCCCTGATCGTCTACGTTCACCCGTCGGACCTCGACGACGATTTCGACCCGGTACGCACCGACGAGATGGAAGGTCTCGACCGGATGACGCGTCTCAAATGGGCATTGCGTCAGAAACAATGGGCGGCCGGAACCGAAGGCGCATTCTGGAAGCTGCGTGAAATTCTCAAAGTACATCCGAATATCGGCCCCATGGGCCACGAAAGCATCCCTGCCGCCGCTGCCGATCCGCAGCACCTGCGGCACACAGGCTGAAACAGGAAACCGGAAGACATCCATGTACATACTCGGGCTTGCGACCATGGGCGAAAGCGGCGCCGCGCTGATCAAAGATGGCGTGCTTGTCGCCGCGGTGGAAGAAGAACGCTTTACACGCAACAAGCACGAAGGCTGCTTTCCTCTGCGATCGGTCAGGTACTGTCTTGAGGCAGAGGGCATCTCGCTCGACGACGTCGAGCACGTCGCCGTGTACTGGCAGCCCTGGCGCATGGGACACCGGATCGCCGGTGTCGTTAAATCCGCCCTGACGAGACCGGATGCCTTCAGCCGGAAGATCGGCCGCGCCTTCGCCGAAATGAGCCCCGGCGGCGGCGGTGACGCGAACACCGAAGGCAGCTGGTTCGAACTGTTCAGAATCGGCGCCATCCTGTCGAAGGAATTCGGCGCTTTCGGCGGGAAGATCCATTTTCTCGACCATCACGACTGCCATATCGCAAGCGCCTATAACGTCTCACCCTACGACGAGGCGACAATTCTCGTATTTGACGGTGCGGGCGAAAAGGCCTCGACCACGCTGGCGGTGGGCGAAGGCGATTCTTTCAGGGTTCTGCGCCAGATGGACTGGCCCCACTCGCTGGGACATTTCTATGCCGGCATTACCGGCTTCCTCGGATTTAAAATGCTCGACGGCGAGTACAAGATGATGGGACTGGCACCCTATAACACGCCGGATTACGCCGACTGGATGCGCAAGCATATCCTGACCACCGACAAACCGGGCTCCTACCGGGTGAATACATCTGTACTGGACTATCACGATGCCTTCGACGGCAAGTTCAGCAGGCAGATGACCGAGGCCCTCGGCGAACCGCGGCGCTCCGACGATGAGCCGTTTACCGACCGGCACGAAAAAATCGCTGCCTCCGCTCAGGCGGCCTATGAAGACGTCGTCTTCGATCTCGCCATGTGGGCGTATGAAGCAGGCGGGCGGAAAAAGAACCTCGTCATCGCAGGCGGCTGCGGCCTGAACTGCACGGCGAACGGCAAGTTGCTCAATGACGGGCCGTTCGAAAACGTTTTCATTCCGCCCGCGCCGCATGACCCCGGCTGTTCGGTCGGCGCGGCATTCCATCTGTGGAACGAGAAACTCGGCAATCCGCGCAGCTTCGTGATGGAACACGGTTACTACGGACCGGAATTCTCCGACCAACAGATGTCGGCGGCGTTACAGGCCCGGGGCATACACGCCCAGCCTCTTCCCGCCGAGTCGATCGTCATCGACCGGACGGCCGATGCCATCGAACAGGGCGGTGTGATCTGCTGGTTCCAGGGCAGAACCGAATTCGGCCCGCGGGCACTCGGCAACCGGTCGTTTCTGGCCGACCCGCGCCGCGATTCGATCCGCGACGAGATCAACGCCAAGATCAAGAAACGCGAAATGTTCCGCCCCTTCGCGCCGTCGGTCAAAGCCGAATGTGCGAACGAGTATTTCGAGCTGACGGGCCCGAGCCCGTTCATGAACGTCATTGCCCCGGTACGGGCGGAAAAACGCGAGAGCATTCCCGCCGTCACGCATGTAGACGGCACCGCCCGCATCCAGACGGTGACGAAGACCGCGAATCCCCGCTACTGGGCGCTGCTCGATAAATTCGAGGAGAAGACAGGCGTTCCCGTGTTGCTCAATACCTCTTTCAATATTCAGGAGCCGATCGTCAACACGCCGGAGGAAGCCGTCGATTGTTTCCTCCGCAGCAAGGCCGACGTCCTTGTCATGGGCGACTATTTCATCAGCCGCGACATGATCGCAGCCTGACGGTCAGCCGGACCGCACGGATTTTCCATGGCCCAGAAACGTTTCCTCATCTTCGATGCCTATTACGGTACAGCCGGCGGGAACCAGCGCTATATACGCATGCTGTTCCAGCACGCCCGGCGGGATGGCTGGCAACCGGCATTGCTCTGCCCGGGCGAGGGCAGGCTGGCCGATTCCGTGCGCGATGCCGGCGGCGATGTTACCGTCATACCGCAATCGGCGCGTCTCGACCGTTACGGCGGCTCGGTACTGAAATCGGGACTGTTCAGCCGCTTTACCAGCCTGATGGCGCTTCTGGCCTATAATCTGCGGGTTCTGCCGACCTTGCGCGAAACACGCCCGCAGGTCATCCAGTGCCACAATACGCGCAGCCTTCTGATGGTCGTTCTCGCGGCAAAAATGGCGCGAATTCCGACCGTTCTGTTTATCAAATCCGAAATATCCAACCCGTTTCTCGACCGGATCGCGATGAAACTCGCAAGCCGCGTCCTGTTTATCGCCGACGTCCTGATGCCCGGGAAGCGAAAGGCGAAATACCGCAAGCTGCCAATCGGCATTGATTTTTCGGATATCGACGCCACGGTGGCGCGCCGGGAAATTGATGGCGATCCGGAAGATCACAAGGAACACCTGACCTTTGCGTTTGCCGGCTGGCTCGTGCCCGCCAAAGGCGTGCATATCCTGCTCGATGCCTTCGAACGCACCACCCATCAGGTATCGGATATCCGGCTTGAAATCATCGGCGATTCCGACGACGTGGAATACAAGGCGGAACTACACAATGTTGTTGCCTGGCAGAAGCTCGAAAACCGGGTAACTTTCCACGGCTGGCGCGAAGATGTCCTGGATGCGCTCGATGCGGCGGACATATACGTGTTGCCGTCCTTCACCGAAGGTATTCCCCGTTCGATTGTCGAAGCGATGGCACTCGGCAAGCCGGTTATTTCGACCGCCGTCGGCGGCGTACCCGAGCTGTTGGAGCACGACACACTCGGGATGATCGTCCCGCCGAACGATTCCACCGTTCTGGCAAACGCCATGTATGAAATGGCCGCCGACAAGTCCCTGCGGGATCAATTTTCGCAGCGCGGCATCGTTCACGCGCGCGACAGGTATTCGTTCCGCACGCATCACGAAGCGCTTGAGCGCCTGCTGGATGAAGTTTCCGGTGCTCCGGCGACCGGGAAACAACCAGTCACCCAGGAGGCATCCGCCTGATGGATCGCGCGATGCGGAATTATCTCATACGCCGGTACGGTCTCGGACCGGCACTGACACTCTCGACAAACCTGGCCGCACTGGGCGGCCTCCTCATCCCGGGTCTTCGCCAGATCGTGAAGCAGCCCGTCTTTATCGTCGGCTGTTCGCGGTCGGGAACCACGCTTTTCGCGGAGATCTTCGGAGACCGGCCGGACGCCTGCAACGTGATGGACGCCTCGCAGGTGTGGGATCTTCGGTATTACGACAAATCCGCCGACGATCACCGGGACGAAAACGATGCGAATTTCTGGGAAACATCGCGGATACGTTCCAGCCTCGCCATCCGGCTTCTCTTGTCCGGCCGCAAGCGGCTGATAAACAAGAACAATCAGAACTCGCTGCGGCTCCGCTATCTGAAGAGTGCGTTTCCCGACGCCTATATCATTCACGTCATCCGCGATGCCCGGCCCGTCGTGCTGTCGAACATGTCGCGCGTCGAGAAAGACCGCTACCGCCGCGGGTTCCCTTTCGGGCGTTTTCCGAAACCCGTCGCATGGCGCGCCTATATGGATAAACCGGTCGTCGAACAGTTCGCCCACCAGTGGAGCGATATCACCGCCGAAATCCGGAAAGACGGCCCGGCCGTGTTCGGGCCCGATCAATACGTCGAGGTGAAATTCGAGGATTTCTGTACGGACCCCGCAGCCACCATTCGCCAGCTCGACCGGTTCTGCGGGCTGCCGGAAACCGATCGCGCCGCCTCCGCAATCGCCTCTATCGGTTCCGGCGACAGCGACGCGTGGACCAGCCGGCTCCCGGCCACGGACATCGAACGGATAAACGAAATCACCGCCGACCAGATGGCGGCATTCGGCTACAGCACGGGCCCTGTCCAATGAGCGGTGCGTTCGTCCTGTCGCTCGACACGGAAGTCGCCTGGGGAACCTTTACCTGGGGCGGCACGAAATACTACCGCCGGCATTTCGATTCCTATCGCCAGAATGTCGGCCGGTTTATCGACCTGATGGATAAATACGCGATCCCGTCGACATGGGCCTTTGTCGGTCATCTGATGCTCGATAGCTGCGACGGGAATCACCCGGAAGCGCCGGCGCCCACCTTCCCCTGGTACGGGCGTCCCTGGTACGACGTCGATCCGGGCACCAATGCGCAACAAGACCCATGGTGGTATGCGCCCGACGTCCTCGAGCGGGTCCTGGCGATGAAAACGCCGCAGGAAATCGGCACCCATACGTTCAGCCATGTTTTCCTGAATGACCCTGCGGTGACGCCGGAAATGGCGCGCGCCCAGATCGAGGCCAGCGTGAAAGTCGCACAGGCGCGCGGCCTGACGATCGAATCCCTGGTGTTTCCCCGCGACGGCGTCGCCCATCTCGACCAGTATGCAGCGCTCGGCATCACCAATTACCGGGGCGCCGAACAAATCGGTTACAACGCCCTCGCCCGCCCGCTGCGCCGGGCCGCGGGCCTGTGCGATCATCTCGCCGGCGGCACACCGCCGGTCTACGGTTGGCACGACCTTGAGACCCACCACGGATTGCTGAACATACCCGGCTCGACCTTCGCGCTGGCGTATGACCGCTATCACCGCTTTGTCTCGACCGGCGCACGGATCGCGAAATTCCGGCGCGGGCTCGACGCGGCGGAAAAACAAGACGCAATCTTCCACCTTGCGTTCCATCCGTTTCATCTCGGGAGTTCGGAACAGATGTTCGGCCTGTTCGAGCGCTACTTCCGGCTTGCGGCCGAGGCCCGCGATGCCGGGCGGGTCGACATCCTGACGATGCGCGATGTGCAGCGCGCGCACGCCAGACTGACCGCCCCCGCCGTGCAGGCGGCGTGAAGGAAGACCGATGCGTATCGCCATTGTAAATCACGACGACTTTTCGATCTGGAATTTTCGCCGCGCCCTCATCGCCCGGCTCGTCGCCGACGGGCACGACGTCGACGTGCTCTGCGCGGACGGACCCTATATCGACCGCATTCTCGGGCTCGGCGTCCGCTGGGTGCCGATGGAAATGCCGCGCTTTATCACCCCGGTCGAAGACATCAAATGGATATGGCGGCTGTGGCGTCTGTTCGGGCGCGGCCGGTACGATCTGGTCCACCTGTTCCAGAACAAGGTCATCGTCTACGGCGCCGTCACGGCCAGACTGGCGGGCGTGCGGCGCATCTGCGCGTCATCCACCGGTATCGGCTACATCACCAACGACATTCCGGGCCTGAAGAACCGCATCGTCGCCACGATTACGAAGGCACTCTACCGGATATCGATGCCGCGGATCGACAAGGTACTGTTTCAGAACGAATACGACCGCGATCATCTGGTCGAGGCGAAATTCGTTGCCCGCGACCGTACCGTGCTGATACGCGGCTCCGGCGTAAACCTGAGCGAATTTTCGGATCGCGCGATCGACCCGCTTGCGGCCTCCCGCATCGGCGAGCGGCTCGGCGGCACCGAAGGGCGCGTGATTGTTGCAATGGTCGCCCGTGCCGTCCTCACCAAGGGCGTGGCAGAATTTATCGACGCATCGAAACAGGTCGAGAAACGCCACCCGGGGCGCGCGCTTTTTGTCCTGTGGGGCGATGTCGAAGACGACAACCCGGAAACGCTGACGCCGGCCGACCTGCGCGCGGCGGAACATGCGGGTTTTCGCTGGATGGGCTGGTGCGACACGGTTCGCGAAGCCCTGCACGCGGCGGATATCGCCGCTTTGCCGTCCTACCGCGAGGGCACCCCGCGCTCCATGCTCGAAGCCATGGCGATGGCCAAACCCATCGTCACAACCCGCGCCCCCGGCTGCGAAGCACTGGTCGATGAAGGGCGCAACGGATTTCTGGTTCCTGTGCAGGATGCCGACGCACTTGCCGACGCCATCGAAAAACTGGTCGTCGATACAGGTCTGCGGGAAAGACTCGGCGCGGCGTCGCGCGAAAAATGTCGCAACGAATTCTCCGACGAGATCGTGGTCCGCGACATTCTGGCGGATCTTTATGAAATTACGGGCGCATCCGAGAACACCGATGCTGCCACGTTCGCCGCAGCAGCAAGGGCCTGACGCATGTGCGGGATCGCAGGCTTCATTCACCCGGAGGCAGGCCGGTTCAGCCCGCAGCTTGAAGCCATGCTCGGACGGACCCGGCATCGCGGGCGCGACGACAGCGGGATCTGGCACGGCGGTTACTGCCTTCTCGGACACAACCGCCTGTCGATTATCGACCTGTCGGATGCCGGTCACCAGCCCATGGGCAACGAGGACGGCTCCGTCCAGGTCATTCTCAACGGCGAGATATACAATTACCGCGAGCTTCGTGCGGAGCTCCAGGCGAAAGGGCACCGCTTCCGCAGCGATTCCGATACCGAGGTCCTGCCGCATTTATACGAAGAATACGGCGCCGGTTTTGTCTCCCGCCTTCGCGGCATGTTCGCCATCGCGCTGTGGGATGCATCCAAGCGGAAGCTCTTCCTGGCGCGGGACCGCGCGGGCAAAAAGCCGCTGTTCTTTGCCAGGATCAACGGCGGACTCGTCTTTGCCTCGGAGATGAAAGCCTTTTTCGGATTGCCCGAAGTCGATTTTTCGGTCAACGAGCAGGCGGTACACGACTATCTCACCTTTGGCGTCGTACCGGGCGAAACCACCGTCTATCAGGGCATATCCCGGGTCGCACCCGCCAGCGTCATGACCGTCAATGCCACCGGTGCAGTTTCGGCTGAGACATACTGGACACCGGACTTTGGCGGGAAACGAAATATCGGGTTCGACGACGCGGTCGATCTTGTCGAGGACACGCTTCGCGAGGCAGTGAAAATCCGGCTGCGCAGTGACGTGCCGCTGGGGTGTTTTCTGTCGGGCGGCATCGATTCAGGATTGATCTGCGCGCTCGCAGCAAAGGAACTCGACCGTCCGCTCAAGACATTCTCTATCGGATTCGCCGATCAGGGCTTCGATGAGCGCCCGCTGGCCCAGCTTGTCGCCGATCGATACGGGACCGATCACCGCGATTTTGTGCTGGAATCCAACATCGCGGACGTCGAACGGATCATTGCCCATTACGACGAGCCCTATTCCGACGCATCCGCCCTGCCCTCTTTCGCAGTGACGCAAATGGCCGCCGAAGATGTAAGTGTCGTGCTCAATGGCGACGGCGGCGACGAGATCTTTGCGGGCTACCGCCATTTCATCGCGGCACGGTCGGCAGACCGGCTCGACCGGGCGCTGACGCCCGGGCTTAAGCGTCTGCTGGGACAGATCACGGAACGCCTCCCCGCACCGCGCCGGGGCCGCACACCCTACCAGTTTCTTCACCGCTTCCTTCGGGTCGCCGCGCAGGCGCCGGCGGAACGGTTCGTCGCGCTGACCAGCGACCGCCTCGGCGAAGCGGACAAGGCCACACTGTACGGCGATCACACCGCCTTCGCACCGTCGGTCCGCTGGGCGGGCGACGTCGGGACGACCGGGCTCGGTCCCGTGGATGCGATGCTGAAACGCGACTTCCACCGCCTCCTCGGCGACGATCACCTCGTGAAGATGGACATGGCATCGATGGCGTGGACGCTCGAAGCGCGCTCGCCGTTTCTCGATCACGGGCTGATCGACCTCGCAGCGTCCCTGCCGGAAGACATAAAGCTTGGGGGCAACACGACCAAACCGCTGCTCCGCGCTCTTGCCGCACGGCATTTGCCGGACGCTGTCGTCAATGCGCCGAAACGCGGTTTCGAAATACCGCTCCTGCGCTGGATGAGCCAGGATCTGAACGCCATGCTGCGCGAGCGGGTGCTCGACCCGTCTTCGTACTGCATGACCCGGTTCGACGGACGCGCCGTCGAAGCGCTGCTGGATGGCGGCGGGTGGGACCGCAAGCGCTGGGCCGCATGCGTCTGGGGACTTCTCTGTCTTGAAATCTGGTGGACCAATTACCGGACTTCCGTCGTGCCAGCGGCGATCCGGGCGGCCTCCGCGCGGGCCGCATAACGGGGATTTGTGCTGTTTCAAGGGTTTATTAACCGTGCCCGGTTAACCTAAACGCACCTGAAAAAACAGCGAATTAGGTGCGATGACCACTGTCCCGTCGATCCCGTTCTTTAACTATCCCGCCCTTTTCAAAAAAGACGAAAGCAAGATGATGGAACTGCTTCGGGACGTTTTATCCCGCGGTGCCTTCATCCTGCAGAAAGACCTCACCGAGTTCGAGGATGCGCTGAAGGAATATCTCGGCGTCAAATACGTCTATGGCGTCGCCGACGGTACCAACGCGATGATCCTGGGCCTGCGGGCGATGGGTATCGGCGAAGGGGACGAAGTCATCGTGCCATCGCACACGTATATCGCAACCGCCGCCGCCGTGCATTTTGTCGGCGCAACGCCCGTGCTGGCCGACATGCGTCCCGATCACATGATCGATCCGGCTTCGGTGGAGCGGAAAATCACAGAACGCACGGCTGCCGTCATGCCGGTTCAGCTGAACGGCCGGACCTGCGACATGGACGCGATCCAAGCAATCGTCGACAAGCATAACCTGCGTCTCTGCGAAGACGCGGCCCAGGCGCTGGGATCGAGCTTCAAGGGAAAATGCGCCGGCACATTCGGCGAATTCGGCAGCTTCTCGTTCTACCCCGCGAAGGTCCTCGGCAGTTTCGGCGACGGCGGCGCGGTTGTCAGCGACGACGACGAGATCGGGCGCAAGCTCGGCCTGTTGCGCGATCACGGCCGCGACGAAAACGGCGATGTCGTCGAATGGGGGACGAATTCGCGCCTCGACAATGTCCAGGCCGCCGTCCTTCACTACAAGTTCAATACCTACGATCAGGACATCGAACGGCGCCGCGACATTGCGCGTATGTATCACGAACGGCTGAGCGGCCTGAACGACATCACCCTGCCGCCTTCGCCGGATGCCGACCCGCGTCATTTCGACGTCTACCAGAATTACGAGATCGAATCCGGAAACCGGGAAGCGCTGCGGGCATTCCTGTCCGACCACGATATCGGCACCCTTATCCAGTGGGGCGGCACACCGGTACACCAGTTCAACAAGCTCGGATTCAACGAAAGCCTGCCTGCAACCGAAAAATTCTTCGAACGCTGTTTCATGCTGCCGATGCACACAGCGCTTTCCGACGACGATGTGGAGCGGATCTGCGATGTCATTCATGAATTTTACCGCACGCAGGTCTAACGCATGAGCTCGGACAACACTGCCCGCCGCAAGGACTCACCGGTTTCGCGCCGGTCGGGGCCGCTGGACACGTCCGTGCCCGCCATGGACCCGGACCTGCAACACGAAATCAGCGATGTCCGGGATATTATCGGACGCCTGCAGAACGTTGCCGAGGCCGGCTTTTTCGATCCCGCCGGGCCCGCGCGGGCGACGCCTGCATCCCCGCCGTCGCTGGATCATCTCGCCGACCCGCAACAGCATACGGGCACGCTGTATCTTGGTACCTGGTCGGCGGAAGACACACGGAAATTCCTGCGGATGCAGATTCTGATCCGGGCGGTCGAAGAGCGCCTGGGCAAAATGGTCGAGGCCGGCGACATCGTCTGCCCCGTCCATCTCGCGATCGGCCAGGAAGCGCCGCCGACAGGCATCGCACACTGGCTTTCCGCCGACGACCGGGTGTTCGGCGCCCATCGCAGCCACGGCCACTATCTGTCGCTCGGCGGCAACGTCTACCAGCTTTTTGCGGAGGTTCTGGGCCGCGCCGACGGATGTTCCCGCGGTATGGGCGGCTCGATGCACCTGTATGCGCCCGAGGTCGGGTTTCAGGGATCCGTTCCCATTGTCGCCGCGACGGTCCCCGTCGCGGTCGGCGCCGCGATGGCGGCAAAAATGGCCGGCAGCCCGCATGTTGCCGTCGCCTATTTCGGCGACGGTGCGGTCGAGGAAGGCGGCGTGCACGAATCTCTGAACCTTGCCGCGCAGATGAAACTGCCGGTGTTGTTCGTCTGCGAAAACAATCTTTACGCCAGCCACATGGATATCGCCCAGCGCCAGCCGAACGATCGTACGGCGCGCATCGCGGAGGCGCATTCCGTCGCCACATCCGTCATCGACGGCAATGACGTCATCGCGGTTGCCGATGCCGCGGGAGATCTCATTCACAACGCCCGTTGCGGTAACGGTCCGGGCTATCTCGAGGCGGTGACCTATCGCTGGCGCGGCCATGTCGGGCCGGACGAGAATATCGATGTCGGCCTGCGACGGTCGCCGGAAGAACTCGCCGCGTGGAAACAGCGCGATCCGGTCGGACGGCTGCAAACCGCGATGACGGATCGCGGCGACATTTCGGTCGACGAAGCAGAGACAATCGCCAGCGAAATCGGCGCCTTTGTCGATGAAGCCGCGACACGCGCCTACGACGCGCCATGGCCCGAGCAAAGCGCCCTGCTCGACTATGTTTACGTGAACAATCAGGACTGACCGATGGATGGCTCGATCCTCGCGGCACAAGCCGCGAACCGCACCTGGAATTACGGCGACGCCGTCCGCGAGGGTTTTCGCCACCTGCTTGCCGAGCATCCCGAAGTCTTTGCCATTGGCCAGGGGCTCTGGAGCCCCTGGTATGTCGGCAGTTCGATGACGGACCTCGACCGGGAATTCGGCACCGAGCGCATCATCGACACCCCGGTCTCTGAAAACGCGTGCACCGGCGCCGCCGTCGGCGCATCGCTGTTCGGTTACCGGCCGATCGTCATCCACCCGCGCATGGATTTCATGCTGCTCGCGACCGACCAGATCGTGAACCAGGCGTCCAAATGGGCGCATATGCTGGGCGGACAGGCGAGCCCGGCCGTCACCATCCGCGGAATCATCAACCGCGGCGGCGAACAGGGCGCCCAGCATTCCCAGGCACTGCATTCGTGGTATGCCCATATTCCGGGTCTTCGCGTCGTGATGCCGGCGACCCCGGCCGACGCGCGCGACCTGCTGATTGCCAGCGTGCTGTGCGATCATCCGGTTCTTTATATCGACAATCGCTGGCTCTACGAGCGCGAAGCCGACCTGCCGCCGTCGCGGGACGTGGACCTGACGATCCAGGGCCCGCAGATCCTCCGGACCGGCGGCGACGTCACCCTTGTGGGGTCGGGCTACGCGACCTGGCTGTGCGAACAGGCCGCCGACACGCTCGCCGGAGAGAATATCCAGTGTGAGGTTATCGATCTTCGCATCCTGAACCCGTTCGACGGCGATGCGGTTGCGGAATCGGTGGAACGCACCGGTCGGCTGATCGCTGTCGACGACGGCTGGAGCACCTGTGGGCTGGCGGCAGAAATCATTGCATCGGCCAGCGAACGGGTAAGCCCGGCATCGATGAAGGCACGTCCTGTTCGTGTTACCCTGCCGGACGCACCGGCGCCGACCAGCCGCGTTCTCGAAGACAGCTATTATCCCACGACGGACACGGTAATCGCCGCCATTCGGGATACCCTGGGCGACCAGCAAGGTCGCTGACCGGCAACCCTTGCCGCCTCCGGCACCTCGGTTTCCCCCATTCGGCAGAACCTGCCGGGGCCAGCAACAGATGCAATTCAGAACCTATTTTAAATCAATAAATACAATGACTTAGAGAGCGCCGAACTGGCCCGTTTCTTGCACATGATTCCGACGAACCTCCTTTGCGGATTGTCGGAAAATGGTCAAACGGCTTATCGATTTCTTCTCTTCGGCGCTCGGCCTCATCGTCGTCTCGCCGGTCATGCTGCCTGTCATGTTTCTGGTCTGGCTGCAGGACCGTCATTCTCCCTTCTACATCGCCGACCGGGTCGGCTATCGCGGGAAGAATTTCCGCATGGTCAAGCTGCGGTCGATGGTGGTCAACGCCGACAAATCGGGCGTCGATTCAACATCCGCAAACGATATGCGGATTACCGCCGTCGGGCATTTTATCCGACGCTTCAAACTCGACGAACTGAGCCAACTGTGGAATGTGATGATCGGCGACATGAGCCTTGTGGGCCCGCGTCCGAACGTGGCCAGCGAAGTCTCGCGCTATACCGAGGAAGAGCGCGGCCTGCTCGAGGCGAAACCGGGCATCACCGATATATCTTCAATCATCTTTTCCGATGAAGGCGATATCCTGCGCGACAGCGAGGATCCCGACCTGGATTACAACCGGCTTATCCGCCCCTGGAAAAGCCGGACCGGTCTTCTGTATATCGAAAAACAGGGCCTTGCCCTCGACCTCGCGCTGATCGCGTTGACGGTCATCGCCATCGTTTCCAAACGGCGTGCGCTGGCCATCCTGTCGATAATCCTGCAGCGGCTCGATGCACCCGACGAACTGATCGCCGTGGCGGCCCGGGAGCATGACCTCACACCGCATGCCCCGCCGGGTGCCGACCGACCGGTCGTCGCCGCCGATCTCGGCCACGGCTGAAATCTTCTTCGACGTACTGCGTTTGAAAGTCGGCTCCCCCCGCGACCTTCATGCAGTTCGACGCGCCGGCCATGCAAATGCATGTGCCGGCGCATTTTATTTCAGGGACCCCGCTAGCGGGTTACCGGCCGCAGTATACCGCGCCGGCGCGCGACCGATATGACGACGACCGCGTAGACGGTCTGGAACGCGAGAAACGGCAGGAATACCAGCATCCTGCTGTCGGGACCGAAGCCGATCAGGGTCAGCGCGCCAATACCCTGGGCCGCGGTAACGCCGACATGAAAAAGACTGACCTGCACATGGCTCCACCCGATCTGGTTGAGCAGCTGATAGAGATGCGTCCGGTGTGCCTGGGTCACGTCCTCGCCCCGCAAAGCGCGGCGGCAGAACGTGAAAACCGTGTCGAAGATAAAATTGAAGAACAGCAGCGGGACAACAAGAAACGATGTCCGGGAAGCGTCGATCTCCGCGGCGATCACGGCGAGGGCGGCGAAACTGAACCCGACGAACTGGCTGCCGACGTCGCCCATGAACAGGCGCGCGCGGGGGAAATTGAACACCAGGAATCCGGCCGCACCGGCTGCCATGATGTAGCAGAACATGTAGACGAAGAACGATCCCTCGATAAACGTCACCGCGCACAGGAAAGCGGCGACCGTGACCGCCGTGCCGCCGGCAAGCCCGTTGAGCCCGTCCATGAAATTGAACATGTTGGTCAGCGCGACCACCCACAGGACGGTCAGCGGATAGCCCAGCCAGCCAAGATCGATCGCACCGATAAAGGGTAGCGAGACCCTGCTGAAGACGATACCGAAAGCGAGCAGCACCAGCGATGCCGCGATCTGCGCGCCGAGCTTGATCTTGAACGTCTTCAGGCGTTTTAGATCGTCGAGGAAACCGACAAGCGCGATTCCGAGCGCGGACACGGCAAAACCGGAAAGGTGGAAAGTTGAAAGCCGCGCCTGGTCGCTTACCGTCCAGACCGTGACAAAACCGATCGCAAACGTTGCGACAATGGCGATACCGCCTGTCGACGGTGTCGGCCGGACATGACTGGAGCGATGGTTCGGTTCGTCGAGAATACCGAGCCGGACGACCAGATAGGTCGCGACGACCGACACGCAGAATAACGCGATCGCGAACAGGATATGACTGGCGAGAACCGGGATTGTCATGACGCCGGCATCATAGTCGAAGAACACGGCGAATCGCGCAGATCCGCCCCGGACGGGAGAATTTTCGCGATCCGGATGCCAATCTGCAACAAACGCCTTCACGCTTCGTTTACGTTAACGAATTATAAACCGTCAGACGCCTTAATGAGTTGTCAGTAATTAAGCCGAGATAGGTCGATCATGCGTGATTTGGGTGTCCTGAAAGAACGAATTGAATACGCCGAAAGGCATTTATCCGCGTCGCACAGCGCCCGCGAGCGCGAGAGCCAAGCGCTTATGGCCATGTGGCGCCAGATCCGGGACAGATTTGAGGCGCAGGAGCAGGAAATCACCCGCTACAGGGCCCAGCTCGCCGAAATGACCAATGTTAACGATGAACTCTCATCGCTTGTCGACCGGCTGATCCAGTCGGTCGAAGGCGGCATTGCGGATAGCGGCAACGAAACGGTGCCGGAAATCGCGCGGCTTGCCGACGATCTGCTGCAATCGCAGCCTGCTTCAAGACCGGTGCCGGACTATTCCGACAGCCGGACGGAAAGCCCGGTGCCGAACCGCGCGCCGAGTGCGTCGGCCGCGATCGAGCCTGCCCCGGAAGCGCATATCCCGGCACCGGAAGAGATTCTCGAACTGGATACACCGGCCGACCCGCCTTTTTCCGCCGGGACGGCCGGGAGCGAGACCGGCTCCCGGTCCAGCTTCGGCGCGAGCCTTGAGGCGGCGTTGTCGGAGAATATCGACGATGACGAGGACGACGATCTGTCGATCCCCCAATCGGCGCCGGTCGCCAAGGCATCGGCAAGCGAAGGGATCCGCGACCTGATCTCGCGGATCGAGACCGCCGTCGCGACACCCGACGACAGGGCCCCGGAAGCGGGTGCGGCGGAGACCGGCTCCAGCGAAGACGATGAGGACGAAGACCTCACCCGCGAATTACAGGAAATCGAAGCGCTGCGGTCCGAACTGAACGGTCTGCGGAATAAAATTTCCGCGGGTAACTAACGTCCGGCACAACCGGGGCCGGTGGCGCCCCGAAATAATCGGGACCGTTCGGATCGGGAGTCTCCGGTGAAACGCCCAGACACCTATCAAAGGCCGGTATTCTTCGTCCTGGCGGCGGGCCTCGCGACCATGCCCCTCGCCTTTGGCGGAACACCGGGCTGGTTTACAAACCTGTTCGCCGTCTATGCGGGTATCCTCGCCCTTGTCTGGGCGATTGCGGCAACGTTGAGATCCGCGCCTTCTTCCGCAGGTATCCGTTACATACTGGCGCCGGCAGCGCTTCCGGGTCTGGTTGTGCTGTGGTGTTTCGCGCAGGCATGGGTGCCGGCACCACCCGGCATTGCCCATAACGCCTGGTCGGAAGCGGCAATACTTCTGGGCGCGATGGACCAGACCGGCCTGCGCCCCGCGATATCCGTCAACCCGGAGGCGTCGACAGCCGGCGCCCTGCGCCTGGCCGGCTACGGCCTTGTCTTTGTGCTGTGCTACCAGATCGCGGCTGTGGAACGACGGGCAGCCCGCCTGCTCGCCCTGTTCGCGGCCTCCAGCGCGGCATACGCCTTGTACGGGATCGGGCTGGAGCTCAGCGAAAGCCGCTATGTCCTGTGGTACGAGCGCGATTTCGAACCCGGAAACCTGTCATCGACCTTCCCCAACCGGAATGCCTTTGCCGACTATGCCGCACTTTGTCTCTTGTGCGCGTTGGCGCTGCTATACCGTGGACGGCTGAGACATGAAGATCTGTCACGCGGGTGGCGACGCGCAACCGTCGCGGTAAGCCTGTTCTACCTGCGCCGAAACGGCTGGGTGTTATACGCGACGGCGATCCTGTTTACCGCCATCCTGATGACCCATTCCCGCGGCGGCCTGATTGTCACGATTATCGCAATCATCGTATTTGCCGCCTGTGCGACCCGCGGCACCCTGAACAGGCGGGCATCCCTGGTCGGTGCGATGGCGATTACCGTGGGCACGGGTACTCTTTTCGGCATTGCCGGGAGCAACACGCTCGAGCGCTTCACCAAGGCCGGCACTGCAACGGTCGAGCGGATGGAGATATTCCGACTGACAATCGACGCGATCGGCGACCGCCCGGTGCTGGGCACGGGTCTCGGCACATTTTCCGACATCTTTGCCGCCTACCGGACGGAAACACTGCTTCCCAGGATCGATTTCGCCCATAACAGCTATCTCGAAAACGCGATGGAGATGGGCGTGCCCGCCGCCATTGCGTTTTACACCGGCCTCGCAATTCTGTTTTTCTTCTTTGTCCGGAGCTTCCGGCATAATCGCCATGCGCACCCGTACCCGGCCCTCGGTATCGCCGCGATGACGGTTGCCTTCCTTCACTCGCTGTTCGACTACGCGGAACAGTTTCCCGTCGTCGCGATCACCTTCGCAGCGATTTTGGGCGTTTCCGCGGCCCGGTCTTTCAATGTGCCGGACCCGGTCACTGCCCACGACGAAGACAACCGGCGTAGATCTTAACAACGTTGTTCTGCGACGGCCTCCAGAGGGATCGTCATCGCATCGATCAGGAGCAAGCATCGGTCGAAGACCGGCGCAGGCCGGTCAGACACCAGCCGCCGCCTGACGCCATTCGCCCCGCCCGATCCGGGTCCGGATAACCGGAAAACGCAGGGATGCCGGCAGGGCGAACGTCGGGACCACCGGTTCAGGTGCGCACCGCGCTATGCGCACGTATCGCGTGATGGAGATTTTCAGGTCAGTCGGACCTGGCGAAGCGCATCGAGGTGCCCGTGCTCAGGCGATTGCCTCGCGGTAGCCATAGCTGGCGGACTTCTTGATATTTACCTGCTGCAGGACGACGCCGGAAACGCGGGCGCCGGCAGTTGTCAGCTGTTTCATCGCATCGATCGCCGCATGCTGTTTCGTCCCCTCCCAGCGGACGACGAAGACCGTTGTATCCGCGTAGTGCGCCAGGACACGGGCGTCGGAGACGGCGTCGAGAGCCGGTGAATCGATAATGATCATTTCATAGGACGACCGCAGCTTTGCCAGCAGATCGCGCATATGCGTGGAATTCAGCAGTTCGGGCGGGTTCGGCGTTCCGATATTGGCCGGAAGCACGTGCAGCCCGCTTTTGCTGTCGGTCACGATCACCTCGTCGAGCGTTGCCTCGCCGGAAAACAGCTCAAGCAGCCCCTTGTGAGGCGGAACACCGATCCGCGAGCCGACCGACGGCTTGCGCAGATCGCCGTCGATAAGGAGCACACGTCCTTCGATCGCCGCGATAGCCGACAACCTGGCAAGGGAGATTGCAAGACTGGTCTTGCCGTCGCCGGACTGGGACGACGCGACCAGCACGACTTTCGGCGGCGCGTCGGGGTTCGAGACGAGCAGCGACGTGCGCAGCGACCTTATCGCTTCGACATAGGGCGAATGCGCATCTGTAAAGACGATATCATGTACGTTCCTGCGCCCTTCGGCGCCCCGGATCCTCGGCACAATGCCAAGCGTCGGTTCGCGCATCACGCGTTCGACCTGGGTCACCGACCGGAAGCCGCCATCCAGTCTCTCCAGAGTCAGGACAAGTACCAGTCCGAAACCAATCGAGATAAAGAAGCCAAAAGCGATGATGATCGGCTTGCGGGGGGCGGAAGGATGCGTCGGCGCCTTCGCCGGCGAGATCAGTTCGACCGGGTTGCGTTTGAGCGACGACGTCTGTTCAACCTCTTTCGCACGGGACACGAACAGTTCGTAGAGCTTGCGATTGGAAAGCGCTTCGCGCCGCATCTGGAGGAATTCCACGCGGTCTTCGTTGGACGAAGCGCGTTCCAGATCTACCGCGTCGAGCTGTTCCTTTACAGACCTGACGGCTTCCGCCGCAATGCGCACTTCATTGGCCATTGCACCGATGATGCGTTTCTGTTCCGCCGCGATTTCGTTTCGCACATTCTCGATTTCGGCGCGCAAATTGATCATCGTCGGATGCTTTTCGCCGAAACGGGTATCGAGTTCGGCGGCCCGGCGGACCAGGTTTGTTTCCTGCACGCGCAGCCGTTGGATCGCCTGGGAATTCTGCACTTCGGCCGTTGAATCGAGTCCGTTGCCCGATGCGCTGATGTTTCTCAGCTGGCGCAGTCGAACCTGCTTTTCTGCCAACTGGGACTTGACCGCGCTCAGACGCTGGCCAAGTTCCGTGACGCGCCTGTCAATGATCGGTGAGGTACCGTTGTCATCGAGACGGCGCGCGGCGACAAATTCGGCAACCTTGCGTTCCGAAACCCGGAGCTTTCCCTCCAGTTCGGCGATACGCGAATCCAGCCACAAACTCGTCTTCGCCGCCTGGTCGGCGGCACGGGCGAGGCGATCCTCGCTGTAGATATCCACGAACGCATTCGCCATCCGCGCCGATTTGGCAGCGGCTTTCGTCTCGAATTGAATCACGACGACATTTGCCAGCCCGGGCGGCCGGATGACCATGCGCTTACGGACGCTGTCGATAATGCGCTTGGTTTCCCTTTGTGCACGTTCCGCATCGCTGTAATCGGTTTTCAGCGGCGACAGCGTCTCGATCAGCCACTTCACGGGCGACATATCGCGCAGCGACGAGAACATGCCGGGCTGAAGAGCGGGATTGAATTCCGCATCCTCGGCGAGGTTGAGGGCGGCGACAACTTTCTCGATCAGACGGTCGGACCGCATAACCTCGATTTCGCTGTAGATCGAGACGCGACTCCCGGAAGCTCCCGAAAGCAGCGAACGGGCGTCACTCACCCCGAGCGGCTCTGTGCCGGGGCGGGTCTCGGAATTGATGAGAATGCGTGCAGACGAGGTGTAGCGCGGCGGAATCTGATAGGCCGCAAAGACCGTGAGACCGGTTATAAAGGCGATGATGGTTACAAGAAGATACTTGTGGCGCCAGAATGCCCGTAGCGTCTCCGCTACAGGCGGCGGCGCAGCGAGACGTTCGCCGCCAAACTCGATCGTATTCATTTTGGCCGTTCCATCCATAGGGACTGGCATCCAAGTCATTGCATACACCGAGGCGCATTCATGGTTACCCACGCGTTAACCTCGGCGAACATGATTACCAAATAACGTTAACGCATCGTTGACAGCGCAAAGGGGGATCGATTTTTCTCGGTCGGAACTCATGCCAGCCCCAACCGGGCGCCCTCCGGCTCGGGCTGTTTGACGATGGAGCGATGCTCTACCGGGATATAGGAATTAACCAACGCGCCATCCTTGTTGGCAGTGGGGGTATATTCCGGCACAACCGTGCGTATCAGCTTCAGGGCCTCATCGACCTTCGACGTTGCAGCAACATCGATGAGTTTCGAGATGAGCCTTTCCAGCATTGCGAAATCGGCAGTGCGCGGCGAGGCGAGAAGGATACCCTCGAGTTCGGTCGGCAACAGTTCTTCGGATTGATGCAGCGGTTCTTCGTAAAGCTTTTCGCCCGGCCGCAAACCCGTATAGAGGATATCGATATCCTCTCCCGGCCGCAGCCCGGCGAGCCTGATCATCTGGCGCGCCAGGTCCTGAATCCTGACCGCCGAGCCCATCTCCAGCGTATAGATACTGCCGCGGTGTTCCTGCGACCGCGTTCCAAGGGCGGACGCCTGAAGCACCAGCGCCACCGCTTCGCGCGTTGTCATGAAGTACCGCGTGACGGCGGGATGGGTGACGGTCAGCGGGCCGCCCTGGGCGAGCTGTTTCTGGAAAAGCGGTACCACCGAGCCGGTGGAGCCCAGGACATTACCGAACCGCACGGTGAGAAAACGGGTGCCGTTCTCCGGCGCCGTCTCGATATCCAGAGCCTGGCAGTAACATTCCGCAACCCGTTTGGTCGCACCCATGACACTGGTCGGATTCACGGCCTTGTCGGTTGAAATAAGCACCATTGCGGAGACACCCGCGGCGCGGGCGGCATCGGCAATATTGCGTGTGCCCCGAATATTGGTGAGCACACCCTCGGACGGGTGCATTTCCACCATGGGAACGTGCTTCATTGCGGCGGCGTGAAACACCAGGGCGGGCCGGTGCTTTTCGAACACATCGAAAATTCGTGTCCGGTCGCGGACGTCCGCCATGATCACGTTGCGCGTGACATCGGGAAAACGTTCCCTGACCTCCATGTCGATGCCGTAGAGATGGAATTCGGAATTATCGACAAGGATGATTTCTTCGGGGGAAAAAGCGCTGATCTGGCGGACCAGTTCGCTGCCGATCGTGCCGCCGGCACCCGTCACCAGGACCCGGGCCCCATGGCACAGATCCCGCATGCTGCCACGGTCCAGCAGCGTCTGCGGCCGCCCGAGCAGATCCTCGATGGCGATAGGTTTGACCTCGACCCGGCGATCGACATCCGCACGCAGTTCCGTCAGCCGGGGAGCCCTGCTGAGGGTAAGCCCCAGCCGCTCCGCCTCATCCAGCATGGATTTGAGGCTTGCAGGAGACAAGTGCTCCTCTGTAATCACCAGTCGGGTCGGCCGCTTGCCTTTTCTGTCCAGCTTCTGGACGACGATCTCAAGGTTACCCGGGGAACCCAGAACTTCCACGCCATGGATGGACCGGCGAAAATTCGCCCCCATCTCGTCGACAATGCCCACGACGCGAAACCGTGACGCGGGGTCCCGTCCGAGCGCCCGCAAGAACAGTTCGCTCGAATCCCCCGCCCCCAATAGCAGCAGGTTGACATGATCGTCGCGTCCGCCGGCTCTTGCACCTCCACTGGGGGCGGCCGCAAGACGCGCGGCGACACGGGGGCCGCTCATCAGGACCACCATAAAGAGCCAGGCATTGATATAGGTCCCCCACGACGCCACCGAGAGCGGCCCGACGGTACGGTCGATCGTGAGATAGGAAAGAGCAACGATCGTCGACACGGTCAGAATGGATAACAGGTCGGACAGCGACGTATATCGCCAGAGACTGCGATACGGCCGGAATATCAGAAAAGCGGCCAGCGCGAGAAACGTGAAGACCAGAATATCGGCTTGGAAACCCGCGTTTCCGGAAACGGCGGTCAGGTTCCCCGGAACAATCAGGAGGGCTATCGCTATCGAAATCGACGCCATACAGACATCGTGAAGACAGGCGAAATGGGTAAAGCCCGGACCGTTCCGACGGAGATCGCGATAGCCGTCACGCAGCCGCCCGAACGCCAGGACGCCCCGAAAGTCGTTGTCGTCCGCTGCGGCGTCCTCGGCCCGTCCGCGATGATCAGGATGGTTTTTCACGTCGTCCCCCGAATAAAGATGCGCATCGATGTGGTGCGCCCTTCCCGAAGCAATATTCGGACCAGACTGGTTAACGACTTTAATATGCTGGTAAATAAAGATTTTTTGGAAGAACACGTTCTCGGGGGCGGCCTGAATTGCCACACGCCGTGCCGTCGCGGCCACCTCAGGCGGCAATTTTTGCCGGGGATCGACGCTTGCGCCCGTCAGCGCCGAGGATATCATGCGGGAGAACGGCAGAGCCGTAATGGGAGGAATGAATGATAGAACTGGTCGATCTGCGCTATGTGCATCTGGGGGCCACAAGCGCCGCCGATTCATCCAAATGGGCGCAGGAAATATACGGCCTCGAAGAAGTCGCCCGCGAGAACGGACGGATTTACCTGCGGGGTGACGACCGGGATCACAACATCTGCTATTTCGACGGCGACCCCAAGGACAACACCGTCGGAGTCGAAGTCGCCGATTACGACGCGCTCGACCAGGCGGCCAGCCATCTCGAAGCGAACGGCGTCGCAGTGACCTGGGGTGACGCGGAAGGCGCGGCAACGCGCCGCTGCATGAAGTACCTGACATTCAGCGATCCGACCGGCAACAAGTTCGACCTCGTCGTACGGCCCTTCGCATCCGGCCGGCGTTATTTCCCGAGCCGGGATGCCGGCGTGCACTGGTTCAACCATATCGGCCTGAAGACCACCGATGCCCCGCGCGACGAGAAATTCTGGTGCAGCCTTTTTAACTTCCAGTCGAATGACTGGATCGGCGATGCCCCGCTGATGTCCTTCGACAAAGTGCATCACCGCTTCGCGTTGTTTCCGACCCACGAAGCCGGCGTCCAGCATATCAATTTCCAGGTGCGCGAGACCGACGACCTGATGCGGTCGTCCTATTTCTTCAATGACCGCCAGATCCGTATCGTGTTCGGCCCCGGGCGGCACGCGACATCGGGCGCCCGGTTCCTGTATTTCGAAGGCCCGGACGGCATGGTGTACGAATATTCCTGCGGCGTTCGGATGATCGAACCCGACGACGAATGGAAACCGCGCCAGTTCCCGTTCACGCCCGAATCTTTCTGTGTCTGGGGATCGAAGCCCGACATTCCCGAGTTCAAAGACTGATCCATGAGCGAAACGGAATTCGGCGCCCTCGGCGAACCGCTCGACCGCACACAGGTGCGTGTCCGCATGGCGGCGCGCGCGCTGGGCAATAACGATCTGGGGCATGCGTTCGGTCATGTCAGCGCACGTATCGATGCCGACAGCTTTCTGGTCTGCGCACCGAAACCGATGGGTCTGGTCGAGCCCGGCGCCGGGGGGACGGTGGTCCCGGTCGACGGCCCGTTGCCCGATGGCGTCCTCGGCGAGGTCCGCTGTCACCAGCAGATCTACAAGCGCCGGCCCGACGTGAACGGTATCGCGCGGACCTTCCTGCGCGATGTCATGACGCTGTCGACATTCCAGCGCACCCCAAAACCGCGCATCGGTTTCGCCACCTATTTTGCCCCCTGCCCGCCGCTGTGGGACGACCCGCTGCTGTTGCGCGACGACGCCGCCGCGGAGAGATTTGCCGAAACACTGGGCGATGCACGCGCCATTGTCATGCGCGGCAATGGCTGCGTCCTGACGGGGGCCACGGTCGAAGAGGCCATCGTGATGGCATTTTTCCTCGAAGAGGCGGCGAAGACCGAGCTTGCGGTCATGGCAAGCGGTCAGGAAGCGGCATCGGTCGTCTATTCGCCCGAACAGGCGAAAGCCCGCGCCGTGTCGTCGGGACGCATCTTCGAGCGTGTGTGGGACTACCTGACGGCCGGCGATCCGGAAGCGTAGGATTTCGCGCCCGAGCCGAAATGCCCGCTTGCGCCCTACCGGGCGACGCGGGATAGTAAAAAAAAGAAATCGATAATCGGAAACGGATTTCGGAATAATCGAAATCCATACACGGGAGAGAAACATGAAGAACATAACGAAAATTGCGATTGCGGCGGTTCCGCTTGTCTTGCTGGCTGGCACGGCCAATGCCGAGACGTTCGTCCGGATGATTTCCGGCCCCGCCGGCGGCGCCTGGTATCCCTTCGGCGCGAAGATCATGGAAGTCGCGCAGAAAGAGGTCAAAGGCATCCGGACATCGAACGGTCCCGGCGGCGGCGTCGGCAATGTCCGCAATGTGAACAAGGGTTCGGCGGAACTTGGCTGGACCTTCGGCTTTACCGCCTATGAAGGCTATGCCGGGAAGGGCAAGTTCAAGAAAAAGCACGAAAACATCCGGTATTTCGCGACGCTGTATCCCGGCATCCTGCAGACGGCAGTGCCGAAGAACTCGCCGATCAAGTCCTATGCCGACCTCAAGGGCAAGAATTTCAGCCCGGGCAAGCTGACTTTCTCCGGCAATGTCACGGTCGAAAAACTGCTCGGCCATTACGGCATTACCTATAACGACATCAAGGCGGGCGGCGGCACGATCCATCGCGTCGGGTACAAGGATTCCGTCGCCCTGATGAAAGACGGCCATGTCGATGCCTTCGTCGCGCTGACGAATGTGCCGAATTCATCCTTTATCGCGCTCGACTTCCAGCCGGGAATCCGCTTCCTGCCGGTCGAGAAAAAAATCGCCGACAAGTTCGTCGAAGCGACGCCGGGCTTTTTCAACTACACTGTAAAGGGCGGATCCTACAAGGGGGTCACCGAAGACATTCCGACCCTGGCAACCGCCACCGTGATCATCACCAACAAGAACGTCGACAACGAGCTTGCCTATAATCTCGCCGCCGCGTTCTGGAAAAATCACGCGGAATTCGTGAAGGTCAACAAGACCTGGAACAACGTGAAGCTCGCCAACGCATTGCAGGGTGCCGCCATCCCGGTACACCCCGGCGTCATGAAGTTCTACAAGGAAAAAGGCATCGCGAAATAAGCGGGTCTGACCTCGGGTAACCGGGCCGCCCTCTCCCGCATGGAGGAGGGCGGTTCGCCCCTCGTCTCCGGATGAGCAC
The DNA here is from genome assembly GCA_963977005.1 of uncultured Rhodospirillaceae bacterium. Taxonomy (GTDB): domain Bacteria; phylum Pseudomonadota; class Alphaproteobacteria; order MPNO01; family UBA830; genus CAXBCP01. The sequence goes on from CAXBMQ010000012.1 coordinate 95,629, forward strand.
CGCATGAGCGACGTCCCTCCCCTTCAATACAAAGAGCAGCGCGAATATGCGCTGCTTGAAGACGTCCTGCGCGCAAGGCGCTTCGACCTACCGTCCGTTCTGGCACTGATCGCGTCGTCGCTCGCCATCGCGCTGGCGATGTACCATATCTTCGTCGCCGGGTTCGGCACGCCTGAATCCCTGTCCTTCCGGTCGACCCACCTGAGCGCGATGCTGCTGCTCGCATTCCTGATCTATCCGATGTTTCGCGGCAGTCTCTCGGAACCGGTCTGGCAGACCGGCCAGCCGGGCAATGCGAAAAGAGCCATCGGATTCGCCATCGACATCGCGATGATCGCGCTGGTGCTCGCCGTCCAGATCTACCTGCTCGCGGATATCGAGGAACTGCAGGCGCGCGAGGGTTCGCCGGACGAGGATGACATCGTCTTCGGCTGGATCCTGGTCGGCGTCGTCATCGAGGCGACACGACGCGCGGTCGGCTGGGCGATGGTCATCATCACCGGTTTCTTCGTCTTTCAGACGCTCAAGGCCGACTGGTTTGTCGGCATGTTCTACGGCCCGCCGGTGGCCGTCGACACGTTTATCGATGCGCAGTTCATCCAGACCATCGGTATCTTCGGCATCCCGCTGCTCGTCGCCTCGACCTATATCGTGCTGTTTATCATCTTCGGCGCGATCCTGATCCGGTCGGGTGCGGGCCGGTTCTTTATCGACCTTGCCGTCTCGCTGACCGGCCACCGGCTGGGCGGGCCGGCCAAAGCGTCCGTCGTCGCCAGCGCGTTTCTCGGCACGGTTTCCGGCTCGGCGACCGCAAACGTTGTCACCACGGGGTCGTTCACGATCCCGATGATGAAAAACCTCGGCTACCGGCCGCGCTTTGCCGCGGCGGTCGAAGCCTGCGCATCGTCGGGCGGCCAGATCACGCCGCCGATCATGGGCGCTGCCGCGTTCATCATCGCCGAGTTCATGCGGGTACCGTATATCCACGTCGTCGTCGCCGCGATCGTGCCGACCTTCCTGTATTTCTCGACCATGTATTTCATGGTTCACCTGGAGGCCGACAAATTCGGCATCGCCCGCGTGCCCAGGGACCAGTTGCCGAAGTTCGGCGAAGTCCTGCGCGAAGGCTGGCACCTGATGCTGGCACTCGTCGTTCTTGTGGTCCTGCTCATCATGGGACGAACGGTCACGCTGGCCGCCTTCTGGGCGATCTTTGCCCTTTTCGCGCTCTCGTTCGTTAATTCGGCGACCCGGATGAGCCCCGTCGACCTGCTGTCGGCGCTGGAAACCGGCGTGCGTTCCAGCATTCCGGTGACCGTCGCCTGCGCCTGCGCCGGGATTATCATCGGCTGCACCTTCACGTCCGGGCTCGGCCTTAAATTCACCAACTCCGTCATCGAGATGTCCGGCGGGTACCTGATGGTCCTGCTGATCCTGACGGCCCTGGCGGCCATTGTGCTCGGCATGGGGATTACGACCACGGCGGTCTATATCACGGTGGCCGCCCTGATCGTTCCCGCCCTGATCGAGATCGGCGTAAACCCGATGTCGGCGCATCTTTTCGCGTTCTATTTCGGCGTCGTCTCGACGATCACGCCGCCGGTCGCCCTGGCGTCTTTCGCCGCCGCGGCTATCGCCGGCACGAACCCGATGATGACGGCCGTGGAATCGGCCCGTGTCGGGATTGCGAAATACCTCGTGCCGTTTGTCTTCGTCTACAACCCGGCCCTGCTGTTCGAAGGCCCGCTATGGCTGACCGCTTATTCGACGGTCGCGGCCTTTATCGGCGTCTGGATGCTGTCGGTCTCGCTCGAAGCCTGGTTCCGGACCACGCTTGGCCCGGTTCCGCGACTGGCGGCCGCCATCGGCGCGGTCGCAATGATGTACCCGCCGATGATCCCGCTGCTCGGCATCTCGGGCTTCGCGGTCAACGGCGTCGGGATCGCAATCGGCGCCTGGATATTCCTCGGCCGGCGTAATCCCGTCGCGCCTGAAGAGGTCAGGACATGAAAAAGCTTTTCATCGGCAAGCCGCTGCACTGGCTGATGATCGCCGCCGCGACCGGGGTCATGTACTGGCTCGGCGCCACGCAGTTCCACCGGGTGGATTACAGCGCGTTCCTGTTTATCGTGCTCGGCATCGCCGTCGCCTGTGTCGCGCTGGTGCTGATCACCTATCGTCGCGGCGACCGTATCACCCGTGACCCGCTGGACGACGAAACCGCCCGGTAACCACTTATCCGGCGCACGGTTTCGGATATACTGACCGTACATAACAGCAGGCATTCAGGGAGCGACAATGGCCGACCGTCCGAATTTTCTTTTCATCATCACCGACCAGCACCGTGCCGACCATCTGGGATGCTCCGGACATCCGGTCCTTAAAACACCGCATATCGATTCCATTGCCGCAAAAGGCACGAAGTTCGACCGCTTCTACGTCGCCACGCCGGTCTGCCAGCCGAACCGGTCGACGCTGGTAACCGGGCGCATGCCGTCGCTGCACGGCGTCCGGTCGAACGGGATCCCGCTCGACATGCGCGCCAGCACCTTCACCGAAGGCATGCGCGCCAGCGGCTATGCGACCGCCCTGGTCGGAAAAAGCCATATCCAGAACATGACCGGCCTGCCGGCCATGCACACGCGCCCGGACCTCAAAGACGGCTATACGTCGCTGCGCGACCGGATGCCCGAAGCCTTCGAGGCCGATACCGATGGCGATTACGACCAGGAGCACCCCGATCGCTGGAAGCCGGGCGAACCCTACGATCTCGACCTGCCGTTCTACGGTTTCGATCATGTCGACCTGTGCACCGAGCATTCCGATCACGTCGGCGGTCAGTATTATGTCTGGTTCAAGCAGAAACGGGCCGATGCCGACGATCTGCGCAACCGCGACAACCAGTTGCCGCACGACTACGTCGCACCGCAGGCCTACCGCACGGCGATCCCCGAGGAATTCTATCCGACCAGCTATATCCGGGAAAAAACCCTCGAATACATCGAGGGGCATGTCGCAAAGGGCGGCGACCAGCCGTTCTTCCTGATGGCGTCGTTCCCCGATCCGCATCATCCGTTCACCCCGCCGGGCAAGTACTGGGACATGTACAAGCCCGAGGACATGGAACTGCCGGCGAGCTTCGATTACGGCAATGCCGAGCCGCCGCCACACGTGAAATGGGCGCAGGAAATGCGCGAATCCGGCGAGGCCGTCATCAATTCGCAAAGCGCCTACGCCGTATACAAACAGGAAGTACTCGAATCCCGGGCCCTGACCTGCGGCATGATCGCGATGATCGACGATGCGGTGGGCGCGATCCTCGCCAAGCTCGACGAGGCCGGCCTTGCCGACAACACCATCGTCGTCTTCACCGCCGATCACGGCGATTTCCTCGGCGACCATGGCCTGATGCTCAAGGGTCCCGCCCATTTCGAGGGCGTGACCCGCGTGCCGTTTATCTGGTCCGAACCGGGCGCCGAGGCGAAATCGACGGATACCCTCGCCAGCACGGTCGACATCGCGCAGACCATCCTCGATCGCGCGAAAATCGAACCCTATAACGGAATTCAGGGGCGCAGCCTGGTCAACGCGATCCGGGGCGAGGACGATCCGGACGCCGTCGATTCAGTCATCGTCGAGGACGATCAGCAACGGGTCTATTTCGGCTACACCAAGCCGCCGCGCATCCGCTCGCTGATCACCGATACCCACCGGCTGACCGTCTCCGCCGGCGAGACATGGGGCGAGCTGTACGACCTGAAAGCAGACCCGGACGAAATGAACAACCTGTTCGACGACCCGGCCCATGCCGATCTCCGCGCAGAGCTGTTCCGGCGCCTGACATACCGGCAGATGGAACTGGTCGACACCAGCCCGATGCCAACGATGCGGGCGTAAGCGTCGAATAGCCGGCGGACGCTGCCGGGCATCGCCGACCGCGACGGCCGTCAGCGCCCGATACCCCGCCACTTGTCGAGCGACCGCGCGCCGGTGTAGCCGAGATACCCGGCGCCGAACAGCCACCACAGGCTTTCCGGGATCGCCTGCAACAGATTGGTCAGGTTGCTGGCGGCGGTCGCCACGTGGTCGGGCCACCAGATGCCGATAATCGACCCCGCGACGCACATCAGGATCACCAGGTAAATCAGGTACAGGAACGTGGGCCGCGCGCGGCTGGTCCATGGATCCGCGCTGTTCGCTTCGGCGAGGATGGCGGAAAGCTGGATCTTCATGCCGTCGAGATCGCCGCGCCGCTCCATCTCGATCAGCCGGCGCTTTGCCTCGGCACGTTCGGCATCGGATGTGAAAAGGCTGTCGATCAGTCCGAACAGGGGCGCCGCAATCCCCTCGGCCGCGCCGCGGACGGCGCCGGTCAGAAATGTCATTCGCGTTCTCCTGGGTATTTTCGCTGTCGCGGACCGGGCGGTCCTGCCGACGCCTGTTCTCAGCGGTCTTCCGACCGCGGTGCGCCGTGAAATTCCAGCTCCCGCAGCCGGTACTCGTGGTCGTCCAGAACCTTCTCGGTCAGCGCCATCACCTTGCTCGCATCTCGCATGGCGTCGCGCATGTCGATAAACGTACTCGCCAGCCACAGCACCGCCGGCACGCCCAGGGCCACGCTCACGGTAAGAACGATGCGCTGAACGAAGATGACCCCGGGGTGGTTGCACAGGGCATTCCAGTCGGGCTGCCTGTCTGTCTGTTTACGCATGACTTTTCTCCCACCGGCGGCGGCACCGGATGTCCCGCCGGTAAAAACGCCTATACGCCCGCCTGTGCTGCAGACGCAGCAAGCCGCCAGGTAAACGCCGTTCATGAAAAAAGCCGCCCGGAGGGGCGGCGGCAAAAGAGCAACCGGCGAACAGCTACGTTCCCGGTTCGGTGTGTTTGGATACGGTCATTCCTGATTGATCTGTTGGTATCGCTTAACTAGGCAATTGTGACTAAGGATAAAAAGGCGGCCTAGGCCACTTAGGGGCGGCTTTTTGCATGGAGGCGCACTAGTTACATTTCCATTTTGATGAAGATCGCGTGACCGTTCAGATTGTGTAGAAACATTCGGTCAGATTTGCCTGCCTCTTCATTGACCAATCGGGTGACACCGGGACAACTGTTGAACCCGTAATCGTCAAAAACAACAATTCCACCCGACACCATTCGTGGCCAGACCCAATCAAGAACGTCTTTGGCTGATTGGTAAACATCAACATCAATATGGCAGAGGCGAAACTTCCGATTCTCTATCTGCCCTCCAGTGTCGTCTGGGAATATTCCCTGCAAAACATCGACGTCCACAGCCATACGACTTGCCAGTGCTTCGACATCCCGCACCGACGCATCATCGTGGGCACCGTCAACATAGCCGCCATCTATCGCGCCTGCTTTAACTATGCCGGCGAAAGTGTCCGCCAAAAATACCCGGGCGCCAGGATTCATTTCCTTAACTCGACGAGCAATCAAACATCCAGTCCCGCCGCGCCATGTCCCAACTTCAAGATAGTCACCAGGAGCCAAAGACAATGATTGAGAAACAAGAGACCAGAGTTCGTAGGCGCGATACCTATCAACAAGCGTGGCCCCTTCAATTATGGAATAAGCCTCACGGAAAGACTGGTCGACAAGCCAAGGCGCAAAGCCGTGCGCAACGAACAGATCATACTCCATGTCCGGCCCGTTAAACTTCTCTGGTGGCATGCGGTAGAAGCGAAAGCCTGTCCACCGAACCGCAGATTTGATAAGCTGTTTAATCAAGAGCATGTTCTCATGTTGTCAGAGCAACTTACTATCTGGTCCGTCCTACGGTAAAGGCCTACAGATTGCCGAAGGCTGTCAGCACCCAAGAACTGCCGTCATATTCAACGTCGCACCACTCGGTCGCCGCAAGATTTTTCACCCCTCCGACATCGATATTAAACGCTCCGGCCGCCGATCGAGTGATCCGGAATTTCGCGCCCTTGAAACCACCGGAAAGCGTTATCGCGCGGTCGGCCGTCAGTGTGCCGAACATGAAGGCGCTCGGCGCTGACGATCCTGCCGTCAGTGTGTGTGCACTATTGCCATCATATGCCGTCAGGCCCTCTAGAATGCCGAACGCCTGCCACGTACCCGGTGATCCGCCGGACGTGCATATCCAACCTAGTGGCTCGCCGCTGGCCGGCGCACTATTGAAGACTTTGTCACCCGTGAGCCACGTGCCGGTCGACGGAAATGCTGTAGCTGATACGATCGAATTACCGCCAAGATCGATGACATTAAACTTCGCACCGAACCTGCGAATTTTCGAGGGGTTGGAAGAGCTAAACCCCTCGCTTGTCAGCCCCGATGCTTGGACGAGTATTGCGTGTAACTCTACTCCTGTTTCCGTGCCAGGGAGGAAGAATAGGCGCCAGTTTGGGGTTGAAACAGTATTGCTGGTTTCATACACGCTGGCAACGACGACCTTTGTGTTGGACACAGACGCTCGAACAATGGCCATTGAGGTTGCCACGTTGATCGTACAGTTCGTCACGTCAATATTGTTGACCAAATGCGATCCCCCTGCGAAGTCCATCAGACCGCCAGAATCGGTTCGAGGGATCAGACTTTCGAAATGAACCCCATCGACAATTAGACCGGTACATGTATTGAAATACATGGCTTGGGTCGGCTTGGAACCCTCGACGTTGAGCTGGCTAAGGTGTCCGTTACTCCAAGCGCCAAGAACAAGCGCCGCATTCGTTTCCAGTTTGGTCCCGATGTCGTCGCGGCCGAGCAGGTAGATATTCGACATCACGTTGCCGGATATCCCGCCGTTATAGCCGGTCAGGTCCATGCCGTTATTCGAATAGTAATTGACCACGATATCCCTGATCGAGCACGAAAACAGGTAGTTCGCCCCCGATACCACCGCTTCCTGCGGCACGTACATGCCGCGGTTGCAGCGGTACAGGTTCAGGCGTTCGAACACGCCGTAATTGGTGCCGTAGAATTCAATCGCGTTGGCGCCCGTGCTGGCGATGCCCTGCGGATCGTCATAGCGGAGCTGCAGGTCGGCGATGTGCGGCCCGCCCGTACCGACCTTCAGGATCGCGGTGTTGTCGGTGTGCTGGCTGATGACCGTCGCATTGCTGCCCGCGCCGGACATTTTCAGGGCCGCGCCGGTCGCATCGAGCGGTGCGGTAATCCTGTAGGTCCCCGCCGGCACGAAGAGCGGCGCGGTGCCGGCGGCGGCATCGATAGCTGCCTGGAGGGCTGCCGTGTCGTCGGTCACGCCGTCGCCGACGGCGCCGAAATCCAGCGCATTGACAGTCCCCGCAGTCCGGTTCGCCCAGAGCGCGCCGGTATAGACGAGGGTATCGCCGAGGGCGGGCGCGTCGATCTCGGCCGGGAAGTCGAACGACAGATCGGCGATGCCGGCGGTCTCAAGCGCCGAGCCGGCGGCGTTCCAGCGGATCAGTTCCGACGCGCCGGGTTCCGGCACGGTGATACCGGTCAGCGACGACGAGACCGGCAGCCCCGGCGCGCGGGCGATTTCCTCCGAATGCTGCTGGACGAGCATGGTCAGCTTGTCGAGCGCCTGCTCGTGCGCGGCAGCGGGAAACGCCCCGCCTTCGGGATAATCCGTCTCCTGGGTTTCGGGCACCACCCGGCGGATCACCAGCGTCTCGCCGGCCAGCGGGGTGTAATCGTCGGGATCGGTGGAGACTGTCAGCATGCCGCCCGAAGCCGATCCGGCGCCGCTGAGGGTGAACTGGGTATTCACCGCCCAGACTGTCTCCTCGCCGGCGGCGTTGCGCAGGATCGCCTCGACATGGCTGTTTTCGAGGAACAGGAACGGGATCGCAAACGATACCGCGGTGCCGTCGCCGGCGTAGCTCACCTTGTTGGTCGTGGTAGAGAGGGTCATGACAATGTCCTTTGTTTGTCGGCGGGCGGGGCGGCCATCCGGCCACAAAAAAGCCCGCTGGAAGCGGGCGTCGGTCTTTCAGGTCGGTGTGGAAAATACGGCGTTCAGCCGCCGCCGAAGCGGCCGGCTGAACTGAGCAGTGTCGTCCCTGCGCTCATGAATCCCGCCTGCTCCGCCGCGTTTCCGCCCGCCAGAAGGTCGGATGCACTGGCCCGTGCCTCGAATTCGCGCACGCTCCCGCGGTTGATCGCCGTCAGCGCTTCGAGTTCGGCGTCGCCCGACAGCGTCTCGAGCGATAACAGCGCCGATCCGCTGGACGTATCGATACCGGCGGCTGACAGCCGCGCCCGCAGGCGGGATTGCTCCCGCGATCGTTGACGGCGGATATCCGCTGCCTGCGCGGCCGCTTCCTGCCGGGCCCGGTCCGCCTGCTGGCGTTGCACCGCTGCCCGGAATTTTGCCTGGTTTGTTCTGTTGTTTTCCCTGGCTGACTGCGCTCGCCGCGCTCAACGCCACGCCCGCGATCAACGCAATTTCTATGCCGGTACACATGTGCCGATCTCCTTTCTGAATGTCTGTCCGAGCGGCACGTAGCCGAGCCGTGCCAATAGCCGCGCCGTGCGGTCCGGCGTGATCCCGCTGGAGATGCCGAGATAGATGGATTGCGCGCCGTTTTCCGTGCCCCAGCTGTCGAAGCGTTTCAACAGGCGGGGCCCGGCGTGGCGGCCGCGAAAGCCGGAATGGACAAACAGCGTATCGCAACAGGCGCGGCGTTCATCCGAAAACGGGTAAGCGCCGATGACGCCGTTCACCAGCCCGACCGGCGCGCCATCGGCATGGGCGATGGCCATAAAGACACGGTCCGGGTTTGCAATCGTCAGGTCCAGGTGCGCCGCGATAGCGGCCGGATCGATAGCGGGAAAACCGACCGCGCTCTCGGCCTGCATTTCACGGCCGAGCCACACCAGGTCTCCGATATCCGCATGTGTCGCCCGTTGAATATCCATCGCCTCACCTCGTATTGGTTTTCAGGACCGGCGCGACGGCCAGCAGCGTGAACGGCACCGGGTCGTCGCCCCGGATAACGACCCGACTGTCGGTTGCGTAATCGCCGTCGAGTTCGACATATTTTTCGCCGGTGAAAAACGGCACCGCGGAATCCATCGCATCGCCTCCGCCGCGGAACGGCACCGGCCGCAGCGCGCTTTCATCGGCGCCGACATGGGCGTTGAGCGCATCCATCAGGATCATCGTGATGCCGTGGATCCGCTTGATCTGGCCCTGTGCGGTGCCGGTCGCGGACCCGGCCTCCCATTTCAGGCTCCTGTAGGTATGCGTATAGGGCAGACCGGCAACGACCGTTCCGGCTGGATAATCGAGCGTCAGCGCGCCGCCGGAGATCGTCCTTGCGGGATGGACGGCACCGTCGGCCAGGATCGATACGGTTTCGCCCTCCAGATGGTCGAGCCCGGCAAATGCGGTCTCGAGCCTGCGGACATGCCCGCCCGCCGCGTATGCGCCGAACAGGGTGCCGTCGACCGGGTCACCTGTTTCCCGGTCGGCCAGGGACATGGTGTCGGCGGTGACGCCGGAAAGCACGAAAACGCGGTCGTTCAGCGCCGTCATCCCCTTGATACCCGAGATGCGCACGCGGTCGCCGCCGGCGAAACCGTGCGACGGGGCGGTGACCACGACCGGGTTCGCCGCCGTTGCGCCGGTCACGGGCTTCGGGTCGTCATAGCGCAGCGCGGCATCGACGTAGCACGCACTCGCCTGGTCTTCGCCGGACGCATAGGGCGCGGCAAACACCTCGACATAGCGCCGTGTCGCGCCGCCGATCGTCCGCTTGCCGATCACCCACACTTCGTCCTCGCCCGTGCCGGGAATCACGGCGACACTCTCGACGGCCGCCGCGCCGCCCTGGCAGCTACCTCCCAGAATCTGGCGCGACCAGCCGATAACGTCCTGATCGGGCTGATAGGCGAGCGCACAGAGCTGGCCGTCGGCGCGGACGCACCACAGGGTGGAATCGAGCTCCTGCTGATAGGCCATATCGGTGAAACCGCCGGCGGAGATGTGATCGGCGAGCAGCGTCATGTCGAGCGCGCGGTAGTTGTCGACCTCGACCGAGAACGAAAACTCAAGCACCTTGCGTGCGGCGCGCTGCAGAAAGAGCATTCGTCCGCGCATCTGCTGGGGCGCGACATCCGCGGTCCCGAAAGCCGTCTGGCGCTTGACGTCGATATCGGTCGGCGTCAGCAAGGGCCCGTCCGACTGGACCAGCCATTCGCCGCCGACCGTGCCCATGAACAGTTTCCGCCCCGGCGCCATCCAGCGAATGGCATTCACCTGGTCGGCGGATATCGTGTAATCCAGCGCATCGTCATCCTCGACCGAGCCGGATCCGTCATCGGGCCGCATATTCTCGAAATCGCCGGACTGCGACAGCCAGAACGTCTGCGGCTGGTGGGTGGTGCCGGCAAAGCCGAGGCGCTGTTCATAAAACGCGATCGCCCCGGGATAGCCGGTGGTGCCGGACCAGGCCCCGAGCCGCCAGTCTGCCGTCGCCGCCGTTCCGCCGAAATCGGATTTGACGTCTGCGGTGACGGAGGTCGGTGACGGCACGGCGGTGATCACCGCATGGCCCCAGGCGGAACCGTAGCGGATGCGCACCAGACGGCCGATATCCGCCGCCGAAAACCCGTTGCCGTCATTGATCCCGGTCGCCGCGCTGGCGGTCAGGGTAATGCCGGTCCCCGCTGTCGCAGACGGGGTCAGCGTCGTCGTCGTCGCATTGACCGCCAGCCACGGTCCATCGGCGAATAAAACCTCGCTCATCGACCAGGATTCGTGGCCCGACCGCGTGAGCTTGCAGACGGGGTGGGTGCGCGAACAGATCCACATCGTGTCGGCCGACTGGGCGATTTTGAGCGGTGCCAGGTCGGCGCTCGCGTAGGGTGTGCCGAGTTCTACCGGGGCGCCGTCGATCAGCGACACGTCGTCGATCTGCAGGGTCTTGGCCGCCCCGTTGCGAAACTGGACATAGAACGGCGAGGCGGTCGGCGTGAAGGCGTAAGTATGCCAGCCGGTGCGGAACGGAACATCCTCGACGACTTCGCTGCCGGTAGACGATGTGCCGACATGCAGGCGGATTTCATCGCCCGCGGCGCCGAGCACCCGGAACCGGATCACGTGTTCCTGACCGGTGGCCGTGGTCGCAACCGCCTGTTCGGCATCGGCCTCGTTGCCCGCACCGGCAGCGGCGAGGTTCAACCGCCCGTTGACCGCATCGTGGCCGATCGCGCCGGTACCGGCGGAACGATCGTCCCAGCCGGCGATACCGGCGGCGAAATCGCCATTGGCGATGACCGCATCTGTCGGGGCGACCTCAATGCGTCCGCGATCCCGGTAGAACCGGAAATAGCCGTCCCCCGCTTCCAGGATATAGGACTGGGCGGTGGAAAACTGGAAAGGCAACAGGCGCGGCTGCGCGTCGGGATCGCGGGTCTCGGCGACAAACACCGTCCCGGGACGCCGTGCAGCGCCGCCCTGCGGCAGCGGAATCATGTTTTCAAGCGTGGCGCAGCCAAGCGGATACTTCGCAAAATCGGTCCGCGCGACCATGCGCGGTCCGAGTTCGCCGGCATTCAGCGACGGCTGCAGGGGCGTTGCTCTGGGCATCGTGCCTCCTGTGGGGTGAATGATAGTGTTCGCGATACCCGGCAGGGCACGCGGTGGCATTGGTGTTCAGTGTGAAAATTCGTTCACGCACGCCCGTGTGACGGGGCGGGCGGGGCTTTGGCCGAAGCGGTCCGGCGGTACGCCGCCGGGATATGCGGGCAACACATGAGGTCCGTCGCTCCCGGCGCGCGGCCGGGTTAGCTCAACCCCAGATCACTCGTCCTCGTCTTCATTGGCGAATGACACGACTGCGGAATTACTTACACCATCCAGGATCCAAAGCTGTAAACCGAGCGCGTCAAACTGGACGGGCGTTTCGACCTCACCTTCGACGTCTTCGACGTCTTCGCCATATTCGTCCGGCGATACGCCAAGGATTTCAATAACGCGTTCAATGGGCAAGCCGATGATGTCTACACCCCTATATTTCAGGGCGCTAAAAGAGACGATGCTCTCCACACGCCCGGCTTCATCCAGGAAATAGGATGGTTCTTCCGCCTCTCCGTACCCAAAGCACATGAACTCCGAGTCGTTGAACGGATCAGCACATTCGCGCAGCGGCAACGTTTCCAGGTGCTTTTTGACATCGTCGCCAAACTTCACCGGTCCCACGCTCTTTGTCGGGACCCACTCGAATATATCGTCGTTCATCTGCGTCGTCCTTTCTCGCGGCGGCTGTGTTCGTCGCCACGCCTACGTTTAGCTGCCGCTTTGGCGCGCCTTTTGACAGTCATTAGTGCCTTGTTTCGCTCTTTACGCGGTAGCTGTCGTGCTGCCTCTTTTGCGGCTTCGAGTTCCTTGCGGAGTTCTTCTTCCCGTCGACCGCCGTCGCCGTGACGCTCGTTCTTGGAGTTGTCCCGGGCCTTTCGGCCGGTTCGGTCGCGATCCGGCGGTTCTTCGCCCGGATCACCCGCAGACGTCCCGTCCGACGGATTGTCGCCGCCCGCGCGACTTCCACCGCGCCCTCGGCCACCATCATCTTCTTCAACCCGTCTCGATATACTATCCTGAGTTGCATTTCCAGCACCATTGGTATCGCCTTTGACCAACGCACCCAGGCCGATGACCGCGAGCGCGGACGCAAGTGCCTGCGGCGAAATCGTGGCCGCTGCACCCGCCGCGATTGCCGGTGCGAAAGCAACCTGCGTTCCCTTCGCCGGGTCTGCAGGCAACGCCTCGCGGATTTTCTGCTGGCGCTCCAGAACCTCCGCCGGCGACAGATGCGACCCTTCGGCTTCGGCCTCCAGATCCTTGAGCAGCTGCTCGCGCAGCGCCGCCCGTGTTTCGGGATCGGCGAGCGCGCTTTCAAGCCGTGCCTGCGCTTCGGCGGGCGCAGACGGTTCCGGTTTGCTGTCTCCACCGGTGTCCGAGACGGTGTTCGCTTCACCGAAAGACGTTCCTTCTCCTTCTGCGCGGCTGTCCGGATCGACAAACCCGGCAGGGTCTGTGCGCATTGTCTTTTCCAGCGGTGTCGGCCGGGGCGGCGGCTCACCAACCGCGCGACGCATGACGAGGTCGTCCCGCTCCGCCAGCGCGACCTTGCGGGCATCGGACATGGGCAGGTCGATATAGGGGCGCAGCGTCTCGAATTCGGGAATGCGCAGACCGTGAATATCGACCGGGATCGGCGGCTTGCTCAAAAGCCATCTGTGGACGCGCCGGGCGGCGGCCACACGCGGGGCGGGCTCGCCCGACAGCAAACCGGCCAATACGCTGTCCGCCACCGGTTTGGGCGCGATGCCGGTGTTCAGCACCACCGCATCCTCGACGCGAATGCGTTCGTCTCCGGGCAGGTTGTCCACGAGGGGCAGAACCGTGTCCCGCCAGTGAATATCCGCCGCGCGGCGGTCGTTCTCGTCCGCGGGGTCGAGAAACGTATCGGGCAGATGTATCAGCTTCGCGACGCGGTCCGCCTCCCCGTCCCGCGCCGCAAGCGTGGTTTCAAGGGATTTTGTCCGCTCCGTTGCCTCCTCCGCGTCAAGCACACCGTCGCGGGCGGCGTTGGTGATATCGGCCAGCGTCGCCGCGCCTTTGTCGGCGCGATCGTCGAGATCGCGGAGAAACGCATCGCGGCGAAGAAACTTTTCGGCCTCGACCCGGCGTTCTTCCACCATTGCCATACGTTCGGCATCCGCTGCATGTGCCGCCGCTGCCTGTTCGGCATGGCCGGCAAGCCGCCGGCGCTGCTCGCCGTCGAGATCGGCAAACAGGCCGTCTTTCCCCTTCCCCAGTTCCTTTGCGGCTTCCGCCGGGTCGTCCTGCGTGAACTGTTCCGCCCGGCGGATCGCGATGTCGGTCCGGTAGCGGCGCGACAGGCCGCGAGCCTCGTCTTGCGACAGCACCTGCGCGGCGACCTGGTTGCGGATGGCGTCTTCCCCATGTTTCAGGGCGAATGCGACCGAAACCGGGTTCATCGCGCGGGAAATGGCTTCGCCATACCCGGAGAGCATGCGGTCGAGTTCCGCGCGGTTGGTCGCGATGCGTTTATGGGTGGCCAGTCCGCGGGTTTCCACGGCCTTGGCCTTGGCGAACAAATCGAACCCGGCATCGAACCGGTCGCGCGAGGGCCCGTCCGGTATATCGGCGGCGAACCGGTCGCGCAGGCGTTTCGCCTCTGCCGTGAAACGGTCCGACCATTTATCGATATCCCGGTCCGCGGTTGTCAGGGAGCGCGTGAACGCATCGAGCGCGCTGGTTGCATCGTGCAGCGAGCTGTCCACCCGGGACTGCTCCGCCGCTTCGCGCACCGCCGAAATCGGCCGGACAAGGCTTTCGCCGTAATCCCGCACGCCAAGACCGGGTGCCCCCGGCACCGGGTGCCGGGCGGGGCGGGCGGGATGGCGGCCGGCCGGGCCGGCGGCCCTGTTTTCGGCGCTATCGGCGGGAAGAATAACAGTCATGGCATCCCCCCTTTCAATGACGCAGAGCGACCCAGTCGCTCTCGGGCAGGGTGTCGGGGAAATCCTCGATCGCATCGACCGACCGCGCCTTCACCAGGGCACGGCGGAACCCGTCTTCGGCTTCGCGCAGAGCCGTCGTGGACTGGGTGATGGGCACGGCAAGATCGATGGCGATCTTCCAGGCAAGCGCTTCGCGGAACGAGGCGTCCATTTCGTTGGCATCGTCGATGCGGGCGACGTATTTCAGCCAGATACCGGCCGCGTCGGTCAGAATCCGGCGGCCTTCGATGCGGTAACGCACCGCCCCGGCGCCGCCGTCATTGTCGTGCACGGCTATGGTGCGCAGCCAGTCGGCGGGAAGCTGATAGGCATGATCGAAGCCGAACGCGGGAGCGGCGGCGAGCCGTGCCAGCCGGGTGCGCCGGACCGCGAAATTCCAGACATGGGAACGCAGGACGTCATCGCGCAGCTTGTCATACTGTTCGAGACACAGATTGGCGTTCCGGCTGCCCTCGGTCAGCGACATGATGGTGGTGGCGCCGAGTTTGATCAGCGCCGAATTGCAGATACCTGCGACAGAGGCCATCGATCAGGCCTCCCCGGCAGCTGAAACCCCGGACTCTGCGGCCGGCGCAGACGCGGCGCCTGGCGTCCGGCATCGCACGAGCTTTTCGACCGGTGCGATGTCCACCACCATCCCGCCCGCATCGGCGCGCGTAACGGCATAGGTTCCGTATTCCGGGCAGGCGCTCTCGATGCCGGCCCAGACCTCGATAATGTCGCGGACACGCAACACCGGGGCGGCGGGACCGAAATATCCGGCGGCCTCGACCGCGGCGATCGGATCCGCGGTTTCATAGGTCAGTCGGGAATAGCCGAGCGGGTATTCGCTCAGCATGTGGGGCTTGCAGGCAAACTCCATGCGGGGCTCCTTTATGTTCAGGTGCGGAAAGAAAAGCGCGGCCTCAGGTCAGGCGGCGAAAAAGCTGTCTTGGTGTCAGGACAAACGGGGCATTCAGGCCGATGACGCGTTTCACCGCGCCGACGCAGGTGCCGAGCATCAACGGCGTGCGCGGTGGCTGCGGGCGGAGGATGTCGAGTTCGACCACCCTGAAACCCGATGCGCGGAAAAAACCGGCAAGGGCAAAATCCGCCGCCGCGTCGGCGCGCAGTTCCGGCAGACCCGCCCGCCCATCGAGCCGTATCCAGATTCGGGATCGCGGATCCAGCACGCAGACGAAACAATGGCGGAACCCCGGATCGAGGAACCGGGCAAAGACCCCTTCCCCGCGACCGTGAAAGACCACGAGCGCGCGCATGAAGAACGCCCCCCTATTGAGAGAAAACGTCGTAATCTGTATCGGCGGCGGTCGGCAGCGATCGCCGGTCGCGTGGCCCGCGCAGACCCATCGCAACCGTGCGGGCGGCATCGGCCGCGTGGCTCGCCCAGTCATGCAGCGGGTAATCGCCGAACGTCCGGCGTTTGTCGTCCCATTCGCGGCGGTATGACCGCAGCGCTTCCAGCCCGCCACCGCAGTTGCGGGTATCGAACCACGATCGCGGGATCAGGGTGCGCAATGCGTTGATGCCGTCCTCGACGTTGTGGCGCGGCACCAGCCGGGTGCGCAGGCCGAGCCGCGCAAGTGTCTCGATCCGGGTCCGCCCGGTACCGAGTTCACGCGCGCCGGCATCGTGCGGCACCAGATGATCGCCGTATACGTACGGCCGCTCGCGGATCACCTTGGCATAGTGATTGAGGCCGTAGCCGTCGGCTTCGTAATAGTCGATCCAGTGAAGCTCGGAGCCGGCCTGCTGGACGAACCAGATCGCCGTCGAGTCCCCGATACCGAGGTCCCAGCCGGTATGCACGGCGAGGTCGGGCTGCCATGGCGCCCGGTCGAGCCGGCCCTGCGCGGCCGCCGTATCGAGCAGGCGGGCGTAATAGGCGCCCGGCAGCGCCGCATGGAACGAGCATTCGAATTCCTGGTCGTATTCTTCCGGGCTCATTTCGCGGCGGGCCGACGACAATTCAGCGGTTGCGATGACACCCGTCAGGCTGGCCGGCCGAAGTGTCGCGAACCATTCGCTCTGTTCATTCGCGGGCACGGCGGCAATCGCCGCGAGCGCATTCTGGTACAGCGCATGGAACCCGTTGCGGCCTTTTGGCGTGCCGATAAAGATCGCCCAGCCGCCACGGTCGGTCAGCGCCGGGCGGATAACCTCCGGCCAGATGCGCTGCGGCATCATGGCGAATTCGTCGAACACGACCCCGTCGAAATACATGCCGCGCAGCGCATCGGGGTTGTCCGCGCCGAAAAGCTGCAAACGCCGGCCGCCGGCAAAATCGATCCGCAGTTCGGTTTCATGCACCTTCACGCCGGGCAGTGCCGCGGTGAAGTGCTTCATATAATCCCACGCGACCTGTTTCGCCTGCCGGTAATACGGCGCGATATAGGCAAAGCGTGGATTGTCGCCGTCGCAACGCAACGCCCGGTCCACCATCTCGTTGATCGCGAGCACGGTCTTGCCGAACCGGCGGTGGCAGACAAGGACGTTGAAGCGCTTCATCGCCGCATGAAGCGCCGCCTGCCCGGGGCGCGGGACATATCCGGTGCTGATTTTCCTATCCGTCATCGCGCTGTATTCCCGTATCGACCACGAACGTGACGGGCCCGCCCGCAGCAGTGCCATCCTGGCCGAGCAGTTCCTTGCCAAGATGAACGGCGAGCGTCGCGTTCTTTGCCATCAGCTCGAACTGGGCGCGGCGCACGTTGAGGCGCGCCCGCGCCCGGCCCTGGCGCCAGATCGCGGCATGGGGCATCTCGGGATCGTCGAGCAGGGCCTGCAGGGCCGCGGCGCCGATCGACAGCAGCGCCGCGGCGTCTTCCACGCTGGTGAACATTTCCGCATAACCGGCCAGTTCATCGAGATCGATACCGTTATCGCCGCGTTTTCCGGGCGTTCCGGACTTCGCGATTGCGGGTACCGTCCCGGCGACGGGCGGCTTCCTTGTACTGGTTTTCGCCGTCATCACGCGACCTCCCGGATTTTTGGCATCGATCAGTCCCGGCGTTCGGGCGGAACGGGGTCCGCCTCGGCGGTGCGCGCCCGGGCCGGCGGATCGCCCTCGAGAATATCGAGCAGCCACAGCCCGATATCGCGCATGCCTTCGCGCCGGGCGGTTTCCAGGCTGTCGCCCGGCACGAAACTGCGGTCGCAGACCCGGCAGCGGTCGAGGAGCTGGGCCAGCACACGGCCGCCCGCCGGGGCTGCGTGAAAAACGCCGCGAAACTCGCGGCGGCGGTCCTCTTCGGTATAGGTTGCTCCCGGCATATCGTGGCGCAGACGGCGGCGTACACGGCCGGAATCGTGACCCGGGTGTACACGACCGCGCACCCGCGCGAAAACACGGTTGAACATGGCTTTTCTCCTGGTGGGCCAGAGTCGTCCCGAAACGTCGGGAATCTTTACAACCCGAAACAAACCCGATGACGGATTGCCGCTAATCCCTTGATTCAATGGAGTCCCGAAATTTGGCACGAAAATTGCATAATTAATCGCAAGACCCCGGTACGGGGGGATGTGTAGGTACATTCGTAGGAAGGCAGTAAAATGATCGGTATCGTATTCAGGCTGTATTGCCTGGCTATTCCCGCAGTCGTGATCGCGGTGGCCTGGTCGCCGCTCGGAATTGCCGGGTAAAAACCGGCACTTTCGCCGCAGCGACGGGACCGGGTCCCGCGCTGGAGGCTCGCAGAGAAACTGGCAGACAGACTGGCAGAATTGAAAAAGGGCGGGGAATTTTCCCGCCCTTGTTTCGTTTTTTATCTGCTGATTTCGTCGGGTCGAAAACCTGCCCTTACAGGTGTTCCTCGATCCAATCGAAAATGAGCGGGCTCTGATGCACCCAGCAGTCGTGGGAACAATGCACGGTGCCGCCGACCTTGGGGTCGTCATACAGGACCAGCGTCTTGTCCTCGGCGCCGATCTCGTCGAACAGCTTCTTCGCGCCTTCCCAGTTCATCAACTTGTCGGATGTGCCGTGGGTCATCAGGGTCGGCACTTTGATGTTCTGTGCAATGCCTTCCATCGTGAACGCCTTCAGCTGTTCGCGCGCCTCTTCGTGGCTGACACCGCCCAGCAGGCGCTGGACGACCGGCTGCAGATGCTCATAGAAATCGTAGAGATCGTCGAGGATCGAATAGCACCCGGCCCACGAAACCATGCACTTTATCCGGTCTTCGAAAGCCGCAACACGGGGCGCGTAATACCCCGCCATGGAAATACCCATCAGGCCGACCCGGTCCGGATCGATTTCCGGGCGATCAAACAGATAGTCGAAGCAGGCCTTGCCCGGCACTTCGTAATCGGCCCGTGTCGGGATGTCTTTCAGATACATCGATGAGCCGCGGCCGGGGGTGTCGACGAGCAGCATGGCATAGCCGCGCTCGACCATTTCCTTCCCGCTGAAATAGATCTCCTCGGCGAACGCATCCGCCCCGCCGATGAAGAACAGGGCCGGCCATTTGCCCGGTTTCGGGTTTTTCGGATGGCAGAAATAGCCGTCATAGGTTTCGTCGCCGCATTTCACCTCGATCACCTCGATGGGCGGATCGTGGAGCGCGGCGGCGGCCCTGAAATTCTCCTGGCTTTTCCGGAAATAGGCCGCCTTTTCGTCATTGCGGTCCATCCGCAGGAAAACATCGGCCATGCGCCAGTACTGGTTGGCGGCGAAAAAATACTTCATCGCCGAGCGTTCATGGCCATCGGCCAGGCATTTCTTCGCGCGTGCCTCGGTATCCTCTGCCTTTTCGGTCCAGGCCTTTTCCCAGCTTGCATGATTGCCGGGTTCGATTTCCCTGCACACACGGGCGATCTCGAAGACATCGCCGCCGCCCTCAGCCGCTTCGGCGACCAGGCGGAGGGTCTGAGAGCCCATACCCTCGGTGGGAAAGAAAAAATCGAACATGTACTTTAGTCTCCTCCAAATTTCGTCTTGTTGTCGTTGTCGCCCTTTTATACCGAATGATCATTCGCTCCGGTAGACCGGCAAGCCCGGCCGCAGGCGAAACGGCAAGCCCCTTATCGACGATAGGAATTTGTCACCAGTGCTCTGAACCTCGGCCGCAGATCGGCGGGCATGCCCCAGGAAAGATCCGCCAGGATTCGCTGATACAGCGTGTCCCATTCGGGCGATTGCGGGCTTGCCAGCGCACGCCGCTTGCTTTCCAGGACCGCCCTGATTTCCCTGACGTTGTGATATTCCGGGTAGCTCCTGTACGCGGCATCGAATGCCTTGTAGGCGGCATCGGCATCGCGTTTCAGGATAGCCTCGAATCCAAGCCTTTCCTGCGCACTGGCCGTCGCCAGTGCATCCGCGCCCACCGGCTGGTCGACTTTGACGGATTTCTGTACCGGTTTGGACGGCACGGGGCTGCGCGGTGCGGCCGACCGGATCTGGCTGACTTCGCGGTCGAGATTGCGCTCGACCTTGCCGATCTTGGCCTCGATATCCTTCACGATCTGCGCCGTCGGTCCGCCACCGCCCTGCACAGCGCTTAACAGGGCGCGAATATCGTCAAGTTCCTCGTTTGTGTTCTCCTTTATCTGGGAGACCTGCTGACCCAGTTTGAGAACGCCGGCAAGTTCGACTTCCCGGCTATCCAGCAGATCCCAGATTTTGTCGCCATAGCCGAAAATCAGCACGAGGACGAGCACGGGCCACATAAAGGTCCGCAGATAGTCCAGTATCCGCCGTCCGAGAGCGTAAGAATCTGCGCGTTCCGCCGCCATAACCTGCCCCTCCGTTTTGCCTGCCCGACGCGGCGCAATGACCGGCGCGGACGGCAAACCTAGCAGAGGACGAAAACAGAAGCGAAGAGCGTTCTGTCTGCGCGCGTCCGGCTTCACGTTCCCTGCTGCCGCGGGTAAGATACGCCACGAGGCGCACGATCCTGTCAGATGGCCTCGGAGATTGAACAGAACGCCTCCATGTCCACAGATGCGACACAAGACCAATGGTTCAAGACGGTTATCGACCAGCTGCGCTCCCTGGACGGCGTCGCGTGCGAGGCTGAAAAAGACGGTCGTATCGCGCTGAGCATTTCGCATAACGGCGAGAACCGCCAGGTATCCCTCGCCATCGCCGACGATGATTACCGGGCCCGGAAAATTCAATACGGCGAACTCCGGGCCGTCCTCACGGAGCTTGGCATCGAGGAAGGTCAGACCTTCGTCGTGCCGCCGCTGCCGCGCAGGCCGATGACACCCCAGATGCGCGCGGCCCGGGAGAAACAGAAAACCGCTTTCGACGCCTGGCAGGGCGTCTGGCGCACGCTCCGCAAGGCCGAAAAGGCACTGGACGTGGAATACGAAATCGCCCAGATGAAGGATTACTACTGACGGGCGTACCGGGCTTTGTCACGTTCCCAGTTCGAGCCTTATTCGTCCACGCCCGAAATCGCCGTTCCGCACCCATAACCGAACGTCGGAATCCCGATCGACGTGAAATAGCTCCTCGGCATTTTTGACGAAAACCGCAAGCGCCATGACAGTACTCCCGGGCCGGCCTGGGCAGGCACGCAGTTCAAGCGTCACCCGTCCTTCCCAGTCGCCCGCGATCGACATGTCGAAATAGCGCCCGCCTTCCCTCAGGGCCAACCAGCCGGTCCCGGCGTCGCCCGACGTGACGGTGGCGGAAACCGTCTCCTGTAGCACAGCATGTTTCGTCGCCGTCATTCTGCGCATCCCGCAGCGCGCTGCCGACCTCGTGATTCTTCCGTCAGCCGCCGCCCAGAAGTCGCCGAAGACCGGGCCGGTTGATGAGCGCCTGGCTTTCATCGCCGCTGGCGCCGGTCAAAATCGTCGCCTGCCGGCCGCGCCGTCGGGCCTCGACAAGGCGTCGTTTCCGCCGCGCTTCCTCGATCGCCGGATCGTCCAGTTCCGGCAGGGGAGGTGCCAGCGGCGGCAGGGAAGGACTGGGCGGGCTGAATATCGCCCCGAACCGCCGCGCGTTTCGCGGCAGAAATTCGTGCGCGCCCGCATATCTGTGACCGTGAGATTTCATCGTACATTCTCCTCATCGTCTGACCGCCGTTGCGGCAAAACAGGTGTGGTTGGGACAGGTAACGGCCGGCAGGCCGATACCCCTATTGCCGCGACAGCGCGTCGAGAATCGCCATGGGATCTGCGTCGGGCATGCTGCCCTCTGTTCCCGCGGCAGCGGTATCGACATTCGCTGCCCCGCCGCCACCGGTCGGGATATCGCCGGGCATCGCCAGCGACCGGGCCTGCGCATCGCGCCGGCGGGCAACGTCGTCCGCGGGCACCAGCCAGGCGGTCGGCAGACCGTTTGCCGCCGCGGTATCGCGCACGATCCTGTCGGCATCGAAGTTCTCGAGCACCGCGGGATTTACCTGCGCGATCGGGCCGAGTTCCTCGATGGTCTTGCGCAAACCGGCGGCTTCGATCTGTTTCTGGGCGCGCACCAGCGGCGACGCGTATTCGAAATCGACTCCCTGCCCCTTCAGCGCCGCCGGCAGGTCGGCAAACATGCCCGACCGCAACATGATCCTGAAACAGCGCTCGATCAGCGGGCCGGTATAATCCGCTTCGAGGCGGCCGAAGACCGGGCCGATAATCCGCAGGAACTCCTCGCGCCGTTCGATCACCTCGGTAGCCGTCATCTGCGGCCCGTTCTCGGGCATTTGCAGGACGTTGCGGAAAAACGCCGACCAGACCTGCTCGCGCGTGTCGTTCTGCATCTCCCGCCCCAATGGCAGGTTTGCGCCCGTATTCAACGGCGTAATCGGCGGCCGTCCGCCCGTCCGGGCCAGCATGTCGGCATCGTAATATGTGATCCCGCCCGGCCAGGTCCGGGGTGTCGCCTTGATGCCGTCATCGGGCGCCAGCAGCGGCGGGTCGACCGCCTTGTGTCCGGCGCGAAGCAACGTCTTGCCGATCTGGTTCAGGGTCGCGACGTCGGGCAGCGCCAGCATGGCCGGCGACCGGCCATAGACTTCGTCCGGCGCGGTTTCCCAGCGCGGAACGATATAGGGCAGATCGGCGAAACCGCCTTCCGACAGCAGCCGCTCGCTCGCCATATCGACAAATACGCTGGCCCAGGGCAAGGACGTCGCGCCCGCCTTGCGGGGGTCGCGCTCGTGCCGCGGATACACGGCGTGCAGGAAGTCGAATTCGGCATCGGGGTTGCCGTCGCGCAGGGCTTCCCGGGTTTTGGCGCCGATCCGGTCCTCGCCGAAAGCCTGCGCGGCCTGGCGCGCGGTCAGCCGGAACACCCGGAAGACGGTGTCGATCTCGCCATCGGCATCGTCGGCCAGGTAGACACCGCGCAGATGATGCGCGCGAAACAGCAGGCGCCGCTCGCCGACTTTCTCGCCGACATACAGAACGCCGGTGCCGAACACGACGAGATCGAGATCCACCTCGCCCGAACGCTGCAGGAACCGCGCGCGCGGATCGTACAGCGCGGTGCGTAGACGGTTTTCGGCGTCCTCGAGCCAGCGGCGCACGTCGCTCCGGCGGTTGAGATCGGGGTCCGCGGCGCGCAGGGAAAACCAGTTCGCGGTCTTCGGCTTCAGCATCCCGTCGAGCGATGCGGCGAGCCCGCGGGCTGCCTGCATCGGCGCGCCATCGTACTGGCGTTCGGTGCGCTTGCCGCCCTGGACCTGTTCGCGGCTGAAATCGGCGCGGCGCGGCAGCATGAACTCGGCAAGCTCCTGCCAATGGGATTCCCAGACAGCCCGACCGGCGCGCATGCGTTTCAGCCTGCCCAGCAGATCCTCGACCAGGCGCCGGGCCGATGCCGGGTCGCGGCCAACGGCAACGCCGCCTGCGGCAGGACCGTCATGCAGTGCGGAGACCGGGCGGTTTGCGGTACCGGCCGTTCCGGCCGCGGCATGTTCCCCCGTCGCCGGCGGGGTCGTGGTCGGAGTCCGGGCCGGCGACCGTCCGCCGGAATTTGCAGAATTCATCTGATGTTCTTTCCATATACAGGAGGATCGGAAAGGCCCGCGAAGCCGAACGCTTCGCGGGCCCGTACCGGACGAGCCGTTACCGCTCAGTCGGTATCGGTTGTGGCAATCGCCGTCGCATCGGAAACATCGACGACGGCGCCGTCATTGCTGACCACGATGTGCCAGCCGGCGGCGGTAACGCTGCCGATCGTCGCCACGTTGTTCACCTGGACCACCAGGATCACATCGCCGGTGTCGAGCATGTCTGCGGCGCTGTTGAAATAGCCCGCGGTGTCGACCGCCGCCGGTGCGTCGGTGGTGTAGTAGGCGTAGAGCTTGCGGTTCCGGCCATGGGCCATCAGCACAAGCTGGTCCTTGTCATAGGCCATGCGGCCCTCCTTTCTTCGGGGTTGGCAGAATGGCCTAGCGGGCCGCCTTGATTTCGACGACGCCGTTGCCGTCGATCAATACCGCCCCCTGGCTCATCATGTTGTTGACGAACCAGGCGGCGCGGTCGCCGTGCCAGGTGACGTCGGACTTTATGTCCGCGCCCGAGGCATGGCCGACCGCGTCGTGGTTGAACCAGTACGACTTCGATTCCCCGCCCGAGACCAGGTCTTCAAGCCCCGAATGGGGCATCCAGACGGTCCCGAGGAAAAACCGCGCTTCGGACCCCTTGAGCAGCGGGTAGTTGTCCTTGGCGTAATCGGCGGACGCGAATTGTTCGATCTGAAGCAGGTCGGTCCATTCGTTCCACGGCACCACCGCGGTCATCTGGCCGTCTTCGAAGACATCGTTGCCGCCGAGGGTTTCCATCGCTGACATGATCTTCGCCAGGGTCAGGCCGGTACCGCCGGCGGCGACCTCGACCGTCGTGTTGTCGAGCGCCGTGATGATCAGCTCGTCCGTCTTGCGGCCAAGCGCCGAGGCACCCGCCTGGACAAGCACGCGGCGTTCGTCGTGGTTCACCTTGGCTTCGTCCAGCTTGTCGACCCAGTCGCCCGCATAGAAATCGGTGAGCGCGCATTCGACCGGGGTGTGCGAAACGTTCATCGGCGTGATCTGGCCGTGCCGCACCTTTGTGGTGGGCGTGCCCTTGCCGACAGCCTGGAAGGTTGTCGAAGAGCCTTTTACATTCGATTTGGAGCGTACCCGCGCGCGGATCTTCGATCCCATGCGCTGATACGCCTGTTTGACCTCGGTCTCGTAGGATTTCGAGAACGAGGCGTCGACGGAAGTCGACATGTCTGTCTCCTCTGTGGTTGAGTTTGATGGGGAGAGAAAAGACAGACCGGGGGGCTGCCGCCGGAGCGCAAACACTGCCGCAGCGGATTCCCGGTCCGTGACACGCCGAGAAAAACCTCCGGCATCGATGACGGCGCAGCCATTCGAAATGGGACGCCTCTGCCGTTTGGTGCTTTCTGGGCCTGCGAAAGGACCGCCGGGAGAACGCCAAGCACGTAATTTCCCAGGCGATTTGAATACTATTTCAGCGTTATCTTTTTTTTTGAATTGCAACTTAAACGATAATGCCTTACCGTCGCTGCCGATCGTTCAGTGACCTGGGAAATCGCTATTCAGGGAGACCGTCTACAATCCCTTCGGGAGGTTGTCAGACTGTCATATGTGGGAGGTAGCGTACCACCTGAACGGTTGCCCCGGAAACATGCCTGCCGTCGGACTTTTCCGACCCCGCGCGAAACGTTTAGGGGACCTGTTGGGCACAATGCCGAAAAACCGACTGCGGGAAAGAGAAGCAAAAAACGCCGGCAATGCGCCATGCATTGCCGGCGCCTGAGGAGGCGCGGCGGGAGGGGAAACCGCGCCGGAAAACCTTTCACTCAACGCCGGGACCGATTTCCTTCTCGCCGTAAAGCTGCAGCATGATTTCACGCATTTCGCGCTGGTGAGCCTCGTTGGTCCAGTAATCGTCTTCGGCGACAAGATCTTCGGCGCGCTGCTTGAGCTGGTTGCGGGTGGTTTCGGTCATCGGTCCGGAAATCATCGTGTCTTCTCCCATGGTGCGGCCGACACGAGCAAAAGCCCGGATAACGGCGGGGTGATTGGAAAGGCCGAACTGCTCGAGCGTGTCGCCGAGCTCCTGTCCGCCAAAGGCCGCAACCGCGCGGCCGGCATGTTCGAGATTGCCCTCGAAATCGCGCCCCCATTCGCGACGCAGCCCCGCCTCGGCATCGGCGAATTCGGTCTCGAGGACCCGGTCGCGGGCGGATTCCGATTCCGCGAGATGGTTCCAGTACCAACCCAGCGCGGCATTCACCATTTCCTGCGTCGCACCGGTGCCATGCATCGCTTCGAGGAACGACCGCTGTGCGTCCTGTACGCTCTCGTCCTCGAACGATACCCAGTCGGGCAGGTTCTCGGGGCGCGCCACTTCGTAACCGTCGACGTCTTCGGGGCGTCCGAGCCGGTTGAATATCTCCAGACGTCTGGCCGGGTCGGTATCGGGACCCGGCACCTGGACGGAGGTCGAGAGTTTCTGTCGCAACTCGAGCGCCGTCTTGACGGCATCGGCCGGCGACGCGAACTGGTTGGCAAAGCCCTGCATATCCGGCGGCAGCGTGGCGCGCCAATCGGCAACAGCGGCCGAACCCGGTGCCTCCTGCGTCGGCGGATCGGCTTCCTGACGTGCGTGTCCGTCTGTCGAGGGTATTGTTTCCATGTCGTTCATGGCATCTCCATGCGATTGAATTGACGCGGCCATTCATCGCCGGTGGCAAATCCGGCAGGCGACGACAAATGCGGGGTGATCTGGTTTACGGGTACCTGGGCTCGGAGGATCGGGGGCCAGGGCATCGGACGGCGGGCAGAAATGACGATTTCGCCGCCTGAACAAGTCCCGGGGGAGGGATCTCTTCCTCCCGACCCAGCTAAGCCATTTTGACGTTTTTACGCTATAAACTGTCCCATGTCAAATTATATGACTATTTTTTTATCTTATATGATCAATTATGACGGCATACTTGATCCGACAACAGCGCCATCACCGGGATTCCCCGATCCAGCCGGCGATCTCCGCATACCGCTGCAGCGCCGCCCTGACGATCTCGAAGGCTGCGCCATGCCGCATGCGGTAAAACCCCTCGGTCTGCCGCAGGCTCCGGTTGTCGACGACAATTTCGAGCACGACCTGAAACCGCGTGACCCGGACGGTTCCGCCGCAGGGTTGCGCTGCCATTTCGGAGGCCCACGGCCGGTACCGGTCCCGCCAGATGATTTCCTCGACATCGGACAGCCAATCGATCGCCATCCCCGGGTTTCCGGGCCGGCGCCCGGTGGCCAGCGTCGCGGGATTTGTCGCGGACGGTCCGAGAATCCGGGAGAACGCCTGCCAGATACGGCGAACCTCCTCTGCGGCCTGCGCGTGCTCCGCTGACAACCGCCCTTTGCTGTGCAGATGCTCCACCAGGTCGCGCTTCAGCTTGGCGGCTGTTTCCGGCGTCGGCCCGACCGCGACCGGACGGATTGCCCCGGCCCGGTTTCCGGCCGGCATCCTGCCCCCGCGCGATACTGCGCGTTGACGGCGGCGCTTCTTCCGCTTTGCGGCACTCATTGCAACCACCCCGGCCATGCATCGTCCCGCTCGCGCGGCGTCTGTCGGCTTGGCCCTGTGCTCCACGCCCCGTCCATCGGGTCGAGCAGCGGGTAGCGGATCCTCACCCCCTTCTCCCGGGCCAGGCGCACCAGTCGGGGCAGTGTTGTCTCCTCCCCGCCCAGATAGAGCCGGTCGCCAAGCCGCTGCAACCGGTGGCCAAATGCCCGGGCAACGAGCGACAAGACCGGTTTTTGCCTGATCCGCATATGACGGCGCGCACGTCGCGGTTTCACGTCAGTGACCGGTTCTGATACGGCATCGGCAGCTGCAGGCCGGATGCATCCCAGCGGCCCGGTTCGCAGTTCCACCAGACGCACGGTCAGCTCCGCACTGCGGGCGCCAACCGTGCGGGCGATATATTCCGGGTCGCGACCGCCGAGGACCCATTGCACAAGATCGCCATCGGCGCACCGCTCGGCAGCGCTCTCTATCCGCGGGGCGACGTTTTTTCCCAAAACGACAAAACCGGAGTCGCCCGGAGACACTCCATCGGACCTGCAAAGAGCCGACGTAGCCTCGTCGGAATCCTTCTGAGCAGAGCAAAGATCATCAAAACGACCGTTTATGAATGTTTTTGGCATGTTTTTCCTATTCATCGGACAAATAACTCACATATTTTTCATATACGGTAAATTTTTGTCAAGAAGGATATTACAAAAAGTCGTGACAAAATGTTTCATCAGATGCAAAATGTTGCATCATGAGCAGTCGCATTAGATTTTGGCGTAAACGCCGCCGGATGACGCTGGAGCAGCTTGCATCGCGTCTTGGGACGTCCGCGGGGCACTTGCACAAATGGGAAACCGGCAAGGTATCCGTAAACCTCAAACGCATGGGCGAAATCGCGGATATCCTGGGTATCGGGATTGTCGACCTGGTGGAAGACCTGCCGCGCGTGCCGATTGTCGGGAAGGTCGGTGCAGGGGCGGTTGTCGATTCGATCGACGATTTTCCACTGGGCGAAGCCCAGAAATACGCACGCTGTCCGACGGGACTGGACCCCCAATACACCGTTGCCGTGGAAGTGATCGGCGATTCGATGCTGCCGATCGATGAAGGGTGGCTATTGTTCTATACGCGCAATTATGACGGCGTACCGACAGAATGTCTGGGCAAGCTGTGTGTCGTTCAGTTGTCGGATAACGGGCCACGCTATGTCAAACGGCTCAAACAGGGTAAAAAACCGTCGCTTTTCAACCTTTACAGCACAAATGCCCGCGAGATCGAGGATGTCGAGCTTGCCTGGGCTGCCCCTGTCCTGGATGCCCGCCCGTCGGAGCCAGGCGAACTTGTCGAAGAACCGGGTGACTGACAGGCCGAATTGGCGGGCGCTGCGCTGGGCAGGTTACCTGCGGATATGCCTTCATCTTTAAGGATATTTAGGAAATTCGCGGTGTAATGGACGCTTCCGCCGAACCCGAAACAAGGCTGCGTCCGGCATGTCCGACCCGCTCGACAAGCATAGCACCGCGCTCATCTCGCGCATGGCTGACAGCACGTCCCCTGTTGCGGGAAATGCGTGCGCGGACAGCATCGTCGACAATATACCCTGTATGGTTTTCCAGCGAAAACTGCACGCGGACGGCACGATATCGTTTCCCTACGCAAACGACGCCGTACTGGAATTTTCGGGACTCGACCCGGCAATCGTCACGACCGACCCCGCCGCCGTCAGTGCACGCATTCACCCGGAAGACCTGGAGGCGCTGCAGGCGTCCGTGAGACGCTCCTTTCACGATATGGCGCCGCATTCCGAAGAGTTCCGCTATCACCATCCGGCACTTGGCTGGCGCTGGTTCCAGACCATCTCGAAGCCACGCAAAAACGGCGACGGTAGCATTGTCGCGGATACGCTTGCCCTCGACATCACCGACCGCAAGGAAACCGAGCAGGAGCTGGAGCGCAACAGGATGCGCCTCAACGACCACCTGATCGAGTTGCAGGATACAAAGGAGCGGCTGGAGCAGCGAACCCATGAACTCGTAAAGACGGTCCGCGACCTTGCAGAAGCCCGGGATGAGGCCGAAACCGCGAATCGCGCAAAATCCGACTTCCTGGCAACGATGAGTCACGAGATCAGGACCCCGATGAACGGGGTTCTGGGCATGGCCAGCCTGTTGAAACATAGCCCACTGGACGAAACCCAGCGCGAATATATCGACACAATCGAACAATCGGGCGAAGCGCTGCTCCAGATCATCAACGACGTTCTGGATTATTCCAAGATGGAAGCCGGACAATTTACGCTCGACAAGACCGTATTTTCCGTGCTCGAGGTCATGGACAGTGCGGTGCAGCTTGTCCGGCCCCAATGCCAGGAAAAATCCATTATCCTGCGGACCTTTGCCGCGCCGGACGTTCCGGACCGGATGGTCGGCGATTCCGGACGATTGCGACAGATTTTGCTGAACCTTCTCGGAAACGCAGCGAAATTCACCCAGTCCGGGACGATCACTGTGGAATGT
This sequence comes from uncultured Rhodospirillaceae bacterium, assembly GCA_963977005.1. GTDB lineage: Bacteria > Pseudomonadota > Alphaproteobacteria > MPNO01 > UBA830 > CAXBCP01. Next base: position 125,148 of record CAXBMQ010000012.1, read on the forward strand.
CTGGAGCCGACCCTGGTCGGGCGCGACGTCGAGCTCCGCTTCGCCATATCGGACACCGGCATCGGGATTTCGGCAGACGCGCAGGAAACGCTCTTCGAAGTGTTCTCGCAGGCAGATGCATCGACGACGCGAAGGTTTGGCGGCACGGGTCTCGGCCTGTCGATCTGCAAGCGCCTGTGCCACCTGATGGACGGAGATATCTCCGTCGAAAGCGCACCAGGACAAGGCAGCACGTTTCACTTCGCGATAAAATGCAAACTGATAGATGGCCCCCCGGCGGAAATATCGGCACCCCGCCACATGGCGCTACCCGGGCGGGCTTTGCTGACGGCCGCCATCGTCGAACCGGATTCAGGCCTCGATCGTCAGTTGCAGGCCTATGGCATTGCAACCGAAATATTCGACGACACAGGCAGTCTACTGGATCACCTCGACGCCACCCCCGGCAAAACCAGTTTGATCGTCCTCGATTCCGAAAGCCTGACCGGCCCGGCGAACCCGGCGGCCCGACTGAAGAAACAGCAACGCGAGCGACCCTTCGCCCTTTGGATTGTCGGCGCTGCACAACCGGAACTCGCGGAATTCGCGAAATTTCTCGATATACCGGTTCGCCAGGCCCGGCTGCGGCAGTATATCGACGGCCTTTCGAAGGGTACGTCGGAAGTCACCACCCGGCCGCCAGAACGAACATCCGAAAAGCCCGAAAAACCCGCTTGCGCACAACCGGACCCGGGAACAGCACGTCTGCTGGAAGTGCTGCTGGTCGAAGACAACAAGGTCAATCAGCGCGTGGCGACTGCCATACTGGAAACGGCCGGGATGAGCGTAACGCTCGCGAAAAACGGCGTCGAAGCGCTCGACATGGTCCGGAGACACGACTTCGACGTCGTCCTGATGGATATCCACATGCCCGAAATGGACGGCGTGACCGCAACGCGAAAAATACGCGAGATGCCGCCACCGCATTGCGACCTCCCGATCATTGCCGTCACCGCCAATGCGATGAAGGGGGACCGCGAAACCTATCTGGATGCCGGCATGAACGACTATGTGTCCAAACCGATCGAGCCGGTTGCGCTGGCAGACGCGATCAGTAGGCAGGTTGGCGTATCCGGCGTCAGCGCATCGCCCCCTGCACAGCAAAGCGAACCCAAGTCCGAAGTCGCAGAAAGAACAGAAACGCCCCTGTCGGTGCTGCTCGTCGAGGACAACAAGGTCAATCAGCGTTTGGCGACTGCCATACTCGAAGCGGCCGGAATGAGCGTAGCATTCGCAGAAAACGGCGTCGAAGCGCTCGACCGGCTCCAGGAACACGACGTCGACGTCATCCTGATGGATATCCACATGCCCGAAATGGACGGCGTGACCACGGCGCGAAAAATACGCGAGCTGCCGCCACCGCATTGCGACCTCCCGATCATTGCCGTCACCGCAAATACGATGAAGAGAGACCGCGAGACCTACCTGGAGGCCGGCATGAACGACTATGTGCCCAAACCGATCGATCCGGTAGCGCTGGTTGACGCGATAGGTCGCCAGGCCGGGGTCTCTACCGGAATTGGATCGACGGCGGCACCGGGGCACGAACTGAAGACAGAACCAAAAGAAAAATCGGAAGAAACAGAAAAGACGGATTCGCGCCTGTCGGTACTGCTGGTCGAGGACAACAAGGTCAATCAGCGTGTGGCTATCGCCATGCTCGAAACGGCCGGGATGAGCGTAACGCTCGCGGAAAACGGTCTCGAAGCGCTCGACCGGCTCCAGGAACATGACGTCGATGTCATCCTGATGGATATCCATATGCCCGAAATGGATGGCGTGACCGCAACGCGAAAAATACGCGACCTGCCGCCACCGCATTGCGGTATCCCGATTATCGCCCTCACCGCCAATGCCATGAAGGGGGACCGCGAAACCTATCTGGACGCCGGCATGAACGACTATGTGTCCAAACCTGTCGACCCGGCTGCGCTGGCAGACGCGATCGGTCGCCAGGCCGGCATCACGACCGAAATCGCCTCGACGGCGCGACGACCCAAAGCATCCAACGACACCCCGCAAATTACGGCGGACGAGGTCAACGCGCTTTTCGAGGGACTGGAAGATATTCTCGACTGAGCCGCCGGATCCGGCGGTCGATTGGCCCCAGCAAATTCTCTCGCCATTTTTACACCGTGGCGATAATCTCTCTATCAATAAAGAAAATTCATCATAGGGAGATCAACCATGCAGACCCTTAAAATTCTTGCCGGCGCAGTTGGCGTTTGCGCCTTGTCGGTGTCGGCCGTTCAGGCGGAGACAGTCCTTCGGATCAGCTCCTGGGCGCCGCCGACGCATCATGTCAATTCGAAGATCTGGCCCGAATGGGGCGCGATGATCGAGAAGGCGACCGAAGGGCGCGTCAAGACAAAGATCGAGTACAAGCTGGCTTCGCCACCGAAACAGTTTGGCGTGGTACGCGACGGGATCGCCGATGCGGCGTGGATTTTTCACGGGTACAACACGCGCTACGTCGCGACCCAGGCGGTCGAGATGCCCGGTCTCGCAACCAGCGGCGAAGCGGCGGCCGTTGCCTATTGGCAGGTGCACCAGAAACACCTGAAGAAAGCCAATGAACACCGCGGCGTCGTTCTGATCGGGCTGCATTCGCACGGTCCCGCCGTCATCCATACCAAAAAGCCGATCACGTCGCTTGACGACCTCAAGGGTCTGAAAATCCGCGTTCCGGGCGGTGTCGGCAGCCTTGTCGGCCGTGCGCTCGGTGTCACCGCAGTCAAACTGCCGGCGCCGAAAGTATACGAATCCCTGTCGTCAGGTGTTGCCGACGGCGTCTTTATGCCGATGGAAACACAGAAAAGCTTCCGCCTGAAAGAGGTCGTTCCGAACGTGACGATCATGCCGGGCGGACTTTACTATGGCAGCTTCGGCTTCATCCTCAATCCGCGCTTTCTCGCCAAACTTTCGACGAAAGACCAGGCGGCGCTTATGAACGTATCCGGCGCCAATTTCGCGAAGCTGGGCCGCCACTGGGATACGGCCGACACGGCCGGGCGCGAAGATGCCATGAAATCCGGGAGCAAGATCGCGATCGCGTCGGACGCGATGAAAACCGATTACTATGCCCGCATGAAACCCGTCGAAGACGCTTGGGTGAAGAAAGTCGCCAAATGGTTTGACGGCAAGGCAGCGCTCGCCGACCTGCGCGCTGCGGCCAGGGCATACGAGACAGCCAAGAAGTAACCATGGCGGACAACGTCCCGCCCGTAACGGACACGCCCCCGGAAAGCCGGTCGAACCGCTGGTTCGGCTGGCTGACCGACGGGCTGTCTGCTTTCGTGCTGTTTGCACTGATGGTGATGACCTGTATCGACGTCTTCGGGCGGGAGGTTCTTGGTGCGCCACTTGATGGCGCGACCGAACTCACACAGCTGATGATGGGGGTCATCGTATTCGCCGTATTGCCGGTCGTCAGCCTGCGCGAGGAACATGTCACCGTCGATCTGCTTGATAAGTGGTTTCCGAAACGCCTCGCGCCGCCCCGGCAGGTTATCCTGAATTTTCTGGCCAGTATCATGATGGCGGTCGTGTGCTGGCGGGTCTGGGTGATCGGCGACTTCCAGATGGAGTACGGCGACGGCACCGAGTTCCTGCGAATTCCGCTTGGCCCCATAAGCTATTTCATCTCGATCATGAGCGGGATTACTGCGGCCGCCCTGTTCATCAACACGATCCGTCACATCACCGGCAGGGCCGAAATCCGCTCGCACGACCCCCGCCTCAATCAATGAAGACGGCTTAAAGAGACATGGAAGCAGCCCTTATCGGATTTGCCATTCTTCTGGTGCTGGTATTCCTGCGCATGCCGATTGCTTTTGCGATGGGCCTTGTCGGGTTCGCCGGCTTCGGTTTTCTCTCGGGGTTCGATCCGTCTCTCGCGATGGTCGGCACCCTGGTCTCGGACACCGCGCTGAGCTACGGCCTGTCGGTGGTGCCGATGTTTATCCTGATGGGCAATTTCGTCGCGCGCGCGGGACTCTCATCGGAGCTCTACGATGCCTCGCACGCTTTTCTCGGCCATCGCCGCGGCGGTCTTTCGATGGCGACAATCGTTGCCTGCGGCGGCTTCAGCGCGATCTGCGGTTCGTCCCTGGCGACGGCGGCGACGATGTCCAAGGTCGCCCTGCCGCCGATGCGGCAATACGGCTATGCCGATACGCTGGCGACCGCGTCGATTGCGGCAGGCGGCACCCTCGGGATCCTTATCCCCCCGAGCGTCATCCTGGTGATCTACGGCCTGATGACCGAAACATCTATCCGCGAACTGTTCGCCGCCGGTTTTCTGCCGGGGCTGCTCGGGATCATCCTCTATCTCGCGGCCGTCAAATACGTCGTGTGGCGGGATCCCTCGGCGGGGCCGGCAGTGCCGAAGCGTAACTGGGCGGAGCGTATGCTTGCTCTCAAAGGCGTCTGGGGAACCCTGCTGCTCTTCGCGATTGTGATGGGCGGTATATATGGCGGCGCGTTTACGCCGACCGAAGCGGCCGGGATCGGTGCCGGCGGCGCGTTTCTGATCGCCCTGTTTCGCGGCGCGCTGACATGGCGGATTTTCTACGAAGTTCTCGCCGACAGCGCGCGCACGTCGGCCATTCTGTTTACGGTTCTCATCGGCGCCCTGATATTTTCAAACTTTGTGAACCGCGCGGGCCTGCCGGACGGCCTGCTTGCCCTGGTCACCGGCAACGACCTGTCGCCGCTGATGGTGATCATGATCATCATCGGGATTTATGTCGTGCTGGGATGCGTGTTCGAGAGCCTCTCAATGCTGCTGCTGACGATCCCGATCTTCTTCCCGGTCGTCAAGGAACTCGGCTATGCCGGGCTCAGCCCCGAGCAGATCCTTGTATGGTTTGGCATTGTCGCGGTCGTCGTTACCGAGATCAGCCTGATCACCCCGCCGGTCGGGCTGAACGTGTTCGTGCTGTCCGGCGTGGTCAAAGACGTTTCGACCGGTACCGTCTTCAAAGGCGTCACGCCGTTCTGGTGCGTGGATATTATCCGGCTCGCGATCCTCGTCGCGATACCGGCGATCTCGCTCTACCTGCCCCAGCTATTCTACCACTAGCCTGTTGCCCGCTAGCCCATTGCCGCGCGCTTTTTCTCCAGACGGGCCTTCTGGCGGTCGCGGTCGATGACAAAGCGGACGTGCTTCGCCTTGCCGACAAGATCCATCCCGTCATGAACCTCGACTTCCAGCGTCACGCGTTGACCATCCACGTCGGTGATCTTCGCCGTGACCGTCGACGTCATGCCCAGCAGGGATGCGCCGAGATGGTCGACCGACACATGGGCGCCCACGGTCCCCTCGCCGTCATCGAGGTGCTCCTGCACCAGAAGGCGTGACGTCTCCTCGATGTCGCGCACCATATAAGGGGTGCCGTAGACGCGAAGCTCATCGCCCATGAACGCAATCGTTCTGTCGGTATCGATCTCGAACTTCTGGGTGCGTTCCAGGCCGGCGGTCAGGCTGTCTTTCATCGGGACTTTTCTCCGTAGATTTTGCGAATTTCGGTTTTGAGTATTTTGCCCATGGCGCTTTTCGGCAATTCCTCGACAAACGCCATCCGGCGCGGGATCTTGTAGCCGCCGATCAGGCCACGGCAATGGTCGATGATATCGTTCTCCGTCAGGCTGCTTCCGGGGCGGACGACAATCGCGGCAAAAAGCGCTTCGCCGTATTTGTCGTCCGGCACGCCGACCACGGCGCATTCATGGACGTTTTCATGCGTGTAGAGCGCCGCCTCGACCTCGGACGAATAGACGTTTTCGCCACCCGTGACGATCATGTCCTTCTTGCGGTCGAGCAGGAACATGAAACCGTTTTCGTCCATTTTGCCGATATCGCCGGTATGGAACCAGCCGCCGCGAAAGGCGGCTTCGTTCTCTTCCGGCCGGTTCAGATAGCCAACCGTCACGTTGGGGCCGCGCACAACCACCTCGCCGGCCGCGCCCAGCGGCACCTCGTGACCGTCGATATCGACAATCCGCATGTCGATGCCGACAAGGGGCCGTCCCGCCGCTTTGAGAATTTCGTATTCGCCGCTTTCCATCGCCGCGACATGCACGTCTTCGTCGAGAGTGGTCAGGATCGGCGATGTTTCAGTCAACCCGTACCCCTGCTGAACGTTTGCGGCCGGAAACGCCGCCATCGTGCGGCGGATCCATTCCACCGCCATCGGCGACGAGCCGTAATAGACCCGGTTGAGCGACGACAGGTCGTATTTTTCGAAATCCGGCGCCTGAAGCGTCAGGATAATCATCGTCGGCGCCATCATCGCCGACGTGACCCCATAGTCCTGAAAGGCCTGGAGCAGGTTTTCAGGACTGAAGACCGGTAGGTAGGCGTGGGCAGCCCCCGCCTGCGTGTAGCCGGTACCGAGAAGGTCGGCAGAATGGAACATCGGCGCGACATGCAGGTAGACATCGGCCGAATTGATCTTCATCGGCGCGGTACATTGCTGACCGTTCGAAAAAACGTTCTTGTGGGTCAGCCGCACGCCCTTGGAACGGCCCGTCGTGCCGCCGGTATAAAGCAGGATCGCGTCTTCTTCCTCGCCGCTGTCATGACCATCGGACGGAAGGGCGTCGGCAATCAGGTTGTCGGTTGACCGCAAAGCCGTCTGCGGCGCTCCCGGTCCGCCCGGAATACAGATCGCGCGATCGCGCCAGGGGGCGGCCGCATCGGCATCGAGAAGCGGCAGAAACGTCTCTTCGATAAAAAGCTGTTCGACCGCCCCATCTTCCAGGATGTAGCGGATTTCGGGCGGCGCGAGCCGGTAATTGACCGGGACAGGGACTGCGCCGTTCCAGTATCCCGCGTGGATCAGTTCGCAATGACGCCAGGTATTGCGGCAGACGATCCCGAAACGGTCGCCCTTGCCGATCCCGTTTTCCTGCAGCACGGCGGCGAGCCGCATTACCCGGTCCATATGCTCGGACCATGTGAAACGGCGTTCGGCATCGATAATGGCTGTGTTTGCGCCGTACAGACGTTGCGCCCGTTCCAGCGCCGACCGCATGGTCAGCATGGACGTTGCTCCGTTTCGCTCCCCGTTTTCCCCACTTTAGCGCGGCGAACTGCGATGAAACAGCGTCAATCGCCGCCGCTTCCGAGTATCCCGACAGCCTCGATCTCGACGAGCATGTCCGGGTGGACGAGCTTCGATATCTCCAGCAGGGTCGATACCGGGTAGTCGCCCTCGAAATACTCGCGGCGCGCTTCCCACACCTGCTGGCGGTCGTTCACATCGGTCAGGAAGATATTGACCTTCACGATATCCGCCATGCTCCCGCCCGCGGCCTCGATCAGCGCCTTGATCTTGTCGAAAATGACGATCGATTGCGCATAGGCGTCTTCACCGACAATCGTGTCGAACTCGTCGCTGCGCGACGTCATGCCGGCAATATAGACATGCCGGTCAATCACCAGACAGTTCGACCAGGTACCTTCCGGCGGCTCGCCGACGGTGGCGGCGCGAATTCTCTGCTTCTTCATTCCGAACTTCCCTTTTTCGATTTCAGCATCGTCGTCAGATAAATCCCCACCGCGATCAGCCCGATCCCGATGACATGGAAACCGAACAGTTCCTCGCCCAGAAAGCCCATCGCCAGCAGCACCGTATATACCGGTATCAGGTGGATAAAGAGCCCTGCACGCCCCGGTCCAAGCCCCTCTATGGCATGGTTCCACCAGAACAGGGCCAGAATCGATGCGAAGATTGCATTGAAAGCGGTGGTCCAGACGGTCGCCCAGATCAGCGGTGTCCGGACATAGTAGATATTCTCCAGAATCCAGAACGGAAAGACCAGTATGGCTCCGGCCATCAGGATACCGAATACGAGATTCAGCCGGTCGAGCTCTCGCGGCACCCGCCGCATCAGAACCGAATAGAACGCCCAGGTGATAATCGAGATCACGACGAAAAGATCACCCGCGTTCAGCCGGAAACCGAGCAGCACACCGATATCGCCGCGGCCGACAAGATAGATCACACCGAACAGAGAAACGGCGACGCCCGCCCATTGAACAGTGGTCAACCGGTCGCGAAACATGACCCAGGCAACGGCAACGATTATAACGGGTTCCGCCGAATTGATCAGGGCCGCATTGATGGCGGTCGTAAACTGCAGCCCGACAAACAGCATGCCATTGCCGCCGAGAAACAACATCGCCCCCAGCAGGCCGATAATCTTCCAGTGCTTCTTCATCAGCGGCCATTGGGCCCGCAGATTTCGGTGGCACATGGGATACAGAATTGCCATGGCAAGCATGCAACGCAGGAACGACATCGCCGCCGGCGGCACTACCCCGGCAGCGTCCTTGACCACGACGATGCTGCCCGCCCAGCACAGCATTGCCAGGGGTCCGGCAAGCATTGGCGGTGGCGCATACCGGGCAAGGAAGCTACCCGGCCGTTGCGGGCTCACCCAGGGCCTCGTTGACGCGCGGCATGACCTCGGTCGCCATCAGTTCCATCGACCGGCGGTCCAGCGGCGGGTCCATCCAGTCGTGGCCGGTATAGAGCAGGGTACCGAATTCCCCGATTTCTTCGCGGAAAGCCAGAATCTGATCGACGACGGAATTGACCGTTCCGGCGATAACCTGCGTATCGAGCGACTGTTCGAGCGTCACCTGATCGTCAGGCTGATCGGGATAGGCCCGGAAAAGCTCCGGTTTTCCGTTGCCGACAAGCTTGGTCATGATATTGCGGAAGTAAAAACCGTAGGGGCCGTCTGGGGATTTTGCATAGTCGTGCGCTTTGGTCGCATCGTCGGCGACGAAGATCGACTTTGCAACCCGCCAGCCCGACCCGTTTACCGGGCGCCCGGCCTGTTCAAGACCTTCGAGATATTTCGGCAGGTGGGTCGCAACCCAGTGCGCCTGGACATAATTGGACGTGATCGGATCCCAGCCCCGCGCGGCCGCCGCGGTAATACCCCGGGAATACGGCGTGATCGACGTCACCACGATGGGCGGATGCGGCTTCTGC
>CAXBMQ010000013.1:0-130752 GCA_963977005.1 uncultured Rhodospirillaceae bacterium
AGGCCGTAGGCCGCGACGATGGGGATGACCACCATGGTGATCCGGCTGCCCGGAATGCCGCCCATGGAATGCTTGTCGACGACGAGATCGGCGTCCCATTCGAGGGTGGCGGAATAGTCTGCGCGGGCGCGGGCGAGATCGACGGTTTCGTCGTCGCTCAGGTTTTCGGTGACGGCGACCAGAAAATCGGCGATTTCCTGGTCGCTAAACCGGCCCGACACGATATCGCCGATGACATCGCGGTATCCTGCGTGATCCAGCGCACCGCCGCCGATTTTCCGGGAAAGCAGCACACCGCTATGCGGCGCTTCGCCTTTCAGCGCGGCGACGAACCTTTCAATGCCTTCCTCGGCCGTCCCGTCATTCGAAATCGTCGTCTTTACCGCGTCTTCGGGAATCGAGGCGGCATGGCGGGCGAGCCGCGTCCGTATTTCCTCCGCCGTTTCCCGGCCGCGCCCCGCGAGACGGTGGGCGAGAATGTCGGGCGAGGCCGTGACTTCAAGCACGATCGCCGGCGAATACCGCGAAATCGCCTCGCCGATCACGCTGCGCGAGACATTTGCGATGACGTCGCGGCCTGCTGCAAGGTCATCGGCATAGGTTGCCGGGATGGCGTATTTCAGCCCGTGGGCTTCCCAGTCGAGCATGTATTCGCCCGCCCGGTGACGGGTGTCGAACTCCGCGTCGGTGACCGCGTCGTGGTCTTCGCCGCCGGCATCGTCGGGGCGTGTGATGGCACGGCGGGCAAACAGGATATCCCGGTTGCCCGCAAGCGCCGCCCGGGCGCCGTCCATCAATGTGTCTTTGCCCGCCCCGCTGGGGCCGACGACGAGGAACAGTGTGCCCGGCATCTCGGAGAGTGTCAGACCTATTTGGAGATCGTCACGTCGAGGCCGATATCGACCGCGGGCGCGGACTGGGTCATCCGCCCGACCGAAATGGTATCGACGCCGGATTCGGCTTTTTCCCGGATCGTGTCCATGTTGATCCCGCCCGACGCCTCGGTCCTGGCGCGCCCGGCGATGAGCGCGATGCCCTTTGTCATCATCGCGGCCGACATGTTGTCGAACATGATGACGTCGGCGCCCGCCTTGGCGGCTTCCTCGACCTGTTTGAGCGTATCGCACTCGACCTCGATCTTGGTCAGGGCAGGGGTCAGGGCGCGTGCCTGGGCGACGGCCTTGGTGATCGAGCCGTGCACGGCGATATGGTTGTCCTTGATCATCACGCCGTCGTGCAGCCCCAGGCGATGGGGGCGGCAGCCGCCGATGCAGGCCGAATATTTCGACAGCATCCGCAGACCGGGAACGGTTTTACGGGTGTCGATCAGCTGTGCGTCGGTATGGGCGATCTTCGATGCGTATTCGTTCACAAGCGTGGCGATCCCGCACATGAACTGCAGGATGTTGAGCGAGGTGCGCTCGGCGGTCAGCAGGCCGCGGCCGGGCCCGGTGATGCGCATCAGCGATGTGCCTTTTTTCGCCAACGTGCCGTCCTTGACCAGAACCTTGACCTTGGCCTCCGGCACCATGTGGCGGAAAACCTCCGCGGCGACCTCGATCCCGGCGATCACGATGTCCTGGCGCGTGTTCATCAGGAAATCGGCCTTCGCATTGGCCGGGATCATGATATTCGTCGTCAGGTCCTGGATGCCGACGTCTTCCGCCACCCATTCCTCGATCATGATCTGGATTTCTTCCTTCGGCGGTAGCAGGAAGGTCGCGTCGATCGTTGTCGGGCGCGCTTTGGCGGTACGTTTAGCGGCAGGTTTCTTTGCGGGTTTCCGGGTAGCCATTCTGGGTTCTCCTTGTCTGGAAAGTCATTTGTACACAAACAAATATTCAAGAGCAAGATTTGCTGTTTGAGGCGGGGACGGAATTCCCGGGATCCTGACCATTTCCCGTGACGTTGCCATGACATGTCTGCTTTAATTGAGCAAAACAGGAGGAACACCATGGATAGCGGCATCGACCATACGCGGGAATTGCGTAAGGAAATCGATATCGAGACCGATACGCGGGAAATTCTCGCCCGCGCCAGCCGCTACGCGGAGGAACGCAATTTCAAGGACTGGCTGATCGTCGATGTCGATGCCCACCATTCCGAGCTCAGCTCCTGGAAAGAGGTCGTCCAGTACATCGAAGACCCGGTGCTGCGCCAGACGGCGATCGAAATGCAGCACCGGACCGGCGCCGGGGCGGGGCTGTCCAACGCCGTGGGCGGCCTGCGCTATCAGGATGTCGGCGGACGCATTCCCCACCAGACGGCGCTGAAGGAGGCGGTCGACGACAACAGCGTGCACCGCGACGTCACCCTGATGCGCCGCGTTATGGATGCGTTGAGCATCGACTGGCAGATCCTGTTTCCCGGCAACCTGCTGCAGCTCGGCCTGCATCCGCAGCCGCGCGTCGAGGTGCAATTGTCGTTCGCCTATAACCGGTTCCTGATGGAGCGCATTATCCCGGCGGAGCCACGGCTCAAAACGCTGCTGTATCTGCCGTTTTGCGAGCCGAAGGAATGCGAACGCATGGTCGAGGAATTCGGCGATCATCCCGACGTGCTGGGCTTCATGGTCACGTCGGTGCGCTACAAGTCGGTGCATCACGACAGCTATATGCGGCTCTATGCCATGCTGGAGGAGCGCGGCAAGCCGCTGTGTTTCCATGCCGGCAATAACTGGCAGGACGAATACCTGAAACAGCTCGACACGTTCATTTCCATGCATTCGATCTCCTTCGTGCTGTGCAGCATGGTGCACCTGACGAACTGGGTGATGCACGGCCTGAATGAGCGTTTTCCCGGGCTCGATATTATCTGGACGGAAAGCGGGGTCGCGTGGATCCCGTTCATGATGCAGCGTCTCGACAACGAATACCTGATGCGTTCGTCCGAAGCGCCGGGCCTGAAAAAGCTGCCGAGCGAGTACATCACCGACATGTACTACACCACCCAGCCGATGGAACGGACCGACATGGCGCTGCTCGAAGCGACCTTCAAGGCAATGAAAGCGGAAACGCAACTTCTTTACGCAAGTGACTGGCCCCATTGGGATTTCGATGCGCCCAGCAGCGTCTATGACCTGCCGTTTCTGGAGGAGACTGCAAAACGGAATATCATGGGCCGCAACGCTGCAAGGTTGTTCGGCCAGCCCGACCCGACCGCCTGACCAAAGGAGACAGATACGATGATCACCGTTCTCGCTACCTACAAACTACCCGCCGGCATGGACCGCGCGGCTGCCGCCAAACTGTCCGAATCCGCGGCCCCCAAATTCCAGGCGCTGGCCGGGCAGGGCCTGCGCACCAAGCATTTCCTGTACCAGGAGGCCGACGGCCTCGGCGGCGGTTTCTACGCGTGGGAGACGCGCGAGGCAGCGGAAGCGTTCCACTGCGAGGCCTGGCTCGATTCCATGGAAGAACGCATGGGCTCACGCCCCGAACTGACGTTCTTCGAGACCGCCGTGGTGGTCGATAACGCCGCGGGCGAGGTGCAGGTCCAGGCGGCTTAGGCGGCGCCTTCCGGCAGGATGGCTGGACCCCGGGACAAGCCCGGGGTGACAATTGGTTTTACCGGTGGGGAAAACCTACACTCGGTGTCATCCCGGCCTTGTGCCGGGATCCAGATGGATATTTCTGATGGAGTATTTCGTCTACATCTTGGCGAGCAGGCGCAACGGAACGCTGTACGTTGGTGTAACGAATGATCTGGCTCGGCGGGTCTATGAACACCGGACCGGTGCGGTTGACGGGTTTACGCGGAAATACAACGTGAAAAGGCTCGTCTGGTATGAGACTCATTCAGACGTCGAGAGAGCGATTGCGCGTGAGAAAACGATCAAGCGGTGGCCGCGACGTTACAAACTCAATGTCATCGAAAAGATGAATCCGGAATGGGATGATCTTTACGAAGTATTGAATCAGTGAGTCTGGATCCCGGGACAGGCCCGGGATGACACCGAGTGTGAGTTTCCCGCAGAGGCACTCTCAACCGTCATCCCAGCCTTGTGCCGGGATCCAGTCTATCCTTCTTCGGGCCCCTAACGCTTCTGGCGTACCTGGGACAACAGGTCGTTCAGGCCGTCGTCGTCCTTGCCCATCGGCTTCACCCGGCTGAACTTGTCGCGTTCCGCGCCGCGCCAGGTGGCGGGCTTGGTGGCGTCGATGGCGAGTTTGCCGCCGATGCGCATCACGGTGTAGTCGTCCTTCACCTCGGGGATGGAGATATCGAGCGGGTGCAGGCGCGATCCGGGGAACATGTGGGTCATGGTCGCGGGGTCGCAACGGCAGGCGATGGCCCAGAGGACCTCTTCGGCGTTGTAGATATCGACGTCCTCGTCCACGGCGATGGCGATCTTGACGTGCAGGTTGGGGCCGGTCAGCGCAGACAGCAGGGTGTCGCGCACCTGGCCGTCCCATTTCGCTTCCATCTGGATGATCATCATGAACTGCGACGCCCATGGCGGCACGAAGACGTCGAGGATGTTGGTGTTGCCGTGGGTTTCCTTCAGCCGGTTGTAATAGGTTGCCTCCATCGGCAGCGTGATCAGCGGCTGGTGGTCGGTGAACCACGTCGCCTGCATGTGGCGGAAGATCGGATCCTTGCGGTGGGTGATGCCGGTGATCTGGAACACCGGGGCAGGGCCCTCGGCGCCGGCGCCGAACGTGGTGAATTCGCCGAACGGGCCTTCGGGTGCGCGGTCATGCGGATGCACCAGCCCTTCGATGACGACCTCGGCATGGGCGGGCACCTCCAAATCGATGGTGTCGGCCTTGATCATCTCGATGTCCTCGCCGAGGATTCCCGCCCCGTATTCCAGCTCGTCGAAATCCTCGTGCTTGCCGGACCAGTTCGACATGATCTCGTAGACCGGGTGCAGGCCGATCGCGAAGGCCATCGGCATGGGTTCGTCCTTGGCGACGTATTTCATGTAATGGGCATAGTTGTGCCGCGCGGCCATCCAGAACGTCGCCTTTTGCGGATCGTCGGTCAGCATCATGCGGATGATGGCCTCGTTGCGGATGCCGGTTTCCGGATCCTTCGTGATCGTGATGCCGGAACCGAGATAGCGCCCGCCGTCGCCGTGGCTGTGCTGCGGGATCGGCAGCGCGTGGAGGTCGATGTCGTCGCCCAGCATCTTGACCTCCTTGACCGGGCCGTCATCCACCATCACGGATTTGCCGCGCTTGGTCGCCATCTGTTCGGCAAGGTAGGGGCAGACCTCGTTCGCCTTGTCGAGGCCGAACGCGGCGGCCTGCCCGGCGCGGTCCTTGATCAGGATGTCGGTCAGCCGCCAGTCGGGAAAGCCAGTCATGTTGTGGAACATCAGCGGCCCCTGGCTCTCGGAACACAGGTAGCCCACCTGGGTCAACGGATCGACGGGGTCATGGATATGCAGCATTCTGTTATCGACGGATTCGAGAAAAGTGCGAAGTGAATGCGGCATGTCTGACGGCTCCCGTTTGTGTTGTTAGGGCATAAATATACCGCGCGATTTGCGCGGTGCACGTGCAGAATTCGCAGTGCCGATCGCCGGAAAGATTGTTTGTGTACATACAAGTTTGCGGATATGCTTATGCAAGCATATAAATTGTTTTAAGCTTAAAATAACTGGTGACCGTATGGCGGCGGCATATTATGCTCCGCCCTATAGATGGAATTCGAACCGCCCCTGACGACCGGGGCGACGATCAGTGAAAGGAATGACAGATGGCGACGAACGCAGCAGAGGCCGGCGGCCACACACCGCGCAAATGGGGCACTTTCAACTGGGAAGACCCAATGGCGCTGGACAGCCTCCTGACCGAGGAAGAGCGCATGGTCCAGGAAACCGCGCGTCAATACGCCCAGGAAAAGCTGATGCCGCGCATCGTCGATGCCTATAACGAGGAACGCGAGGATCCCGATCTTATCCCCGAAATGGGCGAGCTCGGCCTGCTCGGCCCGACGATCCACGGCTATGGCTGCGCCGGGGTTTCGTATGTTTCCTACGGCCTGATCGCGCGCGAGATCGAGAAGGTGGATTCGTCCTACCGCTCGACGCTTTCGGTCCAGTCCAGCCTGGTGATGTGGCCGATCTACAATTACGGCACCGAAGCCCAGCGCGAAAAATACCTGCCCAAGCTCGCCAGCGGCGAATGGGTCGGCGCGTTCGGCCTGACCGAGCCCGATCACGGCTCCGATCCGGGCGGCATGAAAACCCGCGCGAAAAAGGTCGATGGCGGCTATCAGCTCAACGGCGCCAAGATGTGGATTTCGAATTCGCCGCTGGCCGACGTGTTCGTGGTCTGGGCGAAGGACGACGAAGACGTCATCCGCGGCTATATCCTGGAACGCGGCATGGAAGGCCTGTCGACACCGAAGCTCAAGAACAAGCTGAGCCTGCGGGCGTCGACGACCGGCGAAATCGTCATGGATAACGTCTTCGTGCCGGACGAGAACTGGCTGCCGGAAGCCCGCGGTCTCGGCGGGCCGTTCGGCTGCCTGAACAACGCCCGCTACGGCATCGCCTGGGGCGCGCTGGGGGCAGCCGAATTCTGCTGGCGCGCGGCGCGCGAATACGCGCTGGAGCGGACCCAGTTCGGCAAGCCGCTGGCGTCCTACCAGCTGGTGCAGAAAAAGCTCGCCGACATGCAGACCGATATCTTCATCGGCTACCAGTCCTGCCTGCAGATGGGCCGGATGATGGACGAAGGCACCTGCGCGCCGGAACTGATCTCGATGCTGAAGCGCAATTCGACCGGCAAGGCCCGCGATATCTGCCGCGATGCCCGCGACATCCACGGCGGCAACGGCATCACCGACGAATATCACGTGATGCGCCACATGATGAACATGGAAACCATCTTCACCTACGAGGGCACGCACGACATCCACGCCCTGATCCTCGGCCGCGCGCAGACCGGCATTCAGGCGTTCTTTTAAGCGTCGGAACAGGACAGAATGGAAACGGGCGGACCCTGAAATCCGCCCGTTTCTGCGTTTGGCGCGCAACCACGTTCGGATACTGATATGACCCAGCCCCTGGACCACATTCGCGTGCTCGACATGAGCCGTATTCTCGCCGGCCCATGGTGCGGCCAGACATTCGCCGATCTCGGCGCGGACGTGATCAAGATCGAACGTCCCGGCGTCGGTGACGACACGCGCGGCTGGGGCCCGCCTTTCCTCAAAGACGCCGACGGCAACGAGACCGACGATGCCGCCTATTTCCTGTCGGCCAATCGCGGGAAGAAATCGGTCACGGTCGATATCACGAAGCCCGAAGGCCAGGACCTGATCCGCAAGCTCGCGCTGGAATGCGACGTGCTGCTGGAGAACTACAAGGTCGGCGGGCTGAAGAAATACGGCCTCGATTATGACAGCCTCAGCAAGGTGAACCCCCGGCTGGTCTATTGCTCGATTACCGGGTTCGGCCAGACCGGTCCGTACAGCCCGCGCGCCGGGTACGACTTCCTGATCCAGGCGATGGGCGGGCTGATGAGCGTGACCGGCGAGGCCGAAGACAAGCCGGGCGGCGGGCCGCAGAAAATCGGCGTCGCCCTGTCCGATATCCTGACCGGGCTTTACACCACCATTGGCGCGCTGTCGGCGCTGGCCTGGCGCGACAAGACGGGCAGGGGCCAGCATGTCGACATGGCGCTGCTCGATGTGACGATTGCATCAACGGCGAACCAGGCGATGAATTACCTGGTCACCGGCAAGGCGCCGACAATGATGGGCAACGCGCACCCCAATATCGTGCCTTACGAAGCCTACAAGGCGGCGGACCATTACATCATTCTGGCGACCGGCAATGACGGACAGTATCAGCGGTTCTGCGACGTGGCCGGTCGGCCCGATCTGGCGACCGACGAACGGTTTGCCACCAACCGGAACCGGGTCGGCAACCGGGCCGTGCTGGGGCCGATCCTGAACGAGATTATCGCGTCGAAGCCGCGCGCATTCTGGCTGGAAGAGCTTGAAAAGGTCGGCGTGCCCTGCGGGCCGATCAACAACCTGGAGCAGGTCTTCGACGACGCGCATGTACAGGCGCGCGGCGCCCGGCGTGAGGTCGAACACCCGGTCGGCGGGCCGATCCCGACCGTGGCGAACCCGATACGCATGTCGGAAAGCCCCATCGAATACGACCGCCCGCCGCCCGTGTTAGGCCAGCATACCGACGACGTGCTTGCGGATGTGCTGGGGCTCGCCCCGTCGGAGATCGCCGCGTTACGCGACAAGGGTGCGATCTGATCCCTGTTTCGGGACCTTGACAGACTCGGGCCCGTCACCCATCGTTCGTGTACGAACAATTGAGGAATTTAGCCGATGGGATGGCGCGCTGCCGACCGCACAGAACTAAGAAGTAGAGCCGAGCAGGAAGCAACGCCCGATTATCTTCTGGAAGATCAGGTCGGCCATCTGCTGCGCCGCGCCCACCAGCGCCATACAGCGATTTTTCAGGCGACCATTGGCGATCAGCAGCTCACCCCGTTGCAATTTGCGGCACTGATGAAGCTTGCCGATGTCGGGGAAGCATCCCAGAATCACCTCGGGCGTCTGACCGCGATGGATGCGGCGACGATGCAGGGGGTGATAAAACGCCTGACAGCCCGCGACCTGATCACACGGCGTCCCGATCCGGACGACCGCCGCCGTTTGCTCCTGACGCTGACCGGAAAGGGCGCAGCGCTGGTTCGTACACTGTCGCACAGGGGACTGGATATATCGGACCGGACGCTCGAGCCGCTATCGGAAGCGGAACGCGAAAGTTTTTTAAAATTGCTCAGCCGGCTGACCGACTAGACACGACGCGGTCGCATGCCTTAACTGCGCATTCACCTGGATCGCTCAAACGAAAACGGCGGCCCCGTTTGTCGGAGGCCGCCGGTTTTCCGTTTTGGGGGCTGCGCTCAGGCTGCCCGGACCTTTTGCAGGAAATTTTCGACCGATGCGCCGAGCCGGGCTGCTTCCTCGGTCAGCATAGTTGCCGATGACAGCACCTGTCCTGCTGCCGTGCCGGTTTCGCCAGCGGCCTGGCTGACAGTGGCGATGTTTGTGTTGACCTCGGCGGAAGCGGCGGAAAGCTGCTGGATATTGCTCGAGATTTCCTGTGTCGACGCGCCTTGTTCTTCCACCGCAGCGGCAATCGCCGATGCGATTTCGTCGACCGTCTTGATGGTGCCGCTGATCGAGCCGATCGCCGTGACGGCCTCGCCGGTTGCGCCCTGGATAGCAGATATCTGGCTGCCGATATCGTCGGTCGCCTTGGCGGTCTGGTCGGCGAGCGATTTGACCTCCGTGGCGACGACAGCAAAGCCTTTGCCGGCTTCGCCCGCCCTTGCGGCCTCGATCGTGGCATTGAGCGCCAGCAGGTTGGTCTGACTGGCGATGTCGTTGATAAGTTCGACGACTTCGCCGATTTTCTTCGCCGCTTCTTCCAGACCCTGGACCTTTTCGTTGGCCATTTCGGTTTCGCTGACCGCGCCACGGGCGACATTGGCGCTTTCCGATACCTGGCGTGTGATCTCCTGGATAGACGAAGACAGCTCTTCGGTGGCCGAGGCGACCGTCTGGACGTTCGTGCCGGCTTCTTCCGATGCGGCGGCGACGGTTGCGGATTGCGTGCTGGTTTCCTCGGCAACGGCGCTCATCGCCTTCGCGGCGGACTGCATTTGCGCTGCAGCGCTGGAGATCTGCTGCGAGACCTTTCCGACGTCGGCCTCGAAACCTTCGGCAAGTTCCAGAAGTTCCTGTTTGCGTTGCTGCGCCGCCTTTTCGTCGGCATCCCGGGCAGCCTGTTCGGACTGCCGTTTGGCCTCGATCGCGTCGATTTCCCTTTGTTTCTCGGCCTCTGCGGCCTTCTTATCATTTTCGTCGGCGAGTTCCTTCAGGCGCAGCGATTCCTTCATGGAATCACGGAACGATCGAAGCGCCTTCGACACAGCGCCGATCTCATCGCCGCTGCGCACTTCGATTTCGATATCGAGCTTGCCTTGCTGAAGAGAATCAAGCGCGCTGACAACCTTGCGCAGCGGCCGGACAATGCTCCGGCTCGTGAGAAGCCAGGCAAATCCGATCGCAAGCAGGAGGCCGACGGCAGAAACGATTTTCAGAAGCTTGACGGCGAATTTTTCGTGTTCTTCCGCGGTTTTGGCGGCATTGGCGGTAAATCTTTCGATTTCGGTAAGAAGAGCTTCGAGTTCGCGGTTCAGCTTGTCTTCCTCGACTTCGATTTGTTCGACGATCGTTACCGCCTCGGCTAATTGGCCGTTTTTCAGAAATTGCTTCGCCTCGGCCGCGTGTTTGTCGAATCCCGCGTGATGAACCTCGATTTTTTTGAACGATTCGAGGACGTGGGAAAATTCTTTTTTCTCTTCTGGCGTACCTGCAGTGTCGATAGCGTGCTGTGCCATCTTTTCGCCCTTGAGAATTTCTTCATTCACTTTCCGGGACAGCTTTTCGAAGGCCGCGACGGATTTATCGAAGCGTTCCCGGTATTGCGGGCGTTCTTGCATTTTTTCGCCGTAACGCACGGCACGTTCGAAATAGATCGACTGTTCGAGCTGATGGACGGTGACCTTGGTCACCATTTCGGTCAGCGGGATATCGCGTTCGGCGATGCCGATGATCTCTTTGTTGATCTTCTCCATCTGCGTAATCCCGATCGTCGAAACGGCGATCAATGCGATCAGGCAGAGTGCAACGACCCCGGCAATCTTCGTCCCCACTTTCAAGGACGGTCCGCGTTTTGCGGGCTCCACGGTCTCCGTGTGCGATGCGTCCGCTTCCGGGGCGGTTTCCGGTTCCACGGCGGTTTCCGGGGTCTCGGCTTGCGCATCGAACTCCGCCATGTCCGGATTTTCCTCGACAATTGCAGGGGCGGCAGTATCGTTTTCTATCGTAGCACTCATCTAAATTATCCTTGATGCGTTAGCCGCCGGTTGAGCGGCGCTCGGAGCATTCGTTGCGACCATCGAAAGGCGGGTTTGGTGGCTAAACATCGCAAAAAATAATTAAGCAAAAGATAATTAAAATTGAGCTAATCGGGGAATGCCGGTAACGCTTTCTTACTCCGCAATCCCCCTGTTGCGGCGGAATCGGGCTGAAAGAGGGCGGGGCATTACGGGGCGGCGGCACTCATGCCGATGCCGCAAAGCAGGATATTCTTGCGACGAAACCGGGTTAGTCAGGTCTGCCGTTCAGCATCCAGGGCGGCAATCATTTCTGCCGGTGTGACGAATTTCCGGCGGGGCGCGCCTTCGGGCGCGGCTTCGATCTCGAGCCGGTCGATGACCTGCCAGTCGGCGAAACTGACGACACGAACGCCGCGCTCGGCAAGCAGGGCGTCCATGCCGTCCGTTCCCGGACGGCTGCCTCCCTGTCCATCGGCGTCGTAGTCGGTGATGATCCGGTCGACGACTTCAAGGGAATCGTTCTTGTTCGTGCCGATGGTGCCGGACGCGCCGCGCTTGAGCCAGCCGACCGCATACAGCCGTTCGGAAACCTTGCCGTCATCGTTTTCGACAATGCCCCATTTATCGTTGAACGGCAGGTTGTCGATCGGGAAGGCACGGGAGCCGATACAGGTGATCACGAGCTGGCAGGGAATGTCATAGGTTTCGCCGGTGCCATGCACCTTGCCTTTTGAATCGACAGTTGTCTTTTCAACGCGCACGCCTTCGACGCGGTTCTGGCCGAGGATTTTCACGGGCGACGCATAAAACCCGAAATGCACCTTTTTCGATTTTCCGGCGGGGCTTACGTCCAGGAACGACCGCATGGTCTCGATATTCTTTTCGCGCAGCCGCAGGTCGCGGTCGGACATGTAATCGGCGACGATTTTACCCGGCAGGTGGCCTGGGTCCATGATCGGCGCGGCGTTTTCCAATTCCCCCATTTCGCGCAATTCGACGTTGGTGAACGATGCTTCCACGGGTCCGCGCCGGCCGAGCATGTGAATATCGGTGATGGGCGACGAATGGGCGGCGTCCGCGGCGTAGGGGACAAGGTCGGTCACCGACATCTCCGACGCGGTCTTTGCCAGCACCCGCGCGACGTCCAGCGCGACGTTGCCGACGCCGATAATGACGGCGGCGTCGACGTCGAGATCGGGGTTCAGGTCCCGGAAATCCGGGTGGCCGTTATACCAGCCGACAAAGGCATTCGAGCCATAGACATTCGGCAGGTCTTCGCCGTCGATGCCGAGGCGGTTGTCGTGCGGCGCGCCATAGGCAAGCACGACGGCATCGTAGAGCCCGAGAAGTTCGGGGATAGAGACATCCCTGCCGACCTCGACATTGCCGAGATAACGCACGCGTTCATGGCTTAATGTGCGCTCATACGCTTTCGAGACGCGCTTGGTCTTCTGATGATCCGGGGCAACGCCGCCGCGGATGAGCCCGAACGGCGATGGCAGGCGTTCGATAATATCGACGCGGCAGTCAGGATCCTGGTCAAGGAGGCCCTGTGCGGCGTACATCCCGCCGGGGCCGGAGCCGACGACCGCGATAGTACGGTTCATAGTGAAGCCTTTATGCGAACGTTTCCGTGTCTTTGCGACATCTGATGGCAGGTATCATAGCGGCTGTACGGCGGGAGAAAAGGCCGGGTGCCGAATGCCTGGTGCCCGCGGTTTACCAGAGCTGCTTCGTCGCGAGGCGAGCGCCTTCGGCCATCGCTTCGAATTTCGCCCATATGACTTTCGGGTGAACTTCGGTGTGGTAGCAGGCCTGGGACGAAAACCCGCAATCGCCTCCCGCCAGTACGTTTTCCCGGCCGACCAGCTTCGCATAGCGCACCAGGCGCTCGGCGATCAGTTCCGGGTGTTCGACGATGTTGCTCGCGTGTGTGATGACGCCAGGTATGAGCGCGCGCCCCTCGGGAAGTTTGATGTTTTCCCAGATGTGATATTCGTGTTCGTGACGCGGGTTCGCAGCTTCGAACGAATAGGCGCCGGCCTTTACGTTCAGCATGTATTTCGCAACGTAATCCATCGGCGCTTCGTGAATGCGCGGCCCTTCGTTGATTCCGTAACAGGTGTGAAACCGGATTTTTTCCTCCGGAATGTTGCGCAGCGAGTGGTTTATCGCATCGACATAGGTATTCGCCTTGCGGTCCTTGCCCTTGTCGTCCAGCGTCACGTCGACCAGAATATCGCACAGGAACGGATCGTCGATCTGCAGCAGCAGGCCTGCATCGACGATCGCTTCGTATTCCTCGCGCAGAGCTTCGGCGATGGCTTCGGCGAATTCCTCTTCGGTGTTGTAGTATTCGTTATACCCGACGCCGGCGGGTGCGGTGGCCGGCATGAAGGCGCCTTCCACGTCGACGTCGCCAAGGGCTGCCTTGAGGTTCTCGATGTCTTTCTTCACGGCGTCCCGGCCGCGATAGGCGACCGGGCCGACGCAATACATCGGAAACATCGGCACCACGGTCCCGCCAAGCATCGCGCGGGCGAAATAGTCTTCGTAATATTCGGGGAAGGCGTCGATTTCCGCCTCGAACATCTTGAATTTCTCGTTCTTGCGCGGCTCGAAGCCTTCCATCCGCTCCTCGATATAGGTGAAGAAACCGGACTTCGACATTTCGCCGTCGGCGACCACGTCAATGCCCAGGTCGGCCTGGAGCCTGACGATGTCTTTCACGCCTTTGGCGATCTCGGCCTCGTATGCGCTCTCGTCATAGTCCTCACCGCTCATCTTGGCCTTCATGGCATCGAGCACCTCGACCGTGCGCGGCAGGCTGCCGACATGGGTTGTCAGAATTCTGTCCTTGTTGCCTTGCATGACGTTTTCCCTGATTTCCGTTGTTTTCCGGGTTTGCGTTTAATCGGGTAATATCGTTTCACGATTTGCGGCATTTCACAATTCCGACAGGTCTCCGCCGTTCCAGCCCGAACGGTCTACCGGCAACCGCCTCATATGTTACGATCGTCGAAACCGCTATTGAGGATGTCATGGCCGACAACGTTACCTATCTGTCGCCGAACGGGCAGAATACGAGCTTCGGTACCGGTACCGTGACGCGGATGCTTGTCGGGACGGTCGATGGCGTCGTCACGCTGGACCGCAAGCTGCGCGGCAAGCCCTGGGTGGAAACGGCGCGCGGCCTGAAGGGCCGGCATGTCGGCGCGCTGCTGCATGACGACCGGTCGGGGAAGCTGTTTGCGGGCTGTCATGCCGATGGCGGTTTATGGGTCAGCGATGACGGCGGGGACTGGCGGCGTCTGACCGGCGGCCTCGCGCACGACCATTTCTATTCGCTCGCCGCGCGCGATCGCGATGGCGCGGTGACGCTGTTCGCCGGTGCATCGCCTGCCGCTCTTTACCGCAGCGATGATCTCGGCGAAACATGGTCGGAGATTTCGTCGCTGCGCGATGTGCCGGGATCGGATGCGTGGACGTTTATTCCGCCGCCGCATCATCCGCATGTGAAGAACATCGTGTTTCACCCGACCGAACCGGAAACGTTTTTCGTGCTGGTCGAACAGGGCGCGCTGCTGAAAACCGTGGATGACGGCG
This sequence comes from uncultured Rhodospirillaceae bacterium, assembly GCA_963977005.1. GTDB lineage: Bacteria > Pseudomonadota > Alphaproteobacteria > MPNO01 > UBA830 > CAXBCP01. Next base: position 14,502 of record CAXBMQ010000013.1, read on the forward strand.
CGACGTGGACCGAGCTGGATGCCTATGCCCGCGACGACGACACGCTGTGGCACGAGGTTCACCGGCTGCTCATCCATCCGCATGAACCCGACCTGATGTACCTGGCGACGGGAGAGGGGCTGTATCGTACACGCGACGCCGGCGCGAGCTTCGAGAATGTCCATCATCGCGGCGAACGGATGGGCTATCCGGAATTCCTGTTTCTCGACCCGTCCGATCACAAGACGATCTGGATGGGGGGATCGCACCTGAACCCGACCGAATGGTTCAGGGACGGCATCGCGGATTCAACCGTCCTGCAAAGTCGCGATCAGGGCGACAGCTGGACCGAGCCCAATGCAGGATTCCCCAATCCGGTCATTGGCGCGTTTGAGGCGATGAGCATGCATTTGTGGTACGGCGGGATGATGCTGGTAATCGGCACGGCGACGGGCGAAATCTGGGCGACCGACGATTATTGCCGCTCCTGGGTCTGCCTTGACGACGATGTACCGTCGCTGTCGAAGGAAGATCATCACCTGCCGTTCATGTCGGATGAAGACCGCGCCCGGGCAATGGCCGAGCGGGGGATTTGACGATGCGTCGACCGCCGTGGAAAGTTCCATAACGTCCGGCTGACTTCGCCTGCCGTCCGGCACGGCGGCGGCGGTTCACAGGGCGATGAGCGGGAATAGGCGTCAGTTCCGCCGCAAATTGACCAGGCCGACCCCCGCCAGGATAAGCGCGATGGCGGCCCACACGAACAGGCTGTGACTTTCGCCCAGCAGGGCGACCCCGAAAGCGACGCCGAACCCGACGGACAGGAAATTCGCCTGGCTCATATAGGTGGGGCCGGCGATCCGGATGAGTTCGAAAATTGCGTAGAAATTGACCGCGGCCAGAACCGAATGCGCAAGCAACGCCTGTTCGCCGGCCGACAGCGGCCAGCCGGGCGTCTGGAACTCGCCCAAAATCAGGGCCAGCGGCAGGGCGAAAAATGCGGCGGCAAACAGCGTGCCGCTGGACAGGGTAATCGAGTCCACGTTTTTGGGCCGCGATTTCTCCGACAGAGCGACATAGGCGATGGCATGAAGCAGTGGCGCCCCAAAGCCGATCAGTACCCAGATCGCCAGCGACCGGTCGGGCAGGCTCGATCTCGGCAGCACGATCAGCAATACCCCGCCGAAACCCATCAGGATGCCGGTCGCGCGCAGCCAGAGAAATTTCTCGATCCGCACGAGCAGGCTGATCAGGTAGGTGAAGATCGGCACGAAGGTCATGATGACCGCCATGATCCCGACCGCGACCTTTCCCTGGACGGTGTACAGGATCATGTTCGCCAGCGTGAATCGCACCAGGCCGAGCTTCATGTAGTAGGACAGGTCGGCGCGGGCGAAGCGGGGCCGATTGCCGCGCAGGATACCGGCGAGAAACAGCCAGCCGCCCGCCAGCAACGTAAACCAGAACAGGTAGCTGACGGGCCGCACGCCGTCCGTAATGGCGACCTTGATCAACACGAAGAAACTTCCCCAGAGCGCGCCGATCAGAAACAGCAATGCGATCGGCAAAAGCGGACGGGAGGGCGCAGGTGGCGTCGAAGCGGGCGGGGTCATGATGCGGAGGAGACTATCACTCCGGACGGATTCGCAGGGAATCGGCGTGACGACGATCCGGGCCGGATGACCGCCGCGCTGGTGAAGCGGTCTTAAGCAATAATTTATGCGAAGCGGCTACGCTTGCGCTTATTTTGCTGTTCCATGCGGAAAGCGGGGACAGAAAACGTTTTTCGATTTCTCGTATCCGGGGGCCCGATGGCCGACGCCGACGCCGATATATCGATGTTGCCTGAAAGTCTCCGCCTCGAAAAAGAGGCGATCGAGCGCGGCGGCCGGCTGCATAGTGTCCATTGGGGGATTATCTGTTTGTCGCTTCTGCTCACGATACTGGCCTGGCAGTATTCCGCGAAGCAGGTGCAAAACCTGACGGAGGAGCGTTTCGCGCGCTACTCGGCCCAGGCCGTCGAGATGATCGTCGAACGGATGGGCCGCTACGAAGATGCCCTGTGGAGCGGGGTTGCGACAATCTATGCCAATGGCGGCGATATCCCGTACCCCGCATGGAAGGTCTTCGTCGACAGCACCCGGATCGGCGAGAAATACCCGGGTATCAACGGGCTGGGCGTGATCCATCGCGTTCCGCCGGAAAAGCTTCAGACATACCTGGCAGGGCAACGGAAATACCGGCCCGGCTATCGTATTCACCCGCCGCATGACAGGCCGGTCAACTTTCCCATCACATTGATCGAACCCGTGGCGAAGAACAACGCTGCCGTCGGGCTCGACATGGCGCATGAAGACAACCGCTATACGGCTGTGCTCAAGGCCGGTGAAACGGGGCGCGCGCAGATCACAGGGCCTATCGTCCTTGTCCAGGATGATGCGAAAACACCGGGCTTTCTGTTTTACGCGCCTTTCTATGAAGGCGGACAGCCTGAAGCACGTAAAGGCGATAGCGCCGACTTCGCCGGTGTCGTGTATGCCCCGTTTATCATGAAAAACCTGATGGCCGGGACGCTGGCCACACAGCGCCGCCTGGTTTCGGTTCGTATCTCGGACGGCAGCGAGGTTCTGTACGACGAGGACACCGCCGCAGCGCCGGATGTAAACCCGGATCCGCTGTTCCGCAAAACCCTGGCGCTCGACATGTATGGCAGAAACTGGACGTTCGATATCGCATCCACGAAAGCGTTTCATGCGAGCTATGCGAGCAATCAGCCGGCTTTCATTCTGGCCGGCGGTATCGTGGTCGAGGGACTGCTGTTGCTCCTGTTCTGGACGTTGACGCGGGCAAACCGGCGGGCCAGCGGGTTTGCGCTGCGCATGTCGGCCAATTTCCAGACCAAGGCGGCCGAACTGGAAAAGACGGTTGGAAAGCTGGCGGAATCAAACGGAGAACTGGAGAGGTTCGCCTATGTCGCGTCGCACGACCTGCAGGAACCTGTCCGCATGGTCCGCAGTTTTACCGGGCTCCTCCAGGAAAAATACGCCGACAGGGTGGACGATCAGGGCCGGAAATACATGGACATCGCCGCGAGTTCGGCCGCCCGGATGCACATCATGATCAGCGACCTGCTCGAATATGCGCGCGTCGGTACGGAAGCGGTCAGGTTCGAGCCGGTGGACATGAACGTTGCGTTCGACAATGTCCTCCAAAATCTGCGCGATACGATCGAGACATCGAATGCACAGGTGACGTCTGAGCCGCTGCCGAAAGTGCTGATGAGCCCGTCCCGAATATCGCGGCTGCTCCAGAACCTCGTCGGGAACGGGCTCAAATACCAGGCCGACGGCGCTGTCCCGAAAATCCGTGTCTCTGCCGTTCGGCAGGGCGACAAGTGGGTCTTTTGTGTGAGGGATAACGGGATCGGTATCAACCGGGATTTCCTCTCACAGGTGTTTCAGCCGTTCCGGCGGCTGCACAGCAACGCGGAATATCCGGGATCGGGGATCGGTCTGGCGATCTGCCGGAAGATTGTCGAAGATGCCGGGGGAGAAATCTGGGTGGAATCCGAAGAAGGGCAGGGAACCCGGTTTTTCTTCTCTCTGCCGGTTGTGGATAAATCATCTGAAACCGGCATGGCCGGGGAAAGCGTGTCATGAGCGATTTACCGGGTAGGGAAGTCCACATTCTGCTGATCGAGGATAACGAGGGCGACGTTATCCTGATGAAGGCGGCGTTCGCGGAAGGCAAGCTCGCCAAAACCGTCCACGTCTGCAGTATCGGTGAAGAAGGCATGTCCTTTCTGAGACGCGAAGGGAGCAACGGCGCCGCCCCGCGTCCGGACCTTGTACTGCTCGATCTGAACCTGCCCGGGATGAGCGGGCATGACGTCCTTCGTCAGGTCAAGGAAAACGAGGACCTGCGTGAAATTCCGGTCGTTGTCATGACCAGTTCGAGTGCCGAACAAGATGTCGTGCAGTCCTATCGCCTGCATGCGAACAGCTACATCGTGAAGCCGGTCGGGATGGATAAACTGATAGAGATCACGCGCGCGATCGAGACGTTCTGGTTCCAGATCGTTAAAACGCCGAGGCTCTGACCCAGCGCTTCCAATCGTCTCCTAGTTCGAAAACGCGCCCCGGAACATCGCCGGTGTGACGATCAGGGCGACCCCGAGCGCCATCAGGGCCTGTGCCCCGGGATCGCCCGCCACAGGGGTATTGCCGTCGTTGGCTGCGCCTTGCGCTGCCGCTGGCGTTTTGCGAATTGCAGTGACGTTGCGGCTCCCGGCGAGGGTATCCCGCGTGACATTCTGCGCGGTATTCTCAGCGATACTGTCAGCCATCTGGGACTGACCGCCCTCAGACCTGCTATCGGAAGCCTGCGCGGGATATGCAGCGATCACGGAAATCATGGCGACCGCAAGGAGCGTCTTGATGTATGTCATTTTCCTACCCTTCGACTTGTGCAGAACCACAGGAACGTTCGCCGGACAGATTTTCACCCCATGCAAATTCAACCATGACGATACGTCATACTAATGTAATCAGATCGCGATCGACGCGGAGAAGTGCCCGAGTCCCACAATTGACACAACCCCGATCGGGTTGAGACAAATGCAGCCGGCTAAATGCGCAATTTCGGGGAATTCATCGCATGGCTATGAACGACGCGGCCACCTATTACATGGTGGAAATGGACTATCCGCACGAAACAGCGGCGCAGCGCGAGAAATTCGACAGCTATTACCGGCGACATATCGACATGCTGCTGACCATTCCGGGCTTTCTGACTGCGCAACGCTTCTTCTGCGCGGAGACGAAACTGGCCCCGTTCCTCGCCCTGTACCGATTGTCCACGCCCGACGTGCTGACGTCCGAGGCATACACGTCCAAGGCGGGGCGCATGTCGGTCCACCCCGATTTCCGCGCATTCATCTCCGATTGGGACCGCAATCTCGTTCAGGGAACGGCGGGCGGCGAAGGCTCTGACCTGTCGACATCCATGGAGGAAAGGATGGTCCTGGTCGACCGGCTGTCGTCGGAAGCGCCGCCCTTGCCCGACGGGGTCGCGCCGCTCGACGTGATCGGCCTCGATCGCACGATCGCGCAGCGCGGCGCGGCGGTGTTTGCGGCCGACGAGATTGGTACCGCGAAGCTGCCCCGGGCTCGGGAAGGCTGGGAAATCCGGGTCTGGGAGCCTATTCACGCGGTTCGCACACCGGGTTGACCGGCGCGGGGCTGACAGATGCGGGCTGACCGGCGGGCGGAACCGCCGGGGAAATTCTAGCTGCCCGCCTTCTTGACCATTTCAAGCCCCTTGCCGGCGGCCTGATAGGCTGCGGCAATATTGCCTTTTGCGCAGGCCACCTTGGCCTGGCTGAGGACGCGCAGGATTTCGCGCCGCTCGTCCCCCTTTGTCTGGCGGGCGACCGTGCGTTCGAGCTCGGCGACATGGCGGATACATTGCTGGATCTGTTCATCGGCGGCGACAGCCGGGCTGCCGGTCGATAAATCGAGGGAGAGAATAATTGCCACGCCTGCAAGGGCGGCAATTGCATGCTTTCTCATAACGTTACTCACTTCTACTTTTTACTACTGCGACAGGTTACTACTGTTACCGGCGAATAACGCTTCCCCGATAACGCCTACATTTAGGATGCTAGGGAACGTTGACCGAATATTCAATCGAAATTGATTCGGTTTGTTTTCGACGAACGGTCTGAATTAGTGAAACAACCCCGGTTGTGAAACGCCTTTTCTTGAACAGAATCGGCGGATCCCGGCGGGCGTCGATGATCCGGGCCGGCGGGAATCGTTTTCGCCGTTTGGGCCAGTCATGGCGGGCATCGCCGCGTGCCGGGAGACGGCGTCTCCGCACCGCTATTTTTCTGTGTCAGGTCTTTCGCCGCATGTTCCAGACCACGCGGTACAGGTCGAACCGGCGGTCGCGCAGGTTGCGCACCGTGCCTTCCGACCGGGCGACGCGAAGGTCCGACAGTTTCAGGTCGGCAAAGGCGATTGTTTCGGTATTGGGGGCCGTGTCGGCAGCCACGCCGTCGCGGGCAAATGGCAGATCCGACGGGGTCAGGATACAGCTTTCGGCGTAGTGGATATCCATGTTCTCGACATTCGGCAGGTTGCCGACCACGCCCGACATCACGACATAGCACTGGTTTTCGACCGCCCGCGCCTGGCAGCAATAGCGCACGCGCAGGTATCCGCGGCGTTCGTCGGTGCAGAACGGTACGAACAGGATCGTCGCGCCCTGGTCCACCAGGTGGCGGCCGAGTTCCGGGAATTCCGCGTCGTAGCAGATCAGCACGCCGATCGGCCCGCAATCGGTATCGATCGGCGCGACCCGGTTGCCGCCCTTGATGTTCCACCAATAGGCCTCGTCCGGCGTCGGGTGGATTTTTTCGCGCCGGTGGATGGATCCGTCGCGCAGGAAGACGAAGGCGGTGTTGCGGATATCGCCGTCTTTGTGGAGGACCGGGTGCGAGCCGCCGATGATGTTGATGTTGTAGCGCAGCGCGAGGCGGTTCATGAACGCTTCGAACCACTCGGTGTATTCGGCGATGCGCTGTATCCCCTCCGCCGGCGGCAGCGCCTTTTTCTCGATCGACAGCAATTGCAGTGTGAAAAGTTCGGGGAAGACCACAAAATCGCAGCGGTAATCGGAGGCGACATCGACGAAATATTCTATCTGGTTCTCGAAGGCCGCCCGCTCATCGATCTCGCGCATCTGCAGCTGCACCGTCGCGACGCGCACCGAATTGGTCATGGTCAGCGCGTCGGCCGGCTCATGCGTGCCCGCACCTTCGACATAGAGCGGGTTGCGCCACACCATGTGCGTCGCATAGCCGAGCGAATCGTGATCGTCGGTGTCGTATTCATGCAGGATACCGATGGGCTCGAAATCGTTCGCCATGTGGAAGCGGATCGTCGAATCGCGCAGCTTGCGGTCGGCGACGGCGGCGAGGTAGTCGGCGGGGTCCGGATAGGTGCGCCGCCGCTTCGCGTAGCCCGGCATCCGCCCGCCGAACACGATGCCCTTCAGGCCGAGATGTTCGCACAGGGTGCGCCGCGCCTCGTACAGCCGCTGGCCGATGCGCAGCCGCCGGTGGCCGGGATCGACGCTGACCTCCATGCCGTAGAGCCAGTCGCCGTTTTCATCGTGGCGCGAGGCCAGCCCGTCGCCCGTGATCTCGTCCCAGCTATGCGGCGCCATCGCCGCGGCCTCGTCGATAATGAAGGTAGCGCAATGACCGACGATCTCGCCGTCGAGTTCGACGACGAACTGGCCGTCGGGAAAGGCGACGATCTGGCTGCGCACCATGCGCTGCGTGTTCCAGGGCGCAGGCGCATAGATCTTCCGGCTGAGCGCCGCGAGTGCCGGCACGTCGCCGAGCTTCGCGGGACGGACGTTCAGGGAATGCCGCACCCCGGCGCGCCGGGACGGAGAGGCTATTGTGCTGGTGTTCATGCGGCGATGTTATGACGGCGAACGCGGAGCGGGGGAAGAGGGAAAGTGGCGGGGTCAGGCAGATATTCTTGGATCAGCTGCACAGTTAGGCAAATTCGCGTGTGTCATGTCCCTGACCTGACCTGACCTGACCTGATCCGGGCTTCCGGGATAACGAAATTACGGCCCTTGCAAACGCGTTGAGGCATCCATCGCCTGATGAAGGATGCGGATTACATTGATCGCGTCATTTGCCGTGCGGCGGAAATAAATCACGTGACGGCCGACAAACTGTTTGGAATACCCGTCGCGGATATCGGATGCGTCAACGCCGGGCAGCGTTCCGTTTGCAAGCCGTTGGCAGCATTCGTTAATCTCGCGAACATAAAATTCGGCCTGCCCGGCGCCCCAGCGTTCCAGCGTGTAGTCCCATATCGCGCCCAGATCTGCGACGGCCGCAGGGGAAAAGTGGACGCGGCCCACCGGCTAGGCTGTCCGCTGGCGTTTCTTGTCGGCGACAAACGTGTCGATATCCAGTGGGCCGGCCGGACCGCTTTGCTCGCCTTCGATCAGGGCGCTGCGCAGAGCGGCGACTTTCATTTCCTGTTCTTCGAGCAGCCGCAATCCCGCGCGCACCATTTCACTGGTGGAATCGAACCGTCCCGCGGCGATCTGTTCCTCGATAAAATCGGAGAAATGGTCGCCGAGTGTGACTGATGTATTTTTCGGCATGAAAGTATCCCGATATCGCGTCATTAGTACCAATTATTGGTATTGCGTGTTCCCTGTCAAGGTTCCGCCGTTATCCCGTCCTTTGGTTCTGCGGAAAAGTATCGCCGCGCACTCATTCAAGAAAAAAACCCGGCGGGAGCGACCCTGCCGGGTTTTGTTTCTCTGTCTATTGCGCAGCCCTGACCGGAAAGCCTTACGCCCCTTCGGTCACCGTCCAGGTGCTGCCCTTGCGCAGCATGTCGTTCAGGCTGCCGGCCGGGTTGGCGGCGCGGACTTCGGCGAGCTGTTCTGGTCCCCGGTCTTTTTCACCATTTCAAGGCCCTTGCCGGCAGCCTGATAGGCCGCGGCGATATCGCCTTTAGTACAGGCGGTCTTTGCCTGGCTGAGCACTCGCAGGATTTCACGCCGTTCGTCGCCCTTTATCTTGCGCGCGACGGTACGTTCGACTTCGGCGACATGTCGGATGCATTGGCGAGCCAACGTCTTGTTTCCTGCATAAATATTTTTTGAGATAAAGCGGACGCACACTTCTAGTGGAGCGAATTTATTATCGGTCATCGGTATGGGCTTTTATGCCACTCTTGCAACTTCAATGCGTATCGCTCAAATTTGATCTGCGATTTAATTAAGTAGGAATGCTGGTGATCCAATGCTGAAAAAATGGTCCGTCGAGAACTTTAAATCGTTTAAGGGTCACAAGATTATTGACCTCGCCTCGGTCAACATCCTCGTCGGTCCTAATAGTAGCGGAAAGAGCTCGATTATTCAGAGCATCTTGATAATCAAGCAAACACTGGAAAACACCCTACCGTCAAAAGCGATTGCGTTGAATGGTCCGCTCGTTCGATTGGGCCGCTTTGATGATGTGCTAAATTTCGAGTCAACGAAAGAGAATGTGTCTATTGGTTGGTTTTTGGAGCGAACGGGCTCCAACGACTCAGAATTGAACCGCCCAGATAGTTACCGAGAATATGATTACTTCGAAAGTGGATTCGGCGACTCTCTCTATTCTGTAGATATGAACGTGGGTTTTGATGTCGTTGTTGGTCATGAGGGGGAGGACTATGCCCAACTTCAACCTACACTTCTTTATACGTCTTTGGAGTTTACGGAATTTTTTGATGAGATAGAGATTTTCGATGAAGACGATGAGGATACGATCGTTGACTTGGTGGAGCAAAAAGAACTTGAGAATTTTCGTATAAGTAGAATTAGTGTGCCTGAGCAAAATTTCTTGGAAAAGCTCGGTTTGGAGAAGAGTAGTGAGGAGTTTAGTCGATTTTCGAGTATTTATGAAGTAGATCAAATTTCGAGAAATCTAGAAGATTTAATCATAAAGGAAAGACCAGATTCTCAAATAATCGGCGCATCGGTATCAAATTTCATGCCTGTCGAGTTCCTCGTTCAATACAATGTTGCTCTCGACAAGGCTCGACGACTCACAGATTTAATTACCTCCTTGGGGAGGCGTTCGATTTCATCAACGTCATATAGGGATATACTGTCATTTAAGCTATCTTATGACTTCGTCCACCTGATTTTAAATTCGGTAAGACCATTCTCTGGACCGAGCCAACTCACATTCGAGTTTGATAAAAATAACGAGGTCAGTGTCGAGGAATTGGTCAAACGTTTGCGGAGGCTTGTCCTTCCCGTAAGTCGCTATCCGACCGAGAGATTTGATAGCTCTCGCAATAAATCTACCGAAATCACGCTTGCCCTTCGCGACTTAGAACCTCAAATAATGGAGTATGCGTCGGCCAAATTTGAAAAGGGCTATTCTATCGCTCACGAGAGGCCAACTAATCTGATTTATAGTAATCGTCTTGTTCGAAATTTTTTTAGGAATTACGTCAAGTATCTTGGTCCTCTCCGCGATGAGCCCCGACCACTCTACCCCTTGGAACATATTGCCGATCTTGAAGACGTTGGAATTCGAGGGGAGCACACAGCAGCTGTCTTGGACGTGAATCAATCTCGGAAGGTCGATTATGTCTCACCAGGCTTTGACGTTGATCTAGACGGCAAGGTGGTTGTTAAATCTGCACCACTTAAAGAGGCGGTTACCGAGTGGCTCTCGTATTTAGGTGTGGCTGAGAGCGTTTCGACCCAAGACCATGGAAAGATTGGGCACTCACTTCAAGTAGCTACTTCTAGCGGACAGAAGGCGCATGACCTTACAAATTTGGGAGTGGGAGTAAGTCAGGTTTTGCCGATTGTCGTCATGGCTTTAATCGCACCGACTGGGAGTCTGTTGATTTTTGAACAACCTGAGTTGCATCTGCACCCAAGGGTTCAGGCGAGATTGGGGGATTTTTTCTTATCATTGGCGTTCCATCCGAAGCAATGTATAGTAGAGACGCATAGTGAATACTTGGTAGATAGATTGAGGAGGAGAATTGCAGAGGCTCCCGGAGAAAAAATAGAAGATTTGTTAGCATTTCATTTTGTTGAACAAGATGAATTAGGGCAGTCTACGTGCGAGCGTGTCGAAATCAACGAGTATGGTGCTATCAAAAATTGGCCCAAAGACTTTTTCGATCAGTCTTCCGAAGAGGCCGAGGGAATTTTGTTTGCGGCCGCTCGCAAGCGAGCACTTGAGAAGGAAAGATTGGAGAGCGGCCGCGACTGATGTCTCTAAATGCCCTGATTGATCCAAATGTGTTTCTGCTGGATGGCCCTGCTGTTGGTCCCGATTTAGCCGAACAGTTTCTGTTGGACTTGAAAGATATTGCTGCTGCGTTTGATGCTCGCTCATGGTTAAACGTCTTTTCAGTGAGTGATCTTGTGACATATTTGTTCGAGAATGATCTGTACCCAGGAAAGGATGATATTAAGCAATTCTTAGTCGCTAATAATCTAGCCCATATTTATTCTGAGAAAGATATCTCGGCGATATACGGGCGTATCTTTAAGTATCTCAATGATATGAGCGAGGTAACGAAGATCAAGAGTACTGTTCTTTCTGAAGAAATGGATGGTGAAACTTCTGATTATATTTTGGCATCAGCCGATATAGTTTCAGAGTTTTATGCGCAAGTCTCATATTATCTGAATTCTTCGGAGTGTTGCGAAGGGGAATTTTTTGTGATTTCTGCGTGCGGCAAAGAGAAATCGGCACAGCAGTTTCATGGCACGATTGACCTCTTGGAATTAGTCGATGGTGATTTGCTGGCTGACTGTGAAATAGCAGGTTTGGTAACCGCGTATGGAAGTCTATGCGATTATTTAAATAATGTTGACCCATATATTTTGTGGAAATGCGCACTGACTAATCTAGATTTGGGAGTCTGTTTGACAATAGGAGCGGCACAAAACGCTGGATTTAGATTCGAAAGGTTTTTAGAGACTGAATTGCCCAATTTCTTGATAGGTGAACACTTCTATACGTCTTTAGGCCAAAATGAAGCTAACCTTCATAACAAGCACGCTAGTGCGACATATTCCGCCTGTGTTTCAGCAATTCATGCGCCCGAGACACTCAATTTCATCGATTTCTATCGGCAGAAAGCAGGCGGAAGAGACAAGGAGAATGTCATTCGCATAGCCGACGATGCACGAGCAAAAAGATGCCATATTACTCAGCGTCATGAAGCCCTTAGGTTGTTGGTTTGGCTTCACACGGATGGCTCAATAGAATTTGCAAATGTGGGGCCCAAGAACGAAATGAAAATCCAAGACGGCGGAATTGATTTTTGTCTGTCTGAATTTTGCAGTTAGGGCCAACACACACAAAATAACGGTTATTGCCTTACGCCCCCTCGGTCACCGTCCAGGTGCGGCCCTTGCGCAGCATGTCGTTCAGGCTGCCGGCCGGGTTGGCGGCGCGGACTTCGGCGAGCTGTTCGTGCACCGCTTCGTCGTATGCCTTGGCCGGGTTGTTGTAGAGTACGCCGAGCGCGACCGGGAATTCCGGCTGTTTCATGTCGGCCAGCATCATGGCGAGGATCTTGTTTGTCTCGTCATGCACCAGGATATTGGCCTCGGTCACGCCGTCCTCGCCGATGGTGACGACCTGGATGCCGAAACCGTCGTCGCTCTTGGCGAGGCCCTTGTTGCCGTCCGCGCCGAAAATCAGCGGCTTGCCGTGTTCGACCGAGATCGAATTGTCGTTGACCACCTTCTTGTCGGTCCAGCCGTCGAACGCGCCGTCGTTATAGACGATACAGTTCTGGATGATCTCCACCAGGGAGGCGCCCTTGTGGGCGTGGGCGGCCTTGAGAACGCCCGGCATCTGTTTCTGGTTGGTGTCGAACGTGCGCGCGACAAACCGGGCGCCGGCGCCGAGGGCGAGGCTGAGGGCGGTCAGCGGGGCATCGACCGATCCCTGCGGCGTTGACGGCGATCTTGTGCCGAGCTGGCTGGTCGGCGAATACTGGCCCTTGGTCAGGCCATAGATCTCGTTGTTGAACAGCAGCAGGTTGAGATCGACGTTGCGGCGGATGGCGTGCATCGTGTGGTTGCCGCCGATCGACAGCGCGTCGCCGTCGCCCATCACGACCCAGATGTCGAGATCGGGATTGGCGAGCTTCGCGCCGGTGGCAAGCGCCGGGGCGCGGCCGTGGATCGTATGGAAGCCGTAGGACGCCATGTAATAGGGGAAGCGCGCCGCGCAGCCGATGCCGGAGAAAAAGACCAGCTTTTCCAGCGGAATCTGCAGTTCGGCGAGCGTGCGGTGCACGCCCTTGATGATGGCGTAATCGCCGCAGCCGGGGCACCAGCGGACTTCCTGGTCCGAGGCGTAATCGTTCGGCTTCAGCGCTTCGACAGGCGTTTCGATATTCATCGGTTTATCCTTCCACCCGCGAGCGGATCTCGCGTTCGAGGGTCGAGACCTTGAAAGGCTGACCCGTGATTTGCGTAATGCTTTCGGCGTCGACCAGGTACTTGGCGCGCAGCACGTTGACCATCTGGCCGTTATTCATTTCCGGCACGATGATCCGGTCGAACTTCGAGAGAAGCTCGCCCAGATTGGCCGGGAAGGGCCAGACGTGACGGATATGGATGTGCGAGACGCTGAGACCGTCCTTCACGCAGCGGCCGACCGCCTGGTTGATCGCGCCGAAGGTCGACCCCCAGCCGACAACCGCGAGCTTGCCGCTGTCTGCGCCGGTGGCGACGGCCTGCGCCGGGATGTCGTTGGCGATGCCGTCGATCTTGGCGGCGCGGACCTTGGTCATCCGGTGATGGTTGTCGCTGTCATAGGAGATATGACCGGAATCGTAATCCTTCTCGATGCCGCCGAGGCGGTGCATCAGGCCGGGCGTGCCGGGAATGGCCCAGTTCCGCGCGAGGGTTTTCTCGTCGCGCAGATAGGGATGGAAACCTTCCGGGTCGGTACGGAATTCGACCGGGAAAGGCTCGACCTCGTCGGCATCGGGAATTTCCCAAGGCTCGGCCGCGTTGGCGAGGTAGCCGTCGCTCAGGAAGATCACCGGGGTCATGTATTTAACGGCCAGCCGGACCGCCTCGATCGCGGTCTCGAAGCAGTCGCCCGGCGTGGCCGAGGCGACGACCGGCAGCGGCGTGTCGGCATTGCGGCCCCAGACTGCCTGGAACAGGTCGGACTGTTCGGTCTTGGTCGGCAGGCCGGTGGACGGACCGCCGCGCTGGACGTTGACGATCACCAGCGGCAGCTCGGTGACCAGCGCGAGGCCGATGGCCTCGGTCTTGAGCGCGATGCCCGGGCCGGACGACGACGTGATGCCGAGCTTGCCCGCGTAGGACGCGCCGATGGCAGAACACACGGCAGCGATTTCGTCTTCCGCCTGGAACGTGGTCACGCCATAGGGCTTCAGGTTGGTCAGCGTATGCAGCAGGGCGGAGGCCGGCGTGATCGGGTATGAGCCGAGGAACAGCTCTAGCCCGGCTTTCCTGGCGCCCGCGACGAGGCCCCAGGCAGCAGCTTCGGTGCCGGTGACGGCGCGATAGGTGCCGGGAACGACTTCGGCCTTCGGCACGATATAGGCCTCGACGCCGGACGGCAGCTCGACCGTCTCGCCATAGGCATGGCCGGCATTGAGCGCGGCGATGTTGGCGGCCGCGATATTCGGCAGCTTGCCGAAGCGCTGGTTGACCCAGTCGACGGTCGGCTGGCGGTCGCGGTTATACATCCAGCACATCAGGCCGAGCGCCCAGAAGTTCTTGCAGCGCGTGGCTTCCTTCGACGACACGTCGCAATCGGCGACGGCGGCGTTGGTCAGCTTGTTGATTTCGATCGCGATGACGACGTGGTTGTCCAGCGTGCCGTCCTCAAGCGGGTTTTCCGTATAGCCGGCGCGCGCGATGTTGCGGTCCGAAAACGCATCCGTGTTCAGGATCACGGTGCCGCCTTTTGGTACGTCCTTGAGGTGCACCTTGAGCGCCGCGGGGTTCATCGCGACCAGCACATCCGGGTCGTCGCCCGGCGTCTGGATATCGAACGACGCGAAATTGATCTGGAACGCGGACACGCCGAACGTGGTGCCGGCCGGCGCGCGGATCTCCGCCGGGAAATCCGGGAAGGTCGCGAGATCGTTGCCCATCAGGGCGGTGGACTGCGTGAACTGCGTGCCGGTGAGCTGCATGCCGTCGCCGGAATCGCCGGCGAACCTGATGACAACCGAGTCGAGAGCTTTCCGCCCGCCGTCTTCGGTGGAGGCAACGTTTGTGGCCATTGAACCTGTTCCGATTATTTATATGTGTACAAACAAATTAGGTGGACGTTTCTTCCCCGTCAAGCCGTCGGCGCCCCCGCCCGCTCCCATCGTCTTCCGGCCGCGTGCCTGATGGGAGAAAGCCAAGCATACCGCTAACGGCAACGCGATTTTTATAACATGGCTGGCGAGTCTTTCATCCCCAAATTGCTGTGATCGGATCAATCGGGTTTGCGGGAGGGTTCGGGTGAGGATTCGGTACTGGAGGTCACGGTCGTTGTCCTTGCGATAATCCGGAATCCACCGCTTGACAGTCCCCCCGTCTCTGAAGAATAATTGTTCGTACACAAACAATTAATCCGTACAGGAGTCCGAGGCACCGATGTCATCTTATCTGAGACCCACGGAACTCGATGAGGCGCTGCAGGCTCTGGCCGCAGGGGACCGCATCATTGTCGCGGGCGGCACCGATTTTTACCCGGCCCGCGTCGGCAAGCCCGTCGATGAAGACATTCTCGACGTCACCGCCATCGACGGTCTGCGCCGGATCGAGCAGCGCGGCGACCATTTTCATATCGGGGCGACGGCGACCTGGACCGACCTGATCCGCGCCGACCTGCCGGAGTGGTTCCGCGCCATGAAACAGGCCGCGCGTGAAGTCGGCGGCGTGCAGATTCAGAACGCGGGCACGATCGTCGGCAATATCTGCAACGCGTCGCCTGCGGCGGACGGGGTGCCGGGCCTGGTCGCGCTGGATGCCAGCGTGCTGCTCGGATCGGTTTCCGGGGAACGGGAAGTCCCCATATCGGAGTTCGTCCTGGGGAACCGGAAAACGGCGCGAAAGCGGGACGAAATGGTCCTCGGGCTGAATATCCCGGTCTGCGGAACGGATGCCCGGAGCACGTTTCTCAAGCTTGGCGCCCGGAAATACCTTGTGATCTCCATCGTCATGGTGTCCGCGGTTTTGGAGGTGGCGGCCGACGGTACCGTGGAGCGCCTGCGCGTCGCCGTGGGATCGTGTTCCGAGGTCGCAAAGCGCCTGACCACGCTCGAAGCCGACCTTGCCGGCAAGCCGGCCGACGGCAGTCTCGCCGCACGGATCACGCAAGATCATATCGCGCCGTTATCGCCGATCGGCGACGTGCGCGGTTCTGCCGAATACCGCAGCGATGCGGCGCTGACACTGGTCCGCCGCGCCATCGCCGAACTGACGGAGTAATCATGTCCATCTCGTTCAATCTCAACGGAAAAACCGCTGTCACCGACGCCGCACCGGCGCGGCGTCTGGCGCATGTCCTGCGCGAAGATCTCGGCTATACCGGCACCAAGATCGGTTGCGATGCCGGCGATTGCGGCGCCTGCACCGTTCTGCTCGACGGCGAACAGGTCTGCGCGTGTCTCGTGCCCGTGGCCCAGGTCGCGGACCGCGACGTGACGACGGTGGAAGGTCTTGCCGGCGAAGACGGGCGGCTGTCCGACCTGCAACAGGCGTTTCATGAATACGGCGCGGCGCAGTGCGGGATCTGCACCCCCGGCATGCTGATGGCGGCTGCCGATCTTTTCAAACACAACGAAACGCCCAGCGACGACCAGATTCTGGATGCGATGGGCGGCGTGCTGTGCCGCTGCACCGGCTACAACAAGATCGTCGATGCCGTGAAGCACGTGGTCCAGCCGAACGGCGTCGACTTCGTCAATCCCGAGGCGGGCGGGGCGATGGGCGCGCGGACATTGAAAACCGATGGCGTGCGCAAGGTCGACGGCACCGAACTGTTCGGCGCCGATGTCGCGCCGGCGGATGCGCTGTGGGCGCGCACGATCCGGTCGCCGCATCATTCCGCGACCTTCACGCTGGGCGATTTCGATGAACTGTACAAAAAATGGCCGGGGCTCGAGCGCGTGTTCACCGCGGCCGACGTGCCCGGCAATAACGGCTACGGCATCTATCCCGACGTGAAGGATCAGCCGGCCTTTGCGGATGGTGAAGTGCGTTTCAAGGGTGAAACGGTTGTCGCACTGGTGGGCACCCATGAAGCCGTCTACGGCATCCGCGACGAGGACGTGCCGATCAACTACGAGGTCCGCGAGCCGTTATTCGGTTTCGCCGGGCTGGACGACGGCGCTCACCAGATGCACGCGGCGAATCCCGGCAACATCCTTGCTCACGGTTATGTAAAGAAAGGCGATGCCAAATCGGCAATGGAAAGTGCCGACGTAGTGGTCGAGGACAGCTTCGCCACCGGGTTTGTCGAGCACGGATATATAGAGCCCGAGGCGGGCTGGGCGCAGCGTGTCGGCGACCGTCTCGAGATCACGGTATCGACCCAGGCGCCCTACATGGATCGCGACGAGGTCGCGCAGATCATCGGCATCCCGAATGAGAGCGTCCGCATTATTCCGACCGCCTGCGGCGGCGGGTTCGGCGGCAAGCTGGACCTTGGCGTCCACCCGGTGATTGGCGTTGCCGCCTGGGTGCTGAACAGGCCGGTCCGCTGTACGTGGACACGGATCGAATCCATGGCCGCGTCGACCAAGCGGCATCCGTCGCGCATCACCGCGCGATACGGCTGCACGAAGGACGGCGACCTGGTCGCCTATGACATGACCGGCGATTTCAATACCGGGGCCTATGTGTCCTGGGGGCTGACGGTGAAGGATCGCGTTCCGGTTCATGCGACCGGCCCTTATTATGTGCCGCATGTCGAAGCCGCGACCCGCGCCGTGTTCGCCAACGAAACCCCGGCCGGTGCGTTTCGCGGGTTCGGGATACCGCAGGCCGCCATCGCCCACGATACGCTGATGGACAGGATGGCCGAGGAAATCGGCATGGACATCCTGGAGTTCCGTCATCGCAACGCCATTCGCAAGGGGCAGGACACGGCGACGGGCCAGGTGCTCGAATATTCCGCCGGCCTCGACCAGTGCCTCGAAGCTTTACGCGGGCCGTGGCAGAAGGCCCGCGCGGCGGCGGACAAATTCAATGCCGAAAGCGACGGCGTGACGCGTCGCGGCGTCGGCCTGGGCTGCATGTGGTACGGCTGTGGCAACACGTCCTTGTCCAACCCGTCGACCATGCATGTCGGCATTGCCGCCGACGGCACGGTCACCCTCTATTCGGGGGCGCAGGATATCGGCCAGGGCACCAACACGACGATGATGCAGGTCGCGGCCGACGGGCTTGGCATCCGCATGGAACAGATGGAACTGGTCTGGGGCGATACCGACAGGACGGCGGATGCGGGCAAGAGCTCGGCCTCGCGCCAGGCCTATGTGTCGGGTCGTGCCGCGATGGAAGCGGGGCAGGACCTGCGGGGCCAGATTTTGCGCCTTGCCAATGTCGGCGACGGCGCATCGATCGAATTCGGGGCAGGCCGGCTGACGGTCACCGACGGCGATGCGGTGCGCGAAATCGACCTTGGCGAACTGCCCGCCGACAAGCTGCACGGCAACGTACTGGTCGGCGAGGCGACGTTCGATCCGCCGGCAACGCCGCTGGACGACATGGGGCAGGGCAATCCCTACGGGACCTACGGCTTTGGCGCGCAGATCGCCGAGGTCGAGGTCGATGTCGAACTGGGCACGGTCAAGGTGCTGCATGTCTGGGCCGCCCATGATGTGGGCGCGGCGATCAACCCGACCCAGGTCGAGGGTCAGGTCCATGGCGGGGTGGCCCAGGGGCTTGGGCTGGCACTCATGGAGGAGTACCTGCCGGGCCGCACGGAAAACCTGCACGATTACCTGATTCCAACCTTCGGCGACGTGCCGCCGATCGATGTGTATCTGATCGAAGACCCCGAACCGACGGGCCCCTACGGTGCAAAGGGCATCGGCGAGCCCGCTTTGATTCCGACGCCGCCGGCGATCTTCGGGGCGATCTATCATGCAACGGGTGTGCGGATGAAGCAGGCCCCGGCGACACCGGACCGCGTACGGGCGGCAATCCTCGCGGCACAGGGAGACATGAAATGAGCGAAGAAGCCAAAAGCAATTCCGACGTCTGGTCGAAAACCGAGGCCGATAGTCCCAAGGGCGCCGAGGCAAAAGGAGACGGCGTGATCACCTGCGATGCGTGCCCGGTGCTGTGCCGTATCCGTCCGGAAAAGACCGGGGCGTGCAGCCGCTACGGCAATGTCGGGGGCAAGCTGACACGCACCGACCCGCTGATCGTCACCCAGCAGATTTCCGATGCAAACGGCGACCTGGTGCCGTTCCTGCCGGCGGAGGAAGACGGCGCGCAACCCGAATGGGACGGCTCCCTCAATTTCCAGTCGCCGTCCTTCGTGACCGGCATCGGGGCGACCACGACCTATCCGGATTACAAGCCGGCGCCGTTTATCGTGTCGTCCGAACATCACGGCGTGGACATGATCACCGTCGTTTCCGAAGGCGTGTTCAGCTATTGCGGCGTCAAGGTGAAAATCGATACCGACCGCTATATCGGACCGGAATCCGCCCCCGTCCGGGTCAGGGGCGAGCAGGTCGGTCACGTCACCACCGCGGAATACGGTTCGCAGATGCTTGCGCTGGGAGGCGTGCATCATCTCACCGGCGGCAGCAAGAAAGAGGGCAACGCGACCTGCCAGGCGATGCTGGCGCTGTGCAACAAGGCGGCGGTTGAAATGACCATCGACGGCGGCGCGACGTTGACCGTCCAGGCCGGCAAGCCGCCGGTTATCGACGACAACGTGGAAGAACGCATGCGCGTCGGTTGCGGCTCGGCGACCATCGGGATGTTCGCGCTCCAGTGGCACGGGCACGCCGACGAGGTAATCGTGGTGGACGATCATATAACCGGCGTTCTCAGCGAGCATCAGTCGGGCAAGTTCCTCGATATGCCGCCGGCGGGGATCCGTGTGCGCGGCCGCCGCTCGACCGCGGGACGGTATTTCCAGGTTGCCGAGCCCGGCGCGGGTTGGGGTGGCACCGATATCACCGAGCCGCTGTCGATTATCGAAAGCATCGATCCCGAAACCGCCTGGCCCGGTCTGCGCCTGCTGATGGTCAGCACCACGGGCGAGGATCAGGCCTATTTCATTCTGGACGAAGACCTGAAACCGGTGCCGGCTGAAATGCCCGCAGAACTTGCGGTCTCGGTCGACCGGATTGCCGAGAACTGCGAACCGGCGCTGAGCACGGTGCTGTTCATGGGCGGGGCGGGCGGCAGTCTGCGCGCCGGCGTGACCGTCAATCCGGTATTGCTGACCCGATCGGTACGCGAATTGCGGACCCGGGTGACCTGCGGCGGTGCGCCGGTTTATGTCTGGCCGGGTGGCGGGATCACCGTGATGGTCGATGTGCTGCGCATGCCGGATAATTCTTTCGGCTATGTGCCCACCCCGGCGCTGGTCGCCCCCATCGAATTTTCGATGCCGCGCGAAGAGTTCGTGGCGCTCGGCGGGTACGAGGACCATATCAAGCCGGTCGGAGACGTTCTGAAGGAAGGCGGTTTGCACGGCGTGAAACCGATGGCCTGGGAAGGCAACAACCCGTGGCCGCTGGCCGAACGCCGCGCGCTCGAGGACGTCTAGCTTTACGTCATGGATGCGCCACAGGTCGCTCTTCTGCCCGACGGGCGGCGGCTGCATCTGCAGCATGGGCCGATTGATCTGGTGATCGAGGCGTTCGGCAGCCGTGAAGAAGTCGGCGCCGCTTACCGCCAGGCGCGTGACCGCTTTCAGACGGTTCTCAGCGAGCTGGTGACCGAATTGCCCGGCCTGCGCGCCCCCGTCCCGGAAGAGACGGAGGCCTGGCGGCCCGACGGAGCCACGGCACGCCGGATGGCGGATGCGGTATGGCCGCACCGCGATGTCTTCGTGACGCCGATGGCGGCGGTCGCGGGATCGGTGGCCGACGAGGTCATGGCGGCACTCGTCACCGGGCGCGATTTGCAGAAGGCGTATATCAACAATTCGGGCGACATCGCCGTACATTTGACGCCCGGACAATCGCTCCGCCTCGGGATCGTCGGTGAACTGTTCCGGCCCAGTATCGACGGGACGGCCGAACTGACCTTTGAGCAGCCGGTACGTGGCGTGGCGACCAGCGGGTGGCAGGGGCGCAGTCATTCCTTCGGGATCGCCGATGCCGTTACCGTGCTGGCACAGAATGCTGCGGCAGCGGATGTTGCGGCGACACTGATTGCCAATGCCGTGAACGTCGATCATCCGTCCATTGAGCGTGTGCCTGCGACTGAACTGAACGATCAGTCCGACCTTGGCGAGCGGCTGGTGACAGTCGGTGTCGGAGAGCTCGATCACGGCGCGGTGGATACGGCACTGGCAGCGGGCTTCGCGACCGCCAGACGGATGCAGGATGCTGGACTCATCGCAGGCGCGGTGCTGGTATTGAAAAAGGAAATGCGCGCGACCGGCAGCCTGCCGGCCGCTCTGCCGGCAACGGCGTAACATCTGCCGCTGACGGCATAACAGGAGAGGAAGACTAGGATGGATGACGGAAGAATGGCTGTTGAGACCCGGCCCGAGGGCGATTTCGGCGATCTGGTGAAGGTGCGGAAATTCGTGATGCATGTGGAAGAAGTGCTGCACGAATTCGGCCCGCCCGCCGAAACCCCGCAGCTCAAGGGCTATATCGCCGCCGTCGCCCAGAATCCGTACGCGGGCCGCTATGTCGAGGACATCATCCCGCTGATGGAACAGCTCAAACCGATGGGCATCGCCATGGCGAAACGCCTGATGGCGGTGATGGGCGGCCCCGACGCGATTGTCGGCTACGGCAAGGCCGCCATCGTGGGCGAAAACGGCGAACTGGAACACGCCGCCCTGTGGCACGAGCCCGGCGGCTACGGGATGCGGGAACTGATGGAAAAATCCGCCGCCATCGTGCCGTCGACGAAAAAAGTCGGCGGTCCCGGCTGCACCATCGACGTGCCGATTGCGCATGCGAATGCGGCCTATGTGCGCAGCCATTTCGACACCGTCGTGTGCTCAATCAATGACGCACCGCGGGCCAACGAGATCGTCTGGATCCAGTCGATGTCCAACGCGCCGCGGATATATTCGCGTTCCGGCGGGCTGCGCGACGAGGACACGAAGGGCGAAGACGGATTGCGGTAGGGGCGTCGGGGCCCTCTCCCTAATCCTCTGCCCGAGGGGAGAGGGGACCCACCTTATGTTTTGCTTCCGTGCAACGCCTTCCACACCTTTGGCGGGGTTGCCGGAATGCCCAGCTCCTTGCCGCCGTTTCCGTCCAGCGCGTCCATGATCGCGTTGTAGATCACCGGATAGGACCCGCCGTTGCCGGCCTCGCCGCAGCCCTTCACGCCGAGCGGGTTGGTTTTGCACGGGACCGCGTGGGTGGTGAAGTCGATATGGGCGATGTCGTCGGCGCGCGGCAACTGGTAGTCGAGATACGTGCCGGTGACGAGCTGGCCGTCTTCGTCGTAGATCGTGTCTTCGCCCATCACCTGGCCGATGCCCTGCGCGATGCCGCCATGGACCTGGCCTTCGACGATCAGCGGGTTCACCACCACGCCGAAATCGTCCACCACGGTGTAGCGGTCGATTTTGACGACACCCGTATCGGGGTCGATTTCAACCTCGGCGACGTGGCAGCCGTTGGGGAAGCTGATCGGGGCGGTCTTGTGATTGACCTTGTGCGACAGCGTGTCGGGCAGATCGTCGGCGCCGCCGAGGTCGCGGGCTTTTTCGGCGAGCGTCATGATGCCGACGCTTTTGTCCGTGCCGGCGACGGTGAATTGGCCATCGACGAACTCGATATCCTCGACAGCCGCTTCGAGCACGTGTCCCGCAAGTTTCTTGCCGTTATCGATGATGGTCTCGGCGCATTCGATGATCGCCCCGCTGGCGGCAATCATCGAGCGGGAGCCGCCGGAACCGCCGGCCCCGTCGCTCATCTCGTCGGAATCCCACTGCACGAGGTTGATCGCCTCGAACGGAATGCCGAGCTGGGCGGACAGAACCTGGGCAAAGGGTGTCGCGTGGCCCATGCCGAAATCCTTGTTGCCGGTGACAAGCGTGACCGAGCCGTCTTCCTCGAACCGGATATCGGCAAGCTCGGTGCCCGGGCCCGCCGTGGTTTCGAGATACGGCGCGATACCGATACCGCGCTTCATGCCGGCGGCCTCGGAGGCCTGTTTGCGCGCGGCATAACCGCTGTAATCGGCACGCTGGAGACACATGTCCATGATGGTTTCGAACTCGCCGGAATCGTAGGTCAGCCCGACGGGAGTCTCGTGCGGGAACATGTCCGGCGAGATCATGTTGCGGCGGCGGATCTCGATGCGGTCGATGCCCATTTCCTCGGCTGCCCTGTCGATAAGACGCTCCAGAAAGAACTTGGATTCAGGCCGTCCGGCCCCGCGATACGGCCCGGTGGGGACGGTATTGGTGAACACGCATTTGGCGTTGTAGGAAATCGCCGGTGTCTTGTAGAGGCTGATGATATTGCGGCTGGTCACCATGGTGGCGGGCCACGGACCCATCGCGGTCAGATAGGCGCCCATGTCGCCGACGCCGTCGACGCGCAGCGCAAGGAAATTGCCGTCCTTGTCCAGTGCGAGAGCCATCTCGAATGTCATCGCCCGTCCGTGATGATCGGACAGGAAGCTTTCCGACCGGTCGCCGGTCCATTTGACCGGACGGCCGAGTTTTTTCGCGGCATGCATAACGACGATCGCCTCGTTGAACGCCGAGCCCTTCATACCGAAGGAGCCGCCGACCTCCTTGGAGACAATGCGCACCTTGTCGGGCGTGGTGCCCAGCATGTTGGCGGTACCGTTACGATAGCCGGCGACACCCTGTGTGCCGACATGGAGCGTGTAGCGATCGGTCGCGGCGTCGTATTCGGCGACGGTGGCGCGCGGTTCCATGGCGCTCACGATAATCTTGGTGTTGGTGAGTTCGACTTTGGTGGTATGCGCCGCTTCGGCGAAAGCTTTTGCCACCGCATCGTCGTCGCCCCACTGGAAATCGAGGCAGGTATTGTTCGGCGCGTCGTCCCATACCGAAGGGGCGCCGTCTTTGACCGCTTCTACGGGGTCGGCGACTGCCGGCAGGGTTTCGATATCCAGTTCGATCAGTTCCATCGCGTCGCGCGCCTGTGCGGCGGTCTCCGCAATTACGACGGCGACCGGGTCGCCGACATGCTTGACCTGTCCGACGGCCATCGCGGGACGGGGCGGCACGACCGCGGCGGACCCGTCGCGGCTTTTGACGCCGATGGGGCAGGGGATATCCTTCACGCCATCGGCGCGCAGGTCTTCGCCGGTATGCACGGCGATCACGCCCGGTGCCGCAAGGGCCGCCGCGGCATCTATGGATTTGATATTCCCGTGGGCGACCGGCGAACGCAGGAAAACCGCATAGGCCTGTCCGTCGGCATTGTAATCGTCGGAATATTCGCCGTGACCGGTCAGGAGTTTGGGATCTTCGGTACGAAGAACGGGCTGGCCAATGCCAAATTTCAGTGTGTCCAGAACGGCGTCGTCGGGCATATCGGAAGCTCTCTGATGAGGATGATGTGCAGCTAATGTAGCAGAGCGCTAAATGCGCGCAATCCCGCTGCGTCGCCGGGGTTTCGTTGAATGTCCGTGGAATTGCGCAGGCTTGACAACCTGCCGGGTCAGGATGAAAACTGTATGTATACAAACGATTAATCGTCCAGCCGGGAGTGTCTCATGCCAGCCAATATCCGCAAAACATCCGTCATCGTCGAAGAAACCCGCCAGGATATCGGTAGGGCGGTAAACCCGCCGACACGCAAGGCGGCCGCTCTCGCCGTGATCGAAAACCCGTTCGCCGGGCGCTACGAGGAAGACCTGACCGAACTGATGGATATCGGCGCGGAGCTCGGCGAACTGCTGGGCCGCATGTGCGTCGAGGCGCTCGGCATCAAACCGGAAGAGGCCGAAGGCTACGGCAAGGCCGCTATTGTCGGCGAAAACGGCGAATGGGAACACGCTGCCGCCATTCTGCATCCGAAGCTCGGCGCGCCATTGCGCAGGGAAGTGGAGAAGGGCGCGGCCCTGGTGCCGTCGGTCAAGAAGCTGGGCGGTCCGGGCACGCCGATCGATATCCCGCTCGGCCACAAGGATGCCGCCTATGTGCGCAGCCATTTCGACGGCATGGAGGTGCGCCTGGCCGACGCGCCGCGGGCCAACGAAATCCTCGTTGCCATCTCGGTGACGGACTCCGGTCGCCCGTTCCCCCGGGTCGGCGGGCTGACGACGGATGAAATGGTCGGCGAAGACGGCCTGCGATAGCGGGTAACGCTTGTTTAGGCGTTCTTAGCGCTTCCCCGCTTGTCGTCCCGGCCCTGTGCCGGGACCCAGTTCGAGATAACAGTAGGACTCGACCCCGGCATAAGGCCGGGGTGACAATCTGCATCTATTGGCGCGTTACGCTAACCGCTCAGACGACTTCCGGAATACGCTCCGCCGGCGGGGTGTTGCGGCTGCGGCCCGACGCGACCTTGCCGTCGATGACCACCATGCCGACGCCGGGGATATCGCCCATCTGAACGCTTTCCAGCAGGTCCTTGCCGGCCGTGTGTTGCGCCCGGTCGAGGAACACGAAATCGGCGGCGCGGCCTTCTTCGATCAGCCCGCAGTCGAGATCGCGCATGCGCGCGGTGTTGCCGGTGGCGAAGCAGAACGCGGTTTCCGCCGCGACATCGCCCAGCGATGACAGCATCGAGACCATGCGCAGGATGCCGAGCGGCTGCACGCCTGATCCCGCGGGACCGTCCGTGCCGAGGATGACCCGTTCGACCTGGTCCAGCTCCGACGCCGTGCGCAGCGCGAAAAGCGCCGCTTTCTCGTTGCCGTTATGGACGATCTCGATACCTGCGCCACACTGCTCGCACAGGCAGCGGATCTGATCGAGCGGCAACGCCGTGTGACCGCCGTTGATATGGCCGATGATGTCCGCGCCCGCTTCCAGCACCACATCCTTGTCGATCAGCCCGGAGCCCGGGATCGACGGGCCGCCCGTGTGGATCGTCGACTGAATGCCGTATTTGCGCGCCCAGTCGACCATCTGCTTGGCTTCGTCGCCCGCCTTGACGCCGCCAAGACCGATTTCGCCAAGCAGTTTGACGCCGGCCTCGCCGAGTTCCTTGAAGTCTTCCTCGACCATGCCTTTTTCGAGAATCGGCGCACCGGCGTGCATCTTCACCCCGCCGATGGGAAAAGCCGAGAAACAGCGTTGCGCCGTAATGCCGAGCGCCACCACACCCTTGGGGTCCTTCGGACGTCCCGGCAGGTGAACCTCGCCGGCGGAGATCATCGTGGTCACGCCGCCATGCATCGAGGAATCGATCCAGTTGGTCTGGTTCTGGCGCGGGGTCCAGTCGCCGAAGACGGGATGGACATGGCTGTCGATCAGGCCGGGGCACAGGGCTGTTCCGTGGGCATCGATTGTCACATCCGCCTGATCGGTATCGAGGTCTTTCTCTTTTCCGAACGCCGTGATTTTACCGTCGACCGCGACCAGCGTATCGGCATCGAGCACGGGATTTTCCAGCGCGCCGGACAGCATCAGTCCGACATTCCTGATTACGGTTTTGCCCTTCGGCACCTCGGGGGCGGCGGGTCCAGCCATGGAAGCGGTCCTTATCGAAGTTGGTTGGAAGAGAGTTCTATTCTGCCGCGGTCGAATTGCGCCGGTCCGACGCTTCGAGGCGGGCACATAACTCGTCTGTATTCTGGACGTCGCCGAAATGCGTATAGAACGCGACCAGCGAATTGGCGTGTTCCTCGTCCGACGACGTGGCGCATCCGTCCGATACCATCAGCGCGCGGTAATTAAGCATCATTGCGTCGCGGGCCGTGGATTCGCAGCACACATTGGTGGCAACGCCGCAGACCAGAATGTTTTCGATGCCGTTATCCTTCAGGATCAGTTCGATATCCGACGATCCCTGGATGAATGCGCTGTAGCGCCGTTTCACGACACGGAAGTCACCGTCCTGAACGTCAAGGTCCGGCCATAGCTCAAACGGCCAGGCACCCGGAGTCATCGATTCGACACGGAGGTCCGCTTTCTCCGGCAGATAGCGTTCATGGGCGGTCTTCCATGAGTTCCGTGTATCGGCAGGGGCGAGGTTCTGAATCCAGATGACGATACCGCCGGTCCGCCGGACCGTGTCTGCGATGCGATTGACGTTGCCGACCACGGTCTGCCCGACGGGGCACCCCGCCTGCTGGCTTTCGTCCATGAAGTAGTTCTGCATGTCGACGACGACGAGCGCCGTTTTCTCGGTCTCGAAAGTTTCCTGCGAATGTTCACGTCCCATGCGGGCCGTCATCGCATCGATGTATTTCTTCGGCATCTCAAACTGATGCGGCATGTCCCGTCTCCTGTTTATCCCTGTTGGATGTTCCGATGATACGCAATCGCCCGGATTAGTTAAAGTTCGACCCGCCATTGGCGTGAATGACCTCGCCCGTGATGAAACTCGCCTTGTCGGAGATCAGAAAGATGCCGGCATTGGCGATTTCTTCCGGTTCGCCAAAGCGACCCATCGGGAAACGCAGGGTCATCGCCGCGCGCAATTCGTCGGTCATACCGCCGACCATGGCGGTTTCCGCAAGGCCCGGACTGACCGCGTTGCAGCGCACCTTCGGCGCGAGCGATCGGGCAAGCGAACGGTTCAGTGCGATGATCGCGCCCTTCGACGATACATAGGCCGGCCCGCCCTGACCGTTGCCGCCGGTCACGCCGAAGAGAACGGATGTGGATGTGGTCAGCACGATGGAACCGCCGTCATGGGCCATCATGTATCTGGCGGCCGCCTGGGAAATCAGAAACGATCCTGTGACGTTGACAGACATGATGAAGTTGCATTCGTCTGCGTCCAACTCGTCCCATCGCTTGGACGAATGCGCCGCCCCCCAGTGCATCAGAGCGTCCAATCCGCCGAACTTGTCGATGGTCTGGGCCACGGCGGCCGCACAGTCTTCGGTCCTGGAGACGTCACCGCCGAAGAACGTCAGTTCTTCGCATTCCGGAAGTTCGGCGCGCATGCGGTCCTCCTGAGGATCGAACGCAAGAACCCGGCAACCGTCCTCAAGAAGCAGTTTCGTGCAGGCGAGGCCGATTCCGCTCGCCGCACCGGTAACAAGGACGGTTTGTCCCATCTGAAATCTCCCATTTGATTAGAACCCTAATCATGTGTAATTTATATTTGCGAACGAGGCAAAAGTGCTGTTCCGCAGGGAATAGAACATTCGATCTCGGACACACCCCGATCAGAGGGTGGATATACAGGGTAACAAAGGCTGGCCATGGGCCGGACCGACACTGGAGCGGGCATGTCAGACACGTCGAATAATGCGATTCCAAAACCGATTCATTTCGGTCTGGTTACGGTTCCGAGAGTGATCATCGGGACCATGATCCTGATCGGGATTCTCATAAACGTCGCCAACGTCATCGGGCGGTATCTGTTCCTTGAGCCGATTATCTGGGCCGAGGAGATAATGATCTACATCATGGTCTGGACGGTCTTTATAGGTGCAATCCTCGTTACCTATGAGGGACAGCACCTTAAGATGGATGTGTTCTCGGTGATGTTGCCGTCGCCCTATAAAGAGATCATCAATTTTATCGCCGTGCTCTCGTTCCTGCTTGTGTGCTTTTACATCGTTCCGAATAACTGGATCGTCGTCGAACTGATGTTCAATAACGATCAGCGCAGCGTGGTTGCAGAGGTGCCGATGGTGATACCGCATTTCGCACTGCTCGCGGGTTTCGTGCTGATGTTTATCGCCATCGTCGTTCGTTTCCGGGCGCACGTTACCGGACAAATGACCGGTGAAGTCGATTTGATCGTCCAGGATTACGGCGATGACGATCAATCCGCGGCCGGTACGAAAAACTAATCCCTTCAGTAGAACAGACAGACGGTAAGGAGCGTATCCATGGAATGGATTATTGGGGGATTAGCGACGATTCCGATGGAATATTACATGGGGATCGTGCCGATCATTCTTCTGGTGCTCGGGTTTCCGATTTTCATCATTTTGCTGGCAACGGCGTCGATCGTGCTCATCGTTCACCAGGCAGTGCCGCCGATGGCGTTGCATATCAACATGTTCGGGAGTGTCGATAAATTCGCGCTGATGGCCGTGCCGTTTTTCATCTTCGCCGGTGAAATCATGGGGCAGGGCGGTATCTCGAAGCGGATTGTCGCCTGGGTGATGTCGATTATCGGCAGCGTGCGCGGCAGTCTTGCGTTGACGACGGTCGGAACCTGTACCGTCTTCGGCGCTATTTCGGGCTCCAGCCCCGCAACCGTCGCCGCGGTCGGACGGCTGCTCTACCAGCCGATGCGCCAGGCGGGATATACCGAAAGGTTCTCATCCGGTCTGATTTCGTCCTCCGGCGCCATTGCGACCGTCATCCCGCCATCGATCGGTATGATCCTGTATGGCGCATCGGCCGAACAATCGGTCGCATTGCTGTTTGTTGCGGGCGTTATCCCCGGACTTCTCATCGCCGCGCTGATGGCGGCCTATATCTATCTCTATGCGCTGCGGACCGGTATCCGTGAGGCATCCGGGTTTTCGCTGACCCAGTTCTTTACCGCCAGCAAGGAAGGCGTCTGGGCGCTGGGCACGCCGTTCATCATCCTTGGCGGCATTTATGCGGGTATTTTCTCCCCCACTGAATCCGCGGGCATCGCCTGCGTCTATGCGATTATCGTCACCCGGTTCATATATGGCGATATCTCCTGGAAGGGGATCTGGACGGTTTCTGTCGATTCCATGTATCTCACCGCGCAGGTGCTGATTATCGTCGCTGCCGCAGGCGTCTTCTCTCAGCTTCTGACCATCAGCGGCATCCCGCAGCAGGCCGTCCTGGCTATCCAGGAAATGAACCTGGAACCGTGGATGGTGTTGATGGTGATCAACGTCTTCCTGCTTCTTGTCGGCTGTGTGCTCGATCCCGGATCCGCCATCCTGGTGCTGACCCCGCTGTTGGCACCGATTGCGCTGGCGATGGGCGTGGACCTGATCCATTTCGGCATCATCATGACGGTGAACCTCGCGATCGGTATGTTCACGCCGCCCTTCGGTCTGAACATCTTCATAACGCAGGCGCTGTTCAAGGCCCCCTTGTCGAGCATCTATCCGGGCCTGGTGCCGTTCATCTTCGTGAACCTTGTGGCGCTGGTCATCATCACCTATGTGCCGGAACTGTCGCTCTATCTGACGCAGTTCGTGAACTAGGAAAACAGGATCGGGGCGGCGCGCTGATCGCCGCCGCTCCGATCCGGTCTTTCCCGTGGCTCATCCCCGCCGCCGGGAGGCGGAAAACCGGCGCCTCGGCTTTATTGCCCTGATCACCACCGTGTTCTGTTTCGGAACGCTTTGGACAGCGGCCAAGTTTTCCATCGATTATATACCGCCGCTCTGGTTTACCGCCGGTCGTTACGCGATCGGGGCGTTGTTTATCGTTTTCGTTCTGCGCGCCCAGGGACGCCTGACACTCCCCGACCGGGCCGATATCCCCATAATTCTGAGTGTCGGCGGGGTCATGCTGGGCCTGTATTCGTCGATATTTCAGAATGCCCTGCAATTCGTCGATGCGGGACGCGCTACTATTCTCGGGTATACCACCGCCATCTTCGTGACCCCGCTTGCGATTTTGCTGCTTGGCGAGCGGCTTTCGCGGCTGAAAGGGATGGGCCTGGCCGCGGCTCTGTCCGGATTTCTGATTCTCTTCAGCCCGGCCGAGATGAACTGGTCGGATCCCGATATTGTTATCGGCAATGGCCTGCTGGTCCTGTGCGTGATGCTGTGGTCTGCGGTTATCCTGCACCTTCGCGTGCACCGCCAGGTCTCCGACACGCTTTCGCTTGTTCCCTGGTACCTGCTGGTTTCCGGAATCGTTGCGATGATAGCGGCGCTGATTTTCGAAGGGCCGCCGGTGTTCGGGGTATCGACAACCGGTTGGTTGCTATTTCTCTATACGGGGGTCGTGTGCAGTGGCATCGGCAATTGGGGCGTGACAACGGCGATCATGAACCTGCCGGCAACCACCTCCAGCATCGGGCTGTTGGGTGTTCCCGTCTTTGCGACAGTGATCAGCATTCTGTTTCTGGGGGAAGCGCTGACGCTGCCCCTGGTCGCCGGACTAGGCCTGATTGTTGGCGGAATCGCCGCGGTCACGCTGTCGCGTGACGGCAAGAGCCGGATTGGTTGACGGGGGTGTCCGCCGCCAGGCGTTGTCGTTCGCCTTTGAAGGCGCTTCCTTCGTCGCGCCGGAAACGGAGACACCCGCACCCGCGTTATCTTCAAGCTGTTTCCGAAGACGATCGGCGATAGCCCGGTCGCGAAGATATTCTTCGTATGTCCGCGCAGGGCGCAGCAGATAGGGACTCACCCGTGATTCCGTGTCCGCTTCCCTGTTTTCGCGCTTAGACATAGTTTTCCCCGCATTCTCGCGCTTGCGCACCGAAAATTCATCCGCCTGAGGCGGCAATCTGGTGATCAGCCTACCAACTCTGAACAATGACAATTGAAGCCGTTCCAACGCCAGACTACAAATTCAAAAACCGAGTTATCCACAACCGAAGGTATTTTCCTGTAGATAACTTGGGGGCGGATTTTTGGGTTAATGTCCAACCCTTTCTAGTCTCAGGC
The DNA here is from genome assembly GCA_963977005.1 of uncultured Rhodospirillaceae bacterium. GTDB lineage: Bacteria > Pseudomonadota > Alphaproteobacteria > MPNO01 > UBA830 > CAXBCP01. The sequence goes on from CAXBMQ010000013.1 coordinate 45,939, forward strand.
GGAATCCGTCCGGCGACAAATAATACGGCGATCGACGGCGACATCCGCGATCAAACATGATAACGAACCGATGCTGCTTTAGTTCCACGAGAGAGCGATGTATTCCCGAAATACTGTAAAGAGGACGGGGTCCGGAGGCTGGACCTATTCCAAGAGTGGGCCCCTTTCCCGGGCGCAGATGGCCGAGGCAATTCGGTCCATCTTCAGCGGTCGGCGGGGCGTCCCTGGAAAAAACGTCCAAATCGACGATGGCGCAGAAAACGCGTGAGCGCATTTAAGTGATCTCTCACCGAACGATCGGGTTTATCGCGCTGGCCGGTGCCATCCTTGGCTATGGCGGGCTCTGGCCCGTTTCCAAAACCGCGCTCGAATTCATGCCGCCCTTCTGGTACGCGGCGATCCGTATCGCGATCGGTGCGACGATCCTGTTCGGGATTTTGCTGGCGACCGGAAAACTGCGCCTGCCGACCCGCCACGATATTCCGCTCGTGTTCAGCGTCGGCATTTTCATGATGGCGATCTATACGCTGCTGATGCACATCGCCTTGCTATATGTCGAGGCGGGCCGGGCGGCCTTGCTCGGATACACCACGCCGATCTGGGTGCTGCCGGCGGCCTATTTCGTCCTGAAGGAACGCCCGTCGCGGCGCCGTCTGCTCGGTCTGGTCGTCGCCGTTGCCGGTCTGGTCGTTCTGTTCAATCCGGGAAGTTTCGACTGGACGGACCGGGACGTCGTGATCGGCAATCTGATGCTGCTGGGTTGCGGTTTGAGCTGGTCGGTCTCCATCATTCATATTCGCAAGCACAAGCCGGTGCGCACGCCGTTTCAGCTGGCGCCGTTTCAGCTTTCGCTGGCCGCCGTTCTCATCGCGATCATGGCGCTGGTTTTCGATCCCCTGCCGGTATGGACCGGGGAGGCGGTTCAGATCGGTGTTTTCGCCTATGGGGGCATCATGGGCACCGCAGTGGCAATGCTGTCGGTGACGACGGCGATCCGCTATTTGCCGACGGTCGTGTCCACCGTGGGGCTTCTGGGTGTTCCGGTATTCGCGCTATCGTTGAGTGTTCTTTTGCTCGGCGAGACACTTACCGTCGACCTGGCGGCAGGGCTGGTTTTGATCCTGGCGGGGATCGGCCTGGTGTCGGTACCCGATCGCAGGCCGGTCTAGCCCTGATCGGGAACGGAGACTAATCGCAGCCGGGTAGGGTCGCCGACCAGAGGGACCTGAGGTCGTCGCGCCGGACCTTGCCGCGGTCGCTTTTCGGCAGGGCCTGGACAAATTCGACATAGCGGGGCCGTTTGAAGTCGGGGAGCGTTTGTCCGGCATGCGCCAGAATATCCGCGACCGAAACCTGCGCCCCCTCGGCCGCAACCACATAGCAGGCGATTTCCTCGCCCCATACGGGGTCGGGAACGCCGATGACGGCTGCCTCGTTCACGGCCGGATGCGTCATGATCGCGGCATCGATTTCGAGCGGCGCGACCGATACGCCGCCCCGCAGGATGACGTCCTTGATCCGCCCGGTAACCGTCACGAATCCGTCCTCGTCCAGCATACCGAGATCGCCGACACGCTCGCGTTCGATCAGGCGAAAGCCCGTGCGGTCGCGCCATTCGCCGTCGGCGGTGATGCTTGCGATGGCGGTCTGGGGACCGCGGATCGATATCTCGCCCTCTTCGCCGACGCCGCAAACCGCCCCCGTCGGATCGAGAAGCGCGAGGTCCATATGCCGGGCCGGCGGGCCGGCGGTGCCGATGCGGAACTTGTCGTGGCGGTTGCCGCACAGCCAGCCGCCTTCAGAGGCGCCATAGAATTGCAAAAGCCGGACCCCGTAATGGGCTTCGAACTGCCGCCACCGGTCGGGAGACAACGGGGCCGAACTCGCGGTCATGACCCGAAGCGAGGCTATTTCTGCGCGTTTGAACGGTACCGGTTCGTCCAGCAGCATGTTGATGACGGTAGGCACGCCGGCGGCGACGGTGATCCGGTGGTCGCGCACCCAGTCCATGAACCGTGTCCGCGAAAACCCCGCTGCCATGACGACCGTGAGACCGAGCGAGACAAACGGCATGAAGGTGACGATCTGCGGCGACAGCCAGCTGAAGGTGCGGTATTCGAGCAGCCGGTCGTCGGCCGTCATCCCGGTGAAATCGATGGTCGACAGGCCACAGAGCCACAGCCCCAAATGATCCCAGACGACGCATTTCGGCCGGTCGGTCGTCCCGGACGTTGCAAAGATACAACCTTCGTCTGCCGGTCCGTATTCGCTGCCCAATTCCGGCAGCGCCCCCGGGGTGGCGTCCCGTGAGCCGAAAAAGCCGTCCGTATCGTTGAGGTCGGTGAACGATATGACGGGACAGGCCAGGTCCCGCGTCAATGCCGCGCCGTCCAGATCGCCTGCGCGCCAGACGACGATCGCCGGATCGATGGTCTTCAGGATCGAGGCAAGATGATCGGGGGCGATCTCCGCGTGAAACGGACAGGCGGTGGCGCCGCAGCGCCAGGCAGCGAACATGAGGACGAGTTTCTCGATACATTCGCCGCAGAGTATGGCAACCCGGTCGCCGCGCCGGACGCCGGCGCCCGCCATGAGACCTGCCGTGCGGTCGACGAGCGACTTCAGGGCCGCAAAATCAAGAGACCGGTTCTGATCGATCGAGTGGATCGCTGTCCTGTCCGGGTGCCGTTCGGCGAAATCCGCAAACGCCGCGCCCAATGTACGGAACGGAATTTCGAGTGCCTGCGGGTCGACAGCCTGGGGCATATCCGGATCAGGTCAGTTTGATCAATCGCTCTAGGTTTCCGCTGTATATTTTCGCCCGGGTATCCGCATCGATATCGAGCCGGTCGACGGCGTTGATCGTCTCGCGGATCAGCAGCCCGCCGCCTTCGGGATCGAACGGCGCGTCGGTCGCGAACAGCGAATGGTCCGGGCCGAAGAATTCAAGGCCGCAGGCGGCAGCTGCCGCCGAGCCGTTGGTCGCCGTGTCGGCGTAGAACATCCTGAAATAGTCCTTTGGCTGCTTTTTCAGCCCGGCCTGTTCCGCCAGCGGATTCTTTTCCGGGTCGCCTGCGAATATCTGCTGAAACCCGATGCCGATTTTCTCGGCGAAAAACGGGATCATGCCGCCGAAATGGTGCGTGATGATCTTGATGTCCGGCAGCTTGTCGAAAATCCCCGAATAGATCAGCCGGGTCATGCAGGCGCTGGTCTCGTACGGCCAGCCGAAAGTGAACCAGATTTCGAACTCCGAGGCGTCTTCCTGGGCGTAGTCGGGGAAATTGGGCCCGCGCATCGGATGAATCCAGATTGGCAGGTCGTGCTGTGCCATGGTTTCGAACACCGGATAGAATTCGGACGCCGAAAGCGGCTTGCCGAGGACGTTGGTAAAAAGCTGTATGCCCTTTGCATCGAGCTCGTTTACCGCACGATTGGCCTCGGCGACGGCGGCGTCCGGATTGTTCATTGGCATCGAGGCGATAAAGCCCGCGAGACGATCCGGGTTCTGTTTTACCCGGGCGGCCAGTCCGTCATTTGCGACGCGGGCCAGCGCGGGCGTCTGCTCCGGGCTGCCGAGCATCTCGATGGGCGGATTGGCGAGCGATATAATCTGGCGGTAATCGTCGAACCCGTCGAGGAGACGCATATGGGCGTCTTCGTCATGCAGCGCGGTCAGTGCGCCAAAAAATTTGACGATGCCCGGGTCGGGCGCGATCTCGGCGAATTTCTCGAAATAGGATTTCGGAATAACGTGGTTATAGGCGTCGATCCGGACCATGTGGCTCCCCTGATGTTATTGCGCTGATGATAGATCGGCCGCGGCGTTGTGCAAAACCCCTTCGATGTGCTGAAATCCGGGGGAAGGAGATCGGATGTTCGTCAGAAATGCGTGGTATGTCGCCGCCTGGGAGACAGAGATCGGAGACGCGCCGCTTGCACGGACGATCCTGTGCGAGCCTGTGGTCATGTTCCGCACTGCAGGCGGTGTTGTTGCGCTGGAAGACCGCTGTTGTCACCGCGCACTGCCGCTGTCGATGGGGCAGGTCGTCGACGAGCGGATACAGTGCGGCTATCACGGGCTGGAATTCGATGCGTCGGGCGCCTGCGTGAAAGTGCCCGGCCAAAGCAAAATTCCGCCCGGCGCACAGGTAAAATCCTATCCCGTCGTTCAGCGCTACGGCTGGGTCTGGATCTGGACCGGCGATCCGGCAAGGGCCGATCCGTCGCAGATTCCGGACTGGTGGTGGCTCGACAGCCCCGACTGGAAGACCATTCCGGGACGCGGCGGCAAGCCGATGCACCTGAAGGCCAACTATCTGCTGGTCTCCGACAACCTGTTCGATATTTCGCACCTGACCTATGTGCATGCATCGTCCATCGGCGCGGATTCGATCGTCGACTTCCCGCCGAAGACCGAACGCTGGGAGGATAAGAAGCGCGTGAAGATGAGCCGCGAGATTTTCGACCGGCCGGCGGCGCCGTTCTATCAGAAGGCGGGAGACTTCAAGGGCAATGTCGACCGCTGGATCATGACCACATCCGACCTGCCGTGCTACATGGCGTCCGATGCGGGTTCCGTCGAGGTCGGCACCGGCATCACGCCGGGCGAGGTCGGACCCGACCGCGGCGTCGAGATGAAGATCATGAACCTGCCAACGCCGGAGACCGAAACCTCGACCCATTATTTCTATTCGCACTGCCGTCATTTTCACATCGATTCCGCCGAATGGGACGAGATTTACCGGACACAGTTCACCGCCGTGTTCGACGAGGACAAGGTGGTTCTGGAAGGGCAGCAGAAACGGATGAGCGAAAATCCGGATGCGCCGGAAATAGACATCAATGCCGATGCGCCGAATATTCAGGTACGACGCATGATCGACGAGATGATTGCCGACGAACAGGCCGTAGCCGCCGGGTTACGCCAAAGCGCTTAGCGTCTGGAGAAAACGAAGGAGATACATCAAATGGCCGGACCGCTCAGCGGCGTACGCGTCATCGAACTGACCACCATGATCACAGGTTCGCTCTGCGGCCAGATGCTCGCCGACATGGGCGCGGACAGTATCAAGATCGAAAAAAAAGAGGGCGGGGACATGTTCCGGTCCTGGCGCGGCGGTACCTATAGCGCGCAGTTCGGCGCCTATAACCGCAACAAGCGGTCGATGACGCTCGACATGCGCTCCGACGAGGGGCGCGAGATTTTGCTCAAGCTCGTCGAGACGGCGGATGTGCTGGTCGAGAATTTCCGGCCGGGTGTGATGAAGCGTCTCCGGCTGTCGGTCGAGGAACTGCGCGAACGCAACCCGCAGCTGATCTATTGCTCGATCTCCGGTTTCGGCGAAGACGGGCCGTACGAAAAACGTCCGGCATACGATGCCGTCGCCCAATCGCTGTCGGGCATTGCCAGTCTGTTTGTCGATCCGGAAAACCCGCAGACGACCGGCCCGACGATCAGCGACAATATCACCGGCATCAATGCGTGTTACGGCATCATGGCGGCATTGTTCGAACGCGAACGGGGCGGCCCGCCGCGGAGCCTGAGCGTCAACATGCTTGAAAGCTCGATCTGGTTCCTGCCGGATCCGTTCGCGAACTATACCCAGCAGGATATCCAGCCGAGCCCGACCGCCCGCTCGGAAGCGTCGCAGTCGCACGCGATGCGCTGTGCCGACGGCAAACTGCTGGCGGTGCATCTGTCGTCGCAGGAAAAGTTCTGGCAGGGCGTCACCGCGGCGTTCGGCGTCGAGCACATGCGCGAAGACCCGCGCTATGCCGACCGCATGAGCCGGATCGCCAACTATTTCGACATGGGCGCCGAATTCAAAAAAGCGGCGGCGACGAAGCCGCGCGACTACTGGATGCCGCGGCTTGAAGAAAACGACGTTCCCTATGCGCCGATCAACACCCTGCCGGAAGTCTTCGACGACCCGCAGGTAAAGCACCTCGACACTTTTTTCGAAATCGAGCATCCCGAAGAGGGCAGGCAGGCGTTCTCGCGCCGCGCGGTCTATATCGACGGCAGCCGCGACGACCAGCCCATGAACCCGCCGCCGCAACTCGGCGAGCATACGGATGAGGTGCTGGCGGAACTGGGGATGGACGCGGAGACGGCGAAGGAGCTGCGAAAGCGGGGTGTGGTCGGCTAACCTGCCAGCGTCGGACCGTCGCTGCTCATTTTGCCTGATTGAAAAGCCGCCCATCAATCGCCGCCAACCCGACGCCGATAAACAGTAGGCCGATCACGTGCTGGACCAGCAGTACCTCGCCGAGAATAAAGATGCCGAGCGCCAGCGCGCTGACCGGGATGAGGAAGGTGACCAGCACGAGATTGGTCGCCCCCGCTTTTTCCAGAATGCGGAAATAAAGGATATAGGCCAGCGCGGTGGAAACGGAGCCGAGGCCGGCGAGGGCGGCGATGGTGTCGATACCCGGCGCGGGCAGGGACCATGGCGCATCGACGATCAGGGCCATCGGGACAAGCACGACGCAGGAGGCCATGAGCTGGCCGGTCGCGGTCACATTCGCGGACACGCCCATGGCGCGGAATTTCCGGCCGAAGATGGCGCCGAAACCGTATGCCAGGGCGCCGCCGAGGACGGCAAGCTGCGCGATGACGGCGGTGCCGAGCCCGTCGAGCAGGTCGATGCCGAGCACGATCGCGACGCCGATGAACCCGGCAAGTACACCGACCGTCTTTGCGCCCGTGATCTTTTCATCCGTGGTCGCGATATGGGCGACCAGAACCGTGAAGATCGGCGTGGTGGCATTCAGGATGGAGGCGAGGCCCGATGCGATTTCCTTCTGGCCCCAGACGATCAGGCAGAACGGAACCACGTTGTTGATCAGCGCCAGGAGAAAAAGCGCCCGCCAGATTTTCCACTCGCGGGGCAGGCGTTCGCCGGAGAAGGCAACAACGGTAAGCAGAATCGCCGCCGCGAGAACGACCCGGACCGCGACGATGGTGAAGACCGGCAGGTCGCGGACCGCGATTTCCTGAAAAAAGAACGTGCCGCCCCACACGACCGATAACAGGATCATCATTCCCCACACGGCGGGGGACATGTTCATGCCGGTTTTGGTGCCGGGCACCCGTTACCGGTCAGGTCGTTGGTTCGGGGTGTGGGACATCGTTGCCTAGTCCGGGTCCCGGTATTCGATATTGTTGATGAATTCCACCACCGACGGCACGATCGGGTTTTCCATTTCCTCGCGGATATGACCGATCAGCCCGGCGGCGCGGCCGACGGCGGCGACGGCGCGCATGGTCTCGACCGGGAAGCCGACTTCGTTCAGCACGGCGCCCAGCGCGCCGGTGACGTTCAGCGTCAGCGGCTTGCCGCGGGCGTTCTCGATCTCCTCGGCGAGAATTTTGGCAAGCTCGATATATTCGCCGGTCGCGCCGCCTTCCATGGCGATCTGGAACATGCGGTCGGCGCGCGGGTCGGTCGGGAAGTAGTAGGGGTGACCGTAACCGGGGATGAATTTTTTCTGTTCGCGGAAACGCTGGACAACGCCTGCCGCCCATTCGCGCTTGTCGCCGCCCGCCTCGACGCCTTCCTTGAAGATGGCACCGGCGCCGGCCATCGTACCGGCGAACTTGTTGCCGACCATCATCGCGCCCGCGATCATCGGCAGCTGCACGTCGTCTGGAAGGGAATCGTGCACCATCCGCGCCACCAGCGCCGTCGGCGTAATTCCGTGGTCCATCAGGATAACCATGCAGGCATCGAATGTCCGCACATGGTTCTCCGGCAGGTCGCGCCCCGTCACCAGCAGGTAGAAAGTTTCGGCAAAGGATTTGACCCCGACCACTTCGCTCAACACGTCCTTGCCACGCATTCGAAAACGTTTGGTGTCGGATGTCGGTGTGCCGATGCGGGTAAAAGGCTTGTCGGTCATGGTGGCGCTCCCCGAATGGATTATCTATTCAATTGTGCCGTCAATTTACGCGCCGGGGCCGTGCGCGTCCAACAATCGACGTTGTCGCCGTCTTGCCGCATGAATTCAGGAGTGCTTAGATCGTGACCAGGTTGTGGAGTAGTGCTGAATGAATCTTATTTATGAGGGACATCATGAACCGATTTCTTGCCGCAGGCTCTACTCTCGCGCTCCTTGCCATTACGGCAGCGCCGGTATCGGCAGCCGATCTGAAATTGCTGACAAGCTGGAACACGGATAACTGGCCGACCTATGCCGCGCTCGACATGTTCGAGAAAAAGGTGAAGGCTATCGGCGGCGGAAAGGTGACGCTCTCGATCAGCGGCAAGGAAGTCGTGCCGGCCTTCGAGCAGCTTCAGCCGGTGTCGGCAGGCGTGTTCGACATGCTTTATTCGCACGGTATCTATCACGCGGGCAGCAAGGGGCTTGCTTTCACGATGGACGCTGTTGCGCCCGGCCCCCAAAAGCGACGCGATGCCGGGCTGATCGACTATATCGACAAGTATTATCAGAAGCACAACAACCTGAAGCTGCTGGGGCTCGTCGCCAACAGCAATCAGGGCTATCACATTTTTCTCAAGAACCCGCTGGAGAACGGCGGTTTCAAGGGCCGCAAAATCCGCGGTACGCTGAGCTATCACGGGGTCATTCGTCTGCTGGGCGGCTCGCCGGTCGTGCTGCCGGGCGGCCAGATATACACGGCGCTTGAAAAAGGCGTGATCGACGGCGCCGCGTGGCCCGCCGCCGGTATGTTGACGATGAAGCATTACGAGGTTGCGAAATACAAGGTCCGTCCGACCTTCGGGACGACGAATACCGGTTTCTGGGTCAACATGGCCAAGTGGAAAACGCTGTCGAAGGCCGAACAGGACGTGCTGCTCGAGGCGGCCAAACAGACCGAGATCGACATGCCGGCCGAGGGCGATCGCATTCTTGCAGAGGAATCGGCGTCGCTTGAAAAATTCGGTGTCAAGGAAACCACGCTGAATGCCGAGACGGCGGCGAAGGTCAGGGCGACGTTCGCCAACGACATGTGGACCATCGCGCAGAAATGCTGTTCCGACGGTGTAAATGAATTGCGGGCGCTGGCGAAGAAAGCAGGCCTGAGCAACTAGGCGGGTCCTGAAGAACGGCAATCCGGCACAGGTTGATGCTGAGTCCCTTCCTTTGGGTGCACGACAGGCTTACCGATCTGGGATTCCAGCTCGGTAAGCTCTGTCTCGCCATCATATTGGTCGCCTATTGCTACGAGGTCGTCGCGCGCTACCTGTTCAATGCGCCGACCTGGTGGGCGGACGAAGCGGTTTCCTATTCGCTCTGTATCGGGTGTTTCCTGATGATGCCGCACGTGACGCGTGAAAAGGGACACGTCGCGGTAACGTTTTTGCTCGAAATGATTCCGCCGCACAGGGCAAAGCCAGCGCATTGGGCGATTTATCTTGTCGGATTCGTCGTCTGTGCGGCCGCGTTCTGGATCAACCTTGATGAAAACATCCGCCAGGTCGTGAACGACGTGCACATGATGAAAGTGAAGCCGTTTCCGAAATATTACATTTCGGTTTTCATCACGTTCGGATTCGGGATGTCGGCACTGCACTATCTGCGGATGCTCGACTACCGGAAAATCGACGTCACAGGTACTAGCAGCGGGTCTTACGAGTAATGGTGTGGTGGGCCGTACTGACCATCGGGCTGACGCTGTTATTGGCATGTTTTATGTCCGGCATGCCGATATTTATCGCCTTTCTGCTGATCAATCTGGTCGGGGTCCTGGTCATTCTCGGTCAGCCCGGGTTCGGCATGGTCGCGAATTCGATCTTCGAAACCACGAATTTCGCCGATCTGTCGGCGATCCCTCTTTTCATCATGATGGGGGAGCTTCTTTTCCGCTCGGGATCGATCGATATCCTTTTCGATTCCGTCGATAAACTGGTCGGTAAAGTAAAGGGACGCCAATACGTTCTGTGTATCGCGCTATCGACCATTTTCGGTGCGTTGTCCGGTGCGGCGATGGGCGTCGCTGCGATGATGGCCCGCACGCTGCTGCCCGGGATGCTGGACCGGGGCTACGATGCCAAGATGTCGACCGGCGCCATTCTCGCCGGTGCATCGCTGGCTCCGATAATTCCGCCCAGCGTTCTGGTGATTATCATCGGCACGCTCGCCAACGTGTCGATCGCGGGCATGTTGATTGCCGGTATTCTGCCCGGCCTGATGCTGGCGACGATGTTCCTGATCTACACGCTGGGACGTGTGCGGCTGAACCCGGCACTTGCGGCGGAGGACGCGTCGGCGTCGACTGTCGATGTCAGCTTTGGCGAGAAAATCCGTGCGGTGATCCGTGTTGCGCCGTTTGCACTGATTATTTTCTGCGTGATGGGACTTATTCTGCTTGGCATCGCTACACCGTCCGAATCGGCGGCGACGGGTGTTGTCGGTGCGATGATTACCGCGGCGTATTACCGAAAGCTGAATTGGCGGATGATCTCCGAATCACTTTCATCGGCCGCGTTTATTGCCAGCATGATCCTGGTGATCATGGCGAGTTCGAAGATGTTCAGCCAGCTTCTGGCCTTTACCGGATCGACGCGGGAACTGACGCAGGTGGTCGCCGGACTGGATCTGTCAGCTTACCTGATGCTGTTCATCATGATGCTGATTCCCTTCATCCTCTGCATGTTTATCGATCAGATCGCATTGATGCTGGTGGTGATTCCAATCTACCAGCCGCTGATCAAGTCGCTTGAATTCGATCCGATCTGGTTCTGGCTGCTGATGCTGCTCAACGTTACCGTCGGCGGGATGACGCCACCATTCGGCTACACGATCTTCGCGTTCAAGGGGGCGACGGACAGGGTGACACTTCAACAGGTGTTCAGCGCGACGTGGCCCTTCGTTGCTATTTTTCTGGTCGGCATGGTGGTGATCGCAGCGTTCCCGCCGATAGCGACCTTTCTGCCGGCTTTTCTCTGAGCGCTGCGCCATTCCTTTGGCCTATGACAATTTTATGTCTACAATAAGAATTCTAAGTATCACTATCGGAGGCGGGGTTAATGGAACTCCCCACAGGTAACGAGCGCTATTTCCGGATGAGTGTCGAAGAGTTCGACACCGAGAAGCTGCTGACGAACGCGGCTCGGCAGCGCGACCAGCGCGGTTTCGACGACGTGCTGATTATCGACGTCGACGCGCATCACTACGAAACCGAATCGATGATCGAGATCGTCGAGTTCATCGAGGACCCGGTGCTGCGTCAACTGGCGCGCTCGGCCCAGCAGATCGCCCACCGCGGATCCATGTTTACGCTCGGTCGAGTCGGTTATCAGGATATCGGTGGACGGGTGACGCGCTATCCGCTCCGCTCGCTGGAACAGACGCCCAAGGACGGCAAGCACCGCGACGTGCATCTCAGCCACCGCTGGATGGATGCTATGGGCGTCGATTATGCCTGCGTTTTTCCGACGCCGATGCTCGGGCTTGCGATGCATCCCCAGCCCGACGTCGAGGTATGCCTTGCCCGCGCCTATAACCGCTGGCTCGTGGAAAAGGTGCTGCCCGGTTCGCCACGCATGAAATCGATGCTGTATCTGCCGTTCAACGACCCGGCGGCGGCACTCAAGATCGTCGAGGATTTTGGTGACGCGGACGGGGTGATCGGGTTCATGGTGACGTCTGTGCGGCACCGTCCGGTGCATCACAACGACTACATGAAAATCTACGGAGCCATTCAGGAACGCGGTCTGCCGATCGGGTTCCATTCCGGCTTCAACTGGGACGATCCCATGTTCCGCACGTGTAACCGCTTCCTCGCGGTGCATGCGCTCGGCTTTACCTGGTACAATGTCGTCCATTGCACGAACTGGGTGCTGAACGGCATGAACGAACGGTTCCCGAACATGCCGGTGATCTGGATCGAATCCGGTATTTCCTGGATTCCGTTCCTGATGCAGCGTCTCGATACGCAGTACCGAATGCGCTCGTCCGAATGCCCGCTGCTGAAAAAGCTGCCGAGCGATTACATGCGCGACATGTATTACACGACGCAGCCGATGGAAATGCCGGACGATATGGATCTGCTTGAAGGCACCTTCAAGGCGATGAATGCCGAGACCCAGCTGCTCTGGGCATCCGACTATCCGCATTGGGATATGGATATTCCCAGCGTTATCTGGGACCTGCCGTTTATCGACGAGAAGGCGAAGCGGAATATTCTGGGCGAGACCGCGCAGAAAATTTTCAACCTCGACGTCAGCGCAAGACACCCGAACCATGCGACGGCAGTTGCCGCCGAATGACATGATCTTTAATTGCTGATCCTGTGGCCAACCGCTTGACAGTAAAGGGCGGTCTGGTACCACTACGGCCATACGGAAGCGTACGTAACTACTACTCAAAAGGCTGCATATAACGGCCTTACAGGGAGCGCGAAATGGAAGCTGATATGTTGGGAAGCGCCGTACTGGCGTTCCAAAACATGGCGAATCTGGAGAGACTTGGGTTTCTCTTTTTCGGGGTATTGATCGGACTGGTGCTCGGGGTGATCCCGGGGCTCGGCGGGCTTGTCGGTCTGTCCCTGCTGTTGCCATTCACGTTCAACATGGATCCTTACACCGCGCTGGCCTTCATGATGGGGCTGCAGGCGGTCGTTGTGACATCGGATACGATACCCGCTGTTCTATTCGGGGTGCCGGGAACGGTGGGGTCGGCGGCAACGATCCTTGATGGCTATCCCATGGCACGAAAAGGCGAGGCCGGACGTGCGTTTGGCGCCGCGTTCTCGGCCTCGGTGATCGGCGGGCTCTTTGGCGCGCTGCTGCTTGGTATCAGTGTGCCGGTCCTGCGGCCTATCGTTCTTGAAATCGGGTCTCCCGAATTGCTGGCGATCTGCGTGTTCGGGCTGTCGCTTGTCGCCGTGCTGTCGGGCGGTTCGCCGCTCAAGGGACTTGCGGGCGCCTGTATCGGCCTGATGGTCGCGACCGCGGGCGACGATCCGCAAACCGGAACGCTGCGCTGGACATTCGATTCCCTGTATCTGTGGGACGGGTTGCCGGTTGTGCCGCTTGCGCTCGGACTATTTGCGATCCCTGAACTCGCTGACATGGCGATTACAAAACAATCGATCAGCGTGAAGGAAGAAGACAAGCAGGATGCCCGGTTCGGGCAGCTGGACGGTATCAAGGATACCTTCCGAAACTGGTTCCTCGTCATTCGATGTGCATCCATCGGTGCCGCGCTCGGCGCCGTGCCGGGTATCGGCGCGTCGGTGATCGACTGGATCGCCTATGGCCACGCAGCCCGGACCGAAAAGGGTGCGCCGGAAACCTTCGGCAAGGGTGACGTTCGCGGCGTGATCGCATCCGAATCGTCGAATAACGCCAAAGAAGGCGGCGCGCTGGTACCGACAATTGCGTTCGGTGTTCCCGGCTCCGCCTCAATGGCTCTGATTCTTGGGGCGTTCCTGATCCACGGCCTTGTGCCCGGACCGGAAATGCTGACGACCCGGCTTGATGTGACCTACACGCTGGTCTGGTCGGTGGCTATCGCCAATATCCTCGGCGCGGGTATCTGCTTCACCTTCGCGAACCAACTGGCCAAGGTTGCCCTGATCCGCATTGGCGTTCTGGCGCCGGTGGTTCTGGCGATTACCTATATCGGTGCGTTCCAGGGCTCGCGTCAGTGGGGCGATATATATGCCTTGCTGCTCTTCGGGATTATCGGCTGGATCATGAAGCGTTTGCGCTGGCCGCGGCCGCCGCTGATTTTGGGCTTCGTGCTCGGCGGCCTGGTCGAACGCTATATGTTCATCTCGGTCGAACGCTACGGTGCTGACTGGCTCTGGATCTGGCGCGATTTCGGCGACGGCGACATCAGGTTTGCGCCGTATGTACCGATTATCTTTGCGGTTACCCTCTATGGCGTGCTGACCCCGATCATCAAGGGGTACAGGCAGCGTGCGAAGTCGAACCAGGCATCGAGCAAGTTCGGTTTCCAGAAAGACGCGATCAATCCCGACCTCGTCTTCGCCATAATCCTGTTTGCCCTGTTCGGCACCGCGTTCGGTATAGCGTCGACCTGGGAATTCGGGGCGAGACTGATCCCGCAGGTTGTTGCCGTCGCTGCCATGATCTTTATCGGCTGGCTAGTTCTGTCTGCGTTGTTCGTGGCACCGGGAGAGAAGGTTGCCGTCGACGAGGACGGTATTCCGGGCCGCGGAGAGGGCGGTACGGCACCGGTGCAAAGCGATGTCCACTTCGATATCAGCGCGGATTACGGGGACCTGCCGGGGTCCGAGGTGACCAAACGGGTTCTGAATTACTTCGGCTGGTTGTTCGGGTTCTTCGGAGCGGCTGCCGTGTTTGGACTTCTGCCGGCGATGTTCCTGTTCATGGTCGGCTACATCAGGTTCGAGGGCAAGGAGAGCTGGACGCTGACACTGGTGATATCCACCTCTGTTTGGTTCGTCTCATACATGCTGTTCCACTGGTTGCTGGTCATTCCATGGCCGCAAACGCTGATCGGGGACGTGTTCCCGGTCGTGCGGACGATCCCCTGGCTCAACATGTTCTGATCGGCGTCCGCCGCAGACAAAAAAACACCCCGGAGCGGATGCTCCGGGGTGTTTTCGTTTGCGGGACAGGCCGGCTTATTTGAAGCCGAGAACCGCTTTGAGTTTGGCAATCGTTGCCGGAGGCGTCGCATAGGCATCTGCGACAAGTTTGTCCAGAACTTCGCCTGCAACGGGCTGGATAGGCGCGCGGCGCTTTTTGGCGCTCTCAAGAAACTTGGGATCGGCCATCATCGCCATGAAAGCCTTGCGAAGCGCAGTGACGCGGGCCTTCGGAACTTCCGGATGTACCCAGAAGCCCATACCGATCTTCGGCGCGGTCTCAACGAAAGCGACCATGTCCTTCGCTTCCTGGTCCTGAACGAGACTTGAAAGTTGGGGGACATTGGGGAGTTCCGGGATAACGCCGCCATACTGAACGAGGTGGGTCAGCTTGTTGTCGCGGAGCCAGTCCGGCTTGCCGGCGGTCCAGCCGGACCAATACTGCATGCGGCCACTGACTTCCTTGGCTTCGAGCGCTTTGTTAACGGCTGCGCCGCCCTTGTAACCTTTCACGACTTTGAACTTGGTACCCAGAACCTTATTCATCAGGGTCGGGACGATATAGGTTTCGGAACCGAGACCGGTCGATCCCATGATCACTTCCGTCTTCTTCGCTTCGGCGACGGACTTGGCTGGCGCGGTATGCCACACCGATATAACGGCGGGCCGTGGCGTAAGCGATCCGAGCCACTGGAACTTCGACGCATCGAACTTGACCGACCGAAGAAGCGGCGCAAAAACCGACGGTGCCAGTACTTCGGAGATGTAGGTGCCGTCTTTGGGGGCAGCGTTGTAGGCAAAAGATGCGCCCTTCGTACCGCCGCCGCCGGGACGGGACTGAATGATGACGGTCGGTTTGCCCGGAATATGATCGCCGAGGTGATCCGTCACCAGGCGACCGTAAAGGCCGAGAGTCGCGCCAAGGCCTGACGGCACCATCACGGTGACGGTCTTACCGCTGTAGAAATCCGCAATGTCGTCTGCTACCGCCGGAATCGCTATTCCGAGGACAGCGACAGCGGGAAGCGTCGCGAGTGCTTTGGTGAATCTTAACGACATAAATTATCTCCCTTGTTGAGTTTTTGGTCACGTCGAGATCGAAGCTTAGACGTCGAAGTTTCAATTTGAAAGGGCAGACAAAAATCAAGATTGACTGAATATATCGGTTGATATCGTCCCGTATTGACGGCAATCATGAGCCAAAAGGAGGCATGATGGCTGATTCTGCTCCGTTGCCGGTGGCGAGTCCGCGACGAAAAACGAATGAAAGTCTGACCCGGGAAGACTGGGTTTCCGCCGCGTGGGACATGCTGGGCGAAAGCGGTCTGGATGGGGTGCGGGTGGAGCCCCTTGCGCGCCGTCTGGGCGTGACGAAAGGCAGTTTTTACTGGCATTTCAAGGACCGCCAGCAGTTGGTCGAAGCGCTGCTCGACCGCTGGTTTTCGATCTGGGACGACCAGATGTCACCCGGAATGGAAAAGGCCGCCGATCCCGCGGACCGCATCTGGGCGCTTTTCGAAAGTGTCGTCGGCCGGGTCACCCGCGGTCAGACGGTCTCACTCCGCATGCTGTCGCATAGCAATCCGGATGTCGCGCGGCGGATTGACGAACGCGATGCGCAGCGGCTTTCGTTTTTGACGGCACAGCTTGTTGCCATCGGGTTTTCCCCTGACGAGGCGCGTGTCCGCGGACAGGTTTACCAAACCATCATGACCGGCGAATATCTGCGCAGCGGCGGATTGCCGATGGATGAGCGGATCGCCCGGGCGCGAAGTTATCATCTCATGCTGTCGACACCCGATCGGCCATGAAAGCAGCCTCTTTCGACATAATGCGGGCTGGCGAACGCTTCCATACGGTGGCGTATTGAAACGGTAATTCCGAGAGCGTAAACTCTCCCCGACACGCCCTGCGGACCGGGGCGTTTTTCTAAATCAACGGTGACGAACAATGGCGACGCGGCCAGATGCGATGGCGCCTACGGGCGATGGGACCTATCCCGACCTTCAGGACCATATTGCGGCGCTTGAAGCTGAAGGGCTCCTGCTGCGCATAGACAAACCCGTCAACAAGGATACAGAACTGCACCCCCTTGTCCGCTGGCAGTATCGGGGCGGAATACCGGATGCGCAGCGCAAGGCTTTCCTTTTTACCAATGTCCATGACAGCCGGGGCAGGGCCTACGACATGCCTGTCGTGGTTGGCGCGCTGGCCGCAAACCGCGATGTGTATCGCATCGGGATAGGCGTTTCGCTCGACGAGATCGGACCGCACTGGGCGAATGCGGTCAACAATCCGGTCGAGCCGGTTGCCGTGACCGATGCGCCCTGTCAGCAGGTGATTATCACCGGCGAAGACCTGATAGGAGACGGGAAAGGGCTCGATGCGCTGCCTGTGCCGATCTCCACGCCGGGATTCGACAGCGCGCCATATCTGACGGCCGGCATGTTCGTGACAAAAGATCCCGACACGGGTGTCCAGAATCTCGGCACGTATCGCGGCGGCCTGAAGGCTTCCAACCGGATGGCCGTACGCATGTCGGCGCGCGAAGGCGGCGCCGGAGGATACCTCCACTGGGAAAAATACAAGGCGCGCGGCGAAAAGATGCCATGCGCCATCGTGCTGGGATGCCCGCCGTCGGTGGCCTATACCGGCCCGCAGAAAATCCGCCGCGATGTAGACGAACTGACAATTGCCGGAGGGCTGGCGGGGGCGCCGATCCGCACGGTGAAATGCACGAACGTCGATCTTGTTGTGCCTGCGGATTCGGAAATCGTTATCGAGGGACTCGTCGATACCGAATATCTCGAACCCGAAGCGCCGTTCGGCGAATCCCACGGTCATATATCACTCGAAGACTACAATATGATCTTCGAGGTGACGGCGATCACGCGTAAATCGAACGCTGTGTTTTCGTCCATTATCAGTCAGGTGACCCCCTCGGAATCGTCCGTCATCAAGCGTGTGGCGTACGAGCCGATGTTCCTCGCACATATTCGCGATCACCTTGGGGTAAAGGGGATCAAGCGGGTGTTCATGCACGAGCCGCTGACAAATATCCGTCGCGTGATTTTCCTGCAGATGGAGCCCGGCACGCCGCGAACCGAGGTCTGGCGCGCGTTGTATGGCGCGACGTCGCTGCGTGCGGATTGCGGCAAATATGTGATCGCCGTGAACGAGGACATCGATCCGGATAACGGCGACGCGGTGTTCTGGTCACTCGGTTATCGGGCCGATCCGGACAAGGACATTGAAATTCTGCGCCACCGCGATGCAGGGCATGGCCCGAAAGGGGCAGGCGGCACGCGGCCCGAGGATTCGACGCTCCTGATCGACGCGACCCTGAAGCGCGACATGCCGCCGCTGGCACTGCCGAAACGTGAATACATGGAGCGCGCGAAGGAACTCTGGGAAGAACTGGGTCTGCCGCCGCTGAATCCGGAAAGTCCGTGGCATGGGTATTCTCTCGGGGACTGGACCGAAGAATGGGACCGGCTCGCCGACCGCGCCGCTGCCGGCGATTATCTCGAAAACGGCAAACGCAGCGCCCAGCGCCGCCGCTCGAATATCAAACCGAATACGCATGTTCGCTCGGTGCCCGATTGGGACCAGGACCAGGACTAGGGACAGGAAAAATCGATGGTGGAAACGACACTTGAAGAACGCGGTTATACCGATCTGCACGAACACATTGAGGAACTGCGCGCCCAGGGCCTGTTGATCGAGATCGATCGGGAGATCAACAAGGATACGGAAATGCACCCGCTGGTGCGCTGGCAGTTCCGGGGCGGCATCGACGAGGAAGACCGCAAAGCCTTCCTGTTCACCAATATTACCGATTCCAAGGGCCGCAAATACGATATTCCGGTTCTGGTGGGCGGGCTTGCCGGCAACCAGCAGATCTATCAGCTCGGCATGCGCTGCGATCTCAAAGACCTGAAGACCACCTGGATAAACGCGATCAACAATCCGATCGAACCGAACGTGGTCGACAGTGCCGATGCGCCCTGCCATGACGTCGTGTTCGAAGGCGAGGACTTGCTGAACGGAAACGGGCTGGATGCCATTCCGGTGCCGATCTCGTCGCCGGGCTGGGACAATGCGCCATATTTCTCATCCTCGCATTTCATTACCAAGGATCCGCATACGGGCATCCAGAACTCCGGCAATTATCGCGGTATGGTGAAAGCGCCCAACCGCCTCGGGATGAACCCGTCGGTCGAATTGCGCACCGGCGGCTATATGCATTGGCTGGAGTGGAAGAAACTCGGCAAGCCGATGCCGGTCGCGGTGGTTATCGGCGCGCCGCCGGTTGTGTCGTTCACGTCCGTCCAGAAAGTGCCGGAATCGCTCGATGAACTGGCGGTGTCGGGCGGTCTTGCGGGCGCTGCGCTGAATGTGACCGGGTGTAAAACCGTGGACTTGGTGGTTCCGGCGGAGTCGGAGATCGTGATCGAAGGTTTTGTCTCCACGGAGTTGCTGGAGCCAGAAGCGCCGTTCGGCGAATCCCACGGCCATGTGAACCTTCAGGAGTATAATGCCTATCTCGATATCACGGCGATTACGCGGCGCAAGAAAGCCGTGATGACGTCGTGGATCAGCCAGGTGACGCCGTCGGAATCCAGCACGATCAAACGCCCGGCCTACGAAGCCCGCCAGATAGAACATCTGCGCGACCATCTGGGCATCAAGGGCGTCAAGCATGTGTCTACGCATGAGCCGCTGACATCGCTGCACAAGCTGATCATTGTCGTTGTCGACCGAAATATCCCCCGCACCGAAATCTGGCGCGCCATGTACGGCGTCGCGTCGTTGCGTCAGGCCGAAGGCAAATGGATTATCGCGGTGAACGAGGATATCGATCCGGACGATACGGATGCCGTGTTCTGGGCGATGTCCTATCGCTGCAAGCCTCATAACGATGTCGAAATTCTGAAGCACAAGCACGAAGGGCATGGCCCTCGGTCGCTGCTGGATTCCGAAGACAGTGCCGTGCTGATCGATGCGACCCTGAAGGAGACCTTTCCGCCGGTATCGCTGCCGAAGCGGGAATTCATGGAGAAAGCCAAAAAGATCTGGGAAGACCTCGGACTGCCGAAGCTCAAACCAAAAGCGCCCTGGTTCGGTTACGATCTCGGCGAATGGAACACCGGGCTCGAGGCCATGGCGCGCCGTGCGGTGAAAAGCGAATACTGGACGACGGGGCAGATTATCGCCCAGCGCCGCCGTGGCGATGTCCCGATCAATACCGAGGTTCGCACGCTCGATATGGGCAATCCCGGTGCCGGGGACGAGGTCGATGAAAGCCTGACATGGGACAGGCTTGAAGACGCGTCCCAGATCAAGGACAAGGATAAGTAACACGTCCCCAAGTGGACACAGAAGCTCTCCCTGCCGGGAAAAAGGAAGAAAGAATGACTGACGACAAAAATCCGCCGCGTAGCTATCCCGATCTGCACGACCACCTGGAAGAACTCGATAAACGGGGTTTGCTGGTCAGGGTCGATCGCGAGATCAACAAGGATACGGAAATGCACCCGCTGGTGCGCTGGCAGTTCCGCGGCGGGATAGAGGAAAAAGACCGGAAGGCCTTTTTGTTCACAAATGTCGTCGATTCAAAGGGACGCAAGTTCGATATTCCTGTTGCCGTGGGCGTGCTTGCCGCCAGCCGTGACATTTACCGCACCGGGATCGGCTGCGAACTCGATGAAATCGAAGCGACGTGGAACAACGCGACGGCGAATCCGATCGACCCGGTCGAAGTCACGGATGCACCGTGCCAGGAAATCGTCTGGCAGGGCGCGGATCTGGATAAAGACGGGCAGGGACTCGACGGCATACCCGTGCCGATCTCGACCCCTGGCTGGGACAACGCGCCGTATACCACCCTGTCGCAATACATCACCAAGGACCCCGATACCGGCGTCCAGAATATGGGCAACTATCGTGGCCAGATAAAAGGCCAGAAGCGGATGGGGATGAACCCGTCGCTGGAATTGCGGCCCGGTATCTATATCCACTGGGAAAAGTACAAAAAGCTCGGCCAGCCGATGCCCGCGGCGGTCGTCCTCGGTGCGCCGCCATCGGTCACGTTTACCTCGGCGATCAAGCTGCCTGAAGATACGGATGAGTTCCGCGTCGCAGGTGCCCTGGCGGGCTCGCCCATCAATATTGTCAAAGCGAAGACCGTCGACCTGATGGTGCCGGCCGAAGCCGAAATCGTTATCGAGGGCTATATCAGCACCGAGTTCCTGGAGCCGGAAGCGCCGTTCGGCGAATCCCACGGCCATGTGAACCTGCAGGAATACAACGCCTTTATGGATGTCACCTGCATCACGCGGAAAAAGGATGCGGTTCTGACGTCGATCATCAGCCAGGTAACGCCGTCGGAATCGTCCGTCATCAAGCGCGTTGCCTATGAGCCGATGTTTACCGAACATCTGCGCGATCATCTTGGCATCAAGGGCGTGATCAAGGTCTCGATGCATGAGCCGCTGACCAATATCCGAAAGCTCATCATCGTGATCTGCGAACGCGGTATGCCGTCCACCGAGATCTGGCGCGCGCTTTACGGGGCTGCGTCGCTGCATCGTGCCGCGGGCAAATATGTGATTGCTGTCAATGACGACATAGATCCGGATAATGCCGACGCGGTCTTCTGGGCGATGGCCTATCGCGCGAACCCGGCGCTGGATGTCGAAATTCTCAAGCACCGGGATTCCGGCCACGGTCCGCGCAGCGACCGGGCGGGCGGCGAGGATGCATCGGTTCTGTTCGATGCGACCCTCAAGGAGGATTTTCCGCCGATATCGCTGCCCAAAAAAGAGTTCATGCTTAACGCCAAGGAAATATGGGAAGAGCTCGGCCTGCCCGAGCTCAAACCCCAGGTACCGTGGCATGGCTATTCGCTCGGCGAATGGGAAGAGGAATTCGATGTGATGGCGAAGCGCGCGGTCGAAAGCGATTATTTCAAGACCGGTGAAATCATCGCCCAGCGCCGCCGCAGCGATCTCACCATGAATACCGAGGTGCGGACTCTGAAGGATGAGGATGACTAGGATCGCCGGGATGACCACGCTGGTCTCCTGCCCAATATTCTGAGCGCATAACGACCGCCCATCGATTGGCGCAGGCGTCTCGCTCTGCCACACTCAGGCGCTAAAACCTGCCATCTATTGAAGAATGGCGACAAGAAAGGGGAGAAACCCAAATGCCGAAGAAGACTCTCAGGAATTGCACCGTCGCCGATGCCTACCTCGCCGTTCTCGCCGACCGTGGCGTGGACTACCTGTTTGCCAATGCAGGCACCGATTTTGCGCCGCTGATCGAAGCGCTTGCCAAGGCGCAGGCACTCGGCACGCCGATCCCCGAACCGATTACCTGTCCGCACGAAAACACGGCACAGCATATGGCGATCGGCCATTATCTTGTCTCGGGCCGCCCGCAGATGACGATGATGCATGTCAATGTCGGTACCGCAAACGGCATGAACGGCTTTCTTAACGCCGCGCGCGGGTATGTACCGATGTTGTTTACAGCGGGCCGGACCCCGACGAACGAGCACACCCTGAAAGGGCATCGCAGTCTCGACATTCACTGGACCCAGGAAATGTACGACCAGGCGGCGATGACCCGCGAGGTCGCCAAGTGGGATTACGAACTCCGCAACGGCGAACAGGTCGCCGATATCGTCGATCGTGCGCTGTCGGTCTCCATGAGCGAACCACGAGGCCCGGTGTATCTCTCGCTGCCGCGCGAGGTACTGTCGCTGCAGATGGACGAGTTCTCGTTCGATTCGCCGAACCGCATTCAGCCTGCTTCGCCGCCTTATCCCGATCCCAACGCACTGGACGAGGTTGCGTCGCTCCTGGCGAATGCCGAACGACCGGTGATGATCACGAACTGGGGCGGCCGCAATCCCGGCGTGATGGCGCCGCTGGTCGAGCTGGCAGAGACCTATGCCATTCCCGTCGTCGAGTACCGCAACCGCTTCGTCGCGATGCCGCCGCGCCATCCCATGCATGCGGGTTACGATCCCAACCCGTATGTCGAAGATGCCGACGTGATTGTCGTCTTCGACACAGTCGTCCCGTGGCTGCCTTCCCGGGTGACGCCGCCCGACGACTGCAAGGTGATTCATATTGCGGCGGACCCGATGTACACGATGGTCCCGGTACGCGGGTTCCCGGCGGATATTTCGCTGACCTGTCCGGCCGATATCGGTTTTCGCAGCCTGCTGCCGGTCATGGCGGAGCACGCGAATGGCGCGAAGGAGAAAATCGCGAAACGCCGGGACAAGATCACGGCAGCACATGAAGCGCTCGAAGAGGGCTGGCGGTCCAAGCTGGAGAAGGAAAAGACCCAGTCGCCAATTTCTCCCGCATATGTTTCGCACTGCCTGAACAACCTGCGCGATCCGGACACCATCATGGTCAAGGAATCGCCGCTGATGGGGCAGTATGTCGATACGGATCGGCCTGGCACGTTCCTCAATGCCGGCGCGGCATCCGGTCTTGGGCACGGGATGGGCGTCGCCCTGGGCGCGCAACTGGCCGCGCCCGACAAGCTGGTCATCGGCACCGAAGGCGACGGCGCTTACATGTTCAACGTGCCGACAGCCTGTCACTACGTTGCGGCCGAACAGAATCTGCCGATCCTGTGGGTGGTGTTCAATAACCAGCACTGGCAGGCGGTACATCGCTCTACCGTGGGGCTGGAACCCGACGGCTATGCCGCCAAGGCAAACCGTCAGCCGCTGACCCATTTCACCGTCGACCAGCATTACGAAAAGGCGGTCGAAGTGTCGGGCGGGGCAGGGTTTCGTGTGACGGAATCGAAGGACCTGGTATCGACGCTCGACAAGGCGCTCGAGGTCGTCACCGGCGAAAAGCGTCAGGCATTGGTGAACGTGGTCTGCGGGCCAGCTTAAAGAGATCTAAACGGCGGCAGATACCGGTCCGTATCGCCACGCCCTGATGTCGCCGCGTCGGCCCCGGATTTCGAGCGTGCCGAGGTCCGTAAAACTGTCGATCAGATCGGCTGCGGCGTCGTGTTCGCGCCGGACCTGTTCAATCAAATCGTCGCTGGCGATGATTGGGGTGTCGTAGTCGCGCGTGAGGCGCTCCAGGCGGCTTGTCACGTTGACAGGATCGCCCATCACGGTGAATTCGAGGCGGCGTTCGGCGCCAACATTGCCGACCACGACTTTGCCGTAATGAAGGCCGAGCCCGACGCCGACGTCGTTCAGTCCTGCGGCGCGGCGCGAGGCATTCCATTCCCGGACCTCGTCGAGGATGGCGACCGAGCAGCGCAACGCATTGGTTGCGTCAGACGGACCGGAAACCGGCGTGCCAAAGGTTGCCATCACGCAATCGCCCATGAATTTGTCGATGCTCCCGCCGTGCTCGAAGACCTGTTCGACCATGCGGTGATGGAACTCGCGCACCTGTGCGATCATTCGCTCGGGTGGAAGGTCTTCGGACATTTTGGTGAAGCCGATGACGTCGACAAACAGAATCGCGACGTTTTGGGATCGCGCGATGTCGAGATTGCCGGGCGCCGTTGCAAGCCGTTCGACGACATTGGGAGAAAAATACCGGGACAGGTTGCCACGGGCTTCTTCGGCGATGACCTGCTGGCGGACAAGCCTGCGCGCACGCCAGACGCTCGCGGCAATAATCATCGATCCTATAAGGAGGAGGGCGACCTGGTTTTGCCAGACGATCGTGTTAACGAAATATGGGTCCAGTAAATTCCGCAGCGCTTCCGGGGTCCCGGTACCTGCGGCAAACTCGGTTACGGAGTTGGGGAGAGAGTGAATATAAAAGACGGCGGCGCTCCATGTCGCGGCGATTGAAACGCCGGTCCACAGAACCATGACAGGCGAATAGCTGAGACCGGAGAAGATCAGAAACAGAAACATGTAAAGGTGGTTGTGGAACCGCAGTGTGACCTGGATCGGCCACTCCGAGTCCGAGAACGGATTCGGCGCGAGCAGCACATAGGTCAGCAGGCAGGCATCGATGAAAATGAACGCTGCTGTCCACAGGGCGGGGCGAGAACTCTTCCGGCGCATCCATTCCGCGACGAGGCCCGACGCGAGAAAAAGGGTGATAAAGGCGAGGAAATATGAAACGCGGGGCCATGGAACCACCACTTGCAGCCATATGCCGATGACGACCAACGCGGCCGAGCGCACAAGAATCGTGAATCTGAATCCTGCGTATTCCTCGTTTCGAAAGGCGGCGCGTAACCGGCCGTCTCGAGACGGAGGCACGGCTGGTCGAGCCAAGTCGGTGTCGCTGCCAGTTCTTTTCATAGACGATGTCCTTCCCAGACAGAGCACGGTTGACTGCCACGATTCCGTTTTTTGGCATCTTTATCGGATAACCGAAATTTTGTCGCCCGACCCGTTTGCGTTGTCTCTGCGAATTGTTTAGGAAACTAAGCAAGCGTTTGCTTTAACAGCCAAGCCGGAGAAAATTCGGCGCCGCGCGGGAGGGATAAGAACGTGAGCGACTTCGCCACGTTGCACGAAATCGTCAAAGCTGCGCACCGGAACCTGTCTCCCGGTGCCTGGGATTATCTGACCGGCGGCGCGGACACGGAAACCGCGCTGCTGCGTAACCGCATGGCGCTCGACAGTCTGGCTTTCCGTCCCCGCGTGCTGAACGATGTTCGTGAAATCGATCTCGGTGCAAGCGTCCATGGCGTACACAGCCGGCTGCCGGTTATCCTTGCGCCCATGGGGTCACTGGATGCGCTCGATTCCGGCGGTGCGATGTCGGTCGCACGGGCGGCCGAGGAATTCGGTGTCGTCAGCTACCTCAGTTCAGTCACACAGCCCGGCATCGAAGAAATTGCGGCGGAGACCAAGCACGACAAGGTGTTTCAACTATATGTTCGGGGCGACCGCGATTGGATCGCCGGCATCGTCAACAAAGCGATCGATCTCGGCTATATCCATTTCTGCCTGACCGTGGATGTCGCCCTTTATTCGCGCCGCGAACGCGATCTTATCAAGCGCTACAAACCGAGCGGGCGTGCGCGGAACAACGAGGGCTGGGATTTCCAGGCGGCGATGAACTGGGATCTGGTGAAATGGTTCAAGGACACTTGGGACATTCCGCTGATTCTCAAAGGAATAGCGACGCCCGAGGATGCCGCGTTGTGCGTCGAGCATGGGGTCGAGGTTGTTTACGTGTCGAACCATGGCGGACGTCAGCTCGATCACGGGCGCGGGACCATTGATATCCTGCCCGGGATTGTGGCGGAGGTGGATGGCCGCGCGGAGATCGTCGTCGATGGCGGGTTCTGCCGCGGGGCCGATATCGTCAAGGCGATTGCCCGGGGTGCCGATGCGGTCGCAATTGGAAAAATCCAGGGGCTTGGCCTCGCTGCTGACGGACAGGCCGGCGTACACCGCGTCCTTGAACTTCTCGAAATCGAAATGAATACCGTCATGGGATTGCTTGGTCTCGATCGTCTGGACAAGCTTTCCGAAGAAATTCTTGAACCCGCGCAGCCTGTTGTTGCGCCGGGTGTCCTTAGTGCATTCCCCTTTCTCAATCTGCCTGCGCAGGAGTACTGACCGCATGAATAATATTGGCAAATTCGACCGTCCCGTTCCGGGTGATAACAAACCGATGGAATGGGTAAGCGATGTATCCGCAGAAATGCTGCGGAAGCTCGGTATCAAATACGTATCGCTGAACCCGGGGGCAAGCTATCGCGGTTTTCACGATTCCATTGTGAACTATCTCGGCAACGAAGAGCCCCAGATGCTCCTGTGTCTCCACGAAGATCACGCGATTTCCATCGCGCATGGATATTCCAAGGTCGCCGACGAGATGATGGGCGCAATCGTGCATTCGAACGTGGGCCTGATGCACGGGTTGATGGGTATCTTCAATGCCTGGTGCGACCGCGCACCGATCTTCGTGATGGGCGCGACCGGGCCGGTCGATGCGCCGTTGCGGCGCCCGTGGATCGACTGGATCCACACGGCGAAGGACCAGGGCGCGTTGTTGCGTAACTACGTCAAGTACGATGACGAACCGCGGTCCGCCGAAGCGATCGTCGAGACGATGCTGCGCGCCAATATCATGGCCCAGCAGGCGCCCAAAGGGCCGGTATATGTGTGTTTCGATGCCGGGTTGCAGGAAACGCCTCTCAAGGAGAACGAGGTCACGATTCCGGACGTATCGCGTTTCCAGATGGCCGACCCGCCGCCGGCGTCCGACGATGCGGTTGCCGCCACGGTGGAATTGCTCGCCAGCGCCAAGAACGCGGTTCTGATGTTCGGCCGTATGTCGCCGACGATGGAAGACTGGGAGAATCGCGTGAAGCTCGCCGAACTTGCAGGCGCGGGCGTCGTCACCGATCTGAAGAGCCGCGCGTCGTTCCCGACGAACCATGCGCTGCATATCGGCGCTCCGTCGAACTGGGTGAGCCCGCTTGGCCAGGAAGAAATGATGACGGCCGACGTTATTGTTTCGTTCGACTGGATCGATCTTGCCGGGTCGCTCAAACCGCTGACGCCACGGGGCGGGGTACCGGGGAAGATCGTCAACTGTACGGTCGATTCATATGTCCATAATGGTTGGAGCGCCGATCACTTCGGCCTTGCGCCGGCCGATATCCCGGTGCTTGCCGATCCAGACGTCTTCGTGAAGCAGTTGCTTGATGCCCTTGATGCGAAGCTCGGCGGGAAATCGAAGTGGGATGGCGGCGCAAAGCCGAAGGTCGTACCGCCTGCCCGGGAAGACAAGGCGCCGGATGCGGCGATTGCGCCACGCGATATCGCGTACGCGCTGAAAGAAGCGCGCGGAGACCATAAGCTGACACTGACCCGTGTCCCGCTGGGGTGGGCAGCCGAGTCGTGGGATTTCGAACATCCGCTTGATTATCTTGGGAATGACGGCGGCGGCGGACTGGGATCTACTGCAGGCGGTGCTATCGGCGCGGCTCTTGCATTGATGGAGACCGACAGGATGGCGGTTGCTATCGTCGGCGACGGCGATTTCATGCAGGGCGGATCGGCCCTGTGGACGGCGGCCCATTATAAAATTCCGGCCTTGTTCATTATTTCCAACAACCGCTCGAACTTTAACGACGAGGTCCATCAGGAAGCGATGGCGACACAGCGCAACCGGCCTGTCGAAAACCGTTGGATCGGCCAGCGGATTGACGAACCCGCGCTTGATCTAGCAGGATATGCGAAATCGCAGGGATTGCAGTCGGATGGGCCGATTGAAAAAGTCGGGGATCTGGTTGCGGCATTCGAGAAAGGCTTGGCGGCTGTGGCGGCGGGAGAACCCTATCTGATCGATGTCGTCGTCCAGCCGGGCTACTCGGCGCCCATGGTGACCCGGGCCAGTGGTGAAGCATCCACCGGTACGGCGAGCTGAGGTGAGGGCAGGGACATGGCCAATATTCTTGAAATCAAAAATGTTTCCAAAACCTATAACGCGGGTGGAGATAATCCCGTAAAGGCGCTGGACGGCGTCGATCTCGATATTGCCGAAGGCGAGTTCGTCTCGATCATCGGGCCGTCGGGGTGCGGAAAATCCACCCTGTTCAACATTATCGGCGGACTGATCGACGATCATGACGGCGAAGTGCTGATCGACGGCCACGAAGTCGATGGAGCGCATAAGGACGTGGGGGTCGTTTTTCAGGAGGAATCGACCTTTCCCTGGCGTTCGACGCTGGACAACGTTGCTTTTCCGCTTGAAGTCGAGGGTGTGGACAAAACGCAGCGGGAAGAAACCGCTCGCAAGTTCATCAAGCTTGTCGGCCTCGAGGGGTTCGAGAACCACTACCCGGCTCAGCTTTCAGGCGGCATGAAGCAGCGCACGGCGGTGGCGCGAACTTTGGCGTACGAACCGCGAATCATGCTGATGGACGAGCCGTTCGGCGCGCTGGACGAGCAGACGCGCATGCTGTTGGGCGACAAGATGCTCGAGATCTGGGCAGCGCTGAACCAGACGATGTTATTGATTACCCATAACATCACCGAAGCGGTCCAGCTGTCGGACCGTGTGGTGGTCATGTCCTACCGGCCCGGTATTATCAAGGAGATCATCCCGATCGAACTACCCCGTCCGCGGACATCGGAGGTCATCGCGACGGCGGAATTCGGCACGTATGTCGGCAAGCTCTGGACGCTTTTGCGCGAAGAAGCATCACGCGGTATGGCCGAGGCGGAGGCGTCGATTGCGGCCACATAACAGCCATTAGCGTGCTAACGGAATTTGGACTAGACTTAATCAACTCAAAACCCAAACGGGAGGAAACTATGTCTAAGACACTAAAAACAATAGCAATTGCAGCGGCGGGTGTTGCCGTTCTATCGGCGCCGTCCTTTGCGGCGGACAAGGTGCGGCTGGTCAACAGCACGAAAGTCGTCTTTGAAACCGAGCACCCCTATACCGGGCTTGAAGAAGGCATCTTCAAAAAACATAACCTCGACGTTTCCGTGATTCACGGATCGGGCGGCGCGGCCTCGCTGCAGGCGGTGATCACCGGCAGCCAGGATATCGTCTGGGGCAATGGTGTGCTCGGCGTGTTGTCAGCCTATGCCAAGGGCGCGCCTGTGCGTATTCTCGGCAGCAATATTCGGGGTGTGCCGGACCTTTACTGGTACGTGAAAACGGACAGCGCGATCAAAACCTTCAAGGACCTCGATGGCGGCAAGGTTATGGCGTACTCGCGCCCCGGTTCCACGACGGACCTCGCCTCACGTTTCATTGCCGATGCTTTAAATATCAAACCGAAATTCGTATCGGTTGGCGGGCCTTCCGGGTCGCGGACACAGCTGATGTCCGGTCAGGTCGCAACCGGCTGGTCGGTGTTTCCGCTCAACAAGAACCTGTTGCGCGAGGGGAAAATCCGTATCATCGGTACGGGCAAGGAAGCCACCGGTCTTAACGGTGTGACGATCCGCGTCACCGTCGCGAATGTGAACTGGCTGAACAAGAACCGTGACGTGGCGAAGCGTATGATGACTGCCTTGGATGAGTCCCTCAAGATGACCTACAACAGTGAAGCGCGTCTGAAGACTTACGCGAAACGCTGGAAGCTGGACTTCGAGGACGTCAAGAATGCGGCTGACGACACGCCCTATGACGTGTCGACGCTTCTGCCGGTAGCGGGCCTCGACAAGATCAATCAGATCGCGCTGGACAACAAGAAGATCCGGACGCTTCTGACGGCGGATCAACTGAAGGAACTCGTTCATCCGATGGGTAACAAGCCCTGATCGTCTGAATGAATGGCCGGGGAATTTTCAAGCCTATGAATAAGCTCCATAAAATGCCTGTTCTTGTCGGCCTGTTCGGGGTGCTGGCGTGTGCCGTACTGCTCGAACTGTCCGTCAATTCCGGGTGGGTGATGGAAATCATCGTTCCCCGGCCGTCAGATACAATCCTGTCTTTCCCGATCGTTCAGGAGGACATGGATCTCGTCGGCAATTTCTTCGTGACACTTGCCATGACGGCGGCGGCAACGTTGCTTGCACTCATTATCGGACTGCCTTTCGGGTATTTCCTATACAAACGCGAAGCCTACGGTCTCGCGTATGAGGGCTGGCTTGCCGCCGCATTCTCGACCCCGATTGTTCTGCTTTACCCGTTGTTCCTGGTTCTTTTTGGACGGAACTACCATACGCTCATCCTTATGGGGTTCATTCCGGGGGCTATACCTATCGCCATTCAGACCCGGCAAGGTTTGCTGGGGGTCTCGAAGACGCTCGTGAATGTCGGGCGCAGTTTCAACGTTTCTGAACAGGACATGTTTCGCAAGATCATGCTACCGAGCGCTGTTCCGACAATATTTACCGGGATACGGATCGGTGTGATGTACACGCTGGTGAACATCGTCGCGATCGAATACCTGACCGATTTCGGCGGCCTTGGCCGCATCGTGTCGCAATTATACGACAATTTCAGCATACCGGAGACCTATGCCGCGATTCTGGCGGTCATTCTGGTGAGCACGTTCTTCTACTGGGGATTCGGGAGGATCGAAAAATGGCTCAGGCCGGTGTGATCAAGGCGTCTGTTCCCGCCACGGGGACAGCAGAGCGTTCGATGGACGGACGCGTTTCGCGTATCCGCCTTACGACCGTAATCGGTTTTATCGCGGTGTGGGAGGTTATTGCGACACTTGGCTCCTACGGCATTTTTTATAACGATGTCGTGCCGCATATCTGGAATATAGCCATCGCGGTGGGCTACGAGTTGATCTCGGCGAGTTTCTATCGCGATCTCGGGATGACGTTTGCCGCGCACATTGTGGGCTTCATTTGTGGAGCCGCGATCGCGATCGCCGTCGGCATCTGGCTTGGCACCAACAAGCTGATACGCGAGGCGATGCTGCCTTATCTCAATGCCATCGGTTCGACACCGAAAATCATCTTCCTGCCGATTATTTTCCTGATGTTCGGCGTCGGTATTGAATCCAAAATGGCAAAGGGCTCGATGTCGGCATTTTTTCCGGTCGTCTTTACCACCACGTTGGGGATGATGCTGATCAACCCGGTGCTGATCCGGGTCGGCAGAACGTTTAACCTCAATAAATGGCAAATGATCACCAAGATCTATATGCCGGCGATGGTGAACCCGGTGATTACAGGGTTGCGCCTTGGCGTGGCAATCACGGTGATCGGTGTGCTGGTGGCGGAATTGAAATTCGCCGATGGCGGTCTGGGATACCGGCTCGGGATTTACTACGAGCAGTTTCAAATCGCACCCATGTACGCGGTTATCCTGTTGATCTTTGCTCTGGCGGCCGCTGCGAATACGGGCATGACCAAGCTGCAGGATCGGGTGAACCGGCACATGGCACCGACATCATCCAAAGGCAAAAAGGCCCGGGCAACAGCGTCCGGTGGTCTCGGCGTCGTTAATTAATCTATCTCGAGTCAGAAGGATAAGAAGGACTATGGCCAAGGAACTTTTCGTATCGAAATCGGACGACCTCAAGGATGGGGACCGGAAAATCGTACCGAACGGTAATTACGAGATCGGCGTTTACAGGGTTAACGGCAATCTCTTCGCGTATCAGAACGTCTGTCCGCATCAGGGCGGTCCGGCATGCGAAGGCCTGCTGATGGCGAAGGTGGAAGAGGTGATTGCCGAGGACAAGACCTACCAGGGGATGACCTTCAACCACGACGAAATGCATATTGTCTGCCCCTGGCATGGCTGGGAGTTCGATCTCGAGACCGGTGACATGGTTGCGGATCGCAAGTTCCGGCTGAAAAAATATGACGTGGCTGAAAAGGACGACGGAATCTATGTCACCGTCTGACGAAATCACGGAAGAAGACATCGCCAATTCGCCTTTCCACGGCAAGGCCACCGCGCGCATCGCCCAGGAAACGGGCGATCCGCTGGCCGATGTCGGTGTCGAAACCGAGAAGCTGAAAGCGCTGGCCCGCCAAATCCTCGATCTCAAGGAGGACGAAGCGCCCAGCCAGGAAATGATCCAGGACGGCCTCGCCGCGTTGACCCGGCTTTATACCGTGCGCTATCAGGCGGGCGAGCGCTGGGACCCGTTCGTGAACGGGCGCGGCATGCCGGTAACGTCGGTGATGATTATGTCCACCGCGATGTTGCAGGCGGTGAATATTGAACTTTTTGAACTTGGAATGTGGCAGGCCTGGTCGGGCGGCTAGGAGCCTGCCTTACGCCCGGTCTTGAACACAGCACTCTTTGACGAAGGAGGGACGACATGGAAATCCCCACAGATCACCTAAACAAGATGTCGGTCGCGGAGTTCGATACGTCGAAGCTCCTGATCAACGCAGCCCGTCAGCGCGATCAGCGCGGCTTCAATGACATGTTGATTATCGACGTGGATTGTCACCACTACGAAAACGAATCCATGAAGGAGATTGTCGAATTCATCGACGATCCGGTCCTGCGCCGTACCGCGCAGGTTTATTCGGGCGCCGGTACGGGCGCGAACAGCCCGTTCATGATGGGAAGTCCCGGTTCGCAGGACGTGGCAGGGCGTGTGACCCGCTATCCGCTGCGCAAGATGGACCAGACGCCGGAAGACGACAAGCATCGTGATATTCACCTGTCGCTGAAATGGATGGACGCCATGGGCGTCGACTATGTGATGCTGTTTCCGACGCCGATGCTGCTGCTCGGTCTGCACCCGGTCCCGGAATACGAAGTCGCGATGTCGCGCGCTTATAACCGCTGGCTCACTGAAAAGATCCTGAAGGAAGAAAAGCGTCTGAAGACGATGCTGTATCTGCCGTTCAACGATCCGGAAGAGACCTACAAGATGGTCCAGGATTTCGGCGACCGCGAGGGCGTGTGCGGCTTTATGGTGGTGTCGACCCGCTACAAGCCGGTCTATGACAACGCCTATATGAAAACCTATTCGCTGATCGAGGAAATGGGCAAACCGCTGGCGTTCCACGGATCGTACAGCTGGAACGACCATCTTCTCGGCAACACCAACCGTTTTCTCGTGACCCATGCGCTCGGCTTTACCGTGTTCAACGCCGTTCATCTGTGTAACTGGATCGTGAACGGCTTGCCGGAAAGGTTCCCCAAGCTGGACGTCATGTGGATCGAATCCGGGCTGGCATGGATTCCGTGGATCATGCAGCGTCTCGATAACGATTACCGCATGCGCTCGTCCGAGGCGCCGTTGCTCAAAAAGCTGCCGAGCGAATACATGCAGGACATGTTCTATTCATCGCAGCCGATGGAAATGCCGCACGACCCGGATATTCTTGAAATGACCTTCAAGATGATCAAGGCGGAAACCCAGCTCTGCTGGTGTTCTGATTATCCGCACTGGGACATGGATGTCCCCAGCGTGATCTGGGACCTGCCGTTCCTCGATGAGCGCCAGAAGAAGAACATCCTCGGCGAGAACGCCCGGAAGCTCTATAACATGGACGTGTCGGACCGCTTCCCCAACTACAAGCCGCCGGTTTAGGCGTTGGCCCCGCCGTCAGTCCGGGCTGGCGGCGGTGGCGGATCGGGGATCAGTACCCGGCCGCGGGCGATATCTATCAGGGTTCGCAGCAGAATATAGGCGATAAGCCCCGTCGCGAGGACAAGGATCGCTTGCCCGGCGGCGAGCAGGTAGGCGTTATCTGTCGCATCGCCATAAATCAGCGTTGCCGCGCAGATGGCGTCGAGTGGGAATGAATAAGCCCACCAGCCCATCGAGAATTTCACCTTCAGAAACGTCCGTATCATCGCGATGTTCAGGAGCAGCAGGAACAGCGCGAAGTAATAGATAATCCGCGTGAACGGCGAGATATTGCCGGGGACAAGCAGCGGATAGATCATCGACATCAGCGCTGGCGGTACGATCGGCACGAAGTAGCTTGGCATCAGCGGAGGCGGCAGACCCGGTCCGAACATGATCCGGTACATCAGCACCGCCGACAGCAGCACCCAGACGATGCCCCCGATAGAAAAGAAGAACCAACTCAGCTCGATATAGCCGAGCGACGGGCCCATGAGTGCCGTCAGGAAACTGCCGACGCCGGGGATCAGCCAGATCGGGTTCATCTTCGCCATTTCCTGCGGCCGGCAGGTACCAGCGTGAAAAGATATAGAACGTCAGGAACAGGCTGAGCGCGGCGCCGATAAAAAACAGGACCTGTGCCACGCCGACATGTAACGGCAGGACAGCCGGCACCTGCAGCAGGATCGCGAGCGGCGCCCCGGCGAGGAACGGGCCTTTCGCCGGGTGATCGAAATCCCGCCACAGCATCGCGGGATACATCAGGCATTTTGCGATGTAGGCCGGCGCTACCACCGCCAGCATCGCCGCACCGATAATCAGGATGATATCGCCGGGCAGGGACGGCCAGTCGAGCATTTTCTCCGCCTGACGCCAGGCGAGACCGAGGCCGGAAACGCCCATGACCGACCCGAAGAAAGTCGGCGGCATATGGGCGAGCGGGGAGGAGGACTGTTCAGCCGGCGGAAGAGTTGTCATGGAGCGCAACCTAGTGCGGCACCGCATTTGTGCAAGCCGCCGCCGGGTGCTTTTGTGAAGGGGGCCAAGAATGTCATAATGGCATCCCAGACCGGAAGGCTACGCTCATGAATACCGATCCAGAAAAGCTTCTTTCTCCGCAGTTCGAGGGCACCCTGACCGAGGGGCTCGTCTCCCTGATCCGCAACAAGCCCGTCGGGCAGGCGGACCTCGATGCGATGGCGCTGTTCACGCTGGACGGGATTGCCAACATGCTGGCCGGGCGTCGGTCGGTGCCGGGCGAAAAACTACTCGCCTACCTGAAAGGCAAGGAAGGCGATACCGGGCGCCGGGCGCTGGTGATGGGGGGGCTGACGCATATCCTGGAAGTCGACGACCTGCACAAGGCGTCGGTCGTGCATCCTGCCTGCGTGACCATACCCGCGGCGCTCGCGCTCAGCCGCGACGACATGCCGTCGGGCACGGAATTCCTGAAAGCGATCCTGTTCGGCTTCGAGGCCTGCACGCGGGTCGGCATGTCCGTCGGCAAGGCGCATTACAAAATCTGGCACAACACGGCGACCTGCGGCACGTTCGGCGGCGCGATGACGGCGGCGACCTTGATGGGGTTGACGGATGAAGAGACCGTCCACGCACTCGGTAACGCGGGCACGCAATCCGCCGGGCTGTGGGAATTCCTCAACACAGGTGCGATGAGCAAGCATCTCCATGCCGGGCGCGGCGCAGAGGCGGGGATCGTCGCCGCCGAACTGGCACAGCTCGGCTTTACCGGCCCGCCCGCCATTCTTGAGGGGCCGCAGGGGCTTTATGCCGGGGCGTGTCCCGATCCCGACCCCGATGCCGTGCTGCGCGATCCGGACGCGCCGTGGCAGGTGCATCTGACGTCGATCAAGCCGTGGCCGTCCTGCCGCCATACACACCCCGTCATCGACGCCGCACTGGAGCTTTCCGGCAGGATCGACGCGAAGGACATCGAAAGTGTGGATGTCGCCGTGTATCAGGCGTCCATCGACGTCTGCGACAGGCCCGTGCCGGAAAGCGAATACGAAGCCAAATTCTCGGTCCAGCACTGTGTCGCGATCAGCCTTTTGGACGGCAAGTGCACCTTCGCATCCTTCAATTCGTCGGGGCGCGACCGCGCCGCCGACCTGCGCAAGGCGATCTCCGTGCGGGCCGGAGAGACCTATACCAACGCCTACCCGAAGGACTGGGGCGGCGAGGTGACGGTGAACCTGAAAGACGGCGCCTCTGTGACCGCAGCGCGGACGGCCTGCAAGGGCGACCCCGAACTCCCCCTGACCCGCGAGGAAATGATTGAAAAAGCGCGGGACCTGCTGACATTTGCCGCCGTAAACGATGTCGATGCGATCATCGACGGCGTGCTCGGTATGGCGAGTGGCGGGCCGGTGCCCGAGGTTCAACTCTGAGCTTTCAGGTTTTTGAGAAAGTAACTGGATACTTTCTAATCCGGTCACGTCCCCGGGCTTGACCCGGGGACCCAGGGTGCGTTGTGTTACCTGAAATGGCTTGATCCCCGGGTCGGGCCCGGGGAATGAGTTTTTGATCAGGTTTGCTGGCCCCTAAGCCAGATGGTGGCGTGTTCGAAAGGATGGGTATGATGGATAAGGCGATACTGGGCCAAAAGGCCGAAAAACTGCAGGCGCTGATCGATGCCGATGAAACGCTGGTGCTCCCCAACGTGTGGGATGCCGCCGGTGCGCGGATTGTCGCCGAACAGGGCTATCCGGTGATCGCGACGTCGAGCGCGGGCGTCGCCTGGTCGCTCGGCTGCCCCGACGGAGAGGTGATCAGCCGCGACGACATGCTGTTCATGGTCAGGAAGATCGCCGACGCCGTCGATCTGCCGGTCACGGCGGACATGGAAGCAGGATACGGCGAAGCGCCCGAAGCCGTCGCCGACACGGTTGTCGCGACGCTCGATGCGGGGGCGGTGGGCGCGAATATCGAAGATTCGTCCTCCCAGGCGGCAGGCCATCCGCTGCTCGATTACGATCTGTCGGTGGCGCGTATCCGGGCCGCGAAGAAAGCTGCCGACGATTACGGCGTGCCCTTCGTCATCAACGCCCGCTCCGACGGGTTTTTCGGCGGGCCGGGCGAGGGCGTGTTCGAGGAAACGGTGAAGCGCGGCAATGCCTATCTGGACGAGGGCGCGGGCTGCGTTTTCGTGCCCTTCGTCCGCGACCGCGAAACCATGGAAAAGCTGGTCGCCGCCATCGACGGCCCGGTCAACTTCCTCGCCAACCCGGCGGCCCCCGATCTCGGCCAGATGCAGGAAATGGGCGTGGCGCGGATCAGCATCGGCGGGTTGTTTTCACTGATGATTTATACCCGGGTACGCGAGGCCTGCGTTGAGATGAAGACATCCGGTACGCTGAACTGGGGCAGGGATAATATTGTCCATCCGGAGATGAATAAGCTGATGGGGTAGGTCAAGCCTCTTTGTTGTCTCGCCAATGGCTGAAGCTGGACACACTCCCGTCACCCCGGATTTATTCCGGGGTCCAGTCTCACCATTCACACGCAGTCTGGATCCCGGGACAGGCCCGGGATGACAGGCAGGGCAAGGCCTCTATCTAACCTGCCTTCAAAGCCGCCGCCTGAATCCCCGAAAGCGTGCTTGTCGGCAGCACCGCGTCGGGCTCAATCACCAGTTCGATCAATGACGGGCCGTCCACCGCGCGGCAGCGCTCGAACGCCGCTTCGAAATCCGCTGTCTTGGTAACGGTCTCTCCATGGGCGCCATAGGCGCGGGCGAGGGCGGCGAAATCGGGGTTTACGAGGTCGGTGCCGGATTTGCGTTTCGGGTAATGGGTTTCCTGGTGCATCCGGATGGTGCCGTACATGCCGTTATTGACGACGACGAAAATCACCTTCGCGCCCTGTTGCACGGCGGTGCCGATTTCCTGGCCGTTCATCTGGAAGCAGCCGTCGCCGCTGAAGGAGACGACCACGCGATCTCGGTGGCGGATCGCCGCCGACACGCCAGACGGCACGCCGTAGCCCATCGCGCCGGATTGCGGGGCCAACTGGGTGCCGTATTGCTTGTAGCGGAAGAACCGATGAACCCAGACGGTGTAATTGCCCGCGCCGTTGGTGATGATCGCATCGTCGGGCAGGGTATCGCTCAGCCAGCCGACGATTTCGGAATAGTTCACGTCGCCCGGCATGTCGGGCGGGGTGGAGAAAGCCATGTAGTCGGCATGGGCGGCTTCGGCTTCGCTTTTCCAGTTTGAGGCGACCGGCACCATGTTCCGTGCGGCGGCACAGAATTCGGCCATGCCGGAATTGATGCCGAGATCGGCCTGGTAGACCTTGCCGAGCTCATCCACCCCGGCGCTGATATGCACCATGGTCTGTTTCGGCTTGGGGAAGGTGAAATAGGTGTAACCGCCGGAGACGATTTCCCCCAGTTGCGGGCCAAGCACGATCAGCAGGTCGGTCTCGTCCAGCCGCGCCTTCAGTTTCGGGTTGATGCCGAGGCCGATGACGCCGGCATAGTTCGGATGCCGGTTGTCGATCAGGTCCTGGCGTCGGAACGACACCGCGACGGGCAGGTCGTTCTGTTCGGCGAAGGCGGCGAGGTCAGCGCAGGCGTCGGGCGTCCATCCGCCGCCGCCGGCGAGCACCAGCGGTTTTTTCGCACCTGCCAGCATATCGCGAAATGTCGCCATGTCGGCCGCGCCCGGATTGGCCTGGGCGCTGTGATAGGGCTGGCCATCCTCGGCGTCGGCGCGTTCGGTCTGCATGTCTTCGGGCAGGGCGAGCACGACCGGGCCGGGGCGGCCCGAGGTCGCGACGTGAAAGGCGCGGCTGACCATTTCGGGCACGCGCGCCGGGTTGTCGATCTGGGCGACCCACTTGGTCATCTCGCCGAACATGCGGCGGTAATCGACTTCCTGGAACGCTTCGCGTTCCGACATGTCGCGGGCGATCTGGCCGACGAACAGGATCAGCGGGGTGGAATCCTGGTGCGCGGTGTGAATCCCGACCGACGCATTGGTCGCCCCCGGACCGCGGGTGACGAAGGCGACGCCCGGCTTGCCGGTCATCTTGCCCCAGGCATCGGCCATGTTGGTAACGCCGCCTTCCTGGCGGCAGACGACGAGGTTGATCTGGTCCTGGACGTCGTGGAACGCATCGAGCGCCGCGAGATAGCTCTCGCCCGGCACGCAGAACACGGTATCGACACCATGCAGGCGCAGGCAGTCGACAAGGATTTGCCCGCCGGTGCGGAGGTTCGAAGATGTGCTGTTGGGCATCGCTTGGTCCTTATCTCTTCAGAGCGCGGTGCCCGCGGAGGCCGGGCAAATACGCTGGCACTCCATTGTCACCCCGGGCGCGTCCCGGGGTCCAGAGTGATGGTTTCGAAAACTGGATCCCGGCGCAGGGCCGGGATGACGATTTAGCGAACAACGCAAGCTCCCCATATTGTGGGAATACAACAGGGCAGCAAAGCGCGTGACTCATATCTCGATGAATTCGTCCAGAAAGATCGTGTATTTCTGGCGCTTGGGTTTGTCCTTGTCTTCCTCGTTCACATAGGAAATCGACGATTTTCCCTTGAGGCTGCGCGGCAGGATCATGGTGCGCGAGAAATTGCCGGGTTTGTCTTCCGGCGCATATGCCAGAACCGGTACGGGCCCGGCTTCGAACCACGGCTCGCCCGCGGCGACGACATGCGTTTCGCCGCCGGTTTCGACCTTGAAACCGCCTTCGAGCAGGCAGCGGATGCCGGGCCCCTGATGGACATGGGTATAGGCAATGCCGCTGGGCGGGATATCGACGCGGTCGCAGCGCCACAGATACCCGTCGCCGGGGTCGAGATCGACATCCGCCGACAGCTTGTGGGTCGATGTCACGCCGTTGCCCTGTGCAAGTCCGTCGGCATCCGCCGCACCGCCTTTGACCAGTTCGTAGCGGAGCAGCCGCGTGCCCTCCGCGCCGGCGGTGACGACCACCTCATCCGTGGAGAACCAGGCCGAGTTTGCGCTCAGCGTGGCGCCGCCGCGACGGTCGCGGATCGTAGCCATGCCGCTTGCCACGTAGATGCCCCGGTTGCCCGCGGGCAGGGGTACGGACAACGTCGCTTTTTCGGTCAGAACGTCCGTGTAAACGCGCAGAATGTAATCGGCCATTGCGTGGATCCTTCCTGTTATGCATCCGGCGTATCACAGCGTCGTTTTGGCGGCAAGAACGGGCGCAACGCCGCGTTGACCCCCCGGTCCGCACCGGTATGATGGCGCGCCCTTTCAACCGCCCAGCCGGAGCAGCGAACCCGTGAAAAATCATACCGTCAAGGTCTATCCGTCCAAGCAGGAACTGAAACGCGAAGACCAGCTTGCCTGGAAAATCGCTGCTGTTGCCGCCGATCCCGTCGATGTCGACGATGACGTCGCCGACATGGTGATCAACCGGATGATCGATAATGCGTCGGTGGCCATGGCATCGGTCAATCGCCGTCCGGTCGCAAACGCACGGGCGATGGCAATCTGTCATCCGCGCCAGGGCGGTGCGACGGTCTTCGGCATGCCGGCGGATCAGCGTTTCGGCGCGGAATGGGCCGCCTGGGCCAACGGCACGGCGGTGCGCGAGCTCGATTATCACGACACGTTTCTCGCCGCCGACTATTCGCATCCCGGCGACAACATTCCGCCGACCCTGGCGGTCGCCCAGCAAAAAAGCCTGGATGGTCAGCAATTGTTGAGGGGAATCGCGACCGGCTACGAAATCCAGGTGAACCTCGTAAAGGGGATCTGCCTGCACGAACACAAGATCGACCATATCGCGCATATCGGACCGTCGGTCGCGGCCGCGCTCGGTACGCTGTTGAAGCTCGATACCGAAACGATCTACCAGTCCGTGCAGCAGGGGCTGCACGTTACCTGCACCACGCGCCAGTCGCGCAAGGGCGAGATTTCAAGCTGGAAAGCCTATGCGCCGGCCCATGCCGGCAAGCTCGCGATCGAAGCCGTCGACCGCTGCATGCGCGGCGAGGGCGCGCCGTCGCCGATCTATGAAGGCGAGGACAGCGTGATCGCCTGGATGCTGGACGGTCCCGACGCGAACTACACCGTGCCGCTGCCCGAGCCGGGAGAGAGCAAGCGTGCGATCCTCGAGACCTACACCAAGGAACACTCCGCCGAATACCAGAGCCAGGCGCTGATCGACCTTGCCCGCAAGATGGGGGCACAGATTTCGGATTTCGATGCGATCGACAACATCGTCATCCAGACGAGCCATCACACCCATTACGTGATCGGCACCGGCGCGGGCGATCCGCAGAAGATGGACCCGACGGCCAGCCGAGAGACCCTCGATCACTCGATCATGTATATCTTCGCCGTCGCCCTGCAGGACCAGGCGTGGCATCACGTGAAATCCTACGCACCGGAACGCGCGCAGCGGCCCGATACGGTGAAGCTGTGGCACAGTATTTCGACGGTCGAGGATCCGCGCTGGACCGAGCGCTATCATCACCCGGATCCGAACCAGCGCGCATTCGGCGGGCGGGTCGTGATCACGATGAAAGACGGCTCGACGCTGGAAGACGAACTGGCACTTGCCGATGCGCACCCCGCCGGTGCGCGGCCCTTCGCGCGTGAGAATTATATTAATAAATTCAAAATGCTGGTCGACGGTGTTGTCAGCGACGGAGAACGCGACCGTTTCCTCGATACGGTGCAGCGGCTGCCGAGCCTGACGGCGGACGAACTCGGCGGTTTGCATGTTACGCTCGATGCCATGGCGCTCGAATACGCAACCCGCGATGACAGGGGAATTTTCTGATGCTGTTTGCCAAGAAAACCGCCGCCGAAAAGCGGGCATCGTTCCGCGAGGAACTCGCGACCGGGCGCCTGCTCCAGTTTCCCGGCGCGCATTCGCCCATCGTGTCGCTGGCGATCGAGGAGCAGGGCTTTGACGGAATCTATATTTCCGGCGCAGCGTTGTCTGCCGAGCTCGGCCTGCCGGATATCGGGCTGACGACGTTGACCGAGGTCACCCAGCGGGGGCGCCAGATCGCCCGGGTGACCGACCTGCCGGCACTGATCGATATCGATACCGGGTTCGGCGAGCCGATGAGTGCGGCACGGAGTATCCTGGAGCTTGAAGAACTTGGCATTGCGGGCTGCCACCTGGAAGACCAGGAAAATCCCAAGCGCTGCGGCCATCTCGATAACAAGAATATCGTACCTGTCCGGGAAATGACGATGAAAATCCGCGCCGCGGCGGATGCGCGAAAAGACCCGAATTTTCTAATCATGGCGCGGACCGATGCCCGCGCGTCCGAGGGACTGGAAGCATCGCTCGACCGCGCGAAGGCCTATATAGATGCGGGCGCCGACGCGATCTTTCCCGAAGCGCTCCAGAATATGTCGGAATACGAGGCGGTCCGCGAAGCGCTGGATGTGCCGTTGCTCGCGAACCTGACGGAATTCGGCAAGACGCCGCTGCTGACGAAAAAAGAGCTGGAGGATCTCGGCTATAACATCGCGATCTATCCCGTGACCTCGCTGCGCCTGTCGATGAAGGCGGTCGAGGACGGTCTTGCCGCGATCCGCCAGCAGGGCACGCAGAAGGAAATCGTCGACCGTATGCAGACGCGCGCGCGGTTGTATGAACTGATCCGTTACGAGGACTACAACCAGTTCGATCAGGACATTTTCAATTTTAAGGTTTCAGACCAGGGAGAAGCGTGATGGCCGCCAAATCGGTAAAGAAATCGAAGACAAAGAAATCCAGGTCGAAGAAGTCCAAAGCGGCCGAACCCGTCATTTACAAGGGGCTCGCCGGGGTCACGGTCGATACGACCGCGGTCTCGAAGGTGATGCCGGAGACCAATTCGCTGACCTATCGCGGCTATGCCGTGCAGGACCTTGCGGCGAATTGCCGGTTCGAGGAAGTCGCCTATCTGATGTGGCATGGCGAACTACCGACCCGGGCGCAGCTTCGGAAGTTCGAACAGGACGAACGCAGCCGCCGAAATATCTCCCGCGCGCATGTCGAGGTGATCCGCCAGTATCCGAAAAAGGCGCATCCGATGGATACCCTGCGCACATCCGTCAGCTATCTCGGCACGACGGAGACCGCCTGGGGCGGGGAGCCGGCGGAGAAAGACCTCGACCGGGCGATGGACATGCTCGCCAAGATCCCGACCATGATCGCGACCGATTACCGGTTCCGCAAAGGTCTGCCGCGCAAGGCACCGCGCAAGGACCTGACCATGTCGGAAAACTTCTTCCATATGTGTTTTGGCGAAGTGCCGCCGAAGGAAGTGATCCGCGCGTTCGATATTTCGCTTATTCTGTATGCGGAACACAGCTTCAACGCCTCCACATTTACCGCCCGAGTTATCACGTCGTCACGCTCCGATATTTACAGTGCCGTGACAGGCGGTATCGGGTCGCTAAAGGGCCCGCTGCATGGCGGCGCGAACGAGGCCGTGATGCATAACCTGAAGGAAATCC
This sequence comes from uncultured Rhodospirillaceae bacterium, assembly GCA_963977005.1. GTDB lineage: Bacteria > Pseudomonadota > Alphaproteobacteria > MPNO01 > UBA830 > CAXBCP01. The sequence goes on from CAXBMQ010000013.1 coordinate 88,959, forward strand.
GCACCCCGGCCCGTGCCGAAAAATGGCTGCGCGACAAGCAGGCGGCGGGTGAACTGGTGATGGGCTTCGGTCACCGGGTCTACAAGCAGGGCGATTCCCGCGTCCCCACAATGCGCGCGGCGCTCGAAGACCTGGCGGCCTGGAAGGGTGATACCAAGTGGCTTGAGATATCGGACATTCTTCAGCAGATCATGATCGACGAGAAGAATATCCATCCCAACCTCGATTTCCCGGCCGGGCCTGCCTATTACCTGATGGGCTTCGAGATCGATATGTACACGCCGATCTTCGTGATGAGCCGGATCACCGGCTGGGCGGCGCATATTATCGAGCAGAATGCCAATAACAGCCTGATCCGGCCGCTCAGCGCCTATAGCGGGAAGAAGCAGCGCAAGGTGAAGCCGATTTCGAAGCGCTGACGGCGAAAATCCCTAGGAGCCGGGAGCGCCTTTATCGGCCTCCCGGCGTTCGATGTGCCCCCGCCGGAACAGGTAAACTGCCGAGGCGATAATCACGGCAGTACCGATAATCGACCATTGATCCGGTATTTCCGAAAAGACGAGGAAACCGAGTATCGCGGCGACCGGCAAGCGCATGAAATCGAACGGAGCAACGATGCTGACCTCCCCGGCGTCATAGGCGCGCGCGAGGAAATCCTGACCGATAGCGCCGAGAAGACCCGCCAGAAACAGCCATCCGGTCTGGGTGAGGGTGGGCGTTTCCCAGGTGTAGGCGGCGCCGGGCAGAAGTATCAGCGTTCCGAAAAACATGAAGTAAAAGACGATGCGGGTCGGCGGCTCGGTCGCGGACAGGTTCTTCATCGAAATCATCGCCGATGACGTGAGAACCGCGCTGCCCAGCGCAAGGAGCATCGCGGGTTCGACGCCGAGATGGGGTTTGACGATCAGCAGCATCCCGCAGAAACCGACAACGGTGGCGGCGATCCGCCGGCCGCGCACCATTTCCTTGAGAACGATTGCGCCGATCAGGATCGACCAGAAGGGCGAGGTGAAGGCAAGGACCATCGCATCGGCCATGATGAGGTCTTCGAGGGCGAAAATCAGGGCGACGAAGGCGGCGATGCCGCAGAAAGCGCGAACGAAATGAAGGGCGGGCCGATGGGTCCGCAGCACGCCTGGGCCCGAGCGGATCAGCCAGGGGGTAAGCATGCACAGCGCGAAAAACGTCCGCGCGATGGCGACGACAAAAACCGGAAGTTCCGTCGCCATCTGTTTCACGACAACGAACATGGTGGTCAGGGTGGTGACGGCAAGCAGCATCCATAGAATGCCGCGGACGTTATTGAGCGTCGGTGCGTAGGTACCGCCTGCGGGCGTCTTCACTGCATAGACTTTCCGAAGTGTCCGCCAGGGTGGCCGGATCGGGTATCTGCGTATCAGAGCATGCCCGACGGTTCAATGCGCGGGATAGGGCGATGGCGGTTGCGGAGTCGCGCCCTGTCATGCATCCCTTGTGTATTAAGAGTGTTTACACCGGAAAGCGGCCGTTGAAGATCCTGTTTATCACCGCAACGCGCATTGGCGACGCCGTTCTGTCGTCAGGCCTTTTGGCGCATCTCGCCGGGCAGTACCCGGATGTGCGCTTTACCGTTGCCTGCGGTGCGCCGGCAGCCCCGCTTTTCGAGGCGGTGCCGGGGCTTGACCGGCTGATCGTGATCGAGAAAAAGCCGTTTCACAGCCATTGGCTGTCGCTCTGGGCCGCGTGCGCCGGACATCGCTGGGACCGCATATACGACCTGCGGGGCTCGATGCTGGCACGGTTCATGTTTGCCGGTGAACGGCATATCGGAGATTACCGGGACGACAGCATTCATCGCGTAGAGGAACTCGGCCGAATGGTGGGTGTCGTGCCCCCGCCCGCGCCGAAACTCTGGTTGTCCGAACAAGCCCGGAAAGAGGCTGCGGCTCTGATGCCGGAGGGGCGGCCGGTTCTCGCCGTCGGACCGACGGCGAACTGGGGCGGCAAACAATGGCCTGCAGACCGGTTTGCAGCGCTGGCATTGCGCGTGACCGAGGACGGGGGTCTGCTTGAAGGGGCGCCGGTTGCGGTGCTGGGTGCCGATTCCGAACGGGAGATGGCGCTGCCGGTGCTCAATGCGCTGCCGGCGGACCGGCGGATCGATCTTGTCGGTCAATCGCTGCCGGTCGCGGCTGCCTGTATTGCGCGTTCGGCGCTCTATGTCGGCAACGATTCCGGGCTGATGCACATAGCCGCCGCGACAGGGACGCCTACGCTGGGTTTGTTCGGTCCATCGCCGGAGACGCGCTATGGGCCGTGGGGCGCGCATTGCGCATCCGTCCGCACCGATGAAGGATTCAAGGAACTTGTTCTGTCGCCGGATTTCGACCATCGCAGCCAGAAATCCCTCATGACCGGACTTTCGGTCGATAAGGCGTACGAAGCCCTTGCAAATTTTTACACAAGCGTAAAAAATGCACCCTGAAGGGGAGTGCATTGGCCAGAACGCAAAACACGGGATCGAGTACCACGGTCGAGGAACGTCGGGAAAACCGGCGGGACGAAATCCTGCGCGCGGCACAGGATCTATTCCACCGCCAAGGCTACGCGAATACGTCGCTGGACGATATCGCCCGGGCGGTCGGGATCAAACGGGAAGGGCTGTATTATTATTTCCCCAACCGGACCCAGATACTGATTGCCATCATAAAGCCGCTCGGTTTGCAGCTTCGCGACCGGGTGCGCGAAATTCTGGAAAGCGACGCTTCCCCCGAAGATAAAATCTGCCAGACGGTCGAGAACCACCTGATGCGGTTCGAAAACCGGTTTGCGGAATCGAAGATCACCTTGCGCGACGACTATTTCTCCGAGAACGAGGACGTCCTCGGAGAAATGCAGCCGATCTGGGACGAGTACGAAACGCTCTGGGTCGCGATCATCCGGGAGGGGCAGGATAAAGGCGTCTTCGATGAGACTCTGGACCCGCGCCTCGCGCATCTCGGGATTCTCGGTCTGTGCAACTGGGTGGCCCGGTGGTACCTGCCGGGCAAGTCGCTGCCGGTACCTGATCTGATCGCCATGTATAACCGAATGGTGCTGCGTAGCCTGCGGGCCGATTAGCGTCGCGGCATCGCGCCGCGTGTATGAATTTTTTATTGGGACGTTGGAATGAAACAGAATGAACGCGTGATAATTTGCGGCGGTGGACCGGTGGGTGCGGTAACGGCATTGGCGCTGGTCCAACAGGGCATCCCGGTGACGGTACTGGAATCGTTCGAAGAGCCTCCAAAAGACCCGCGTGCCGCGACGCTTCACCCGTCGACGCTTGAGATGCTCGATACGCTCGGCCTCGCGGACGGTATTCTGCAGCGCGGCCTGCATGCTCCGGCGTTTCAGTTTCGCGACCGCAAGTCGCAGGAAATCGTTGCTGTGTTCGACATGGCGCATATCGCAGACGAAACCAGGTTTCCGCTTGCCGTTCAGTACGAGCAGTGGAAGCTGGTCCGGGACGCTCTTGCGGCGCTCAAGGAGTACGATATCGCCGATGTGCGGCTGGGTACCAGCGTGACGGCGTTCTCTCAGGATTATGACGGCGTCACCGTCGTGACCGAAAACGTCGACGGCGAACTCGAGAAGATCGAAGGGCGCTATCTGGTCGCCTGCGACGGTGGCCGCTCGACGATCCGTATCGGTCTTGGCGTCTTCATGTCGGGCTTCACCTGGGGAGAGCGGTTCCTCGTGCTCACATCGATGCACGATTTCGCCGCGCAGGACCGGTACATCTACCGCAACTATGTGATGGACCCGACCGAATGGTGCGCCGTGTTCAAGGTGATGGGCGATGAAGACCAGGGCATCTGGCGGACGCTGTTCCCGACGAGCGAAGGCGAACTGGACGATGACCTTCTGTCCGATGCAGGGGTGACCCGGCGCATCAGCGGGCTGCGCCCCGATATGGACCACAACGATATCCTTCACCGCAACCTTTACACGGTGAATCAGCGCGTCGCTGACCGGTTCACGATCGAGCGGATTTTCCTCGCAGGCGATGCCGCGCATCTTAACAATCCGCTGGGCGGGCTGGGGCTGAATACCGGCATCCACGACTGCATGAATATCACGAAAAAGATCGGCGACGTCTGGTTCGGCCGGGCACAGCCGGAAGTGTTTGAAAGGTACCATCGCCAGCGTCACCAGCTCGCGACGGAATTCCTGCAAAGCGTGACCATCGAAAACAAGAAGCGGATCGAGGAAAAAGATCCGGAGGTGATCAAGGCCAATCAGAAGATTTTGCGTGAAAACGCGGAAGATCCGGCCAAGGCAAAAGCCTGGCTGATGCGGTCGTCCCTGCTGGACAGCGTCCGCAAGGAAGAAACGATCGAATAGGTCCGTTTTCGGGCGGGTGCTGGACCGCGCACCGTTTTAGCCGGCGAGCGCCTCCGCGGCCGGCGTGAAATCGCGTTTCTGTGCCGTAGCGACGGCCTCATAGGTCAGCATGCCGGCATGGACATTCAGGCCGTTCATCAGATTGACATCCGATTCCAGCGCGGCCTTTACGCCCATGTTCGCAATACGGATTGCAAAGGGAAGGGTGGCATTGTTCAGTGCGAAGGTGGACGTCCGAGCCACCGCTCCCGGCATGTTGGCGACGCAGTAATGCACCACATCGTCGACGATATATGTCGGATTGTCGTGGGTCGTCGGCCGGCTGGTTTCGCAACACCCGCCCTGATCTATTGCGACATCGACGATCACCGACCCGCGTTTCATGTTTCGGACCATATCGGCGGTCACCAGCTTCGGCGCTTCCGCCCCGGGGACCAGCACCGCGCCGATCAGGAGATCCGCGTTGGCGACCTCTTCCTCGATGTTGGTGCTGTTGGAAAAGCGGGTCGTGATCAGGCTTTTGTACTGTGAATCGATCTCGGCGAGCCTGCGGATATCCCGGTCGATAACGGTAACGTGGCCGCCCATGCCGGTTGCGACGAAGACCGAATTGCTGCCGACGACACCGCCGCCGATGACGACGACCTTGCCCGGAGTTACGCCCGGTACGCCACCCAATAGAACGCCGCGACCGCCATGGGCAATTTCAAGGCATGTCGCGCCGGCCTGAACGGCCATGCGACCGGCGACTTCGCTCATGGGGGCGAGCAGGGGTAGGCCGCCCCGGTTGTCGGTGACCGTTTCGTACGCAATGCCCGTGCAGCCGCTGTCCAGCAGGCCCTGTGTCTGTGCCTCATCCGGTGCGAGGTGCAGATATGTAAAGAGGATCTGGCCGTCGCGGAGCATGGCGATTTCCGCTGCCTGCGGCTCCTTCACTTTCACGATCATCTCGGCTTTGGCGAAAACATCCTCGGCCTCGGCCGCGATGCGCGCGCCGGCAGCTTCGTAATCGGTATCGTCGAATCCGATGGCGTGGCCGGCATTGGTTTCGACAACGACCTCGTGCCGGTTGGCGATCATCTCGCGGACGCTTGCCGGTGTCAGACCGACACGGTTTTCGAAGGCTTTGACTTCCTTGGGCACGCCGATAAGCATCTGAGGCTCCTGTGATTGCCACCCCGTCATAATTGGGGCGATTGCGCTGGAATGCCATTCTTACATTTATTTTACGCAAGCGTAAAATAATATTTTACATCAACGTAAAATTAGTTGCGGAATTCGCCGTCGCCGGTAAAGTAGCCTCAACAGGCACGTCGGGTACCGGCGGGAAACAAAGGAACAGGCAGCAATGCGCGCAATCATCGCCCGGGAACTGGGACCGCCGGAAAACCTTGTCATCGAAGATCTCGCGCCGTTGACCGCAGGACCGGGGCAGGTCGTGGTGGATAACAAGGCGGCGGCCGTCAATTTTCCCGATCTTCTGGTCATGGAGGGCAAATACCAGTTTCGTCCGCCATTGCCGTTTTCACCCGGGAAAGAGGGCGCCGGAATCGTTAAATCCGTCGGCGAAGGCGTTACCGGCTTGGAACCGGGCGACCGGGTGATGGTACAGGTCGAATACGGTTCGTACGCCCAGGAAGTACTGGCGGATGAGTCGCAGTGCTACCCCGTCCCGGACGGGGTTTCGTTCGAAGAAGCCGCGGCGATCGGTATCGCCTATCAGACGGCGCATTTCGCGCTCGTGGCGCGCGCGCACGTCAAGAAGGGCGACACCGTGCTCGTGACCGGCGCGTCCGGCAGCGTCGGGCTTGCCGCGATGCAGCTTGCCGCTGCGTGGGGCTGTGAAGTGATCGCCGGGCTGACGACGATGTCGAAGGAAGACCTTGTCCGCGAAAACGGCGCGCACCACGTGATCGACGTATCCGGCGAGAACGTCAAGGACAGCATTCGCGACGACATCAAGGCAATCACCGGCGGGGGTGTCGATATCGTCATTGAGATCGTCGGCGGCGAGGTCTTTGACGGCTGTATCCGGGCGCTGAATTTCGGCGGCAGCATCGTGGTGGTCGGGTTTACGAGCGGGACAATTCCGTCGCTGAAAGTGAACTACACGCTACTCAAGAATATCGCTGTTACCGGCGTAAACTGGGCCGAGTACCGGGACCGGGACCCGGCCTGGGTTCAGCGGGTCCAGACCGAAATTTTCGAAATGGTCCAGGCCGGCGACCTGACGGTACCGGTTCAGGCCGTGTTCCCAATGGACCGGATCGCCGATGCCTGCAAGGTGCTCACCGACCGCAAGGTCCGGGGCAAAATCGTTATCACCACGGGCGCATAGCGCGTCGACCAGGTCAGGGGAGGCGGCGCGGGTTAGCCCGCCTCAGACCATTCCGAGACGATATTGTCGTATTCGGGGCGGGCGCGTTCCTTCCCTTCCACCATCTCGTGACCGAAATACATGAACCCGGCAATCTCGTCACCGGGTTCGGCACCGATGGCCGCTTTTACGTCGGCGTCGTAAGCATACCATTCCGTCAGCCATTGCGCGGCGAAGCCCATCGACTGGGCGGCGATCAGCATAGTCTGGCAGGCGGCGCCGGCGGAGAGGACCTGTTCCCACTCGGGGATCTTGTGGCCCTTGTGCACGCGGGAGAGTACCGCGACGACAACCGGTGCGCGGGTAAGGCGTTCCTGTTCGATTTCAACCTGTTCTTCTATCGCGTCCGGATTTTTCTTCCTGTAGGCGGCAGCAATTACGTCGCCGATTTTTTCGCGGGCATCGCCGCGAATGACGATAAAGCGCCACGGGGTCAGGCGGCCGTGATCGGGTACCCGCATTCCGGTTTCTAGAATTTTTTGAAGATCGGCGTCGGCCGGACCGGGGCCGTCCATCATCTTCGCGACGGTGGACCGGCGCGACAGCAGAAAATCAATCGTGTTTTTGTCTCTTACGTTCAGGTCAGACATCAAGTCCCTTTCTGGATAAGCCCCGCCTTTTCCGCGCGTTCGCGCTCCAGCTGGCGCAGGGCGCCGCGCTGGATCTTGCCGGTGGCTGTCAGCGGCAATTCGTCGACGAATTCGACCGCCCGTGGATATTTAAAAGCAGATATCTGCGATTTTACAAAGTTCTGCAACTCAGAAACAGTCTCATCGCTTTTGGCATCCGCAGTCTTCAGGATGATGAACGCTTTGACGATCTGGCCACGATCCTTGTCCGGGGTTCCGACCACCGCCGCTTCGCGCACCTTGGGGTGCTCCAGCAGCACCGCTTCGACCTCCAGGCCGGAGACATTGTAGCCTCCGGTCAGAATCATGTCGTCGGTTCGCGCCTCGTAATAGAAATAGCCGTCTTCATCGATCCGGCACAAATCGCCGGACTTGTTCCAGCCGTCTTCGATATAGGCTTTCTGCTTTTCGACATCGTCGAGATACCTGCACCCGTTCGGACCTTTAACGATCATCAGCCCGATCTCGCCCGGTTTCACGTCCTCCATGTTTTCATCGACAACGCGTACCTCGAACCCCGGCACGGCCTTTCCGATGGCGCCCGGCTTGATGTCGTCTCCGCTGGCGGAAATAAATATGTGGAGCAGTTCCGATATGCCGAGACCGTTGATCATCTCGACACCGGTGATGTCTTTCCATTCATTGAAAACTGCCGGCAACAGGGGTTCCCCGCCGCCGACACATTCCCGGAGGCTCGACAGGTCGTAATCGCGGGCCTTGTCCAGCATCAGCTTGTAACCGGACGGGGTGGAGAAACAGATGGTAGCCTTGTGTTTTTCGATGGTCTGCAGCACGGCTTCCGGCGTGCCCCGTTCGAGCAGCACGGCGGTCGCCCCGAACCGGAAGGTGTCGGCAATGAAGGCGCACAGTCCGTATAGAAAGGCGATTTGCGGACTGCCGCAGACGATATCGCCGGGCCTGATCTTCACGACATGACCGATGAAACAGTCTGCCGCCGCGAGTATGTCGCGGTGAAAGTGCAGCGTGCCCTTCGGAGTACCGGTCGAGCCGGACGTGAACCCGATGATGGCGGGATCGTCGGCGGCTGTATCGACATTGGCAAACGCGGTCGATTTCGCTTCCATCGCCGCTTCAAGTCCGTTGGCGCGGTCGCCACCGAAATACAGGATGTGTTCAAGATCGGGAGCGTTTTTCTGCGCCTTGTCGATATCCTCGGCGAGGTTGTCGTGCGAAATCGCGAACCGTACCTTCGCCTTGCCGATCATGTAGACGAGTTCGCGTTCCCGGAGCACCGGCATCGTCGTGATCGCGACACCGCCTGCCTTCAGGACGGCGAGCCACGAGGCGATCAGCATGGGATGATTGCCGCTCCGGATAAGGACCCGTTCGCCCGGAACGAAACTGTAGTCCTCCACCAGGACATTCGCGATTCGGTTGGCCCGGTGCATCAGTTCCCGGTAGGTCCAGACATCTTCACCGAAGATCAGCGCCGGCGTGTCCGCGTAGCCTGCATCAACCTGCTTGTCGATCAGTTCGACCGCTGCGTTGAAGCGTGCGGGATAGGCGGCAAGTTCCGGCAGGACGGAATAGTCCATCTCCGGCCAGAGTTCGGGGCCGGGCATATTGTCCCGGATGAAGGTGTCCACATGTGACGTGGGTTCGGTCATGACGCCTCGGTTCGTTCGGGTGAAAACGATGTGTTTCAGGTGCCGGAAATCTAGTCGCCGAGTGTCCCGAAACCAATAATTTTACATTAGTGTAAAATTTTGTTGGAATCAAGCAGGCCAGGTGCTACACAAGGTGCATCGAACAGAACCGTCTTGGTGCGGATAGGGGTGTCATGAAAGATCTTGTGCAACTGGAACTGATCCGGGAATCGCTGATCGCCGTCGTCAACGAGATGCGCGCGAACATCATCCATTCGTCCTACGCGCCGATCATTTACGAAGGTCACGATTTTTCCTGTGCGCTTATGTCGGCCGATGGCCGGCAGGTCGCGCAGGGCCTGGCGGACCATCCGATCCATATCTTCGCAGTGCCGTATTCGACCCAGCAGGTCGTCGCGACATTCAAGGACGACATCAACGAAGGCGACCTGTTCCTGCATAACGATCCCTATACGGGCGGCACCCATCTGAACGATGTGCTGATGCTCCAGCCGATCTTCTTCAACGGCAAGCTCGGCATGTTCGCCGCCATGCGCTGTCACTGGAACGATGTCGGCGGCATGACGCCGGGCAGCCTGTCTGGCCGGGTCAACGAAATCATCCAGGAAGGCATCCGGATCGAGCCGACGAAAATTTGCGATCGCGGCGTGGTCAACGAGCCCTTCATGAACCTGCTGTTCAACAACATGCGCGCGCGCTCCGAGCGGCTCGGGGACTATAACGCGATGGTTGGCACCGGCCGCAAGGCCGAGGAGCATCTCCAGCGACTGTTCAAGCGTTTCGGCGATGGGCTGCTTGGCGGGGTCGAGGAACTGATCGCACGTTCCGAACGCCAGCTGCGTGCGAAAATCGCTGAACGCCCCGACGGGGACTATTACGCCGAAGGGTATATCGAAAGCGACGGCACCAATCCCGACCCGCTGGTCGTGAAGCTGAAGCTGACCGTAAAGGGCGATGAAATCACGGCAGACTTTACCGGCACGTCGGCCCAGACAAACGGCCCGACGAATTGCGGACCTGCCATGGCGCTGAACGCTGTCGGCACCATCGTGAAATCTTTTCTCGACCCGAAGACGCCGATCAATCAGGGCTCTTTCAATCCGATCACCGTAATCTCGGAACCAGGGACCTTCATCAATGCGCGCAACGATGCGCCCTGCGGTGGCATGGCGGAATGCAAGTTCCTGATCGATTCGGTCGTCGCTTCTGCGATGGGCAAGGTCGCGCCGGAAATGACGGTCGGCGATCTGAAGGGCGGAGCAAACCACATCATCATTTCCGGCTCCGACCCGCGCGGCAGCAATTACATTCATTACGAATGGCCCGCGGGAGGCACCGGAGCGTCTGACGGCACCGACGGGTCGAACGCGGTACGCAGTTACAATGAAGGCGATTTCAATTCGATCCAGTCGGTCGAGATGGTCGAGGCGCAATTCCCGCTGCGTATCGAGCGCTGCGAAATTCGCGAAAGCGCCTGTGGCGACGGCGAGTTCCGCGGGGGCTTCGGTCTGCGGCGCGACGTCAAAATTCTCGGTGAGGCCGGTGCGCTCTCCGTGTTGTCGGAAAAGAACGTCATTCCGCCCTATGGCGTCGAAGGCGGGTCGAACGGCGCGGCGAACAGCTTTACCGTCATTCGCGACGGAGAAGTCACCCAGCCATCTCCGGTGCCGGGCAAGGTGTCGGGCTTTCCGTTGAAGACAGGCGATATCGTCCTCGAGGAAACGGCGGGCGGCGGCGGTTACGGCGATCCGCTGAAACGCGACCCGGAACTGGTCCGGGCGGATGTGGCCGAAGGCTATCTGTCGGTTGGCGACGCGGCGCAGCGGTATGGCGTCATTCTGACCGAGAGCGGAATTGATGCTACGGCCACGAAGGAGAAGCGCGCCGAACTGAGCCAGGTCAGAATTTCCGTCGCGGTCGAGCTGTCGAACGAAGAAATGACCGACGGGCCGCGCCGTCAGTTCCTGGTGCCGAAATCGCTTGCGACCGCCTTGAAGGTTGCGGAGGGCGATCTGATCGAAGTCGTGACCGGACGGGGCTCTCCGCTACGTGCCTGGGCCCGGCTGGGCGAGGGCGGCGACAATCTCGTCGTCAGTGCCAGCAGCATGGATATCCTCGGCGTTGCGCCCGGCGACCAGGTCGGCGTCCGCGCCGCGCGCCCCCATCCCGAAACCTACGCGTGAGCAGGAAAATGCAGGAACAAAAGTACATCGTTGGTATCGACGTTGGCGGAACGTTTACGGATCTGCTGTGCCTGAACACGGAAACGCAGGAACTCCTGTCGGAAAAAGTGCCGTCCATCCCCGGCAGCCAGTGGAAGGGCGTGCTCGGCGCGCTCGAACAGCTCGGCATCGATTACGGGGAAATCCGGGCGTTCGTGCATGGCACAACCATCGCGACCAACGCCCTGCTGGAACGCAAGGGAGCGAAGACAGGTCTCGTGACCACTGACGGCTTTCGCGACACGCTCGAGATCGGCCGCACCCGGCGGCTGATCGGCGGTCTGTTCGATATCAAATTCGTGCGCCCGAAACCGCTGGTCAGCCGCGATCTGCGGATAGAGGTCGATGAACGCGTCTCCGCGGACGGTACGGTGCTGGAGTCGGTCGACAACGTGGACTTCGCGCCCATCGTCGAGAAATTCAGGGAGAACGGCGTCGAAGCGATTGCTGTTGCCTTCATGAACGCCTATCGCAATAGCGAAAACGAAACGAAAGCGCTGGAGAAGATCCAGGCGCTTGCCGGCGATGTGCCTGTTTGCGCATCGACCACGGTCGTGCCCGAAAAGGGCGAATTCGAGCGCTTCTCGACCTGCGTGCTGAACGCCTATTTGACCCCGGTCGTGACAACCTATCTGGAGACGCTTGCCGGAGAGCTTGAAGGGCAGGGGATCGCCGCGCCGGTCAGCGTGATGGGCTCGAATGGCGGCGTCATGACGCTGGACCAGGCAGCAAAATTCGCGGCCGGAACGTTCCTTTCAGGCCCCGTCGGCGGTGCCGGCGGTGCCGTGCGAATCTGCGAAATGGCGGGCGTCGACGATTGCATCACTTTCGATATGGGCGGCACTAGCACGGACGTCGCGCTGATCCATCAATTGACGCCGCGGATCAGCCACGCCAACCAGATCGACGCCTACCCGCTGCAGGTGCCGCAGCTGGATATCCATACCATCGGTGCCGGCGGCGGTTCGATCGCGTGGGTTCAGCCCGACGGCACACTCGAGGTCGGCCCGCAGAGTGCCGGCGCAATGCCGGGACCCGCCTGCTATCAGCGTGGCGGTACGGAGCCGACGATTTCGGATGCGAACCTGATGCTCGGGCGCCTGCCGACGGACAGGACGCTCGCGGGTGGCTTGCAGCTCTCGAAAGAGCTTTCGGAGAAGGCCTTCATCGGCCTGGCTGAAAAACTGGGCGAAGGCGCCGGTTCGCCGGTACAGCTTGCCGACGGTGTGCTGCGGATTGCCGTTTCCAAGATGGCCGGTGCCGTGCGCGAAGTGTCGGTTCATCGCGGGTTCGACCCGCGCGACTTCGCATTGCTGGGTTTCGGCGGAGCCGGACCGATGCATGTCTTCCTGGTCGCCGAGGAACTCTCGATCCCGCAGGTCATCGTGCCCCGCTTCCCGGGCCACCTGTCTGCGCTGGGACAGTTGCTCGCCGATCTGCGCCACGATTTCGTCGTCGCCTGGGGCGGCCCGCTGAACGAGATCGATATTGCCGATCTTCGGTCGAAGGCCGGGGACATGCAGGCAGAGGCGACGGCACGGCTGATCGATGACGGGTTTGCGGAAGACCGCCATGCTCACACCTTTACGGTCGATATGCGCTATGTCGGACAGTCCTATACCCTGTCGATCCCTTGCGATCCGCAGGCCACGTCGTGGGACGACCTGCGCGAGGCATTCCACGATCGCCACGAACAGACATTCGGCCGGGCGGATCGGCATAGCGAGGTGGAGATGGTCAATATTCGCTTGTTTTCGCTGGGCCTGATCGACAAGCCGGCGCTCAAATTCGCCTCGCCGGAAGCGGGCGCGGATCCGGTGATCGAGAGACGCCAGGTCTGGTTTGGCGACGACTGGACCGATTGTCCGATCATGGACCGCACCAAAATGGCCGCCGGAGAGAGCTTCCAGGGCCCCATGATCATCGAAGAGGCCGGCGGGACGTCCGTCGTGCCGCCGGGGTGGACGATAAATGTCCACGCGTCGGGCTCGCTCGATTGCCGCCGGAGCTATGACGACTAACTGCAAGCTAGTTCGACCGAGAATTCTTGCCACCACAAAACGCCGGGAGTAGCTTTTCCGAAATGCTTCCGGATAGGACATAGAGAGATGACACCAGCAGAAACAGCGCTCGCGGACTCCGCCGAACCCGTCGGCGCGATGGCGCATGAGGATTACTACAAGATCGCTTCCGACAGCCTGCCGGGTGCGGGGCTCGGCAGTTATTCGTTGCCGGACGACGTGCGTTTCGTCATTCACAAGGGCGAAGGGTCCCGCCTTCAGGACGTGCGTGGCCGCTGGTATATTGATTACGTCGGCGGTGCCGGCGCGCTGGTCCTGGGACATGCGTTTCCCACGGTCGTTGAGGCCGTCAAGGAACAGGCGGAACGCGGACTGCATTTCTTCGGCACGCTGAACGAACAATGCATCCAGCTGGCAGAGCAACTGGTGCCGGTCATTCCCTGCGCGGATCGCATTGCGTTTACGACCACGGGCTCCGAAGCGACGGCATATGCCATGCGCACGGCGCGGGCGGCGACCGGACGCAGCAAGATCCTGAAATTCGAGGGCGCCTATCACGGCAACCACGATTATTCGGCCTATAGCGTGACCCCGACAGCGCTGTCGAACTATCCGCAGGGGCGGCCGGATACGGGCGGATTGCCGGCGAACATGGTCGATAACGTTCTTGTCTCGCCCTACAACGACCTGGAGACCGTCACTAAGATCGTCGGGGAAAACCGCGACGACCTGGCAGCTATCATCGTCGAGCCTCTGCAGCGGATTATCATGCCGAAGGATGGCTTCCTGCAGGGGCTGCGCAAACTTTGCGACGACAACGATATCGTGCTGATTTTCGATGAGGTCGTCACCGGCTTCAGACTGGCACTCGGCGGTGCGCAGGAGTATTTCGGCGTGCTTCCCGATATCGCGAGCTATGGCAAGATCGTCGGCGGTGGCGGTCCCCTGGGCTGCGTCGGCGGCAAGGCGAAATTCATGGATTTGATGAGCCCGCTCAACAAGGGCCAGCCTAACTATTCCTATGTAAACGGCACGCTGCACGGAAACCCGATCGCCGCGGTGGCCGGCATGGCGACGCTCGCGGAACTGAAAAAACCGTCCTTTTACAAGGACCTTCATGCGCTCGCCGACGATGTCTGCAAGGCCTGTCAGGGCGTTCTCGACAAGAACCGTGTGCCGGGGCTCGTTCTGGGCCAGGGGTCGTTCTGGCAGATTCTGTTCATGGACAAGCCGCCGGTGAGCCATGCCGATGTGATGAATTCGGACATGGCGTCGAGCCGCGCGCTCGATCTCGCGCAGATGCATGAAGGCCTGTACGTCCTGCCGAATGTCCGTCGCTTCGTGTCCGCTGTTCACACCGGCCAGAACATCGAGGATACCGTGCGGGCGCTGGATGCGGCCTGCAAGCGGCTCTGATGTCCGGGCTGAAATCCGACCTCAAGGGTGGCGCCGTTCTGTTCTCGGAGATGACGCCGCCCGACGGCGCAGAGGATCACTTCAACGACTGGTACGACAACCATCACATGCCGAGCCATGTGTATGGGGTTTCGGGCTTCCGGTCCGGCCAGCGTTACAAGATTCCCGGCAGGCCGGACTATCTCGCGATATACGACCTTGAAGCGCCCGAAACACTGACCGATGAGGAATACCGGAACCGCAAGTACAAACCCGATGCACCGACCAAGAAAATGCTGTCGGAAGTCATCGCGTTCACGCGATATATCGGCGAGGAAATCAGCTTCCAGGTGCGCGACGGGCTAACCATCGAGGATGCCTTTGACGCGGAGATGGTTCTTGGCGCGTTTTTCACCGTGCCCGACGACGCGGTTGCCGAGTTCATCGAATGGTACGAGACGGAACACAGCCCGATTTTGCTTCGTAATCCGGGCTGGCGCATGGCGCGTCACATGAAGATCGTCGATGCCGATCCCAACCCCTTCACCCATATGATGCTGCACTACATCGATGGCGAGCACGTTCTCGACAGCGAAGAAGTGGCAGTGTCGCGGGCGACTGAATGGCGGCAGAAATTTGCCGCGCTCGACTGGTACAAGCCGCACATGGTCATGTATCACCGCCACGGTAAACGCTATCACAAGGGCGAGCCCGAAGCGGCGACCTTCACGCTCGATATCTGACCAATCTTACTCAAGGGAGAAAAAACATGGCGATCAAGCCCTGGAACAAGGAACTCTATGAAGCCGGCCTGGCCGTTCGCAAGAAGGTCCTCGGCGCGCAGTATGTCGACCCGAACATCGCGAAGGCGGAAAACGACCCCTTTACCGCCAAGATCCAGACAATGGTCACGGAGTACTGCTGGGGCGGCGCCTGGACAAACGACACGCTGGACCACAAAACCCGCAGCCTGATGAACCTGTGCATCCTGACCGCGCTCGGCAAGATGCAGGAACTCAAGGCGCATACGCGCGGTGCGATCACCAATGGCTGCACGGTCGATGAAATCGCCGAAGCGCTGGCACATGCGACGGTCTATTGCGGCATCCCGGCGGGCGTGGACGCTTTCCGCAGCGCGCGCGAAGCGCTCGACCAGTGCGAAAAAGACGGCATGATCTGATCGATTGCGGAGCGTGGCTGGTCCCGCCGATCAGTGTTCGCGCAACAGGGTCCCGAGACCGTCTATACGATCCTTGATGCCGGCGCTGCGTAAAGTATGCCAAAGCGTTGCGGAATTGCTGGAAACGACCGGTTTTCCAAGCGCCTGTTCAAGCGGTTCGATCGCATCGAAAGTGTTGAAGTCGGTGCAGCAGATCAGAATGGCGTGGGCATCTGCATGATCGACGGATTTAGCATGTTCGAATACGTCTGCCGGGGGCACGCGGGAAATGCGCTGTATGTTTTCAAGCGACGTATTGAGGCCAAGCCCTGCCGTGGCAAGCACGTCGATACCGTGCTCGGCCAGGTAATGCGCTTCGTGGGCATTGGTTTCATCCGTGTAGGGCGATGCCATCGATATGGCTGTGACACGGAGCGCGCCGAGTGCGGCAACGATCGCCTGCGCGGTCGAATTGGCACCGGTTTTGCCGGTGCCGGTCATGGCGCCCAGCAACCGCTCGGACGGGCAGGCCATCGAACCCGCGGTACAGGCATAGGTCGCATGATCGACCCGGCAGGCGGTAAGGTCGTCCATCGCCCGTTTGACGTCGGCCAGCATCTCCGTGAAATCGTCGGCCGCGGGGTCGGCATGGAGAGGCGAACGGGTAAAATGGAAACTGACCCCGGGGGGCGCAAACCGGTTGAATTCGGCTTCGTTGACCGTATTGCTCGGCGGGACGATCACACCGATTTTCGCCCGCGCGCCGATCGGCTGCAAACCGCTAAGTGCCGTCATCCGGAAGTCCTCTCGATTGCGTATTCAGGTCACTGTGCCAATACGTCACGGCCCGTGCAACCGCGGTTGACCGCCCCTTTGCCACTTGTATGGTGATGCCACGTAACAGGAGAGAATCCGATGTCCGATAATGATCGCGTACTGATTGCCGGGGCGGGCCCCGTTGGCTGTTCCGCGGCCCTGTACCTCGCCCAGAAGGGGATTCCCGTCACGCTGGTCGAGGCAGCGGCGACCTTGCCTGAAGACCTGCGGGCGTCGACTTTCCATCCGCCGACCCTCGATATGCTCGATGATATGGGGGTAATCGACCAGTTGCTCGAAGAGGGAATCGTCTGCCCCGAATGGCAGTACCGGGATACGCGCGAGGGTGTCATCGCCAACTGGGACCTGGGTGTGCTGAAGGACGACACGCGCCATCCGTACCGGATACAGTGCGAACAATACAAGCTGACGCGGATTATCGTCGCCGAACTTGAAAAGATGGACAATGTCGAGGTCCATTTCCGCATGAGAGCGACAGGTACCAGCCAGGACGAGCACGGGGTTACCCTGAATGTCGAAGGTCCGGACGGTCCTGAAGATCTCAAAGGCAAGTACCTTATCGCCGCAGACGGGGCATCCAGCGTGATCCGGATCACGCAGGGGATTGAATTTCCAGGACTGACTTTCCCCGAACTCTGGCTGTGCACCAGTACAGAATTCAAGTTCGAGGATCATTTCGAGGACCTGGCGCCGATAGCCTATATTGCAGACCCCGATTTCTGGTTCGTCTTTGTGCGGGTGCCGGGGCTGTGGCGCCTGCTGTTGCCGTCGCGCGTCGGCGAAACGGCGGAATCGCTCGTGACGGATGAAACCGTGCAGGAGCGGATGCATCAGGTATGTCCGAAAACGGGCGACTACGACACTTTCCACCGTACGGCGTATTCGGTTCACCAGCGCGTGGCGGAGACCTATCGCAAGGGACGCGTCTTTCTTGCCGGCGATTCCGCGCATATCAACAACCCGCTTGGCGGCATGGGCATGAATGGCGGCATCCACGATGCGGTCAATCTGTGCGAAAAGCTGGTGCGGGTATGGAATGGCGAGGCCGATGACCGCGAACTCGACCGGTACGACGCCCAGCGCCGGCCAATCGCTGTGGACTATGTTCAGAAGACGACGATCCGGAACAAACAGATGCTCGAAGAAACCGATCCTGATATCCGTAAAGCCAAACATGACGAGATGCGGGCAATGGTTGCTGATCCGGTCAAGGCCCGCGAATATCTGCTTCAGTCTTCGATGATCACCACGCTGAGAGAGGCCGAGAACATCGCCTGAGGGGGGCAGCCCTGATTTTACCGCTTGCGATCGCCGTTCCCGGAGATTTAGGGAACAGACTGTATTTTGCCTTTGAATTGGCCGTCCGCTCGCCTAGTTTATGAGTGCTCAAACCGCACAGGCGGTAAACACAAAAAGAGGCTTTGATATGAGGAAACAATTCAAGTCCGGTATTCTGCCGGTTTTTGCGGCCGCAATGGTCGCATCGACTGCCGGCTCTGCCGCTGCGATCGAAATGAAAATCGGTTATTCCACCACGGCTGATCCCCAGCACGATGTGGGGGTACGGATGGCCAAGCTGATCGGCGAACGTACCAACGGCGAGATCAAGGGCCGGGTATTCCCGACCAGCCAGCTTGGCAAGACACCCCGCCAGATCGAGGGTCTGCAGCTGGGCACCCAGGAAGTCTTCCTGACGCCTCCGGGGTTCATGATAGGCATCAATCCGGCCTTCCAGGTTGCCGATGCGCCTGGCCTGTTCAAGGACCACATGCACGTTCACCGGTCCATCAACGATGACAGCTTCCGTGACAAGTTCCTGCAGCTTGGGGCGGACAAGGGCATCGTCGGCGGCGTTATCTACAATTATGACGGTACGTCCTACATGACGACGACGCCGATCGTGAAACTTGCCGATTTCAAGGGGCTGAAGATCCGCGTCCTCGCGACCCAGATAGAACGCGAAATCGTCGGGCAATTCGGCGCGAGCGGCGTGCCGATCAACTTCACCGAGGTCGTGCCCGCGATCCAGCGGAAGGTCATTGACGGCGCCCGGACGAGCCTGCTTGTCGCCGCCAAGGCCAAGTTTCCGACGGTAACGAAAAACCTGCTGGTCACGAATGGCGCCTATATCACCGCGGGCGCGTATTTCAGCAAGATCTGGCTCAACAAGCTGTCGGATAAGAACCGTAAAATCGTCCTGGACACGACGGCCGAGTTGGCGGAATGGGCATCGAGGAATGCGCTCAGCCTGGTCGGGGACATGGAGGAAGAGTGGAAAAAACAGGGTGCAACCGTCCGCCGCCTCTCGCCTGAAGAACAGACTATCTACATGGAGAGGATTGCGCCGCTTGGCGACAAGCTGCTCGGTGGTCACGAGAATCCGCAAATCCGCGAGATGTACAGCATTCTCAAGGCATCGGCGAAAAAGCACGAAAAAATGTAATCCGTTTTCGGGTTCATCATGGAAAAGGGCGGCTTCGGTCGCCCTTTTTTGTGTTTAGATTTGCGTCGGCGAGAACGCTTTGCGCTGACCGGCCTGTTCCATCAGCGGCATGATCTCGTCGATCCACTGCCTGCACTCGGTCTTGTAATCGACCCACGAAATGAGCATCCCGTCGACGCCCATATCGGAGAGCTTGCCGATTTCGTCGACGATCTGTTCCGGGGTGCCGACCAGGGGGTAGCCGCCGTGACCGGCTATGAAGTGAAAGCGGAACTCGTCGAGAACCTCCTTCGGCAGCGTTTCCGACTGCATGCCGAAGATTTGGAGCAGGTTATTGACCGCCTCATAGTCGCCCCTATCGACGACATAGTGGTTCAGATAATCGCGCGCTTCTTTTTCGGTCTCCCGGCAGACGACGTATACGTGGACCCAGCTTTTGACATCCCGCCCGGCCTCTCGCGCCATGCCCTTGAGATGATCGATCTGCGCCTTGCCGCCTTCGAGATCCCGTTCTTTCAGGATCACGAAATTCATGTCGGCCTGTGTCGCCGCGAATACCTGGCCGGCTTCGGATCCGCCTGCATTCATTACAGGCGGCATGGGTTTCTGGATCGGCTTGGGTTCGCTCCAGACATTGTCGGATTTGAACCAGCGGCCCTCGAAGCTGAATTCGCCTTCCTGCGTCCATATCTGGCGGACGAATTTCAGCCACTCGGCAGCGTATTCGTAGCGTACGTCATGTTCTGACCAGTCCGCCTGAAACATTTCGAACTCGTTCTTGAACCAGCCGCAGACGACGTTCAGGGCGAACCGTCCGCCCGAGATATGATCGATGGTCGCGCATTGCTTGGCGGCCGCGACCGGATGGATCAGCGGTACATGCGATGTCGAGAAAATGCATGAATGCTCGGTGACGGCGGCGACGGCGGCGGCCCAGTTATAGGTTTCGAACGTCCGGTTGTTGAAGTTGGTCGGGCCGCCATAGCCTTTCCAGCGCGCGACCGGCAACAGGACCTCGAACCCGGCCCTGTCGGCCATAACCGCGACTTCTTTCGTATCGGGCCAGTTCATCTCCCACGCGCCATCGGCCTGGGTAATCGTCGATCCATGCGAACAGTTCATCGCGATGATCCCGATTTTCATCCGGTTGTCGTTATAGAGCGGGTTTTCGGTAACGGGGCGTGCCTGCATTGCTGTTCCCAGTTCTCTGCTAGCTGCTATCGGTTGGTGATAATCGTTTTGCTTTGGTATCTAAGGAAACCCTATATTGGCGGTCCGGCGGGAGCAATATCCCGTATGTATTGTGAGGCATGCGAAGCGTTGTTTGCGCGGCCATGCCGGGGCGCTAGTATCATCGAACGGAATTTAGAAGGAACGACCATGGCGACGAAAGCGGAAGCACTGTCGATTGATTGCGGAAAACAGCCGGTTTGCGGCTGCATAGGCTTCTGCAAGGGCGAAGCGTACGGAACCGGTGTGCGGACCGGCGCGCAATACGTCGAGGGTATTCGCGATGACGGTCGTCATGTGGTCCACAATGGCGAAATCGTCAGCGATGTGACGACCCATCCCGCGTTTCGCGGTGCGGTGCAATCGGTTTCCAATATCTTCGACATGGCATCCGACCCTGCGAATGCCGAGGAAATGACGTACGAATCCCCGATTACCGGCGACCGGGTGAACCGTCACTGGGCGATGCCGCGTTCGCACGAAGAACTGGTCCTGAGACGCAAGGCGTTGACCAAAACAGCAGGCATGACCATGGGCCTGATGGGCCGCAGCCCCGACCATGTTGCCGGATTTTTCTCAGGCTATGCGATGGCGCCCGAGGTGCTTGCGCGCGGCGGCCAGCAATTCGCCGACAACATGCTCAAGTTTTACGAATTCTGCCGCGACTACGACCAGTACATCACTTACACGATCGTGCCGCCGCAGATCGACCGGTCAAAGCCGGCGCATCAGCAGGAGCCGTCCGATCTGTATGCCGGTATCGTCGACGAGCGGGATGACGGCGTGATCATCCGCGGTGCGCAGATGCTGGGCACCGGGACCGCGATTGCCGATTTCGTGCAGCTCAGCACGATTCACCCGATGCGGCAGGGGGACGAGAACTATGCCATTTCGATCGCCGTGCCGAGCAACGCGCCGGGCGTGAAAATCTTCTCTCGGCGGTCCTATGCGTCGGCGGCGAACAGCGTGTTCGATTACCCGCTGGCCACGCGCTTCGATGAGACGGATTCGCTGCTGGTCTACGAAGACGTTTTCGTTCCGTGGGAACGCGTGTTCGTCTACAAGAACGTCGATGTCGCCCGCGCACAATGGTTCGAGGCGCCGGCCCATATCATGGGGAACAGCCAGGCTCAGATTCGTTACATGGTGAAGCTGCGTTTCCTGCTCGGTCTCGCGAAAAAGATCACCGACATGAACGGTATCGGGAACATTCCGCCGGTCATTGGCGAACTCGGCAAGCTTGCGACATACGCGGCGATGTATGAAGGACTCGTCTATGCCCAGGAGGCGGATTGCTGGACCAACGATAACGGTTTCGTCCTGCCGAGCCAGTCGCACCTCTATGCGAACATGAACCTGCAATCCGAGATCAACCCGAAAATGCTCGATATCGTCCGCGAACTATGCGGCGGCGGTTTGATCCAGCTTCCGTCGTCGACCGAAGATCTGAAGAACCCCGAAATCCGCGACTACGTGACCAAGTACGTCCAGTCGCCGGGTGTGCCAGGCGAAGACCGCATCAAACTGATGAAGCTTGCCTGGGACCTGATCGGGTCCGAGTTTGCCGGCCGGCACGAACAGTACGAAAAGTTTTACGCCGGCGCGCCGTTCATCGTCAAAACCCATGCGCATCGCACGTATGACTGGACCAAGGGAACCGATCTCGTCGATTATGCCCTCTCGGGCTATGACATCGACGGTCGGAAGTTCTAGGGCCGCGACCGGTGGCGAAGATCGTTCTCGGGATCGCGTCTTCGCATGGCCCGATGCTGGGAAGTCCGGTCGAGGATTTCCTGAAACATGCCGACCGCGATATCGCCAATAACGCCCATCTCGATCTCGACGGGGTGGAACTGACCTACGATGCGCTGCTCGCAAAAGCGGATCCGGAGATTGCCGGTGAACTGTTGCCGGATGTTGTCCGTGACAAGGTTGCCGGGTGTCAGGCGGGGATTGCGCATCTCGCCGGTGCGCTTGCTGACGAGCGGCCGGACGTCGTCATAATTATTGGCGACGATCAGCACGAACAGTTTCTGTCGGATAACCAGCCGGCCGTGCTGATCTATTCGGGTGCGACGATAGAAAACGGCGTGTTGCCGCTCCCGGCAACCGCCCCCGAATACTGGAAGACGGCGCGGTCGCAGTATCATGAGACAGATCAGCCGAAAGACTATCCCGTGGCGGCGGAATTCGCCCGCCATCTCACCGTCTCGCTGGTCGATGACGGTTTCGATATCAGCCATTCGGAAAAGCTGCCGCGCGCAACCGGTGAGGGCCACGCCTATGGTTTCGTGCATCACCGGCTGATGACCGGATTTTCCGCGCCGATCGTACCGGTGATGCTCAACACATATTTTCCGCCAAACCAGCCGACCCCGGCGCGGTGTTTCGCGCTCGGGCAGGCCTTAGCGAGAGCGACGCAGGCATGGCCTGAAGACATCCGGGTTGCCTTCGTCGCTTCCGGTGGCTTGAGCCATTTCACGGTCGACCCCGATCTCGATGCGCGCGTGATCAATGCGTTCCTGGCGCGGGACGGTGAAGCGCTGGGGAGCCTTCCGAAGCATCGTCTGAATTCCGGGAATTCTGAAATTCGCAACTGGATCGCTGTTGCCGGTGCCTGCACCGGACTTTCGCCGGTCTGGCACGATTATATCCCCTGTTACCGGACGCCTGCCGGGACGGGGTGCGGTATGGGATTTGCCATTCTCGGATCCGCCCCGTAATATTGTATACTTAGTATACTAAAAAACGATTTTCTGGGGAGCGCCGATATGGAAATCCGTCGTCTTTATACGGTTGTCGAGGAAACACTGCACGATATGGGCCAGGTCCGCGACGAACCGCTGCGCAAGGTGGCGGTCGTCGCCGTGATCCGGAATCCGCATGCCGGCAAGGGGTATGTCGAAGATCTCAGTGATCTCACCGAAGCCAGTATCGAGCTCGGCGACCGGATCGCGACCATGGGTGCCGCGCAAATGAAACCCTATACCGTGGATTCATACGGCAAGGCAGCCCTGATCGGGACCGCGGGCGAACAGGAGCACGGTGTTGCCTGTCTGACCACGGTGTACGGCAACGTGCTTCGCGATGCGGTCGGCGGCGGCAAGGCCTGGATATCGTCGATCACGAAACGCGCCCGTCCGGGTGAGCAGGTCGATATCCCGCTGGCGCACAAGGACGCGTTGTTCGTGCGCTCGCATTACGACGGTATGACGATCATGGTGCCGGATGCGCCGCTTGAAGATGAAATCTGCATCATCTGCTGTTTTGCCAACCGCGGGCGCCTGAATCATCGCGTCGGCGGTCCGGGCAAGGACGAGATCATTGGTGAAGACGGGCTGAGATAGGAAACGAAAATGAAAACCGCCATCGTAAATATCAAGACGATCGTCAGCGGCGACTGGCGCAAGCCGTTCGCCAAGGGCGATTCCATTCTCATGAATAACGGCAAGATCACACGTGTCGGCACGATGTCGGCGACGGAGATCAAGTCCTGCGATTTCGTGCTTGATGCCGACGGCATGACGGCGGCGCCCGGCCTGATCGATTCCCAAGTCCATGTCGCCTTTGCCGATTACACGCCGCGCCAGCGGACCATCGGCTTCCTCGAGAGCTATCTGCATGGCGGCATTACCACGTCCATCTCGGCGAGCGAAGTGCATGTCCCGGGGCGGCCGACCGATCCCGACGGGGTCGTCGCGCTCGCGGTCGCGGCGAAGAAGAGCTTCGACAATTATTCTCCAGGCGGGATGCACGTGCATGCCGGAGCGGTGATCCTGGAGCCGGGGCTGACGCAGAAGCATTTCAATGCCGCCGCCAAACAGGGCGTGTGGCTGGCCAAGGCGGGATTCGGCAAGTTCAAGTCGCCGTTCGATTACAAACCGTACGTGAAAATGGCGCAGAAGGCGGGGATGATCGTCAACGTTCATACCGGCGGCGCCTCTATCCCGGATTCGTCGCCGATTACGGGCGACCACCTGTTGCACATGCAGCCCGATGTCTCGTTTCATATCAATGGCGGGCCGGTGGCGATGCCGGATGCGGATTTCCCGCGTATCATCAATGAAAGCAACATCGCGTTGCAGATCTGTCAGGCGGGGAATATCCGGACGGCGCTGATGTGTCTCGACATGGCGGTGGAGGCCGATGCGTTCGACCGGCTGATTTTTGCGACCGATACCCCGACCGGTACGGGCGTGATGCCGCTGGGGATGATCAAGACCGTTGTCGAAATGGCCTGTCTGTCGAAGCATTCGCCCGAAATGATGATTGCCGCGGCCACCGGGAACAACGCCAACGTTTACAAGATCAATACCGGTTTCATCAAAAGGGGCAGGGCGGCCGACGTGATTCTGCTGGATGCCCCGCTTGGGAGCAGCGCCAAGACGGCGCTGGCCGCGATCAAGCACGGCGATTACCCGGCGGTCGCAGCGGCCTTTACCGACGGGATCCCGCGCTATGTCGGGCGGTCGCGCAATACGCCGCCGTCAACCAGACAGACGCGGATCGTCCACAACACGGTCATGCAGGACTTCGGACCCGGGCGGCATACCGTTTAAGGCCGGTGTGTTGACAGGCGGCGACGACCTTCATATAGTTTATGTACACAGTATCCACATAGTGTACATAAATGGCCGATCCGAAGACTGACGAAACGACCAAGACGATCCGTTCCATCGAACGCGCGATCGATGTTTTGTCGTGTTTCGATCACGCGACACCCCAACTGAGTGTCACGGATCTGCAGAAGCGGACCGGGCTCAGTCGCCCGACGCTCTATCGCATTCTGGCCACGCTGGAAGGCAAGGGCGTGATCAGGTCCTTTGGCGAACCGCAGAGGTTCGAACTCGGTCACGAAGCCAGCCGGCTGGGCGCCAACTGGATCGGGCAGGACGATTTTGTCCGTGCCGCCCGTCCGATCCTCACGCGGTTGTGGAAAGAGACGGGGGAGACGGTCGCCCTTTTCGTGACCGCCGAAAACGACAAGAAAATCTGTATCGAGGAACTGCAGAGCACGCAGGCCCTGACGTTTACCCGCGGGGTCGGCTTCATGGAGGATCTCGCGACCGGTGCTTCAGGCAAGGCAATGTTCGCCTTCACGCCAGAGGCCATGTCCAACCCCGAATACGACGATGTCCGGCGGACCGGTGTGCGGGTGTCGGAGGGCGAGATCATAGAAGGTGCGGTTGCCGTCGCCGCCCCGGTGTTCGACCGGGATGGCACCGTCAAGGGCAGTGTCTGTGTGTTCGGCCCCGAAGTGCGCCTGACCGGTGTGCGTCGTCAGCACTGTATCGACCAGGTGCGGGGTGCTTCGGAAGATATTTCGCGGGCGCTCGGTTACACTGCGGCCATTGCCTCGGCGGCGGAATAAGGAGAAAGAGACAGAATGGATGGAATGGTAAACCCGGCAACGGTCGGCGGCCTGATTGACGATCGACCCGAGGATCATGTTTTCCGCGTCGATCGTCAGATTTACCTGGACGAAGGTCTGTTCGAGTCCGAACTGAAGAATATCTTCGAGGCAGACTGGATATTCCTGTGCCACGAGAGCCAGGTCAAAAAGCCGGGCGACTACTTCGCCGCCCATATCGGACGCCAGCCGGTTTTCGTTCACCGCCAGGAGGATGGCAGCCTCAAAGGCTTCCTGAACGCGTGTTCGCATCGCGGGGCCATCCTGACGCCCTTTCAGCACGGCAACGCCAAAACGTTGACCTGCCGTTTCCATGGCTGGACGTATAAGTGCGATGGCGGCTGTATCCGTATCAAGGACGAGGAAACCGGTTATGGAGACAATTTTGACCGCAGTACCTATGACCTGACCGAGATTGGCGGGATCGCCAGCTATAAGGGATTCGTCTTCGGCAGTCTGTCGGCCGATGTCGATACCCTGGAAAACTTCCTTGGTGAATCGAAGGCGTTTATCGATTTCGTGGCGGATCAGTCCGCGGCGGGGCTGGAAGTGCTGCCCGGCTCGCAGAAATACGTGATCGCCGGCAACTGGAAGATGTCGACCGAAAACGCCGTCGACGGCTATCACACGAGCACTGTTCATCGAATCTTCGCCAGTACCGTAAAGCAGCGCGAGGCCCGCGAAGGCTACGAAGGCATGATGAAGACCGAGACCGGTCGCCTCGCAAAAAAGACGGTGCGGAACGGATGTTACGACCTCGGTCAGGGACATATGGTGATCTGGGCAGAGCGCGACCCGGTATCGACATCGCCGCTATCGGAAGCGGAAGAGCGTCTGGAAAAGGATCATCCCGCCGGCAAGGTGAACTGGATGCTGCGGCGCGGTCGCAACCTGATCATTTTTCCGTCGCTGATGATCAACGACTTTGCGGCGACGCAGATCCGCACGTTCCGGCCGATTTCTGCCGACGAGACCGAGGTGACGATTTATTGCCTCGCCCCGTCGGAGGAAAGCCGGGAAGCGCGGTACGCCCGTCTGCGCAAGTTCGAGGATTTCTTCATGGCGAGCGGCATGGCGACATCGGACGACGTCATGGCGCTCGAAGCGACCCATGACGGAAGCCGCGGTCGTGTCGCACGCTGGGGCGAGTTTCATCGCGGTCAGGGCACGATGATTCAGGGGCCCGACGATGTCGCCGAAGAGGGCGGCTTCGTCCCGGAAACCAGCAATTCCAGCTGGGATCACGAAACGCTTTATTACAGCTTCTACCGCCGCTGGCGGGATCAGGTATCACGGTCGTAAGGAGACCAAAATGGACGGCAGTATTGTCGCAAAAGACGTATCGGCGCTTGTCGATGACCGGGTGGACGAAGGCATGTTCCGGGTGGACCGGTCGGTCTATACGGATGAGGCGCTTTTCGAGAAGGAAATCGACAGGATTTTCGAGAAATGCTGGGTCTTCCTGTGCCACGAAAGTCAGGTCGCGGCGCATGGGGATTATTTCTGGACAGAGATCGGCCGGCAGCCGGTTTATGTCCACCGTCAGGAAGACGGCTCGCTCAAATGCTTTATCAACGCATGTTCGCACCGGGCCGCAATCCTGACGCCGTTCCGCCGCGGGAATGCCAAAACCCTGACCTGCCGTTTTCACGGCTGGAGCTACAAGTGCGATGGCGCCTGCATGGGGATCAAGAACGAAGAACCCAACACGGATAAAAGCACCTTCGATCTGCGCGAAATAGCGCGCCTCGACAGTTACGGCGGATTTATCTTCGGCAGTCTCAGCCCCGACGTGCCGTCACTGGCTGACTGGCTGGGCGAGGCGAAGCCGTGGATCGATCTGATGGTAGCGCAGTCGACCGAAGGGCTCGAGGTCGTTCCCGGGTCGTCGACCTATGCAATCGATGGAAACTGGAAGTTCCAGGCGGAAAATGCGGTTGATGGCTATCACGTCTCGACCGTTCACCGGGTCTTCGCCAACACGATCGCGGCGCGTGAAGGCAAAGGCGAATATACCGGGATAAAAAAGACAGAGGCCGGGCGCATGGCGGGCGGCGTTCCCACGGGCTGCTACGATCTCGGAAACGGACATATGGCCGTCTGGGCCCAGCACACGACGCCCGAAGTCCGGCCGATCTGGGAGCAGAAAGAGCGGCTGGAGAAAGACCTGACGCCGGCGCAGGTCGACTGGATCCTGACCAAGGGGCGGAACCTCTATATTTTCCCCAACGTGATGCTGATGGACAATCCCTCGACCCAGATCCGGGTGATGAAGCCGCTATCGGCCGAACGGATGGACGTATCGGTCTATTGCGTCGCCCCGAAGGGCGAAAGCGATACGGCCCGGGCGGGACGTCTTCGGAAGTTCGAGGATTTTTACCTGACCGCGGGCATGGCAACGTCCGACGATCTCGCCGCGCTGGAAGACACCCAGGAAGGCTCACTCGCCACCGGTGCAAAGTGGAACGAATTCACGCGCGGCATGGACAGTATCATCTACGGGCCCGACAAGGCGGCGGCCGCGCTCGGCTTTAACCCGCCGGCGTGCACGGAAAACTGGGATCACGAAATTCACTACCACGGCTTTTACCGGCAGTGGCTGAAAATGCTGGAGGAGAACTAACGGCGATGAGCGACCTGCAACAAGAAGTAACGAACCTGATCTATCGTGAATCGACGCTGCTCGACCGCCGCGAATGGGACGACTGGATCGATCTGTATACCGAAGACGCCGTGTACTGGGTCCCGTCCTGGGCGAACGAGGAGGAAACCACGGATGACCCGGAGCTTCAGCTCAACCTGATTTATCTGCGCAACCGCGGCGGGCTTGAAGATCGTGTTTTCCGGATCGAATCCCGGGATTCATATGCATCCGTACCGCTTGACCGTACCGTTCACGTTGTCGGCAACGTCCTGATCGAAAGCGAAAACGGTGACGAGATTGAGGCCACCGCCAACTGTATCATCCATACTTATGGCAAGAAGGGTGGCCTGACCCGTGGCAGCCTGTACGATTTCAGCCTGCGCCGGGTCGATGGCGAACTGCGGATTACGCGGAAGAAAATTACCTTTATCGATGACCGTCTCGAAGGTCCCATCGACGTCTATCATCTGTAATGCTCGCCCTTTGTAAAACGGAGCCGGTCGAGGGAGGCGGAGTCGCTGTCCGGGATTGGGAGCCGCGCGATGCAGGTCCGGGAGAAATCCGCCTGAAGGTCGGCGCCGCGGGTATTTGCGGTACCGACATGCAGATCTTCAACTGGGCGCCGCGGATGGCACGCCGGATGAAGCTGCCGCGCGTCCTGGGACACGAGGTCAGCGGTATCGTCGACCAGGTCGGCGATGGCGTGACGAACGTTGCGCTCGGCGATCACGTCAGCCTGGAAAGCCATATTTTTTGCGGTACCTGCCGGCCCTGTCGGCTGGGTAACGCGCATTTGTGCAACAACACGACTTATCCGGGCATCGATATCGACGGGGCTTTTGCCGATTACGTGACCGTGCCTGCGCTGATCGCCTGGAAAAACCCGAAGGACCTGCCGCACGAGACCGCTGCGATGCTGGAACCGTTTGGGATCGGCGTTCACGCCTGTCTAGAAGGGTCCGGCGTCTCCGGGCAGACAGTGCTGATCAACGGCTGCGGGCCGATCGGGTTAATGGCCGTGTCGGTTGCCCGTGCACTCGGCGCATCGCGGATCATTGCTGCAGATCTCAATCCGCTGCGTCTTAAAACAGCCGAAATCATGGGTGCTGACCGCGCCGTAAAGGCGGATGACGAAAACCTCGGCGACGTCGTCCGTGATATGACAGGCGGCGAGGGGGCCGATGTCGGCATCGAGTTCTCCGGTTCCGAGCCCGGCTTTCAGGCTGTGTTCGACAGCCTGTGCAAGGGCGGCGATTTCCGGCTTGTCGGCGCACCGCCCAAAGCGATACCTGTCGATTTCACCTGGTGGCTTTTGAAGTGCCCGCGCATGGTGAATATCCATGGTCGCCGGATCTGGGATACGTGGCAGCGCTCGACCGAGCTTGTATATTCCGGGGCGGTCGACCTGAAACCGATACAGAGCCATGTCTTGCCGTTGTCCGATGCTGCCGAAGGTTTTGAACTCATTCGCCGTGGCGAGGCGGTCAAACCGCTTCTCGTGCCGGAAGGATAATCAATGACAACGCATGAAGTAACGTTCGTCTTCGAAGACGGGCGCATCGTCAAATTCGATGCGAGCGAAGACGACAATCTCTATTTCGCTGCCCTGAAGAACAAGGTGCGCATTCTGACGGATTGTCTCGAAGGCGCCTGTGCGACCTGCAAGGGGGTCTGTACCAGCGGCACCTACGAGCTTGAAGAATTTACCGAAGAGGCGCTGACGCAGGATGAATTCGACAGGCGTGAGGTTCTGACCTGCCAGATGCACGTCAAGTCCGATTGCGTGATCGAGTTTCCCTACGAATCCCGGGTTGCGCTTAAATCCAAGCCGGACAGCCGGAGTGCCCGCGTCGCCGGGGTCGAGATGATCTCCTCGACGGTGGCGAAGCTGGTGGTGGAGCCGGAAGCCGAGGCACCGCCGATTTCGTTCATCCCCGGCCAGTATGTTCATCTGTCGGTGCCCGGGACATCAGAGCACCGCTCGTATTCATTCGCCAA
Organism: uncultured Rhodospirillaceae bacterium; assembly: GCA_963977005.1. Classification (GTDB taxonomy): domain Bacteria; phylum Pseudomonadota; class Alphaproteobacteria; order MPNO01; family UBA830; genus CAXBCP01. The sequence continues at coordinate 119,317 of CAXBMQ010000013.1, forward strand.
CGCGGCCTTCGAGAGCGGGAAATACACGTTTTACATCAAGGTGCTCGAACAAGGGGCGATGAGCGATTACCTGTCCCAACGTGCGCAACCGGGTGATGAAATGACCGTAACGGGTCCGTTCGGGCGGTTTTACCTGCGCCCGGTAGAGAGGCCGATCGTCATGGTGGCTGGCGGTACCGGGCTTGCCCCGATGCTGAGCATGCTGGATACCCTTGTCGCGAACAACGATACGGACCGTCCTGTCCGGCTTCTTTACGGCGCAAATGCCGCCGACGAGCTTTTCGCGTTTGACAAGCTGGAGAAATACGTGGCAGAGGGGCTCGACCTCACGACGGAGCTCTGCGTGGTGGAGCCGGCGGAAGGCTGGACCGCCGCAACCGGGCATGTCACCGATCTTCTGCGGGCGGATATGCTGCATGATGGCGACTGCGAGGTGTATCTGTGCGGGCCGCCGCCGATGATCGATGCGGCAGAGACCTGGCTTGCGGACAACGAACATGATCCGTCGCTGATTCACGCGGAAAAATTTGTCCCCAGCTAAGACGAAAAACGGCAGCCAGAGGCTGCCGTTTTTGGTGCAAGGATTGTTTTAACGGATCAGCGACGTTTCCGTCGGGCAAATCCCAGGGCGAAAAGGCCGGCGCCGAAAATCGCCAGCATGCCCGGTTCAGGAACCAGCATCATTTCGCTCTCGGTCAACGCCTCATTGGAAATTTTTACGTCCGTCAGGTCGCCACGATAATAGCGGCCGGGATTGCCGTTATTGTGGAGTGAGCCCATCCAGAAATCGCTGACGGTATCGCCATAGAAGGGCGTCGTGGCACCGGCATTTACGCTGGCAACCAGCATCCGGTCGACATAAATGCTCATCATGTTGTCGGTGCCGTTGACCTCGTCATAATCGAAGACCGCGGCGACATGTGTCGTCCTGCCGAAATCAAGGACACCGTCCGCCGTCGACAGGGTGTCGCTGCCACCGGGGCCGCCGTAGATCTGGAAGGTCAGCCGGCCATCTCCATTCAGATAGAGGTAATAGGGGTCCTTGCCACTCTGTGTGTCGCCGTAAAAGACGCCGAAGCCCAGCGCATTGGGGGGCTGCGCATTGACGCCCAGTTCAATCGTGAAGTCGCCGGTCAACGCCAACGGCCCGGTAGATCCGCTGCTGACCCGGACGGTATCGTCTACGCCGTCGAAGCGCAGGCCGGTGTTGCCCGTGCCGCTCTTCAGCCCGTCCTGATAGACGGGTCCTCCCAGCGCTGTACCGTGCAGATTGTTGACGGAACTGTCGATAATGGTGCCGGCACCGCTTGCGGTCGCACCCGATGTGCCTTCTTCAAACATCCAATGGGCGATCGTGCCCGCTCTTGAAGTGGATGTGCCCAGAACGACCATCAGGATGGCGATCACATATAGAGCGAAAAATTTCTTCATCGTATTAACCCTTGCTACTGCTACGCGCTGCTAACGCCGAAACCAATCTCTGAACTCTGACCGTGCCTGGCGCCTTAAACGGGGGATCGAAGCGGATTGTTTCGATCGTTCGTCATCGCAACGCTAACGTCACAGTCCAGTTATGCAATTATCATGCCAGTTCTTAAAAACACCGGATTTCCAACGCCTGCGGCCGACGTCAGCGTTGTTTCAGGCGTAGTGTGTAAAGAATCCCGACACCGCGTTAAAAATCAAGAAAACCATTGAGACAATTCGCGACGACGACGGGTTTGGCCTGAAACACGGTGCAAGGTCCTTAACCCGTTAAAAACATGGTTAATCGAGCTGTCACGTAAATCGGACGAATTTAATCCTATTAAATCCCGTATGGCGGTTGACAGTGCCGTTGAAAGGCTTATTTTCCAATAGTACCGATCTGGTTCGAATTCAGTTAAAGAATTGAAATCGCATGATTAAATTAAGTCGAATGGCGGATTACGGCGTGATACTGATGGTCCAGCTGGCGCGTGCGCCGGATCAGGTGACGACGGCGACGGAACTGACTGATTCCACCGCGTTGCCCGGGCCGACTGTCAGCAAATTGCTGAAACAGTTATCGCGGGCAGGTTTGCTCGATTCCCAGCGCGGCACCAAGGGGGGATACATGCTGACCCTGCCGGCCGGCGAGATTTCGGTCGCGGATATCGTATCGGCACTTGATGGGCCGATTGCGCTGACCGAGTGCATGACGGCAGACGGGGCAGCATGCGAAATAGAGGCCCTGTGTCCGACGCGCACGAACTGGCGCCAGATAAACAATGCACTGGTGGACGCCCTCGGCCGTGTTTCGCTGGCGGAAATGGCGCGCCCCGTGTTTGAAACAACCACTATCCAGCCTGCGCGCGTTGCCGCGGCTGCAAGCGTTTAGGGAGACGAAGATGACGCCCCCAGCAGAAACCGCGACGGTATTCGAAGATGCGGCCAAGAAGGATTACCAGTACGGTTTCGTCACTGATATTGAATCGGAATTTGCCCCCAAGGGCCTGAACGAAGACATCGTGCGCTTCATATCCGCCAAGAAAAAGGAGCCGGAATGGCTGCTTGAATGGCGTCTGACGGCGTATCGCCATTGGCTGACGATGCAGGAGCCCAAGTGGGCGTTCGTGAAATACCCTGAAATCGACTTCCAGGACGCTTACTATTTCGCTGCGCCGAAGCGCGACGAAGACAAGCCGCAAAGTCTCGACGAGGTTGATCCGAAGCTGCTGGAAACATACGAGAAACTGGGTATTCCGCTGGCCGAGCAGGCGATTTTGGCGGGCGTCGCCGTTGACGCCGTGTTCGACAGCGTCTCGGTCGCGACGACGTTCAAGAAGAAGCTGAACGAGGCGGGCGTGATTTTCTGCCCGATCTCCGAGGCGATCCAGAAACATCCGGAATTGGTGAAGAAGTATCTGGGCACGGTGGTGCCTTACACCGACAATTTCTTTGCGACACTGAACTGCGCGGTCTTTACCGACGGCAGCTTCGTCTACATCCCGCCGGGCGTGCGCTGCCCGATGGAGTTGTCCACCTATTTCCGGATCAATGCGGCCAATACCGGGCAGTTCGAGCGTACGTTGATCATCGCCGACGAAGGCAGTTACGTCAGTTATCTCGAGGGCTGCACCGCGCCGATGCGTGATGAAAACCAGCTTCACGCGGCTGTGGTCGAGCTGATTGCGATGGACGATGCCGAGATCAAGTATTCGACCGTCCAGAACTGGTATCCCGGTGATGAGGACGGCAAGGGCGGGATCTACAATTTCGTGACCAAGCGCGGAATTTGCCGCGGGAAAAATTCGAAGATTTCCTGGACCCAGGTCGAAACCGGCTCCGCCGTGACATGGAAATATCCGAGCTGCATCCTGGAGGGTGATAATTCAACCGGCGAGTTCTATTCGGTCGCCATCACGAACAACTACCAGCAGGCCGATACCGGCACCAAGATGATCCACATCGGCAAAAACACCAAGAGCACGATTATCTCCAAGGGAATTTCCGCGGGGCACGGACAAAATACCTATCGCGGGCTCGTGAAAGCCCTGGCGGGTGCGGATGGCGCACGAAATTATACGCAGTGCGATTCCCTGCTCATCGGCGACGAGTGCGGGGCACATACCGTGCCCTATATCGAGGTGTCGAACCCCGGCACCCAGGTCGAGCATGAGGCAACGACATCGAAAATCAGTGAGGATCAGCTTTTCTACTGCCAGCAACGCGGGCTCGACCCGGAAGCGGCGGTATCGTTGATTGTAAACGGATTCTGCAAGGAGGTTCTGAAAGAGCTTCCGATGGAATTCGCGGTTGAAGCGCAGAAGCTGCTGGGCGTGACGCTCGAAGGCAGCGTGGGATAAGGAACGGACATGAGCTTTTTATCGATTAAAAACCTTCACGCGTCGGTTGGCGGCAAGGAAATCCTGAAAGGGATCAATCTCGAAGTCGGCAAGGGTGAAATCCATGCGATTATGGGACCCAACGGTTCCGGTAAAAGCACGCTGTCCTACGTCCTGTCCGGCCGAGAAGGCTATGACGTCACCGAGGGAGAAATCCTGTTCAAGGGGGCAAACGTGCTCGATATGGAACCGCATGAGCGGGCCGGCGCGGGCATCTATCTGGCGTTCCAGTACCCGGTGGAAATCCCCGGCGTCTCGAACCTGACCTTCCTGAAAACGGCTGTGAACGCCGTGCGCGCCGCGCGTGGCCAGGACGAGCTCGACGCCATCAACTTTCTGAAATTCGCCCGCGAACGGGGCAATATTCTGGAAATGAAGGACGAATTGCTCAAACGCCCCGTAAATGTCGGATTCTCGGGCGGCGAGAAGAAGCGAAACGAGATCTTCCAGATGGCGATGCTTGAGCCGTCTCTCGCAATTCTGGATGAGACCGATTCCGGTCTCGATATCGACGCCCTGCGCATTGTTTCCGAAGGCGTTAACAAGCTCCGCTCGCCGGACCGCTCGATGGTGGTGATCACCCATTATCAGCGCCTGCTCGATCATATCGTGCCCGATTTCATCCATGTGCTTGCCGATGGGCGTTTTGTGGCCAGCGGCGGCAAGGAGCTTGCCCTCGAGCTTGAAAAAGAAGGCTATGCGAAGTTCGGAATCGACGACGGCGCTTCGGCGGCCGCTTAGAACGGCAGTGACATCATGAGCAGTAACGAAAACACAGTCCGCATCGTCGACAGTTTCGAGCAGGGCAAGAGCAGCCTGCCGGGAAACTGGCTTGCCGGCGCGCGGGAAGGGGCTATCGGCAGTTTCGCGGCGGCGGGATTCCCGACCCCACGCGTCGAGACGTGGAAATACACGAATCTCAACCGGCTCGCCCGCGGCGCTTTCGATCCCCTCGCGGAAATCGAGGCGCCTGCCGTCGATGCCTGGTCAGGGCTGTTTGTCGACGGCTGCGACCGCATCGTGATCGTCAATGGACGGGTGGACACTGCTGCTTCGACCGTTGGTGAACTGGCGGAGGGGGTTATTGTCTCTGCCCTGTCCGACGCGATCGAGGAAATCGATCCGGCACTCGAAAAACAACTCGCAAAGATCGCGCCGGACGAAGGCGCGCCGCTTGTCGCGCTGAATACGGCGTTTATGCGTGACGGGCTTGTGCTGCGACTGGCGGACGGCACGGTTCTCGAGCGTCCCGTGCAGGTCGTTCATATTGTCGACAGTGGCGATACGGCGCTGGCACTTCATCCGCGGACGCTTGTTGTTGCCGGCGATAACAGCCAGGCAACCGTGATCGAGACCTTTGCCGGGGCCGACGGGGCCGGATACTGGACCAATGCGGTCACCGAAATCCGGCTCGGCCGGAACGCGTCGGTCCGGCACCTGAAGCGGCAATCCGAATCCACGACCGCCTATCACACGGCGCTCACCCAGGTCCGGCTCGACCGCGACGCCCGGTTTTCGTCCGTGGCGCTGGCGGTGGGCGGTCTTCTGTCCCGCAACGAGGTGAAAGTCGCCTTTGAGGGCGAGGGTGCTGCGTGCAAGCTCTCCGGCGGCGCTCTGCTGCGCGGCCGCCAGCATGCGGACAGCACCACCGAGGCCGATCACCGGGTGCCGCACACGAATAGCGACCAGGTGTTCCGTAACGTGCTTGATGACAACGCGCATTCCGTGTTTCAGGGCGGGGTTATCGTGCGTCAGGATGCCCAGAAGACCGATTCCAGCCAGTCGAACCGTAATCTGCTGTTGTCGGCCGGGGCGCAGGCCGATACCAAGCCGGAACTCCAGATTTTTGCCGATGACGTGAAATGCGCCCATGGCGCAACAGTCGGAGACCTGGACGAGGCGGCCATGTTCTACCTTGAAAGCCGCGGTATTCCGCCGAAGCAGGCAAAAGCGTTGCTGATAGAAGCGTTTATCGGAGAAATCCTTGAAGACGTGGCCGACGGCGTTGCCCGCGACCATCTCGAAAGTGCCGTCGGGGACTGGATGACGGGATTGGGCAAGGCGGCGGCGGAATGACCGGTAACGGCACATATCCGATCGACCGCATCAGGGCCGATTTTCCGATCCTGTCCGAGCAGGTCCGCGGCAAGCCCCTTGTCTATCTCGACAACGGCGCGAGCGCGCAGAAGCCGTCTGCGGTGATCGACCAGATTTCCAGGACGTATGAGACCGAATACGCAAACGTGCATCGTGGCGTCCATTACATGAGCCAGATGGCGACCGATTCAATGGAAGCCGCCCGCGTAAAGGCCCAGTCGTTCCTGAACGCCGCGGACGAAAAGGAAATCATCTTCGTGCGGGGGGCGACAGAGGGCATAAACCTTGTCGCCTCTAGCTGGGGCAGGGCGAACCTGTCGGCGGGCGACGAGATCATCCTTTCGGTGCTTGAGCATCACTCCAATATCGTTCCGTGGCAGATCGTCGCCGAACAGACGGGGGCTGTGATCAAGGTCGTTCCGATAGACGATGACGGTGAATTCCTCGTCGATGAATACGAAAAACTGCTGTCGCCGCGGACCAGGATGGTCGCCGTGACCCACGTCTCCAACGCGCTCGGCACCGTGGTGCCGGTCGACGAGGTCATCCGTCTGGCGCGCGCCCAGGGGGCTGCGGTGCTGTTGGATGGCTGTCAGGCTGTGCCCCATATTCCGGTCGATGTGCAGGCGCTCGACGTCGATTTCTACGTGTTTTCGGGGCATAAGCTTTATGGACCCAGCGGGATCGGCGTGCTGTACGGCAAACAGGCGCTGCTCGAGGCGATGCCGCCCTATCAGGGGGGCGGCGAGATGATCGACCGCGTGACGTTCGAGAAGACGACCTACGCAGACCTGCCCTTCAAGTTCGAAGCCGGAACGCCTCATATTGCCGGGATCATCGCGCTCGGCACGGCAATCGATTATCTGAACGGGATTGGCTTCGACGCCATTGCGGCGCATGAAAAGGATCTGCTGGACTACGCGACGGACCGGCTCACCGCGCTGAACACCATCAAGATTGTCGGTACGGCGGCGGAAAAAGCGGCCATTCTGTCCTTCAACATCCAGGACGTGCACCCGCACGATGTCGGCACGATTCTCGATCATGACGGCATTGCGGTGCGGACCGGGCATCATTGTGCACAGCCCGTTATGGACCGGTTCGACGTCGCTGCCACCGTGCGCGCGTCTTTCGGGTTGTATAACACCCGTGAAGAGGTCGATGCGCTGGTCGACGGCATTAACCGGGTACAGGAGATGTTCGCATGAGCACCGATCTGCGCGACCTGTATCAGGAAATTATCCTGGATCACAGCCGGCACCCGAAGAATGCCGGGGTTCTCGATGATCCGACCGGCGAAGCGCAGGGGAACAACCCGCTTTGCGGAGACCGGGTGACGGTATATGTGAAGCTCGACGGCGACCGCATCGAGGATGTGCGGTTCGATGCCCGCGGCTGCGCCATCTCGGTCGCATCGGCGTCGATGATGACCGAAATTCTAAAGGGCAAGACGGTTGCGGAAGCCGAAGCCGAATTCGAGCGGTTCACGAGCCAGCTCACAGGCAGGGAAGCGCCGACGCTGGCGGAAGACGATGAACTGTCGGCCCTTATGGGGGTGCGCGACTTCCCGACACGGATAAAGTGCGCCACCCTGCCATGGCATACGCTCCATGCCGCGCTCAAGGGCGCCGACGATACCGAAATAACAACAGAGTAAGTGTGACGTGATGGAAGATACGGTCGATACGACATCTCAGGTTACTTCAGCGGCGGACGCGACAGCGCCGGACGCAACAGCGCCGGAGGGGGCAGGGACTGCGAACGACGCTCTCAAAAGCGACGTCATTGCTGCGATCAGTGAAATCTTTGATCCGGAAATTCCGGTCAATATCTATGAACTCGGGCTGATTTACGATGTTCATGTCGGCGACGAGGGCAAGGTCGATCTGGTCATGACGCTGACCTCGCCGCATTGTCCGGTGGCGGAGATCCTGCCGGGGCAGGTTAAATCGAGGGTCGAACTTGTCGACGGCGTCAACGAAGTCGACCTGGAACTGACATGGGAACCGGCGTGGACGCCGGAGAATATGTCGGAAGCAGCGAAGCTCGAACTTGGATTTATGTGATTTATCACATAAAGAAAATAGTTTAACCTACTGAATATATAGGTGTTAAAATGTCTAAATCTCTGATGTCCCTGACGGATGCCGCGGCTGAGCGGGTGAAGCATCTGATGTCGACGCGGACCGATCCCGCGACCGGACTGCGCATCGGCGTCCGTACGGGCGGGTGCTCCGGGATGGCATATTCCATGGATTTCACGCAGGAAAAGGAACCGCTGGACGAGGTGGTCGAGGAAAAGGGTGTGACCCTGTTTGTCGATTCGAAAGCGCTGATGTTCCTGATCGGGACCGAGATGGATTATGTCGAAGACAAGCTGCAATCCGGGTTCGTGTTCAATAATCCGAACGAAAAAGGCCGTTGCGGTTGCGGAGAGTCTTTTCACGTCTGAAGTCGGTTCTGTTATTATCTGGTGTGACTGGCAGAACGAATTTCAAACGGCGGGTTTTCCCGCCGTTTTCTTTTAGGAAGGCGAGCAACCGATGGTGAAAGTGTATTCGATCGACGGCGTTACCCCGGTGGTGGATCCGAGCGCCTACGTTCATCCAAGCGCGGTGCTGATCGGCGACGTGATTGTCGGTCCCGATTGCTATATCGGGCCCTGCGCGTCGATCCGGGCGGATTTCGGCCGTTTTACCATGGGGCGCGGCAGCAATTTCCAGGACAACTGCACGTCGCACAGTTTTGCCGGCGGGGACGTTCATCTGGGGGAATACTGCAATATCGGTCACGGCGCGGTGCTGCACGGTTGCACCCTGCATGACCGTGTGCTGGTAGGGATGAATGCCGTGGTCATGGATGGCGCGGAAATTCACGACCATACGCTCGTCGCGGCCCTGTCTTTCGTGCCGGCGGCAATGGAAATTCCGGCCGGCGTCATCGCGGCAGGCGCCCCCGCGAAAGTGCTGCGCGACCTGACCGCCGAGGAGCGCCAGTGGATGGCCGACGGCAATCAGGATTACGTCAACCTGACCGAGCGGTGCCTGGCGACAATGGTGGAAACCGATGCACTGACGGAAGCCGACCGGCCGGGCCCGAGGCTTTCAATTGAAGGCTCGCAACCGCTCTATATGACCCGGAAAGACGGTTAGGGGTCAGGTAAAAGCGTTAAAGGTAATCAGGGTGAAGGTATCGGCGACGCCGTCGATCAGCTGCAATTCGCGCGTGACGAAATGACCGATATCCATGTCGTCGTCGAGCGCACATTTCATCATCAGGTCGTGCTGTCCGGATATCGAATAAACCTCTGAGACGTTATCGACGTTATCGACGGCTGCGGCAGCCACATCATACGCTTTGCCAAGCTCGCATTTCACCATCACGAAAATTGTCTGCATCCCAATGCTCCCTTAGGTCCGCGCGCGAAGGATCAGGAAGGACGCGCCGGTTTCTGAAGGAATGCTGGCACATGATCCCCCAGGCCGACAACTGTCTTTTCTTTACCGCCCTTGTTGCTCCGGTCGCCTTTGCGATCGCCCTTGTTGTCGCTTTTGTCGCGCGACCGGCCTTCTTTGCCAGATTTCTCGCGACGGCGGGATGGCTTGTTCGCCGGGGCATTGCGGTCGCCTTCATTCCGGGGCTTTGACTCCCGGGGCTTCTCGTCCTGCAAGGATTCCGCAGGCGCATTCTCCGTACCCGAAGTATCCTGCTTTTTCCGGGCCTCGCGTTCCGCCCGCGGTTTGCGCGGCGAGCGCCCCCCGCTTTTGTCCTTGCTGCCGCCGGTGTCGTCTTTACTGGCGCTGACGGCCTTGCCGCCGCCCCTGCGTGAACGACCGCGTTTCCGGCCGTCGCCTTCTTCAAGTGCCTCGGCCGCGTGGCCATCGACATCGATCCGCGGAATGCTGTTCCCGATGAGCTTTTCGATGGAATCGACATACATGCCGTCCGACGGGGTCGCCAGCGTAAAGGCCTGTCCCGAGCGTCCGGCGCGCCCGGTGCGTCCGATGCGGTGGATGTAGTCTTCCGCCTGCATCGGGACGTCGTAATTGAAGACGGCGGGCAGGTCGTCAATATCGAGGCCGCGCGCGGCCACATCGCTGGCAACGAGGAAATTGATTTCGCCGTTCTTGAACCGCTCCAGCGTATCGTTCCGGCTGCTCTGGTCCATATCGCCATGCAGCGCGGCCGCATTCATGCCGTGGCTTTTCAGCGATTTGCCGAGCGTATCGACGTCGCGCTTGCGGTTACAGAAGATGATCGCGGTTTTGATGTCTTCCTTGGCGATGATCTTGCGCAAAACGTCGCCCTTGGCGCGCTGGCTGACAACGGCAATGCCTTGCGTGACCGTTTCGGTCACGGGCCGCGATTTGGGCGCAACGGTGATTTCCTTCGGGTTCTGGAGAAAAGCATCCGACAGGCGGCGGATCTCCGGCGCCATCGTGGCCGAGAAAAACAGCGTCTGGCGCATTTTCGGCAGCAGAGAGACGATTTTCTCGACGTCGGGAATAAAGCCCATATCGAGCATCCGGTCCGCTTCGTCGATCACCAGAACCTTGATATCGTTCAGCAGGATACGCCCGCGCTCGAAATGATCGAGCAGGCGCCCGGGCGTGGCGATCAGTACGTCGACGCCGCGATCCAGCTTCTTGGTCTGCTCGACCATCGATACGCCGCCGATCAGCAACGCCATCGTCAGTTTGTGATACTTGCCGTAAATCTCGAAATTCTCGGCAATCTGGGTTGCGAGTTCCCTGGTCGGCGTCAGGATCAGCGACCGCGGCATTCTTGCCTTGGCGCGGCCGCTCGACAGTATTTCGATCATCGGCAGCGTAAACGATGCCGTTTTGCCGGTTCCCGTCTGTGCACAGCCCAGAACGTCTCTGGTCATCAATACGTAGGGAATGGCTTCTTTTTGAATGGGCGTCGGGTCAACGTATCCCGCATCTGCGATCGCCTTGAGGAGTTCCGGGCTTAACCCGAGATCTGAAAAACTCATACCTGCTTGCATGTAGCTGAAAAAAATGTGGTCCGCGACGACCGTCTGTGATCTAGTCGCGAACCCTTATAAGTCAAAACCTTATACCACATACTTTGAACGAATAAAAGAAACGGAAATAGCCTATGTTGATGCGTGCGGAGAACGCCTGTCTGATGATTGTGGATGTCCAGCAGCGTCTTCTGACCGCGATGGATTCGCCCCGATCGGTGATGAGCGGCTGCAGCCTGATGATGAAGGCCGCCGGGGTGCTTGATGTGCCCATCGTCGTGACCGAACAGTATCCGGAAGGGCTTGGCCCGACCGTGGAGCCCCTGGCCGAACTGGCACCTGAAGATGCCTTTTTCAGCAAGGTTCACTTCTCGTCGGCAAAAAACCCCGCCATTCGGGGAAAAATCGATACCCTCAAGCCCGATCAGATCGTGATCGCCGGGATCGAGGCCCATGTGTGCGTCCTGCAGACCGCGCTGGGCTTCA
>CAXBMQ010000014.1:0-117773 GCA_963977005.1 uncultured Rhodospirillaceae bacterium
CGGCGGCGAGGGCACGGACGGCAAAGGTATCGGCGTCTCCGAAATCGCTTTCGGCAAGCTCTTCGCGGGCGAGCGCCGTATATCCGGTCTGCAATGCCGCCGCGAACGGGTCGGCAGCAGGGGCGGCGCGGTCGGCCTGGAGGAGCGCGCCGGAGCATGCGGAAAGCAGCCCGGCAATGCCGCTGGCAAGAAGTGTGTTTTTTATCAATGTCATAGCGGGTTCCTTTCGTCTTCGGACCTGTCGGAAAGAAGGGGTTGGTCGTTTCAGATGTGCAGTAAGCAACCCGATTGGAGCGTCCCCGCGGCGAAAATGTGGAAATGTCGGGGCAGGTGGGGTCTAATCGTCCCGATATGATTTGTATGACCGCAACGATTCCGATCTTTCGGAGAGCGCCGCCAAACCCCTGTCTCAAATTTGAGACACCATGATCACCAGTGAAACACTTTCGGCGCTCGACCGTGAGGACCCGCTGGCCCCGTTCCGCGACCAGTTCGACCTGCCCGAGGGCATCATCTATCTCGACGGGAATTCGCTGGGACCGCTGCCGCGCCGGACCCTTGCCCGGCTGATCGACGTGACGCGCGAGGAGTGGGGCCAGTCGCTGATCACAAGCTGGAACAAGCATGGCTGGATCGGCCTGCCGCAGCGTATCGGCGACAAGATCGCCCGCATTGTCGGCGCCGCGCCCGGCGAGGTCGTCGCCGCGGATTCGACATCGGTCAACCTGTTCAAGCTGCTCGCCGCCGCCTGCGCACTGCGCCCGGACCGCAAGGTCATCCTGACCGAGGCCGGCAACTTCCCGACCGACATCTACATGGCCGAGGGCCTGGTCTCGGTGCTTGGCGACGGTTACGAGGTCCGCACTGCCGATCGTGAAAACATCGCCGCCGCCATCACGGACGATGTTGCGGTCGTGATGCTGACCCATGTCGATTACCGGTCGGGCGACATGCTCGATATGGCGTCGGTGACCGCATCCGCCCACGCGGCGGGCGCGCTGATGTTGTGGGACCTCGCGCATTCGGCGGGCGCGGTGCCGGTCGACCTGAACGGCGCCGGCGCCGATTTCGCGGTCGGGTGCGGATACAAGTATCTGAACGGCGGGCCCGGCGCGCCGGCGTTTCTGTTCGTCGCATCGCGGCACCAGGCCGCAGCGCGCCAGCCGCTGTCGGGCTGGATGGGCCACGCAGCGCCATTCGACTTCGAGCAGCACTATCGCCCGGCGGACGGAATCGCGCGCCATCTGGCGGGCACCCCCGCCATCCTCGGGCTGGTCGCGCTAGAGGAAGGCGTGGATCTTTATCTGGAGGCCGATTCCGAAGACCTGCGCCGGAAATCCGTGCTGATGACCGAATGCTTCGCCGCGCTTGTCGCGCAGGAATGCGGCGGTCACGGCCTGACCCTCGCAAGTCCGGCGGATGCCACCGGGCGCGGCAGCCAGGTCTGTTTCCGCCATGACGAAGGCTACGCGATCGTCCAGGCGCTGATCGCCCGCGGCGTGATCGGCGATTTCCGCACGCCCGATATCCTGCGTTTCGGTTTCGCGCCGCTGTATCTGCGCTATCAGGATCTGTGGAATGCCGTGACGCACCTTCGCCATGTGATGGAAAATGCCGAATGGGACAGCCCCGAATTCAGAACCAAAGCCGCCGTAACATGAAAGTGGCACGATGACCGAAGACAACACCCCGCCCGAAGCCGGACCCGAACTTCCCAGCGGCGCGCATACCGATTTCGCCGAGGACATGACCTATGGCGATTACCTGCAGCTCGATTCCATTCTGTCGGCGCAGCGCCCGGTGTCGGACAAGCATGACGAACATCTGTTCATCATCATCCATCAGACATCGGAACTTTGGATGCAGCTCATCCTCCACGAAATGCGGGCGGCCATCGCCGCGATCGAGGCGGACGACCTGCGACCCGCGTTCAAGATGCTGGCCCGGATCGGCCGCATCCAGTCGCAACTGATCCAGTCGTGGGATGTGCTGTCCACCCTGACGCCCGCGGATTACCTGACATTTCGCGACGCGCTCGGCCATTCGTCGGGGTTCCAGTCCTGCCAGTACCGCCAGATTGAGTTCCTGTTCGGTAACAAGAACCGCGCCATGCTGGAACCGCATCGCGACCGGCCCGAGCATTTCCGGATTCTGCAGGAAACCCTGGAGAGCCCGACGCTGTACGATGTCGTCCTCCGGCTGCTGGCGCGCCACGGTCTGCCGGTGCCGGACGACGTGCTGAACCGCGACGTCACGAAGCGCTATACCGCCCATGCCGGGGTGACCGAGGTGTGGCTGCAGGTCTACCGCGATACCGAAAACCACTGGACCCAGTACGAGCTCGCCGAAGAACTGGTCGATCTCGAAGACTGGTTCCAGCAATGGCGTTTCCGCCACGTGACCACGGTAGAGCGCATCATCGGCTCGAAACGCGGCACCGGCGGCACGGCAGGCGTCGCCTACCTGCAGAAGGCGCTGGATATCCGGTTTTTTCCGGAACTCTGGGAAGTGCGGACGGTGCTGTAAGCTTGAATTTCGGGCAAATGCGGCCCGGACAGACCACCTGACGACCGAGGTGATGGAACCGCTTGCAGTTCCCTGCCTGGCCCCGTCGTTTTGAGTTTCCCTGCGGTTCCAAATCGTCTTCCTTGAATTTCAGGAGAATAATACCTAGCTTGGACTGGTTAGGAGTTGGAATGTTCAAATCCGACGCATTCAAAGTATGGGCGAAAGTACCGGCGAAAGTATCGCCTCAACGCGCACGCTTCTCGGCGATTTCGCTCAGAGCTGTTCTGTCGTTCGTTTTGGTGCTTTCGATTTTTATCGGACCTTATGCGTTCGCTTTCGAGATGCATGCCCAGGAGCATCAGGGGCACCATCATCATTCCCAATCATCTACAGACCCGCACACAGACCCGGCAGAGGATGAGCATTCCGGCGTCGGGCATGCCCTGGTGCATTGTGGCACGGGGTATTGTGCACCGACCTTTGTCGGTTTTGCTTATAACGCAACAACAGTTGCAACGCTGACGACCGCACTCAGTCTGCGGTTTGGCGATGACGCCGAACTTCCGGCGTTGTATCTGGACGCCGATCCCCCCGTCCCCCGAGTCTGAATCTTCCTATCTGACGCGCTTCCGGTAACAGCTGCGCGCCTGCCGCATTCGTAACGCGTGATGATCGGCTGTCCCTTGGGGCAGGTGGTCGCGGTGTGCGCCTGGTTTTTCGGAACAATCGAACATTCTTCAGATGAATTACGGAGATTCAGTAAATGTATACGCGACTCAACTCTTCCTCGATCCGCGGCGCACTGCTCGCAGCAGCAGCTACCTTCGCGCTTTCAACCACAGCCCTTGCAGCCGGCGAACATGGCGGTGGCCACGGTTCTGCCGGCAAAGCGATACCCAAAATGGGCCATAGCGACGGTGGCGGCCATTCCGGTGGACATGGCAATGCGGCCGGCGAACCCGGCAAAGCCTCGGAGGCGACCCGGACGATCACGATCGATATGACCGACAATCGCTATTCCAACGAAAAGATCACGGTGAAGGCGGGCGAGACGGTCCGTTTCGTGATCCGGAACAAGGGGGAACTGGTCCACGAGTTCAATATCGGTACCCCCGGCATGCACAAGGCCCATCAGAAAGAAATGATGATGATGGTCGACCACGGGGTTCTTGAAGCCGACAAGATCAACCACGACAAAATGAAAATGGATATGGGCGGCGGCAGGACGATGGAGCACAACGACCCGAACAGCGCGCTGCTGGAACCGGGGAAAAGCGCCAAAATCGTCTGGAAATTCTCCAAGGCGGGCACCTACGAGTTCGCCTGCAACGTGCCCGGTCATTACGACGCCGGCATGGTCGGAGAGCTTACCGTCAAATAATCGCCCGGCGCGTCGCCCCGCTTCGTCGTGGCGGCGCGCCGCCATTTTTCTATTCTGGAGACCGAGATGACATTTCATATGAAATACGCAACCTGCGGCTTGCTTGCAGCCGTAATCCTAGCCACCGCCCCCGTTGCGGCGCAGGCCGGCACTTATAACCTTACTGTCGACCGCGTACAGATCGACACCGGCGACTTCGTCAAGGAAGGCATCGGCTATAACGGCGCCTCTCCCGGCCCCGTGCTGCGCTTCAAGGAAGGCGAAGAGGTCACGATCAACGTGAAGAATAACCTGCGGGAGACGACGTCGATCCACTGGCATGGGCTGATCCTGCCCTACCAGCAGGATGGCGTGCCGACCATCAGCTATGACGGTATCAAGGCGGGAGAGACGTTCACGTATAAATTCCCCATCGTGCAGGCAGGTACCTACTGGTTTCACAGCCATTCCGGCTTTCAGGAACCCGACGGCGCCTATGGGGCGATCGTTATCGAATCCAAAGATCGCGAACCGTTCCGCTACGACCGCGAATACGTCGTGCAGCTGACCGACAAGCACCGCCATTCCGGCGACCGCATCATGCGCAACCTCAAAATGATGCCCGACTATTACAACCGCAAGCAGCGGACGGCCGGCGATTTCTTTAAGGACGTTTCCGAGAAAGGGCTAGGCGCCACGCTGTCGGACCGAAGCGACTGGGGCGACATGCGGATGATGCCGACCGATATCGAGGACCTGCAGGGGTTTACGCCATTGATCAACGGTAAAGGGCCGAAGCAGAACTGGACCGGCATTTTCAAACCGGGTGAGCGCGTTCGGCTGCGGTTCATCAATTCGTCGGCGATGACCTATTTCGATATCCGGATTCCGGGTCTGAAGATGACGGTCGTGAATGCCGACGGCAACAATGTACGACCGGTATCCGTGGATGAATTCCGGATCGCGGTGGCCGAAACCTATGACGTGATCGTGCGCCCGACCGAGGACCGGGCCTATACCGTGTTCGCAGAATCGATGGGGCGATCGGCTTACGGCCGGGGCACCCTGGCGCCGCGCGCCGGAATGACGGCGGAGGTTCCCAAGTTGCGCCAGGCACCGCTGCTGACCATGGCCGATATGGGCATGGCCCATGAGGGGATGGATCACGGGCCGATGAAGGGCATGGACCATTCGCCGATGCAAAAGCCCATGGACCATTCGGCGATGCAGAAGCCGATGGACCACTCGGCGATGAAAAAGCCGATGGATCATTCGGCGATGAAGCCGGCGGAACAAGGCGCTATGAAGGGTATGGATCATTCCGCTCATGGCGGCATGGGGGGCAAGAAAACCGATGCCTTCTACGCAGCCGGCAGCGGACTCGCACCGAAAGCGGCGAATGGCGGGAAGTTCCTGTCCTATGCCGATCTGAAGGCCCAGAAGCCGCTCTACAAGCTGCGCCCGCCGACGCGGGAAATCGAAATCCGCATCACCGGCAACATGGAGCGTTATATCTGGTCGCTCAACGATGTGAAGTATGGCGACGCCGAACCGATCCGGCTCAAATACGGCGAACGCGTGCGCTTCAAGTTCGTCAACGAGACCATGATGACG
Source organism: uncultured Rhodospirillaceae bacterium (assembly GCA_963977005.1). Lineage (GTDB taxonomy): Bacteria > Pseudomonadota > Alphaproteobacteria > MPNO01 > UBA830 > CAXBCP01. Next base: position 5,483 of record CAXBMQ010000014.1, read on the forward strand.
CATCCGATGCATCTGCACGGTATGTGGTCGATCCTCGATACGGGCGCGAAGAAGTGGAACCCGATCAAGCACGTGGTCAGCGTGTCGCCGGGGACCACTGTCTATATGGAGACAGAGGTGGATGCGCCCGGTCAGTGGGCGTTCCATTGCCACCTGTCCTACCACGCCGCTGCGGGCATGTTCCGCAAGGTTATCGTGGAAGGCGGGCCCGAAGCCTCGAATATGATTCCTGCCCGTGAAATCCAGAAAGCGGAGAAATGATTATGCGTATCAAGTCATTTCTGGCAGCCGGCGCCGTTGTCGCGGCGCTTGCCGCCACGCCTGCTGCCGCTCAGGAAACAAACCTGGTCTATTACGGTATTCAGCTTGAGGAGTTGGAGCATCGCTGGGGAGATGAAAACGAGGAACTTTTTGTCTGGAACGGCGATGCGTTTGTCGGGACGGACGAACTGAAACTCAGATGGCTCAGCGAGGGTGAATACGACACAAACGAACGAAAGTTCGAGACCCTCGAAAACCGTCTCGTTGTCCAGATGCCGGTATCGGATTTCTTCGATGTGAAAGCCGGTATCCGGGCGGATACCCCCAAGGGCAAAAGCCGGCTCTACGGCGTATTGGGGCTGACCGGGCTTGCAAAACAATGGATCGAGATAGACGCCGATCTGTTCGTCAGCGACAAGGGCGACGCGTCGGCGCGGCTCGATGCAGAATATGAGTTGCTTCTGACAAACCGGATAACCCTGACGCCATCGGCGGATCTGAACGTCGCATTTTCCGACGACCGGAAGATGGGGATCGGCAGCGGTTTTAGCTCCGCCGAAGCAGGTTTGCGGCTGAGTTACGACCTTCTTGACCGGTTGGTGTCTCCCTATATCGGAGTGGTCTGGGAGCGGAAGTTCGGGGAGACCGCCGACCTGGCCCGTGAAGAAGGAGAGGATGTAGAAGCCTGGTTCGTCGGGATAGGGATGAAGGTCCTGTTCTAGGCGAGTCCGGATCGAAATACCTGACTTCGACGACGTCGCCCGCCCGGATTTCGATTCGGGCGGGCGATCTCCGCCAAACAACAAAGATGGACAAATTCAATGTCGAATACGCCTCCAAAGACCGAAGGAGCGCCTCGTCCGACTATCCGCGCTGCGTTGGACTCGGATGCTGCGCCGTTGGCGTCGCTCATATCCCGCCTTTCGCGAGATGAACCTTATCTGGTTGTCAGCGGCGTAGACCCGGTGACCGGTGTATCGCTCGTCAGCAACGGCGTCTCCGCAGATGAACAGCGGTTCTCTCCTGAAATATTCGTTGCGGAACTTGATGGAAGGCTTGTCGGGATCGCGATTTGCCGACCCCACCCGGGGCCGGAGCGCGACACTATTATTCAACTGGATATGGGTGTCGATGCAGCCTTTCGGCGCCGCGGCGTGGGCACCGCACTGATCTGTCATGTGGTGGGATGGGCCCGGAAACCCCGCGTCCACCGAATACAGCTGGCCGTTGTGGCCGAAAACGTTGCGGCGCGCTCACTCTATGAAAAAAACGGGTTCGCGCTTGAAGGGACACTCCGACAGGGCTTTCGACTCGAGGCGCAGTTCCATGATGTCCATGTCATGGCAAGGATAGTGGATTGAACGATCTGGAAAAAACGTTCAAGAGCGCCGAAAGGCAGCGCGAACGTCTTGCCGCTCTTCTTCGTGTGTTTGTTTTCCTGTCATTGATGGGGGTCACTCTCTCGCTGAGAGAGCATGGGGCGCATCATCATCCGGCGCTCTATGTGACGATCGCCTACGGTGTCCTGTCGACAGCCGGCGTCGTCCTCGCCTGGCGCCGTGTCTTCCATCCGCTGCTACCATTTGCATTTGTGACGCTGGAAGTTGTCCTCGTCGGGGTGCAGACAATCCTGATGGGCTCTGTAATGGGACAGACGCCGATGTCTCTGGTGGCGTTGCCAAGCGCCGCGGTCATCTTTGTTATTCTCGCGCATGCGGCGATGCGCTATCGCCCCTGGCTCGTGCTCTATGCCGCAGGTCTGTTCCTCGCGATTCTGGCGCTGGCCGGTCTGACGATGCCGGACCCGCATGGCGGCATGCCAACATCATCGCACAACATACAGCATGACTTTGTGCATCATCAGATATTTCCGGCCATCATGATCGTGCTCACGGCGGCCATACTCTTTGTGACCGCCAACGGCACGAGGCAACTCCTGCAGGCTTCGATCTCCGAGCGTCTTGCCAGACACAGGTTGTCCCGCTTTTTCTCCACCGATATCGCCGACCGGCTGACGGATCATTCCAATGGGAGCGAATGGGGCGGAGCGGTGCAACCGGTCGCCATTCTGTTCACCGATATTCGAGGGTTCAGCCCGATTGCCGAAGATCTCAGTCCCGTCGAACTGACCGACTTGTTGGGTGAATTTAGAACCCTTCTGGCGAAAACCATCCGCGACCATGGTGGCGTGGTAGATAAATTTATCGGCGACGCCGTCATGGCAGTATTCGGATTTCCCGAACACACCGCTTCATCGGCAGGGAAATGTCTGGCCTGCGCCCACGCGATGCTGGAGCGCCTGAAGGTCTGGTCCGAAGAGAGGGTGCGGACGGGTCAGCCGCCGATCGGCATCGGCGTGGGTATACATTACGGCGAAGCATTCGTTGGGGTGGTCGGTAAGGATGATCTGCTCGAATTCACGGTAATCGGCGATACCGTAAACATTGCTGAGCGCGTCGAGCGGCTTTCAAGAAACTTCAATGCGGATATCGTCGTTTCCAGCGCTTTCGCCGCAGCGGCGGCACTGGATTCACATTCGGCCGGATGGACTGTGGCACCATACCAGACGATAGCAGGTCATAGCCGGCCGATAGATGTTCTCTATTATTCGGCGCCAGCCGAATCCATCGATCGCGGGCGGAAAGATGTCCGACCGCGGACTTTCGCACATACTGAGCCGCCGGGTTAATGCGATTGCCGACTGGGATATGCCTGCCAATCCATGGCCTTGTGCACCATCGCCCAGACCGGCACAGTTATGCCGATAGAGCGAAGCGATACCGAAACCGGAGCCAAGACCATGACGGACCCCACGCAAAACGATCCCCTCACTGTCTCCCACTGGGGCGCGTACCGGGTGCAGACCGATGGCGACCGGGTGACCGGCATTACCGCGTTCGAGGGCGATCCCGAACCGTCGCCGATGATCCAGGCGATGCCGGGCGTGGTGCACGCCGATTGCCGGATCGACCGGCCGATGGTGCGCAAGGGCTGGCTGGAGAACGGGCCGACGGCGGATGGCGGTTCGGGGCGGGGCAACGAGCCGTTCGTCGCGGTGTCGTGGGACAAGGCGCTGGACCTGGTGGCGGCGGAACTCGACCAGGTGCGGGAGAAGCACGGCAACGGCGCCATCTTCGGCTCGTCGGGCTGGGGCAGTGCCGGGTCGTTCCACTCGGCGGAAACCCAGCTGAAACGGTTCCTCAACGATATCGGCGGGTTTGTCGACCAGGTGACCAATTATTCCTTCGGCGCGGCGTCCGTGATCGTGCCGCGCGTGACCGGCTCGATGGAACCCGTGCTGAAACCGACAAGCTGGCCGGGGATCGTCGCCAACACCAAGCTGATGGTGTCGTTCGGCGGCGTGTCGCCGAAGAACAGCCAGGTATCGAAGGACGGGTTCGCCCGGCACGAAACGCAGAACTATCTGCGCGATGCCCAGGCGGCCGGGCTGGAATTCGTCCAGATCAGCCCGGTGCGCGACGATTTCCTCGACGAACTGAACGCCGACTGGCTGGCCGCCCGGCCCAATACCGACACCGCCGTCATGCTCGGGCTTGCCCATACGCTGGCCAGCGAGGGGCTGCACGATCCGGATTTCCTCGCGCGTTACTGCACGGGATACGACCGTTTTCACGCCTACCTGATCGGCGAAACCGACGGGATTGCCAAGGATGCCGACTGGGCGGCGGAGGTTTCCGGCATCGATGCCGAGACGATCCGGACTCTCGCGCGGCGCATGGCGGCGACGCGGACGATGATCTCCATGAGCTGGTCGGTCCAGCGCAGCGACCATGGCGAACAGCCGTGCTGGATGGCGATCACGCTGGCCGCCATGCTGGGCCAGATAGGCCTGCCCGGCGGCGGGGTCGGGATCGGCTACGGGTCGATCGGCACGACCGGCGCGCCCACATCGAAGATGCCGGGAATCGGTCTCGCCAAGGGCACCAACGGGGTCAAAAACTATGTGCCGGTCGCGCGCGTGGTCGACATGCTGCTCAATCCCGGTGCGGAATACGATTTCAACGGCAATACGCTCACCTATCCCGACATCCGGCTGGTCTACTGGGCGGGGGGCAATCCGTTTCACAAGCAGCAGGACCTCAACCGGTTTCTCGCGGCCTGGCAGAAACCGGAGACCATCGTCGTGCACGAACCCTGGTGGACGCCGGCGGCACGACGCGCCGATATCGTCCTGCCGGTAACCACCACGCTCGAACGCAACGATATCGGCTGCGGGCTGCGCGACCGGTTCTTCATCGCCATGCAGCAGGCGGTGCGCCCCGTCGGCGAGGCGCGCAGCGATTACGATATTTTTGCAGGCCTGGCGACGCGGCTCGGCGTCGCCGAAGCCTATACCGAGGGTCGCGACGAAATGGATTGGCTGCGCCATATGTACGATGTGGCGCGCCAGAACGCGGCGCGGCTGGAAATCGAGATGCCCGGCTTCGATGATTTCTGGGAAAAGGGCTATTTCGAGTTCGACACACAGGAGGACTCGCAGATCCTGTTCGAGGCGTTCCGCAAAGATCCCGGAAAAGCCGCCCTCAAAACACCGTCCGGCAGGATCGAGATCTTCTCGGAGACCATAGACGGCTTCGGCTATGACGACTGCCCCGGCCACCCGACCTGGATTGAGCCTGTCGAATGGCTGGGATCGGAAAAAACAGCGCGTCACCCGCTGCACCTGATCTCGAACCAGCCACTGCGCCGCATGCACAGCCAGCTCGATTTCGGCGGCCCCAGCCAGGACACCAAGGTGGCCGGGCGCGAACCGGTCTGGCTGCATCCCGACGACGCGGCGTCACGCGGAATTGCCGACGGCGACGTGGTGCGCCTGTTCAACGACCGTGGGGCCTGCCTTGCGGGCGCGGTGGTGACCGACCGGGTGCGGGCGGGGGTCGTGCGGCTGTCGACCGGGGCGTGGCTCGACCCGCTCGATGCGGGCGATATCGGCAGTCTGGAAAAGCACGGAAACCCGAACGTGCTCACGGTCGACAAGGGATCGTCCCAGCTCGCGCAAAGCTGCATCGCGCAGTCGGCGCTGGTCGAGATCGAACGCTACGCCGAAGAAGCGCCGCGGGTGACGGCCTATGACACGCCGGCGGTGGCGGCGGAGTAGGGCGGCAGGTTTCGTGTGAAGTCTGAAATGAAATGGGAAGTTCTATGAAAAGGTTTGTCCTGCTGATCGGCCTCGGCATTATCGCAACCGCGACGATCGCCGCGTCGCCATACAAGGCTTTCTCGGACCGCCCCGTAAAAGCGATGTCGGGGGAGCGGATAGACGCGCTGAAAACCGGCAAAGGGGCGGGGTATGCGCTCGCCGCCGAACTGAACGGCTACCCCGGGCCGCGGCATGTTATCGATCTGGCCGACGGTCTTGGCCTGACCGCCGCGCAAAAAACCGCGGCGGAAAAACTTTTCGACGAAATGATCTCTGAAGCGGTGCCTTTGGGAACGGCGATTGTCGAGGCCGAAACCGCGCTCGAATCCCTCTTCCGGTCGGGCAATATCACGGAGGCCGCGCTTGTGCGCCAGACGGGCGAAATCGGTGTTCTCGAAGCGCGGCTGCGGGCAACCCACCTGAAGTATCACCTGGCGATGAAAGACCTGCTGTCCCGCCACCAGATCGCGTTATACGACAGGCTCCGCGGGTATGCAGATCATGGACCCAAGGGGCAGGGCGGCGGACACCGGCACAGGCACTGATCTGGCGCCACGCCGGAGGGCCCGGCAGTCTAGTCGGTGCTGGCCTGCTGCGGGGCGAGCTGGAGCCTGGCGGCGTCTTTATAGGCCTGTTCGATCTCGCCCTTAATGCAGGTCATTTTGATCTTGCCGAGAGCCTTGATAAGGGCGAGGCGTTCGGCGCCCTCGGTCCGGCGGGCGGAGTACCGCTCCTGCTGGGCGATGACGCGAATGCAGTCGCTGATCGCGGCGTCGCTCGCGGCGGTCCCGGCGGCATGGGCTGTCATCAGAGAGGGAAGCAGGAAGATTGCGCCGGAAACGGCGGCGAGGATACTCTTTTTCATAATACTACTCGTTTGCTCACAAATCTTTCGTTCTCACCAGCGATGCAAGACCTGTGCCAAAACTGACAATCGTTGTATTTCAATGAGATAGCGTGGCGCCTGGGGGCTGGATTTTCCACACCTGTAAAAATCCGTGACGCTTTTCTCGTTTTGTGTCTCGGGTCCGGCGACGATGCCGCCTCGGTTCCCGGGCTTGCCAACCCGGCCGGGTTTCGCCAGGTTTTCCACCCAGTAGACGTGAGGAAGGCGCAAAATCTCTCCTTGTCACCCGTCACGATGAAGTCACCCGGCACACCGAAACTGGCATACCCGTCCGGGCGGGGTGTCGAACAGGAAAGATTTCACGCATGATTCCGCAGACCATCGGCGACACAACGGTGTCGCGCATTGTCGAATTCCAGGGCCCGATATTTCCGCCGGAATTTCTGTTTCCCGATGCAGACGACGAGACCCTGCGCGCAAATGCCGATTGGTTGCAGCCCGCATTTATCGATCCTCAATCCAATAATCTGATTATGAGTTTCCATTCCTTCGTCGTGCGGACGCCGCGCCATACGATCCTTGTGGATACCTGTCTCGGGAACCACAAGCACCGTCCGCAGCGCGATTTCTGGCACATGCGTGACGGACCCTACCTCGCCGACCTGGCCGCGATGGGGATTGCGCCGGAGGACGTCGATTTCGTGATGTGTACGCACCTGCATGTCGATCACGTCGGCTGGAACACGCGGCTGATCGACGGTCGCTGGGTGCCGACATTTCCCAATGCGCGCTACCTCTTCGGACGGCGCGAGCTCGAACACTGGCAGTCGGTTGCCGCCGCCGCGCCGGATGCGCCGGTCAATCACGGCTCCTATCAGGACAGCGTGCTGCCTGTCGTCGAAGCCGGGCAGGCGGTGCTCGTCGACGACGGACATATGCTCGACGACGGTATCTGGGTCGAGGATGCGCCGGGCCATACGCCCGGAAACGCGATGGTCCGGCTGAAATCGGCAGAGGGCAACGCAGTACTGACGGGCGATACGATCCAGCATCCGCTCCAGCTTGCCCGTCCCGACTGGTCGAGCGCGTTCTGTGACGATCCCGCGCTGTCGCGTGAGAGCCGGACCCGTCTGATCGAGGGGGCTGCAGATACCGATACGCTGGTGCTGACCGGCCATTTCCCCGACCCGGTTGCAGGGCGGATCGTCAGCGCGCAGGGCGGTGGTTTCCGGTTCCGGTTCTAGAACGCGGCCGGTATCGCGGCGTCGAGGACCGGACCGGCCGGGCGGGTTCTATTCGGCCGCCTGGGTCCGGCCTGCCGGGCGGTTTTCTTCTTTCGCGATCATCTCGTCGATGACACGCCGGGCGCGGATCGCGCCGCCGTCGACCGCGAGGTTGACGGTGGGGATGTTGGGGTATCGTTTCAGGCCTGCCTGGACGGCTTCGATCACGGAAACGTCCTCGTTGAAAGTCTCGACGAAATTGGTGCGGACCATGTCGGTAACCGTCTGGTCGTCGACCGAGAAATTCCGGGTGTGGGTCCAGAAATACCAGCTGCTTTCGGCTGTTTCGGGTGTGACCAGGTTATAGGATCGAAGCTCGATCCCCTGGCTGCGGTCGCCCTTTTGTGCCCCGGTGTCAGCGATGCAACTGCCCATATCGACCTCGACCATCGACGGCGGGTTGAAGGTCATGATCTGCCACCGGTCGACATTGCCGGTGAAGCCGCCGAGCTTCGCGTAAACGGGGGCTGGTTTCCGATCGAGAATCCAGCGGGTGACGGTGACGGTTGTTCCTTCCTGCTCGGCGATCTGCGGTATTTCCGCAACATCGTCGGTGCCGAGTGTCGAGCGGTGGACGAACGATACGTGGCTCGGGTCGAGAAGGTTGTCGGCGACAAGCCGGTAATCGCCTTTCATGTATAGCGGTTCGCCGACGACGCAGGCCCAGTCCGGGCTGTCGTTCCGCCAGATATCGGGGATAAGGTCTTCGTCTGCCAGGGCCGGATCGCCGAGCCAGATCCACACGAACTGCCATTTCTCGGCAAGCGGGAAGCTGCGGATGCCGGATCCCTGCGGGGCCGTTTTCTGGCCGGGTACGTGAACGCACGTACCGGTGCAATCGTATTCCATACCGTGATAGCCGCACTGTACCCGGTCGCCGACCAGGTAGCCCTGGGATAGCGGCAGAAACCGGTGGGCGCAGCGGTCTTCGAGGGCGACCGGCGTGCCGTCTTCCTGCCGGTACATGACCACCGGCTGGTCGAGCAGGGTCCGGCCCAGCAATTCCCGGCCGAGTTCCGGGGTTGTGGCGGCGACATACCAGCAATTGCGCATGAAAGAATCGGTCATTCGTCAGTCTCCTCGCCACGGCCAAGCAGCCGCGGATTTTCCTTGTGTGCGCCCCATTCCGCCCAGGATCCGTCATAGACCGGCACGTCGCGGCGGCCCGTCAGATAGAGCCCCAGCGCCAGATGACAGGCACTGACGCCCGAGCCGCAGGTGGCGACGACCGGCCGGTCAAGGTCGATGCCGCGGTCGCGGAACGCGCGTTCTATCTCGGCGGGCGGGTGGAACCGGCCCGTCTCGCTGTCGATCAGATGAATATAATGAAGATTGATCGACCCCGGAATATGGCCCGATTCAAGACCGGGACGCATTTCGGGTAATTCGCCGGCAAAGCGCGCAGGCGGACGGGCATCGACGACCTGCGCCCGAGCGCCGGATTCCGCATCGATATTGGCGCGCAGCTCGGCCATGCTGCGCACCAGTTCCGGGCGCGCCGTGGCCCGAAATTCAGCCGGGGCCGCGGGCCGGGTGTCCGTTTCGAGCGCGCCGCCTGCCTGCGTCCACGCGGCAAGGCCGCCGTCGAGCAATGCTACCGCGTCGTGTCCGAAAGCACGGAACATCCACCACAGGCGGGTCGCCGCGTATTCCCCGTTATCGTAGACGACGACGCGACAGTCGCTGCCGATACCTGCTTTCGCCATATAGTCGGCAAACAGCTCGGGCGGTGGCAGCATGTGCGGCGCTGCATGGTCAGGATCGGCGACATCGCTGATATCGGCATACACCGCGCCGGGAAGGTGTCCCGCCGCGAATTCGGCGCGGGCGTCCTTGTCGTCGATCGGGGCGTACCAGGTCGCATCGATAATCCGGACATCGCTATCGGCGAGATTGTTCCGCAGCCATGCGACGTCGACAAGGGGTCCGAAATCGTCCGTCATAGCCTATGCCGCTTTCCGCGCCCCGGGGCCGGTCGCGGTTTCGCCGAGCGCCGCGTTGACCCGCGGCATGACCTCTTCGGCCATCAGCTGCAGCGAGCGTTTCGTGAGACTTTCATCGACCCAGTCCATGCCGGCGACGACCAGCTCGCCGAACGGGCCGGTGACCTCGCGTAAGTTCAGTATCTGGTCGACCACGCTGTCGACGCCGCCGCAGATCACCAGGTCGTCCATCACCCGGTCCAGGGTGATCGCCTCGTCGGGTTCGTCCTTGTGGTGCTTGAACACTGCCTGGCGGCCGCCCTTGGTCAGCTTGTAGACCAGCTGGTTGTAATAAAACCGGTAGGGACTGTTGGCGTCGGTCTTGCCGTAAGAATCCGCGACCTTCTCGTCATCGGCGACGAAAATGGTGCGCGCGATACGCCAGTCGGCGGGATCGGCCTTCCGCCCTGCCGCCACGCAGCCCTCTTCGTAATTGGCCCAGTGGGTCGCAGCCCATTTGTCGAACAGGAAATTGGCGGAGATCGGGTGAAAGTCCTTCTTGCCCATCTCGGTGACGCCCTTCGAGAACGGGGCGACAACGGTGCCGATAATCTCCGGGCGCGGGTCCTGATAGGGCTTTTGCAGGATGCCGGTGCCGTAGGGCGCATCCAGCGTGTTCTCGGTGGTCACCTGCCAGCGGTTGTCGGGGAATTTGATCGCGTAGGGCGCTTCGCCCTCCCATATGGCGAGGATGACGTCGATGGACTCGGCGAACATCCTGTTGATGTCTTCATTGGCGATTCCCAGCACTTCGCGGTCCGAGCGCAGCGTGCCCGGGCTGATGCCGAGAATGAAGCGGCCCTCTGCCAGGTGATCGAACATGGCGGCATGGCTGGCGACCAGGACCGGGTGGGTATGGGTCAGGTTGGTCGTGCCGGTGCCGAGCATGATGTTCTCGGTCGAGTGGATCAGCGTGCCGAGGAACAACATCGAATTGGTGATGTTCTCCGCATCGTCCGACAGGTGCTCGCCGACGAACGCGTCGTAATAGCCGAGCTTGTCGCACAGGATGATCGCCTCGCGGTCCTGTTTGAGGGTGGTCGTGTAATCGGTGTCGAGCGGATGCATGGGCATCGTGAAATAGCCGAGGCGCATTTTTCGGAATCCTGCTTTTTGGTCTGCGCCGAGGATAGCGCAAAAGCATGACGCGAGTCAGCGGCCGGAAAGCGTCCCGTCAGCCGATCATCGTGTTGGGCAGGAACAGCGCGATTTGCGGGAAGGCGATCAGCAGGCCGAGGCAGGCGACCATGGCAAGCCAGAACGGCATGATGCCGATGAAAATCTCACTCATCGGCACGTCTTCGGCGATGGATTTTACGACAAAGACGTTGACCCCCACCGGCGGGCTGATCAGCCCCATTTCGAGGACGATCACCATCACGACGCCGAACCAGATCGGATCGTAGCCGAGCTGGATAATCAGCGGATGCACGATCGGCAGGGACAGTACCAGGATCGCGAAGCCTTCGAGAAACATACCGAGCACGATGAAGGCGACCAGCAGGATCATCAGAATGCCGAGCGGCGCGAAATCCGTGCCGAGCAGGGTCTCCGACAGCGTGGTCGGTATGCGTGTGAGCGCCAGGAACGGATTGAAGACATGGGCGCCGATCAGGATCAGGAACGCGAATGCACTGGTCCGGACGGTCTGCAGCAGGGTATCGCTCATCGACGACCAGTTGACGGCGCGGCGCAGAATGGCGAGCACGAAGGCGAGGAAAGCCCCGACGCCGGCGGCCTCTCCCGCCGTGAAGAAACCGGTATAGATACCGCCGATCGTGATGACGATGATGCCGGTCATGGCGCCGGCCTGGCTCGTGGCCTTCATGCGCTGGCGCATCGGCATCGCCGGTCCCGGCGGGCCCAGATCGGGTTTGAGGCGGCACTGAATGCCGATGGACAGCATGAACAGAAAGGTCAGCAGCAGGCCCGGCAGCACCCCGGCCAGGAACAGCCGGCCGATCGATTCCTCGGTCAGGATGGCGTAGATGACGAACCCCGTGCTGGGCGGGATCAGGATGCCCAGTGTCCCGCCCGCGGCAATACAGCCGGTGGCGAGGCGCGGGTGATAGTTGTAGCGCCGCATTTCGGGCAGGGCGACGCGGCCCATGGTGATCGCCGAGGCGACGGACGAGCCCGACAGGGCGGCGAACCCGGCGCAGGCGGCAATCGTGGCGCAGGCAAGCCCGCCGCGCCAGTGTCCGAACCAGGCATAGGCGGCGCCGTACAGGTCGCGGCTCATCCCCGAAATACTCGCCAGATTGCCCATCAGGACGAACATCGGGATAATCAGCAGCTCGAAATTCGACGCGATGACGAAGGGTTCGCTGCCAAGGGTGGCGAGCGCGGCCTTGGAACCATTGATCGCCCAGACGCCGACGCCACCGATCAGCATCATCACGATGCCGACGGGCATCCGCAGCGCCAGCAGGATGAATAGCGCTGCAATACCGATCAGGCCGATGGTGGATTCGCTCATTTTACCTTGATCTCCGGCAGTCCCAGCGCCGAGCGGGCCGCGAGCAGGAACAGAACCAGCGTAAACACCCCCGATCCGAACGCGATGATGAAGTAGAAAGGCCAGTGCGGGATCGGCAGCAGATTGAAGGCGTCGCCGTATTCAAGGGCATCGAGCCCGTGTTCGAAGCTCATCCAGGTGACGACGATGAAAAAAAGCCCGCAGACCAGCCGCACGCCGAAATCGAGCAGTTCCAGCGCCCGGCCCTTTATGACATTGCCGATCAGATCGACCGCGATATGGCCACCGGTCCAGCCGGAATAGGCCATCGCGAAGAACACGACGGCGATCAGCCCCGATTCGGAAATATCCTGCGCACCGAAAATGGGTTCGTTGGCTTTTCTGAGCGAGACGGCCGCGACGGTGAGGAGCATCAGCCCCATCAGCAGCAGACCGCTGACGAGCGCGAGAAAACGCACGCAGGCCCCGACCGCCCCGCTCAGTCTAACGACGTAACGTTCCATTGGAACGAACGGTTTCCGGTTCTACCCGGCCTATTTGACGCCCATGGCGGCGAGGATCTGTTTCGCCGGCACGCCCTGTTTCTCGAGGGCCGCAACCTGCGCCGCCCGCGATTTCATCAGTGCGGCAAGGCCTTCTTCAAGGGCCTTGCCCTTGAACTCGATCACCTCGTGCTTGTCCGACTTCGCGACTTTGGCGAGGCCGCCCTTGCCGGCCTTGATGTAGAAGGCGGAACCCTTGATCGACATCGCACGCCCGGTGGTTTTCCGGATGATGTCCTTGTGGGCGTCGGATTGCTTTTTCCAGGTGTCGCGGTTCATCACCAGGAAGAACGGCGAACGGCCGAGCGGCAGCCCGGTGGTGAAGTATTTGGCGACTTCGTCGAACTTGAAGCTGCCGATCGTGCTCGGACCTGTCATGACGCCGTCGATCACGCCGGTGTTCAGTGCGTTATAGACACGGTTGATCGGCATAAAGACCGGCACCGCGCCGAGGGCTGCCAGGGTGACGCCCTGGGTTTTCGACGGAACCCGGATTTTCATGTCCTTGAGATCGGCGATCGACCGGATCGGCTTCGATTTGGTCATCAGGGTCTGGGTTTCATTGGTCCACAGCGCCAGCACTTCGACACGCCGGAATTCCGGGGCGAGCAGGGGGAAGGCGTCCCACAACTGGTTGGCGGCGACCACGGCGTCCTTGGCGACGCCGGGCAGTTCGATGATTCCGGTGCGCGGGAACAGCTTGGACGTAAAGCCGGGCAGACCGAACGTGATGTCGGCGACGCCGTCGACCGCGCGCTTGAACTGTGCGACCGGCCCCTTGCCCAGCGCGCCGCCCGGATAGATGCGGACGGTCAGTGCATTGTTGGTTGCCTTGGCGACTTCCTCGGTCCAGGGGCGCATCAGGAAGCGGTCCATCGGGTGGCGGGGCGACATGAAATGCGCGAGCTTGATCTCGGCGGAAACCGCCGGGGTCGCGACAAGAGCCGGCACGGCGATAGCGGTACCCATAACAGCGGCGGCCGTCATTCCCGCGGCGGCGACGCCTGCAAGCGGGATGCGTATGCGTGATGCTGAATTCGTCATTTCCATTTCCTCCCAAATTTAATTGGCCTCAGATTAAACCATCTGGGAAGAAATGCACGTCAGCACTTTTACCGGGCACGGTCATTTTTATGTCAGGCGACGGGATATGACGACGGCCCGCCCGGACCGGGAACGCGTAGCGGTTCGGCGCCCGACACCCGTGAACCCGGACGGTCCCGACGGCGGGCACCGGCCCGCCCTGGGGCTCACCTTGCCGCTGAACCGCAAACCGCCCGTCAGTGAGCGGCTTCCGGGTCGCGGAAGCGAATCGCTTCGAACAAACGCTCGGGCAGCGGTCCCGCGCGGCGGTTGGCGCCGATCCATCCGGGAATTTCCGGTGCCGTGTCCGGCAGGGAGACAGCCTTGCCGGCCCAGGCAGCGCCTTTGGCGATTTCCGCCGCAAAAGCCTTTTGCAGCTTTGCGGGCGGAATATCCCGTAAGCCCGCTTTTTTCAGAACATCGCTGTTCTTCGCGGGACCGAACCAGGCGAGGGCGAGGGGATAACGCTTCTCAAGCGCGGCCGCAAACGCGCGGGTGTCGGCGGCGGACTCCGACAGGATTTCCATCCAGCCTTCGGCATATTTCAGATGGAAATACGATTCCTCCCCGATTTTTTCCGCAAGTCCTGCAAGGGCCCTGTCCGGGCAGTTGAGATAGCCGGATACCGCCATCCAGGTGGCCTGTTCTGCGAGCCATGTAGCGGCGATGAAATCGGGCCAGCTTGCCGGCGGGGTGTCGAGCATGTTCATTGACCGGATCTCGTCCGCGCCGCGTCCTCTTTCGATCCAGCCGTAGATATGACCGAAATTGACAAGATACTGCCAGAGCGAGCGCGTATGCCCGTAGGCCGCGCCTGTCATCGCCGTCAGCGCCGCGAAATCCGGCAGCGAACGGCCGTTCAGAATGCTGCGGGAATACCAGTTGCCCAGCACGAACTTGGTGTCGGCGATGGCGAACAGGTCGTTTTCGAACGCGGTTCTTGCCGCACCGTCCAGCCCGTCTATTGAAAACCGCATGTCAGACCTCCTTGATTTTGACGTTGCGCCCGCGTTCGGTGACCGCAATGATCGCGGCGGTCGGCACGACGCAGAGCTCGCGCCACTCGTGTTCGTCGTGGATGTACCAGGCGCGCACTTCGGCGAGTGCGTCGTTCGGCGCCTCGATCGAGCCGACATGGGTCAGCGGGTCGTCCGACGTTTTCCGGGCGAATACCTCATAAAACCTGGGGCTGGCGCCGCCGATTTCGCGTTTGCGCTGAATTTTTTTGCGTTTCATATCCCTGTTCCTCCTACCAGAATTCCTTGCCCCAGCATTCGCCCTGCAGCCGTTCGAGGGCGGCGACCTTGTTTTGTCCGCCCTTGCGCCACTGGGCGAATTTTTCTTCCCAGGTGACGGTGGTGTAGTCCCATTCGCCGGTGTCTTCGTCCAACAGGATGGGCATCTCGTAGTCGAGCACGTACTCGTTCTTTTCCTTGTCGAAGTGAGCGGGGATATCGATGCCGACCTGTTCGCAATAGGGGACGACCTCGGTCAGCCAGCGCTGGCGCATTTCATCGTTCGAGGCGCCCCGGATCTTGTAGGCGAGCTGGTCGGTGCGCTTCTTCATGGAATCGGGGACACCGAACCACATGGCGGCCATCGGGAAAATGAAATCGACGTATTTCTGCACCCGTTTGCGGGTTTCCGGCGAGTGGTTCCAGAAAAACTTCACCCAGCGCTCGCCGTGGCCGACATGCCACTGTTCTTCGAAATTGACCTTGCGGAGCGAGCGGGCATAGGGACCGAAGGAGCAGTTCTCCTCCAGGTCGCGCGTCGTCGTATAGCCTGCGCGGTCGCCCAGAAGCATGGCGACGCAGCACTCAATGTAGTCGTGCTGGGGGTGCTCGATCATGTAGAAGGTCCGGAAATCGGCCGGGTCGCGCTCGAACAGAAGTTCGACCGTGTCGTACCCGAAATCCTCAAGCATCCGGTACATGACCTGCGCGTGACCAAGCTCGTCCTGAATGGCAGCGGCAACGGCGATACGGTCTTCCAGTGTCGGCGACGCGAGCAGGGCGGGGTGATAGACCGGCAGCGTCATGATCTCGAGATCGGCGGCGATATGCATCGTGTTGGTGACGACTTCGCGATAGCGCGGGGTCATTTCCTGTTCGTCTTCAATGACGTGACCGGCTTTGACGCGGTGCTGAAGCGCCATTTCCGCCGCTTCGTCGTAGAGTTCTTCCTTGATGCGTGTCGCCATAATTTTCCTCGTCCGTTTCTGTGTTATCGAGCGAATGTCGTTTCGAGAAATTTAATCCGTAGACGGAGCAAAATTATTGATCTGGATCAATTTGGACCTGTCAGACATGCGATTGACAGTGCATCGGACTTGGCATAAAATAATACTTAGATATCGAAGTAATAATTTATCCTAGGGATGACCCGGAGGAAAAGATGGCGATTTCAATTCAGCGGATGTCGGATGCGATCGGTGCGCGGGTGACCGGCGTCGATCTGCGCGGTGGACTTGACGATGCGACGATGAAGGAAATTCATCAGGCGTGGCTCGAAAATTTCGTCATCGTCATTCCCGGACAGGACCTGTCAGGCGACGATCAGATCGCCTTCACTGAATGGTTCGGCCCACGTCAGGAAGTGCGCACCGTCAAGGTGGTCGATGAGGGGCCGCAGAATTTCATGTACGTCGCCAACAAAAAGGTCGATGGCATGGACGGCGTGCTGCCGGACGGTGAAATGCAGTTCCACACGGACCAGTGCTATTACGAAACCCCGTCGCGCGCCACGATCCTGTTCGCGCTCGAGATCCCGGCGGAGGGCGGAAATACCAAGTTCGCAAACGCCTATCGCGCCTATGAGTCGCTGGACGACGCGATGAAATCCCGGCTGAAGGGACTGACCGCGCTGAACGTGTACGATTACGATGCCAATGCCACGGTAAAGGCGAATGAAAGTTCACCCGATGCGCCGCGCTATGTCCATCCGGTCGTGATCCGTCATCCGGAAACCGGCCGCGAGGTGCTGTACGTCAACCGTCTGATGACCGACCATATCGTGGGCATGGACCGGGCGGAGAGCGACGCGTTGCTCGAAGATCTTTTCCAGGTGCTTGAAGAACCGGCCTACTGCTACGAACATGTCTGGACGCCGGGCGATCTGGTGATGTGGGACAATCTGTGCACGCTCCATGCACGGACCTGGTTCGAACCGTCGATGACCCGGGTGCTGCGGCGGACAACAGTCGCCGGCCAGGCACCTGAGGCCGCTTTCGCGTCTGCCGCCTGATCTCGTTCAGGCCGGGGTGCGGGCGCTGTTCAGTCGCTCGCAGATCGACCGCAGGACGGTCGTGGCGAATCCGTAATTAAGATCGTACATCCGGTATCTGAGCATGTCGGTTTCCCCTCGTAGTTCCCGCCGCATGTGGACGGATGCTTTGTTCGGTCGCAACGCTGCTATCTTTTGTTTTCCTGATGGATATACGCGGGCAAGGCCAATGCGGATGCGCAGTGCCCGAAAATACCCGCCCTCGGACGTTTCCGCCGAACTACCGCGCCTAAAATAATATCATTCGAGATTTTTTTTCGCCGTTCCGGGATTATTCCCGACGGTGACGTGTTTGTCCGGTTCAGCAGCGCATGATCAATGCGTTCGTTTAACTCTGAATGAAAAGGACTCTGGACATGTCAAAATACAGAACCAGCCTGCCGCAACTGAACGGCAAAACCGTGCTCACCGATGGTGGCCTCGAAACCGTCATGGTTTTTCAGGAAGGGGTTGATTTGCCTCTTTTTGCCGCCTTTCACCTCATGAACAGCGAAGAAGGCCTTCAGCGATTGCGCACCTATTTCGACCGCTATATCCCGCTGGCAAAACGGGCCGGCGTCGGCTTTCTGCTTGAAAGCCTGACCTGGCGGGCAAGTCCCGGCTGGACAGCGCAACTCGGTCTGACGGACGCCGATATGGCCCGCATCAATCGGGATAGCATCGCGTTTCTGGAAGACGTGCGGACAGAACACGAGACCGAGGCAACACCTATGGTGATCAGCGGATGCGTGGGCCCGCGGGGCGACGGCTACGATCCCGGGACGTTGATGACCGAAGCCGAGGCGGAGGCCTATCACGCACAGCAGATCGGTGTACTGGCCGACACCGCGGCCGACGTTGTGTCCGCGCTGACGATGAACAATGTACCCGAAGCCATCGGGATCACACGGGCGGCGCAGAAGGCAGGCATCCCTGTCGCGATCTCGTTCACGGTCGAAACCGACGGGAAACTGCCGACCGGCGAGGAACTCGCCGCCGCCATCGCCGCCGTGGACAGGGCGACCGGTCAGGGGCCGGCGTATTTCATGATCAACTGCGCCCATCCGACTCATTTTGCAGCCGCCCTTGCCGAAAATCCGCGTATCCGCGGGTTGCGCGCGAACGCGTCGTCCTGCAGCCACGAAGAACTCGACAATGCCGAGGTGCTGGATGACGGCAACCCGGTCGAGCTTGGCGGCCAGTTCGCGGAGTTGATGCGCTTGAATCCCCAGCTGACCGTACTCGGGGGATGTTGCGGTACCGATCACCGCCATATCGAACAGATCAGCCTGGCGATGAAGGCGGCGGCTTGACGGGAGCGGGCAGGGCATAGGAAAGTATCGGGACGGGATGCCGCCGGGCATCCACAGCATAAATGGCGCAACAAATAGATGGCGCAACAAATAGGAGTCACTTCCATGGCTGTCGTTACCCCGCTTTTCAAAGATCACGATGCCCTGCCCGATCTTGCCTCCCGCTTTGTGCAGGTCGATGAAATCCCCTGGAAGCCCACACCCTGCGAAGGTATCGAGATGAAGGTACTGATGCAGGATGAGGAGACCGGCATGATGACGGCGCTGTTCAAATGGGCGCCCGGCTCAAAGCTGACTTTTCACGAGCATGTCGATCTCGAACAAACCTTCGTGCTTGAAGGGTCGCTGGTCGATGACGAAGGCACGATCACCGCAGGTAACTACGTCTGGCGCCCCCCGGGAAGCCAGCACGATGCCTGGGCACCGGATGGAGCGCTGATCCTGTCAATGTTCCTGAAGCCGAATATCTTCCTCGACGGGGAAAACAAGGGTGTTCAGCTGAAGTAAGGCGGGCTCCGATGCCTGAATAAAAAACCCCGGTATCCGCCGGGGTTTTTCTTTGCGCGCAGTTTCTACTGCACCAGTTCGGGCAGGAAGGTCACGATCTCCGGGAAGACCGCCATCATGAGCATGCCGAAAAGCGTCAGCCCGACGAACAGCCAGGACGCGCTGAATATCTCACCCATCGATACATCCTGTGCGGCGGCTTTCACGGCGAACATCACGTAGCCGAAGGGCGGCGTGATCGCGCCAAGGGTGATGTTCAGCAGGAACAGAAGCCAGAACCAGACCGGATCGAATTCCAGAACCTTCAGGATCGGCAGGTAGATCGGGATAACGATCAGCATCAGGCCGAGCTGATCGATAAACATGCACAGGATGAACGGCAGCAGCATCATCATGAAGAACATGACCCAGCGGTTGACGTTCATCGTGGTGACGACCTCGGTCAGCGCCGCGGTCGCGCCGGTAAACGCGAGAAGCTGCGTGAACATCACCGCGCTGCACAGGATCAGCATAATCACCGAGGCCAGAAGCGCCGCCTCGCCGACGGATTCGTAAAGCATGCGGAAGCTGAGGCGCTTGTAATAGGCGGCAGTGATGATCGCCCCGAACACACCGGTCGCCGCGGATTCGGAGGGTGTGGCGATCCCCAGCATGATCAGCCCCATGACCATGAAGATAATGAAGGTGAAGGGCAGAAGGCCTGCTGCGGCGCGTAGTTTTCCCTTGAAATCGATCTTGACGCCGTCTTCCTCGAGCGGTGCGAGGGACGGGTCCATCCTAACCTTGATCAGGCATGCGGCAACGAACAGAATCGCAAGGAATACGCCGGGGATGACGCCGGCGATCAGCAGCGAGGCGATCGAGACGTCGGCAAGCGTGCCGACGATGATCGCCAGAATCGATGGCGGGATGATCGGCGCGAGGCATGCGCCTGCCAGGATAGTGCCGATGGAGAGCCTCGTGTCGTAGCCGCGGCCGCGCATGATCGGCAATAGCGACCGGCCGAGCATGGCGCCAACGGCAATCGCCGAGCCCGAAAGCGCGCCCAGCACGGTGGACAGCGAAATAGACAGGATGTACTGGCGGCCCCGGACCCGGCCGACCAGCTTGTCGATCGAATCCAGCAGCACTTCCATACAGCCCGAGCGGAACAAAATTTCGCCCAGAAGAATAAACAGCGGAACGGTACCGAGCGCCGCCGTGGTCCCCGTCTCGTATATGGAGTTGACCACCATCCCGAAAGCGGAATCGCCCAGCAGCATCACGACGCCGGAGACGATGATGATCAGGAAGGCGAGGAAGATCGGTGCGCCGGTCATGAACAGCGCGACCAGAAGCGCGATCCCGATAGAGAGGGTCCAGTACCACTCCATCACATTTCGCCTACAGGATCGTTGCGTTTCGGCGTGATCCACGTTTTCGGTTTCACGGCTTCCGCCGGGATGAGTCCCCGGAGGAAATAAAGCGCTGCGCCGATAAATCCGTAGGATATCCAGGCCGACATCCAGATTTTGGGGATTGGGTGATTCTGTTCGGTGACCAGTTGCATGTCGATATGGCGGAGATTTTCGCCGAAGCTCATCCAGGCGGCGAACAGGCAGACGGCGACACCCACGATGCCCGTTATGACCGTCAGACCGGAGCGCCAGCTGGGAACGAGTTCCCACAAAAGACTGATGGCGATGTGCTGACCGGCACGCGTCGCGTGGGGCACCATCGCAAAAATCGTAATTACCAAAAGGTTCGAAAACGTATCGTTGGCCCAATCCGTGGCGATGCCGAGAAAGTACCGTGTCACGACCTCGTAGCAGTAGATCGCGGCCATCGAGAAAAGCGCGAGCGCCCCGGCAGCATAGCCGGCGTCGGTCAATGCGTCATGAAGACGGCAGATTCCACGCACAACAAACATTACCGGGGCGCTCGTTTTTCCGTTCCTGGGCCGTGCCTATTTCAGGCTGTCAGGTGCATCGCCCTTGGCTTTCGCCATTTCGTAAAGCTCCATGACGCGACCGGCGGTTTTCTTGTTGCCGGCCATGGACAGGTTCCAGATGCCCTTGATAAAGCCGTCGATCATGCTCTTGCCGACTTCGGGGGCTACGGCGGTTTCCTGCACGCCGAGCTCTTTCAGCTTCGCTATTTCGTTATTCGTAGCAGTATCGAACTGAGCAGGGGCTTTTTGTTCGAGCTGTCGGCCAACGTCGAGCAGCAGTTTCTGGTCGGCTTTCGACATCTTGTTGAACTTGTTCAGGTTCATCGTCACCGTGTACGGCGACACGCCGAAGCGCGGACGCATCATGTATTTGGCGACTTCGTACCATTTGAAGTTCACCGCACCCAGAACCGGCCAGGCGGCGCCGTCAACCACGCCGCGCTGCAGGGCCGCGTAGATCTGACCGCCGCTGAGGTTGACCATCGATCCGCCCAGCGGTTCGACAATCGGGCGATACAGCGCGTTGGCCCGGATTTTCTTGCCGGTAAGCGGCTTAACGGTGTTTGCGAGCGGCTCTTTCAACATCACCTGGAACATGCTGGCGGTGCTGCCACCGAGAAGATGCGAAATCATCTTCAGGCCGAAACGCTGCATTTCCTTGTCGGAGTATTGCCAATAGCCTTTCTCGCGCCAGACCTCGGTCGACGGCGGCATCGCGAAAAACGCCATCGAGACGCCCGTCGTACCGAAATAATACGGGGCAACCGACAGGTTCAGGTCGAACACGCCGGACGCGGTCGGCTGAAACTGCTGGTTCGGCTTGATCACTTCCGGGCCAGAGAACTGAAACTTGATCCGCCCGTTGGAGTCCTCTTCGACCATCTTGCCGTAGTCGTAAGCAATAATCGGGGTGCCTTCGTAGCGCTTGTCCCAAGCGGTAAGGTATTTCAGCGTGATGTTCTGCGCCGATGCCGCGGTCGGCAGGGCGACGGCAAGTGCAGCAGCCGCAAGCGCGACGTTATGAAGTTTCATCGGGATATCTCCTGTTATGAAGCCAGACCGGCTGGACGCCGGCATCTTATCGATTGCGTTAATGGTATTGACCGCAATTCCGAGGGTCAACCTGTTTCAGGACGTTTCAGGCGTGGTTCGGCGCATCGCATGCCCTGCCGTTCCGGCGATAAGCATAGCCATTACCCCCTCCGCCGGGATAACATGCGGCTTATGTCCGATACCGATGCCGTTCTCTTTGCCAACGAAGCCTTCTACCGCGCCTTTGCCGACCGCGATGAAGACGCAATGGATGCGCTGTGGTCCGAGACCGGTCAGGTCGCCTGTCTCCACCCCGGCTGGGGCCCGCTCTTCGGCCGCGACGTCGTGGTCGAAAGCTGGAAAGCGATTATCCGCAACGACGAATCGCCCGAAATCCTGTGTCACGATCCGCGCGCGCATGTGCATGGCGATACCGCCTATGTGATCTGCTTCGAGGAAATCATGGACAGTTTTCTGGTGGCGACGAACGTGTTCGTGCGCGAAGGGCGCGTCTGGAAAATGGTGCATCATCAGGCGGGACCGACATCGGCGCAACCGGAAACGGACCAGAGCGCGCCGTCGGCATCTGTGAACTAGCGACTGGCCTGACACGACCAATGCCGCTGGTGCGTTTCTTTATAATCGGCGCCCCAGGGTCCTGAAAATCTAAGCCCCCGGTCTTGCACCGGGGGTCCGCTTTTGCACCGGACCGGGTTTCACCGTGGCCCCCCGCCACGAGGGCGGGGGAATAAGTATTTAGGTATTACGGGCCTGGGGTGTCTGCCTGATTGCGGCTGCGTGTTAGCTCTTCACCCCGAACAGCGATTTGATCGACCGGACGATCTGGTTCCACAATACCTTGAATGCCATCCCGCCGACCTGGGCGGGGGCCGCTGGCGCCGGGCGGGATGCCGCGGGGGGCGGCGTTGCGGGTGATGGGGTCGCCGGTGCGTCTGCGGGCGTGCCCGCAGCGGTTTCGCCCGGTTCGGTTGCCGGGGCCGTCGTTGCCTCCGGCTGGTCGGCCTCGATCTGGGCGGCGAGGTTCTTGGCGAACTGGCCGATAATCTGGCTGGCGAGGTCCTGGATCATGCCGGCGCCGCGGCCGTATTGAGCGACGGACCCCGAAAGCTGCAGATCGGTGTGAATTTTCACGGTCGATCCCGTCTCCGACGGTTCCAGATGAAACGTGACGTTGGCATTGGCACCGCCGCGGCCCTTGGCGTCGGCACCCTGGGCTTTCACGCTCGCCTTGTGGGCGTCATTATCAACGTCTTCGAAAGACGCGGTCCCCTGGAACGTCAGCGCGACCGGGCCGAGCCGGACCGACACCTTGCCCTTGAACGTTTTGTCGTCGACGATCTCGGTCAGTTCGGCGCCCGGCATGCAGGGCGCGATACGCTCGATATCCATCAGCGTGGTCCACGCCTGATCGGGCGGCAGCGGTACGTCGAAGCTGTTATCGAAATCCATGTAAGAAGTTCTCCTGAATTACTCGGCGGCCTGTTGAGCCCGGGTGGTTTCCAGCGCCTGCCATATGCGATTGGGTGAGGCGGGCATGTCGAAGGTCCGCACGCCGCGTGTGGCCAGCGCATCGCAGACCGCATTCATAACGGCGGGCATGGCGCCGACGCAGCCTGCCTCGCCCGCCCCTTTGATGCCCATCGGGTTGGTCGGGCTCGGCACTTCGTTTTCGGCCATCTCGAAGCTCGGACAGTCATCGGCGCGCGGCATGCAGTAATCCATGAACGAACCCGAGACCATCTGGCCGGATTCATCGTCCCACACCATGTTCTCGCACATGATCTGGCCGATTCCCTGTACCGCGCCGCCATGGACCTGGCCGGCCAGCAGCAGCGGATTGATAACCGTGCCGACGTCGTCGACCATGCAGTAGCGGACGATCTCGGTCATGCCGGTATCGGGATCGATCTCGACCTCGGCGACATGACAGCCATTCGGGAAGGTCGGCGCCGGCGGCGACCAGGCGGCCCATTCATCCAGCCCGACCTCGAAGCCGGGCGGGGCGGTCATGAAGCTCTGGGCGTTCTTGGCGGCGTCCATCAGGCTCATGTTCTTGTCGGTGCCCGCGACCGTGAACGTCCCGTCGTCGAACTCGATATCCTCCACCGCCACTTCAAGGTGGTGGGCGACGACGAGCTTGCACTTCTCGATGATCTTGTTCGAGGCCATCTGGATCGACGCGCCGCCGACGCCGGACGAGCGCGACCCGAACGTGCCGGTACCGGCCATGGCGACGTCGGTGTCGCCCTGGAGCATCCGGACCTGTTCGAATTCGAGGCCCAGCATGTCCGCCAGCATCTGGCGGAAAATAGTCTCATGGCCCTGGCCGTGATTATGGGTGCCCATGATCAGCGTCACCGTGCCCGACGGATCGAACCGGATCTGCGCCCATTCGGGCGGTCCGCCGGCGGACTGTTCGATGCAATTGGCGATGCCGATACCGCGCAGCTTGCCGCGCGCTTCCGCGTCGGTGCGGCGTTCGGCGAAGGTGCCGTACTCGATCATGTTCAGCGCGTTATCCATGTTCTTTTCGAACTCGCCGGAATCGTACGTGAACAGGAACCCGGTGCTGACCGGCTCCGTGATTGCCGGGATCATGTTGCGCCGGCGGATCTCCGCCGCGTCTATGCCCATTTCACGGGCCGCCGTGTCGATCACCCGCTCGACCGTATAGACCGCCTCGGGACGGCCTGCGCCGCGGTAGGGGCCGGTGGAATTGGTATTGGTGAACACACCGGTCACATGCGTATAGATCGCCGGCGTCTTGTAGACGTTCGACAGCGAACCCAGGTTGTTGGTCGACGAATGCGGACCCAGCATGGTCAGATAGGCGCCGAGATTGGCGACGGTCGAGACCCGCAGGCCGGTGAAAATGCCGTTTTCGTCCAGTGCCAGTTCGGCGGTAACCACGTTGTCGCGGGCCTGGTCGTCGGACTGGAAGGCCTCGGTCCGGTCGCCGGTCCATTTGACCGGGCGGCCGAGTTCCTTCGCGGTCCACAGCACCAGAATATTTTCCGGGTACGGGCCGGAGCGCATGCCGAAAGCACCGCCCATATCCTCGGAAATAACGCGGAGTTTGTGCGCCGGCACTTTCAGGATCGGCTCCGCGATCGCGGCGCGCACGCCGTGCGGGCCCTGGGTGCCCGTGATCAGCGTATAGCGTTCGTCGTACTTGTCGTAATCGCCGATACAGGCGCGGGGCTCCATCGGGGCGACCGAGACCCGGCTGATATTGATGTCGAGCTTCGTGACGTGATGCGCCGACGCAAAGGCCGCGTCTGTCTTGTCCTTGTCGCCCAGTTCGAACACGAAGCACACGTTGTCGGGCGCTTCGTCCCAGACCCTGCCGGCATCGGCGTCGAGGGCATGTGCGGTGTTGGTGATCGGTTTGGTTTCCTCGTAGTCCACAAGGATCATCTCGGCGGCGTCCTGCGCCTGTTTCGCGGTTTCGGCCACGACCCAGCAGACGGGATCGCCGACCATCTTCACGGCGCCTTTGCGCAGGCCGCCGTTCGGCGGGGTAAACATCGGCGAGCCGTCGGGCTTCTGGCGCGGCACGGCGCAGGGGATATTGCCAAGGCCCGAGGCTGCGTAATCCTCGCCGGTCCAGACGCCGAGAACGCCCGGTGCGTCCTTCGCCGCCGCGGTGTCGACCGAGAGGATTTTCGCATTGGCATAGGGTGAGCGAAGGACATAGCCATAGGCCTGGTTCGGCCGGTTCAGGTCATCCGAATAGCGTCCCCCGCCGCGCAGCAGGCGGGGGTCTTCCCAGCGGGGTACGCCCTGGCCGATTCCGAATTTTGTCATCCCGTTCTCCCGTCTGCGGAGTGTGTCTGTCTGTGTTTTGTGTACCGCCCGCAGCGCGGGCACGCAAGTTCCGGCCCTGATGCGGCGGCCCGCCGATGTCAGACGAGCAGCAGGAGAAGAATACCGGCAACGATGGCCATGCAGCCCGCGACCTCCAGCCGGTTTATCCGCTCCTTGAAGACGAACACCGTTGAGGCGAACGTGAACAGCATCTCGATTTGCGCGACGGCTTTCACGACGGCGGCTTTCTCCAGCGTCATCGCGGTAAACCAGCCGAACGACGCCGATGCGCCGACGAAGCCCACCGCCAGGGCGGGTTTCCACGCCGCTGCGATACGGCGGAATTCGCCGGGTTCGCGGAGCGCGATAAAGCCCAGCATGACAATGGTCTGAAACGTGATGGCGGCACACAGGGTCACACCGCCCTGAACCAGAAAGTTCGGCCCGCCCAGCGACAGCGATGCCCCGCGATACCCGACCGCGGCAATACCGAAAAACGTCCCCGAACACAGCCCGATGACGACCGTGCGGCTGGCGAGAGAGGTTACCAGCGCCGCCGGATTCCGCTCGGTCCGCGCGACCGAGATCAGCATGACGCCGGCAACGGAGATCGCGATTGCCATCAGCACCACCCAGGACACGGTTTCCGACAGGAAGATCAGTCCGAAAAGCGCGGCCTGGGCCGGTTCGGTCCGCGAATAGGCGGTACCGACGGCGAAATTGCGATAGCTGAACAGGTGGATCAGGAGCGCCTGCGCGAATATCTGCGCCAGGGCTGCCAGCACGACCCAGCCGGCGAAGGTCCAGTGCAACCGGGGGAGCGAATAGCCTAGGCCGTAATGCAGAATGGCGAGAAAGCAAAAAGCAAACGGCAGACCGAAGCCGAACCGCACGAAGGTCGCGCCGGTCGTCCCGATACGCCCCTTCAGGTATTTCTGCAGCGTCGAGCGGACGTTCTGCAAAAACGCCGCGGCGACGGTAATGACGACCCAGGTTTCCATCCGGCGTTATTGGACCCAATTCGCAGGGTGCGCAACTTGGGTTGCGGGTGTTTAAGCCCGGTCGCCGAACCCTGCCGGCGCCGAACACCCTTTCGCCGCGTCTTCCGCCGGCAGGCTTTCATCCCACAGGCGGCCGATAAAGCGCTTGCCGTTCCAGCCGTCGGATGCTTTCGACGCCAGCCATTTGATCGGTGTCTGCATGACCTCCGGCGAGACCAGCATCCCGTCCGCGCCGGAGCGGCCTTCGTCGCCCGGGTTGCCGGGCAGCAGGTTTGTGTCTGCCGCGCCGCCCGGGATCAGGATATTGCATGTGACGCCGGTGCCTTCGAGGTCTTCGGACCAGCAACTGGTGGATGCCTCCATGCACGCCTTGGACGGACCGTAAGGCGAAAAGCCGGCGCGCTGCATGGTGTGGATCGAGGTTGTCACATTGACGACGCGGCCCCAGCCTTTTTCCAGCATGTGGGGCACGGCTTCACGCGCCATCTGGAAGCCGCCATTGACGTTGGTCTCGATGATCTGTGCCCAGATGTCGGGTTTGACGTCCCAGAACTTGGTCGGCGTCCGGTTGAAGGTCTCCGAGACCAGCAGCATCCCGACGCCCGCATTATTGACCAGCATGTCGACCCCGCCGAATTCGGAAACCGTGTCCGCCACGATCTTCCCGCAGGCATCCGCATCCCGGATATCGGCAACCATGGCCTTGACCTTTCCCGGCAGGTCCTTGGTTTCGGATTCGATGTCGTCGGCGATGTGCATGGCGGCCGTCACGTTCGCGCCCGCACCGGCGAGGGCAAGCACCATGGACCGGCCCAGGCCGCGCCCGCCGCCGGTAACGATGCAGGTGGTGCCGGAAAGATCGGTTGTTGTCATGGTCAAAGTCTCCGTATTCAGGGTCTTAGAAATAGCATGCATTCAGGCGGATCATAAAGCTGTTGCCCCGGCCTCGCGCAGCGCGGGTTGCCCCGCGTTCAGATTACGTCCGTGCTCTTTTCTTATGCGGCAACGCTCACGCAGTCCGGTTTTTCTCCGAGCGGTCCACCGACCGCAACCGCAGCAGGATCAGGACCAGCAGGCAGGCGACGCCGAACATCATGAACAGCGAGGCATCGAAATCACCCGTTGCATGGGCCAGGGCGCCCATCGACATCGGTCCCAGAACGCCGCCGATCTCGCCGACCGAAAAATACAGCCCGCTGGCCGCGCCGACGCGGTTTGTGTTTCCGTCGCCGCTTTCGATCAGCAGCAGGATCGAAATCGATGTCATCGCGCCGCGACACATGCCCTGCAGGACCAGACCGACCGCCAGTAGCGGCCCGCTTGCCGCCCACACCATCAGGGCGGCAATCGCGGCGCAGACAAAGAGGCCGCAGAGAATTTTGAAGCGCCATTCGGGCGTCGCCATGCGCGGCAGGGACAGCGATGCGATCATGCCGAACAGGGTCGGAATCGCGGCCCAGTATCCGGCTTCAACGGGGGTCATCCCGTAGGATCGCAGCAGGTCCGGCAGCCAGTGGTTCATGCCGTGATTGTAAAACAGGATGAACAGCCCCATCAGCAGCACCAGCCGGACGATCGGGTCCTTGATCAGTTCCAGGAACACGTCGCGCGACCGCCTTTTAGGTTCCGCCTTGAGCTTTTCTTCCATGTCGCGGCTGGCCGGGTGGGCGCTGATCATCAGCCAGATAAGCCCGGCGCCGACGATGCACAGGGCGTAGTAGAACATCAGATCGCGCCAGTCGCCGCCAATGGCCGGCAGGAACACGCTGTTGGTCAGCGCGATCGTGACGATGCCGCCGGTCGCGTTGCCGGTGAAATATATCCCCATCGCGAAGCCGCGTTCCTTGCCGGTAAACCACACGGCGACGACCTTGGGCGCGCCCGACGAGATCAGCGGGCCGCCGATACCGAACACCATTACCGCCAGCAGCAGCGTGACGTAGTCGCTGGCGAGACCGCGGAGCGCAACCGACAGCGCGATCACGAGCACGGCGGCGAACATGGTCCGGCGCGGACCGAACCTGTCGAGCAGGCCGCCGCACGGTACCGAACAGAAAATGTAGGTGAGCTGCCATGCAGCCAGCACGGTGCCCATCTCGGCCCGGTTCATGCCGAGATCGAGCATCACCTGGTAGACCAGCGGGGCGATCGATGCGATCGACGCCGCGAAAGCGAAATACAGCAGCCATACGCCGGCAAGCATCGCCCAGCGGTAGGGGTGCGGCGGTTCGCCGGTATCCGCTGAATCGGAAAGGGTAGGGGCGATGGCCATGGGTTACCCTTTACGGGTTTTTTGTTCGAATGGGAAACAAGCTTGGCAATCAGACGATGAACGACCGCTGAACAGGGTTGGAGCGGCCACCGTTTGGGATGCCTGACCTAAATTGTCAGAAAAGCCCCTCGACCACGCCGCCTTCGCCAAGGCGGATCGAATTGGCGGCGGGAACACGGGGCAGGCCGGGCATGGTCATTATGTCGCCGCAGATCGCGACGACGAACTCGGCACCTGCCGAAAGGCGCACTTCACGCACCGGAACGATGTGATCCGCCGGCGCGCCCTTGCGGTCGGGGTCCGTGGAAAAGCTGTACTGGGTTTTCGCCATGCAGACCGGCAGGTGGCCGTAGCCGTCCTTTTCCCAGCGCGAAAGCTGGTCCTGTATGCTCTTGGTCGCGACCGCCTCCGACGCGCGATAGACCTCGCGCGCGACCGTGTTGATCTTGTCGAACAGGCCCATGTCGTCGGGATAGATCGGTTTGAACGACGACGTGCCGCCATCCGCAATCTCGACCACCTTGCGGGCCAGCGCCTCCGTGCCGGCGCCGCCGTCGGACCAGTGCGTGCATTCCACCACCTCGGCGCCCAGGTCGGCTACGGCGGCGACGATCGCGGCGATCTCGGCATCCGTGTCCGTGACGAACCGGTTGATGGCGACCACCGGTGTGACGCCGAATTTCTGTATATTTTCGATATGGCAGCGGAGGTTCGAAATGCCGCCGGTGACGGCGCCAACATCTTCGGTGCCCAGGTCGCCGCGTTCGACGCCGCCATGCATCTTGAGCGCGCGCACGGTCGCGACAATCACCGCCGCATCCGGCGAAAGCCCCGCTTTGCGGCATTTGATGTCGAAGAATTTCTCGGCACCCAGGTCTGCGCCGAACCCGGCTTCGGTGACGACGTAATCCGACAACCGGAGCGCGGCTTCGGTCGCCATCACGGTGTTGCAGCCATGCGCGATATTGGCGAATGGCCCGCCATGGACGAAGGCCGGGTTGTTTTCCAGCGTCTGGACAAGGTTGGGCATCAGGGCGTCTTTCAGCAGCACGGCCATCGCGCCGTCGGCCTGCAACTGCTTTGCGGTGATCGCCTCGCGCTTGCGGGTCTGGCCGACAACGATATTGCCGAGCCGCCGTTCAAGGTCGTCGAGAGACGAGGCGAGACAGAAGATCGCCATGATTTCGGACGCCACCGTGATGTCGTAGCCGGATTCGCGTGCGAAACCGTTGGCGATACCGCCGAGACCGACGGTGATATCGCGCAGCGCGCGGTCGTTGATATCGACCACTCGGCGCCAGGAAACGCGCCGCGAATCCATGCGCAGGTCGTTGTCCCAATACAGGTGATTGTCGATCATCGCCGACAGCAGGTTATGCGCGGCGCCGATGGCATGCATGTCGCCGGTGAAATGAAGGTTGATGTCTTCCATCGGTACGACCTGTGCATGGCCGCCGCCGGCCGCCCCGCCCTTCATGCCGAAGCACGGGCCGAGCGACGGTTCGCGCACGCAGATCATCGCCTTCTTGCCGATCCGGTTCAGCCCGTCGCCCAGCCCGACGGTTGTCGTTGTCTTGCCCTCGCCCGCGGGTGTCGGGGTGATCGCGGTGACCAGAATCAGCTTGCCCCTCGGCCGGTCGGCCAGGTCGTTCAGATAGCCGTAATCGATCTTCGCCTTGTTCGAGCCGTATTGATGCAGGGCGTTGGCGGGGATATCGAGCTTCGCGCCGATATCGGAAATGGGAAGGAGATTCGCGGCGCGCGCGATTTCAATATCGGTGCCTTGGTCGGCCATGACGGGTATCCGCTACAGATAGAACAAGACCGAAGTTAGGCGTGTAAAAGCGGAATCATCAACCGCATCGCGGCGGATATCATGGCCGGGCACGAATCTGCCCGGCCATGCAGGGTATTAAACCATATCGAAAATGAGCAATTCGGCATCGGATGTCGCGGTAATCTTCAATGCCTCTTCTTCCGTAACGGCAGCTCCGTCCCCCGGATAAAGCTGCGATCCGTTCAGTCGAACGGACCCCCGCGCCACCTGCACCCATGCCCGCCGCCCGTCGCGCAGCGGTAACGAAACCTCGTCGCCGTCGGACAGGATGGTCGCATACAGGTCGACGTCCTGATGGATTTTCAGGGCGCCGTCGCGCGCATCTTTCGACGCCACGAGTTTGAGGACGCCCTGACGGTCCGCCCGGTCGAACATTTTCTGTTCGTAACCCGGCTCGATATCCTGCGTATCCGGGATGATCCATATCTGCAGAAAATGGGCGACCGCGTCCGATAGCGGATTGTACTCGCTGTGACGGATGCCGGTACCGGCGCTCATACGCTGGACTTCGCCCGGTTTTATTTGCGCGCCGGTCCCGATTGAATCCTTATGTTCCAGCGCACCCTCGAGCACGTAGGAGATGATCTCCATGTTCTCGTGGCCGTGGGTCGGGAAGCCTTCGCCGGGTTGCACACGGTCCTCGTTGATCACCCGCAGCGGGCCGAAATTCGTATAATCGGGATCGACGAACTGTCCGAACGAAAAACTATGCTTCGAATCGAGCCAGCCCAGGTTCACCGAGCCGCGCTCTTCTGCATGCCGAATATTGATCATCGCGGTTCTCCTTCCACAAAAAGAACGCGCCGCAGGGAATGCGGCGACGTTTCCTTCCAAGTGGGGGCTGCCCGCCGTCGTTCAATCGACCCGGCCGGATGTCAGTTTTGACGAAAACGCAACAATCGCGCCCTAACCATTGCCTTTTGCTGCACCCGCCGCGTTTCGACCCGCGATGCGCCCCGATGTGAACGCCCATCCGATGTGATGACCGTGCCCTTTCAGGATCAGCCCGCCCTGGCCGGCACTACCCGCCGCCCAGAGCCCGGGCACTACCTGGTCGTCATGGCCGAGCAACTGGAGGTTTTCGTTTACCGCGAGGCCGCCATCGGTCAGCACGATGTAGCTTTTCGCCGGGCCCAGCGCATAAAACGGCGCGGTCGTCAGCTTGTTCGGTGCGTCTCCCGCGTTATGCGCCGCGATTGTGGACTCCAGCGCATCGGCCTTCATGCCGAGCTTCTTCGCCAGATCAGCGATGCTGTCCGCTTTATGAAAAATATCCGGCCGGGTACGCCTGAAATCGTCGAAATAGGCGTAGGCGACCCCGGGCGCCGTCGCGATAAAGTCGGGCCAGGACGAGTATTTCCGGGCGAGCGCTGAATCCAGTATCACGTAACCCATCTTGTCCGGCTGCTCCGCGATACGGAGACCGAGTTGCGGCGGCGGCGCCTCGATCTGCGCTCCCTGAAGGTTGACCAGCAATGCACCGTTGCGGAACAGGTCCAGTTCCGGCGCCATGGATGTCGTTGTGAAACGGAGCACAAAGGGATTCAGCAGTTTCGCCGGCAGGTGAGTCAGGGCCAGTTTCATGATCTTTGTAATCAGGCGGGACGGCGGCAGCCGCCGGTCGATGGTTTCGCGCGGCGGTGGGATAAACCGAAGATTGGGCCCGGAGAGCATGTCGCCGTTGAGCACCCGCGCGCCCAGTGGAAACGCCATTTCATGGCCGTCGCCTGTCGCCGTCGGGTTCATGGCGTCGACGCGCGAGACGGCCTCGGAAATGTATTTCGCTTTGAGATCCGCATTGGCAGCATAGTCGCCGCTGGCAAGAACCACGGACCGGGCGGAAATCTCGAGCGGGCCGTCGGGCCCGGTCCCGGCGACGCCGGTGACCCGGTCACCGTCCAGGATGAAACGGCTCGCCCGAACCCCGCAGCGGATATCGACCCCGACGCGTTTGGCATGCGCGCCCAGCAGGCGGATATACGCCCGCGAATTGGGCAGGACGTTATGCATGCGCGGCTTTGTGTGGGGCGGTTCCGGCATGGGGCCGAAAAATTCCACACCCATCGACATCAGCCAACGCAGGGTGTCGTTCGCGTTGTCGACAAAGAGGCGGCGCAAACCCGGATTATCGCGGTCCGCATCGGGTCCGGCGAATTTCGGCATGTCGGCAAAATGCGCGTCGGTACTGTCCTCAATGCCGGCTTTTTGCTGCTGTGGCGTGCCGGTCGCGGTAAACGATCCGATGGACCAGGCGGTGGTACCGCCCAGTTCGGGGTTTTTCTCTATCAGAATGGTATGGGCGCCGGTCGAGCGGGCTTCAATCGCGGCGGCCAGGCCGGCACCGCCGCCACCGATAACGAGCACGTCGCACGTGTTTTTGCTGTTCTGGGTCAGGGGTCTCATCCTTTTGTTTTGCACAACATAATAGCACCGCGCGTTTCGGCCAAATCATGTGACATCGCGGGCGCAAGAAGATAGGTTCTGCGCGTCTTTCAACAATTCCCGATCATCATGCGCCCCTCTTTCCGGATTTTAGCCTCTATCCTTGTTCTGCTCTCTGTCGGTGCGGCGCTGGCACCGTCAAATGCGCAGTCGCCTGCCGTGCTGAAAGCCGCGCAGGCCCAGGCGGAATCGCAGAAACAGGCGGTCGTCAAAAAGCAGGCGAAAGAAAAACGCAAGGCTTTGGAAGAGGCGGGGATCGGCGATCCCCAGGTCGAAGATCTCATCAATACCCTTGAGAATCCCGAGGCGCGGGAACAGTTCATTACACGCCTGAAGGCATTGACGCTGGCGGCGCCGGCCGACACTGCCAAGGCCGAGAAGCCCGAGAGCCGTTTCGGCGGCCAGGTGATTGAAGCGCTTTCGGCGCGAATCAACGCGGTCAGCGAAGAACTGGTCGGTGGCGCGGAATTGCTGCTCAACGCGCCCAAAATCGTCGACTGGGCCGAACGCCAGGTCACCGTGCAGAAAAACCGGGATCGCTGGCTGGAGGTGATCTGGCGCGTCGTCCTTGTATTGTTTGCCGGGTTTGTCGCCGAATGGGTGGTTCGACGACTGCTGGCACGCGCCCGCAACAGTGTGGAAGGCCAGAAGCGCGATACGGTGTGGCTGCGCCTGCCTTTCCTGATCGCCCGGACGTTTATCGACGTTGTACCGATCGCAGCCTTTGCCGCCGCCGCCTATATGATCATGCCGCTGCTGGATCCGTCCGAGCTGACCCGGCTGGTGGCGATTGCGCTTGTGAATGCCAATGTCATCGCACGCGCGATCATGGCGGCGGCGCGCATGTTCTTTGTGCCGCGGGCGACCAACCTGCGGATTATCAAAATCGGCGACGAGACGGCGAATTATGTCGTCGTATGGGTGCGGCGGATCACGTATGTCGGCGTTTACGGCTATTTCTTTGCGGAAGCCGCGCTGCTGCTCGGTCTCCCCAAAGGCGGATATCTCGCGCTGATCAAGATTATCGGATTGCTGCTCACGTTGCTGACCGTCATTCTGATCCTGCAGAACCGGTCGGCTGTTGCCGGGGTGATCCGTGGCCCCGAAGAGGGCGGTATTGCCGGGCTCAAAATTCTCCGGCGACGCCTCAGCGATATCTGGCATGTCCTGGCGATTATCTATGTCGCCGCCGTATATCTGGTCTGGGTGCTCGAAATCAGCGGTGGGTTCGAGTTCGTGTTCCGGGCAACCGTACTCAGCATTATCATTCTGTTCGTCGGGAAGCTGCTGATTATCGGGTCCCGCCATGCGGTCGACAAGGGGTTTGGTCTGCGACCGGAAGTGATGGAAAAATATCCCGGGCTCGCGGTACGGTCGAACCGCTATTTCGCGATCCTGCACATGGTCATCACCACCGCCATTCTGATCCTCGCAGCGTTTGCAACGCTTCAGGCCTGGGGCGTCGATTCCTTCGGCTGGGTGGGCACCGACACCGGTCGCCGGGTAATCGGGAGTGTGGTTTCGAGCCTGTTCGTCATCGTACTCGCCGTCATTTTCTGGGAAATGGTCAGCTCGATGATCGAGCGCTACCTGGCTCGTAGCGACAACGGGGAGGTAGAGCTCAGCGCACGGGCAAAAACCCTTCTGCCGCTGCTGCGCAAGGCGCTTCTGGTCGTGGTGTCGACCATCGTCGGGTTTATCGTTCTCGCCGAGATCGGGGTGAATATCGGTCCGCTGCTGGCGGGCGCCGGCGTTGTCGGGCTTGCGGTCGGGTTCGGTTCACAGACGCTGGTAAAGGACGTCATCACCGGCGTCTTTATCCTGGCCGAGGATCAGTTCGCCGTCGGCGACGTGGTGCGCGTGAACGACAAGGCAGGCCTGGTCGAGGATATCACGATCCGCACCATCCGCATTCGCGACCTCGGCGGCAACGTGCACATGATACCCTTCAGTTCGGTCAGCATGGTCGAGAACATGACCAAGGATTTCTCGCGCTATGTGTTCGATGTCGGCATCGCGTATCGCGAAGACGTCGACGAGGTGATCGAGGTTCTCCGTGCCCTCGGAGAGGAAATGCAGGCCGACGAGTATTACGGCGCGCTGATCAACCAGCCGATCGAGATCATGGGGCTGCAGAGCTTCGACGATTCCGCGGTTGTCGTGCGCGCGCGCCTGACGACCAAGCCGATCAAGCAGTGGGAGGTCGGGCGTGAATTCAACCGGCGCATGAAGCGCAGGTTCGACGAGCTCGGTATCGAAATTCCGTTCCCGCACCAGACGATCTATTTCGGCGAGGACAAAAGCGGCGATGCGCCGCCTGCCAATGTCGCGCTGCGCGATCGGCGTGAAAAAACCGAAAAGGAAGATACTGAAGATAAAAGGGAACGCCCCGCGCGGACCGACCGTGTCGGCAATGTTGCCGAAGATGGCGAGTAGCCGCGCATGACTGTCACCGCCCGGCCCATGGGCCGCTTTAACTGGCTCGGCCTGTGGACGCATTATTGCAAAGAGGTACACCGGTTCTGGAAGGTGGGATTTCAGACGCTGGTGGCGCCCGTGGTCACAACGCTGCTGTTCCTGGCCGTTTTCACACTGGCGCTCGGCCGCGCGGTCGAGACGGTAAAGGGCGTTCCGTTCGAGGTTTTTCTGGCACCCGGGCTGATCGTGTTTGCGATCATCCAGAATTCCTATGCCAATACGTCGTCCTCGATGCTGATCCTGAAGATACAGGGCAGCATCGTCGATCTGCTGATGCCGCCGTTGACGGCGGGCGAACTGGCGATCGGATTTATCGCCGGCAGCGTCACGCGCGGCGTGATCGTCGGTTTTCTGGTCGGGCTGGCGATGTACCTGTTCACCGGTCTGACGATCGTAAACCCATGGATCATCATTTTTCACGGGGTGTCGGCATCGGTGCTGCTGTCGCTGCTGGGCCTGGTCACCGCGATCTGGGCAGAGAAATTCGACAATATCGCATCGATCACCAATTTCGTGATCACGCCGTTATCGTTCATGTCGGGAACGTTCTATTCGATCGACCGACTGCCGGGCTTCTGGCACGGCCTCGCGGAGTTCAACCCGTTTTTCTACATGATCGACGGGTTCCGCTCCGGCTTCATCGGCACGTCGGATGCGCCCATCCTGACCGGGATTATCGTGATCACTTCATTGAACGTGGTGTTGTGGATCGTCTGCTACGAGATGTTCCGCCGGGGCTACAAGCTGAAAAGCTGACGCTGTGGGGCAGGGTATTGTCCGTACATCGCGCGGAGGATTTCGCCATTGGCAAAAACAGACGATATGACGCCGCAACTTGATGATGCGTCGTTCAGGCCGATCGATGACGACTGCCTTTTCAATCCGCCGCGGGGCGAGCATCCGCCGAAAATCCTGTTGCTTCACGGCTCGCTGCGCGATCGTTCCTTCAGCCGGCTTGTGAACGAGGAGGCGGCACGGATTCTGGGGCGCTTCGGCGCGGAGGCCCGGATATTCGATCCGGCCGGCCTGCCGTTACCGGATGACGCCGACGAATCGCACCCGAAGGTTCAGGAACTGCGCGACCTCGTTATCTGGAGCGAGGGTATGGTCTGGTGTTCGCCCGAACGTCACGGATCGATGACCGGCATCATGAAGGCGCAGATCGACTGGATACCGCTGGCCCTGGGCGCGGTCAGGCCGACCCAGGGAAAGACGCTCGCGGTCATGCAGGTCAGCGGCGGCTCGCAAAGCTTCAACGCCGTGAACCAGTTGCGTATCCTCGGCCGATGGATGCGGCTGATCACGATCCCGAACCAGTCCTCGGTCGCCAAGGCGTTTCTTGAATTCGACGACAATGACCGTATGAAGCCGTCGCCTTACTACGACCGCATCGTCGATGTGATGGAAGAACTGGTGAAATTCACGCTTCTGACGCGGGACCGCGCCGATTATCTGGTCGATCGCTACAGCGAGCGAAAGGAAAGCGCCGAAGAATTGTCAAAGCGGGTGAACCAGCGCGCCGCGATCTAGCAGCGGCGTACTTGACGTTTCCGGGGCTTGCCCGGCGCCTCTAACGGTCGGGTGGCGTCCAGTCGCTTTTCACAGACTTGCGTCTGCTCAGCCTCAACGCAAAGCCGATCGAAACGCCGACACCGATGGCGACGGTCAAATCGATAACGACCGTTAGTATCAGGGTAAGAAGCAAAAGGAATATGTCGCTTTTTCTGCCGCGAGCGTACTCCATCCACTTGTGGGGCTCGGTCATGTTCCACGCGGTAACGATCAATAGCGCGGCAAGGGCCGGCAGGGCGAGATAGCTTGCGAGCGGCGCAGCAAGAAGCATCACCAGCAATATGACAGCAGCATGGACGATCCCCGCTACGGGTGTTTTTCCGCCGGCCTTTATGTTGGTCGCCGTTCGCGCTATCGCACCTGTCGCAGGAAGACCGGTGAACAGAGCCGACGCCAAATTGGCAACGCCTTGCGCAGACAACTCGGCGTTCGGCCGGTGGTTGCCGTCTATCATCTTGTCGGCAACCATGGCCGATAGCAGCGATTCAACAGCCGCCAGAAAAGCGATCACGAATGCTGACGGCAGCAGCTCTGCAATCCGGGATAAGGAAAAATCAGGAAGTTCCGGCCACGGCAGGTGACTCGGAAGTTCGCCAAAACGCGAGCCGAGGGTATCCACCGGCAGGGACATGACCGCCACGAGAGTCGACCCGATGCCGACGGCGACAATGAGACCCGGAAAACGCGGTGCAATCCGCCGCAGCCCGACGATCAATACGAGCGTGACGAACGCTATGGCAATGGGGGCCATCCCCATGGTTTCCCGGGCCGCCCAAAGTGCCGACATTTTCTCCAAAAAGTCGGCGGGCACCTTGTCGACCGCCAGACCGAAGAAATCCTTGAGCTGGCTTGTCGCGATAATGACTCCGATGCCGATGGTAAAGCCGTTCACAACGGCCTCGGGAACAAAAGCAATCAGATTCCCGGCGCGGAAGTAGCCGGCGACAAGCAGAATGATTCCGGCCATAAACGTCGCCAGGACAAGGCCGTCATAGCCATGCTCGGCAATCACCCCGAAGACAACAACGATAAACGCCCCTGTCGGACCACCGATCTGAACGCGGCTTCCGCCCAGAAGCGAGATCAGAAAACCTGCGACGATCGCCGTAATCAGTCCCTTGGCGGGATCGGCACCGGAAGCGATCGCGATGGCGAGGCTGAGCGGCAGCGCCACCATGGCAACAGTCGCGCCGGCCAGCAGATCCTGAGCGAAAAGCGGCCAGCTATAGGTCTTGATCGTCGTGAGGAGTTTTGGCTGACGCATATTCGGTTCATATCACAGCGGGTGTGGCCCTGAAAGAAGCCCGGGGGTCGTATAGCGAAGGGTTGGCGAATTGTTGATCGGGTGGGCGAAGGCCCGGCAAGCTGTGTCGACGGAGCGGCGTAAAAAGGCCGGGCGAGCCTTCCTTTAGCCGCCCTCGGCGGGAACGCCAAAGATAACGATCGCCAGACAGACGACTGTCAAAACACCGAATCCCAGCGTTGCAGCAGTGGATTTACGTCTGATTGCACTCATGCAGGCGATCATGCACTGGAGAGCGTAATACAGTGCGAAACAGCGTGAAGCGAGCGTGATCAGGCCGTATATGTCCGCTTCCCAGGTAACGATCGCCGCGACCAGCGCGATAAGCGGGTATATATGATTTATCCGGATGCGTTTTCCGGCCAGTTCGTGTACCAGCCCCGCCGCACCCATGGCATCCGCGAGTGCTGCGCTCGACTGACTGGCAAGGGCGCCGAGTATCACAAAGAACGGCAGAATCAGGGCCACCGGTTTCATCATATCCGTGACTGCCGCGACGTCCGTACTGTCTGATCCCGCTCCCATGATCGGCAGTACGAGAGCGAAGAACAAAATATAGATAAGGGCCGCGATCGCCTGGGAAAGCTTCATCGTTCGAATTCTCAATTCCCGGCTATAGGAATTTCCGAGAAAGCGCGACGTTTCGAAGCCCTGAACGATTATGAGCAACCCCAGAATGACGGGAAGGTCTGTAAACGCAAAATGCGCGTCGACCTGTATCAGGTCGCCGCCAAAGGCCGGGACCCAGCCCAGGAGACCGGCGACGTCAAATATGAGAAGTGTCGCCAGGAGGCCGCCGATCACGGCGAGTTTTACCGAGACGGCATAAATTTCGAGCCCCTCGACAGCGTGGAACCCGCGCAGCAAGCCAACGCTCCCGACGGTGATCAACAGGATCGTAACAACCAGGTTTACGTATAATTCCTGATCGAATCCGGTCGTCTTCAGCATGAAATGCGCGAACAGGTTGAGGTAGTACGCGACCGAAATGAAATAGGCGAAAGTGAGAACAAGCTGCGAAAGGCGTTCAAACGAGACGATCGGGGCGCCCGCGTTGCCGTTTTCCAGCAGCGGCTCGACGTGCGCGATGTTTTCGCGGATCGCCGCCCCGACCAGATAGGCGATGACGAGCAAAACGGTCATCGCGACAATGGCCCAGCTGCCCACCACATTCCTGAGAATGGGAACCGAGACCAGAAACCCGCTGCCGATGATCGACGCGAGAGGTGTGGTTGTTGCGCGCCACATCTCGTTTTTGAGCAATCCGGGGCGCGACAGTGCGATCAGGAAGCCTGCAAACACTGTTATCGCGATATATCCGTACATTTCCGATCTTGTACTTTATGAACGCTGGCCGGGCAGGCGGATGAGGTTTTCGATCGTGAAGCGCGAATTGCCCCGGAATCGTTATGCGCGTCTCCGGGTTTGTGCGAACTGTTTCGCGAAACGGTTCGGGAGAGTCACGGACACGCGGGCGCAGGCCTTAAAGGCGCAGCGTAGCCGGTCGATCATTCGGTCCGGGGCGTCAGGTGCAATCGCTGGATTCAATCGTTCGGTTCAATCTCTGGCCGCCGATTGCGGCAGGCTGACCTATCCCGCCGCGTCCAGAATGTGCTGCGGCGTTGACGATACGATTTCCGCGTATTTGGGCATGAAAGCGCCCTTGTCGAGATCCTCGATATATTTCACGAATTCGGGTGCCAGTTCCTTCATCTCGACGAGGATGCGCTTGTGTTCCTCGACGCTGGACCATTCGCCGATCAGGTAGAAATGATCCGCGTCCTCGGTATCCCGCAGCATGACGCCGTCCTTGATCTGGGCAGGGGATTTATGCATCGGATTATCGTCGGAATAGTCGAATTCCTCGAACAGTTTGACGAATTCCTCGCCGCTTCCGGGCTTCACCCGAAAATCGTAGATGTGAAAAAAATTGCCTTTGCTGGCGAGAGGTATCAAAGCCATTTATCGCTCCTGTTTAAACCGGAAAGACCAGACAGTTGTCGACCATGACGCTGTCATAGATACATTTGCGTTCCTGCAGCAGCAGACCGTTCGGGGTGCGCCGGAAAACATCGCGGTACTTGCCGACCTGCTGAACCCGGCTCGGTTCCTCGACCAGCGTTTCGATCAGCGTGTAGTTGGCGACCGCGTGGATAAGATCTCCGTCTATCTGAAGCGCACGGGTATTCGTGATCGACAGGTGCAGGTAGCGCGGCGCGAACATCTCGGTGTTCAGCAGGGCGTAGGCGCGGTCCTTCATCATCGCCTTGCCCTCGCAATAAATCAGGCCCAGCGGCAGGCCCGATTCCTCGTTGTCGCGGGCAATCACATGATACAGCGCGTCTTCGGTGAAATACTCGACCCAGCCGTCGACGTCGAAGCGGTCGAGCGTGTCGGCATAGGCGTAGTTGAATTCCTCTATTTCCAGCCGGGCGTCGCGCAATGCCGCGTTTTTATCCATCACGGTGGCCATCTCTAAAGCTCCATCACGTCGCGGTAATAGCGGTACATGCCGCGGATCGCGCGTTCGGTGATGATGGTATCTGTCGGTTCGTCGTCCTCGCCCAGCATTGCCAGACCGTCGCGCGGCAGGGATTTCCTAAGTCCGTCCTGCAGGAATTTCAGCGCCTCGTTATCCTCGATACCGAGGAAGCCCGCCGGGCCGAAGATATTGTTCTGGCGCAACCGGTGGCGGATCATTTCGTCATCGTCGTCGGCGCGCCCGAAGACCGTCCAGATCATCATGAACTCGTCCGGTCCGCGCGGCACCAGCAATCGTGTGTTCAGAATGTTGGTCTGGCGCAGCGCCGTCAGCGTCGGAAAGATCGTCAGCACCGATCCCGACCACTTCGAATCGAATTCGCGCACGAAATCGAGCACGCGGGGGTCGTTCAGTTCCATCGTCTGCTTGAACGCCTGCATGTTCGCCGCATCTTCCGTCGATACGTCGGGCCGCCCGTCCGACCGGCGCGACAGCAACCCGCCGTGCCGTCCGTATTTATCTGTCGGGATATTGCTTTCGTTCGATGACACGAACAGCCCGAACGTCGTCAGGTATGTGTGCAGCAGTGTCGCGTGATAGGGGTCTTTGAGGTTTTCCTGATAGAGCTTCCAGTTGGCAGGCAGAATGTTCCGGTGGACGCCCAGCAGCTTCATGTCTCCGCCGTCGAACGTTCCGTCGAATTCGGTGCAGATTTCGGGACCGAGATACTCCTCGATCGATTCCATGTCGTCGCAGGCAGTGGCAAAAATCACGCCGCCGCGGGTCGCGACGTGAAATTTGCGCAAGCCCCGCTCGGCCATGTCGAAATCCTTGGGCATGCCGCCCTGGCCCTTGATACCGCGCCGGAACGGCACGGCGGTCAGATCGCCTTTCAGGTCGTAGGTCCAGTTATGATACGGACAGATGAAGCTGTCGGCGGAGCCGCGGTATTCCCGGCAGAATTCGACGCCACGGTGGGCGCAGCGGTTCTCGAATACATGAACCTCGCCGTCCATGTCGCGGGTGACGACCACCGGCAGCGGACCGACATAGGACCGGAAATAGTTCCCGGGCTCGGGGACTTCGCAGTCGAGGCCGACGTAGTTCCAGTGGCGCCCGAGAAAGATTTTTTCCAGTTCGCGGTCGTAGATATCCCGATCGGTATAAATCCAGTCGGGTATCAACGTCTCGTCAT
This sequence comes from uncultured Rhodospirillaceae bacterium, assembly GCA_963977005.1. GTDB lineage: Bacteria > Pseudomonadota > Alphaproteobacteria > MPNO01 > UBA830 > CAXBCP01. Next base: position 47,577 of record CAXBMQ010000014.1, read on the forward strand.
CCGGCCAGGCATACGGTTGTCGACCGTCTGTTTCGCGAATGCTGCTGTCGCCGTCCATTTTACTCTCCTACAGCGCCACGCCGCCGTCCAAGTATTGAGGAGCGGTTGCGGCGTATCAAGAGGTTTTGTTCGCAGTTGCGAGAAATTGGCTCTGGTGGCGGTGGAGAAGCACATGCCGGAAAGCGGAATCCGCCGAAAACCGCCGATTGACAGCAAGGGTCGACCTCAACATACTCCGCCTCTTTTTTCGGCCCGGTGACGGGCCGAAAGGATTCCGGGACCGAAAGTCAGGAGAAGACCGGTGAGCCAGTCTGTAATGCCATCCTACGGCCGCGCGGACATTGCCTTCGAGAAGGGCGATGGACCCTATTTATATACCGATGGCGGTCGGAAATTCCTCGACTTCGGGTCAGGCGTCGCCGTGCTGTCGCTCGGTCACAACCATCCTCATCTGGTGCAAGCGCTGGTCGCGCAGGCCGGCAAGGTCTGGCATACGTCGAACCTCTACAATATTCCCGAACAGCAACGCCTGGCGGACCGTCTGGTTGCCAATTCCTTCGCGGAAACGGTGTTTTTCTGCAATTCGGGCGCAGAATCGGTCGAGGCGTCGATCAAGCTGATGCGGAAATACCACAGCGCCAACGGTAATCCCGAACGCTACCGGATGATCAGTTTCTCGGGGAGTTTTCATGGCCGGACGCTGGCGACGATCTCGGCGGGCGCCAGCGATGCGCACCGCGCCGGTTTCGGTCCCGCGGTCGACGGCTTCGATCATGTCGCGTTTGGCAATATGAACGAGGTCCGCGCTGCCGTGACGGCGGAGACGGCCGGCATCATGATCGAGCCCGTACAGGGCGAAGGCGGTATTCGTCCCGCAGATCCGCGCTTTCTGAAGGACCTGCGCGCGCTTTGCGACGAAGAAGGTCTGCTGCTGATGTTCGATGAAGTGCAGACCGGCATGGGCCGGACCGGCAAGCTGTGGGCCTATGAATGGTCGGGCGTCCAACCGGACGTCATGTCGTCCGCCAAGGGCCTGGGCGGCGGGTTCCCCATCGGCGCCTGTCTCGCGACCGCCGAAGCCGCAAAGGGTATTACGGCGGGTACGCATGGCAGTACGTTCGGCGGCAACCCGCTGGCAACCGCGGTGGCCAATGCCGTGCTTGACGTGATGCTTGAGCCCGGATTTCTGCCCCATGTCGTCGAGATGAGCAAACTGCTGAACGCCGAACTAAAAGCCGTTGCCGAACGGCACCCTGCCGTTATCGAAGACGTGCGCGGCGCCGGCCTGCTACTCGGTATGAAATGTGTGGTGCCCAATGCCGACCTGGCAGCCAAGGCATTCGAACACGATCTGCTGACGGTGCTGGCGGGTGACAACGTGATGCGGTTTCTGCCGCCGCTGATCATCGACGAGAGGCATGTCGAAGAAGCGATCGGTATTCTCGACGATTGCTGCAGCGAGCTTGAAGGATGAGCCCGAAACGCCAACAGCCCCCGCGTCATTTTCTGGAACTCAAGGAGGTCGCATCGGCCGAATTGCGGCGGATTATCGATATGGGCGCGCTTTTCAAGCGCGGCGAGAAGCTGAACGGCGCAGCGCAGCCCCTCACCGGGCGCGCCCTGGCCATGATTTTCGAGAAACCGTCGACGCGAACCCGCGTGTCGTTCGAAGTCGCCATGAAGCAGCTTGGCGGCTCCGTCGTGGTGCTCACGCCAAACGAAATGCAGATCGGGCGCGGCGAAACCATTGCCGACACCGCGCGGGTCCTGTCGCGCTATGTCGATGCGATCATGATGCGGACAACCGAAAACGACAAACTGGCGGAACTGGCGTCATATGCCGAGGTGCCGGTAATCAACGGCCTCACCGATCATTCGCACCCGTGTCAGCTGATGGCCGATATCATGACGTTCGAGGAACACCGTGGCGATATTGGCGGCAAGCGCATCGCCTGGTGCGGTGACGGCAACAACATGACCCGTAGCTGGATCGAGGCGGCCGGTCGTTTCGGTTTTGAAATGCGTCTGGCTTGCCCGCCGGAACTTGCGCCGCCGCAGGACGCCATCGACTGGGCGACGGATCAGGGGGCGACGATCGTGTCCACCACCGACCCGGACGAAGCAGTGGACGGTGCCGATTGCGTCGTTACGGATACCTGGGTCTCGATGGGCGATACAGAAGCCGACAAGCGTCACAACCTGCTGTCGCCCTACCGCGTCGATCAGCGCCTGATGGACCGCGCGGCGAATGATGCGATTTTCATGCACTGTCTGCCGGCACACCGGGATGAAGAGGTAACGGCCGATGTTTTGGACGGTCCGCAGTCCGTGATATGGGACGAGGCGGAAAACCGGCTCCATGCGCAAAAGGGTATTCTGGCCTGGTGCCTGTCCTGACGGATAATGGACTGATAATGTGATGGATGGCGACGCGCCTATTCCCGATTCCCCGCAAAGTCCCGGCATTCCCGACGATCTCGTGCAGCCGTTTCAGGTCGAAAGCGGTGCGGCCCGTGGCCGGCTGGTCCGACTGGGGCCTGCTGTCCAGACGGTTATCGCCGGGCACCGTTACCCGGAGCCCGTCGCGGCCCTTCTGACCCAGGCAATCGCGCTTTCAGCGCTGGTTGCCGGTATTTTCAAGTTCGACGGCGTTTTTTCGCTTCAGGCAAAGGGCGACGGGCCCGTCAGTCTGCTGGTCGCCGATCTGACAAGTGACGGGGCGCTGCGCGGTTTCGCCCAGTATGACAAAGACGCGCTCGGCGCCCTGGACGACGGCTGGCGCGATGGCCCCGTCCCGCATCTTCTTGGCGGCGGCTATCTGGCGTTCACCGTCGATCAGGGGCAGGACACCGAAAGCTACCAGGGCATTGTAGACCTGACCGGCGCGACGCTTGCGGACTGCGCGCATAATTATTTCCGGCAGTCGGATCAGTTCGAGGGCGTGGTCAAGCTGACGTCGGGGGTGGATGACGGCGGGAACTGGCGCGCCGGCGGCCTACTGGTGCAGAAGATGCCGCCCGAGGGCCTTGTGCTGCAATCCGGCGATGCTGCGGACGAGGATTTTGAGGAAGCCTGGCGCCGGGCTGTCGTGCTGATGAGCAGCAGCCGCGACGACGAACTCCTCGACCCGGCGCTGCACCCGCACGAGCTGCTTTTCCGGCTTTTCCACGAAGACGGTATACGTGTCTTCGATACCGCCCCGCTCGAGATGCGCTGCCGGTGCTCGTCCGAACGCGTAGAAACCATGCTGCAGTCGTTTCCGCGCGCCGAGATCGAAACGCTGAAAGTCGGGGACGATGTTGTCGTGACCTGCGAATTCTGCGGGCATGACTACGTTTATGACGATGCGGATATCGAGCGGCTATACGGCGCTTGATGTCAGGCAGGCGAGGGCGCATATACCTAACAGATTCGCATTACTCCCGGAGAACGCATATGAGTCGCTCACCCGTTATTGCCAGTCTGTTCGCAGTTGTTTTTCTGCTCGCCGGATGTGCCACCGAGGTCGAGAAACCCGGATTTCCTCAGATTTCCTTTGCGCATCTTCAGCCGATCAGCCTGAATGTTGCGCGGATCGAGGTCGAAAACCGTTATGTGTCGCCGGCGACACGCCCGAATGTCGAGCATGAATTTCCGGCACGCCCGGCCGCTGTTGCGTCAAACTGGGGGCGTGACCGGTTGCGCGCCGTCGGCGCCTCGGGAGTGGCGCGGGTCATCGTTCGCCGGGCCAGCGTCGTCGAAGTACCGTTGGCACGCACGACAGGTGTAAAGGGGGCCTTTACCCGGGACCAGTCGGAACGCTACGACGCGGTTATCGACATGATGGTGGAGTTGCGCGACGCGGATGGGAACGTGCGCGTGACCGCTGAATCGACGGCGAAGAGATCGCGCTCGGTGTCCGAGAACATTTCTCTCAACGACCGTGAAAAAGTCTGGTTCGAAATGACGGAAGCAATGATGGCCGACCTTAATACGGCCCTCGAAAACCAGATACGAATCCACATGAAGGAATGGATTCGCTAGCCGACATATTGTCGCCGCCCGATCGGCCCGATATGCTCACACATATGAGAGACTTTGACGAAGTCTGTTTTACCGAGTCTTCCTGAAGGGACATCAAAATGAACAAGCTTTCTTTGGCAGCGATTGCTGCCGTATCCGCCTTTTCCGTCGCCGGCACGGCATCGGCTCAGATCGTCGGCATCGCGACGACAAAGGGCGGCGCGACCGCTCAGGTTTCAAATGCGATTGCGAAAGTCGTTTCGCTTAAAAGCGATATCGAGGTGCGCACCCAGATCATGGGCGGCACACAGCAATACATCCCGGTCGTCAACGAGGGCGAGATAGCGTTCGGCCTGTCGAACCTGCCGCAATACACGATGGCAGTGACCGGCACGGGACTGTCCGCCGGTACGAAATACGACAACCTGCGGATCGCCGCGACGATGATGGTGTTCCGGGTCGGGCCGATCGTCGCCCGCAATTCCGGCATCAACAAGTTGTCCGATCTGCGCGGCAAGCGCGGCCCCGCCGGGTTTAAGGCATCGCCGCTGTTCAACTACATATTTAGCGCCTTCCTCGCCAATGGCGGGCTGAGCATTGACGATGTTAAGAAGGTGCCCGTTATCGCGCTGCGCCAGCACTGGAACATTTTCAAGCAGGGCAAGATCGACGTCATGATCGGTGCTGTCGGCACGGGTGTACTCAAGGAAATCAACGTGGCCGTCAAAGGCGGGATCAAATACGTGTCGATGGACCCGTCGGACGAGGCCGTGAAGCGTTCACTGGCGGTCTTCCCGGGCTCCTATCTGCAGGAGGTCAAACCCGCGAAGCCGCTGACCGGCGTGCTGGAACCGGTGAACGTGTTGCATTTCGACTACCTGCTCTGGACCCACAAGGGCGCCTCGAACGAGACGGTCTACAAGGTCGTGAAGACAATGCATGAGAACGAACAGGACCTGAAGGCATCCAGCCCGCTCTGGCGGTCGCATTCGTCGAAGCGGATGTCCAAGGACCAGGGATTCGAGATTCATCCCGGTGCGATGAAGTTCTACAAGGAAATCGGCGCGCGCTAAAAATCGCGCCCGATGTCGTGGGCTAAAAATGAATCGCGGCCGGCCTTCGGGCCGCGCCGCGATTTTTCTGTCCGATGAATACGCAACGCTTCACGTTGCCGCGCCCCGAACAGCGGAGCCACCAGGTGTCCGGCCTGCATGTGGAACACGCCGTTCCGCTGGATGACGGGGCCTTCCGGCACCCCGTGCTGATGGTCCACGGCGCCTTTCACGGCTGGTGGGCGTATGCCAGATGGTTGACCTGGTTTGCCACGCTCGGTGTGCCCGCCTACGCGCTGTCGGTCCGCAATCACGAAGGCTCGCGCACTCTCAGTGCCGCCGAATACCGCGGGACAGGTATCGAACACTATGTCGAGGACATCGGCACGGTTCTGGACTGGATCGGCGAACCGGCGATTCTGATCGGCCATAGTCTCGGCGGGGTGATGGTCCAGAAAACCGCCGAGGACCGGAATGTTGTCGCCGTGGCCTGCATCGGTTCCGCCAGCCCCGCCGGTGTCGGCCCGACCCGTGATTTTACCTGGGACGAGGAAGAGCCGTTGATGTTCGACCGCGCGCGCATGCGGGGCGCCATGTTCGAGGAGATCGACGATGCCGCCTTCGAGGCGATCTACAGCCGGCTTGTGCCGGAATCGACCCGTGCCCTGAATCAGTCCGGCCTGGCAGGGGTCGATGTCGATCCGGCGAAAATTGCGGCGCCCATGCTGTTTCTCGGCACAGAACACGACGGGGTCGGTCTGCATCCCGCTGACAGACTGGCGGCGTTCTTCGATGCCGAACATATGACTGTTCCCGGGACCAGCCACGACGTATTGCTCGAAGACAGTGGGTTGAGGGTGGCCGCGCATATTGTCGGCTGGCTGTGCCGGACGGTGCCCGGCTTTCTGCCGCGCTGACGGCCAGTTTGCCGGTCAGGTCCGCTGTGCAATCCGTTCAAGGAAGTCGAGGCAGGCATCGATCTGCCCGATTTCGATAAATTCGTCGGGTTGGTGCGCCTGGGCGATATCGCCCGGTCCGCAAACGATGGCCGGTATGCCGGCCTCGGCAAACAGGCTTGCCTCGGTCACGAAGGCGACCGTGCCGGTGCTGTTCAGGCCGGTTGCCTCGCGGGCGATCGCCTCGGCCACGGACCCGTTGGCTGCGTCCAGCGGCGGGACGGTAAACTCACAGATATTTTCGATGGCGCACGACGGATGGGTTGCCTGCATGGCCGGCAGAAGTTCGTCTTTTACCCATGTTTCGACCCGCGCAACGATCGCCGCAGGGTCAGTGCCGGGGATCGGACGGAATTCCCAGTTCAGCAGGCATTCGCGCGCGATGATATTGATCGCGTCGCCACCGCCGATCCGGCCGACATTGAAGGTCGTATAAGGCGGATCGAACCGCTCGTCGCGATCGGTCGCGGCAAGCTCGTCGCACAGCCTGTACAGATAGGATACCAGGGCGGCGGCGGCGCCGATTGCGTTTACCCCGTCCTGCGGGCGGCTCGAATGGGCCTCGCGGCCCCGCACCGTCGTCGTCATCGCACATATGCCCTTATGGGCGGTGGCGATCTGCATTCCCGTGGGTTCGCCGACGATCACGGCGGCGGGGCGGGGCAGTTCCGACAGGATCGTCTCGATCAACCGCCCGACGCCGAGGCAGCCGACTTCCTCGTCATAGGAGAATGCGAAATGGATCGGCCGTTCCAGGTCCATGTCTGCGAAACGGGGCGCCATCGCCAGCGAACAGGCTATAAAACCCTTCATATCGGCGCTGCCCCGGCCGTAGAATTTTCCGTTCGATTCCGTCAGGGTGAACGGGTCGGTCGACCAGTCCTGGCCGTCGACCGGCACCACATCCGAATGGCCCGACAGAACCACACCCCCCGCAATATCGGGTCCGATTGTGGCAAACAGATTGGCTTTGGCGCCGTCGGCCGACGGGATCAGCCGGGTGGAAGCGCCGCGATCCGAGAGATAGTCGGCGAGATAGGCGATCAGCGGCAGGTTCGAATTCCGCGACGTGGTGTCGAAGGCGACGATATCGCGCAGCAGCGAAGTTGTTTCGGCCAGCAGGGTCGGCTCAGCCACGCCAGAACCACGGCGCAAACAGCACGAGCACGGTGAACAGTTCGAGCCGGCCCAGCAGCATGCCGGCGCTCAGCACCCATTTTGCCGAATCCGGCAGGGAAGAATAATTGCCCGTCGGGCCGACGATATCGCCCAGCGCCGGCCCGACGTTGCAGATTGCCGATGCGGCGGCCGAAATGGCTGTCAGGAAGTCGAGTCCGAGAAAATGGAGCAGACCCGAGAGCACCGCGAAAGTCAGCACGAACAGGAAGAAAAAGCTCATGACCGAGTTCTCGACCTCGTCCGTGATCGGCTGACCGTTAAACGTGGCGATGAAGATACCGTGCGGGCGGATCAGATACTTCATCTGCATCTTCGCGGTCTCGTACAGGACCTGATAGCGGAATATCTTGATCGAGCATGTCGTCGATCCCGCGCAGCCGCCGATAAACATGATGAAAAAGAACACGCCGGTGGCAAAGGCGCCCCAGCCGGCATAGTTCGCCGACGAATAGCCGGTGCCGGTCATGATCGAGATCACATTGAACGCGGATTCCCGCAAGGCCCGAAAGACGTTGATGTCGTTGTTGAAATGATGCGCGAGCGTCACGGAGACGACAAAAAAGGTCACGATACAGAAGAACCATCGGACCTGGATATCCCGGAAGATGATCAGGGGTTTCCCGCGCACGGCCTGCAGATACAGGACGAACGGCAATGCGCCGAGCAACATGAAACAGGTGATGATCACTTCTGCGGTGGGATTCAGAAATGCACCGACCGATGCGTCACGGGTCGAAAATCCGCCGGTCGCGATAGTCGTCATGCCATGGGCGATAGCGTCGAAACCTTTCAGTCCCGCCAGCCAGAGCAGGGCGGCGCAGGCGGCCGTCAGCCCCAGATACACAAATCCCACGCCGCTCGCGATCTGCGCGACGCGGGGCAGGACTTTCTCCGACCGATCCGAAGATTCCATCTGAAACAGCTGGTTGCCGCCGATTTTCAGCATCGGCAGGATTGCGATCGACATCACGATAATGCCGATTCCGCCGAGCCATTGCAGGATCGCACGCCACAGCAAAATGCCGCTGGGAGCGGTATCGAGAGAAGTGATAACGGTCGACCCGGTCGTGGTCAGTCCGGACATGGCTTCGAAAAAAGCGTCGGTGAAGCTGAGTTCGAGGTCGGCAAAGGCGAAGGGCAGCGCCGCGAAGAACGTCATCGCCAGCCAGCTCAGCGTGGTCAGCACAAATGCCTGGCGGACCGAAAACCGGTCGGGCGGCGCCATGGTGGTCAGAAGCAGGGTAATACCGATAAAGGCCGTCAACCCGGCAGAGCCGGCAAATACCTGCCAGTCCGGATGGCCCACCACCAGGTCGGCGACAAGCGGCGCGCACATGGCGGCTGCCAGCGTCGTCAGCAGAATGCCGACAATGTAGAGAACGGGTCGGAAATCGAGCAAGGCTCAGATCCTGTACTGTTGCGCAGGTCAGTTCAGGTGCCGGGCCTCGTGCGGGCAGTCGAGCGAAAAGGCCGGGACCTCGATATCGAATTTCTCACCCGATGGCGTGCTCATCTGGTAGCTGCCTTTCATGATGCCCGACGGCGTCGGCAGGGGCGTACCGCTGGTATATTCGTAACTTTCGCCGGGATTGAGAACCGGCTGTTCGCCGACCACGCCTGCGCCGCGCACTTCCTGCACGCGGCCCATGCCGTCGGTGATATGCCAGTAGCGCGTGAGCAATTGTACCGTCTCGGTGCCTTCGTTCTCGATCTGGACCCGATAGGCCCAGACATACTGGGCATCGTCCGGCTCGGACTGGTCGTCGAGATAGATCGGTTCGACCTGAACGCGAATTTCTCGGGTAACGGCTGTATACATCGGTCGTATCCGGATTGTGGTGGCGCGCATCCTAGCGGATTTCCGCGCCAAGTGGAATTTGGCCTTTTTACGCTTTTGCTGCCGCGGCAAAGGCCTGTTCGAGGTCGTCCTGCACGTCTGCCGGATCTTCGAGGCCGACCGACAGCCGTACCATGCCGTCATCCAGACCCAGGAATTCGCGGTCTTCCGCGCTCAGACGCTGGTGGGTGGTCGTGGCGGGATGCGTCATGAGGCTTTTCGAATCTCCGAGATTGTTCGAGATATCGATCAGTTTGAGGGCGTTCATGAATTTGAAGCAGCGCTCCTTGCCGCCGTCGAGCGAAAACGTCACCAGACTGCCGAAATCGGACATTTGCGATGCCGCAAGTGCGTGCTGCGGATGGCTCTTCAGGCCGGGGTAGCGGACTTTGACAAGGTCGGAGCGTTTTTCGAGGAATTCCGCGATCTTCCGCGCGTTCTCACAGTGTCTCCGGATACGCAGGTCGAGCGTCTCGAGCCCCTTCAGCATCACCCAGGCATTGAACGGGCTGAGCGACGGGCCGGTATGCCGCAGGAACGGCTTCAGCGTGTTTTCGCAATAATCCTCGTCGCCGAGCACCATGCCGCCGAGGCATCTCCCCTGACCGTCGATATGCTTGGTTGCGGAGTACACAACGATATCGGCGCCGAGTTCCAGCGGTTTCTGCAGAAGCGGTGTTGCGAACACATTATCGACAATGACTTTGGCGCCCGCTTTGTGGGCAAGCTCGGAGACCGCCCTGATATCGACGATGTCGAGACCCGGATTGGACGGCGTTTCCACGAAGACGCAGCGAGTCGGGCGTTTGAGCGCATCCGCCCACTGATCGAGATCGGTGCCGTCGACGATCGTCGTCTCGACACCCCATTTCGGGAGAATCTCGGTCAGAATATACAGACAGGAACCGAACAGGGCGCGGCTGCCGACGACATGGTCGCCCGCCTGTACCATCGACGCCATGGACGCGAAGACCGCTGCCATGCCGGTGGCGGTGGCCTTGCCCACAGCGGCGCCTTCCATCAGCGCCATGCGGTCCTGGAACATGTCCACGGTCGGATTCGAGAAACGCGAATAGATGAACCGGTCGACCCGGTCCTTGAAAGCGTCTTCCGCCTGTTCCGCGTATTCGTAGACGTATCCCGACGTGGCGAAAATCGCTTCGCCGGTTTCGCCGAATTCGCTGCGCTTCGTTCCGCCGCGCACGGCGAGAGTCTGCGCACGCCAGCTGTCCTGAACGGGTTTATTGATTGCCATTTTCTGCTCCCGGGCCTGTGCCCCAATAAAAATCCCCGACCGAAGGGCCGGGGGTTCAGGAACCTCCGACCTTTTAGCGATTTTTTTTACGTGGCCGCAAGCCGGTCGGCTCAAATCACCACGAGAGAGCAGCTAAATACGCTTCCCGACCATACCCGTCAAGCGGTGCTTTCCGGGTGCCCCTGCTGCCAGGCAAAGATGGCGGAGGTAAACAGCAGCATCGCACCGCCCTGATGGGCCCATGCGATGTAGATCGATGCGCCGGTCAGGATCGTTGCGATACCGAGGCAGAACTGCAGCGCCGCGAAGACCGCCACCAGGGCGACGGCGCGCGAGGTTTCCCGCCGCTGCATCCACCACAGCGAAAGCGCCGCGACGACCGTACAGACCGCAAGTACCCGGTGGAGGAACTGTACCGTGCCGATATTCTCGAACAGGTTCAGCCAGACCGGCGATATCGACAGCGCATTCGGCGGGATCAGACGGCCGTCCATCAGCGGGAACGTGGTGAAAACGGCACCGCCGTCCATCCCTGCGACGAAGGCGCCCCAGATCATCGTGATGAATATCAGCATGGTCAGACCTCGCCCGCCGCGTGAGACCGGACCGCGGGCGCCGGCGATATCGGGCGACCGCGCTGCCCTCAGGCCGAGCGCGGTGTAGAGCATCGCGGCATAGATCGCGACCGCCAGGCCGAGATGTGCAGCCAGCCGGTACTGGCTGACCGACGGTTGATCGACGAGACCGGATTTGACCATGTACCAGCCAAGCGCGCCCTGCAGGCCGCCGAGGATGAACAGGGTCGCCAGCCGCACCGTCAGCCGCGCCGGCAGGCGGTAGCGGATCAGGAACCATGCGAAAGGTACAAAATAGGCGAGGCCGATAATCCGGCCGAGAACCCGGTGGAGATACTCGAGCCAGAAAATCCTTTTGAAATCCTCCAGCGCCATCCAGAAATTCAGTTTCTGGAACTCCGGCGATTCCCGGTAGGAATCGAAAACAGCAGTCCAGGCGGCCTCATTCATCGGCGGGATCCAGCCGGTAAAGGGCCGCCAGTGGACGATCGACAGGCCCGATTCCGTCAACCGGGTGATGCCGCCCAGCAGCACCATCGCGAAGACCAGTGCGCAACAGGCATAGAGCCAGTATTCGATCGCCTTGAGCGGCGCAGGGGGGCGTATCGTCGCCATATTGCCAGCAGGGTCCGGACCCGTTGTTCAGCCGTAATCCCTGCTACCTAATCGGCGAAGACCCCGGAGGCAACAGTCTGCGGCGCTATGTCACCCGCCGGTCAGAAGACCGGCCGGCGCCGCATCTCAGTGCAACATCAGCGAATGATCCACATGGCGCGATTGTGCCGGGCTCAGAATTTCCGAGCCGGCGACCTTGACGGTATAAAGCGGCCCATCGATCTCGCGCTCCCAGAAATCGAGGAACTTGTGAAGTTTCGGAAAGGAAGGCGCCAGATCGAGCGACTGCCAGATATAGGTCTGGAGCAGGTCGAGATGATCGGGCATGCGGTAAATAATCTCCGCCGTGGTCAGGCGGTATCCGTTCAACTGGTGTTCGATCTCCGTCATGCGGGCAAAACTCCATGGTTGGGTACACGGAAATTCTGGCCGAATCTTGGTTAACCGACAATTAAAATCTAATTATTTCAATAGCTTGGCAACGCTCGGACGAGAGTGCTGCCAAAGTCCCGCAGCGCCCGGATGCCCGTGTAAACCTAGAGGCGGGTGTGCCGGGCCCGTGCGCCGCGCTGTATGGCGGCTGCCGCCAGCGGATCGATTTCCAGATCGTAGGACAACACTTCGAGAAGCTGCAGTTCTTCCTGACTGGCATGGCCGTCGGCGGCGACGATCTCGCAGGCAAACGCGTATGCCGTCTCGCGCAGGCGCCCGGGCAGCGCTTCCTTGATCTGGGCAATCGCCGCATCGACGCCCCCGTCGCTGGCCAGCACCTCGGCGCAGGCTTCGGCATCCGACGTCAGGTCGTCGGGTTCGTAATCGTCGAAGGCCGGCATACGGTCCACGAGCTGGCCGATACGCAGAAGTTCCACATCGGTCATCTCGGCGTCGATCGCCGATGCGATGACCATCGTGTGTACCAGGGCGGCGTGAGGATTTAGGCTGCTCATAACGATATCTTCTCCTTGTTGCCCCCGCACGTAATGCCCCGCCGCTGTGGCGTCAAGTCATTCCGGCTGCGACAGGAAGTCCCGCGTGACGGCGACGGCCTCGGCAAGACCGACCCGCTGGATATCGACGCCCTCGGGAAAGGCGCCTGCGAGCCGCGATGGCATCATCGGATCGAGCATGACGAACACGCCGGAATCGGTGGACCGGCGGACCAGGCGTCCATAGGCCTGTTTCAACCGCAGGCGCGTGATCAGGTCATCGTAGCGCGACCGCGTAAACGCCTTTCGGCGTGCCCGGTGCAGGATCGACGGGCGCGGCCAGGGCACACGGTCGAACACGATCAGCCGCAGACTGCGTCCCGGCACGTCGACCCCGTCGCGCACCGCGTCCGTCCCCAGCAGGCAGGACCGTTCCTCTGCACGGAAAATCTCGACGAGGCTGCCGGTATCCATACGGTCGACATGCTGGGCAAGCAGGGGATAGCCAAGTTCTTCAAGCGGCGGGGCGATCCGCTCATGCACGCTGCGCAACCGGCTGATCGCGGTGAACAGGCCCAGCGCGCCCCCGCCGGAGGCAACGAAAAGCTCGCGATAGGCGGCTGCGACCTGGTTCATGTCGTCCTTGCGCACATCGGTGACGACCAGGACCCGGGTCTGTTCGGGATAATTGAATGGCGATGTGACCTGCGCACGATAGGGCGGTTGCTCAAGATGGACGGCACCCGTCCGCTGTTCCGCCGACTGCCAGTCTATCTCCGTATCGCCGGTGCCGTCGCGCAGCGTCGCGGATGTCACGACGATGCCGTGGGCCGGTTCGGCCACTGCTTTGGCGAAGGGAAGCATCGGATCGATCCAGTGGCGATGCATGCCGACATCGACATCGCGTCCCTGTCCGCGGGAGACGGAAAACCAGTCGACGAATTCCTCCGGGACGCCCTCGGCCAGCGCATCGAGCATCGATCTCCAGGCCTCCAGCTCGCCCTCGGCGCGACGGCGCAGGCCGCGGCTGACGCTTTCGATACGGTTGCGTGTCGGCGTGTCGAGATCGCTGGAGTGTTCGTCCAGAACCAGCAACAGCCGCTCGGACAGGGCGCGCATCGGCTGAATCAGGCGGTTCAGGGATTCGCGCAAGGCCCGGGCCGCATCCAGCAGGCCGGGCACCGGGCTGTCGGTTTCCGTTTCGAGGTCATAGGGAGAACGGGCATCCTTGGCCCGGGCGTATACTTGCTGGCGGATCTCGGCGAGAAACAGTTCGGCATCGCCCCGGGCCGTGCCGCCGGCGATGCGCTGGTTCCAGCCCGGCCCGGGCAGGGCGTCCGCCGCCTCGACGATGGCGTCGACAAATTCACCGATACGTTCGTCCAGGGCCGCCACGTCTTCGATACGGCGCTGCAGGCCCCGGGCGCGGGTCTTGCGGCCTTCTTCGGGTCCCAGCAGCCATCGCCGCAGCTCGGCGCCTTCCTGGCCGCTCAACTGGGCGGAGAACGCGCTGTCGGCGGCGTCGAACAGGTGGTGTCCTTCGTCGAAAATCAGCCGCGTCGGAATCTGGCCGTCATCCATGCCGCCGGTTGCCGTCTGCGCCAGCACCAGCGCGTGGTTGGCGACCACGATATCCGCGCGCTTGGCGCGGCGGACGGTCTTTTCGACGAAGCAGCGGTGGTAATGCGCGCAGGCCGAATAAATGCACTCGCCCCGGCGATCCGCCAGGCCGACCGTATTGCGCGGGGTCGCGATATCGATCAGCCAGGCGGGGAAATCCGCCCCGCCCATATCGCCGTCGCGTGTCGCCGATGCCCAGCGCGCCATAAGCCCCAGGCCGATCGAATCCTGCGGCCGGCCGCGCAGCCCCGTGATCGCATCCTCGTAATTCAGCAGGCAAAGGTAGTTTTCCCGGCCCTTGCGAATAACCACCTTGCGCGATTTCACCCTCGGGTCCGGATGCAGCCGGTCGAGCTCGCTGTCGATCTGGCGCTGCAGGTTTCGGGTATAGGTGCTAATCCAGACCGTCCCGTCATTGCGCTCGGCCCACAGGCTGGCGGGGGCGATATAGCCGAGCGTCTTGCCGACGCCGGTGCCTGCCTCGGCCAGAACGGTATTGGGCGCGCCTTCTTCGTCGCGCGGCGCGAAGGCATGGGACACTGCCGCCGCATAGTCGCCCTGCTGCGGGCGGTCTTCCGCGTTTTTACCGACCAGTTCGGCCAGCCGGGTCCGTGTTTCGTCCTCGGGCACCGGCAGGTTGCCGGGCGGCGCATCGGGGGCGAATTCGGACCATTCGGGCAGCCGCCGCCAGATTTCCAGCGCGCGGTTGGCAAGCCCGTCCATCGCCGGGGGTATTTCGGCGGCAAGCGCGCGCAGCACCAGCGGCGTCCAGCCCCAGTTGGCGGCTTCCATCATCCGGGCGGTTTCCGCCGCAAGATCGCGGTCGCGCCCCGGTTCCATCCGGATCAGGTCGGTCAGCAGGGCGCCGCCCGCCAGTTGCAGCACCCGCGCCTCGTCGTCGAGACCCTCCGGCCGCTCAAGGCCAAGCGCTTCCGCCAGGCCCGAAGGGGTCGGCCGGCAGAAAGTTGCCGGACGGACGAAGGCGAAAAGTTCCAGAAGATCGAGCGCCGGGAAGGGCGATGTGTTCAGCCGCCGCGCCGTCGCCGGGGCGTGACAGACCATCGGTACCAGCCCGTCGGAAACGCGCCTGACCGCGGCGGCAGGCGCCAGCCGTTCGGACGATCCGTCCGGCTGGCGCAGGACCGCGCCCCGGTGACCGACCGTCAGGGCGGGCAGGTCAAGCGGCCGCACGTTCGCGGTCGGGACGGCGGCGGGTGTGCCGTCCGGTGTAATGTCGGGAAAATCTGCCTCGGTCATGGGCGGAGTATAGCCGAATCCGGCGCGGCGCAGGCGCGGAACAAAACATGTAACAAGGCTGGGTTCAGACCCGTTGGCTCAGCCAGATCGCGAGGCGCGATCCTTTTTTGATCGCCGTCGACAGCACCTCGTAACCGGGCGCCAGTTCCGCATCGTGTTCCAGGGCCGTGTCGCGGTGTTCGAGCTCGTCCTCGCGGAACTTTTCGATCGTGGCGCGAAGCTCGGCCTCGTCGTCACCGAGGACCGCGGCCTGCTGTGCATAGTGGTCGTCGATCACCTCCTCGATGGCGGCCGTACAGGCCATCGCGGCGCGTTCGCCCATCATGGCGGTTGCGGCGCCGAGCGCGTATCCGGCGACATGCCAGACCGGCATCAACGCCGTCGGCCGTACGCGGCGTTCGGCGATCAGTTCGTCGAATTTCTCGAGGTGTTCGCGTTCCTGTTCCGCCATGTCGCGGATCACGTCGCCGGCCGGGGAATCGCCCAGAACAGAGAGCTGGCCCTTGTAGATCCGCACCGCGCCGTATTCCCCCGCATGATCGACCCGCACAATACGCTCGACCATTTCGTCGGCCGGGATGTCGCCCGGCAGAATGCCGTGTTCGGTCAGTCTTTTGCGTACCGTCATGAATACCGCTTCCGTGTCTGGTTCCAGGCGCCGACGCCGCAGAATACCGTCAAGGCAATCGACGCCAGGGCGTTCCAGCCTGCAATGGATACGCCGAACAGCGACCACGGGATTTCGTCGCAGCGCACCACCGGGGCGGCAAGCAGTTGCCGGCGGAGGTCTTCTATCGTCGTCGCGTCGTTCAGCGAACCCAGCCCTGTGCAGGAACTGGGCCCGGCAATCCACTGCTGTTCGACCCCGGTATGATAGAGCGCGATACCGGCCCCGATCGCGAAGGTCAGACAGGCGAGCCAGGTCAGGAAAATGCGTTCGCGCGGTCCGCGGAACCACAGCAGCGCGCCGAGGCCGATCACGATGGCGATCCCGTGCGGAATGCGTTGCCAGATACACAGCTTGCAGGGTGCCAGCCCGCCAAGATATTGGGACCCGAGAGCGGTAACCAGGGCGATCGCCGACGCGCACATCGCCCAGATGACGGCGTTTCTGTCGTCGATGCGTTTCCCCAGTATTCTCATGCAATGAACTTGATAAGAACGAACCCGCCGATCAAGAGCACGCAGAAAATCGTGAACATCAGCCCCAGACGTTTTTCGATGAAATCCCGGATCGGCGGGCCCATCCAGTACAGCAATGCGGCCACGACGAAGAACCGCAAGCCCCGCGCCAGCACGGACGCTCCGGTAAACGTCGTCAGGTCCAGTTCGGTGACGCCGCTGGCGATGGTGATCACCTTGTAGGGGAACGGGGTTACCCCGGCGATAAACACGATCCAGCCGCCATACTCGTTGTAGCGGGCCGTGAAGTCGGAAAACTTCGCCGCGTAGCCGTAAAATTCCAGCACCGGGCGGCCGACGCTTTCATACAGCCCGGCACCGATGGCGTAGCCCAGCATGCCGCCCAAGACGGACGCGATGGTGCAGATGGCGGCGTAGCGCCAGGCACTGTTGCGGGCGGCGAGCACCATCGGGATCAGCAGGATGTCGGGCGGGATCGGGAAGACGGAGCTTTCGACGAATGCCACGGCTGCCAGCGCCCAGACGGCATTTTTCCGGGAGGCAAGGTCCATCGTCCAGTCATAAAGTCGGCGCAGCATCGGAATTCCTTGAAGCGAAGAAGCGCGGTTTAACAGCGGGTCCGCCGGCGGGCAAGATAACACTCCGGCGGCGGTATCCACCTACGCATTTCCTCTGCCGCGAACTTGCCCTAGTATCGGCGCATGAACACACAACCCGCCGCCCTGGCCGCGCCCGATACCGCGTCCCTCATTGCCGCCGCCCGTGCGCTTGCACCGGGGCTGCGCGCCCGTGCCGCCGAGACGGATGCGCTGCGCCGTCTGCCCGACGAAAACGTCGCGGAAATGAAACAGGCCGGGCTTTTCCGGGTGATCCAGCCGGAACGCTGCGGCGGCTGGCAAATGGATTTCCATGCCCACCTCGACGTGGTCGAAGAAATCGCCGCGGGCTGCGGCTCGTCCGGCTGGTGTCTCGGCGTGCTGCAGATCCATTCCTGGGTCGCGGGTCTGCTGACCGAGCAGGCGCAGAGAGATATCTATGACGACGACCCGGATGCGCTGATCGCCGCAGTTCTCAATGCGCGCGGCAAAGCCCGTAAATCCGGCGACGGTTACGTGGTCGAAGGGTTCTGGCCTTTCGGGTCCGGCAGCGAGCATTCGGGGTGGATGATCCTGGGTGCGCAACTGCTCGACGACGATGACACGGTGCTGGATGAAGGCTGCTTCCTGATTCCGGCGAAAGACGTTGAAATAAAGGATGACTGGCGCGTTGCCGGTCTGCGTGGCACCGGCAGTTGCAGTCTGGTGGTTAAAGGCGCCGAGGTACCCGCCCACCGCTTCATTTCCTTTACCGAGGGCCGTGACGGAAAAACCCCCGGCAGTCACCTGCATGACGGCACGTTGTTCGACGCGCCGCTGGCACCGCCGCTGGCAATCGCGCTGTGCGGACCCGCGATCGGGATTGCCGCCGGCGCCATCCGCGATTTTATCGATTACGTGCCGGGCCGCACAAATCCGCATCTGCGCGGCGCGTCGCAAATCGATTCCCCGCTCACCCACCAGACGGTCGCCGAGGCGCAGGCGCAGGTCGATATGGCCCGCGTGCTGCTGCACCGGGCGGCCGACGACATTCACGGGGCGGCCGAAAACGGCGGGGAAATGAGCACGGAAGGCCGCGCACGCATCCGCATGGACAGCGCCTATGCGGTCCGGTTGTGTATGGACGCGGTCGAATCGATCTTTCTGGCCTGCGGTGGTTCCGGCCTTGCTGAGAAGCACCCGGTCCAGCGCGCCTGGCGCGACCTGCACGCGATCAATCAGCACGCGCTGTTGCAGTTGACCACGAACGCCGAAATCTACGGCCGTACCCTCCTGGGTCTCGATCCGGGGTCGGATATTCTCTAGGCCGGCCCCCCACCGGCACCGGTCTCGCGCTGCGTCGTAGCGTCCTAGCGTTCGAGCCTGTCGCCTTCCAGCGCGATGATTTTATCGACCAGCGCCTGCGGGACGGCGGCTGATTTGTGCGTTGCCTGGTCGGTATTCACCCAGACAACCTCACCCGTCGCGCGCAGCTCGTCGGTGCCCTGCGGATGTATCTCCAGCAGGAACGTCAGCGACGAGCGCCCCAGGCGCGCCGTGCGCACGCAGACCTCGATATCCTCGTCGAATGCGATAGGCTGCTGGTATTCGACCAGCGTCCGCACCGTGTGAAAGTCCTCGCCCGTGAGCTCGACCTGCGCCCTGTAATCGTAGGGCAGGGCGCGGAAATATTCGGTGATCGCGGTGTCGAAATAGGTCAGGTAGTGGGCATTGAAGACGATCATCTGGCCGTCGACTTCGGAATATCGAACGCGGAACGGCCATGCGAATTTAAAGTCGGATCTTGCCATGTTCTACCCCGGTTTGCGGGCGTGGATCAGCCGCGTCAGCCCCGGAATCATCTCGTCTTCCTGAATGTCGACGAAGCCTGCGTCGTGCAGGCGCGTACGCAGCCAGCCCGGTGTCACCGAGCGGGCGTCGGGGGTGAACGCCATGTGCTGCAACTGCCAGAGTGCCGCCATGGGCGGGCCGGTACGGTCGTCCTCGACCATGAAGTCATGGATCATGAAATTGCCGCCCGCCGCCAGGCAGTCGAACGCGTAATCCACAAGACGCGGTACTTCGCCGCCGGGAATGCCGCTGAACAGATAGGACATCAGGATGGCGCCCTGCTCCTTCGGCCATTCGGCCGTCAGCGCATTCGACGGGATGTAGCGGATCCGGTCGACCATGCCGGCCTTGGCGATGAACTGCCAGCCGATCTCCGCGACGTTGGGAAAATCGATGATGGTCGAAACGAGTTTCGGATAGTTTTCCAGCAGGCGAATGCTCATCGCACCGGTGCCCCCGCCGACATCGAGCAGGGTTTCGGCAGCGCTGAGGTCCACCAGCCGCGCAAGCGTCCGGCCGGGGCCGAGAGAACCTGCATGCTGGGCTTCGCAATAGATAATGGCTTGCTTCGGGTCCGCCATCCAGTGCTGATAGGAATCGATCGAATCCGGGTCGAGCGTGCCGTCCAGCACGTCGTTCAGCTGGCCGAGCAACGGATACATCTGCTGGTCGATCTGATAGCGCAGGTAATCGCCGAACTCGTATTTGGCGCCTTTCGCGAGAAACGCCTCGGCCCCGGGCGAGTTGGAATAGATTTCACCCTCGTCATCGCGGTCGACCAGACCGACGCTGGTCAACGATGTCATCAGGGTCGTCACCCGGTTGACCGGAATACCGGCTGTCTCGGCAATCTGCTTCGAGCTTTTCGGTCCGTCGGCCAATTGGGTAAAAACATCTATGTGCAGTCCGGCAAACAGCGCTTTAGACGCCATAAAGCCAAACGCGATGCTGGAAACCTCTTCCGCCGATTCTACCAGGGTACTGTCCATTAACTTGATCTCCATGTTGTCCCGCCCCGCAGGAAATGCGCCAATCCCGCCCGCTTATCGGCGGGGATGAAACGCAGCTATATGCTGTCGGCCCAGGGAGGTCGCCCCCTGAACCAACGACGCCCGCCGACGATGTTGGGTTTTATCTGATGCGACCCAGGATAAAGGCCAGGGCGGCGGAAGTCGATGCGCCTTTGCCGGCCATGCCCATGCATTCCGACCGGAAGGCCGGAATTTGAGCTCGAAAGGTGCCCGGGTCCGGCCCCGAAACTTTATTTTCTCAGGTCAAATGGCGGGCAAGGAGCCCGGCACCCGCTGCGACAATGGCGATGAGAATAACCAGCGCCGGGATGCTCGATTTCCGCCGTCCGTCCCGGGCCAGCACGACCACGGAATAGATCGCACACACGATCGCCCAGAGCGCCATCGCGCCCAGGGCGAAAATAATATAGGTCAGCCCGTGCCAGCCGCTCGCCCGTTCGCCGGCAAAGATCAGCCCGCCGACGATCAGGGCGAAACCGGCAGTGATATAGATCAGGCGTCGGACATAAGGTGGCAGGGCGGCAAGCATGCCCGAGTTTATCAGAAGCGGCGTGTCCCGCCAGCGCGGGAATGCGCGATAGACGGTTGACCCCGCCACGTCCGCCGATGTAATCCACACCGGTCGCGAGCGTGGCGGAATTGGTAGACGCAGGGGATTCAAAATCCCCCGGTGGCAACACCTTGGGAGTTCGAGTCTCCCCGCTCGTACCACCTTCAAATCGGGGCTGACCGTCCGGCAGCGGCGCTCATGAAAAAGGGCCGGCCCTTTTCTGGCCGACCCCTTTAAAAAGCAGCATTACGAAGCGATCAGGCCGCGGCGGCTTCTTCCGCCGCGTGGGCCGCTTTCACGCTGTCGCGGGCACAGCAGCGTTCGTAATAGGCGGCGACGTTCGGGTGGGCCGACAGGTCGTACTTTGCCGGTTTGGTCCAGTTCAGGATCGCCGTCGCGTAGCAGTCCGCGGCGGAGAATGTGTCGCCCATCAGGTAATCTTTGCCTTCGAGCGCGTCATTCATATAGCTCAGCCGCACCGCCAGCCGGTTGCGGGCGATCGCGCGGTAATCGTCGGGAATGCCGGGCAGGAACATCGGCGGCAGGTTCTTGTGCAGTTCGGATCCGATGAAGCTCAGCCAGTCCATCGCCTTGTAGCGCTCCGGCGTGCCGGCGGCGGGGATAAGGCCTTTTTCGGGATGCCGGTCGGCGAGGTACTGGATGATCACGCCGCACTCGCTGAGCCCGGTGCCGTCCTCCATTTCCACATAGGGCACGTAGCCTTTCGGGTTATGCGCCCTGTAGTCGCCGCCATCGGCGAGCTTCTTTTCATGCAGGTTGACGGCAACCAGTTCCGGCTCGATGCCAAGCTCCCGCATGGCGATGTGCGGCGCGAACGAACACGTGCCCCTGGTGTAGTAAAGTTTCATTTTTCTTTTCCTTCAGATCTGGTTTTATCTCATATGGTACGATGGGGCCGCCGGGGACGGCAGGTCCATCGTTCCGGCGATCACATTTCCGTTACGGGTGCCGTCGGATCGGCCGTGGGCGACCGGGCGGGGCGCTAACTGAAACAGTCGCCGCCGTTTATCGCCACGTATTGCCCCGTCATGAAGTCGCTGTCCGGCGACGACAGGAACACGCAGGCGCCGGTCAGGTCCCCGGGCACCTGTTCGCGTTTCAGCGCGCGCGCGTCGATGACCAGATTTTTGTCGTGATCGCCTTCGGGCCCCCACGACGCGACCGCTTCGCTCATCGTCAGGCCGGGGGCCAGCGTATTGACGCAGATATTGTGTTCGCCCAGTTCGTTGGCGAGGCAGCGGGTAAACGCGAAAACGCCGCCCTTCGACGTCACGTAATGCAGCATGAACGGCACCCCCTTGAGGATCGTGTCCGAGCCCACATTGACGATCTTGCCGTAATTTTGTGCGCGGAACGGTTTGGCGACGGCGCGGCACATCAACAGCATGCCCCGCACGTTTACCGCCTGGACGCGGTCCCACAGGTTGATATCGATCTCGTCGAAAGGCTGCGGTTTGAGCGCGCCGAACACGGCGGCGTTATTGATAAGGATATGAATACCGCCGAATTTCGCGACCACGTCGTCAACCAGTTTTAGGCAGGCGGCCTCGTCGCTGATATCGGTCTCGAACGCGGCGACATCGGCGCCCGGGACTTCGGCGGCAATGCGTTCCGCCGCCTCCGTACCGTCGAGCACATCGACAAGGGCGACCTTTGCGCTTTCTTCGGCCAGCGCTTTTGCATAGGCCGCGCCGATCCCCTGCGCCGCGCCGGTGACGATGGCGACCTTTCCATTGAGTTTAGACATCGTTTTCTCCCTGTGTGCTGTCGTTTTTGCTTGTTCCAGACATGCCACGATTCCGGGCGATGCGTAAAGCACGGCCTTGATCTTTTGCGGACAGGCCTTCTGTTCATCGACCGCCTGTCTTTCTATGCTGCGCCGAATTCAGGTTTGCCGGAAAGGCGCTCTCATGATCGATCCCAAGCTTTTCAAGTTCGACACGCTCGGCCTGCATGCCGGCCAGCAGCCCGACCCGGTGACCGGCGCGCGGGCGACGCCGATCTATCAGACGACGTCTTACGTGTTCAGGGATACCGACCACGCGGCGGCGTTGTTCAACCTCGAACGGGCCGGTCATATCTATTCCCGTATATCGAACCCGACCGTGGCGGTGCTCGAAGAACGGATCGCGGCGCTCGAAGGCGGTGTCGGCGCGGTGGCGACGGCATCGGGTCAGGCGGCTTTGCATCTCGCCATCGTGACCCTGATGGGGCAGGGCGGCCATATCGTATCGTCGGCATCGATCTATGGCGGCAGCCACAACATGTTTTACCATACGCTGCCGCGTTTCGGGATCACGGCGACCTTTGTCGACCCGCGCGACCCCGACGCGTTTGCGAAGGCGATCAGGCCGGAAACCCGGCTTGTCTTCGGCGAAACGCTGGGCAATCCGGGTCTCGAAGTAATGGACCTGGAGAAAATATCCCGGATCGCGCATGACGCCGGTGTGCCGCTCATGATCGACAATACTTTCGCAACGCCCTATCTGTGCCGCCCGTTCGAGCACGGCGTCGATATCGTCATGCATTCGGGTACGAAGTTCCTCGGCGGGCATGGCACATCCATCGCCGGGCTGCTGGTCGATTCCGGCAAT
This sequence comes from uncultured Rhodospirillaceae bacterium, assembly GCA_963977005.1. Taxonomy (GTDB): domain Bacteria; phylum Pseudomonadota; class Alphaproteobacteria; order MPNO01; family UBA830; genus CAXBCP01. Next base: position 70,616 of record CAXBMQ010000014.1, read on the forward strand.
TTCGACTGGGAGGCATCCGGCAAGTTCCCGACGCTGACCGAGCCCTATGAAGGCTATCACGGGCTCGACTTCGCCGAGGAGTTCGGGCCTGCCGCGTTCATCATGCGTGCCCGGGCGGAGGGCCTGCGCGACTTCGGGGCAACGCTGAGCCCGACCAATGCGTTCTATATCCTGCAGGGGGTCGAAACCCTGCATGTCCGGATGGACCGCCACGTGGCGAACGCGCGCAAGGTCGTGGATTTCCTCGGCAATCACGACGCCGTCGACTGGGTGACCTGGCCCGAGCGCGACGATCATCCCGACAAGGCGCTGGCGGCAAAGCTGCTGCCGAAGGGACCCGGAGCGATCTTCTCTTTCGGGATCAAGGGCGGGCGTGAGGCCGGGCGTGTGTTTATCGAAAAACTCAGCCTGTTTTCGCATCTCGCCAATGTGGGCGATGCCAAATCGCTGGTCATCCATCCCGCATCGACCACGCACCAGCAGATGGATGCGGCCTCGCTCAAGGCGGCCGGTATCGGCGAGGAACTGGTGCGCCTGTCGGTCGGAATGGAAGACGCAGCAGACCTGCTGGCCGATCTCGACCAGGCGCTCAAGGCGGCGTCGCGGGCGATGCAAAAAAAACCCGGGCAGAAAAAGGCGGGCAAGTAATGGACCTGCAGGTAGACGGTAAAAAGGTTTTTGCGGCAACCGGCGGCAAGCCCTTCGATGCGGCGCAGCCCGTGGTCGTGTTTGTCCATGGCGCAGGTATGGATCACACCGTCTGGGCCCTGCAGACGCGCTGGTTCGCCTGGCACGGTCGGTCCGTGCTGGCCATCGACCTGCCGGGCCATGGGAAATCCGACGGCCCGGCGCTGGAGAGCATCGATGAGATCGGCGCGTGGCTGGTGCGGCTGGTCGAGGCGACCGGCGCGCCCTCGGCGGCGCTTGTCGGCCATTCCATGGGATCGCTGGCGTCCCTGTCGGCGGCGGCTGCCGGCGGCGAGCGCGTTTCCGCTCTGGCATTGCTGGGGGTGGGAGCTGAAATGCCCGTGCACCCCGACCTGTTGGCGGCGACGCGGTCGAACGACCCCGCAGCATGGGACCTGATCGTATCCTGGGGGTTTGGCAAACCGGCCCATTTCGGCCTGAACCGGGCGCCCGGCATGTGGATGCAGGGCGGCGGGCGTTCGCTGCTGGCGCGCGGGCCTGACGATGTCCTCGGCATCGATATGGCCGCCTGCGATGCCTACAATGGTGGCGTCGACGCGGCGGCGAAGGTCAGGTGCCCGACCCTGTTCGTCTGCGGCGATCGCGACATGATGACCCCGCCCCGCGCGGCGACGCCATTGGCAGAGGCAATCCCGAATGCCCGAACCGTCATTCTCGAAGGTGCCGGCCACATGATGATGGTCGAAAAGCCGGACGAGACGCTCGATGCGCTTATTTCCGCCCTTTAGCACAGGTTCCCGCTGCACCGTCATTTTCGTGTTGGTGCTGGTTGTAGCGGTACTTGCATCCGGCAGGAAAGTCCTGGCCGATAGTTCGTCAACCTTGCTGGCAGCGTATTACGATCGCCATATGGCGATCGTCCGTGGCGTCGCCTACGGCTGGGAGGACGAAGAGCCTCCCCGGCGGATAGCCTCAAATGCTGCGCAGGTCGGCGTCGGTCGGCGGTTCTATTACGTTCTCGACAACAATGGCATCCTGCGCCGATTTCGCGATGCGTTACGCCCGGCCGAGATTGTAGGTACCGGGGTTGCATCATTTGCCGCGGGCCGGACCGGCGTGCTGACCATCGACAGGGTTTCCACGCTCTGGTGGATCGGGGCGGACATGGGAAAATCCGAACGGATCGCGGAAAATGTTGCGGCGGCCGCCGTGGGCGATGGCACCAATTACTACGTCACGCGCGCCCGCGCGCTGTTCGTCAAAGGCCTCGCGCATCGCGGGCAATACGGCGATGGGCGGCTGCGCGAGACCGATGGTTTCGTGCAGACCGCAACCGGTGTGACGCGGGTTTTTGCGCATACGGGGCATGCCCTGACACTGATGCAAACCGGTGACGTGATGGGGACCGGCGGGAATATTTACGGCCCGGTGGGACGCCATGGCCTCGGCGACAAGGCCGTCCGGTGGAGCCGCTTGCTGACAGGCGCGGTCGGTGTCGCCACAGGGGCGTCCCACTCGGCCGCGGTTCTGGGCGACGGTACGCTGATGGTCTGGGGCGCGGGCTACGGACCCGATCCCGTGAGGCTGATGGGCGGCGTCTCTGCGGTCGCTGCGGGGTCGTCGGCGACGCTCGTTCTGAAACGCGACGGGAGCCTGTGGCAGGTGGGACGGGGCAGGCGGGATGCACGGAGACTGGCGCTGAAATAGCTGCCGCTGCCGCTTGCAAGCGCGTCTGTGCGGTCAGCGCTGTTCGATTCTTCGGTCCGCACCTCTTCCGACGCCTCTCTTGCCTCCCCGGTATCTTCGTCTCCTGCCGCTTTCGCCGCGCCCGCTTTCCTCGCGTGCGAGGCACCGCCTGAACGCCGGCAGGTGGTTGTCTCGCGAAGCGGCCTGCAACCGTTGAAGAACCTGCCTGACGGCGGTTTCATCGACCCCGGCCAGCAGCCGATCATACATTTCGGCGTTTTCGATCTCGCCCTTCACGGCCGCCCGGCAGGCGTCGGCAAGGCTCGACGGCGCCGCCACGTTGCCTGCCCATGGATCGTCCGGCGGCGTGAGTCCGAACTTGCTGTACAGCGACAACAGAGCCGATATGTGACGGCCTTCGGATTCGACAATGTTGACGAATGGCCTGACCGGGCCGAATGCCTCGATCACTTCAAGATACGTCGCGCGGGCCTTGTATTCGTCGTCCAGCGCTTCGTCCATGGCGGCTTGGGTGGCCGGATCCATCGTCAGCCGGTCGCCTTTTCTTCGAGCGCGGCGATATCGCCGTCCTTGAACAGATATTCCTTCAGTTCCTTGTCGAAATCCTTGCTGTTCCGGCGAAGCCATTCGAGAAGCATCGACGCGTGCTCAATTTCCTCGCGCATGTTGTGCAGCAGGATTGCCTTCAGTGCCGGGTCCTCACAGTCGTCGGCGCGCTGCCGGTACCAGTCTGTAGCCTCCAGCTCTTCCATCAGTGAGACGATCGCCTGATGCATGGAAATGGTTTCGGTTGTGAGCCTTTCGCGGGGCGCATGCAGTGAATCGCTCGACATTGGTTTCTCCTGATTTTCGGTTCTCTATTTGTCCGGCAGCCCATGGACGTGAACGTCATGCGCCGAATGCTTCGACAGAATTGTCGTTGCGCGCTTTTCGTGTGTTTCGTCGCGGGTGCGGACCCAGAGCAGAAGACCGCCGCGATCGAGGTGTTCCTGCAGGTAGTCGGCATGGTGCTGCGCGATAAAACCGGACAGGCCGATCCCCGCCATGCCGCCGACCGTGCCCCCGATTGCCGCCGCGGCAATCGCCGCCGCCAGCGCGCCGCCTGAAGCGACAACCGCACCGGCCACCGAAACCGCGCCGATATAGAGCAGCGCGCCGACGAGCGAGCCCTGTGCATCGCCGATCGCTTCGGTCGACACGAAGGCTGTCGTTGGAACCGTCGCATCGTCCTCCAGTTCGGCGACTTTTTCGTATCGATGGCCGAGCTTCTTTCCGATCGTGTCTGCGCCGGCAAGCACGCTCAGCTCGGCGCGGTCGAACCCCGATGATTGCAATTCGTCGACTGCCGCCTCCAGCGTTTCCGCGCTGTCGAATACACCCACGGCTTCTCGAACTTCGGTCATTCCGGACTCCATCGGTTATGAGGGTCCGGATGATAGGGCGTGTTTACGTATCCGGCATTTACGCAGATCAACTCAGTCGGGGGTTGTGCCGACCATGTTCGCTGCGACCGCCCGCAAATTCCCATTCTCCTGTGCAGTGTTATTTCGCAGTGTTATTTCGACGGTGTCTTCAGGCTCTGAATATAGGCGATTACGGCGTCTATCTCGGCCTCTGTCAGGATCAGGTCGGGCATGTTCCGGTGCGGCGATTTCAGAAACACACGAAGGTTCAGCGCCGTCTTGGAGGGGCTGTCGGCGATGGTCTGGAAGGACGCGACATCGAGAAACTTCTCGTCGGTCTCTCCCCTTTCGACGCGGTGACAGGTTGCGCACAGCCGTTGCGCCAGGTCGTGTCCCATGCCGACGTCGCCCAGGTCGCGTGCGCCCGCTGCCGTCGGCGGGATCAGCGCAAGGACCCAGATTGCGATAGCGGGAACGGGGATGGCAAACGCCTTCATCGCAATGCCCCCTCGACGGCGCGCAGGGCGGATTTGAGCTCGGCCGCGTGAGCCTTGTCGACCGGAGGTCCGTCTTTGAGCGACTCGGCCCAGGCGGTGAGCAGGCCGGCGAGCACATTGTGATGCAGATGGACCGCGACCGACCGCTTTTCGTCGCCGCCGCGTTCGAAATGCATCACCAGCCCGTCGCCCTCGGCCTGCGCGTCATAGCGGGATTCGCCTTCGAAAGCGCCGCGATAGAATTTGTCCGGAAAGTCGATCGATACTTCGACCCTGTCTTCAATCGGCTTCATGTCGGGATACTGCCTCTTACACGTTTTCATTCACATGACGGGGATGGAGTCTAGCGTTCAGCCCGTCGTGGATGACTTGATGCAGGTCAAGGAATGGCGCAGGCTGTCCTTCGTTATCAGCCGCCGCCCGAAAGAATGAGTCGCATATGAAAATCTATCTGATCCACCATGCCACGGCCTTTTCGCTCGAAGAGGACCCGGAACGTCATCTTACAGACCTCGGGCGCGACCAGGCCGACCGGCTGGGCAGTCGGTTCAGGGCGGCAGGGGTGGATCCCGTGCGTATTCTGCACAGCGACAAGCAGTGGGTATCGGAGACTGCAGATCGAATCGCAGCGGCGATGGGCATGGAAGACCGCACGGAACTCGCAGCCTACCCGATCAATACCGGCGACGATCTTTCGCCCTTCCTGGCGGAGATAGACCAGTCCGCCGGCGATCTCATGATGGTCGGCCATGTCGAGTATCTGCGGCGTACCGCATCGAAACTCGTCGCCGGCGACGAGGCGATCCAGGTGATCGGTTTCAAGCCCGATTTCGGCACCGTCTTCTGTCTCGAGCAGGAAGACGGTGGCTGGATCGTCCGCTTCGGATGGCGTCAGGAGCATCCCGCCGGTTGATCCGGCCTGTTTCGGTTCTTGGACAATGCGCAGAGGTCATCGTACCGCCGGAGCCCGTCGCTGACGGTTAAGCGCGGAGCGCTTCTGTATCTGATGCCGTTTCGGGCATCGCCGGCCCGATCAGTCGCTCCGCCGGAAAAACAATCGTTGCGGCCAACCCGCCATTTTCTCCGTTGCGAAGCTCCAGCCGACCGCCATGCAGTTCGGCCAGCAGCCTGACCAGCGGCAGGCCAAGGCCAGCACCGGTATGCTCCGCAGCGGCGCTACCCGATGTATGGCTTTCGTCGGCGGCTGCCAGGTGATCCCGGTTCTCCAGCGCGACGAAGGGCTGGCTCGCCGTTTCCAGCAATGCATCCGGCATGCCGGGGCCACTATCCGAAACCGTCAGGTGCGCTTCGTCGTCGACGACCGCGCCGGCAACACGGATATGACCGCCGTTCGGCGTATACCGGACAGCGTTGGAGAGAAGGCAGTCGAGCATCAGCGATATTTTTTCAGGGTCGCCGTGCACCGGCGGCATTGTGTCGGGTATGTCGGTGGCCGTCTCGATGCCGCGGGCCGAAAGTTCCGTGAGGTAGGGGGCGAGGGCCGCCCCTGTCGCGGTCGCCGGGACGACCGGTTCTTCACGCAGGTCGACGGCACCGGATTCGATATCCGAAATCTGCAGGACACGTTCGACCATGCCGAGGAGATGCTGGCCGCTGGTCTCGATGTCGGTTGCGTAACCGTTGTAGTTTTCGTGTCCAAGCGGTCCGAAGACGTTCTGTGACATCATGCCTGAATAACCGATGATCGCGTTCAGCGGTGTCCGCAGCTCGTGGCTCATATGCCCCAGGAAGCGCGATTTGGCCTGATTGGCGGCCTGTGCGCGGTCGCGTTCGACCGCAAGCCGGCCGGCAAGCTTCGCTTTCTGCAGGCTCAGTTCCAGCCCGTCCCGGAACCCGTGATTGAGATGTTTGGCCATCACCCAGAGCAGCGATCCCCAGAATATCACGAACAATGCGATCATCGTGTCCGGTGTGCCGTCGCGCCAGATCAGTTCTACGCCGAACACGGACAGCGACGGGGTCGTGAAAGCGGCAAAAGCCATCAGCGAATTCGAGTAACCTGCAATCGCCGCCGCGCTCAGCGCCGCCATGACGAATGCGATCGTCAGGTTCTGATTTCCCGGATCCAGCGCCTCGATCAGAAAGACAGACGAACCCCACAGGCATCCGGCGATACCGGATCCGACGGAAAAGGCGACGGTCCATTTCCAGGTATCGGCGATGGCGCGCGGTTTGCGGAGATACACCTTGGCGAGGACGAAACGCAGTGCCGTCCAGCATGAAAGGACGATCGCCCATGCCAGCAGCCATTGCGTATCCGCTTTGCCCCAAAGCGATATCGTCAGCAGGATCAGCGCGCCGAAATTGGCGTAGACCAGTGCGTTTGCCCGCTTGTACAGGCTGGCGATCAGCTGGGCGCTGACTTCGATGGGGGCGACGGACCGCTGAACGTCGCCGGCGATGTCGGACGCGACCATTTGACGTCTCCGGTTTAGGTCCCGAAGTCTGCCGGACAGTCGTTGATATATCGTTAGGAGACGAGGCCGGTCGGCGGGCCGTCATACGCTGCCGTACCAGGCGAGAATCGCGGTGAGCGTGACGACGGAAAACACGGTCGACATCACGATCCCGGCCGACGCCCGTTGCACGTAAACCCCGTTCTGCTGCGCGGTAACGAAGACCAGCGCCCCGGTCGGCAGAGCCGCCAGAAGGACGGCGCTGACTGCCCAGAATTTGTCCATCTCGAAGACGTGGAACGCGAGATACCAGGTAAGTGCCGGCTGGCCGATTAGCTTGAAGAACGTGATCCAGGCAACCTCGGCAAGGCCTGCCGTGATCCGCTGGCCGACGAGGAACAGGCCGAGGGCGAACAGCGCACCGGGGGCCGCCGCCGCACCGAGGATACGGCAGAGGTTTTCGAGCGGGACCGGCACGGTCAGCTGTGCCGCACTGATGGCGAGGCCTAGCACCGGGGCGACGACCAGCGGGTTTTTCGCCAGCGCGCCGAGGATACCGGCGGCGATCGCAGCACTGCTCCGCCGGTCTGCCTCGTCCTTTACGGCAGCGACCCAGGCGGTCATCGCGCCATAGAAAAACATATTGAGAACCGTCGCCGTGACCGCCGGCAGCACGCGGTCTTCGCCGAACGCCGCGATGAACAGCGGGATCCCCATGTACCCGGTATTGGAAAACAGGGCCGTCATTGCATGCAGGCCGTTCGAGGCGCCGCGGTTGGCGAAAAGATACCTGCTGCCGAGAACAACGAAGATACCGGTGCCGAGAATACCGAGCGATACCGTCAGGATGAAGTCGGCGTTCAGGATGCGGTCGACCGGCGTGACCGCCATGCCGATAAAGATCAGCGGCGGTAACGCGAACCAGTAGACGAACGCGTTCAGCGCCTCCGAGCTTGTCGCGCCCAGCAGCTTTACCCGACCGGCGAGATATCCACACAGGATGATTCCGAAAACGGGAAGGGCGACATTTAGGACGGCTTGCACGGCGGGAGCGTTCCGATGAAGATGAGACCAGCGGGAGGACCACAATATGCCGGAAACCGGCGTTAAAAACTTCGATAATTTCGATTATGTCGTCGTCGGCGCCGGGACAGCGGGTTGCGTGCTGGCGAACCGCCTGAGCGCGGATGCGGACGTCAACGTCCTGCTGCTCGAAGCCGGCGGCAGGGATAACTATTTCTGGATCAAAATACCCGTCGGCTATCTGTATACGATGGGCAACCCGCGCACCGACTGGTGCTTCCGGACAGAGGAGGAGCCCGGCCTGAACGGCCGCGCGCTGGCCTATCCGCGCGGGCGCACCCTCGGCGGCTGTTCGGCGATCAACGGCATGATCTACATGCGCGGCCAGGCGCGGGACTACGACCAGTGGCGCCAGATGGGCAATACCGGCTGGGGCTGGGACGACGTGTTGCCGGTGTTCCGGAAATCCGAGGATTTCGCCGGTGGCGAGAGCGACCTGCACGGTACCGGCGGCGAGTGGCGGGTCGAGGACCAGCGCCTGTCCTGGGACGTCCTGAATGCGTTCCGCGAAGCCTGTGCCGAGATCGGTATCCCCAAGACCGAGGATTTTAACGGCGGGACCAATGAAGGCGCCGGGTATTTCCAGGTGAACCAGAAGCGCGGCGTGCGGTGGAGCGCGGCGCATGCTTTTCTGCATCCGATCACGCACCGCAAGAACCTCACCGTGCTGACGAAGGCGCAGGCGAAAAAGCTCACCGTGTCGGAGGGCCGGGTGACGGGGGTCGATTTCTGGCTCGACGGGGCGGACGCGCATGCGGATGCCAAATGCGAGGTTGTGCTTGCCTCCGGCGCGGTCGGCTCGCCGCAGATTTTGCAGCTCTCGGGCATCGGCCCGGCGCCGTTGCTGCGTGAGCACGGTATCGATGTCGCGCATGACCTGCCGGGCGTCGGCGAGAACCTGCAGGACCATCTGCAGATCCGCGCGGTCTACAAGGTACAGAATGCGAAAACCCTGAACGAGCGCGCCAACAGCCTGATCGGCAGGGCGGGCATGGGGCTCGAATACCTGCTGTTCAAGCGCGGCCCCATGACCATGGCGCCGAGCCAGCTCGGCGTGTTCACCAAATCGGACGACAGCCGCGAGACGCCGAACCTGCAATATCATGTCCAGCCGCTCTCGCTCGACAGGTTCGGCGAGCCGCTGCATCCGTTTCCCGCCATTACGGCGTCGGTGTGCAACCTGCGGCCCGACAGCCGCGGGCATATCCGCATCAAGAGCCCCGATGCGCGCGCCAAGCCGTCGATCCGCCCGAACTACCTGACGGCGGAGAGCGACCGCCAGATTGCCGCCAATGCGCTGAAACTGACGCGCAAAATCGTCGCCGCCCCGGCCATGGAAAAATACGCGCCGGAGGAATATCTGCCGGGTGCGCAGATATCCAGCGACGAGGATCTGGCTAGGTCGGCGGGCGATATCGCGACGACGATCTTTCATCCCGTCGGCACCTGCAGGATGGGCAGCGACGACATGGCGGTGGTCGACGACCGGCTGCGCCTGCGCGGCATGGGCGGCCTGCGCATCGCCGATGCCTCGATCATGCCGACAATCACGTCCGGCAACACCAATTCGCCGACAATCATGATCGCGGAAAAGGCGGCGGAGATGATGAAGGAAGACCGGGTGACCCGATGACCGACAGCAAGCTTTACGACGGCATTGCCGATCTTGGCGCCGATGCCGCCGCGGCCTTCGATATCGCCGCCCTCGACCGGGATTTCTACGAAAACCCCTATCCGGTCTTTCATGCGCTGCGCCGTCATGCGCCGGTGCACAGGATGCCGGGCGGCGCCTGGTTCCTGACACGCCACGCCGATCTCGATGCGGTCTATCACGACCCCGTGCTGTTTTCGTCCGACAAGACGGTCGATTTCAAAAAAACCATGGGTGACACCTCGCTCTACGAGCATCACACGACGAGCCTGGTGTTCAACGATCCGCCGGGTCACACGCGGGTGCGCAAGCGTCTTGCGCCGGCCTTTACGCCGCGGGCGCTGCGCGCTCTCGAATCCCGGGTCGAAGAGGTCGTCGCGGCCTCGCTGGACGAGGTCGCCGAAATGGGGTCGTTCGACCTGCTGCACGATTTTGCCATGAAGCTGCCGATCGAACTGATCGGCGACATGCTGGGCGTGCCGCGCGCGGACCGTCACCTGCTGTCGCCCTGGGCGGTCGCCATCCTCGGCGGCCTGGAAGCCAACCTCACGCCGGCGCAGCGCGACGACGCATCGCTCGCGGTCGACAATTTCAAGGACTATCTGCGCTGGCTGATCGCCGAGCGGCAGAAAAACCCGCTCTCGGGCGAGGATGGCGAGGTGCTGTCCAAGCTTGTCGGCCCCGATGCCGACGGCGAGACGCTGACCGAGCTGGAACTGCTGCATAACTGCATCTTCCTGCTCAATGCCGGGCACGAAACCACGGCGAACTCCATGACCAACGGCATAGACGCATTGTTGCGGTTCCCCGATCAGCTTGACCGGTTGCGGGCCGATCCCGACCTGATCGTCAGCGCCGTCGAGGAACTGCTGCGCTTTGAAAGTTCGGTTCAGCTGAGCAACCGGAAGCTGACGGCCGATGCAGACGTCGGCGGTGTGGCGATGAAAAAAGGCGATTACGTCTGGCTGTGCATCGGGGCGGCGAACCGCGATCCGGCGGAATTTCCCGATCCCGACACCGTCGATATCGGGCGGGAGCGGAACAAGCATCTCGCCTTTGGCGCGGGTATCCACGCCTGTGCCGGCATGTCGCTCGGACGGATGGAAACCCGCATCGCGCTGAACGGCTTCATCCGGCGTTTCGGGCAGATCGAGCCGTCCGGGACGGCGTTACGCCATCCCCGCGCACGTTTTCGCGGGTTTATGGATTATCCGGTGACAGTGTCGGCCTGAATGCCGCATCCAAAAGTGGTCCGCTGCAATCGATTGACGCCAAACCGATACGCCCTTAGGTTCCCGGCGCTCTGAAACACCCGGAGGATCAGGCAGTTGGCCGATCTGAAATCTCTCGGCGCGGACGCCAAGGCGTGGCCGTTCGCCGAGGCGCGCAGTCTTCTGAAACGTACCGCCGGCAAGGTGCCCGAAAAGGGCTACGTGCTGTTCGAGACCGGTTACGGACCCTCCGGCCTGCCGCATATCGGCACCTTCGGCGAGGTCGTGCGCACCACCATGGTGCGCCGCGCGTTCGAGGCGATGTCCGACATCCCGACCAGGCTGTTCGCGTTCTCCGACGATATGGACGGTCTCCGCAAGGTGCCTGACAACGTGCCGCAACAGGAAATGATGGCCGAACACCTCGGCAAGCCGCTGACCAGCGTGCCGGACCCCTTCGGCACCCATGAAAGCTTCGGACATCACAACAATGCCCGCCTGCAGGCATTCCTCGACCGGTTCGGCTTCGACTACGACTTCAAAAGCGCGACCGACTGCTACAAATCCGGGATGTTCGACAACACGCTGCTCGATATTCTGCGTCTCCATGACCGGATCACCGGCGTGATCAAGCCGACCCTCGGCGAAGCGCGCCGCGAAACCTACAGCCCCTTCCTGCCGGTCTGTGAAAAAACCGGCCGCGTGCTGCTCGCCAGGATCGTCGAGACCAAGCCGGATGACGGCACCGTCGTGTATGAGGACGAGGACGGTTCGCTGGTCGAAACGCCGGTCACCGGCGGACGCTGCAAACTGCAGTGGAAAGCCGACTGGGCCATGCGCTGGACCGCTTTGTCGGTCGATTACGAGATGTCGGGCAAGGATCTGATCGATTCAGTCCGTCTTTCGGGCCAGATCTGCAAGATTTTGGGCGGAACGCCGCCTGATGGCTTCACCTATGAGCTTTTTCTCGACGAAAACGGCGAAAAGATCTCCAAATCGCGCGGAAACGGGCTTTCCGTGGAAGAATGGCTCGAATACGCCACGCCGGAAAGCCTGTCGCTTTACATGTACAACTCGCCGCGCAAGGCGAAACGGCTGTATTTCGACGCCATTCCGCGCCATGTCGACGACTACCTGACGCATCTGGAAAAATTCGGCGATCAGGAAGACGCCCAGCGTCTCGAAAACCCGGCCTGGCACATCCACAACGGCGCACCGCCCGCGCCCGAGGGACATGTCACGTTCGGCCTGCTGCTGAACCTCGCGAGCGTCTGCAATACCGAGGATCCCGCGGTGCTGTGGGGCTTTATCACCCGCTACGCGCCGACGGCGACACCGGAAACCGCGCCGATTCTCGACACGCTGGTCGGCAACGCCATTGCCTATTACCGGGATTTCGTAAAACCGAACAAGAGCTACCGCGCGCCCGACGCCAAGGAATGCGCCGCGCTGCAGGAACTGGTCGCCGCGATGCAGGCGATGCCCGCCGATGTGGATGCGGAAACCATCCAGACCGAGGTTTACGAGGTCGGCAAGCGGCATGACTTCGAAAACCTGCGCGACTGGTTCAAGGCGCTGTACGAAGTGCTGCTCGGCCAGAGCCAGGGACCGCGTTTCGGATCGTTCGCGGCGCTCTATGGCAAGGACGAAACCGTCGCCCTGATCAATCGGGTCCTTGCCGGCGAAAGCGCGGCCGCCGAATAATCCAAAACGCCGCATCGCCCGTAAACGGGCCATGAATATCTTCTATCTCGACCGAGATATCGACCGTGCCGTGCGCTATCACTGCGACAGTCATGTGGTGAAGATGTGCCTCGAGACGGCACAGATCCTGTGTACGGCGCTGCACCGCTACGACCAGCCGGCGAAATACAAGCCGACCCATGTAAAGCACCCGTCGGTATTGTGGGCGGGTGACAGTCTCGCACATTTCCGATGGCTGAAGCGGTTCGGCAAGGCGCTGTGTGCCGAATATACCCATCGCTACGGCAAGCGGCATGCGTCGGAGGATGTCATCGACGGCCTGCCCGACGCGCCGCCGCTGCCGGACGCCGGATGGACGGAGCCGCCCCAGGCGATGCCCGACACCTGCAAGCGGGCCGACCCGGTCGACGGCTACCGCGCATTCTATGTCGCTGAAAAAGCGCACTTTGCGAAATGGACCCATCGGCCGGTCCCCGATTTCATGCGGGACTAATTCCCGCTTCCGGAAGGGTGACGTTGCTCAGGCAGGTTTCCAGCCAAGGCCGAGCCGCGCGTAGTTCGGCATCATCACTTTACCGTCTTCGCGATAGGGCTCGAAAGCGGCGCGCAGCGTATCCATCAGGGCGCCGCGCCCGGCATCGTCAAGCCTCTCGACCGTGTCCGAATAGCCGCGGATCAGCGCGCGGTTGATGTAATCGTCCAGATCGTCGACCGGGCGCTTGTAACGCATCTCGCGCTCCTCGACGTTGACGCACCCGGCGGTCTCCAGAATGTCCGAAAGCTGTCCGGGTTGTCCCAGGCTGTGACGATGGGGCGCGGGCCCTTCTGCCTGCCCCGTCGCTTCGGCGATCGCGCGGCGGATGACGAAGAAGGGCGGGTTTTCGTCGTAAGGTCCCCAGACGACATAGCCGACGCGCCCGCCGGGTTTGAGAACCCGGAGCGCTTCGCCGGCGGCCGTGACCTTGTCTTCCGGAAACATCAGGCCGAACCGGCAGGTCACGCAGTCGAAGCTGTTGTCCCGAAAGGCGAGTGCCGTCATGTCGGCCGCGGCGACGCTCATCACGTCGAGCCCGACATTGACCGAGCGTTCGCGGGCTTTGGCCAGCATCTCCGGTGTCAGGTCGCAGGCGGTCACCGCGCCCAGGGCGCCGACGGCCAGTCCGATACTTATCGCCGGATCGCCCGTGCCGGAGCCCAGATCGAGCACCCGTTCGCCGGGCGCGATGCCGGCAAGCTCTATCAGCATCCGGTTCAGGGTGTCGTCGGTTGACAGGCTATGTGCGGCGGTGGCGGTCCAGCCGCTGCTGCGGCCTTTCCAGTGGTCGCGGCCAACCTGGTTCTGATCTTCCATCAGGTTTTCTTGGCGCCCTCGCGTGCGGCGAAATCGAAATAAAGTTCGCGCGCCCGCGTCGCGACCGGGCCGATCTGGTAATGCGTGTCGGCCACCTGAATGACAGGTTGGATCTTGGAATAGTTTCCGGTCAGGAATACTTCGTCCGCCGCCGCAAGGTCATTGAGCGTCAGTGTCATCTCGGCGACGCGATAGCCGTCATCGGTCAGCAGTTCCATGATGCGCCGCCGGGTCAGCCCGGACAGGAACGCGCCGTTGGCCGCCGGCGTCTGCACCACGCCATCGCGGACGATAAACAGATTGTTCGTCGCGAACTCGGCGACGTTTCCCATCGCATCCAGGACAACGGCAGTGCCGAAGCCTTTCTGGCGCGCCTCCATCATGGCGCGGGCGACATTCGGATACAGGCAGGACGCCTTGGCGTTGGTCGGCGCGGCTTCGGGCGTCGGACGGCGATAGCTGGAAATCATGGTTTTGATGCCGCCCCAGGCCGGCATCGGCGCCTCGAAGACGGTCAGGATGAACTGCGTCGATTCCAGGTTCGGGGCGACGAATCCGTCCTCGAAATACATCATCGGGCGGATGTACAATTCTGCGTCTTCCGGGAACTTTTCGATTCCCTCCCAGGCGAGCGCGACGATTTCGTCGGCCGTCAGGGGCGCGGTCATGCCGAACGCCTTCCCCGAGTCGATAATCCGCGCGCAATGCCGGTCGAGGTCGGGCGCCAGCCGGCCGATCGACCGCGCTCCGTCAAACACCGAAGATGCCATCCACCAGGCATGACTCATCGGCCCCAGCATGGGCTCATTGCCCTCGTACCACGTGCCGTCCTTCCAGGTGAACGACGCGCGGTCCATCAGTTCAGGGCTTCCGGATTCAGGGGAATGACGTTGTCGGCATCGGCGCCGCTATCTTCGTCGCGGAATGCCTTTGCATAGGCATGTATGCGCGTCACCATGGCATGCAGGCCGTTGGCGCGACTGCCGCTCAGATGCGAGCCAAGTTCCAGCACCTCGAAAAAGGCGGGTGGCGTGCCGATGATTTCCTCCGGCGTGCGGCCCGAATAGACGCGCAGCAGCAGGGCCACCAGACCGCGTACGATCATGGCATCCGAATCCGCGTCGAAATAGATTTTGCCGTCTTCGCGCCGTGCGTGAAACCAGACCTGGGACTGGCAGCCCGGTACTTTGTGCGCATCGTCTTTCTTGTCATCGGGCAGGTCGGGCAGGGCCTTGCCGAGCTCGATGATGTATTCGTAACGCTGGACCCAGTCGTCGAAGAACGCGAATTCGTCGACGATTTCCTGAGTTGTTTGGTCGATTGTGTCGGTGTCGGTCATGGGACCGATATAGTCGGGTTTACCGGCCCGATCAATGGATCGAGGTGCGCGCGCCGGTTTTTCGGCCTCGCGATTCGGGATAGTTTGGCGGCGACCATTGCATCAGGGCCCGACCGTTGACAGATATCCATTCGCTGCTGCTCCCCGTCCTCCGCTTGCTGCCGCCGGAGGCTGCCCATCGCGCCACCATCCGCGCGCTTGCCTGGGGCCTGGGTCCGACGGATAAAACGCCGGACGATCCGGTTCTCGCGACATCGGTCTGGGGGCTGGATTTCCGCAACCCGGTCGGCTTGTCGGCCGGATTCGACAAGGGCGCCGAGGTGCCCGATGCGATGCTGGCGGCGGGATTCGGTTTTGTCGAAGCGGGCACTGTCACACCGCTGCCGCAGCCTGGTAACCCGAAACCGCGCATGTTCCGGTTGTCCGAAGACAACGCGGCAATCAACCGGCTCGGATTCAACGGCCAGGGGCTGGCACCCTATGTCCGGCGGGTGGCCCGGCGGGGCCGGGGGCTCGGTCCGTTCGGCGCCAACATCGGCAAGAACAAGGTGACAGAGGATGGCGCCGCCGACTACGAAATCGGGATCGAGGCTGTCGCGCCGTATGCCGACTATCTGGTGGCCAATATTTCTTCGCCCAATACGCCCGGTCTTCGTGCGATGCAGGGCCGTGAAATCCTTGCGGATATGATCGGCCGGGTATTGCAGGCCCGCGCCCGGGCGGTCCCCGACGCCGAAAAAAGACCCCCGCTGATCGTCAAGATTGCGCCGGACCTGGACGACGGCGACCGCGCCGATATCGCCGCGGTCATTATGGATACCGGCGTCGATGGCATGACCGTCGCCAATACCACGGTGCAGCGGCCGTCCGACATGACGGACCCGCAAAGCGCAGAAGCCGGTGGGTTGAGCGGCGCGCCGCTGTTTCCCATTGCGCTGGAAATTGTCGGCGACATGTATCGCCGGACCGGCGGCAGCGTGCCTATCATCGGGTGCGGCGGTATCGCCAGCGGCGCCGATGCCTATGCAATGATCCGGGCCGGGGCATCGATCGTGCAGCTATATACCGCGCTGGTATTTCACGGTCCGGCGCTGATCCCGCGCATCAAGCAGGAGTTGACGGTACTTCTGAAACGGGACGGCTTTGCGCATGTCGCCGATGCGGTGGGCGCTGACGCCAAAGACTGAAATCGGGCTTATTCGGTCGGTTTCTTAACCCAATATCAACCGGTTAACGTCACATTAGCCTTGTTCCGAAACTTTTGTCGGCAGGCATGTCTTTTCTTCGTCATATTCTTATCGCGCTTGGCTATTCGATCATCTCCGCTGCCGTGGCGCTGGTGCTACCGCGTTTCTTCAGCGGAATAGACCCGAACACGTCAATCATGCTGGGTGCTGTGGTGCTTGTCGGTTCCGCGCTTCTCCATGAAGTCTTTGCACGCCAGGAAGAAGAGGGCCGGCTGGTCGAAGAGGTACAGGACCTGCGCGCCGGTCACGGGCAGGTGATGGGCGAGTTGACGCGCGCCCGCGAGGAGGTCGGCCAGATCTATAAAGCGATCGAGACGATGACCGGTCGCGGGGCCGGCGGCAAAGCGCTGCAGGAAGATGTCGGCAAGGTGATGGCTGAGGTCCGGATGCTTCAGGATCTGGTCGAAACGCTCACCACGGCCGCGGATCCGTCATCGCCGCCGGACGAGGTGACGTCCGTCGCACGGCTCGCCGAAGCATCCGACCAGTTCGATCCACTGGCGGGTCCTGACACGGAATCCGATGTTCCCGTGCTCGACGATGCAGCCATTGTTCATCTGGTGCGGGACGGGATTGCCAAGGACAGGGTCGATCTCGTGCTCCAGCCGGTGGTCAGCCTGCCGCAGCGCAAGCGCAAATTCTACGAGGCATATACCCGGATCCGCAGCGAAGACGGCGATGTGATCACGCCGAGCCAGTATATCGCCATCGCGGAACGCGAAGGCCTGGTGACGGCAATCGATAACCTGATGCTGTTCAGGTGTGTCCAGCAGTTGCGGAACAAGCAGAACAAGAACCGGAATATCGGATTTTTCTGCAATATTTCGCCGCACACGCTGGCGGACAAGAAATTCTTCAACGATTTCGTCGTGTTCATGACGGAAAACTCGTCGCTGGCGCAGGACCTGATATTCGAGTTCAGCCACGCAACCATTGCCAATCAGGACGACGATATCAAACATCAGCTCGGGCGCCTCGCCGCGCTGGGCTTCCGGTTCTCGCTCGATCAGGTGAACAGCCTGAATCTGGACTACGGCGCGCTTGCCGAACAGCACTTCAAGTATATCAAGATCGACGCCGAGACCATGCTGCGCGAGGTCCCGCAGCCGTCGACGGATATCGACCTGCAGGATTTCAAAAAAGCGCTGGAGCGCCAGGGCATCGATCTGGTCGTCGAAAAGATCGAAACGGAAAACGTCCTGCGCGACATCCTCGATTTCCACGTCGATTTCGGACAGGGCTACCTGTTCGGGGAACCCAAAAGCCTGAGCGCCGCCTAGACTTCGCGCGTTTCAGACCCTTACCGCCTGCCGATATAATGTCGCATGAGCGCGACCGCCTCGTCGCTGTCCCATTCGGCGTGTCCGGTCAGACGCCCGAGTTCCCTGCCGTCGCGTCCGACCAGGATCGTGGTCGGCAGGCCGCGCACCTTCGCACCGAACATCATCTTTGAGCCGACATCGTGAAACAGGGGCAGGGCGGTCAGGCCCAGGTCCTTGCGGAACGGCAGGATCTTTTCCCATCCCTTGCGGTCCTCGGACAGGGCGATGACGGTAAAGTCCGGGCCGCCCAGCTTCTTGTGCAGCCTTTCCAGCGACGGCATTTCCCGGACGCACGGACCGCACCACGTCGCCCAGAAATTCATCAGCACGATCCTGCCGCCGAAATCCGCGAGAACACGCTTTGTGCCGTCCTGCTCGGTAAATATTGTTGCGGGCAGCGCGGCCGGCGCACTGGCGGGTTCGAACTTTTTCATCCAGCCTGTGCGCGGCGGCACTATGTTCCCGCCCGAAACTGTATCCGCGCGCGCGGATGTGCTTGAATCCGCGACAATAATCGCCATTATCGCCAAACCGGTGGCAATAGCGGCGCGTGCGCCGGTTTTTTTTATCCCGGATAGCAACCCGAACCGAGTACCGAACGTCGTCATGAGCAAATCTTAGACATGGGCAATAAGAACAATTCCGATAGCGCGCATTCCGCAGGTGGCGGGTCCAACCAGATGTGGGGTGGACGATTCGCCGCCGCGCCCGACGCGCTCATGGAGAGAATTAATGCTTCCATCGGCTTTGACAAGGCGTTGTATGCGCAGGACATCGCCGGCTCGATCGCCCATGCACGGATGCTGGGCGATGCCGGGATACTGTCCGACGGCGATGTGACGGCAATTTGCGACGGCCTGGAAGCAATCCGGGACGAGATCGAGGCCGGGACCTTCGAATTCAAAGCCGAGCTTGAAGATATTCATATGAATATCGAAGCCCGGCTGACCGAGCGGATCGGCGATGCCGCCGGCCGGCTGCACACGGCCCGGTCGCGCAACGATCAGGTGGCAACCGATTTCCGGCTGTGGGTCCGCGACGCCGCCGATGCCGCCGACGACGCGCTCAAGGCACTCCAGAATGCGCTGATCGACCAGGCAGAGGCCCATGCGGACTGGGTAATGCCCGGCTTCACGCATTTGCAGGCGGCCCAGCCTGTCACCGCGGGGCATCATCTGCTGGCCTATGTCGAGATGTTCGGACGCGATCGCGGCCGGTTCTCCGATGCGCGGGCGCGGCTGAACGAAAGCCCGCTGGGGGCGGGTGCGCTGGCGGGTACAGGCTTTCCGATAAACCGCGAGACGACGGCGGCGGCGCTCGGTTTCGACCGTCCGACGGCGAATTCGCTCGATTCCGTTTCCGACCGGGATTTCGTGCTCGAATATCTTGCCGCCGCGGCGATCTGCGCGGGACACCTGTCGCGTCTCGGCGAAGAACTGGTGATCTGGTCTTCGGCTCAATTCCGCTTCGCGCGGCTGTCGGACGCGTTTTCGACCGGCTCGTCGATGATGCCGCAGAAGCGCAATCCGGATGCGGCGGAGCTGATCCGGGGCAAGACGGGCAGGGTGCTTGGCGCCTTCGTTGCCCTGTCGACCGTGATGAAAGGGCTGCCGCTCGCCTATTCGAAGGATATGCAGGAAGACAAGGAACCGGTCTTCGACGCCGCGGAGGCCCTCATGGTCTGCGTCGCGGCGGCGACCGGCATGATCGCCGACCTGACCTTCAACCGCGACCGGCTTGCCGCGGCGGCGGGCGAGGGATTTACCACCGCAACCGACCTTGCCGATTGGCTGGTGCGCGAAGCAGGCGTGCCGTTCCGCGAATCCCATCACGTGACGGGCCGGGTCGTCGCGCTCGCCGAACAGGAAGGCTGCGGTCTGGAAGATCTGCCGCTCGATGCCCTGACGGCGATTGACGACCGTATCACCGCTGCGGTGTTCGATGTTCTGGGCGTGGACAAATCCGTCCGCAGCCGCAACAGTTATGGCGGAACGGCGCCCGACTGCGTCCGCGCCCAGGTAATTTCCGCACGGGAGCGGTTCCTGAAATGACAGCGAAGAACATGATCCTGAAGCGGGGCCTCCTGACGGCCCTGTGCATGGCGTTTGCCCTGTCGGTGGCCGGTTGCGGCAAGAAACCGCGCAAACTGACGTCACCCGACGAAACGGTCACTTTCCCGACCCAGTATCCAACGTCACGATGAGGCATATCCGGACATGAGCGCCTTCGCATATCGCGGCGGGGCATTATACGCGGAAGATGTCGCGGTGACGGACCTGGCTGAAGACGTCGGGACGCCGTTTTACTGTTATTCCGCGGACATGCTGCGCACCGCCTATACAGAATTCGCCGGCGCTTTCGCCGGGCTCGACGCGATGGTTTGCTACGCGGTCAAGGCGAACAGCAACCAGGCCGTTATCGCCCTGTTTGCGGCGCTCGGCGCGGGCGCGGACGTCGTCTCCGAGGGCGAACTTCGGCGGGCGCTGTCAGCCGGCGTGCCCGCGGAGAAGATCGTGTTTTCCGGTGTCGGCAAGACGCGGGCCGAGATGGACATGGCGCTGCGCGCCGATTGCGGGCAGTTCAATATCGAATCCGAGCCGGAGCTTGCGGCCCTGTCGGAGGTGGCGACGGCATTGGGAAAGACCGCGACGATCGTGCTTCGGGTGAATCCCGACGTCGATGCCGATACCCATCACAAAATCTCCACCGGCCGTGCCGGGGACAAGTTCGGGATCGAGCTCGATCGTATCAGGGACGTCTATGCCGCCGCGGCCCGGATGCCGGGCCTGAAGCCGGCGGGACTGGCGGTGCATATCGGGTCGCAGCTCACGCGGCTGGATCCGTTCCGCGACGCGTTCGAGCGCATTGCCGCCCTCGTGCGGGATCTGCGATCGGACGGCCTGGCGGTCGACCGCGTCGATCTCGGCGGCGGGCTGGGCATTGTCTACCAGGACGAAATTCCACCGGTACCGACGGACTATGCCGACATCGTCCGTGACGTCTTTGGTGACATGGATCTGGCGCTGACGTTCGAGCCCGGCAGGCGTCTGACAGGCGAAGCGGGCGTTCTGGTGACCCGGGTCATCTATGTGAAGGACAGCGGCGGCCGGAAGTTTGCGGTGGTGGATGCGGCGATGAACGACCTGATAAGACCAACGCTTTACGAGGCGTGGCATGATATCGACCCGGTCGCCCAGCCGGCAGACGGTTCGGCGCATGGGCCGGTCGATATTGTCGGGCCGGTGTGCGAGACCGGCGACGTTTTTGCCGTTCAGCGGGACATGCCGGCGCTCGCCGCCGGCGACCTGCTCGCGCTGCGGTCCGCCGGCGCTTACGGCGCGGTCATGTCGTCGACCTATAACAGCCGTCTTCTGATACCGGAAATCATGGTTAACGGGGCTCAACACGCCGTGATTCGACCTCGGCCCGATTATGATACACTTATAGGACAGGATGTCGTGCCGGGCTGGGTGACCGGGCAGTGACGAACACCGTACCGTCAGGAGACCCGGCGGCATGAGCGATCGTAAAGACACCGAGACACAGATCCCGCGCGCGCGCCCGGACGGCGTGCTGAAACGGCGGATCACGCAGGCACGGTTGAGCCTTGCCTGGGAGATTGTCTGGCCGGCAGTCTGGCCGCCTCTGGGGGTTATAGGCCTGTTCGTCGGCTTCGCGCTCCTTGACGGATTTTCGTATTTCCCCGGCTGGCTGCATGCCGCATCGCTGGTCGGTTTCGCCGGCCTGCTTGGATATACCGTATACGCTGCTGTCCGGGTTCTGACCTGGCCGAACCGGCGGGACGCCGTGCGCCGGATCGAGACGGCAAGCGGGCTCGAACACCGACCGCTCGAGGCGCTTCAGGACAAGTTGCCGGACGGTATGTCCGATCCCACGTCAAAGGCACTGTGGCAGGCCCACCAGCAACAGATGGCGGCGCGTATCCGATCCCTGAAGGTCGGCGCGCCGTCGCCCGGGCTTCCGGCCCGGGACCCCTGGGCGCTCCGCGCGGCGGTGGTGCTTGTGCTGTTTATCGGTGCGGTGGTGGCCGGACCGGATGCCGGCGACCGCCTGGGACGGGCCCTCGTACCGGCCCTGGGGGATGACAGCCGGACCCAGACCGCAAAGCTGGAACTCTGGGTCACACCGCCTGAATACACGCGCCTGCCGCCCATTTTCCCGATACAGGTCGCCCGCGATCATGCGAAGGCGCTGGAACAGGCCGCCGCAGCCCAGCCCGAGGGCGCTGCCGCGCCGGAGGCCGATGCGCTTGTCGTCGAAGTCCCTCAGGGAAGTATTCTGACGGCGATCGTCTCGGGCGGGACCGGCAGCGCCGTACTGGATATCGACGGCGAACAAATCCCGCTTGAGGCAGTGGACCGCGTGAACCGGCGTTTGCAGCAGCCCCTGGAAAAAGGCGGCCGCCTGTCGGTCGTGCATGACGGCAAGGTCCTCGGCACGTGGACGCTGCGTACCCGCGCGGACACGCCGCCGAGTATCGCATTCGACGGTGAGCCCGCCGCGACCCAGCGCGGGACGTTGCGGATGGCCTATACCGGCAGCGACGATTACGGGATCACCGAAATACGCGGCGAAATGCGGCGGACCTACGAACGCGGCGAGGTCATCGGCAAGGAGGTTTCCCGGTTCGAACTGCCGGCGCCGTCGCTGAATGCGCGCAAGGTCAAGGAAGCGACCTTCCAGGAAATCGCGCCGCACCCGTGGGCCGGGCTACCGGTGGTGATCCGCCTTGCGGCCAAGGATGCCGCGGGCCAGGAAGGCTTTTCCGAGGAGATCAAGCTCGTCCTGCCGGAGCGCAAGTTCAATAACCCGGTGGCGAAGGAAATCATCGTCGAACGGCGGCGGCTGACGACGCAGCCTGAAAGGCGCGGCGAAATTATCGACCGGATCAACGAAATCGCGAGCGATGCCCAGGCCTACAAGGACGATACCGTCGTCTTTCTCGGGCTGATCATGTCGCGCTCGCGGCTGTTTCACGAGGAACAGGATTCAGCGATCCCGCCGGTCCGCGACCTGCTCTGGGATACGGCGCTCCGGGTCGAGGACGGCCAGCTGTCCCATGCCGAACGGGAACTGGCGCGTGCACAGGACGCGCTGATGAAAGCGCTGGCGCGCAACGCGCCCGACGAGGAACTGGAACGGCTGATGCGGGATCTGCAGAACGCCATGAACCAGTTCATGCGGGAACTTGCGAAGAAGCTTCAGAACGCGCCGAATTCGGAACAGGCGATGCCGTTCGATCCGACGGCGAGGATCATGCAGTCGTCGGATATCCAGCGCATGATGGAACAGATTCGCCAGCTGATGCGCTCCGGCTCCCGGGAGGCCGCACGCCAGATGCTGTCGCAGCTGCGGAACATGATGGAAAGCCTGCGCAATGCGCGGATCATGCGGAACAATCCGAATGCGCAGCGCGGCAACCAGGCGATGCGCCAGCTGCAGGAGATGATCCGGCGCCAGAACGAACTTATGGATAAAACGTTCCGCCAGTCGCAGGGCCGCAGCCCCGGCGACAACCAGATGCAGCAGGGCGCGCAGCAACAGCAGAACCTGCGCGAGATGCTGAAGAAATTCGAGCAGATGATGAAGGGCATGATGCCGGGCAACAGCAGGGGAATGCGGTCGCTCGGGCAGGCCGGACGGGCCATGGAGGGTGCCGCAAAGTCTCTGGGCCAGGGGCAACCCGGCCAGGCGGTCGGACAGCAGGGCCAGGCGCTCGAAGCGCTGCGCCGCGCCGGACAGGGGATGATGCAGCAGATGATGAGCCGCTTCGGCCGCGGCTCCGGTATCGGCATGAGCCGGGAATTCAACCCGATGGGAACGATGAGAGATCCGCTCGGCCGCGAATGGCAGGATGAAGAAGGTGGCATCGATACCCGGAGGGTCACGATCCCCGATCAGGGGTCTATCGAGCGCGCGCAGGAAATCCTCGACGAATTACGCAAGCGCGCCGGCGAACGCTTCCGCACGCCGCTGGAACTCGATTATATCGACAGGTTGCTGAAGCGGTTCTGACCCGAAGGGCGGTCGCCCGGGCGGTTTTTACGCGCGGGCACTCAGCACATTGTCTGCAGCTTCGCATATCTGCTGCAGCGTGAACGGCTTTGAAATCACATCGTGGATCAGCGCGTCGAGATTGTGCGCCCGCTGGCGCTCGGCGGCATAACCGGTCATCAGCAGGATCGGCATGTCGGGCCAATCCCGGGAGACCCTCAACGCAAGGGCGATGCCGTCCAGTTCGGGCATTACGATATCGGACAGAAGCAGTTCGAACGGCTCTTTTTCGAGCGCTTCGAGCGCTTGCACGCCGTCCGCAGCCGCGGTCACGTCGTGCCCGGCATTTACAAGGGCGCGCGATACGAATTCACGTACGGCGGTGTCGTCTTCGGCAATCAGGATTTTTGACACGTGCGTTTCTGGTGCTGTGGGTCCACGTCCGCAGGATATGGGGAATTCCTTTCCAAAAGATTAAGAAAAGATGAATTCCAGTGATCGCGCCCGCCTGCCGGGACGGCGATTTCGTCAGTCCTGACGCACCATCCCGATATAGGGGAGGCCCCGGAAAAGGTGAGCCATATCAATGCCATATCCAATCACGAACACATCGTCGACCGGAAAGCCGGCGTAATCGGCCTCGATCTGAACTTCCCGTTTCTCATGCTTGTCCAACAGCACGCAGGTATGAACGGCCGCGGCGCCGCGCGCCGTCATCAGGTCGGTGGCATAAGCCATCGTGCGGCCGGTATCGAGGATGTCGTCGATGATCATGACCGTGCGGCCGCGCACATCTTCGGATATATCGCGTGCAAGATTGACCGTGCCCGAACTGTGGGTTTCCGTCCCGTAGCTCGACAGGGTGACGAAATCGACGGTCGGCCGCATGCCTGCCCGGTCAAGTGCGCGCAGCAGGTCGGCGGCAAAGATGAAGCTTCCCTTCAGGACCACGATAATCAGCAGGTCATCGGGCAGATCCCTTGCAATATCCCGTGCAAGAACTTCGATACGCTCTGCGATCGTCTCGGCGTCGAAGATAACGTCGATCTTGGGCTGTATTTTCGGGTCCATTCTCGGCCTGTCTAGTTTTCGTCGACGCCGACATCGATGCGCTTGGCGTCAGCCGGCGGGTTTTTGATTTCGGTGGCGAATTTGACCACTTCGTCCGGCAGCATGCGACGCTCCGGAGGCGGGAAGGTCCATCGTTTGACGACCTTGCCCGCGTCGTCGAGAAAAAGGATGCGCAGGTTCGGCACGTCATGCGGCGCCTTCGACAAATTGACCAGTTCCCCGTCGATTCTGAGGGTCGTCTTGTCAGGATAGGTGTAGCGTACGCTGCGCACGCCGAGCCGTTTCTTGATCGGCTCCGGCGACATGCCTATCAGGTCGTAAAGCTTTTGCGACGGTGGCCAGCTTTTCGAAATCGTCTGCTGGAACGCCAGCGCACCGCCGATAACGCCAATAACAACGACGATCAATGCAATCCATGCGATGCGGGCCGGCCACGGGCTGGAGTCGCGCGGCAGCGCCGGCAGGTTGGCGGACCTGTCGTTCCGAAGCGGGCGTGCGGCCGATTCGGGTTCTCTTCGAAAAGCATCGTCGAAGTTCGCGCGGAAATCCCCGTCGGGATCATCCGGGTCGTCGCGCCTGTTGTCTGCTGTATCGCCGTCGTCGGGTTCCGCAGGCTCCCGGCCGATCCGCTCCTCGAAGGCGCTGGCGATATCGTCGGCCGCGGGTGTTTTTTCGGGTGCTTCATCGGCGGGTGCCGCCGCCTCTGCAGCGGCGCTCGATTCCGAAGCAACGGCTGGCTGCTCCGCGGCGGCCCCGGCCATCTCTTCGGGCGTCGGCGCAGGCTGCGCCCAGGCATGCCCGCATTTCGCGCATTTCACGGTGCGGCCGGCCGGTCCGATCTTTACCGGATCGACAACATATCGCGCAGAGCAGGTTGGGCACGTGATGATCATTTGAACTTCTTACCCTAAGGCGGCCGATCATATAAGAGGGCGTGATTCTGCACTTAATACAATGGTGCGACCAGCCGTCATGGTGCGTCCTGCCGGCCAACGTTGTATTTACAGCCGATTATTGGCGTGGTTCTGGACGGCGGGTCAATGGGTGTGCGAATCTGTCCGCATAACTGATCGGGAAGGTACTCATTGGCGAATGGTGTAGGCGATATCGTCCGCTTTGAAAACGTTGGCATGCGCTACCGCCTCGGGGCGGAGGTGCTTCATGATATATCGTTTTCGCTGCCGGCGGGGTCATTCCATTTCCTGACCGGGCCCAGCGGCGCCGGAAAGTCGTCGCTCATGCGGCTGATGTACCTTGCCCATCGCCCGTCGCGCGGCAGTATCTCGATGTTCGGACGGGACGTGTCGACGATTCCGCGGTCGGAACTGGCCGCCCTGCGCCGCAGGATCGGCGTCGTCTTCCAGGACTTCCGGCTGATAGACCATCTGTCCGCCCTGGATAATGTTGCGCTGCCGCTGCGGGTCGCCGGCGCCAAGGAAGGCCAGATCCGGAATCATGTCGCGGAACTGCTGAAATGGGTCGGCCTCGAGGGACAGATCGACGACAAGCCGACAACGCTGTCGGGCGGGGAACAGCAGCGTGTCGCGATTGCCCGGGCGGTTATTGCGCGTCCGCAGATTTTGCTGGCCGACGAGCCGACCGGCAACGTCGATGACGATATCGCCATCCGCCTGATGTATCTGCTCGAGGAGCTGAACAAGATCGGCACGACGGTTGTTGTCGCAACGCATAACGAATCCCTGATCGAGCGGTTCAAACATCCGTGTTTTCACGTCGAGGACGGCCTGCTCAGCGGGCCCGGTATCGCGACGCGGGATGACTGGAAACCAGCGGGGCTTCAATGATCGGACGGGTGCGCGACGTCCCGCTTAGCGGCGACCCGGCCAGCCGGTACCTGCCCTGGACGGTCGGGCTGCTGGTCTTTCTCGCCACGCTTGCCTTTGCGGCGGGGATGTTTCTGTCCTCCGCCGGCGATGCCTGGCGACAGAATCTGTCGGGTACGCTGACCGTTCAGATCCCCGTCTCCGACGGATCGGACCGGCGGGAGCGTGTCGAGGCCGCCGCGGAGTTATTGCGGACGACGCCGGGCATCGTGTCGGTGCGCCCGATACCGGATTCGGAGATCGCCGTGCTGCTGGAACCCTGGCTCGGGAAACAGGTCCTGGGCCTCGACCTGCCCGTGCCCGATCTGATCGATGTGTCGGTGGTACGGGGGGCGGACATCGATATTGCCGCGCTGTCGGCACGTCTCGCCCGTGTCGCGCCGGGGGCTGTGGTCGACGATCACGCGATCTGGCTGCGCCGGTTGACGGAATTCACCCGGATCGCCGAGACCGTGTCCTTCGCGGTCATGATCGTGATTCTGATCTCGGCGGTTGCAACCGTGATCTTCACGACGCGGACGGGGCTTGCCATTCATAGCGATGTCGTCGAGGTGCTGCATCTGATCGGCGCCCAGGATTCGTACGTTGCGCGGCAGTTCCAGCAACATACCCTCAGGCTGGCGTCGGCCGGTGCTGCCGTCGGTTTTCTGCTGGGTGCCGGGGTCGTGTGGCTGACGCATGTCTATGGCGGCCGGTTGAGCGGCGGTCTGCTGCCCGAACTGGCCCTTGGGCCCCTGCAGTGGGCGATGCTGGTAGCGCTTCCCGTCGCCGCGGTTTTGCTGGTCGTCCTGACGGTCGGGATCACCGTGAAACGCGTTCTCGGAAAAATGATGTGAACCGCAGGGATGCAAGACGCCCGGGCAGGGCGCTCCGCCGCATCGTGGCGGTGGCGGCGTTTGCGTTTCTGCTGTGGTCTGCGGGGCTTTACCTGTTTGCCACGCTGATACCCGAACCCGGGGCGGCATCCGGCGAAAAGACCGATGCCATTGTCGTTCTGACCGGCGGCGCCGGCCGTGTCAGCGAGGGACTCTCGCTGCTCGCCGCCGGCAGTGGGCGCAAACTGTTCGTATCGGGGGTCTATCGCGGGGTCGATGTGCAGGCCCTGCTCAGGCTGGCACAGCGCGCGCCCGGCGATCTCGAATGCTGTATCGCGCTGGGCTATGCGGCGGACAGCACCCGGGGCAATGCCGCGGAAACCGTTGAATGGGTGGCCCGGGAAGGATTCACGTCGATCCGGCTCGTGACCGCGAGCTACCACATGCCGCGCAGCCTGCTCGAGTTCCACCATGCCCTGCCGTCCGCGATCAGGATCGTTCCCCATCCGGTCTTTCCTGCCGGATTTTATGCCGAGAATTGGTGGCGATGGCGCGGGTCGGCACGTCTCGCAATTTCCGAATATCACAAATATATTTTTGCCCGGATCGAGCTGTTGGGCCGGGTGCCCGGATGATGCTCCTCCGTTCTCTGGCGTTCAATGTCGCGATTTTCACATGGTCGGGCCTGCTTCTCGTCGCGTATGTCCCGCTGACGATCGCCTCCCGGGCGGCCATGTTGTCGGCGGTCAGGTTCTGGACCCGTGGCATCTTCTGGATGCAGCGGCATATCCTGTCACTCGATTTCGAGTTCCGCGGCCTTGAAAACCTTCCCACCGGGCCGTTTATCGTCGCGGCCGCCCACCAGTCGGCCTGGGACACGGTTGGTTTCTATGCGGTTCTGCGCGACCCGGCGTTCGTGCTGAAGAAAGAACTCTACAATGTGCCGATGTTCGGGCCCTATGCGCGCAAGCTCGGCATGATCGCGATCGACCGGTCGGCCGGGGCCAGCGAAGCGCGGCGCATGATCCGCAGCGTCTCGGAACAACTCGATGCCGGACGGCCCGTGGTTATTTTTCCCGGCGGCACGCGCTCGGCGCCGGACGAAATCGTCGCCCTGAAATCGGGGATCAGCGCCCTTTACCGGCGGTGCAATGTGCCGGTGGTGCCGGTATCGCTCAATTCGGGCTGGTACTGGGGACGTCGCAGTTTCGTCAAGAAGCCGGGCAAGATAATTGCAGCGTTTCATGTTCCGATCGCACCGGGACACACATCCGCGGTTTTCGATGAAATGCTGTCGTCGCGCATTCACGACGGAAACAAGGCCCTGCTGGAGGAGGCCCGGCGCGGCTAGCCCGTTGTCGTGAAGCGGTCGAACGCCTCCCAGAACTGCCGGCGGATCCCGTCGGTCTCGTGCAGGATTTCGTGTCGGGCACCTGCAATCCGGACCTGGCTGCACTCCGGCAGGGCGGCGCTCATCGCTGTCTGCGCGGGTACCGACACGACCGTGTCGTCCAGTGCCGTAAACAGCAGGATCGGACATGTTCGCGGCGATCCCCGGGACAGGTTGCGGAGGACGGGGATGCTGCGGAACGTGGCATTCAGCCAGCTGAAAGTCGGTCCGCCCATCGCCACGACCGGGTTGGCGGCCATGACGGCGTGGATCGCCTCGAATCGCTGCCGGTCGCCGGTCAGCGGATTTCCGTCGAATTTCACGCCGGCGGGATCGTAATCGCCGGTGCCAAAGACATAGCCGCCGCCGAGACCGACCGCGGTCATGACCCGGCACAGCTGCGCGGTCGCGCAGCGTCTGAAGCCGTGGAGCGGCAGATCGATCATCGGTGCCGACAGGACGAAACGGTCGGGTGTGACGCGTCCTTCGAGAACTGCGCGCAGCGTTATATGGCCGCCCATCGAATGGGCCATCAGTACGGTCTCGCCATCGCCCGGACCGATGACGGTATCGAAAAACCAGACGAGATCTTCGATATACGTCTCGAACCGGTCGATATGGCCTTTATGCGGGTCCTCAAGCGCGCGGCCGGAAGCGCCCTGGCCGCGCCAGTCCATCGACCAGACGTCGAAACCGCGGGCTGTCAGCTCGCCGATGGTTTCGGCGTATTTTTCCAGGAATTCGGTTCGGCCATGGCACAGGACGATCCGTCTGTGCCCGCCGGTCGCCGACGGCCAGTGACCGATCCGCAAACGCGTCCCGTCCGGTGCGGTTTCGAACCGCATGGATTCTTCGAAGGGCGTCATCCCTTTATGTTATGCTTGGCGTGCGCGCGATGCCAGAACCCATGTGTGAAACATATCATGAACATTGACCCCGCCGGTGTGCTGGATTATCTTCCCGACCCCGTAAAAAGAGACTGTTGAATGACCTCCGTTTCCGCCATTTCCCACCAGATATGGGACATGAAATATCGCTTCAAATCGCCGTCGGGAGAGGTCGTGGACCGAACCGTCGACGATACGTGGCGGCGTGTGGCGACAGCGTTGGCGGCGCCCGAAGACGCGTCGATGCGGGCGCATTGGGCCGCGAAATTCGAAGCGGCGATGACCGATTTCCGGTTTTTGCCGGCCGGCCGGATCATCGCCGGTGCGGGTACGGAGCGCGACGTAACCCTGTTCAACTGTTTCGTGATGGGCACCGTGCCCGACGACATGAGCGGCATTTTCGAGCATCTCCGCGAGGCCGCGCTGACGATGCAGCAGGGCGGCGGTATCGGCTACGATTTTTCGACCCTTCGGCCCCGTGGCGCCCTGGTAAAGGGCGTCGGTGCGGATGCATCGGGGCCTCTGTCATTCATGGATGTCTGGGACTCCATGTGCCGTACCATAATGTCGGCCGGCTATCGCCGCGGCGCGATGATGGCAACAATGCGCTGCGATCATCCCGATATCGAAGATTTCATCGCCGCCAAGCAGGAAGCTGGCCGACTGCGCATGTTCAACCTGTCGGTACTGGTCACGGACGCGTTCATGGACGCGGTGCGCGAGGATCGCGACTGGGACCTGACATTCGGCGGCACGTGTTACAAGACGGTCCCGGCCCGGGGTCTGTGGGATACGATCATGCAGGCGACGTACGAATACGCCGAACCGGGCGTGATCTTTATCGACCGCATCAACCGCGCCAATAACCTGAACTATTGCGAAACCATCGCCGCGACCAATCCCTGCGGCGAACAGCCCTTGCCGCCGTATGGTGCGTGCCTGCTGGGGTCGATCAACCTGGCGCGCCTGGTCGCCGATCCGTTCGACCTGTCTGCACGTCTCGACGAGGATGCGCTGGCGGACCTTGTGCCGGTCGCCGTGCGGATGATGGACAACGTTACCGATGCATCGCGCTTTCCGCTTCCCGCCCAGCAGGCGGAGGCGATGGCAAAGCGCCGGATCGGTCTTGGCGTTACCGGGCTGGCGGATGCGCTGATCATGTGCGGTGCGCGTTACGGCTCGACCAAGGCGGTCGAACTGACCGAACGCTGGATGGGTGCAATCCGCGATCATGCGTATCGCGCGTCGGCGGCGCTTGCGGCGGAAAAAGGCGCGTTCCCGCTATATGAAGTGGATGCCTACCTCGCGGGCGAGACGATCTCCGGCCTGCCGGAAGATATCCGGGACGACATCCGGTCGCACGGCATACGGAACGCGCTGCTGACCTCGATCGCGCCGACCGGCACGATCTCGCTGTTTGCCGATAACGTGTCGTCCGGCATCGAGCCCGTGTTCAGCTACACCTATTCCCGCAACGTGCTGATGCCCGACGGCACCCGGCGCGAGGAAGAAGTCTCGGACTATGCCTACCGTCTGTGGCGCCGCCTGAAGGGCGATGCTCCGCTGCCGGATTATTTCGTCACCGCGCAGGACATCGCGCCCGGCGATCATGTGGTGATGCAGGCGGCGGCGCAGAAATACGTCGATTCGTCGATTTCGAAAACCATCAACGTACCCGCCGACGTGGCATTCGACACGTTCAAGGATGTTTACCTGCAGGCCTGGGATACCGGCTGCAAGGGGTGCACGACCTACCGGCCCAACGACGTGACCGGATCGGTGCTGCAGGTCAAGGAAACCGCGGATCCGGCACAGCCCGAGCTGCCTCTGCTCGGCGATCCCGCACCGGTGACGGCGGAGGACGAGTTCGAATCCGGCGTCGTGTACATGACCCAGCCGTTATCGCGGCCGGAGGAACTGCCGGGGCAGACCTATAAGCTGCACTGGCCGGATTCCGATCACGCGATGTACATCACCATCAACGACATCGTTCAGGACGGTCGCCGGCGCCCGTTCGAGGTTTTCGTCAATTCGAAGAATACCGAGCACTATGCGTGGACGGTGGCGCTGACCCGCATGATCTCCGCCGTGTTCCGGCGTGGCGGGGATGTCTCCTTCGTGGTCGAGGAACTGAAAGCGGTTTTCGATCCGCGCGGCGGGCAATGGATGCAGGGGCGCTACGTGCCGTCATTGCTGGCGGCGATGGGCGACATCATCGAACGTCACATGGTCGATATCGGGTTCATTCCCGGGAGCGATGACACGGCGCGCGGCGACGGTCCGAAAACCGGCGAAGAGCGCAGGGTGGTCGGTCTCGAGAATACCCCGCGGATGCGCCAATGCCCGAAATGCGGCCAGGCGTCGTTGTTACGCCAGGAAGGCTGCGACACCTGCACGGCCTGCGATTTTTCGAAATGCGGGTGACGCGCGGCTTTACCGCCGGGCGATCACCGGGCGGTTAACGGGCTGATCACGCCGGTTGGCCGACCTCCGCGGCCAGCCGCCCGACACCGCCGATTTCAACCTCGACCCTGTCGCCCGGTTTCAGCCATTTCGGCGGATTGAAGCCGACGGCGACCCCGGCGGGCGAGCCGGTGGTGATCATGTCGCCGGGCATCAGCGTGATGAAGGTCGACAGGTAGCTCACCAGGAATGCGGCCGAAAACACCAGGTCGCTCGTATGGCCTTCCTGGCGCAGCTCATTGTTGACCCATGACCTGACCGACATATTCGCGGGATCGCCCGCTTCGTCGGCGGTCGTGATCCACGGGCCGAGCATGCCGGAATTTTCCCAGTTCTTTCCCGGCGCAACCTGCGGGCCGCGCGCCTGCCAATCGCGCACGCTGCCGTCATTGGCAACCGTGTAGCCGGCGACGTAATCGAGCGCGTCGGCTTCGGACACATGCCGCGCGGGGCGGCCGATCACCACGGTCATTTCCGCCTCGTAATCGAAATGTTCCGAATGGGACGGCATGTCCATCCGGCCGTTATGGGGCACGAAGGTGCGGGCATAGCGCGAGAAAATGCTCGGCGATGTCGGGATTTCGTAGCCCATCTCGAGGATGTGCTCGCGGTAGTTCTGCCCGACGCAGTAGATCTTTTCCGGGTTCGGGACCGGCAGCAGAAATTCGATCTTGTCGAGCGGATAATCGGGCTCCACCCCTTCGATTGCGGCGCGCGCTTCGTCCAGCGCATCGGCTTCCAGGACCTCGCGCAGTGTCTGGTATCGTCCGGCAAGGCGGCCGGTCAGCCCGATCACGCCGTCGTCGGTGATGGCGCCGAAACCTTCGAGTCCGCTGATCGCAAAGCTGGCCAGTTTCATGAGGACACTCCCGTAGGTTTTCTATTCCGCGGCGATGGGATTGGTGAGGGTGCCGATCGGCTCGATATTGATGCTGATCGATTCTCCCGGTTTCAGCCAGTTGGGCGGATTGTTCTCGATTGCGCTGCCGCCGGGCGACCCCGTGGCGATCATGTCGCCGGGCTCCAGCCAGGTGAATTTCGAGATATGCGAAATCACGAAGGGAATCTTGAAGATCATCATGTCGCTGCCGCCGTCCTGGCGGATATCGCCATCGACCGTGGTCTTGATCTGCAGGGCGTCGAGGTCGGTGACCTCGTCGCGGGTGACCATCCACGGGCCGATGCCGCCGGAGCGGTGGAAATTCTTGCCCGGACAGTTCTGGGTGCCCTTGGACTGCCAGTCCCGCACGCTGCCTTCGTTGATAATCGTGTAGCCCGCCACGTAATCGAGCGCGTTTTCTTCCGGGATATGGCGTCCCGGCTTGCCGATAATCACCCCGATCTCGCCCTCGTAATCGAGCTGTTCGGATACTGTCGGGCGCAGGATCGCCTCGCCGTGCGGTGCGAAGCCAGATGCGAAACGCGGGAAGATGCTGGGCCATTTGGGGCCGCCGTCTTCCAGCACCTCGTGATAGGCGCGATAGTTCCGCCCGATGCAGAATATCTTTTCCGGTGTCGTGATCGGGAACATGTACTCGATGGCATCCAGCGAAACGTCCGGGTCCGCCGCGGCGGCCAGTTTCTCCATCTCGTTGATCGACAGGCCGGCGATGGCCTGTTTCAGGCTGGGGTGATCCATGCGGGCGGTCATGTCGACAATGCCGCCATCCTTGACGACGCCAAAGGCTTCGCGCCCTTTATGGCGGTAGCTGATCAGTTTCACGGCAGTTTCTCCCTCGGTCCCGTTATTTTCTTGCCGTCTTCTTAATGCGAACGGCGCGTTCTGCCAATGTCTCAGCCGCCGTCGCGTAGCCGTCTCGCGCGGCGCAACAGGTGATGAAGATGGCCTTCGGAAATGTCCATGGCGTCCAGCCGGGCGACGGTATTGGCAAGATAATCGATATTGGGGCCGCGTTGCCCGGCGCAGGTCGCGATGCGCCGCGCCGTTTCGTCGAAATCCAGACGGCCGGCAAAGATCCGGTCCTTGCGGTTGACGACAAGCGTGTAGCCCTGAACGCTGCGGTCCGGCAGCGCCAGGCGCACCGGGCGGCAGATATAGATCGGGTCGTCATTCATCTCGCGCGCTTCGATCTCGCGGATGGCGGTCTCGCGGGAAGCCTCGTCGATGTACAGCGCGATACCTGTACAGGACCCGCCCCGGTCCAGCCCCAGCGAAAGACCCGGGTTTTCCGGCGTGCCGCGATAGGTTTCGGAATTGACGCAGAACGAGCGGTGATAGCCATACAGCCGCGCCGGCCGGGTATCGGCGGGATCGAACGGCGGGTCCCACATCAGCGACCCGTAGGCAAAGAACCAGAATCCCCCCGGCTGTTCGATATTCAGGCGGTTGAGACCGGTCATGTCGCGGAGACCGAACGGCGGGTTATCAGGAAGACCCCCGCAACGGCGACGACGAACCCGCCAAGCGCGACCAGGCCCATCGTCTCGCCGTAGGTGATCCAGCCCAGGAACACGGCGGTGGGCGGGGTCAGATAGAACAGGCCCGACACACGCGATGCCTCGCCGTGGCGCAGCATCAGGTAAAGCAGGTTGGTCGCGCCGATGGTGAGGATGAAGACGAGCCAGATCCAGGTGAATATCAGCTCGGCGCTCCACACGATCTCGCCGGTCTCTATCGCCATGGCGATACAGAAGTTGCAGATCCCGGCGGCGGTCTGCTGAACGATCATCACCACCCGCAAATCCGAATTGGCGCAGAATTTTTTCTGATACAGCGAACCGAAGGTGATGAAAATCGGTGTCAGCCCGGCAAAGACAAATCCGGTCGTGGTCGCGGTGCCGAGACCCATGCGTTCGGACAGGACAATAAACAGCCCGACGAAGCCGAGCGCGAATCCCGCCCATTGCACGCGGTTGACCCGTTCGCCCAGCGCGAACCCGACCACGGCGGCGGTCAGCAAGGGCTGCATGCCGGCAACCAGCGCGGCGACGCCCTGGCTGACATTGCCGTCGAGCGCCATGAACATGGATCCCAGGTAGAGGCACTGCAACGAAACGCCGACGACGGCGATATGTCCCATCTCTTTCCAGCCGGGCCACGGCAAACGGACGAACAGCGCATAGGTTCCGACAAGGGCGATCACGATCGCGGAGCGCACCCAGAGCAGCGTGAACGGTTCGGTGTATTCAAGTCCCAGCCGGGTAATCGGAAAGCCGGACGCCCAGCTCAGGATGAACAGAAACGGCATCGCCCGGACGAACATCGATTTGCCGTCGGTCATCTGCTTCTCACGGCCATGGCGACACCGGCCATGACCACCAGCATGCCGGCAATGGCGAGCCACGACATGATTTCGTTGAACATGGCCCAGCCCATCAGCGCGGTCGTCGGCGGGCTCAGGTAGATCAGGCTTGTGACCCGCGTGGCGGCACCGCGCTGGATCAGCCAGTAGAACAGGCAGCTCGCGATAACCGACAGGCCCACCGCGGACCACAGGACCGCAAAAACGAAGTCCGCCGTCCACTTGATCTGCATGGTCTCGAAGGTCGCGGCGAGGCCCAGCATGACAATGCAGGAAACGACGGTCTGCAGGGCAACGCCGGTACGGATATCGAAGCTGCCGCAGTATTTTTTCTGATACAGCGTGCCCAGCGTGATGCCGACAAGCGCGGCGAGCAGCGCACCCATGCCCCAGAGTGTATCCGTCGGCGATGCCACGCGGTCCCAGACAACAAGGGCCAGCCCGACAAACCCCAGTACCAGCCCGATCCAGTTGTTCCGGCTGATGCGTTCGCGCAGGACGAAACCCGCAAGAACGCCCGTCAGCAACGGTTGCAGCCCGACGACAATGGCCGTCACGCCGGTCGAGACGCCGAGCCAAAGGCCGTAATACACACCCGAGAGGTAAAAGACCTGGATGCCGATACCGGCGATCATGATATGCATCGCCTTCCGGGGCGAGCCTGGCCAGGACGCTTTCAGGATAAAGCAGGCCGGCACCATGATGACCGTCGCAACGACAAACCTGGCGGCCATCAGCGTAAACGGCTCGGCATAGGGCAGGCCGTACTTCGCGGCGACGAATCCGCTTGCCCAGAAGAAAATGAACAATGCCGATACGACCGCCAGCACGGTCCGGGAAATCTGGGGTTGCGCAGGTGCGTGGTCGGTCATTGCGGGGTCTGAAGCTGTGATACTGAAATCGGCAGGTGAACGGTTTCCGCAGCCGTACAGCCGGGAACCGGATTTTCCGACACTGTGACCATTTTGAGGCGTTGGTGCCAGTGGATCGATTTAAATCCGTGAGCCCGCTATATCATTGCCATGTCGTTACGGCCAACCCGGATTGTAATTGTGCTCGTGGGCGCGCTGCTTGTCGCTGCCGGTGCCTATACCGCCTATTGGTACAGTGCTGCTGCCGAATTGCGGGCGGGAATCGCGCGCTGGGCGGAAGATCGCCGCGATGCCGGCTGGCGGGTCGACCTGGGCGATCCCGACATCGCCGGGTTTCCGCTTCGGCTCGAGGCGCTTTTTCAGACACCGCGTATATCCGGGCCGGATGCCCGGTGGCGATGGGTCGCCCCGAATATCCGGGCGGTCGCGTCCCCCTGGCGCCCGCAGAAAATTTTCGTCTCGGCCCCGGGGATCCATGTGGTCACGACCCGCGCCGGAGATGTCTGGACAGAACTGGGGCGGGCCGAGGCCGATATCGTGGTCGATGGCGCGCGGATGAAAAGCGTTGTCGCGCGCACCGCGGACGTCGGGCTCAGGCTTCCCGGGGGAGAGGAAATCCGGGCGGATTCCGCCATCATGCGCGTTCTCGGTTCGGCCCCGGCCGCGCCGTCGTTAGATCCTGGTACCGGTGCGGCGCGCCCCGATTCCGCCGATAAAGGTATCGGTGTCGCCCTTGATATTCGGCAGGTTCTGCTGCCGGACCGGTGGCGCCCTGCCCTCGGGCGGACGATCGGCAAGGTTGCGCTCGATGCCGTGATTCTCGGCGATATCGTGCCCGAAGGGCCGCTCGAACAGGTGCTGACGGGATGGCGGGACGGTGGCGGCACGATAGAGGTTGCCGCGCTGGCGCTCGACTGGGGTGTTCTGCGGTTGCGGACCAACGGCACCTTTGCGCTGGATGACGAACTTCAGCCCGAGGGCGCCGTGGTGGCCGATATCCGGGGGGTGGATGCTACGATGGAGCGCCTGCTTGCCGCCGGGGTCATCGATTCCCGGACGGCCTTTGCGGCGCGGATCGCCAACGGGGTGCTTTCGTTCGGCGGCGGCGCGGCCCGGTTGCCGTTAAGCCTGCAGAAACAGCGCCTCTATATCGGCCCGGCGCCGATCCTGCGGGTCAAAACGGTCAGGTGGAACTAGGCGGATCGTCTTCGGGGGACGGCGGGATATGCTGCCCGGCTTCCACGACACCGCGGCGGATTTCACGGGTCCGGCGAAACAGCGCTTCGAGGGTATCGCCGTCCCCGACGCGTATCGCGCGTTGCAGTCCCGCAAGGTCTTCCGACAGACGCCCCAGCATTTCGAGCACCGCATCGCGGTTCGCGATGAAAATATCGCGCCACATTACGGGATCCGACGCGGCAATCCGCGTGAAGTCCCGGAAGCCCGACGCCGAGTATTTCACGACTTCGGATTTGATGTGGTCTTCGAGGTCGGTTGCGGTGCCGACGATCGTGTAGGCGATCAGATGCGGCAGGTGCGACGTGATCGCAAGCACCTGGTCGTGGTGTTCGGGTTCGAGGTAATCGATATTGCTGCCGGCGCGTTTCCAGAGCTCGGCGACCTTGTCGATGGCGCCCTGATCGGTCCCCGGCGGCGGGGTGATCAGGAACCAGCGCCCTTCGAACAGGGTGTCGAAGCCGGATTCGGGCCCCGAATTCTCCGTCCCTGCGATGGGATGGCCCGGCACGAAATGCGTCCCTTCGGGCAGGTGCGGCATCACGGCCTTGACGGCGGATGCCTTGACCGAGCCCACGTCGGTCACGATTGCCCCGGTTTTGAGCGATGGCGCAATGGCCTCGGCTATGGCGCCATAGGTGGACACGGGCGTGCAGATCATCACCAGATCGGCGTCCTGCGCGGCAACCGCCGGATCCTTGGTAACCTCGTCGGCGAGACCCAGTTCCAGCACCGTGTCCAGGGTTTTGTCGGAGCGCGCACAGGCGACGATCGAGCCCGCCAGGCCGTCGCGGCGCATGACCCGCGCAATGGACGAACCGATCAGGCCTATTCCGATGAAGGCGACTTTGTCGAAAAGCGGGGTATTCATTTCCGGGCCATGAACTCGCCGATTGCATCGGCGACCGCCCGCATTTCTTCCTCGACGCCGACGGTGATACGCACGCCGTCCGGGATGCCGGCGCTGGCGGTGCTGCGCGGTATGATCCCGCGCGATGCCAGGAAATCCATTGCGGATACAGAATCGTGCACGCCGTCTTCGGGGAACCGGGCGAGCACGAAATTCCCGAAACTCGGTACCACGGCCAGACCGCATTCCTCCAGCCGTTCGGCCAGCCAGGGAAGCCACGCGGTATTGTGGTCGCGCGACCGTGTCAGGAACTCGACATCGTTCAGCGCGGCGATGCCGGCAGCCTGCGCGGCGCTGGTCACGTTGAAGGGCGGCCGGATACGGTTCAGGACGTCGGCAATGACCGGTGGACAATAAGCCCAGCCAAGCCGGACGGCGCCCAGCGCATAAATCTTCGAAAAGGTTCGCGTCATAACGACATTTTCGCCGGCGTCGACCAGTTCGATCCCTGCGGTGTAATCGTTCCGCGTGACGTATTCGGCGTAGGCCGCGTCGATGATCAGCAGGATATCGTCGCGCAGGCCCTGGCGCAGCGCGGTCACCTCGTCTTTTGTGAGCATCGTGCCCGTGGGGTTGTTCGGATTGGCGAGATAGACGATCCGCGTCTGCGCGGTGACCCGGTCGAGCAGCGAGTCCACGGTCACGGTGTAATCTGTCTCCGGCGCCTTGACCGGTGTCGCCCCCACCCCGAGCGCGAACAGCGGATACATCGTAAAGGCGTGCTCGCCAAACAGAACCTCGTCTCCCGGTCCGGCATAGGCTCGTGCCAGCAGGCCGAGCACCTCGTCCGATCCCGCACCGCACACGATCCGTTCGGGATCGAGACCGTGCAGCGCGCCGATCGCGGCACGCAGGTCGACTGACCCACCGTCCGGGTAGCGATGCAGGGTATCGGCCATATCGCGATAGGCCTCGACCGCCCTGGGGCTTGGCCCCAGCGCGCCCTCGTTCGACGACAGCTTGATGATCCGCTCAACGCCCTTCACCTTCGACGCGCCCGGTACGTAAGGCGCGATATCGAGAATGCCCGGGCGCGGCGTCAGCGAGCCCATCAGACGTCGCCCCGATCGGCGATATCGGCCGCGTCGAAGGGCAGGGCGTAAACGCCGATGAAATTCGCGGCTTCGACGATGCCGGTACTCGGATCGGTGAGACGCGCAATGCGCGCATCGTCCGGTCCGGCATATCCCTCGAGTTCGGCCAGGAAAACCGACGTATTATCCGGCGGCGTGCCGCGCCCTATCAGGCGAAGCGGTTTTATGCCCGCAGCGGCGATCGCATCGTTCAGCCGGGCGCGGCTGATTTCGGGGCTGGTGCGCAGGACGAACAGGCTGCGGTCCAGGCCGCTTTCATCCGGCGGGATCGAGGCAACGCAGAGGGCGGAATCGCCATGTCCCGGCGCGCTGGGCGCAAAGGGCAGCCGGGCGCAGACGGCGGTCCCGCCACCGGACATACCGGCGAGGATCGGCCACCAGGGCGCTTCTTCGCTTTCCTCCGGGATCGGCAGAACGCCGACGGTCGCCGATCCGTCCTGTACCGCGGTCAGTACCGCGCGGGCGGACGAATAGAGGGCAAGCGGCGTTTCCGCGCCAAAGTGATCGCGCGCCATGTCCCGGCAGGTGCGGTTGTTTTCCGTCGCATAGACGGCGACGGCGAACTCTCCCTGGAGACGCACCATGGCGGAGACGATCTCGCGCCAGATCTGGACGATGGTCGTGCGCGGGAACGGGCCTTCATGACGGTCGATCAGGCGGCGCAGAATCTGCGCTTCGCGCGCCGGACGCCAGACTGGCCCGCCCTGCTTCGAATCGCGGACGGACGCGGCAATCGCCGCCCGGCGCATCAGTAAGGCATGGATATCGTCGTCGATACCGTTGATTTCCTCCCGCAATGCGGCGAGGGATGTATTGCGTTCAGACATAATCCGGCCAGGTTGGAATTGGGTTTCGGAAAGCGCCCTGCGCACCTTTCAGTATCGCGAAGCACACCCTCCGAAAAGGCGCCAATATGTAGTCGGCGGAGCGGACAAATGCAAAGAAAACATTGACATAGAAGGGTGCCGACCCTAGCAATCGTCACCCTTTTCCAAGGTGGAATGCGGTCGGACAAGACGATGGCTACCCGAGATATTCCAAACGCTGACGGCGCCGACACGGCGAAACTGCCGGGCTTTCAGGTCGAGCTTGCGCGTGATACGCCCATGCGTCTCGATTCCGGGGAAACGATCGGCCCGTTTACCATGGCCTATACGACCTGCGGGACGCTTAACGCCGACAAATCGAATGCCATCCTGGTGTGCCACGCGCTGACCGGCGATCAATACGTGCTGGATGCCCATCCGCTCACCGGCAAGCCGGGGTGGTGGGAATCGATGGTCGGGCCCGGCAAGCCTATCGATACCGACCGCTATTTCATTCTATGCGTGAACGTCCTCGGCGGTTGCATGGGATCGACCGGCCCGCGCGATATCAATCCGGCGACAGGCACGCCGTGGGGACTCGATTTCCCGGTCATCACGATCGGCGATATGGTCCGGGCGCAGGCGTTGCTGCTGGATCATCTTGGCATCGACAAACTGTTCTGTGCCGTCGGCGGCTCGATGGGCGCGATGCAAGTGCTCGAATGGGCGGCGAAGTTTCCGGACCGCGTGTTTTCGGTCGTGCCGATTGCCGGTGCGGCGCGTCATTCCGCGCAGAATATCGCCTTTCACGAAGTCGGGCGCCAGGCGATCATGGCCGACCCGGACTGGCGCAAGGGCAACTACCTCAAAGAGGGTGCTAACCCGAAGGGGGGGCTGTCGGTCGCGCGCATGGCGGCGCATATTACCTATCTGTCGGAAACGGCGCTTCACCGGAAATTCGGGCGCAAGCTGCAGGCGCGCGACGCGGTCAGCTTCGGGTTCGATGCCGATTTTCAGGTCGAAAGCTACCTTCGGCACCAGGGCAGCACGTTCGTCGAACGCTTCGATGCGAATTCGTATCTCTATATCACCCGAGCGATGGACTATTTCGATCTCGCGGCGGAGCATGACGGCAGTCTCGCCGCCGCGTTCGAGGCGACCAGTGTGCGGTTCTGCATTATTTCCTTTACCAGCGACTGGCTGTTCCCGACCGAGGAAAGCCGGGAGGTCGTGCGCGCCCTCAACGCGGTGGCTGCAAATGTCAGCTTTGTCGAGATAGAGACCGACAAGGGCCATGACGCGTTCTTGCTCGATGAACCGGAATTCTACCAGACGGTATCCGGGTTTATAGAAGGCGCCGCCGAGCATCGCGGGCTTGGCGCAAATCGCGGGCCGGTCGCCGGATGAGCGCGGATGGAGGAAGCATAAGCGGCGGCAGTGTATCCGCACAACGTGGCGGGCATGACCTGAAACGGCGCGATCTCGAGATAATTTCGGGGATGATCGGCGACGGCAGCCGGGCGCTGGATATCGGCTGCGGCGACGGCGCCCTGCTCGATTACCTGGTGCACCGGAAGAACGTCGACGGGCGCGGCATCGAACTCAGCCAGGCAGGCGTGAATTCCTGCGTTGCCCACGGGCTGTCGGTCATCCAGGGCGATGCCGATACCGATCTTGCATATTACCCGGACGGTGCATTCGACTATGTCGTGCTGACCCGCACGCTCCAGGCGACGCGCAACCCGAAAGACGTGGTGTCCCAGCTTGTTCGTATCGGGCGTTTTGCGATCGTTTCCTTCACCAATTTCGGCCATTGGCGCGTAAGGCTGCGATTGCTGACCGAAGGGCGCATGCCGGTTGTCGGCGAGGACGGGTATGCCTGGCACGACACGCCGAACATCCATCTCTGCACCATTCGCGATTTTTCCCTGATGTGCGAAGACCTCGGGTTGACGGTGCAGCGGGCGATCTCGCTCTCGCGGTCAGGGGCCGAGCGCGAACTCAAATCCACGAGCGTGGCCGCCAATCTTCGCGGCGAAGAAGCCATCTTCCTGCTGACCCGGGAATAGCCGGAAAAAAGTCTCGGTAGGTGCCGTGATGCGGGTCGTCGCGATCTTCATTTCCTGCCGGGAACCGGTTCCCGCTTGGTGCCCCCCGAACTGCCGACGACCCGGACGTAGGAACGTTTGGGCGTCTGCTGGGCGAGCCCGGTTGCCGATCCGGCATAGATCTGCTTCTGCGCTTCGAGAAACAGCAGGCCGCCAAAGGTCGGGAACCAGCGATTGCCGATTTTTTCGATTGCCGGGGCGGAGGCCAGGGCCATCCGCGAGCGGCTGGGCGGGACAAACAACCCGGATATGGATTGTTCGGGCTGAAAAAGATTGTCCCGCAACAGCCGCGAGACCTGGCCCGGTGTATAGGGGTGGCCGTGGCCGAATGGCGTGTGGTCGAGGCGGGCCCATATCCCGCGGCGGTTCGGCACAACGATCAGGACGCGTCCACCCTCCGCCATGATGCGCCAGACCTCGCGCAGCAGCTTGCGGAGCTGTTCCGAACATTCCAGCGCATGCACCAGCAATACCCGGTCCATCGAGACGTCGGGCAGGGGGAGGTCGTCCTCCGGGACCAGCGAGACGACATTGTTGCCCTCCGCTGGCCATCGCATGACACCCTGCTGGGCCGGCATCAGGGCGACGACGCGTTCCGCCTCTTCGCGAAACCGGCGCATATAGGGCGTGGCATAGCCGATACCGGCGACGCTCATGCCGCTCACGTCGGGCCAGGCCGTCCGGATATAGCGCCGCACAATACGCTGCGCCGTATGCCCGAGCGGGGTATTGTAGAAATCGCGGAGATCGACGACATCGTTATACATGTCTGCAATATGCGCCGGGCGGGCCCGCAGGGGAAGAATTTCCGCGGCCGGTCATCGAACGGACCGGTTGGCGCTGGCGGCGGGTTTTTGATAGGTTTCCGCTCCGAACAGCACCAGACGCCCGGAGGCACTGCAGATGTCGACCCTTGAAATTCACCAGATTCCCACCCGGTCCGATAATTACGTGTACCTGTTGCGCGAGAGTTCGTCGGGCAATGCGGCGGTCGTGGATCCGTCGGACGCGGAACCGGTGCTTGAGACGCTCGACATGTTCGGCTGGAACCTGACCCATATTCTCGCCACCCATCATCACAACGACCATGTCGGCGGCGTGCCGGAAATCAAGGAAAAGACCGGTTGCACGGTGGTTGGCCCCAAGGCGGACCGCGATCGCATTCCGATGATCGATGTCGAGGTCGCCGATGGCGACACGTTCATGCTCTACGATGCGGAGGCAAAGGTCTGGGACGTGCCGGGACACACGGCCGGGCATATCGCGTACTGGTTTGCAGAGAGCCGGGCGCTGTTCTGCGGCGATACGCTGTTCGCGCTGGGCTGCGGGCGGGTCTTCGAAGGCACGCATGAACAGATGTATGATTCGATTTCCAAGTTCAGCGAAGTGCCGGACGAGACCTGGGTTTACTGCGCCCATGAATACACCTCTGCCAATGCGAAATTCGCGCTCCATGTCGACCCGGACAATGCTGCCCTGCAGGCCTATGCCAGGCAGATCGGACAGCGCCGCGATGCCGGTGTGTCGACGGTCCCGTCGCTGATGGGCGTCGAGCGGCAGACCAACCCGTTCCTGCGGGCCGGCGACCCTGCGCTTGCGAAGGTGCTCGGCATGGAAAACGCCTCGCCCGTCGAGGTCTTCGCCGAGATCCGGACACAGAAAGACAACTTCTAGGAAACCGCCCCCATGAAACTCCGCTGGTCGCCCACATCGCCCTTCGTGCGCAAGGTTGTCGTGCTGATGAAGGAAAAGGGCATCGAAGACAGGATCGAAAAGGAAAAGTCGAACCCGCTCAGCCGCGAAGACCGCGCGGCAACGCCGAACCCGCTGGGCAAAATTCCGTGTCTGGTGACGGACGACGGCCAGCCGGTCTTCGATTCTCCGGTGATCATGGAATATCTCGACACCGTCTGCGACGGGCCTGAAATGCTGCCCCGGTCGGGCGAGGCGCGATGGACGGTGCTGCGCCGCCAGGCGACGGCGGACGGGATGATCGACAGCATGGTCGCGTGTTTCGTCGAAAGCCTGAAAAAGCCCGAGCGTCAGTCCGGCGGCATCCTGGCCCATAACAAGGCCATCGTCTTCAACGGCATCAAGGCACTTGAACAGGAGGCCGAAACGTTCGGCGACACTGTCGATGTCGGCACGATTTCCGTGGCCGTTGCGCTCTCCTTTGCCGATCAGACCTTTCCGGAAGACGACTGGCGGGCGGATAACCCCGGGCTCGCCGCCTGGTTCGACGCATTCGACAAACGCCCGTCGATGACGGAGACGGTCCTGGTCGACGCGCGGTCTTTCGAATAGGCGCCGCAACCTGATTCAGGGCAGGCCGGCCGGTCTTACCGGCGCGATCATGCCCTCCTCGCAGGCCTTTATCTGCAGGGCGAGATATTTCGAAAAAATCCGGCACTGGGCAAAGCTGCCGGCGTTAAACCAGAGCCCGGGCTGCCGGGTGCGCATCCACAGGTTTCGCAGTTCCTGGCTGTCATCGCCGAACCCCCAGATCGGCCCGACGCGCCCGGCCACGTCGTCGCCGAGCAGGCGCTTGATGTTTTCTTCCTGTCCCTTGAAACCCGTCG
This sequence comes from uncultured Rhodospirillaceae bacterium, assembly GCA_963977005.1. GTDB lineage: Bacteria > Pseudomonadota > Alphaproteobacteria > MPNO01 > UBA830 > CAXBCP01. Next base: position 115,549 of record CAXBMQ010000014.1, read on the forward strand.
CCAGGATCACCGTGTCGGCCGCAATCACCTCGCCGTTCTTCAGTTTGGCGCCGTCGGCGACGAAGGTTTCGATGTCGTCGTATTGTATCAGCCCGACCTTGCCGTCGACGATCAGGTCGGAGCAGCCCACGTTGAAATAATAGCCGCCGCCGCGGTTCATGAATTTGAACTGCCAGCCGGTTATGTCTTCGTGGTCGATCCGGAAGCCCTTTTTCTCGAGCGCGTCGAGCATGTCCCTGTCGAGCCGTGTCGATTCGACGGCCATCGCCGCGTGCGCGGCCTTGAGCGGCTCGTAGGGTGTCGCCGTGGCGATCAGGTCCGCCGTCTCCAGCGTGAGCCCTTCATCGTAGAGCGTGTAGGGAAGCTGCGCGCTCGGCTCGACATTGATAACGCTGGTCGCGCCGCGCTGGATCAGCGACACCGTCGCCCCGTTGGACTGCAGGTCCTGCGCCATGTCGTGGGCGCTGGTGCCGGTGCCGATGATCAGGACGCGTTTGTCCCTGCGGCTTTGCGCGCCGGTATAGGCGCTGGAATGGATGACCTCGCCCTCGAACCGGTCAAGCGTCGGGATCGTCGGCAGGTTGGGAATGCCGGTGACGCTTGTCGCCATGACGACATGCCGGGGCCGCATGGTGCGGGTCCCGCCGGGCTGGATCAGGTCGACGGTCCAGCGGCCATCGGCTTCGTCGTATTTACCGCCGTTGAATTCTGTTTCCGTCCAGAAGTTCAGCTCCATCGCCTCGGCATAATATTCGAACCAGCCCGCCAGCTTGTCCTTCGGGATATAGGTCGGCCAGTTCGGCGGGAACGGCATGTAGGGCAGGTGGTTCACATGCACCTGGTTGTGGAGGACCAGCGCGTGATATCGCTTGCGCCAGTTGTCGCCGACGCGTTCTTCCTTGTCGACGATCAGCGTGTCGACGCCGAGCTGGGTCAGCCGCGCCGCGATCGACAGGCCGGCCTGGCCGCCGCCGACGACCAGCACGTCCGGATCGCGGTCTTCATAGGCCATCGCGATGTTGCGGCGGTCGAGCCAGTTCGGTCCGCTGAAATCGCGCGAATAGGCCTCGCCCGACGGCCGCGCCGTGCCGATGGTCTCCTCGAAGCCGGTCAATTCGTCGAGCGCCGTCATGATCGTCCAGAGCTTCAACCGGCCTGCGTCGTCTTCGTCCGGGATCAGGCGGAAGACACCACTGCATCCCCCGATATCGGTCGCAAAACGGAAGACTGTTTCAAGAACGTCGTTCTTCCCGCCCCGCTTGACCATCCGTGGCGGGGCCGCATCGTAATCCACCCGGAACGACCGGGGCATCCGTTCGGCCGCCGTGGAAACCAGCGCTTCCGGGATGCTTTCCGGCCCGCTGACGGTCGAGATATGCCAGGTCAGCGCCAGAAGGTCGCGCCAGTGACTGTCGGGGTGCAGCAACGGGGCGAGGGCGCCGGCATCGCCGGCGGAAAGCGCCGCGCCGAAATCCGCCAGCCAGCTTTCGGCCGTCCCGGCGAGTGTCTTGTCGAACGTATCCATCCTGTCCCTTACCTTTGGCGCCGGCCCGGCGAATATCGCTGCCGCGTGCCTGATTTTGTTTTCCCCAATATGCCGAACGACGGGCGGCGAATAAACGTGTATTCGGCAAGTCGCAATTCAACCCCATACACCCGAAGGGGACGTGGCGCGCGTCGCAAGTCGCAATTCAACCCCATGCACCCGAAGGGCATTCCCCGGGGAGGCCGGTTCGGGAGCGTGGGGGCGGTGTGATCGAAACCCGGGTGGTGGCTGATCGTCATGGGCTCTCCGTTCCCGGACACACGCCTTCTGCCCCGCGCAACGGTGTCACGCAGGTTCGGCCGGCAGGTCCGGGGGTTTCATTGTCCGGTCAGGCTATCATGCAAAAGCCCGAAAACCGAATCCGGGCGGTGAGATTTTTTCGTTAGCCCGGCGGGCAGGGGTGGGGGCAGGTGTTCGGTTCGGACAGAGCGTCCGGGTTGTGGCGAAGCCCGCGGCGGTTTCCGAGAATGTCCGCAGGTTTCGGCTGCTTTGAGGGAGGAGCGGGCGGTTGTCTTAGCCTCAAGGTTTTGCTCTGGGGGATGTTCGGCAACATCGGGCACAGCCGAAGGTCTGTTCTTGAGACAGGTGCAGACGTATATCGGAATGGCCGCGTAGGTCTGTTTCTAGCCGATTCTGTTGAAAAACTCCGTTGAACCGGTCTACCCGGCGTGATTCCCTG
>CAXBMQ010000015.1:0-112795 GCA_963977005.1 uncultured Rhodospirillaceae bacterium
ATTGGCTGGCTGCTGCCGAAGTTTGTGGCAATGCCGCCATGGACACCCCTGTTCGTCCTCGTTCCGGCCTACTTTTTTGGTGGCTATTACGCCCTGCGCGAAGCCGTCGAAAGTATGCGGAACGGCCGATTTGAGATCGACTTTCTGATGCTCGTGGCGGCGGCGGGCGCGGCCGCGCTCGGCGAATGGGCCGAGGGCGCCCTGCTTCTGTTTTTGTTCAGCCTTGGGCACGCCCTGGAAGGCTACGCCATGGGCCGCGCCAAGCAGGCTATCGAGGCACTCGGCGCCTTGGCGCCGAAGACCGCGACCGTGCGAAGAGACGGCAGCGTCGAAGAGGTGGCAGTCGATGCCTTGTTGGTTGGCGATACCGTGCTGGTGAAGCCGAACGAACGCCTGCCCGCCGACGGGTTCGTCATCAAGGGCGAAAGCAGCGTGAACCAAGCGCCGATTACCGGTGAGAGTGTCCCGGTGGACAAACTGCCCGTCCAGAATGCCGCGAAGGCGGCTGAGAAACCCGATTTGGTGGATGCCACCAGCCGTGTTTTCGCCGGTACTATCAACGGCGGTGGCGCCCTGGAAATTCGGGTCACCCGCACATCTGCAGATTCGACCCTGGCCCGTGTCATAGAGATGGTGAACGAGGCCGAAACCAACCAATCGCCGACGCAGCGTCTCACGGATCGGTTCGAACGCATCTTCGTCCCCGCGATTCTTCTCCTGGTCTTTATGCTCTTGTTCGCTGGGTTTGTGATCGACGAGCCATTCAGCGCCACCTTCTATCGCGCGATGGCGGTCCTGGTGGCGGCGAGCCCCTGTGCGCTCGCCATCGCGACGCCGAGCGCCGTACTCAGCGGAGTCGCACGCGCTGCGCGTGGCGGCGTCCTTGTCAAGGGCGGTGCGCCGCTTGAGAATCTGGGGCGATTGACGGCCATCGCGTTCGACAAGACGGGCACGTTGACCGAAGGCAAGCCGAAGCTGGTCGATGTGGTAACCGCCGAAGGCGTCGAGGCCAAAGATCTCCTGCGCGTGGCGATCGGGGTCGAGATGCTGAGCGACCATCCTCTCGCCGCCGCCGTTGTCAGGGACGGAAGCGAACGCCTTGGCGACGCACCTGCCGCCGAGGCATCTAACCTGCGCAGCATCACCGGCCGTGGTGTCGTGGCCGAAGTCGATGGCGAGATGACATACATCGGTAAGGATGACCTCTTCGCGGAAATAGAAGGCCCGCCCATTCCCGGTACGTTGCGCGCACAGATCGAGGCGCTGGAAGCAAACGGCCGCACAACGATGGTCGTGCGCCAGGGGAGCCGATATCTTGGGGCTATTGGGCTAATGGATACGCCGCGTGAAGCGGCGCCGGCGGTTATCGAGGCACTGCATAAGATCGGCATCCGCCGGATGATCATGCTCTCAGGCGACAATCAGAAAGTCGCCGACGCGGTAGCACGGGCGATCGGTCTTGACGAGGCACGCGGCGATCTGATGCCAGATGACAAGGTAGAGACGATCAAGAATCTGCGCGCGGAGGGCAAGGTCGCCATGGTCGGCGACGGCGTCAACGACGCGCCGGCGATGGCAAACGCCACGGTCGGCATTGCTATGGGCGCAGCGGGCTCCGATGTTGCGCTGGAAACCGCCGATGTGGCGCTGATGGCGGATAATCTGAATAATTTACCCTTTGCCGTGGCGTTGAGTCGGTCGACGAGCTCGATCATTCGGCAGAACCTGTGGTTCAGCCTGGGGGTTGTTGCCTTTCTGGTTCCGGCCACGATTTTCGGCCTTGGAATTGGTCCCGCGGTAGCGGTTCATGAGGGATCGACGATCGTCGTTGTTTTCAACGCGCTGCGTTTGCTCGCATTTCGTTTCACTCCACCAATTGCACCAGTGAATAGAGCATCCAATACGGAAATGTCGACGCAATCAACCAGACAACAAGAAACCGCAGCAGGGAGCACCAAATGAAGTGGTTCGAAGAGACCATCGAATGGGTTATCTTCCAGAGCCGTTGGTTGTTGGCCCCACTCTATTTGGGGCTGGTCGCGGCACTCCTTTTGCTCGGCTTTAAATTCCTACAGGAGCTCGCGTCCTACGTCCCCAAGATCGTTACATCATCGAGTGATGACACCGTGCTCGCCGTCCTATCGCTGATAGATCTCGTTCTCGTGGGAAATCTCGTGTTGTTGGTGATATTTGCCGGATACGAGAATTTCGTTTCGAAGATCGAAACGAACGGACACCCAGACCGGCCTTCTTGGATGGGGTCGGTTGACATGAGTGGGCTCAAGTTCAGTCTCATCGCGTCGATCGTAGCAATTTCGGCGATTCAATTGCTGAAATCATTTATGCACGTGGAACAGCTGACCGATCGACAGCTTGCCTGGCAGGCGGGGATACACGGCGTGTTCGTCGTGTCCGGCCTTTTGCTCGCCTTGAGTGACAGATTGAAGAAAAAAGGTGGCTAGCGGCGCCCAATTTGTAGACCTCATGGTGCGGATGCCGCTTCACGCCCAAATGAGGTGTCCTAGCCAGAGATGAGTACTGAAACAGTCAAATCACGGCTGGAAAACACATTGACTTCTCCGAAGAGTGCCGGCCTCGCCATGTTCGCAGCGATGCTGCTCGCGTTTATCTGGGTCAATTCCTCCTTCAGCAGCACATATGAAGCGATCCACCATGCCCCAATGTCCTTTGCAATCGGAAAATTCAGTATCACCAAGCCATTAATCCTCTGGATCAATGAAGGTTTAATGGTCTTCTTCTTCTTTCTAGTTGGCCTGGAGATCAAACGAGAAGTGCTTGAGGGACAGCTTTCTTCATTGTCCCAAATTGCACTTCCCGCCTTTGGCGCAATTGGCGGCATGGCGGCGCCGGCAATGATCTACCTCTTCTTCAATTTCGGTGACCCTGACGCGGCCAGAGGTTGGGCAATTCCGGTAGCCACTGATATTGTTCTCGTATTAGCGCTACTAGCACTTCTTGGCCAGCGGGTGCCAGTCTCTCTAAAGGTCTTTCTCACGGCGTTGGCGATATTCGACGACCTGGCAGCGCTTGTCATCATCGCCACATTCTATACTGAAGATCTCAGTCTGTCCTCTCTGCTTCTGGCCACCTTAGGTCTTGTAACCCTCTTCATTATGAACAGGTTTCGAATCAAGCGCATAACCCCTTATGCATTGGCCGGCGTTTTCGTATGGGTCGCAGTCCTAGAATCCGGCGTTCATGCGACGCTGGCAGGAATGTTGATTGCCTTGAGTGTTCCGATGAAAGCTTCAGGCAAAGAGGTTCTCAAACAGGTTGAGCATGATTTGACGCCTTGGGTAACACTTGGGGTTGTTCCGGTGTTTGCGTTCTTTAACGCGGGAATCGATTTGGGGGGCATAACGGTCAAGTCATTCCTCAGTCCGATCAGTCTTGGCGTAATGCTCGGCCTTTTCGTCGGCAAGCAATTTGGTGTTTTTGTCGGTGTTGGCTTAGCGGTAGTTTCCGGGATCGCCCGATTGCCCGCCGGCGTCACCTGGCTTCAAATCTACGGCGCATCAACGCTGACGGTGACCTTGCCCCCTGAATTACCGCCGCTTTGGAGTTAGAGTCTGTTTCTCAGAGAGGAGACGGACGATGAAGCGCAGCAGGTTCACGGAAGAGCAGATCATCGGGATATTGAAGGAGCATCAGGCAGGACTGTCGGCGTCTGAACTGTGCCGCAAGCACGGCATCTCGGACGCGACGTTCTACAACTGGCGTTCGAAGTATGGCGGCATGGACGTGTCGGATGCGAAGAAGCTGAAGGCGCTTGAGGCCGAGAACGCAAAGCTGAAGAAGCTTCTGGCGGAATCGGTGATGGATGTGTCTACGCTGAAAGAGATGCTCGGAAAAAACTTCTGACGCCCGGTTCGAGGAGAAGCGCCGTGGACTGGGCGATCACAGACAAAGGCTACTCGCAGCGACGGGCGTGTTCCCTGGTCGGTCTGGACCGGAAGACGTATCGCTATCCTGTGCGTGATCGACGACTTCAGCCGGGAGTGCCTGGCGACGGTGGCCGACAACTCGATCTCGGGCGTCCGCGTTGCACGGGAACTGGACCGGATCGCCGGTGTCCGGGGCTATCCCTGCATGGTGGTCTCTGACAACGGCACAGAGTTGACGTCGAACGCCATTCTTCAATGGCAGGAGGAGCGCAGCGTCGAGTGGCACTACATTGCGCCGGGCAAACCGATGCAGAACGGCTTCGTTGAATCGTTCAACGGTCGGCTGAGAGACGAGTGCCTGAACGAGCATCTGTTCAGGAGTTACGGCCATGCCCGCGAGATCATCGCGCGCTGGCGTCACGATTATAACAATCACAGACCGCATACGAGCCTCGACGGGCTCACACCGAAGGAGTTTACAACCCGGTCCAATCAGGACCATAACCAGAGCAGATTCTACTCATAAACGGGGGAATGACGGGGGCAAGGTCAGTAGCCATCGCTGGTCAGTAACCCATAGGACATCAGTTCGTCGGTCGAGACGGTCGAACCCGGCTCAACATTACGCAGGGTCACGTTACGAAGCGTCGCCATTTTGACGTTCGGGATAATCTGCGTCGTCATGCGCCCGTCACGCTCTTTCAGGCCCATAACGATGGTCTTTCCTTCGGCCCCGCGCCCACGCTTGCCGCCGTGGCGAACTCCGCCGACGTAGGACTCGTCCAGTTCGACATGGCCGCGCAGGACTTCGAAACCATCAGCCTCGGTCATCAGGATGCGGATTTGCTGTAGGAACGCACCCCGAAGCGAATGACAAGATCGGCGTCGGAATTGAAAGCTTCAGCGTGAGAACAGCTGACTATGGAACTCGTTGCTTCTGGGTAAATCGCACTGATGGGAGCACGGAAAAGTTCTCTTTTAGGGCATGTTACTGACAGACGTCGTGAGTGATTGACCGGCGATACGGTTTGATTGGCTCGCAGGGGATTGCACAAGGGGCGGCACGCCTCTTTGCCGAAGGGTGCGAAGCGGCCCTGAGAGATTGCGCGGTGGTACCGCGCACATCTTGCGCGTAGCGGAAAAGGTATTGTTCGTTTTTTATTCTGGTATGGGCAATGTGACGCTTGGGAACTTCGGTCGTATGAGATCGATTAGACGATTGAATTGTTTCTTATGGAGATATTTTCCAAGCCCCTTTGAGCCCCTAAACAGTTCCGCAGTTCCTAGGTGAAGCGTACATCCCACGATACGTTTTGCCCCACCGATACAGTGAGCATGAGGTGTCGAGGGAAATGGGTCAGCGTCAGATTTGTGGACACGCCATATTTCTCCGCTGACGGCAAAATCTTCCTCAAGTAGGTACCGTCCATCATTCAGCACCCACTGCGTGTTTCCAACGCTGAGTTCGATCAAATCATCTTCATCTTTTAGGATTTCTCCTGCTTCATCATCCGTGCCGCTCATCGTAATCTCCTCCGTTTCGGAATCAATTTATACCGAATAGAGCATTTTCAAGCCGCCACCAATCCCGCCCGCTCGAGCGCCCGCGTAACCGTGCGGAGATGCACGTCATATCTATCCGCGATATCCTGCGGGCTGACATGCCCCTGCGTGATCTCGCGATGGGCTTCGGCGATATCGTGTCGATGCTCAGAGCTCTTGGCCGTCCCAGCGTCACACCCCGCCGCTTTGCCGCTTCGATCCCGGCGGTCGTATTCTCCACGATGATATCGCGGTGAAACTCGGCCACGGCGCTGAAAATGTGAAAACACCAATTTCCCGCCCGGCGTGGTCGTATTGATCCCCTTCGATAGCGAAACGAAATGCACGCCCTCGCGTTCGAAGCGCACTAGCAGATCAGCTAGATGAAGGACCGAGCCGCCTGGGTGACTCGAACACCCGCCCCCCGCGTTACGAACGCGATGCTCTACCAACTGAGCTAAAGCGGTCCTCGCGCGTCCGGGCCAGAAAAACACCCCAGACAGGGCCTAAATACACCCTGCGGAAAGAACTGGACTTCCGCCGCAAAAGAAGCATTCCTTGGTGTCATGAAGCGAGGGGTCGCCTCCGGCCCGATCGCCCCGACCGGCCCCGCCGGCGGGGCCGTGGATGGTGGGAGCACCGCGATTGCCGCGGCGCAATTCACCTTAGGAGGCCATTATGCCCAAGCTCACCGACACCCAACTCGTTATCCTTTCAACCGCAGCGAAACGCGACGGCGGCGCGGTCCTGCCCCTAGCAAAATCGCTCAAGGCCCATGAGGCATCAGCCACAAAGACCATCAACAGTCTGATCAAACGAGGCCTGATCAATGAGCAACCTGCGGCCCGCGGCGATGCAACCTGGCGCGAGGGTGAGAGCGGCAGCCGGCTCACACTCGTCATCACGGGGTCAGGTCTGGAATCGATCGGTGCCGATGCAGCGAAGACACTGCCGATGAAGCGCAAGGCTCGGAATCGTCGGCCCGCACCTGGCCGTCAGACCAGGACCGAGACGTCACTGACCGGAGTCCGGCAGGGCACGAAGCAGGCGGTCCTGATCGATCTCTTGCGCCGGAAGAATGGAGCTACTATCGACGAGATTGTCGATGCCATCGGCTGGCAGGCGCATTCGGTCCGCGGCGCTATCAGCGGCACGCTCAGGAAAAAACTCGAGCTGAACGTCGAAAGCGCCGTCACCGAGGGTCGTGGTCGGGTCTATCGCATCGAGGAACACGGCTGATTAGGCGCGAGAAGGTTCCAACCATGCGGAGCGCACTCAGACCGGAAGACGTCGCAAACGAACTTGCCGCCATCCCCGAACTCTCGCGAGCGGTTCTTGCCGAGCGATGGACGGAGGCTTATGGCCAGCCGCCGCCCAAAGGCCTAAGTCGACCCCTGCTCGAACATGCCGCTGCGTGGCATCTGCAATCTCAGGCTTTCGGCGGCCTCGATCCCGCTATACGACGCAAGCTTCAGCGGAACACCAGACCGAGAAAGAATGGGGCGTCTCCGGCACCTGGGGCAGTCCGATCAAAGGGCCCGCGACAGGGATCCCGTCTGGTCCGGGAATGGCACGGACGGATTTATACCGTCGATGTTCTCAAAACCGGGTTTCTGTTCGACGGCAAGCATTACGCCTCTCTGTCCCAGGTCGCCCGCGCCATCACCGGCGCCCGCTGGTCCGGCCCGAGGTTCTTCGGGCTATGAGTGCCAAAATCAGATGCGCGATCTATACGCGGAAGTCATCCGATGAGGGCCTGGAACAGGAATTCAACTCCCTCGATGCGCAGCGCGAGGCAAGTGAATCATACATCCTGTCCCAGCGCGGTGTCGGGTGGGTAGCATTGTCCAAACGCTATGATGACGGCGGCCTTTCAGGAGGCACACTGGAACGCCCGGCATTGCGGACCCTTCTGATCGACATCGAGAAGGGAAAAATCGATCTGGTCGTCGTCTACAAGGTGGACAGACTAACGCGTTCTCTCGCCGACTTCGCCAAGATCGTCGAAGTGTTCGATGCAGCAGGCGTATCGTTCGTCTCGGTGACCCAGCAGTTCAACACCAGCACCTCCATGGGCCGGCTCACGCTGAACATGCTGCTCTCCTTTGCCCAGTTCGAGCGCGAGGTCACGTCGGAGCGTATCCGCGACAAGATCGCCGCCTCCAAGAAGAAGGGAATGTGGATGGGCGGGTTGGCCCCGCTCGGCTACGACGTCCAGGACAAAAAGCTGGTGGTGAACAGGGCCGAGGCCGAGATCGTAACGGCCCTGTTCCGCCTCTATCTCAAGCACGGAACGGTGAAGAAGCTCGTCGAGGAATCGGGCCGTCTCGGGCTCGTCACGAAGCGGCGCATTCGCAGCGACGGTCAATCAACGGGCGGACAGAGTTTTACCCGAGGGCATCTCTACCAGCTGCTCACCAACCCAATCTATGTCGGCGAGATCGCCCATAAGGGAGTCACCTACCCGGGTCAGCACGATGCCATCATCGACCGGAAAGCCTTCGACGCTGTCCGAAGCGGACTGGATAACAATGCCGCTCGGCGACAATCACCGACCAACGACATGGCCCCGAGTCTGCTGACCGGACTGGTTTACGACGAGACGGGCGATCGGATGTGTCCGACCCATGCCAACAAGAAGGGCCGCCGCTATCGCTACTACATCTCAAAGCGTCTGATGCACAGGACCGGATCGACCGACGGCGGATGGCGCCTGCCGGCACGTGAACTCGAGGGTGTGGCCACCCGGGCGGTCGGAGACTTCTTGAGAGATGAGATTCGCATTGTCGAAGCGCTGAAATTGACGGACATGGGCCCCGACCGCCTGCGCACCGTCCTGGATCGTTCGGCAGCAGCCGCACGTGATATGGAGGATGAACGGCGGGAGCACCAAGTTCGATTGCTGCGCCGCCTCCTACACCGCGTGACGCTTCACCCTGGCTCGGTCCATATCTCGCTTACCCGCTCCGGGCTCGCCAGATTGATCCTGGAAAATAATTCTGACAGCGCCGGGCATCAAGAAGGGCTGATTGACCTCACTGTCCCGGTTACGCTGAAGCGGCGCGGCGTCGAGGCGAAGCTGATTATGTCTGCGAAAGGCGAAGTCGTGGCGCCCGACGAGAGCTTGATCGCCCTGCTGTCCAAGGCCCATCGTTGGCGCGACCTGCTGGCGGCAGGGGAAGTTAGCTCAGCACGCCAGATCGCGCGCGACGACGGGGTCAGTCCTAGCGAGGTCAGTCGCATTATTCGGCTCGCCTTCCTGGCGCCTGATATCGTCAAGGCTGTCCTCGACGGGCGTCAGCCAATTGAGCTCACGCCCAGGCGCCTCATGCGGATCGGCGAACTGCCTCTCGAATGGCGTAACCAGCGCCGTCTCCTTGGCTTCCCAGCCTGAGCAAACCTCCCGACGACTGCCATCATTGACCTGAAGAGTTGGCGCCGAAATTCGCCACCGGAGACGACCGGGCGAATTGGCCGAGAGGACGCCGCCTGGGCCGTCTCTACGCTGTTAATCAACGCGGCGAACAGAGCGAAACCCGCTGAAGTCCGCCCGTTTGCGCGCGCCAAGGATTGGACACTCAAAAATCCGGGGGTGGGTGGTGGGCCCGGCAGGACTCGAACCTGCGACAACTCCGTTATGAGCGGAGCGTTCTAACCAACTGAACTACGGGCCCGTTGCGGCATCAGCCGTGGCGCGCAAGCTGCCATCAGATGCCGGGCGGCGCAAGCCGGTTTAGGCCATGAGCGGCGCATATCGTCTTTTCCGGCCGTTGACGCGCGCAATGCCGAGGGCGGCGAGGCCCAGCAGGCCGAGGGTCGCCGCGCCCGGCGCCGAAATCGCTGTCGCGGTCAGGCGGACATCGTCGAAATCGACCTCGAGGTCGGGCGGACCGGCGATGCCGCGGGTTTCGTTCAGGTTGACCAGACGGATGCCGAGCATGTCGCCGATCGCGGTATGTCCGGCGCCGATATCGACGGTGATGGTCGACAGCGCGAATTCAGCCTCCGGGATGACGAGGCTCTCGAGATCCTGTGCCAGAATGGTCTCGACATTGAACTGATCCACCGAGAAAAGATCGATCCGGTAGCCGGGGAACCCGTCCAGATTGAAAAAATCGCCGTTCGTCGCATCGCCCGACGCGATATTGCCAACCTCGACGCTGAGCTCGTAGCGCGTATTCGCCTGCACGGTGTCGGTGAGAACCTGCTGGAAACCGTATTCGCCGGTATCGCGCCCCTGGCTGTTGAACAGGATGGCGACCCGGTTGCCTTCCGGCGCCGGCCCGTTGAAGAAATCGACGCCGTTCGGCTGAAGCGTGCCGGGGAAAAACCCGGGGCCGCCGACAATCCCGTTCGGATCGTAAGACGTCCACCCCGCCGGCGTGCCGAAGGTGAATTCATTGAATACCGATTGCCCGGACGTGTCCTCAAACCCCGCATTCACGACCGTCAGGGGCGCGGCCGATACCGCCTGCGCGCCGGCAACCAGCGTAGCGGCGACGAGCCCCCGCGCCAGTATCCTGGACACCTGTATCCTGGACACCTGTATCCTGCCTGCCTGTGTTTTCATAATCGCCCCCCCCAAACGCAAGTATCCGACACTATCTGCCATCTGTATCCGGTATTGGCAAGACGAGCGGGACCTACTCGTAAAGCTCGGGCCATTTGCCGCGGATCGACGCCTTCAGCTCGGGGCTTGCCTCGGCCACCGTCGGGAAATCGTCCTTCCAGCCATAGGGGCGGCAGGCATCGACCACGGCGCGGTTGTTCTGCCAGGGCGGGGCGCGCAGCATCGGGTCCAGCGGGGTCGACCAGGCGCGCTTGATATACTGGATATCCTCCGGCGGATCGCAGCGCGTCGACATCGCCCAGGTCACGTCGAACAGGTTGGACGGATCGATATCGTCGTCGACCACGATGACCCAGCGCCCGGCATAGTTGCCGGCATGGCAGGTCGCGGCCAGCATTCCCGCCTGGGTCGCATGACCGGGATAGAGCTGTTCGATCGAGACCACGTTGAACAGCCGCCCGGCGCCGGATTCATGGCACCACACGCCCTTCACCCCGGGCACGCCCGCCTTCTCCATCTCGTCCCAGATCATCGCCGATTTCACGGTGGCGCGGGCGAAGGTGAAGTTCTCCGGCGGGCGCGACGGCACGGCGAGGGTGAGGATCGGGTTGTTGCGCCAGTACACCCGCTTGATGCGCACGACCGGCAGGACCGAGGCTTCGGAGGCGTAATAGCCCATGAACTCGCCGAACGGGCCCTCCTCGCGGGTCTCGTCGGGCATGATCTCGCCTTCGAGCACCAGTTCCGAATAGGCCGGGATCGGCAGGCCGTGAAGCTCGGACGGGATGACCTCGATCGGGCGGCCGCGCTGGCCGCCGGCATAGGCGAACTCGTCCAGTTCGTAATCGACCTCCTGGTGGGCGACCAGGAACAGGTTCGGATCGTGGCCGCAGGAAATCACCACCGGGCACGGCTCGCCCCTGGCGAAATATTTTTCGCTGATCAGCCGCCCGTGCTTGCCGGGCGACATCCAGATGGCGGCGGTGTTTTTGTCATGCACCATCACGCGATAGGTGCCGACATTGACCCAGCCGGAATCGGGGTCGCGCATCACCACCAGGTCGTCGGTGCCGATGTATCGCCCGCCGTCCTTTTCATGCACGAAAGGCGCGGGGAATTTGAGCAAATCGACCTCGTCGTCGCGGTCGACGTTTTCCATCACCGGCCCGGTCGGCACCTCGATCGGCGGCATGAGTTCGAATTCCTGCTTGGCGCGCTTGCGGTATGCCTTCACCAGGTCCATCTCGTTTTCCGGGTCGGGCATGCCGAGTACGACGGCGAGGCGCTTGTAGGCGTTCGCCGCGCCGGACATGACGCGAAAACCTTCCGGATAGCCCGGGATATTGTCGAACAGCAGGGCCTTGGCCCGCCCGGGATCGGCGGCGGCGACGGTTTCCGACAACGCGCCGATTTCGAGATTCCAGTCCGCGCCGTCGACCCGCGCCAGTTCGCCCATCTCGTCGAAGCGCTCGATCAGCTCACGCAAATCGAGATAGCCTTCGTTGCGGCGCGCTGCCGGAAAATCCGAATTGTCGTCAGCCATCCTGTTCTCTCCCCTCAGGCGTCTTTTGTGTGCGCATCCGCGCGTGCCTGTCGATGCGGATGCGGACGGCTGGTTTACACCGTGAACCCGCCGGAATCAAAGCCGCTCCCGCCCCCGGCACCCTCCGGTTTGCATGGCAGCCATGGCTGGCGCGCCTCGTAAAGCTGCGTTACGGTCGTCCCTTCCTGGACGGCCATTCGGATCCACAGTTTGACCAACGCTCCATCGTCGCAAACCGCCGCCGACGCGGACTCCCGGCGCCGCATCCTGTCGGGCTATCTGTTGCTGATCCTCGCGGTACTCGTCTGGGCCGGCAATTCGATCGTCGGGAGGGCAACGGCGGGAGCGGAGATACCGCCTTTGGGATTCAATTTCTGGCGCTGGACGACGGCATTCGTGCTGTTTGCCGCGTTCTTCGGTCTGCGGACCTGGCGGCAGCGCGGAGAAATAATCAGGCACTGGAAATTCGTCGCGGCGTTCTCGCTGGTCTCGATCTCGGGGTTCAATTCGGTTTTCTACATCGCGCTGCAGAAATCGACCGCGCTCCAGGTGGCGCTGATCCAGTCGATACTGCCGGTGCTCGTCCTGTTGCTCGGCCTCGTCATCCTGCGCCAGCGCATCAGCGGGCGCCAGTGGTGGGGGATCGTGTTCTCAATTTCCGGCGCCGTGCTGATCGTGATTCGGGGCGACCTGAAAATACTGCAGACACTTGCCCTCGGCGAAGGCGATATCTGGGCGCTCGGCGCCGTCTTCCTGTGGGCGTGGCAGGCCTTCCTGATGCGCTGGAAACCGAAAACCATCGATATCATGCCGTTCATGACCTCGATCAGCCTGATCGGCGTGGTCACGATGCTGCCGTTTTACCTCTGGGAAACCGCGACCTTTGCGCCGATGCCGGTCACGCAGACAAGTGTCCTGTTCGTCCTGTATGTCGCCGTGCTGGCGAGTTTTATCGGCACCAGTTGCTGGAACGAAGGGACCTATCGCGCCGGCGGCGCCCAGGCCGGCTATTTCGGAAACCTGTTCCCGATCTTTGCCGGCATCCTGGCCATCGTCATTCTCGGCGAACAGCCCTACTGGTATCACGGGGTCGGCGCGCTCTGCGTCGTGATCGGTATCTGGCTCGCGACGGCGCAGTACGCGCGTCGGGCAGGGCAATCGGCGGCTGCACGGTCATGAATTTGCCCGCCGCCGCAAGAATGCGGGACGGCCGCCTCGTCGCCTATCTGCTGGTGGCGCTGACGGCGCTGTTCTGGGCGCTCAATACAAACATCGCCCGCGCGACATCCGACGAAGTCCCCCCGCTTGCGCTGACATTCTGGCGCATCTTCCTGTCGGCGCTCATCCTGGCACCTTTTGCGCTGCGCGACAGCTGGGCCAAGCGCGCCATCGTGATGGAGCATTTCTGGTTCCTGAACCTGCTCGGCTTTCTGTCGATGACGGTCTTCAATGCGCTGGTCTATGTCGGGATGAACCATACACAGGCGATCAACGGCAACCTGCTCCAGGGATCGCTGCCGATCTGTATCCTGGTGGCGTCCGCCCTGTTTGCCGGGCGCGCGATTTCGCTGAAACAGTGGGCCGGCGTACTGTTGAGCCTTGCCGGGCTGATTGCCATTGTCGTGCGCGGCGAACCGGCACGTCTGCTGGAACTGCAGATCAATGCGGGCGACCCGGTGGTCTTTGCCGGCGTGTTCGCGTCGTCGATCTATGCCGCGATCCTCCACCGCCGCCCCGAGGGCATCGGACTGGTGACGCTGATGTTCGTGATGATGGTGTTCAGCGCGATCCATGCATTGCCGTTTTTTCTGTGGGAACACCTGACCCAGCGGACATTGCCGCTGACCGCCACCGCGATCGGGACGGTCCTTTATGTCGCGATCTTCGCCTCCGTGCTCGCACAGCTGTTCTTTGCCGAAGCCATTCGACGGATCGGCGCCCCGGCGGCGGGTAACATGATCTACCTGACACCGGTCTTCGGCGTGATCGTCGCCATGAGCCTGCTCGGGGAAACGTTTCACCTGTTCCACGCCGCCGGCGTTGCCCTGATCGCGGCGGGGATCTGGCTCGCCTTGTTCAGCGGCAGGAAAGCCTGAAGCCGCCGATGAAAAACTCTTCCGCCCTGCCCTATATCATGCTGACGTTCTGCGCCTTGTTCTGGGCCGGGTCGTCGGTCGTGGGACGTCACATCGCGGGCGAGATCCCGCCGCTCGCCCTGAATTTCTGGCGCTGGCTGTTCGCGTTCCTTGTGGTCCTGACCTGGACCTGGCCCGAACTCTAC
This sequence comes from uncultured Rhodospirillaceae bacterium, assembly GCA_963977005.1. Taxonomy (GTDB): domain Bacteria; phylum Pseudomonadota; class Alphaproteobacteria; order MPNO01; family UBA830; genus CAXBCP01. The sequence goes on from CAXBMQ010000015.1 coordinate 13,842, forward strand.
CGCCACCGCGCGCTGGTCCGGGCGAAATGGAAATACATTTCCTTTCTCGCGCTTTCGTCCTCCATCGGGTTCGGCGCCCTGCACTATGTCGCGCTGCAATACACCACGGCCATTAACGGCGCGCTGTTCCAGGGACTGATGTCGATCTGCATCCTGATCTCGGCATTGATCATCCTCGGCGACCGGTTCGGCGGGCGCGAATCCATCGGCGTGCTGCTGGGGTTCGGCGGGGTCGCGTTTATCGTCACCCGCGGCGACCCGGAGGTGGTGATGGCGCTGAGCTTCAATGTCGGCGACATCATCCTGCTGCTGGCGACCATGTCGTATTCGGTCTATGCGGTGTTCCTGCGCCGCGCCCCGCCGGAGCTCAGTTCAAGCGCATTGATGGCCAGCATGTTCGGTTTTGCGGCGCTGTACATGCTGCCGCTCTGGCTGGTCGAGCTCTACGTGTTCGACCGGCACCTGCCGATCAACGTCACGGCCGTCTGGTCCATCGGTTTCATGACGATCGGCCCGTCGGTTCTTGCCCAGATATTCTGGGCCTATTCGGTCTCCAAGGTCGGACCGGGACGGGCCGGGTATTTTATCTACCTCGCACCCGTGTTCGGCGTGATCCTCGCGGTATCCCTTTTGGGCGAACAGTTCCGCTGGTTTCACGCGGTGGGGATATTGCTGATCTTCACCGGCATATGGCTGGCGACGCGGCCGAAATCCGCCGTATCGGCGTAAACAGTTCTATTACCATTTAGCGGCAGTATCCGCCCGTAGCGGAGACTCACGATGGAACTGAACCAGCCACGCGCCCTTACAGGCCGGGTTGCCCTGATTTGCGGGGCGATCATCCTTGCCGCAGGTATTGCGCTTTATCACGGTAGTCGACGGAACTCGTCCAACGATCTTCAGATCATGGCGGAACGCAACAATGTCGCTCTGACAAAAGCGTTCGCCAATGCCATCTGGCCACGATACGCAGATTTCCTCAATTCCGCGCATTCGATGGACACCGGCGACCTGCGCGCCCACCCGACCACCGCGCAGCTCCGCGCGGACACGATAAAGCAGATGCAGGGCCTCTCGGTTCTGAAGGTCAAGATATACGACCTCGAAGGTCTTACGGTATTCTCGACCCAGGCGTCCCAGATCGGCGACGACAAGAGTAGCAATGCCGGTTTTCTGTCGGCCAAAAGCGGCCATATCGTAAGCGAACTGTCGCATCGCGACACCTTCAGCGCCTTCGAGCAGGAGATCGTCAATCGCGATGTTCTCGCAAGCTATATTCCCATCATCGTCGGCGAGGGGCAGGACAGCCGTATCGAGGGCGTATTCGAGGTCTATTACGACCTGACCGAATTGCTTGCCCGCGTCCAGCAATCGGGCAACCGCCAGGCGCTGATCGTCTTTGTGACGCTTGGCGTCCTGTACGTGCTGCTGCTGATCCTCATGAACCAGCGCGACCGGGTGGTCATTCGACAACATCGGGAAAATATCGCACTGGCGGCGCAAGCTGCGGCGGCCAGCGAAGAAAACCGGATGAAATCGCAATTCCTGGCCAATATGAGCCACGAACTCCGGACGCCGCTGAACGCCATTCTCGGTTTCTCGGACTCCATGCGCCACGAAATATTCGGCCCGCTCGGCAGCGACCGCTATCGCACCTATCTCAACGACATATGGGACAGCGGGCGGCACTTGCTGGGCATCGTGGACGACGTTCTGGATATGTCGAAAGTCGAAGTCGGCACGCTGGAACTGGATCCGGTCGAACTCCGGCTCGAGGACGTGTTCGATCACTGCGCCAGGCTGATGACGCCGGCCTGCGATCAGAAGGCGATCCGTCTCACGACGTCCTGCCCGGCGGGCAATATCCGCTTCGAGGCGGATGAGCGCCGCGTCAACCAGATCATGCTGAACATCGTCTCGAACGCGGTGAAATTCTCTCCCGAAGGCAGCACAATCGAGATTACCGGCGAACTCTCGGATCGCGGCGCCCTCGTGATTGCCGTGCGCGATCACGGCTGCGGGATCGCCGACGAAGATATCGAAACCGTCCTCAAGCCGTTTGGCCAGGTGGCAAGTACCTATGCGCGGTCGCATGGCGGCACGGGACTGGGCCTGCCGATCTCGAAGTCGTTCGTCGAGCGGCATGGCGGCACCCTTAAAATCGCCAGCGTCGCCGGCGAAGGCACCAAGGTGATGATCCTGTTTCCGCCGGACCGGGTACGTACCGACGCGCCCGATAACAGCGAAGCGGTGGCGTGAACCCGACCGGCTGAATACCTAGGCCTGCGGCAGGGTGACCCCGACCATGGCATCACGCGTCACGATGGCCGCCAGTTGCTCCGCCGACCAGTCTTCCGTGCCCTCGGGTCGCTCGGGCAGCACGAGATAGCGCATATCCGCATTGGAATCGTGCACCCGGACGGTCTTGTCGCCGGGTACCTCGGTGCCGAACTCTTTCAGCACCGAGCGCGGTTCGATCACGGCGCGGGCGCGGTAGCTCTTGGACTTGTACCAGTCCGGCGGCAGTCCGAGGATCGTCCGCGGATAGCACGAACACAGCGTGCACACGATCATGTTGTGCACATCGTCGGTGTTCTCGACGACGATCAGTTCGGCATCGCCCATCGGAAAGCCCATTTCGCCGACCGCCTTGGTGCCGTCTTCGAGCAGACGTTTTTTGAATTCCGGGTCGGTCCATGCCCGGGCGATGATCGTCGCCCCTTCGGCCGGATCGCGGCTGTCGAGAAATTCGAGATTGCGGCGCACGTCGTCCGCGCTGACCACGCCCTTCTCGATCAGCAGTTCCTTCATCGCCTCGGCCATCAGTTCGTAATAGCCGGTCTCGTTCACATCCGGCGTCGTACCCGGATGGTCGTGATCATGGCCATGGTCATGATCGTGACCGTGGTCATGGGTGCCGCGTTCGTCGGTTGCCATCTCGTTATCCCCCGATTTTCTCGAGCCAGTGATCGTAGATTTCCAGGTCCAGCGTATCGCTGTCGGATCCTTCGTAATCCGGCCATAATTCCGTCTGGGTGATACGGACCCGGTACAGTTCGCGTTTCGGCGTACCGTCGAAACCGTAGGCCAGTTCCTCCGGGTTCTTGAAATCGCCGCAATAGCGTTCGACGACACCGGTCTTGCCACGCACGTAATACGGCGTGCGGCGGTGTCCCGGGGGGTGTGTATCCTTTATGCGAACCCGGTCGCCAACACTGAACATCATGTCTTCAGCCCTCCAGCTGCGCTTTGAGTGCATCCATCTTGCCCATGACCTCGCCCCGGGTCAGCAGGCCTTTTTCCTCAAGCAGGTTGACCATCGCTTCCGACCAGCGTTCGAAATAGTCCTGCTCGTAGATATCTTCCGGCAGGTCTTCGAGGGCGCGGCGCAACTCGTCGATGCGCATGATGTCGTAGTCGCGCAAGGACGCGGCAAGCGACGTGATCATCTTGGCCCATGGTTCGGTCGCGTGCTCGTCCGATTCGATCGGCCCGGCCTCCATGCCGCCCATATCGTGCTGACGCTGGCTCATGATGTCTCTCCCGTTTGGATCATTCTGCGACGGTTACGGGGCAAATTCAACTGCCGCCCCGCACCGATTTGAGACGATCGATCCGATCCTGCACTTCCTCCGCCGAGACGACCTTTTTCTGCACCAGAATGTCGTGGATCGCCTGCATTCCCATCTCGAAATAGCCCAGCGCATGGTAGCGCTCGTATCCCAGTTCCTCGCGCGCGCGCCGGCCTTCATGCAGACTGACGAGACCCGCGCCCTTGTCGCCCAGCGCCCCGCGAAGCGCAGTCGACAACAGGGCCCAGTCGGGGACGTCCTTCTCGGTGAGCGGCACCGGACCCCAGTCCTCGCCCCCGATGTCATTGACGCTCTTTTTCATCTCCGCCTCCATCCGATACGTGACGCGCAGTGTATCGCAAGCCTCCGGGTCCGACAAAGACGCGGCCTGCCCGCAAACGATTCCCGGAAACCCGTTCAACGGGTTGTTCTGTTGGCTATCAAGCAATAAGATATCTAAGGAATAAATTTCTAATACCGCAATCGAGCGAGCGAGGCGTCCGTGAACCTTCCCCTTACACAACCGGCCACACACGACCGAATCGACCTCCGGCCCGAGGAAAGCGCCGGCTATCTTGTGCGGGACACGCATCTGCTGTTTGCACGGACGCTCCGCAATCTGCTGCAGACACACCAGATCACCCCCGGCCAGTGGTATTTTCTGCGTGCGCTGTGGGACGAGGAAGGGCTGAGCCAGCGCGAACTGAGCCGCCGGGTCGGCACCACCGAGCCGACTACGGTCAGCGCCCTTCGCCTGCTGGCACGCAATGGCATGATCGAACGCGTCCGCAATCCGAAAGACCGCCGAACCATCAATATCTATCTGACCGACAAGGCCCGCGAGATGAAAACCGAGCTGATGCCGGTGGCGTTTGAGGTAAACGACATTGCCACGGCGGGCCTGACGGATGAGGAATTCGCCCAGCTGCGCGGTCTGCTTCAGAAAATCCGCGACAACCTGACCGACGCGGAGGACTGACACGCTTGCCCCGCGGGAAGCATTGACGCCATCCGGAGCAAATACTAAGATATCTAAGGAATTTATCGTCGCCGTCGAAACCGGCGCACGACCTTGAAGGAGAAAGCCATGAGCAACGGCAAAAGCGACAACCCTAAATTTATCGACCGGACCGGCTACCAGCATCCGGAAAAACTGGATTTGTGGGAGCCGATCTCGATCACCAAGGAAGAGATCGACGAGGAAATCGCCCGCCTGGCAGAACAGCCGCGTCCCGAAAACGGCCGCCGCCAGTCGCTGATCGTCCATCCCCGCTGGCAGGAACTCGGCGTCGGCCCGGGCCTCAACCCCGGGGTACGGGTCACGCTCGAAGTGCTGAAGCCGGGCGAACAGACCGCCCCGATCCGCCACAATTCGACCCAGGTGAATTTCTGCATCCAGGGCGAAGGGCATTCGATCATCAACGGCAAGAAAATCGCCTTCAACCAGTATGACGTCTACAATTTCCCGTCCATGGGCACCTACTGGCACGTCAACGATTCGAAGGACCTGCATGTCCGGCTGACCTATTCCAACGCAGCCCTGCTTGAAAAAATGAACGTCCATATCGTCGACGAGGAACCGCCGCCGATGATGGAACTGGTCGCCACCGCGCAGAAACAGGCGGCGGAGGAAAAAGAACGCGCCGAGGCCAATGCGGCCGACGCCACCAGCAAGAGCCCCTATGGCACGTTCCAGCTGAACGACGACGGTGCCTGGCTGATGCCGTACGAGACGCTGATCAACCCGGAATCGGTCGATTCCAGCGCGTTGCACTGGCCGTGGCAGGAGGTCAAGGCCGAGCTCGACAAGCTGACCGCGCTGGGCAAGGAATATCGCGGCCGCCGGCTGTATCTGCTGTTCAACCCGATGACGACGCGGTTCAACGGCACCACCCCGAACTTCTTTGCGACGATGACGGTGCGCCCGCCCAATATCGTCGACCAGCCGCACCGCCATATCTCGTCGGCGATGAACTACTATTTCCACGGCACCGGACGTTCCACGGTCGAAGGCAAGGTCTACGAATGGAAAGCCGGCGACCTGATGCTGTCGGCGCCGGGCTGGGGCGTGCACAACCACGCGTCCTACGACGAATCCGTCTACGAGCTGACGATCCAGGACCAGCCGCTGAACATCTTCATGGAAAGCCTGCTGTGGCAGGAAAGCCTGAAGCAGCCGTGGTCGGTGCTCGGCGCCAATTCGGGCTTCGAGACCAACGCCGCGGAGCTTCTCGAAGCCGGCGAATAATCCGTCCACACACTCTCCTGTCATCCCGGCCCTGTGCCGGGATCCAGCACGCCACCGGCGAACGGACTGGACCCCGGCACAGGGCCGGGGTGACAATCGGATTGTTTGCCCCTAACCAATAATGGCGGTCATTGCGCCGCGCAGACCGCGCCCAACAGCCCCGACCGGGAGACCCAGACCATGATGAAACTGCCCAAGGACTTCCTGAAGGGATCCATCCCGCCGCTGATCACGCCCTTCAAGAACGGCAGGGTCGATTACGACGCCTATGCCGGTCTGGTCGAATTCCAGGTAAAGAACGGCTCGCACGGCATCCTGGTCAACGGCACCACGTCCGAGCCTGCCTCGCTGACGGTCGAGGAACGCAACCGCATCGTCGACGTCGCGATCGAGGCCAATGCCGGCAAACTGCCGATCGTTGCCGCCACCGGGTCGCAGAACCTGCAGGAAACCAGCGCGCTGACGGCCCATGCCGAAAAGGCCGGTGCGGATGCGCTGCTGATCGTCACACCCTATTACACCCGCCCGCCCCAGCGCGGCCTCGTCGAATATTACAAGAAACTCGGCAAACAGACCTCGCTGCCGTGGATGATCTATCACATCCCGGGCCGGGCGGCGGTGTCGGTGACCCTCGATACATTGGAAAAAATTTCCAAAGCCTGCCCGAATTTCGTCGGTATGAAGCATGCGGTCGACGATCTCGGTTTCGCGTCGGAGTGTCTCGACCATTTCGGCATGGATTTCCGGATATTCGTCGGGCTCGAAGACCTGTCCTACCCGATGATGGCGGTCGGCGCCTGCGGCCTGATGAACGCGGTCGGCAACCTGCAGCCCAAAAAACTGGCGCAGATGTGCGAAGCGGTGTGGAAGGGCGACCTGAAAAAGGCCCAGAAGCTTCATTACGAGCTGTTCGAGATCAATCAGGCGGTGTTCTACGACACCAACCCGATCGCCATGAAATACATGATGAAAAAACTCGGCATCATGCCGAAGAACGAGCACCGGCTGCCCATGGTTGCCGCCACGAAACAGCTCGAAAAGCGGCTCGACGGCGTGCTGAAGCGGGCGGGCCTGCTGACATAAATCCCGCGGGGCGGTCCCGCAAGACATGCCCCGTCGAGACAAACCGGGTCGAACCCGGTAATCTGCGGTCATGGCCTTACCCGAACTGAAAGCCGTCGATTTGGGCGGCACGCCGATCGCGGTCCGCGATACGGAAACCGACAAACCGCCGCTGGTATTGCTGCACGGGCTGGGCGGTTCGTCCCAGACCTGGGCGTTCCAGTTTCGCGCGCTCGCGGAAGATTTCCGCGTCATCGCCTGGGACATGCCGGGATATGGCAGTTCCGGCGGTTTCGAGCGCGAAAACCCGACCGTGGAGCATTACGCCCACGCCCTGTCCGCCGTGCTCGATACCATCGGCGCCCTGAAATCCCATATCGTCGGCCAGTCGGTCGCCGCCCTGATCGGCGCGTCCTACGCCGCCGAGCACCCCGACCAGACGCTCTCCTACACCTTCTGCCAGGGGCTGACGGGCCTCGCCGGGCTGCCGGACGACGAACGCAGCGCCCAGCGCAAATCCCGGCTGGAGACGTTTCGCGAGATGGGCGCCGAGCGCTTCGCCGAGGAACGCGGCCGCAAGGTGCTGGGTCCCGACACCCTGCCCATGGTCGCCGAGCTTGCCGTCACCATCATGAAGCGGGCACCGGTGCCAGCAATGTGCCAGGCGGTCGAGATGATGGCCCAGACCGATTTCTTTGAAATTGCGCCGCGGATCGACTGCCCGAGCCTGGTGATTGCGGGGAGCGAAGACCCGGCATCGTCCGTCGAGACCGGCCAATCGGTCCGGCGCGCCCTTGGCGACGGCCCGATGGAGATCATCGATCGCGCCGGCCATTTCGGGGCGATGGAAAACCCGGCGGCCTTCAATGCAGGGCTATCCCGATTTCTGAATGCTCTATAAACACATCGTGCCGGTCGGAAAACAACCGGAACGCCGGAACTGCGAACAGGCCGACACATGTCCGAAATCTCCGTCACTGAAACCTCGCTGCGCGACCGTGTCTATCTGGCGCTGACGTCCGACGACGACGGGCGCGTCTGCCGGGACATCCCGGACTCGGCGTGCAACGATCAACCGCGGAATTTCCTGATCCACGTCTTCAGCCTCGGCGCGACCAAGACCGGCGACGGGCTGGTTGACCCGAAGCTTGTCCTGTCCTGGCTGCTGGGGGCGATCGGTGCGCCGGCGGCCGCGGTCGGCATGCTCGTCCCGGTCCGGGAAGCCGGCGCGCTGCTGCCGCAACTATTTACCGCCGCCGCGATCCGCCGCCTGCCGCGGCGCAAATGGGTGTGGGCGGCGGGCAGCCTCGGCCAGGGTCTTGCGCTGTTCGCCATGGCCGCCGCGGCGACGCTGATGGACGGGGCGCAGGCGGGCTGGACAATCGTCGCCCTGCTCGCCCTGTTCGCCGTGTGCCGCAGCGTCTGTTCGGTGTCCTACAAGGACGTCCTCGGCAAGACCGTCTCCAAGGCGACGCGCGGCACCGCCACGGGCACGGCGGGCACCATCGGCGCCATATCGGTGTTTCTGTTCGGCGGGCTGCTCAGCGCCGGCATTCTGGAAAAGTCCGTCGCGGTGATCTGCGGCGCGCTCGTGCTTGGCGGGATCCTGTGGATCGCCGCGGCGCTCCTGTTCTCGACGCTCAGCGAAGATGCCGGTGCGACCGAAGGCGGCGGCAACCCGATGGACGTCGTGCGCAAACAGTTCGGACTGCTGCGCGAGGACCCGCAGCTGGTCCGGTTTATCGCGACCCGCGGATTGCTGATCGCCACGGCCCTCGCGCCGCCTTACATGCTGGCCATGGCCGGCCGCGAAAGCGGCGGCGGTCTCGGCGCGCTCGGCCCCTATATCCTGGCCTCCGCGCTTGCCGCGATGTCGAGCACCTATCTGTGGGGGCGCCTGTCCGACCGGTCGAGCCGCAAGGTCCTTGCCCTGTCGGGGATCGTCGCCGCCCTGTCGCTCTCGGCCACCGCCGCACTCGGCTATGCGGACGGCGCGTGGCTCGCCAATCCCTACGTCCTGCCCGCTCTGCTTTTCGTGCTGATGGTCGCCTATCAGGGCGTGCGGCTCGGGCGCTCGACCCATCTGGTCGATATGGCCGAGACGGACAAGCGCGCGGCCTATACCGCGCTGTCCAACACGATCGTGGGTGTCCTGCTGGTCGCGGGCGGCGTGTTCGGCGTCATCGCATCGGTCGCGGGCGAAGCGGCCGTGCTCGCGCTGTTCGCGGCGATGTGTGCCGGCGCGGTGATGACCGCGCTCGGGCTGAACGAAGTACAACAATAGACCGGACAAGACACGCGGGACGGCACGCCGCCCGGCAACCGCCTTCGACAGGCTTCGACAGGGGAGAGAAACAATGGATCTCGGCATTTCGGGACGACGCGCACTGGTCACCGGCGGCAGCCTCGGTATCGGCAGGGCGACCGCGGCGGAGCTTGCCGCCGAAGGCGTCGACGTCGCCATCGTCGCACGCGATCGCGACCGGCTCGATGCCGCGGCGCAGGAACTTTCATCGAATACCGGGGGACGCATCGTCGCTGTGCCGGGCGACATGGGCAATGCCGACGATATCGCCCGCGTGGTCGACGAAGCCGCCGCGGCGCTCGGCGGCATCGATATCCTGGTGAACAATGCGGGCTCGTCGCCGGCAGGCCGTATCGAGGATCTCGACGATGCGACCTGGATGGCCGCGTTCGAGCTTAAGTTCATGGGCTATATGCGCCTGTCGCGCGCCGTCCTGCCGGCCATGCGCGCGCAGAAATGGGGCCGTATCGTCAACATCATCGGCGGCGGCGGACATTCGCCGCGCCCGGGATATATCCTGGGCGGCGCCTATAACGCGGCCCTGATCAACTTCACCCGCGCACTCGGCAAGTCGGCCGCGCCCGACGGCGTGCTGGTCAACGGCATCAACCCGAGCTCCATCGACACCCCGCGCTGGGCGACGCTGATGGAGCAGCGCTCGAAATTCGAGGGCAGAACCCCGGCCGAAATCAATGCCGGCATCGAAGCCAACATCCCGGTCGGCCGCCTCGGCACGTCGGAGGATATCGCCGGTCTGGTCGCGTTTCTGTGCTCGGAACGGGCGGAATTTCTGGCCGCGATAAACATCAACGCCGATGGCGGCGCGGCGGCGGGGTTGCTTTAGGAGATTAAAAGTCTGAGCCAGGTCGTCTGCTTAACCGTCAAACATTAAAAGCGGATCGCGCGCTCCAGGTTAAATGCGCGAAGCCGGGAGGCCAGGCCGGTCATCGGCCAAAGCGTATAAATAGAGTGTAGATTTCAGGGAAACAGCCCTTCACCCCCCTTTGACTTAAAAAACCGAGTTTCACGCGGCTATTGGTCTTCGATCATAACCATTAAGCGCTTTTTCCAGCGCCCGCCTATGTCAAGGCTTCCGCCAACCTTCGACTTCTATCGACAACTCGGCTTTGTCACCCTTGTCGCCTCGTCTGGCGGTCATCCCGAAACTACTACGGCTGATCGTTGTCCGGGCGGAAAAGCCGGCAACAATAACACCGCGATACTTGTCGAATTTTGCGCCCAACGGATGGGGCGCAACACCGTTGAAGGTGACATCAAGAGTCACGGGTATCACGACGCCCAGGATCGACAGGTCCCCCGTCATAAGCCCCGTCCGCGATCCCGTTACGACGATCCGGGTGCTTGAAAATACGGCCTTGGGAAAGCGCGCCACGTTAAAGAAAGACGGCTGACGCAAATGATTGTCGCGGGCAACATCATTCGTATCAATGGATGTGACATCGACCTCAACGCGAACCTTGCTGGCCTCCGCATTGGCGGGATCGAAACTGAACTCGCCGCTGACCTTGTTGAATCGGCCCTGAACCTTGGCAAAATGGAAATGCCCGATTTTAAAATGGATACTCGTGTGACCGGGGTCGATCACATAGTTCTCTGCATCCGCAGTTCCACCGAGCACTCCGAGAAACAAAAGTAACAGGCAGGCTATCCGACCCGGGAATATCATAGCGGCACCCTATTGGTTTTTCCCTGAAAGTAAATGGCCGCGCTAAACGTCAACGCCGATGGCGGCGCGGATTTCGGACTGCTTCAGGCGACCTCCACCGCTTCGACCACCAGCGTCGAGCCGTCCACCCCGGTCACCGTCACCCGGGTATCGGCCGCGAGCTCCGTGCCCTGCGGGTGCACGGCGACGGCCCACAGACTGTCGCCGATCTTGATCCGCCCCTTGCCGCCGTCGGTCGCGCCGGCCAGCGTGTATTGCTGGCCGATGAAGTTCTCGCCGCGCCGGTTCAGGGTCGGATGGTCGGTCGGCTCCGGGTTGGTGTAGACGTATTTGCGCCCGGCAAAGACCGATACCACCGACAGCACGGCGAACACGACAAGCTGAAGCTCCCAGCCCATGTCGGGAATGCCGAGCAGGATCAGCCCGGTCGCGATGGCCGCGGCGCCGAGCCACAGGAACAGCACGCCGGGCACCAGGACCTCGACCAGCATCAGGACGATGCCGAAGGCGAGCCAGTACCAGAAGGTGATGGTTTCGAGAAATTCCATTGTCGCCGCTTCCCCGCCGGTCAGTCGTTGCCCGATGACGGTACGGACCCGCTGCGCGGACGTCCACCGGCAATCGATCCGCCGGCGCTGCCGCCGCCGTTGTCGCCGAGCGCTTCCCTGGCGATTTCGGCGAGCCCCGCGACCGAGCCGATCACGCTCGACGCCTCGAGCGGCATCAGGACCAGTTTCGAATTCCGGGCGCTGCCGATCTTCTCGAGCGCGTCGACGTATTTCTGGGCGACGAAATAGTTGATCGCCTGCACGTTGCCGTCGCCGATCGCGGCCGAGACGACCTCGGTGGCGCGCGCTTCGGCCTCGGCTTCGCGTTCGCGGGCCTCGGCATCGCGGAAGGCGGCTTCGCGGCGGCCCTCGGCCGACAGGATCTGCGCCTGCTTCTCGCCCTCGGCCTTGAGAATCTCGGCCTGGCGGAAACCCTCGGCTTCGAGGATATTGGCGCGCTTGTCGCGTTCCGCCTTCATCTGGCGCGCCATCGCATCGACCAGTTCGGTGGGCGGCGTGATATCCTTGATCTCGATACGGGTGATCTTCACGCCCCAGGGCGACGTCGCCTCGTCGACCACGCGCAGCAGTTCGGCATTGATGCGGTCGCGCTGCGACAGCAATTCGTCGAGATCCATCGAGCCCATGACGGTCCGGATATTGGTCATGGTGAGGTTGAGCGTCGCGTGGCGCAGCTGGCGCACTTCGTAGGACGCCTTCACCGCGTCCAGCACCTGGTAGAACACCACGCCGTCGACCGTGATCATGGCGTTGTCCTTGGTGATGACCTCCTGCGAGTCCACGTCCATCACCTGTTCCATCATGTTCTGGCGCATGCCGATGCGGTCGACCAGCGGCACGATCAGATGCAGGCCGGGGCGGAGCGTCCTGGTATAGCGGCCGAACCGCTCGACCGTGTATTCCTCGCCCTGGGGCACGGTCTTGACGCCCATGAAGACAAGGGCGACGGCAAATATCAGAAGAACGATTACGAAGATCGAGAAGGCTGACAGCATGTTTTTATTCCTGATTCTTATCGTATGAAAATAGGATATCTGACCGGCAAAACAAGGTTGCAGAGTTCTTTGGCGCGGCGAATGAAAGCGCCTCGATTTATTTAAAAATACACCGGAATATCTTGAGGACCGGCACCGTTATTTCCCGCAGCCCGGCGCGAGAGCATGCCGCCTGCGCTGGCACGGATTAAACCGTCCGGCCGGGCGTTCAGGCTGTATTCACATTGAATCCGCGAAATTGGGAAATCCGCGAAGTTGGGGAATCCGCGAAGTTGGGGAATCCGCGAAGTTGGGGGTGCAGTCAGAGACTGCAGTAAGAGAGAAGGGGCGAAAAAATGAAAAATTGACGCGCGCGTAAAAAGCTGTCGAAAGTATTCTCGTTTAAATCACATAGTTATCAGTCCGGCGCTCCATGGGCCCTTTCGTGTGATTCGCTTCGTCCAGAACCAATGCTGAAGTCAATTCAGCGAATCACACAACAGGGGGACACTACGTGTCATTATCGACCGCGTTTACACCGGATTATACCGGCCTTTCACATCCGCAAAGCACCGGCAGGACGGCATCCCGACGGCTCCGTGCGCCCGCCGCCGCCGCGCTGGCCGCGCTAATCCCGCTGCCGGCGACGAACGCGCAGGCCGCCAGGCTGTCTGCGCTGCCGGCAGACGCACAGGCCGTCATCAGCGCGCTGGCACCGCCGCTCAAAACGCTCGGTTTCAGTTTCGAACACCTCTCGGAATCGGCGGATTTCCAGTACGACAGGAAGACGAAAAGCTGGTCGGCGAAGATATGGGAATACAACATCTTCGTGATGGAGGCCCGCGACCGCAGGAAAAAGAAAATCTACAACGTCGCGATGCACCTCGACAGACGGACGATCAAACCCAGGGCGGAGCCGTGGTCGAAGATTGCCGGCGTCGGGTTGATCAATCCGATTTTCACCTACGGCAGGCAGACCCGGACGATCTCTATCGCTGCGTTGCCGCCGAAGCTGCAGGACGCGGCGAAACAACTGCACCCGCGCGGTTTTCCGATGGTGACGGGATTTCAGTTCACCGCCGGCGTTAACCCGAGCAGCACAAAGGGCACGCTTCTCGGCGAGGCCTTCGCCCGGATCGACGAGGCCGAGGCCGGCCGAAACGGCCCTAAAAAAACGCCGCTCTATGTGCTGCGTACCGGCGTCGAGAAGGCGGCGAAAACCAAGAACGCCAGAAAAGGCGGAAAATTTAAAAAGGCCAAGAAAAACAATGCCTATATCGAGCTGACCCGTCGCGGCACATGGCCGAACCCGCTGGGCATGCCCGCGACCCAGCTTGCCAACGCGGTTTTCTATTTCGACAAAGATAAGACCTTCGGTTTCTGGGGCACGCTTGTTTTCGCCACGGGAAGGGCGACACCGCCGGATTTTGTGGCCATGGCCTACAAAGGACCGGTCTCGCCGAAGTTCACCAAGGCACAGCTGGACGCCATTCAGATCGGGTTCGGCGCACCGGAAATGACGCTGGAGACATTCGGCCGGCTGATGATCGCATCGGGCTACATGCAAAGCGCCGGGCTTACGGCGGTCGCGCCCCAGATTCGGCGAGCCCAGGGCCCCGCGGCCAGGACGATTATCAGCGGCCTGCAAACGCTGCCGCTCGATTTCGTCAACGTCTCCAACCCGGCCTGGGGGAAGCAACGCTTTCCGTCTGCCAATTTTAACGGGCGGTATGTCGACGACGCGTTCTATAACGTTTTGTTCCTCGGCCCCAAAGCCAAGGATGCCCCGGCCGGTGTCCGACCGCCTTTGGCGCAGCTTAAGGGCGACATGAACCTGTTCGGCAAAAAGATCGCCCGGTCCAGCACGATCTTCGATCGCAACGGGCTCGCGACCTCTTCGGACGTCGGAGTCAAAGTGCCGTTCGGGAAAATCGGCGGTATGAATCTCGGCTCTCCCTCCGCATCGGCCAAATACAGTGTCGCCGTCACCCGGCAAACACAGGCAGTGGCCATGGGGGGCAAGCTGAAGCTTCCCGGCGAATTCGGATCCGTCAATTTCGGATATGCGATTACCAGCGCCGGCGGATATTTCGAAACGCCGGCAACCTGCGCATTCCCGTTCGAAATCAATGCGACAATGCCGGCTTACTATTTCCGGAAACAGCTGCCGAACGGAAAACGCAATCCGGCGTTCCGCCAGCCCGATCTCGCGAGTCTGGCGGGGAGCTTCAGACTCTCGGTTCCGGATACGGTCGGGAACATGGCGTCCTGCGCGGGTGATATATTCTACATGGTTGTCGACGGCGCGCTGGTGGCCTTTGACAAGGCCGGTGAGGTGGCCCGCGTGGCCACCGGTCAACTGGTCAACGGCGCCCAGGAAGTCGCGGCCTTCGGCGGGGCCGCCGCCAGGGTTGTTGGCGGCAAGCTCGTCCCCGGCGGGAATGCCGCCTTTAAGGCCGCTCAGAAAACCGGCGGAAAAGTAGCGGGGTATGCCAGATACACGGCGAATGAAACGCGCAGGAACGCAGGGAATATTTTCGGCGGCGGCGCAAAGGCGTTCGGTCAGTTCGCAAAGAACCCCAACAAGGCCTTCAAGCAGGGCATGAACCGGTTCAATAAAGGCTGGAAAATGGCGACCAGCCCGCGGAAAACCCTGGGGAAAGCCGCCAAGACGACCAAGAAGACAGGCAAAAAGGTGCTGAAAGAGCTGAAAAAGATCTGCTTCGTCTGCTGATCGGCCCTGAAACCGCAAAAAGCGCCCCGCTCACCGGATGAGCGGGGCGTTTTACGGTGCGCAGCGCGTCTTTGCCGCGCAGGAGAGCGTCGATTTATCGTCCTCTCCCCCGGTCAGGGGGCAAAAAACCGGATAAATATCGGGCGGCTTGTTCGCTATTTGTTCTTTTCCGTGTTAGCCTGATATCGATATGCAATTCCCGGGGTCACCGGCTCGAACGTGCGCGACACCGTCGCGCGCGAACCGGAGCGGTGTGCCCGCAGCAGGACGGAGGAAATGCCAGTCAAACGGAGACTTCGCCACGGACCGGCCCCTGCGTTTCCACCCTCTCCCTTCGGGTGCATGGGGTTGAATTGCGACTTTCGGTATTTGACAGCGGGAAGGCCCCTGCGCCGCCACGCCCCTGCGCTTTCGCCCGCGCCCTTCGGGTGCATGGGGTTGAATTGCGACTTTCGGTTTCCGGCGGCGGGAAAGCCCCTATTCCGCCGCCACCGCGGGCTTCTCCGCGTTCTGCGTGCCTTCCTCGACCAGCTTGCGCCAGTGGCGGTACCAGCCGACAAACGCGGCCTCGTAATCCCAGCTCGCGCAGTGAAGCTCGGGGTTTATGCCGGCCTTTTTCGCTTCCTCGTCGGGACCGGCTTTCATCGTGCTCAGGCCGCGGTCGTAATTGTTCCAGCCCGCCTCGCTGCCGTGAAAGCCTTCCTGCGCGGTATCGAGCGAGACCACGTCGTCCGACGTCGACAGGCCGGACACAAGAAAGAAATCCTCGAACTTGCGCAGCCGCGCGAACCGCGCCTCGTCCGGTTCTCCCTTCGGCGCGATGCACCAGATGGTGACCTCGCACTTGCCGGGGCCGAGCGGGCGGTGGGTGCGCAGGTGGGTCGATGCCAGGTCGTTGAGCACCAGGTTCGGGAACACGATGATGTTACGCCCGCGGCGCAGCATCCAGTGGGCCTTCACCTCGTCGAAATTGGCGTTGATGTAATCGGTCGCGGGGGCCAGCGGCGCGCCTTCGGGGCTGGAGCGGTCGGCCCAGATGCACATGTGGCCGTTCCCCAGGTAATACATCCCGTTCTGCACCCCGCCCTTGATACGCCCGACCTCGGTTTTCATCATGCCCTCGGCGCCCTCGCGCGCCTCGCGCTGCATGATGGTGTGCATGAAGTTCCGGTGCACCGTGGAGACGTGATAGCCGTCGGTCACGTTATCGGCCTGGACCTTCCAGTCGTGATCGCACACATAGGTCTGCGAGCCCTTGACCATTTCCAGCCCGTCGGGGGACTGGTCGGCGAACAGGTCGATGAAGAATTTCGCCTCGCCGAGGTGGTCGTCCAGCGTCGGCACCTCGTCGGTCAGCGCGCCGAAGATGAATCCCCGGTATTCGCCGAGTTCGGCGATTTCGGTCAGGCTGTAATGCGTGCGGTCGAACTCCGTGCCGTAGCCGCCTTCCTCGTTCTTGATGCCGATGCATTCGCCGGAGCATTTATAGCTCCAGCCGTGGAAGCGGCAGGTGATCGTTTTGGCATTGCCCTGCTTGAACGGGGTGACGATCGCGCCACGATGCGAGCATGCATTGATGAACGCCTTGAGCGAACCGTCTTCCTGGCGATGCACGAAGACCGGCTGGCTGCCGATATGGGTCGCGTAGTAATCGCCCGGATTCGGCACCTGGCTTTCGTGACACAGGAAATTCCACAGCTTCTCGAAACAGAATTCCATCTCGGCATCGAAAATATCCTCGTCCTCGAAAATCGACCGATGCAGCCGGAATTCGTGATCCGTCTCGGCGCGGTCGTCGACGCGGTCGGACAGGTCGATGCGGGGTCCTTCGTAGGTCATGGTCGTGCTCCGGAATTCTGTTGGCCGAAGTTTAGCACAGGACGAAAACGTGCCAATGGCCCTGTTGGATGGGTGCTGTGCGATAGAGGCATTGGGGCAGGCGCCTCCACGAGAGCCACTGCTTCGCCCCTCACACAAACCTGTCACCCCGGGCTTGTCCCGGGGCCCAGCCACCGCACACCGGGGGGACCGGGCTGGATCCCGGGACAAGCCCGGGATGACGATTTTGAGTATTGGAAAAGACCGGGCACCCCTTCCCCACCAACCGAAACGCGTCCTAGAATATCCCATGGCCATCCACGACATACCCACTGCCCCCGACGCCTCCCGCTACCGCAGCGTGGCGGCGATGTTGCGCGACCATGCCCGAACCCGGGGCGACAAGCCGTTTATCGTCGCCGTCGACGCGGCCGGGGAAGCGGACAACGCCGGCCGACGTATCGCCTTCGGCCAGCTCTGGCGGCTGTCGAACCGGCTGGCGCGGTTTCTGGCGGACAGGCATATCGGCGCCGGCGCGCGGATTGCCGTCCTGTCCGACAACCGGCTGGAACTGCCGGTGCTGTATTACGCGATCCAGCGTTACGGCGTGGCGTTCTGCACGATCAACGTGGAAGTCAATGCGCGCCACGTGCGCGAAATGCTCGACCGCATCGGCCCCGATCTGGTGCTGTGGCACGAAGATCTCGATGCGGCGGCTTTCGGGCCGCCCGACGACCGCTGGGTCCGGTTCGGCGATTGCGACCCGGACGGCGAAAGCGCTGCGGATGGTGGCCTGTTCCAAGCGCTGAACGCGTTCAGTGCCGCCGACGATGCACCCGAAGCGCCGCACGGGCCGGACGATCTCTGCGTGCTCAGCTTTACGTCGGGCACCTCGGCCGCGCCCAAGGGGGTGATGCACCGTTTCGGCAATTATTTCTGGATCGCCGACCAGACCATCGACATGTGGAAGCTGACCGATACGGACCGGATGCTCGAATTCCGGTCGCTGAGCTGGGCCTCGGCGCACATGCTGTGCCTGAACCCTGCCCTGCGCGTCGGCGCGACCGTCCTGCTGGCCCGGCGGTTCTCGCGCTCGCGGTTTTTCGGCTGGCTCCGCGATTTCGACCCCACGATGGTCATCGGCGTGCCGACCGTGATCAACATGCTGCTCGAACACGATCCTGCACCGGAAGATATCGCGGCAACCAAAGCGTTGCGGTTCATCTCATCGTCCACCGCCCCGCTGATGGTCGACCAGCACCGCCGCTTCGAAGAGACATACGGCATCGAACTGGTCCAGCTATACGGGATGAGCGAGGGCGGCATCGTTGCCAGCAATCACGTGGGGAAACGGCGGATCGGCAGCGTCGGCCCGCCGGGGCTGTACCAGAACATGAAGATCGTCTCGCCGGACGGTACGGCGCTGCCGCCGGGCGAGGTCGGCGAAATAGAGATCGGCGGCGCGCAGCCGGCGGGCGGCTACCTGCTGGCCGACGGCACGGTGGAAGTCATCGACCGGCTGAAAACCGGGGATCTCGGCTATCTCGATGCCGACGGCTATCTGATGATCACGGGGCGCGCGAAGGACGTGATCATCCGCGGCGGGGTCAATATCGCGCCGCTCGAAATCGACAACGCGCTGGCCGCCCACCCGGATATCCGCGAAGCCGCGACCATCGGGGTCGCCGACCGGGTCTACGGCGAAACGCCGGTAAGTTTTGCCACCCTGCGCCGGGGCGCCGCGGCGGACGAGGCCGCGCTCCTCGCCCATTGCGCGGACCGCCTGTCGGAATTCAAGGTGCCGGCGCGGGTGATCTTTCTGGACGACATACCGAAGAACAACCGCGGCAAGGTCGACCGCGCCGCGCTCGACGCGCTGTGGACCGCCGAATGCGCGGGCTGATTACACGCGCGCGCCGGCTAGTCCAGTTCCCACGTCACCGACAGCCGGATCGACAGCGACTGCTCGCCCGCCGCCACCGGGGCCGCTTCGCGTGCGCCGCTCTTTGCCATCGACATGACGCCCATCGCCCGCCGCGGCTGCGGCCCCGGACGCGAGACGCTCTCCTTTATCGTGAGCACGCGTTTCAGCTTCACGCCGAGCCCGTCGGCATACAGGTCGGCCTTGCGCCGCACGTCGGCCATCGCCTTGCGCCGCGCTTCTTCGAGCAGGTTGTCGGTCTTGTCGACATAGAAGCTGATACCGCCCATCCGGTTCGCGCCGGCGGTGGTCATCTGGTCGATCAGCCGGCCCAGCTTGTCGAGATCGCGAACCCGCACGGTTACGCCGTTCGACACCTGGTAGCCGATGATGCGTTCGTGCTGCGGCACCGGGTTTTTCGGATCGTACGGTTCGTATTGCGGCGCGATGCTGAAATTTTGGGTCTGCAGGTCGCGGTCGGCGATCCCGGCCGCCTTCAGTTCCCTGAACAGCTTGTTCATCGCCGCCGAATTGGCGGCAAGCGCCTGCTGCGCGGTCTTTGCATTGCTGACCACGCCCGAACTGATCGACGCCGTATCGGGGCGCGCCTTTACCTCGCCCGTGCCGGACAGCGACAGAACCCGGTAGGGCCGGTCGTCATCCGCCTGGACCGGCGCGAGCGGGGCGAAGGACAGAATCGCGGCACAGGACAGCGCGGCGACAGCCGTTTTGATGATCATGGGATACTCCGTTTCACGGGTGGGACACTGTCTCGGATTCGAGACGCTTTTGAAGACAATACCGTGACCGCGAATTGTGGCAAACAGGTGGCATCGCTCCATCGCGGGATACTTGATTCCCGCCCGCCGCCATCGCATTCTCTGCGCCGATGATTCATCGCTTTAAATTGTTCGCCCGACTGTCCGGCGCCATTGTGCTGGCAGGGCTGGTTCTGCCACCGGCATTTGCCCGCGCCGACATGAAAACCGGCGTTGCGGCCTACCGGGCCGGCGATTACGCAACCGCGCTGCGCGAATTCACCCGGCTCGCCGACGCCGGTAATGCCAACGCCCAGTTCAATCTTGCCGTCCTCTACCTGAGCGGACGCGGCGTCGACCGCGATGTCGCCCGGGCGGTCGAGCTGCATCGCAAGGCTGCCGGCAAAGGGCTGGCGTCGGCGGAGCACGGGCTCGGCGTGTTTTATTATCAGGGTCTCGGCGTGACGAAGGACTATGCCGAGGCCCTGAAATGGTTCAGACGCGCCGCCTCCAAGGGGTTCGCCGAATCCGAATTCAATCTCGGCGTCATGTATTTTAACCGCCAGGGCGTGAAGCGCGACGACATGGAGGTCGTCAAATGGGTCACGCTCGCCGCCGCCCGGAAATTCGCGCCGGCGCAATACCGCATGGGCCAGATGTACGAACAGGGCGTCCTCTTCGCCAGGGACCCGGAAGCGGCGCTGCACTGGTACCGGCAGGCCGAGGCGAACGGCAACAAACGCGCGGCGGCGGCCCGCATCCGCATCGCGAAGTCGCTTAACATCGCCGCCCCGGCGCCGCCACGCACACGGAAAACCGCCACGGCCGCACCGGCGAAGCCCGTCCAGGCAGACCGGACGAAGAAAGAATCCGCCGCGGCGGCCGAAACGCCCCGGACACAGGCGGCCGCCGTTCCTGAAGTGGCGGCGAACCCGCCAGCCGCTGCAGAGGCCCCACCTGCCGATATCCAGCCTGCGGAAATCCCGCCTGCCGCGCGCGCGCCCGTAAACCCCGCACCCGGGACAGAAACATCCCCCGCACCTGCCACCGCCCGGACCGCCCCCCAGACAGCCGCCGAGACAGCCGACAAGGCACCGACGAGGCCCGGAACGCCCGCGAAACCGTCAGAAGCCGCCGGCGCCACGCCGCCCGAGCCGCCGAAACCGCCGAAACCGCCGCCCCTGCAGAGCGACGGCTGGAAAAACCCGTTCAGCCTGACACCGCCGCCCCCGGCGCCGCCAGCGGTGCCGACGGCGCCGGTCGAGGCCCGCGCCCTGCCGGCGAGCGCCGCGGCAAAACCGTCTCCGACCGGTACAACGCCTGCATCGCCGGGAAAGACGGCGACAAAAACAGGCTCGACGACCCGGGAATGGCGTGTCCAGTTCGCCGCCTTTCGCAGCGCCGAAGAGGCCGACCGCGCCCTGGAAACGCTGAACCGACAGGCGGGGGCGGCGATCGGCCGGATACCGCGTATTATCGACGTTGCCGATCTCGGCGAGCGCGGCATTTTCCACCGGGTTCAGGCGGGACCGCTCGACGGCCCCGACGCGGCGGCGAAACTGTGCACGCTGGTAAAAGCGGTACTGCCGCAACAGGGTTGCGTCCCCGTTCGGGAACCTCGCCGCTGAGCCTGCGTTCAAGCCACGGTCCGCAACTTCCTTTACACAATTGCAATGCGGACGTTATTAACTCGCTGCGTCCGGCACTACTGGTATGATGCGTATATTATGATCGTTATCCGTATTTTTCTCTGGCTGATCATCATCGGGATTTTCGCCTCCCCGGTCGTCGCCTGGTATGGGCTGGACGATACGCCGCTGGTGACCAAGGGACCCACGGTCGAGGTCCAGGACATCAACTCCGCCAAGGAGTTCCTGCAGCAATACGATCCGCGCAACCTGCCGGACGGCAAGATCACGGTAATCAACGCCAATCAGCGCCAGATCAACACCGCCCTGGCGGCAGCGCTGGCGGCGGCCCCTTTCCTGAAAGCCCGGATCGTGCCCAGCCGGTTCGGTCTGCTGGGGGCCGTCACCGCGTCCCCGCCGATCCCCGACAACCCGTTCGGAAAATACGTGAACGTGCGGATGCTGATCGAATCGTCGACCGACGGCTTGCAGATCGGCCGGCTGAGCATCGGCGAGATCGAGGTGCCGACGGCGATCGTCCGCCCGGTCTTCATTCTGGTCATGGACCAGCTTGCCGGCGCCGGACGCGGCAAGGCATTTCTTGAAACCATCCGCAGCGTGCAGGTGACGGGATCGCAGGTGCGCATCGTCTACCGGCCCAAGGACGGCCTGCTGGACGACCTGAAAACCGCCGCAAAGGAAACCGTCGCCGCGGGCGACCCGAAGATTACGAAAATCTACTGGCAGGAAATCCACGAAATCCACAAGGCGATGCCGACAGGCGGCCGGGTGTCGATGGTGCAGTACCTGCAACCGATGTTTTCCCTGGCCAAACAGCGCTCCGCCGGCGGCAACCCGGTCGAGGAAAACAAGGCCGCTATCTTCGCCATGGCGATGTTTTTCGGCGACATCCGGCTCGAACGTTTTATCGGCAAGGTTCGCGAGGGGAAATACCTGGGCGGTCCGGACAAGGCATCCCACGTTCGCCTGCAGGATCGCCATGACTGGGTTCAGCATTTCCTGCTGTCGGCCGGGCTGACGCTTGCAGGCGGCCGCGGGATCGCCGACTTCATCGGCGAAGCGAAAGAGGTGCAGGACGCCACGAACAAGATCAGCGGGTTCAGCTTTACCGACCTTGCCGCCGACCGCGCGGGCGTCCGCTTTGCCGAGATCGCCACGGGTTCGGCCGACGCTGCGCGCCGGCTGCAGGAATTCCTGTCGCGCCCCATCGGCGAAAAGCAGTTCTTCCCCGAAATCCGCGACCTGCCCGAAGGCCTGACCGCGGCACAGTTCAAATCCCGGTACGGCGAACGCGACAGCGCGGAATACCAGCGCATGGTGGCGGAGATAGACCGCCGTATCGCCACGATACCGATGTACCGGTAGCACATCGGCACATGGCACCATCCGGCCCGCAGCAGGGAACATCGCCGAGCGCCCCGAAACGCCAGCGGCGCGTCAAACAATCGACCTTCGAACACGGCCTGGTGCGCCCGGTTTTTCGTGCCGCCTTTCGCGGTCTCGAAGCGGGACTGAAGCTGACCGGCCTGCATGCCCGCGGGCGGCGCAACGCCGCCGACACGCAACTCAACAGGTTCGACGTCGCGCTCGACGGCCTGCCGGCGGCATTCGACGGCTATACCATCCTCCATATGAGCGACCTGCATGCCGACGGACCAATCGACCTGGAATCGTCCGTCGGCCGTATTCTCGACGGGATCGAGACCGATCTGTGCGTGCTGACCGGCGATTACCGCTACCGGCTGTCGGGCCGGCACGAAGACGCCGCCGCCCCGATGGCCCGGATTCTACGGCATGTGCGGGCGCGCGACGGCGTATACGGCATCATGGGCAACCACGATCTCGGCACCATGATCGAACCGCTGAAAAATGCCGGCATCCGCATGCTGGTCAACGACCATGTGATGCTGCGCCGCGGCGGCGACGAAATCCAGCTCGTCGGCCTCGACGACGTTCACGCCTACCAGCCGGCGGAAGAAGCGGCGGCCGCCCTTGCCGCCATGCCGGACGGCTTCCGCATCCTGCTGCAGCATTCGCCCGAACTGCTCGATGAAGCCGCGGCCGCCAGCGTGGCGCTCTATCTCTGCGGCCACACGCATGGCGGACAGATATGCCTGCCGGGCGGCATCCCGCTGATGACCAATATCCGCACGCCCCGGCGTTATGCCAGCGGCCTGTGGCAACACGGCGACATGACCGGCTACACAAGCGTCGGCGTCGGTGTTTCCGTCATGCCGCTGCGGTTCTTCAGCAAGGGCGAGGTCGCCGTGATTACGCTGCGGCGGGCCTAGAACACCGAAACACCACGCCTTTAGGTTGAAATTTTTCTGCACAGTCTCTTTTCAATCATAGCGCCGGCTGACATCATGGGCGCATGAAACAGACAGTATTTGCGATAGCCTTGTTTGCCGTTCTGCCGTTTTCCGCGGCGTTTTCCGCCGGCGACTACGACGACGGCATGAGCGCGTACAAAGCCGGGAACTATGCGGAGGCTGCAAAACGGTTCCAGGCGGGCGCCGACAAGGCAGATGCCGCATCCCGGTACTGGCTGGGCATCCTCTATGGCCGGGGTCTGGGGATTGCACGGGACTCCCGCAAAGCGCTCACCCTGCACCAGCTGGCAGCCGAACAGGACTATGCGCCCGCGCTATACGCCATCGGCCGTCATCACCTGCGCGGCCGGCCGCCGCATCGGGATACCGCAAAAGCAAACGCCTATCTGGGCAGAGCCGCGGCGCAGGGGCACCGGGAAGCGCAATACCTTTTGGGGATGATGTATCGCGCCGGCGAAGGCGTCGACAAGAGCCACGAAACCGCCGCGACATGGTTCGAGAAGGCGGCCGCGCAACAACACCCCAAAGCGCTGACGGCGATGGGACAGGCCTATTTCTATCGCCTTGGCGTCGACCGAGACTACAAAGAAGCGATGAAGTGGTACATCAAGGCGGCGGTCAAGGGCGACAACGTCGCGCAAAATGCCATCGGCGTCATGTATGCAAAGGGACAGGGCGTCCCGGCAAATCACCAGATTGCCTTCTCGTGGTTCGAGCAAAGCGCCAAGAATGGCAATCCCGTTGCGCAGGGAAATCTGGGCGAACTGTATTTCCGGGGCAAACGGGGCATCCCCCGGAGTTTCGAAAAAGCGTATCTGTGGAACGCGGTGGCCGTCATGACGGACAAGAAGACCCCGATGCTCAAACGGCGTTCCCATCAGGTAAGAAGCCGCGACCTCGCGGCGAAGGAACTCGCGCCCGGGAAACTTGCCGAACTGGAACAGGCCGTCGCCCGCTGCTGGTTTCAGCCAAAGACCTGTCCCTGAAAGCCCCCGCCCCGTCTGAAACCCCGTAACGGGCCGCAGCGATGCCCCAGCGATGCCCGGGCGACGACCGGGCGGCCGCAGCCCGCGATTAGGCTTCGAAGCTAGGCCGCATGCACCCGGAGCGGCAGGGTCTCGAAGCCGTGCAACGTGTTGTTGGTCGCCCGCTCCGCGGGACCCGCCGGTTCGATAACCGAAATCCGTTTCGCCATCTCTGTGATCAGCGCCTGCATTTCAAGCCGTGCCATCGCCTGGCCCATACAGTGGTGGATGCCGAATCCGAACCCGAAATGCGCGGCGGCGTTCCGGTCCACGTCGAACGTATCGGGATCTTCCCAGAAATCCGGATCGCGATTGGCGGCCCCCAGATTGATAAGAATCTTTTCCTTCTCTCCGATTTTTCGATCGGCGAGTTCGACTTCCTTCGTCGTGGTGCGGAACAGTGCCTGAAACGGCGAATCGTAGCGGATCACCTCTTCGACGGCATTGCGCGCCTTTTTCGGCTCTGCGCGCAGCTTTTGCCATTCGCCCGGATGGGTCGCAAAACAGTTAAGTGCATTGCCGATGGCGTAGACGGTGGTGTCCAGTCCGGCGGACAACATCGACCGGACGATGAACAATGCTTCTTCGTGGTCGATATGTCCTTCGTCGGCGGCGCGATAGGCCACCATGCCGAGCCCGTCCTCGTCTAGTTCCTCGCGCAGGCAGCATGTCATGATGTAATCGACGACCTCGTCCGCCGCCGCGGTCGATTCGTGGAAGATATCGTTCAGCGGACCGAAGCCGTTGAAGACCATATCGCCGTAGGTCAAAAGACGTTCGCGGCCTTGCGGTTTCAACCCGACCGCATCCGGGAACACTTTGAGGATGTACGGCTGGGCGACATCCTCCATGCCGCAGATAACGCCTTTTTCGAGGATGCGATCCACCACAAGTGACGCCTGTTCATCGAAAACAGGCCGCAATACCCGGAGGCGTGCATGCGCCATCGCGTCGTCGGCAACGGCGCGTCGCGGCGTGTGTTCCGGCTGATCCGCCTCGAGCAGCTTGCTTGGCGGCCGCCAGGGCTTTTCCTTGTGGAAATTGGTCAGCCCGACGCCGGCGCCGGAGCAATAGGTGTCGTGATCGGCGAGAATCACCTCGGCCAGCGCATATTTCCCCGTTGACCAGACATCGTATTTGGTCAGCCAGACGAGATCGCCTGCATCCCTGAACCGGCCGTTCCAGCTATAGGGATCCAGAATATTCTCGCGCGAGAAGGGATCAATGTCACTGCTGGGCGAATGTTCGGCAACCAGCGTATCGGTCTCGGCCATGGCTCTTTCCCTTTCTCTTCCGTGGTCCAACGGATGTCTGGTTCTATTCAGCGGCGATCCTGTCGCCGCCGATCGTGTCAGCCAAGCTGTACTTGTCGAGGATCGAATCCACCAGCGCGGCAGACCGGTCCCAGTCATAGGTGCGGAGCGCATGGTTCCGCGTCACGAACTGGGCGCCGGCATAGAACATCTCGTACTGGGTATGACGGCTGGCGAATTCGGAGCCGATGGCGTCCCAGGCAAGCTTCATGAACTTGACCTTTTCCTCCGCCGAACCGATTGCCGATTTCTGGGTCGCGTTGATGTATTTGTTGAGTTCCGGATCGGCAAAATCCTCCGCCGATGACGGCAGCATGATCAGCCCGCCGCCGGCAAGTTCGCGCATCGACGTGATGAATTCCGGGTAAAGCTGCTGGGTCAGAACCTGGGCGGTATACATCAGGTTGCGGTCGGGCACGTAATAGCCGTTGAACATGCCGCCGCCCGATTCCATGCCGTAGACTAGGCCTTCGACCATCGCCGCCTGGGCGGCCAGATGGCCGAGTTTCTCGGCGACCGGCGGCATGCCGATCGTGCCGATGGTCTCGCACATGCGCCGCGCGACACCGACCTGGAACTGCATCTTGACCATCAGGCGCGTCATCGCCTGGTAGTTCTGCATGTAATGGGCGTAGGTATCCTGAAACTGGCCGCGGGCCGCTTCGGTGTCCTTGTAGATAAAGACCCGTTCCCACGGCACTTTCACGTCGTCGCAATAGACCAGCGCATCGTTCTCGTCATAGCGCGACGACAGCGGGTAATCGAACGAGCTGGTCGCCGATTCCTCGTAGGACCGCCGCGACATGATCTTCAGCCCCTTGGTGTTCATGGGGATCGCGAAGGACAGCGCGTATTTTTCCTCGCCCGGCTTGAGCGGCTGGATATTGGCGAACAATACCTCGTTCGCCATGATCGAACCGGTGCCGAGCATCTTGGCGCCGCGCACCGTGATGCCTTCGGCGTCTTCGTCGACAACGCCGGTCGCGAGAAATTCATCCTGCTGTTCGCCGGTCGACTTGTTGCGGTCCGCCTGCGGATTGATGATGACGTAGGTCATGTAGATGTCGTTGTCGCGGGCGTACTGGAAATAGTCCATCAACGCGCCGGCGCGTTCCTTCGAATGCTTTTCGAAGACCGGCAGGCCCATGACCTGGCCGACCATCGACGAGGCGATATGATCCGGCGAGCGGCCGAGCCAGCCGCCCGACTGGCGCGACCAGCCTTCGATCGCCCGGCGGCGTGCGACGAGTTCCTCGTAGCTTTTGGTGAGCTGCCAGCAGCGGTTGACCCGCTCGCCCGAGGTCGGGGATTCGAACGTCATCCAGTCGATATTGTCCGGATGGGCCTGGAAGTCATACAGCCCTGCGGCCGCGCCGACCGCATTGCGATAGGCCGGATGCGTTGTGACGTCATCGACCTTCTTGCCGTTCAGATAGACTTCGCGTCCGTCCTGCAACGATTTAAGATGTTCGGCACCTGTCTTGGCCATGACGATTTCTCCTGTTTTTCCGCCGACAAAATAGTATACTAAGTATAGTATTTTGATTCACCGATCCGCGTCAACCGTTTTGGCGCGTGACCAGGAGAAGCCCTTGAGCGAACGCGAGATGGATATCGGCACAGCCCCCGATAGCGCCGGAAGCGGCGGGAATCAGGCGAAATCGCACAGTGTGGTGCCGCTGACGATATCGCGTGACGACCTTCTGGTCGATGGCGGCGACCGGCTGTTTCGCAAGATGGTCCACGCCTTTTTCGCCTTCAATGCCCGCCACGAAACGATCCGGGACGGTCACGCGCGGCGGATCGGCCTTGCCGGCACCGAATACACGATCCTGATCTCGATCGCCCATCTCGGCCAGGACGCGCCGGTGAACGTAAAGACCGTCGCCGAACATCTCCATGTGACGACGGGGTTCATCACCAATACCACGCGCAAGCTTCAATCCCGGGGGCTGGTGCGCAAAACCCGCGACACGGTCGACAAGCGCAAAACCAACCTGACGGTCACGCCCAAGGCGATCGCCCTGCTCGAGGAACTGGCGCCGTTCCAGCGCCCCGTGAACGACGCCGAGTTCGGCTCTCTCAGCCGGGCGGATTTCCTGCAACTGAGCGAGACGATCGAGCGGCTGGTAACATCGAGTGAAGAAGCCGCACGGCTGCAGCAGGCCCTGGAAAACGATCCGGACGCCGCCTGAAACGCTGCCTGCGCCGAAGCCATACGCGCCCGGCGCGGATCAGCCGCCCGTTCGCGGGCCATCACGCAGCCGCACAGAAAGAGTATTGTCGGCATATGTCCGCTCCCCCCGCGTCTCCCCCTCCCGGCGACCCTTCGCCGCCCTCCGCCCGCGCCCGGTTCGGCGCGTTGTCGCCGGTGCTTCAGGCAACGATCTTCGCGATCGCGGCGATGATGCTGTTCAGCGTGGTGCCGCCGTCGGTCCGCGCCTTGTCCGACACCATGTCGTCGTGGCAGATCGTCTTTATCCGCACGGTATTCGGGATCGCCGGGATCGGCGCCTATCTGAGCTGGTCGGGACTGTACGAACTGAAAACGCGCCAGTTCGGGATTCATTTCATCCGCTCGACCTTCAATTTCGTCGGCATGGTGATGTGGTTCTGGGCGCTCGGGCTGGTCGAACTGGCGAAAGGCATCGCGATTCATTTCACCATGCCGCTGTTCATCACGCTTTTCGCCATCATGTTCCTGCGCGAACGGGTCGGCCCCCGAAGGCTCGGCGCGATGCTGGTCGGGTTCGCCGGGATCGTGATCATTCTGCGCCCCGGCATGATCGAAATCGGCCTGCCGGAGCTCGCGATTTTGGGGTCCGCCGCGCTGTATGGCGGGGCCGTGATTTTCCTCAAGGTCGTTGTGCGCGAGGAAACACCGCTTGCCGTGACATTCTATACCAACCTGTTCATGGGCCTGTGGTGCCTGGTGCCGACCTTTCTGTACTGGACCCCGATTGCCCTCAAGGACATCCTGCCGATACTCGGCCTCGGGATATGCGGCCTGTTCGCCCCTTTCCTGGTCGCCGTCGCGCTCAAGAAAGCGGATGCCAGCCTGATCGGCGCGTTCGATTTCCTCCGCCTGCCGTTTACCGCCGCGTTCGGCTTTGCGCTCTTCGGCGAGGTACCCGACGAATTCGTCTGGGCGGGCGCCGCCGTTATCTTTACAAGCACCTATTATATCGCCCGCCGCGAGACCAAACGGGCGGGAAAGACCCAACCGTCCGGAAAAACGGGCAATTAATCCGGCGCAAATCGGACAAACCCGGTACCCTGATCCCATGAGCACTCCCGGCGCTGCGCCGCCCTCCTCCCTCGCGTCGCCGACCGTCGTCAAAGGCGTCCTTATCGCCGTCTTTTCGATGTTCCTGTTCTCGTCGGCGCACACCTCGGTGCGCGTCCTGTCGGACACGATGTCGACCTTCGAGATCGTTTTCTGGCGGATGGCCGTCAGCATGGCGATGCTGCTGCCCTGGTATGCCTGGAAAGGGCTGCACCTGCTCAAGACCCGCCGCCCGGCCATGCACGCGCTGCGCGCCGTGGTCAATTTCAGCGGCATGATCCTGTGGTTCTACGCGATCAGCATTGTCCCGCTCGGCAAGGCGGTCGCGATCCATTTCACCCTGCCGCTTTTCCTGCTGCTTTTCGCCGTTATTTTTCTCGGCGAACGGATCGGTCCGCGCCGCATCGCTGCGACGGCCGTGGGCTTTGCCGGCGCCATGATCGTGATGCGCCCCGGCGCCGTCGAAATCGGCTGGCCCGAACTGATGATCCTTGCCTCGGCGGCACTGTATGGCGGGACGGTCGTGTTCCTGAAGTTCATGGTCAAGACCGAGACGCCGCTGGCGCTGACGTTCTACACGAATGCCTTCATATTCCTGTTCTGCCTGCCGCCGGCGATCTGGTTCTGGGTGGGACCGGGCGTCGACGATATCGTCCCGATCCTGATCGTCGGTGTGATGGGGACGTTTGCGCCTTTCCTGTACACGACGGCGCTGCGCATGGCGGATGCCAGCCTGATCGGGCCTACCGACTTTCTCCGCCTGCCGATCTCCGCCGGGTTCGCCTTCGTGCTGTTCGGCGAAGTGCCGGTTGTCTGGGTCTGGGTCGGCGGCGGGATCATCTTCCTCAGCACGTGGTACATCACCGCCCGCGAAAGCCGGATAGAACGCGAACGCAGAACCGCCGAGGCCGCGAAGCATGACCGGGGCGACGCCGGATGAGCGGCGCCGCGCATCCCGGCGGCATCCGCGGATGGTTCGCCGGCCTGTCGTCGAACCTGCGCGGCTTCATCTGGATCACGCTGTCGACCTTCGCCTTCATGTCGATGGTGATGATCGTCCGCCACATCTCGGACCGCTACAACACGGGGGAACTGGCGTTCTGGCGGGCGCTGATCGGGCTCTTGCTGCTGGCGCCGATTTTTATCCGCAGCGGCAGCGCCCTGTTCCGTACCGAGCAGTTCGGGTTCCATCTTCTGCGCAACGTCATGCATTTCGTCGGCGTTGCCGGCTGGTTCTATGCGATATCGCGCATGAATCTGTCGACCGGCATGGCGCTGCAGTTCACGGTGCCGCTGTTCACCATCCTGCTCGCCATCGTCTTTCTGCGCGAAAAGGTCGATCCGGCGCGCTGGGCGGCAACCCTTATCGGTTTTGCCGGCGTGCTGGTGATCCTGCGGCCGGGGGTCGAGCCGGTCACCGTCGCCGCGATCGCCGCGCTCGTCTCGGCGCTGGGATACGGTGCCGCCAATATCGCCACCAAGGTGCTGGTCCGGAACTGCTCGAGCGACACCATTGTCTTCTATATGAACGTGATGCACCTGCCGATGGCGCTGTGCGCGGCCTGGGCGATGGGCGGCATAAATATGCCCGCCCTCCCGGACGCTCCATGGCTGGTCGGGCTTGCGGCCTCGGCGACGCTGGCGCACTGGCTGCTGGCAAAGGCGCTGGGCGAGGCCGATGCCAGCCTGATCATCATCGTCGATTTCACCAAGCTGCCCTGGGTAACGCTGGGCGCGTTCGTGTTCTTCGGCGAAGCGCCGGTGGTCTGGGCGTGGGTCGGCGGCGCGGTCATCTTCGCCTCGACCGTTTTCATCGTGCGCCGGGCCGCGCGCGCCGCCCGCCCCGGCGGATCGTCGGGACCGGCCGCCTAGCTTTCGTCCACGTAATCCGACAGCTTGATCCGGTCCCAGACGTCCTGCGGCGGGCGAATGCGCTCTTCGAAGGGCAGCGTCGCCGGGCGGGTCGCATCGATCACCATCTTCGTATTCATCGGCCCGTGCTGGGTACGGATCTCGCCGTAGGATGACGGGTTCAGATGGGAGCCCATCGCATTGGGAATAACGACCAGATCCTCATCCGCCTCGAACGTGGTCGCGATTGCCCACAACACGCGCTGTTCGTCGTAGATGTCGATATCGTCATCGACGACGACCGCGATCTTCAGGTTCGGGTTCGCCGTAATCGCCGCAAGACCCGCGGATTTTCCCTGTCCGGGCACGCTTTTTTTGATCGCAACATAGGTGGTAAAGCGGCACGCGCCCGATACCGGCACATAGACCGCCGTGACCGACGGCACCAGCCGGCGCACGCTGTCATAGACCGCGCTTTCCAGCGACAGCGCGTTGGCCAGATTGTGCTCCTGGTGCGCCGGGTCGAGATCGTGATAGATCGCGTCCGAGCGCATCGTAATGGCGGTGATCTGCATCAGGCCGATCGGATCCTTGGCCGGTCCGTAAAACCCGGTGAATTCGGCGAACGGTCCGTCCGCGGTCTCGGCGGCGGGATCGAGATAGCCCTCGATGGCGATTTCGGCAAAGGCGGGCACCGGCAGATCGACGGATTCGGCATCGGTGACGGCAAGCGGCTCGCCCATCAGCCCGCCCATCAGGTCGAGCTCGCAGGAATCGATCGAGCCCTCGCCCAGCGCACCGAGCAGCGCCGCCGGGTGATGGCCGATGAACAGCACCGCTTCCATCCGCTTGTTCAGCTCCTGGCAGCGGCGATAGATATAACCGGCATGATGGGTCGGGTTGAACATGCAGCCAAGCTTGTCTTTTCCCTGGACCTCGTGCCGGTACATGCCCGCGTTCAGCACACCGCTGTCGGGATCGCGCAGGATCAGCACGCCGACGGTGATGTACTTGCCGGAATCCCGTTCGGCGTGATGGGTAATCGGCAGCCTGGAAAGATCGATATCGTCGCCGGTCAGCACGACCTGTTTTACCGGCGCCTGGTCCCGGGGCACGGATTCCGGTTCGAGCGGCGTGGCGGCGCGGTCGCGAAAGCGCCGCAAAATTTCGCTTTTGGGCTGCCCCGGGTCGACCCCGAGCGCGAGACCGAGAAGCGAGTAGCTGCCGAGAATATTGGTCGCCAGCGGCAGGTCGGCCCCCTTGATGTTCTCCATGCGGATCGCCGGGTAGCGGCCTTCCGCCGCGAGTTTCTGCTGAATGACGCAGGTTTCGAGCACCGGGTCGACCGGTTTCGAGATACTGACGAAGAACTCCGGTCCGAGTTGCCGCGCCTCGCCGAGAAAGCTTCTCAGGTCCATATTCATCGAATTCTCCTTCAGCGCGCACTCTACTTTGCGGCGGCAGGGCAACCAACCCCGCCCCGCGCACCCGGTGGAAGAACCGCCCGAAAAAATGGTAACTTGGCGCCGATCGCGCCGGAAAATCAGATAAAAGACCTCCGGCATCATCACCTGAACAACCGTGTCGCGGGGTCGCGAAAGACGCAGCCGCCCCCCGGCCTGAAAGCACCGCACCGATGGCAGACCCCGTTGAGAGACCCGCGCCGCGGCCGCAGAACGCGTTGCTTGCCGCCTGCTGGGTATTGGGCGCGGCGGGATCGTTCATCCTGATGATGATCTCGGTCCGCGAGATGACCACCAGCATGTCGAGCTTCCAGGTGCTGTCCTTCCGCTCGATTGTCGGCATTCCGATCATGTGCCTGGTCGCCTGGCATATGGGCTTTCGCAATATCCGCACACGCCGGCCCGTCATGCAGGTCAGCCGCAACGTCATTCATTTCGGCGGCCAGTGGTGCTGGGTCATCGGGATCACCCTGCTGCCGATGGCCCATGTCACGGCCCTCGAATTCACCATGCCGATGTGGACCGCGGTGATCGCCATGCTGTTTCTCGGCGAGAAAGCGAAATCGCATCGCATCCTCGCCGTGATCATGGGCCTTGCGGGCGTTCTGGTGATCCTGCGGCCCGGCATCGAGATCGTGACCGGCGGCGCCCTTGTCGTCTTGCTGGGCGCGCTGTTCTACGGCACCTCGAACGTGATGATGAAATCGCTGACCGCCGACGACGCCCCCTGGGTGATCGTGTTCTGGATGCAGGTTATCCAGTTGCCGCTCAGCCTGGGACCGGCGGTTTTCTGGTTCGAATGGGTGTGGCCGGACTGGCCCGACGCGCCCTGGCTGCTCGCCATCGGGATCACCGGGATGACGGCGCATTTCTGCCTTGCCCGGGCGTTCCAGCTTGCCGATGCGACCGTGTGTATCCCGATCGATTTCGTGCGCCTGCCGCTGGCCGCGCTGGTCGGCTGGCTGTTTTACGCCGAGGGGGTCAGCGTCTGGGTATTGCTCGGCGCCCTGCTGATCTTCGGCGGAAACTACTATTCCGTCTGGCGGGAAACCCGTAGCGGGAAGCCCGCCCCGGGGAACGCCTGATGGGCCTGCCACCCCTGTTCCAGGCCATTCTGTGGTTCGGTGGCACCATGGCCGGGTTTGCCGGCATGGCGATCGCTGCGCGCAGCCTGCATACCGAAATGTCGACCTTCGAAATCCTGTTTTTTCGGAGCCTGATCGGCGTGCTGGTGGTCCTGCCGTTCATCGCGCGCAATCATTTCACCGATATCCGGGTGACAAACTTCCGCTGGCATCTCGGGCGGGCGGCGATCCAGTTCGGCGGCCAGATATGCTGGATATACGGCGTCGTCCACCTGACCTTTTCCGACCTGACGGCCATCGAATTTTCCGTCCCGCTGTTTACCGCCCTGCTGGCGGTGCTTTTCCTCGGCGAGCGCATGTGGCGGCATAAATGGGTCGCGACGATCCTGGGCTTCGCGGGCGTCATGATCATTCTGCGCCCCGAAGGGTCCGCCTTCAATATTGCCGGTGCGGTCATGATCCTGGGCTCGTTCCTCTATGCCGGGTCCGGCGTTCTGGTGAAGTATCTCACCCGCACGGAAACGCCGCAGGGCATCCTTTTCTGGATGAACCTGCTTCAGCTGCCCGCCGGGCTGATCCCGGCCGTGTTCATATTCGACTGGGTGACGCCGGGTGTCGCCGACGTGCCGTGGATTCTCGTCTGGGGCCTCGCCGGGCTGTGGGCGCATTACGCCATGGCCCGGGCGCTGGCGCTGGCCGATATCACGATCATCTTCCCGCTGGACTTCCTGCGCCTGCCGGTGATGGCGGTCATCGGCTATCTGCTCTACGCCGAAGCGCTGGACCCCTGGACCGCCGTCGGCGCGCTGATCATCTTTGCCGGAAACTGGTACGGCGTGCGCGGGGAATCCCGCCGCAGCGCATCGTCCGCGACGCATTGAGGAGGCACATCGATTGACATACATTTTCGGGATGGCGATTTGTCGGTACACAGAAATTTCAGCACCGCCGCCGCGAATGTCCCGGCGGGGCATCGTGCCGGGATATGCAATGCGGCTCACGGCGCCGGGCAGAGAATGCTGAGTTGAGAGTTCCCACCCGCATATCCCGACCGGGTTTCCGGGCCGGTGCCGGCAGCGCCCTCCTGATTGCGGCCGTGCCTGCGGCTTTTGCCTTGCTGGCCGGTATCGACCGGGTCCTGTACGCGGTTTTCGATTGCGACCTCTACTATATTTTCCACGCCGTCCGGTTCAATCAGGGGCTGCCGCAAGCGGTCTTCGACCACACCGGCTACCTGTACATGCTGGTCCTTTCCTGGTGGACAAGCGCATTTCACCACCTCGGCCTTGTCACATATGCGACCCTGGATGCGATCCGCGGCGCTCCGTCGGGCGCAACCGCCCTGTCGGAACTGATTATCGCAGGCCGCCTCCTGTCGATTGTCCTGACCGCAGGTTACGCAATCGTATTTGCCGCAGCCGCCCGCCGGATCACCGGGGACCGCCTTGTCGGATTGATGCTCGGCATTCTGATCGCCGCTTCGCCCGGTATCGGCCTTCATGCGATTACCCTGCGCCCGGAGCTGCTATCCGGATTCGGCGTTATGGCCGGATTTCTCGCAATCGCCCTGTCCCGGCAGGCGACGGGAATTCGGCCATACGTGCTGGTGGGGCTGGCCGCGACGGCGGTCTACCTGGGGCATATGTCGAAGACCCAGGCGATTATTCCGGCGCTCCTGCTCCCGCTCTTCGGGATCGCCGCCGCGCCGCGCACGGAGGACGGCTTATCCTCCCGCCTGCGGGTTTCCGGGTCGCCCGCACGAACGTGGCTTTTTCCGCTGTTCGCCGCGTTCGTTTTTCTGCCGGTCCTCACCGGCCACATCTACGGCACGCAATACGTCCTCGACAGGCCGGAAATCCCGCCCTATCTGTGGATCGTCGCCGGATGGGTCGTGCTGGCAATCGTCCTCTATAATTACATCTACCGGAAAAGCGGCCTGTCGGCCGTCTATGCGCTGTCCGCGATCTGCGTCGGCCTCGCGCTGGCCTATGCGGTGAACGCCTTTCATTTTTCACTGGGCAATATCGGCTGGAGCACGGCGTTCATCGAAAACATGAAACGCTTTACCCCGCTCGCAAGCAGCGACCCGACGCTCATCGACATCGTGCGCACGGCACTCGATGGCGTAACACACACGATATCGGACCTGTTCACGCAAAACATTCTGTGGGGTATCGGCCGCGCCCTCGTGTTCGGTGCTGCGATCGCGCTCGCCATCGTTCAGTACCGCCGGGGGCAGCGGCTGAATGCGCTTGTCATCGCCGGTCTGTGCATCGGCTCGGTGCTTGTCGCCGTGGCGTTTTCGCTACGCGGTTTCCGTATTGAATACGGCGTTTATTTCTACTTTATGCCTGTGCTCGCAATCGCACTGGGATATGCCGATCTGGACCGGCCCGGCAAATCGCGGGCACGTACGCCTCTTCTGATCCTGCTGGCCGTGATCGCGACCATGCATCTCGTCGGCAGCTACCAGTCGTTTATTGCCGAACCCTACAGGACGGCATTCCCGAACCTCGCGCATTTCTGCGCCTGGCAGCTGGAAAACGCGCCGTTTTTCGCAGACGCCGTCTATTCGGGCGAACGGTGCTGGGCCGTCTACCAGAAACCCTGACCGGCGACCCGGGCCACAGCGCTATTTCGGGACCGCGAGGATATTGATGCTGCGCCCGGGAGAGAGCCGCCGGATACGCGCATGGATGTCACCGATTGGTTTTCCCGACAGGGTTTCAAAGCGGTAGCCGCAGGAATCGAGGATATCGACCGGCCCGAAGCGGGATTCGCCGCGTTCTTCCAGAACATATGGCGCCACCTCCATCACCAGCACCGGACGGTATTTCCGGAGAACCTCGGTCGCGCCGCGCAGGACATCCATCTCGAAGCCGTCCACGTCCAGTTTGACGAGATCGACCCGTGTCAGGGACGCCGCCGCCACCGCCCTGTCGAGAGACAACGCGTCTGCGCCCGCTGTCGAAACCGGCACACCGAGATGAAGCGGATGTGCAGCCGTTTTGTCGACGAGCGGCCAGCTGCTGTAAATCTCGTCCGGAGGGGACGAAAGGTCGTCGCTTACGATCATCGCCTGGCTGACCGTCACGACACCTTCGAGGCCGGGATTCGCGGCCACATTCCGCCGCAGCCGGTCAACGGCGCCCGCGGTCGGCTCGAAAGCGAGGACCCGGCCGGACGGCGCCACAAGTTTCGCGAATGGCAGCGTATGGGCGCCCATATTGGCGCCGATATCGATCACAACCGCGCCCTGCCCGATCAACCGGGCATAGGCGCGGCGCGTCGACGGTTCGAAAGAGCCGGTCAGGAAAATCGCAAAATCGATTCCCTCGTCGAGTGCGAGACACCAGTTCAGGCCGCCGCGACGGACCTCCACGACCGGCGCCCGGACGAACGTCCGGACCACCCGGTTCGCCAGCCGTGCCAGGCCGACCTTTTGTCTAGTCGACAGGGGCATCGCGGCGCTCCAGAACGATAATCATGCGAAAAGCGCCCAGCCGGCCCAGACAGGGCATGAGCTTGTCCTCGAGCCACAGCGCGGACCGCACGGACCGTGCCGGCAGCAGGCACCAGTCCCGGAACCCGCCGGTCATCGCATAGGCCCAGAGGCTGAGCCGCTTTACGCCGATGATTTTCAACGCGGGAAACGCCCGGGCAAAAGCGGCGGCGTGCCGTTTGAAAATCAGATGTGGAATGGCCTGGTTGGCATCTTCGGGCCGGGGGCCGTTCATCGGTCCGCTTGCGAGCGGCTCCGCCCCGAGATCGAGCGGTTCTTCGTGAAAAAACCTGTAGGCCAGCCAACTGACCGGCGTGACCGCGGGCTCGATCATGACCACGCGCCCGCCCGGCCTGAGAACCCGGGCGGCTTCCGCAAAAAACCGACGGGGGTAAGCCAGATGATGCAGGACATCGAGCATCACCACATTGTCGAAACTGTTCGCGGCAAACGGCAGGTCATGTGCATCCGTCACGACATCCAGCCATGGCGCAGACACGATGTCGGTGGCAACCGCGTCGCGCATGGTTTCGCTCAAATATCCGCCGCCGCCGCCGAGTTCGAGGGTCCGCCCGGGGACGCAGTTCCGCTGAATCCGGTCGTAATAGTCCTGATAGACGGCGCCCAATGCCTTCTTGCGACGCAACGTCGACCGGTATTCCGCCGGGGTCCAGCCAGTCTGCATCAGATGGCTGCAAGTTTCCTGAAACCGAAAACCACCATTCGGAGCAACAACCACCCGTGCCGGAAGCGCGATATCTGCGTTTCGCCGTAAGTCCGGCTGGCATAGCGCACCGGCAGGTCGATGATCCGCAGGTTCAGTTTGCTCGCGCCGAAGATCAGATCGAAATCTCCGAAAGGGTCGAAATTGCCGAAGTAACTGCGGCCACGCGCAATCTGATCGTAATGGGCCCTGGTAAGCACCTTGGTTCCGCACAGGGTGTCTGTAATCCGCTGGTTCAAAAGCCAGCTGAAAATCCACGCAAACACCGAATTGGCGATATGATTCAAGAACCGCATCGCATCGTCGTCCATCGGATAAACAAGGCGGCTGCCGTTTATCAGGTCGCCCTTTCCCGACGTCAGCGCATCGTAGAATTTCGGCAGGTCCTCGGGCCGGACGGTCAGGTCGCCGTCGAGAATCATCAGGATATCGCCGGTCGCCATGGAGAAGCCCTTGCGCATGGCGTCGCCCTTCCCGACACCGTCCTGACGTGCGTAGAGGATTTTGCGGCGGCCCGCATATTCCCGGGCGACCCGCTCGATTTCCTCGTACGTCCCGTCCTGGCTATGCCCCTCGATAAACACGATCTCCAGTTCGCTGCCGAAATCGGGCAGGCGTTTGACCGCGGCTTCGACATTTCCGCGTTCGTTCCGGCACGGGATGACCACGCTGACGCTTTGGGGCTTGCCGGAGCGATGCCGTGTCGACCGCCCGACGGTGTAGTTCCGGATGTTCAGCCGCCGCACCAGCGGCAGGAAACTGAGCCACCGGTTTATGACATCGCCGAGCCCCCACAATCGGACCGGGACGAGGATACGCCGTTCCTGTTTCACGACCTCGAAATCGCCAAGTTCGTAAAAATGCCTGATATCCGCGGGCGGTATATGGTTCTGAGGCCCCTGCGGCGCCTTGTAGCCGAGGTATTCGGCGACGCGCAGGATCGGCTCCCATCCATGCGCGTAATAACTGGTGATCAGCCGCGTATCCGCATGACACAAGGGATGCAGGGCTTCGAGCAGGGCCTGACAGTCGTTCAGATATCCGATCGTATCCGACAGGACGATAATGTCGAAGGGCCCGTCCTCAACCAGCGTCGACAGATCGGGGCCCTCGATATCGAACTGATGGAATGTCAGGTCAGGGTGGTTTTGACGCGCGACCCCGACGATCTCGGGGCTGAAATCGACGCCGACGCCCCGGGAAGGCCTGAGAGATGCGAGCAGGTCCCCGTTTCCGCACCCGAGATCGAGAACGTTGCTGCCCCCGGGAACGAGAAACTGCATGTTCTTGCGGTCTATGCGGTGGAAATAGCGACCTCTGCGTTTGGCGAGTGTCTTTGACTGGGCGAGAGTGGCAACCTGTTTGAGAATCGCGGTCTTCCGGGCCTGTTGCGGATCCTCGGCATCGCGAAGCGACGACTCCCGATCAGTTTCCGTCGGGTTTGCCAACGGCGCCTCCTGGACCTTCTTTCGGGTCCGTGCCGGTCTTGCCGATCTCATCGAGAATCGGTCGGATCGACTCAAGATAGACCCGAATCGATTTCAGCATTTTTTCCTGTTTCTCGGGTGTCACCGGCTTCAGGTTCGAGACGCCTTCCTCAAAGCCCTTGGGAAATTGCTGGCCTGCCTTCTTGGCCGCTTTGCCAAGATCGTTCACCTGCGTTCTCAGCACGGGTACCAGAGTAACAACCACGCCGACGACGACGAATGCGGAAATGAGCATCTTGATTGAAAACGGCGTCAGCGACCGGATCAGTTCGCGTCTTTCGGCATGACGCGCGGGCAACCTGATCGACTCGCCCCGGCCGGCATCGAGAAGCGCCTGGAAGTACCGGCGCTTGGTTTCGACCAAATCGGCATGTGCTTCCGCGACATTTGCACCGCTTCCGACGAGGCCGAGTTCCTTGAGAAGGAAAATGAATTTGCCGTCCCGCTCAATAAAGCAGACCTCGTAGTCCAGCTCCATAAACTGACCAAGGTTCCTGGGCCCCATCGATGACTGTCCCCGCACGTCGCTCGTCTTTTGGTTTTATGATCCGCTGTCCGAATAGACCATCAGCGGGTATCGCACGCAAGAGCATCCATGACCGTACGCCTCCGGTGAGGCATTCCCCGTGTTCGCGACCTGCGGACTGTCCTAGAGCGCGTTGGCGGGCCGCCGGATCGTGCGCCACATATGGGCCGCCGGCGAGCTGTCATTGCCCAGGCCTTCCGCCGGCTGCCTGAAGTTGCGGCCGATAATGTCCTCGAAATCCTCAACCTGGACGACCGTGTCGGGATCGAACGAATACAGATCGTTCAGGCAGATCATGCGCGCCGACATATACCATTTGTGGTTCCGCGCTTCGTCGTAATCCCGCTGGATATAAGGTTCGACCCGATAGTCGTCGCCGAACCGTTTGGCATAGGAGTCCGGGTATTCGTAGCCGACCGACTCGTCGGGAAAAAACCGCAGCGCCTGGTGCATCCTGATGGCCCAGGAAACCTCCTCGTCGACATAGGGTTCCAGCATCTGCGCGCCCCAGTAGCCGTGATCGGGGCGAAAAAACGCGATGACCGACACGTCGTGCAACAGGCAGGCCAGCACCATCTTTTCGGAAAGGCCGTTCTTTCGTGCCAGCGCCGCGCTTTGCAGCAGATGCTGTTTGGAGGGCCCGAATCTTAGATTGAAAAAATCGATGAGCGTCGGCTTCTCGGGCATTTTCGGCAGCCGCGGGTCCTCTCCCATCAGCGCCGGTTTCACAGGACCCATCTTGAAATCGGGATTGTCGACCCACTCGCCATCTGCCAGCTTGTTGATATGCGAGCGGTAGACAATTTTTTCGCCCAGTTCCTGCATCTGCTGGAACTCAAGCGCGTCCGCCTTTTCCGAAATGCCCTGCCCATCGGCCATCTGACTGCCCTTCGATTGTGAAATTGTCTTGCGCGGGAAGTCTACCCTAGAACAGAAACCGCAGAAACAACCCGGCGAAAATTACCAATACGACCATGAAAACCGCTTTATCGACGGAACTGCCGACCTGCATCGCCTTCAGGTACCTGTTTTCCTGGCCGGGATTGGGACTGCCGTCGGGCAGAAAGCGGAGATCCTTGCCGCAGGACCGGCATTCATCCGGATAGGACATCACGTTGCGGCCGCAATGGGGACAGTCGATCCAGTTATCGACCATCAGTCGCGCTCGAACTGGCCCTTGCCGAACAGGAGATCCCGCGTCTCGTCGCTCATCGCCTTCGATCCGCGGTGCTCTGCCAGCAGTTCCATGCCTTGCTGCACCCCCGGCCGGGCCGACATGTCGTCGAACCAGCGCTTCACGTTGGGAAAGTCCGCCTTGTCGATCCCCTGGCGCCGCGACGGCCTTGCCCAGGGCCAGCATGCCATGTCGGCAATCGAATAGGCCGCGCCGCCGAGCCACGGGTTTTCGGCAAGCCGCCGGTCCATCACGCCGTAAAGGCGGCGCACTTCCTTCGAATAGCGCTCCACACCGTAGGGCACGTCCTCGCCGCCCATCGCCTGGCGGAAATGATGCGCCTGCCCCGCCATCGGGCCGAGCCCGCCCATCTGCCACATCAACCATTCCATAACAGACTTACGTGCGCGGATGTCGTCCGGATCGGGCAGGAACCTGCATTCCTTCTCCGCGAGGTAGATCATGATCGCGCCGGTCTCGAACACGGCGACGGGATCGCCGCCATCGGCGGGGGCATGATCGACGATTGCCGGGATTCGGTTGTTGGGGCTGATCGCCAGAAAATCCGGGTCGAACTGGTCGCCCCGGTTGATATTCACCGCCACGACCTCGTTCTCAAGGCCCAGTTCGGCGATCAGGATAGATACCTTGTGCCCGTTCGGCGTCGGCCAGGTGTATTGGGTGATCATATGGCCGCGGCGATGGCCTTGCCCGCTTCGGCAGTCGTCGCCTGCCCGCCGAGATCGCGGGTGCACGGCCCACCATCGCCGAGCACGGTCTCGATCGCGGCAACGATGGCCGCCCCCGCCTCGCGCTCGCCGAAATGATCCAGCATCAGCGCCGCCGACCAGATCTGGGCGACCGGGTTGGCGATGCCCTGGCCGAAGATGTCGGGCGCCGAGCCGTGGACCGGTTCGAACATCGACGGGTGGTCGCGTTCCGGGTTGATATTGGCCGATGCCGCGATGCCGATGGAACCGGCGATTGCCGGGCCGAGATCGGACAGGATATCGCCGAACAGGTTGGAGCCGACGACGACGTCGAACCAGTCCGGGCTGGTCACGAAGCGCGCGGTCAGGATATCAATATGGAACTGGTCGGTTTCGATATCGGGATAGTTCGCCGCCATGGCCGCGAAGCGTTCGTCCCAGTAGGGCATGGAATGGATAATGCCGTTGGACTTGGTTGCAGACGTCACCTTCTTCGCCGGGCGGGTCTGCGCCAGCTCGAACGCATAGCGCATCACGCGGTCGCAGCCCGCACGGGTAAACACCGCCTGCTGGACCGCCATTTCGGCATCGGTGCCGTCATACATCCGCCCGCCGATCTGCGAATACTCCCCCTCGACGTTTTCGCGCACGATCATCATGTCGATATCTTCCGGCCCGCGCCCCGCGAGCGGCGAGGCGACCCCGGGCAGCAGTCGCGCCGGGCGCAGGTTCACGTATTGGAAAAACTCCCGCCGGATCGGGATCAGCATCCCCCACAGCGATACATGATCGGGCACGCCCGGCATGCCGACCGCGCCCAGAAAGACCGCATCGAACGGGCGCAGCCGGTCGATACCGTCTTCCGGCATGATGCGGCCGGTTTTGGCGTAATCGTCGCAGTTCCAGCCGAATTCGGTGAAGTCATAGTCGATGCCGAATTTCGCGCCCGCCGCCTCCAGGGCGCGCAGCCCCTCGGGCATCACTTCCTTGCCGATCCCGTCGCCGGGAATAACGGCGATTTTATAAGTGCTCATGACTTCAATGCCCGCCTTTGCGTTCGAAAACGATCACGTAGTAGCTGGCGCCGAAGATAACCAGCGCACCCGCCCAGGTATAGATGTCGGAGGTCTCGCCAAAGACGAGCCAGCCGAGGATTGCCGCCGTGATCAGCCGGGAAAAATCGAAAGGCTGAACGACGCGCGCGTCCGCGACGGCGATCGACCGGGTGATCGCATACTGGCCCAGCAGCGCGAACAGCCCGACCCCCAGGATCGCCGGCGCGTCGGCCAGCACCGGGTCGGTCCAGTACAGCCAGGCAGGTACGGCGGACAGCACCAGCATCAGGAGGCTGACATAGGCCACCATGACCGACGCGCTTTCGGTCCGTGACAGGAATTTCATGCAGGTGTTTACCCCGGCGAACAGCACCGCTGTCGCAATCGCCGCGAGCATGCCGAAACTGACATCCTGGAAACCAGGGCGCAGGATGATCAGCGCACCGACAAACGCGACCGCCACCGCCCCCCATGTTCGGGATCCCGCGGTTTCGCGCAGGATAAAAATCGCAAACAGGATGGTGAAAATCGGCTGGAAATAGAGCAGCGCGGTGTAGTCGGAAATGGGGATCACGCTGACCGCGTAGAACCAGCACATCATGCCGCCATAGGTGAAAATCGACCGCAACAGGTGGAGCGGGAAAACGCCCGTCCTCATGACCGTCACGCCGTTGCGCAGGATCAGGGGCACGACAAAGCCGAGCGCGATGACCGCCCGCATGAACGCGATCTGGGCCGTCGAATAGTCCGATGATAGTTCACGCGTACACACCGATGCCAGCGTGTAGCCGAGCCCCGCCAG
Organism: uncultured Rhodospirillaceae bacterium; assembly: GCA_963977005.1. Lineage (GTDB taxonomy): Bacteria > Pseudomonadota > Alphaproteobacteria > MPNO01 > UBA830 > CAXBCP01. Next base: position 57,475 of record CAXBMQ010000015.1, read on the forward strand.
GATCATCCAGGCAGGGCCGGCAATCACGGGCGGCACATCCGCGAAGGGGTTTTTCATGCGGGAAATCTCACGCGAACACCAGCGTCATCCCCGCGGCAGCGGGGATCTCCGTGCGAGTTTCCGGGGTCGGAAGGAGATTCCCGCCTTCGCGGGAATGACACCCTGAATAGATGGGCGGCCTTCGCTCACGCTTCCTCGTTCCCGACCTTGCGGATATCGGTATTCGGCGCGACCCCGCTGCGCCGCTGCTGGTGCGAGCGTTCGCCGTTGGATATCCAGTCGCCGGCGGCGGCACGTTCGGCCAATCCGTCCCATTCCGCCGACCAGTCGCCCAGTTCGTAGCCGTGCCACGGCGCTTCGGGCTTGAGCGGCGGCAGACCGAGCCGGTCCCACAGATCTTTCGCATGTTCCATGTATTCACGCTTCGGCAGCGCGACCGGCGCCATGTCGGCCTTGAGGGTGGCATCGATCAGCAGCGTCGCGTCCTCGTCCGCGCCGGATTTCGGCCCGTGCCCTAACGGCCGGTGATGCATCAGCTCGCAATCCTCGGCGAGATTGGCGCGGTAGCTCATCGCCCAGAACACGGCGTCCAGATTGTCGGGATCGATATCCTCGTTCACCGCGATCAGGTACTTGCCGACCGGCGCCTGAAACGACATCGCGCCGTACAGTGCGCGCCAGATTTCGGTCCGCGACACCGACCGGACGAACTGGATGACCAGCACCTTGCGCAGGTTGGTCAGCGGCTCGTGCATGGCGACGCGCCTGACCCCGCGGATACCGAGATGTCCCGTCAGATGGTCGAGAAACAGCGGTTCATAGGCGACGCGCTTGATGACCGATGATTCCGACGGCGTCACCTGGCTGATGATCGACGTGAACACGGCGTTGCGCCGCCGCGTGATCGCCGTGACCGTCAGGATAAAATTGAATTCTTCCAGATTGATATGGCCGTGACTTTCGCCAAAGGGACCTTCGGGTTCGAAAAATTCGGGATCGAGCAGCCCTTCGATGACGATCTCGGCATCCGCCGGCACCAGCAGGTCGGACGTGCGTGCCCTTGCAACGTGGATCGGCGCACCGACGATCCCGCCCGCGACACCGAGCTCGTCGATATCCTTCGCCAGTTTCTGCGGCGCCGCATAGGCCACCGGCGGCGGACAGCCAATCACCATCGCGATCGGCATTGCCTCGCCCCGGGCGCGGTATTTTTCCCAGTGCGCCGTACCGCCCTGGCCGAGGTTCATGAACAGTTTCAGCCCGATCCGGTCCGGCGCCTTCAGCCCGCCGCGATAGGTGCCGAGATTCTGGATACCGGTATCGGGATCACACGTCACGCAGGCGGTGGCGGTCAGATACGGTGCGGAATCGTACCCGGGCGTCGAGACCGGCACGGGCAACGCATCCAGTCCCTTGCCGGATGTCAGGTCGGCCCCTTGATAGACGACCTCCTGACAGGCGGGATTTTCGACCACGACCGGGGCGACCGGATTGGCGATCGCGTTCGACCAGCACGCGCCGATTTCCGGCACGGGGGCGCCCATACCGATCGAATATATTTCCGCATTGCCGGCCAGCGCCCCGACGGCAACCGGGATATCGAACACGCGCCCGTCGCCGCCCGTGACATTGGTGAACAGGAACGCCTTGCGTTCGGCCTCCGGAATGCCGCCGCGGAACTGCCAGCGCACCAGCGGGCTGAGTTCCGACTCCTTGTTGATCGGGGCATCGATGGAGGTCAGCAGGCCGGCGGCGTCGAGCGCTGCCAGATGGTCCTGCATGTCGTTGTATCCGCGCCCTTTGGCGTCGCTCATCGGCCTTGCTTCTCCCCGGGATCCTGTCGGAGGGCATGATGCGGCGGATAGCTGAGGGGGGCAAGACCGCGACATGCCAAAGGCGCCCCATTGGGCGCCCTGGACGAAAAGAATACGGCCGGGAACCCCCCGGCAGCGCTGCGGGTCTAGGCTGCTTTGCGCCGGCGGCGCATCATCCCGAGCCCGGTGAGGCCAAGCCCCAGCACCAACAGCGTTCCGGGCTCCGGAACCTCGGTGGTCGTAATCAGGCCTCCGCCGGTTTCACCGTCATGCGAAAACGGCGCAAATACGTCCTTGCCGGCCTGTGTGCCGTAGACGTCGAAGTGAACCGTACCGGAGGTGATCCCCGCAACCGCAATCTCGTAAACGTTGATCTGCGACTGGTCGGTCAGCGTCCCCGTGGGAAATCCGTTGATAAAATCACCGGTCGGCGAATCGACCAGCGTAAAATCGCCGATGTCGAATTCCTGGAAAAACACACCGCTCCCGTAAATGCCGTGCGCCGGCAGCAGCCGGTTGGGCCGGTCAAGCTCTTCACCGCTGTTCAGCAACGGGCTGGTCTCGCTGGTGTCCTCGCCCAACGCGGTCGGCGCGCCCGGTGTCGACGGATCCGTAAAGCCGCCGAAGCCGCCGGTGGTCGAAGACGTCGCGGAAATGCTTACCGCGCCCGCGCCGTTGGCCGAACTATAGCCGGCAACCAGTTTAACGTCCGTGATAGCGCCCTTGTTTCCGGGAGTACCGATCACCCACAGCCGGGCCGGCCCATTGGCGGCCGAAGCCACCCAGGTTTCGGTGAGGGGATTGTAAACGCCGCCCTCGAGATAGATCTGCATCGTCGGCACAGCCTGCGCGGCGTTGAAACCCGCGGTGCCAACCAGCAATGCGATCCCGGTCACCAGGGCTTTCGGGAGGGATTTTTTTACGAAACGCATCTTTTTGGTCATTTCCGCCGGCTCATGAAGGGTTGTTTGTCTGTGGTCCAAAAGTATATGCAAGAACTATGCCAGAAAAATAAGTCTAATAGTTCCATGGCACTGGCAGAAAACCGGGGGTCGGCTTGATCGAATATGTAAAATTTTCCGACGCTTTGCGGCGCCGGTCATCCGCGTCAGGGCGATCCGAATATTCCAGCGCACGACACGCCCGCGACCAATAACTTACCGACCGGTCACGCCCAGCAGCAGCGCCGCAATGTCCCTGGGGGCGTCATTGCCGCACCAGGCGATATACTGGTCGGGACGCACCAGGATCAGGCGCGCGCCGTATTCGGCCCGGCCGCCGGCGCCGGTATCGCAAACCGTCGCGAACGGCACGTTCAGCTCTCTTGCCGCCGTCTCGAACGCCGCCGCTGCCCCGGCCGGCGCATCGAAGGCGAGCAGGGTAAATCCCTCGCCCAGCGCCTCGAACACGTTGCACCCCGAGGACAGTTCCTGCGGCGGCAGATGGTGTCCGGTCCGGGCCTCGAAACTGTGTTTACCGTGCGCGCCGCTGGTCGCGCCGGGGGCGCCCGCGACGATCGGCGAGCCTTCGTAATGCGGCTCGTAGCCCAGCACGCGCGGCGCCGACATGCCGGCATGATCCTCCTGCCAGGCGCGGCTGAATTCTGCGGCGTCCGTATCCGGATCGTACCGGGCAAAGAAATCGCGGTCGGCCTCGATCCGCCCGGCGATAAAATCCGTGGCGGTATCCCGGAACACCGGGTGACGTTCCGCGCCGTATGAATCCAGCAACCCGTCGCCGCCCCAACCTTTCAGCACGGCGGCGAGTTTCCAGCCGAGATTGACCGCGTCTTCGAGCCCGTTATTCAGCCCGTACCCGCCATAGGGCGGATGGCTGTGCGCGGCATCGCCGGCGATAAACACGCGACCGACCCGGTACTGCTCGGCGACGTCGATCCGCAGATCCCAGAAACCGACATAGTCGAAGTCGACGGCAAATTCGAACCCGGCGACCCGTTGCAGCAACCCGTGGAAATCGTAGTTGTCGCGCGTCGTATCCTTTGGCACGGGCGCGTGGAAAAACCAGCCTTCCTCGACATCGATACGCCCGAAGAACTGCCAGTAGCCGCCCAGGTCCTTGTGCATCACCCTGTAGGTCGACCGTTCGGGGAAGCGTTTCAGCCCTTCGTTCAGATCGCGCGACCGGAAAACCGCAAGCACCATCAACTGGTCGAAATCCGCCCCGCTGCGCGGTATGCCGATACGGTCGCGCACCGCCGAATGGCTGCCGTCGCAGCCGACCGCGTAGTCGGCCTCGACGACATCGCGCCCCGGACCGTCGACCTCGCCAATGGACACGCGGACCCCGTCGCTGTCCTGTTCGAGACCGGTCATCGACCATCCGAACCGGGCATCGACGGTGGGCAGCGTCGCCATTTTCGCCCGCAGGACCGCCTCGGTCCGGTATTGCGGCAGGCGTTCGTTGTCCTGGAAGTAATAGCTGTTGACGATTTCACGCAGCGGCGGGGCATACCAGTCGTCGGTCGTCAGATCGCCATAGGCGATGATACCGTTCATCGGATAGTCGGGCGGCATCGCCCGCGCGGCGCGCAGCTCGTCCACAATGCCCCAGCGCCAGAAATGCTCGACCGAGCGCTGCATCAGGTTCTGGCCCTTTGGTATCTGCTGCGGGGTCAGATGACGTTCGATCAGGGCGCAGGAAATTCCCCTGAGCCCGAGATCGACGGCCAGCGCCACCCCGACCGGCCCGCCGCCGACGATGACGACCTGATACTTCATTGATACACTTCCCCCATGAACAGGGAGAATACCATGAAAGCGGCTGTCGTCGGCGAAAACGGGCTGGAAATCAAAGAAATCGACACCCCGGAACCGGGGCCGGCAGAAGTCCTGATAAAGGTGCGGGCCTGCGGGCTGAACCGGGCCGATGCCATGGTCGCCAGCGGCATGGCACATGGCCGCGCCGGCGGGCCGGGTACGGTACCCGGCATCGAATATGTCGGCGAGGTCGTCGAGGCGGGGCCGGACGTCCCGCATGTCAAACCGGGCGACCGGGTGATGTGCTCAGGCACCGAAGGCTGGGGCGAGTACGCCACCGCTGACTGGGGCCGGACCATCCCGATTCCCGCCAATAACATGACCTGGAGCCAGGCGGCGACCCTGCCGGTCGGCTTGCAGACCATGCACAACGCCATCGTCACGGCGGGCCGGTTCAAGGCTGGCGAGGCGGTGATGATCCAGGGCGCCAGCACCGGTGTCGGCATGCTCGGCATGCAGATTGCCAGGGCGCTGGGCGCGAAGCTTGTCGTCGGCTCGTCCACCAATGCGGAACGCCGCGCCCGGCTCACCGAATTCGGCGCCGATCTTGCTGTCGATTCAACCGACCCGGGCTGGATCGACCAGGTGCTGGAAGCGACCGGCGGCGAAGGTGTCGACCTGATCGTCGACCAGGTATCGGGCTATGTCGCCAACCAGAACATGCAGGCGACGAAAATCCTCGGCCGGATCGTCAATGTCGGTCGCCTCGGCGGGACGACCGGCGAGTTCAATTTCGACCTCCATGCCTTGCGCCGCATCGACTATATCGGCGTGACTTTCCGCACCCGCACGGTCGAGGAAGTGCGCGACATCGTCGCCGCCATGAAAGCCGATCTGTGGAATGCCGTCGAAGCCGGCGATCTCTCGCTGCCCATCGACCGCGAATTCGCCTTCGACGACGCCGCCGAAGCGGTCGAATACATGAAGGCGAACAGGCATTTCGGCAAGATCGTGATGCTGCTGGAGGACTGAGCGAATTTACATACCGGCGCGCGGTCTATAGCTCCGCGCGACAGTCGGATGTCGGACCAGTGCCGGGGACGGCGGCCGGGGCGATCCGGAAATCGTCCGGTTGATCGTCGCGCCGCGACGGGATCGGGGCGAAAATCATTCGCCCTCGGTCTCGATATCGATCACCCGCCCGCAATGCTTGCAGTGCACCGCGTCCCGGTCGTGCTGGGTCAGCCCGCAATCGGGGCAGCGGTGTTTTACCTGCGGCGGCCGGAAGATTGCCTGGATCAGCCGCAGGAACAGCGCAAAGCCTGCAATCATGATAACAACGGAAAGCACCCTTCCCGACGCGCCGGTCAGCACGATATCGCCGAACCCCGTCGTCGTCAGTGTCGTCACGGTGTAGTAGAGCGCATCGAGATAGTTGCCGATCATCGGGTTGCGGCCAGACTGCAGGACCAGAACCAACGCGGACACGATGTAGATGAACACCATCAGGTTGAGCACGGCGTCGATGACGCTCTCGTGTCTGCGAAAGAACGGATAGATCCGGCGCAGGTCGCGAACCATGTGATAGGACTGCAAAAGCCGCAGCGCCCGGAGCACCCGCAGGAACGCCAGACTTTCGACGAACGGCGCGAACAGCAGACTGACAATAACGACGATATCGGCGATCGTTGTCGGCCAGAGCAGAAATGTCAGCCTGCGTTTTCGCAAAAGCCCGCGGGCGGTCAGATCGGCGATCAGATACACCGCGATGACGTAGTTCAGCGCCGTAATCCATGGCGCCTGGATTGCGACCATCGACAGCACCACGAAGAAGGTGATGGTCGCAACATCGATCGCCAACAAGATGAAACGGAACCGCAATGCGACGGTCGAGTTACCGTGATAGAGGCGGTCGAGAGCGTCTAACGGCTTTTTCATCGGCCGACGTTGCACGATCGCGGGCTCACCCCGCCGGCGGCGCGACGCAGACCTGGTCCCAGCGATAGCGTTCTTTCAGCGTACCGAAATGCTCGAACACGTCGAGAATGACCTCGAAGGCGGGTTCGGTGATCTCGGCATGCGGGGTCCACGTGCCGAGGTCCTGATAGGCGGCGATGCAGGTCGCCAGAACGTCTTCATCGATATCGGGGAAATACGGGCTTTCGGCGGCGGCAATTTCCTGTGCGGGGGTTTCGTTCATGTAAACCCGCGTCTTGCGATAGGCGCGCATGAAGGCCCGCGCCATGTCGGTTTCCAGCCATTCGCGGGTGGCGGCAAGGCTCGAAAACCCGCACGGACCGATCAGCGGGCCGGACTGCGCCACGACATGGCCGACGCCGTCGGCTTCAAGCTGCTGCGGAAACGGTCCCTGCTGCTGGACGTATTCGCCGACACCGGCGCGGAACGCCGCATCGATATCGGCCGCTCCGCCGGGGTGGATCAGGTTGATCTTGTCGTAATTGATACCGGCCTTGTGGCAGGCATATTTGAACATGGCGAGCGGCTGGCCGCCCGAGAACGTCACCACGTCGGCACCTTCGAGCTTGTCCCATGTGAATGCGTCGTCTTCGTCGCGGCCGGTGATGAAAAACCCGTCCATCTCGTTGATCTGCGCGAAATGGACGACACTCGGCACCTCGCCCTTCGACAGCGGCCCGAACCCCTGGCTCAACGCCGACTGCACGACATGGGCGGAGCCGTCTTCAAGGGCGGCAATCGCAGACACGCCGGGCGGGGAGACCGACCATTCCGGCTCCAATCCCTCTTCCTGCAGAAACCCGGCGGAAAACGTCGATATCAGCGGCGAATAAAACGCGGAAAACAGGGTGAACTGGATATTGATTTTTGTCACGGGCGGTATCCTTTTCTTGCGCGAAATCCTCTGCTCCGAACGTCTCATACGAAACGCGTCAAGACAACGGGTGCGGAACGGCCCGCATTGACCCCCGGATTGCCGACAGGGCGCCCTGTCGCTAGACTTGCCTTCATCGGACGATCAACCCACGGAACCGTCATGTCCACCATCTCCGTCACCTCCCGCGCCCCCGAGATCGGCGCTGAAATCACCGGTATCGATCTGTCGGAACCGCTGAGTGCCGATAACCGGGAAGCCATCCAGGACGCTTTCGACACATACCGCCTGCTGATTTTCCGCGACCAGTTTCTCACCGTCGATCAGCATGTCGCCTTCAGCGAGCATTTCGGCCGGCTGGAGGATTTTCCCGACCCGAAGGACATGGCCGACGGCCACAAGACCGTCCTGCGCGTCACGAATATCGATCGCGCAACGAACCGGCTGAAGCCGGTGGACGACCCCGGGCATAAGTCCTTCACCCTCGGCACCAGCGACTGGCATATCGATTCGTCCTTCCGCACCCTGCCGTCGAAGGCATCCATGCTGTACGGCATCGAAATGCCCGCCGAGGGCGGCGACACGATGTTTGCCGATACCACGATGGCCTATGACGCCCTGCCCGAGGACCGGCGGAAGGAACTGGAAGGCCTGATCGTGATCCACGATTTCGAGGAAACGCGCCGCCGTCACGGGCTCCCGCCCCGGCCGCCCGAAGTACAGGCGGTGACGCCCCCCGCCCGTCAACCGCTGGTCGCGCAGCGCGACCACGACCGCCGCGCCCTGTTTATCGGCTCTCACACCGCGGGTATCGAGGGAATGGACGATGCCGAAGGGCGGGCCCTGCTGGACGAGCTCAAAGAGTTTGCGACCCAGCCCCGGTTTACCTACCGGCACCGATGGCAGTCGGGCGACATGGTGATGTTCGACAATATCTGCGTGATGCACCGGGCCATGCCCTATGACCTCGCCGGCTCCCGCCGGCTTCTGCACCGGACAACCGTTGCCGGCGACGCGCCCCTGCAGGCGGTGCAGTAGAGCAAAGGTAACGAAAGAACTAGGTCAGCCCGATCTCGCGCGCGAAACGGCGGGTGATCTCCGCACATTTTTCCGGCTCCTGGATCTGCAGGAAATGGCCGGTACCGGCGACGCATTCATAGGGCCAGCCCCGCTCGTCCCGCAGCGCCCGGCAGGCATGGGCGGGTGATGACGGGATGTCGCTGTCCGGGTCGCTGGCGATCGCCAGCAGCGGCATGGGAAATTCGTCGGCCCGCGGCCAGATGTTCAGGTCGGCATTCTGTTTGTAGATATCGGCTTCGCGCGCACCCGAGCAAACCAGCTTCCACTGGCCCGTTCCGGCATCGCGCCGCAGGATAGACCGCGCCATCAGCTCATACGCCCCGTCGACCCATTTCGACAGCATGCGCGATTTTTTGAACAGCGCCGCCTGTTCGGACGGGTCGGCGAAGCCGTCGGGCCGGTTCTGCGCCCAGCGCCACAAGAACTTCTCTTCTCCCTGGAGCCGATCGTAGAGCGGATGATCCTCTCCCGGCACCATCGGCGGATCGAAAACGATCAACCCGTCCAGCCGACGGTTGCCGTCCAGGGCGTATTTCAGATTGGCGCGCGACGACATGGAATGAAAGATCCCGAGCTGCCGCTTTTCGCCGAATTGCCGGTCGATGGCATCGTATATCGTCGTCAGGTCGCGCAGAAACCGGTCGTAGCCATGGTCACCGCCGTGAACCGGATTCTCTCCGCTATTGCGGAAATCGAACACCACGACATCGAAGTCGTCCAGCAACAGCCGCCAATACGGGAAATAGCCGTTTATCGCCAGGCCGTTCCCGTGACTGAGAATGGCCCGCGGCCGCGCGGGATTGCCGTGGCGGCGCAGCCGGATTACCGCGCCGTCATCCATTTCTGCGTCATAAACCTGTTGAGGATCGGGAACTTTCAGGACGGTCATAGGTTGTTTTAACAAATTCGGCTCCGATTCAAAGGGGCAGGGATGCGATGCAGGGTCGCGGGAAGAGGGAAACGTCGTGCGGAAGTTTTTGAGCATTCTCACCCTCATCCTCGCGATTGTGCTGACAAACGGGCCGGCTTTCGCGGAACCGCGCTCCATCGATACCCCTTCGCAGCTCGCGCAGCGCGGCCAGGTTTGTCCGCTCGATTGTTCGGGCAACGGCGTCTGCGTGGGGACACGCTGTCAATGCCACCCCGGCTGGCGCGGTGCCGGCTGCGCGCAGCGACGCGGCAACACGCGTCCGGCCGGCGGGTGCGTCAACGATTGCAGCGGGCGCGGCGAATGCGTCAACGACCGGTGCCTGTGTTATCCCGGATGGCGCGGCGGCGATTGCCGGCTGAAAGTCCAGGGGTCCTTGCGGTGCGAGAACGGCTGCTTTGCCGACCGGGGCTGGGGTATCTGCTCCAACGGTAAATGCATCTGCGAGGAAGGCCGCGGCGGAGACGATTGCCGGATCGACCTCGACCCGGTGGACGAAGCGTCGTCCATATTCGACGGCGAGTGCCCCGGCGGCTGCGGCAGGAACGGCCTTTGTATAGAGAACCAATGCCTTTGCCGGGACGGATTCAGCGGTCGCAACTGCCGCATTCCGCCTCCCGGTGCGCCGGCAAAGCCGTGAACGGCGCCCGTGCAGAGCGACCGGTGGATTGACGTTCGAAAAATATCGCGGAATTTGTTACTAACGTGCCAGAAACGACTATTGGCGGAACTTCCATGGCTGCGCAACGTCTCTCGATAGGCTGGCTTTTCAAAATCGCTCTCTGGTGCCTGATCGTCGGCGTCGCGCTGTCGGCGCTTGGCGTCACGCCGGGTAATTTCTGGAACAGCCTGTGGGATGCGGCCAACCGTGTATACGAATGGGGCGTTTCGGCGTTTGGCTGGGCGTGGGACTACATCCTGATCGGGGCGGCAATCGTCCTGCCGATCGTAATTGTCCGGTATATCTGGCGGTCGATCAGCCGGGGCTGAACCCGGCCACCGAACCTATAGCCACGCCGCGCGTAAATCGGTTAAGTTCCGCCGCCATGGATATCGACAATTTCATTGCCCGGGCACAGCTTACGCTTGTCTGCGAGCCGTCGGAAGAAAACACCGACCTCCATCCGGACGAAGTCCCGGAGGACTGCGATCATTTCAAATGCGCGCTGCGCGGCCGGACCCATGAGATGGAGTTCTATTTCACCTGCCCGCCCGGCGGCGGACCGCCGCGGATCCAGGACACCGCGCGATACCTGGGCGCCGTTGCGGCGGAATACGAAGGCTGCGACGACATGCTGGAATGGGCCGACGAGTACGGCTTCGACCCGGGCCATATCCATACCCGGGGCGCGTTCGACGCCATCGCGCGGCTGACCCGCGACCTTTGGCGACTGGTCGGCGACGCGATGTACGACGAACTGCGCCACGGCGTCGAAATCGAACAGGCCGTCGACATGGCCTGGGCGGGCTTCCAGAGTTCGGGCCGGAACCAGTAAGGCGCCGGTCTATTCTGCGCCGTAGCCGCGTTTCACGGCGGCGACCAGCGCCGCCGTATGAAATGCCTGCTGATCCTTTCCATACAGATATTCCCGCCCCACCGGGCAGGCCCGCCGGGCAAGGCACCCGCGCGTCCGGCAGGTCGTGCCCGCCGCGCTGTCGACATGACCGACGCAGGCCGCGGCATCGAACCTGTCCGGCAGGAAGGCATCGGCCGGACAGACCGACAGGCACGGTTTTTTTGCGCAACTGTCGCACAGGTTCGCCGCCTCGCCGCGCGGCGGCAGGTCGATTTCCCCGCGGAACAGCAGCGCGGCCCGGTAAACGTGCCACAGGCCGAATTCGGGGTGGATCATGATGCCGATGGGCGAACGGTAAACCGGCTCGGCGCGGGCCGCCCAGTCCTGGAGGGGCACAAAGGGCGGACCGTCATTGGTAAACACCGGTGTTGCGCCAACCTGCGACGCAATACGCTCGATTTCGGGGCGGAGCCAGCTATCCAGCGGGTGACGCGATGTCCAGTCCGCCCGGGGCGCGAACGCTTCCCATAATGCGCCCCCGGCATTGCCGATCAGGATCACCGTGGCGGCGGGGCTTCCATCGGCGAGCAGTGGCACGCTGTCTGCCGGACCGGGCCGGAAACCGCCGCGCACGAACATCCCGGCGTCTTTCAGAAGATCATTTAACTTGTCGATCATCGGGATGTCGGTCATCGCAAGATGTTAGAGCGGATCACGCGTTCCGACGCAAACGTTATCGGTACGCGATGCTGCACGGCCCGGGATGACAGACCGGGGTGCCCTGCGTTACCTTCCTGCCATGCTTAAGAGAATCATCCCCTCAACCGGCGAGGAAATCGCGGCGGTCGGCCTCGGCACCTGGCGCGGCTTCGATATCGGTGACGGCGCCGCGGAACGCGCGCAGCGCCGGGCCGTGCTCGAAACCCTTCTGGATACAGGCGCATCAGTTGTCGACTGCTCGCCGATGTACGGACGGGCCGAAGAAGTTACCGGCGATCTGCTGGCCGATATGGGCCGCCGCGACGAAGCCTTTATCGCCACCAAGGTCTGGACCCAGGGCGGCCGTCAGGGCATCCGCGAAATGGAGGAATCGTTCCGCCTGCTCCGGACCGACGTCATCGACCTGATGCAGGTGCATAACCTGGTCGACTGGCGCACCCATCTGGACCCGATGCGGTCGTGGAAGGCCGAAGGACGGCTGCGCTATACCGGCTACACGCATTACCGCCCGCACGCCTTTGACGACCTGATGGATGCCGTGCGGGCCGAACCGGTCGATTTCCTGCAGTTCTGCTATTCGATCGACGAGCGGGACGCCGAAGACGAAATCCTGCCGTTCTGCGCCGCGAACGGCATCGCGACCCTGATCAACGTGCCGTTCGGCGGCGGCGGGCTGCTTTCCCGGCTGGACGGCAAACCCCTGCCGGCCCTCGCCGCCGATCTGGGCTGTGCCACATGGGCGCAGTTCTGCCTGAAATACGTGATTTCCCACCCGGCCGTGACCTGCGCTATTCCGGGGACCGCGAACCCGGCCCATATGGCGGACCTGCTGGCCGCTTCGGCCGGTGTGATGCCCAGCGAAGCGACCCGGCGCGAAATGGCGGCGCTGTTCTAGGCAAATCCACGATTCCGTAAATTCGGCCCCTCCGCCTCTTTACGCGCCGCTCCAAATGGGCGAATTTCGGGTGAACCTGAATAAAACACCGAACACGGGAGGCATCCTTATGTCCGATACCGTCAAATACCTTCTCGATGAGAAGGATATGCCGACACACTGGTACAACATCATGGCGGACCTGCCGGAGCCTATGGCCCCGCCGCTTCATCCCGGCACCGGCCAGCCGATCGGACCCGAAGACCTGGCACCGCTGTTTCCCATGGCGCTGATCGAGCAGGAGGTTTCGACCGAACGCGAGATCGAAATCCCCGACGAGGTCCGCGATATTTTCCGCCAGTGGCGCCCGACCCCGCTGTTCCGCGCCCGCCGCCTCGAAAAGGCGCTCGATACGCCGGCGAAGATTTATTACAAGTACGAAGGCGTCAGCCCGGCGGGCAGCCACAAACCCAATACGGCAATCCCGCAGGCCTATTACAACAAGGCCGAAGGCATCACCAAGCTGTCGACCGAAACCGGCGCCGGCCAGTGGGGATCATCCCTCGCCTTTGCAGGCGCGCTGTTCGGGATCGACGTCGACGTTTACATGGTGAAGGTCTCGTTCGGCCAGAAGCCCTATCGCAAGGCGCTGATGGAAGCCTACGGTGCGCGCTGCGTCGCCAGCCCGTCCAATGAGACCAATGCGGGCCGCGCGATCCTCGCCGAACACCCGGATTCGAATGGCAGTCTCGGCATCGCCATTTCGGAAGCCGTTGAAATCGCGGCCACCCGCGACGATACCAAATACGCACTCGGTAGCGTGCTGAACCACGTGTTGATGCATCAGACGATCGTCGGCCAGGAATCCATGAAGCAGATGGAAATGGCCGACGACTATCCCGACGTGATCGTCGGCTGTACGGGCGGCGGGTCGAATTTCGGCGGCATCGCGTTCCCGTATCTCGGCGAAAAGCTGCGGAACGGCAAGAACATCAAGATCGTTGCCGTCGAACCGGCCGCCTGCCCGACGCTGACCCGCGGCAAGTTCGCCTACGATTTCGGCGATACCGGCCACCTGACGCCGCTGGTCAAGATGCACACCCTCGGCTCCACCTTCATCCCGCCGGGCTTCCATTCCGGCGGCCTGCGCTATCACGGCATGGCGCCGCAGGTCAGCCATGTGCAGGATCTCGGACTGATCGAATCCAAGGCATATCACCAGACCACGTGCTTCGATGCAGGCGTCCAGTTCGCCCGCGCCGAAGGCATCCTGCCCGCACCGGAAGCGAACCACGCCGTGCGCGGGGCAATCGACGAGGCCCTGCGCTGCAAGGAAGAAGGCAAGTCGGAAACGATCCTGTTCAACCTGTGCGGCCACGGCCATTTCGATATGCAGGCCTACATGGATTACTTCGGCGGCAAGCTCCAGGACCTCGATTACGACGAGGGGGAACTTGCCATGGCGCTGGCCGGACTGCCGTCCGTCGCCGCCGAATAGGACCGCCGCCCGCATCGCCGGGCAGGTATCTGGACAGACGGCCGGCCTTCGCGCCGGCCGTTTTTATCTGAAACGGGAACGCGAACGGGAACAGGACAATGGGGCTTGAGCATCTGAAAGACATCGGCGCGATCATCGACGACCTGGACGCGATGGGCCGGCTGATCCGGATTAAATCCGAGGTGGATATCAATCTCGATCTCGCGGGGATTGCCGCCGAATTCGAACGCGGACCGCGGGCGGTCCTCTTCGAAAACGTCAAGGGCCAGGCAGCGCCGGTCCTCATCGGGCTGTACTGGTCGCGCGAATTGCTGGGCGCCCTGATGCGCACGCCCGAGAGGGAGCTCCCGGCGCTGGTCTCGAAGCACATCCAGAAATGGCAGGTCGATCCGGTTGCGCCCGTCGTGCTCAAGGACGGGCCGGTGCGCGAGGTGACCGAAAAGAAAGTGGACGTCACGAAACTGCCGATCCCGGTCCACGCAACCAAGGACGGCGGCGCCTATTTCGATGCGGCGATGGTCATCACGAAAGACCCCGATACCGGTGTGCGCAACGCATCGATCCAGCGTTTTCAGATCATCGACAAGGACACACTGGCGGTGAATATCGATTCCGGCCGCCATCTGGAACTCTATCTTGCCAAGGCCCGCGCCAAAGGCGAGCACCTTCCCTTCACGCTCAATGTCGGGATCGGACCGGGCTTTCATTTTGCGTCATCCGCGCCCGCCGAGGCCGCACCGCCGGAAAAGGACGAGCTGGGGATCGCCAGCGAATTCCACGGCGAGCCGGTCGAGCTGGTCGCGTCCGACCTGTCGGACTCGGAAATGGTCGCGCATGCGATGTACGGGCTGGAATGCGAACTGCTGAGCGACCAGGACCACATGGAAGGCCCCTTCGCCGAGGTCACGGGCTGCTACGCGACCCTCGCGCCGCGCGGCATGGTAAAGGTCAAACGTATCCACCGGCGCAAAAATCCGGTCATGCAGACCATCCTGCCGGGTACCGAGGTGCATAATTCGGTGGGCCTGCTGGGCGAAGCCAATGTGCTGAACCTGCTGAAACTCCAGGTGCCGGGTGTGAAGGACGTCTTTTTTACCCATGGCGGCTGCGGCTTTTACGGTGCCGTCGTGCAGATCGCCCAGACCCGCGCCGGCTGGGCGAAACAGGCGATCCTCGCGGCCTTCGCCGCCTTTCCGCCGCTGAAGTCCGTTACCGTGGTCGATGACGACGTGAATATATACGACCCGACCGACGTCGAATGGGCGATGACCACGCGGATGGACCCCGACAAGGGAATCATGATTTTCCGCGATATTTTCGGCCACGGGCTGAACCCCAGCTTTCCCGATTATCTCGGCAACAAGGTCGGCTACGACGCGACCCAGCCCTTCCCCCACCGCCCCGAATTCGAACGCGCGGCGATGAAGAAAATGTCGCTCGACGGCCTGGAAATTGTGACGCCCGAAATCGTGGCGCCGAAGAACTAGTCTCACACCAGGAGAATTTCATGAAAGTCTATCAGGCCGTTCTCGATCAGCTTATCGGCGCCGGCGTCACGTATTTTTCCGGCATGATCGGTTCGACCGCAGCGCCGTACGCCGCGACCCTCGCCGACCGCAACGACATGCGTTATGTCGGCGTCCGCCACGAACATACGGCGGCCTCGATTCTCGATGCAACGGCGCGCCTGAGCGGCAGGCCGGGTTGCCTGATGGTACACGGGGCCTCCGGGTTTCTTGCCGCCAGTGCTGGAATCGCCTCGGCGGCGCTCGATTCCACGCCGATGTTCATCCTCAGCGCGACCCAGGAACGCCGCGCCATGGAAAACGGCTGGTGGCAGACCATGAACGTGCAGACGCCGTTGAGCGACGTGCTGAAATGGCAGAAACGGGTCGAACGGCCCGACCAGGCCATCGCCGCCGTCCGGGCCGCCCTGCGCGAAGCGGTATCCGGCAAACCGGGTGTGGCGCAGGTAGACCTGCCGATAGACGTGTCCGCCGACGACCTCGGCGCCGAAGACATTCCCGAGCCGATACCGGCCTGCGCGCCGAGGCATCGGCCGTATCCGGAGCCGGCACTGGTTGAACAAGCCGCCGGTCTGTTACTGAAGGCGGAACGCCCGGTCCTGCTGGTGGGCGGCGGGTCCGTCTATTCGGGTGCCGCAGACGCCCTGATCGACCTGGCCGAACGGCTTCACATGCCCGTGGTAAATTCACCGACGTCGCGCAACGCCGTGCCAGAGACCCATCCGCTGGTGCTCGGCCCGTCGGGCATCGTCGGATACGAGCCGGTGGGCGATGCGATCCGCGAAGCGGACCTGATCCTCGCCATCGGGTCCCGCCTGTCGGACCTGCAGACCGCACGGGGCGATCTGCTGCCGGAAAGTGCACCGATCATTCAGGTCGACATCGACAGCGAGACGATCGGCGAGAACCATGTCGTCACCCTGGGCATCACGGCAGATGCGCGCGCTTTTGCCGAATGCCTGAACGAAACGCTGTCGGCGCAGGACATCGACATTCCGGCGGCACGGCGCGACTGGGCCGCCGGGCTTGCCAGCCGCGTCGCGGACTGGCAGCAGGCCTGGTTCGACGCGACACCGCAGAACGGCAAGGTCCAGCCGCAGGAAGTGGTCCGGACCCTGATGACCCTGCCGGCGGACACGATTTTCACCCATGGCGCGGGCGATCACGGGTTTTACGGCTACATGGTGCCGGTCGCCGCCCCGGGGGCGCATCTTGTCTCGACCCGGCTCGGGGCGATGGGCTGCGCGCTGGGTCTTGCGCTGGGGGCCAAGCTCGCCCGCCCCGACCAGACGGTCATCGGCTGTGTCGGCGACGGCGATTTCATGCTGCAGATCGGCGATCTGGAAACCATGGCACGGGAAAACCTTGCCGCCGTAATGGTCGTCTTCAACAATTTCCGGCTCGGCTCGCAGCGCAAACGGGTCGAGGCATACGGCAACGTCATGGGGGTCGATCACGGCAACCCGGATTTCGCAAAGCTGGCCGATCTGTTCGGCTGCCGCGGGTTCCGCGTCGATGCGCCCGGTCAGTTCGACGCGACATTCCGCGAAGCGCTCGCCACCGGCGCCCCCTGCGTCATCGACGTCATCATGGACCCGGACGCAAGACCGCCGCGCATCGCGGCCAGCCGGGAAGCCCGGTAAGCGGCGGAGCCGCTACCGGACGTTCGTGCCGCCGGTCACCTGCGTCAGCGCCTTCTCGAGGCTGGCCACCGTGCGGTCGACGTTGTGCAGCTTGTCGAGGCCGAACAGGCCGATGCGGAAGGTGCGGAAATCGTCCGGCTCGTCGCACATCAGGGGCACGCCGGCTGCCGTCTGCATGCCGGCCGCGGCGAACTTGCTGCCATTGTGGATGTCCGGGTCGTCGGTGTAGCAGACGACCACGCCGGGCGCTTCGTAGCCCTTCGCGGCCAGGCTTTTGAAGCCATGCGCCGCCATCAGCGCGCGGACCTTGTCGCCCAGTTCCTGCTGTTCGTCGCGCACCTTGTCGAAACCGTATTCCTCGGTTTCCTTCATCGATTCATGAAATTTCACGATGGCGTCTGTCGGCATGGTGGCGTGATAGGCATGCCCGCCGCCTTCATAGGCTTCCATGATCTGCATCCACTTTTTCAGATCGGCGGCAAAACTGGAACTGGCGGTATCGTCGATACGGGTGCGCGCAAGCTCGCTCATCATCACCAGCGCCGAGCAGGGAGAGGCGCTCCACCCCTTCTGGGGCGCGCTGATCAGCACATCGACGCCGACCTTCTTCATGTCGACCCAGATCGTTCCGGAAGCGACGCAGTCGAGGACGAAAAGACCGCCCACCGCGTGAACGGCATCGGCGACGCCGCGCATGTAGTCGTCGGGCAGGATCATGCCCGATGCGGTTTCGACATGGGGCGCAAAAACCACGTCCGGCTTTTCAGCGGCAATCGCGGCCACGACCTCGTCCAGCGGAACCGGCGCGAACGAAGCCTGGCTGCCCTGTTCGACCGGACACGCCTTGAGAACGATCTCCTCGGACGGAATACCGCCTGCTTCGAAAATCTGCGACCAGCGGAAACTGAACCAGCCGTTGCGGATCACCAGGCACTTCTTGCCGTTGCCGAACTGGCGGGCGACCGCTTCCATGCCGTATGTCCCGCCGCCCGGTACCAGAACCACCGAATGCGCATTGTAGACCTTCTTCAGCGTTGCCGAGATATCGGTCATCACGCTTTGGAAGGATTGCGACATATGGTTCAGGGAACGGTCGGTGAAGACCACGGAATATTCGAGCAGTCCGTCGGGATCGATATCGGTCAAGCCAGGCACTTATTTTCTCCAGTTCTTCCTTACGCAATCAAATCCGGCCGCATCCGAGGCATATGCGCATCCTGTTCTCGGCGCGGCTGATTTCGGGCGAAGGCAACATAGTGCGGGAGCCTGAAAAAGGCGACTCACCGCAACGCGAATTCGTGGGGTGCGGCAAATTGCGTAAAAAAAATTTACACATTGGAGAAAAGCCCATCGTGCCCTCTGCCTAAACTATTGAAAAAGAGCCCGAAATTTTTTGGCACATAATTTGCATGAATTGCTCACAGGCCAGACCAAGGTATTCAGGAGCGCCCCATGATTACGTCGTCCAAACCCGGAATTTCCTCAAAAATCGCTCGGGTCGGGAAATCTGCCGCTGGTTTGGCGGTAGCGATCGCGCTGACAGGCCTGTTTGCGGGCGCGGCGCAGGCTGTTCCCGTCACCCAACTCGCGTTCAAATTGTCCGACAGTACACCGCAACTCGATGCCTTTACCGGGTGGACGAATACGGGCGGCTTCAACGAGGGGACCCCTGCCGCTCAGGCGCTGATCAACAACGGGCTGGATTACAAAAACGGAACCCTTGTCGACAACTGGTCGAACGTCCTCAGCGTCCGCGTGTCGTTTTACACCGGCGGCGTCGAGCAGGCATTCGTGGAATTCGACGGCACCGGTACCACGAAGAACAATTTCTACACTCAGACCAACATCACGTCGTCTTCCTGGACCGACACCGCCGGTCCCGCCAATTTCTTTTCCATTCCGGGCGATGCGACCTATAGCCGTCACTGGTTCATCAATAACAACTACGGCGGTTGCGGCGCCGATACCGGCCACGCCGTCGTCATCGATGCGGGCTCGCAACCCTGTAACTGGGAGCAGAGCCGGTCTCCCCTGGTCGGCACCGACGAACGCGCGTTCCTGTATTCCCTGGCATCCACCGAGGTCAACTGGAATTCGGCCAGCGTTGGCGTCGCCGACACGTTTGCCGTGTTCATGACAACCGACCAGGTCGTCAGCGTTTCCGAACCGGGTATTCTCACCGTTTTGGGGCTGGGCCTGGCAGGTCTGGGAATCGCAAACCGGCGGCGCCGGCGGGGCTAGGACGTTACAGCCTTTGACGGCACCGTAACCCCGGCCTTTACCCCGTCCCCGCCGAAACCGGCATATACCCGCCAGGCACAGGCGCCGATCGGCGGAAAATCAGTCCATCCTGCGGGTGATGTCGTCGCAGACGATTTCCAAACTCTCGATGGCGATCTCGTTCGCCCGGGAATTGAGATCCGTGGCACTTATTCTGCGCGGCCAGGCATTGGCCAGCCGCCAGGTTACCGTCGGCTCGAATTCGGCATTGAGCAGGGATATGGTCAGGTCGCGGCGTTCGACCGTGCCGTTCCGGACGGTCCGGAACCAGTCGGCCAGTTCGTTGTCGCCGGCCATGATCCCGCGTTTCAGCGTGACGACCGGCGGCGATTTCAGTCCGGGTATCAGCACCGGGCTGTCCTGACTGCTCGATCCTTCGCGGTATTCGATTACGGCCACTTCATCGGTCAGGCCCGACACCTCCGTAAAGCCGATGCGGGTGCCGCCCCAGTCGACCGAAAACTGGAATACGGGTAATGGATTGCTCATGCTGTGTCCCTCGTCCCTTGTATTTTCACGTGCGCGACCGCCAGGCGATCGAATCGTAGGTCAATTCCAGTTCTTCCATCGCGATCTCGTCTGCCATGGCGTCCATATCGGGGCCTGTCCAGCGCACCGCCTTGGCGCCGGTCAGCTGCCAGATACCGGCGGGCTTGCCGCCGGGGCTGTCGAGCAGGGCGACGGTGACGGTGCGGATATCCTGCTTTCCCGCACGGCAGGCGAGGTTCCAGTCATAGAACGCCCGGGAACCGCTGACGGCACGGCGCAGGATGACGGTCTGGCGCAAATCCGGGTCCGTGAACTCAGGATCGGCAAGGTGCAGGGGCGAAACCGACGCAACGTGCACCTCTTCCGGCCCGATGAAGACACGAAAACTGGTTTTGGGCAGCGGAAAAGCGGCCTTGGCGTCGGCGCTGATCCGCGGCGCGCGCGCCGTCGCCGCCCGCGCTTTTACGGATGTCGCTTTCGCCGGCCGTGCTTTTGCCGGCGCTACCTTAGGCGCCCGTACCCGGGACACCCGCCGTCTGGGAGATTTCGTCACGCCTACCTCGGTGCAAACCTGTTCTGGCCGCTATATGCCTACCGACGTCGAGTGTCGGCGGCGCAAACCGATCCGTCAAGCGGGAGTTACTCCGCCGCTTCCTGCGCCCTGAAAAACCGGTTTTCGGGGCGCGGCAGGCCGAGGTTCTCGCGCAGCGTCGTGCCTTCATATTCCGTACGGAACAGACCGCGGCCCTGCAGTTCGGGGATGACCTTGTCGACGACGTCGTTCAGCCCCTCCGGCAGGAACGGGAACATCACGGTGAAACCGTCGCTTCCCCGCGTGTGCAGCCATTCCTCCATCTCGTCGGCGATGGTCCGGGCGGTGCCGACCATGGCAAGACCCGAATAGCCGCCGAGACGCTGGGCGAGCTGGCGCACGGTCAGTCCCTCTTTTTCGGCCGCCATGACCGCGCGTTCGCGCCCCGATTTCGTGGCATTGCTCTCCGGTATTTCCGGCAACGGGCCGTCGAGATCGAATTTGGAGGCGTCGCAGCCCAACGTGATCGACAGCGATGCAATGGCGCTGTCGATGTGAACCAGGCTGTCGAGCTTGGCCCGTTTGGCTTTCGCCTCCTCGACGGTATCGCCGACGACGACGAAACAGCCCGGCATGATTTTCATATGCTCGGGATTGCGCCCCATTTTTTCCATCCGGCCCTTTACGTCCGAATAGAATGCCTGGCCGGCGGCAAGGTCGCGCTGCGAGGTGAATACCGCTTCGGCGGTTTCGGCGGCCAACTGGCGACCCGGTTCCGATGCCCCCGCCTGCACGATGACGGGCCAGCCCTGTACCGGGCGCGCGATGTTGAGCGGGCCTGCGACCCTGAAAAACTCGCCTTCATGGTTGAGCCGGTGCATCCGGTCGGGATCCATGAAGATCCCGCTTTCCTGGTCGCGGATAAACGCATCTTCGGCCCAGCTGTCCCACAGCCCGGTAACGACATCGTAGAATTCCCGCGCGCGGCGGTAACGTTCGGAATGTTCGAGATGTTCGTCCTTGCCGAAGTTCTTCGAGGCATCGGGATTGGACGTCGTGACGATATTCCAGCCCGCGCGGCCGCCGCTGATGTGATCGAGCGACGCGAAGCGCCGGGCGATGTGATAGGGCTCGTCATAGGTGGTCGAGCCTGTCGCCATCAGGCCGAGATGATCCGTCGCCATGGACAGCGCCGAGAGCAGCGTAAACGGTTCGAACGAGGTCGGCGTGGTCGAGCGGCGCAGCGCTTCGAGCGGCATGTTCAGGACGGCCAGATGATCCGCCATGAAGAAACCGTCGAAGCACGCGCCTTCAAGCCGCTGGGCGAATGTTTTTATATGACCGAAATTGAAATTCGCGTCTGCATAGGCCCCGGGATAGCGCCATCCGCCGGTATGGATTGTGGTCGGGCGCATAAACGCACCCAGCCGGAGTTTCCTGTCGTCGCTCATGGTCAATGGGCCTCCCGATGGCTGAATCTGGCGGCATCATAGCCAAAACGGCGGCAAATGTCGGCAGGAACGGCCGGGAAACAGTTTTGCAGATACCGGCTAAACGACGTGCCCGTTATGCTGGTTACGCACGCTCACAGGTCCTGCCATGCGATTTCAGAAATGCCCGGCCGGCATCCGAAACACTCACGATGCACCCTTCCCCCGGCCTGCGCTCGCGCTGCACGAAACCCCGGTCAACGGCATCTTCCCAGACCGGCAGTCGGGGGCAGGACGTGCGCCACCCTTCCATCACGTCATTCAGCGGTCGCGGCGTGCGGGCGATCCATTCGACAAGGTCGAGAACAAGCGGTTCGGGTGCATTCATACCATCGGTCCTTTCAGGTGTGATCGGCTGCTGCAAACGGAATCGGCCAAACGGGACGGGCCGACCGGGATCGGCAGGCTCAACCGGTCGAGATCAGATAGCTGCCATAGGCGACGTGCAGGCCCGCAACGGCAAGCATCAGCCAACCGCCCCGCCCCACAGAGCCTGACAGAATAATCAGCCCGGCCAGACCCCATATTATTAGTAATGCTACCGAAACAGTCATATCGCTCACCAGATGCGTTGATGCGCCATTCTTTGCTGTATTGCATCGCAAGCGCAAACTGGATTACCTTGCCCATAGGCTAAGTTTTATTAATGGTACTATGCGTCATTTGCCTTCACTGAACGGTATTCGCGCCTTCGAAGCCGCCGCCCGCACCGGCAGTTTCGTCAGGGCCGCGGATGAACTGAATGTCACGCCGGCAGCCGTCAGCCGGCTGGTGAAGCTGCTCGAAGGGCGGCTGGAGGTAACGCTGTTCCTGCGTCACCCGAACAACCTGACCCTTACCCCGGCGGGTGCCGCCTATCAGCCCGGGCTGACGACGCTGCTGGATTCGCTGGCCGCGCTGACCGAGCGCGTAAAGGCGTTCTCGGGCCGCCAGTCGCTGACCGTCGGTGTCGGCCCCACTTTTGCGATCCGCTGGCTCATCCCGCGGCTTGCCGCGTTTCAGGCGGCGCACCCCGATATCGAGGTACGGATCACCACCGGCGGCGAGGCGGTTCCGTTCGGCAATGACTGGACCTGCAGCGTGACACTGGGTGAAGGCGACCGGCCGGGGCTGCGTGCCGAACCGCTATTCAGCGCGCGGCTGACACCGGTTTGTGCCCCCGCTCTGGCGGAAAAACTGAAAGTGCCCGCCGACCTCCGGGACAAGACATTGCTGCGCGTGCGCGTTTCCCACGCGGTCGATGACTGGCCAAGATGGCTCGAGGAGGCCGATGCGTCGGACATCGCCGCCGACGGGCCGGAAATGGGCTATTACGATCAGTCGTTGCAGGCCGCCGTCGACGGCGTGGGCGTCGCGATGGGGATCACCCCTTACATAGATGACGACCTCGCCGCGGGGCGGCTGGTCGCGCCGTTCGATATCTCTATCCCGAAGGAGTTGCGCTGGTACCTTGTTTATCAGGAAGCCCGCGCGGACGAGCCGGCCTTTGCAGCATTCCGGGACTGGATAAAAAAAGCCGCCGGCGCGGTTTCGTAAATGCGCCGGCGGCCCTGGAAAGCCGTCTGAGAACGGGATTTACCCTTCGAGGTTTTTCGACGCGAAGTCCCAGTTTATCAGCTTGTCGAGGAATACATCCACGAAGTCCGGGCGCGCGTTCTGGTAATCCAGATAATATGCATGCTCCCACACATCGCAGCAGATCAGCGCACGCTCTCCATGCGCGAGCGGCAGGTCCGCATCGCTTGTGCTTTTGACTTCAAGACCGTTCTTGCCGGCAACAAGCCACGCCCAGCCGCTGCCGAACTGACCGGTCGCGGCCGCTTTGAAAGCATCGTTGAAGCCGGCGACACCACCGAACGCATCGTCGAGAGCGGCAGACAGAGCATCGGACGGCGACGTCTCATCGGGCGACATGGAGTTCCAGAAAAAATTGTGGTTCCAGACCTGGGCGGCGTTGTTGAAAAGCCCCTGGTCCGAGCGCTCCTTCGCCGCGTGAATGATATCTTCGAGGCTCTTGTCCTCCAGGTCGCTGTCCTCCACTGCCGCATTGAGCTTATCGACATAACCCTGATGATGTTTGCCGTAGTGGAACGATATCGTCCGTTCCGAAATATGGGGGGCAAGAGCGTCGGGGGCATAGGGTAAGGAAGGCAGTTCGTACATCTAAAGATTTCTCCTGAAGCAGTAAGTGGAAGCCGCCATGGGCGGCCTCCTGTGAGGGATTAACACCCGCAGAACCAATCGGTTCCACGAGCCGCGCTATATATCAGATAAATGTGTCGTTTTAACGGCGGATCAAGGCGGTCAGGCGGCGGGGAGTTATCGGTGTTTCGGATACCTCCACCCCATAATCGCGCAAGGCGTCGTTCACCGCATTGGCGATCGTCGCAGGCGGCGGAATCGCACCGCCCTCGCCGAGTCCCTTGACCCCGAATTCGGTCAGCGGCGACGGCGTGATCAAATGGTCGAGCCGGATTTTCGGCAGATGTGTCGAGCCGGGCATGGTGTAGTCCGCAAAGGTCGATGACAGGGGCTGGCCTTCGGCATCGAAACGCGATTCCTCGAACAGCGCCGTGCCCACGCCCTGCAGGGCACCGCCGAGAATCTGGCCGTCCACGATCATCGGGTTGACGATCGTGCCGCAATCCTCGGAAATCACGTAATCGAGGATTTCGACCTGTCCCAGTTCGGGGTCCACAGCGACCACCGCCGCATGGGTCGCATAGGAAAACGGGCTGTTATCGGGCGACGGCCGGAAACCGGAGGTCACCTCGACCCCGGCGGGATCGACGTCGGCCGGCAGGTCTTCGGGATTGCGGTGCCAGACCCGGGCAATTTCGGCAAAGGACACATCGCCCGACGGGCCGACGGCACGCGCGCCGGCGATCGACGTTTCGTCAAGTTCGCATTGCAGCAGGTGTGCGCCGATCCGGCGTATATGACCGCCAAGCACATCGCAGGTCCGCGCGATCGCGCCGCCGGCCATGACCATTGAGCGCGATGCGTACGTGCCGGTCGAATAGGGCGACGTCGCGGTGTCGCCGTGACGGACCGATACCATGTCGATATCGATCCCGAATTTCTCGCATGCGACCTGCGCCAGGGTCGTTTCCATCCCCTGCCCGTGGTTCTGAACGCCGACACCGATTTCGAGGCCGCCATCGGGCGTCAGGCGGACATGGGCCTGCTCATACCCGGGAATGGCCGCGAGGCCGGCCCGCGCGGCGGCCGACGTCTGCAACGCCGTCATTTCGATATAACAGCCAAACCCGACGCCGATCAGGCGGCCATCGGCCTCGGCCTGTTTCTGGCGGTCGCGGATTGCGGGCAGCCCGATCAGGTCGGCCGACCGGCGCAGGGCTTCCGGATAGTCGCCGGAATCGAACTCGCCGCCGGTGATCGTCGTGTAGGGCATCTTTTCCGGCGGAACGAGGTTCTGGAGACGTAATTCATACGGCTCGCGTCCCAGTTCGCGGGCCATGGCGTCGATGGCAAGCTCGAGCGCAAAGCAGATACCGGGCCGCGCGACACCACGATACGGCACGATCGGCGGCTTGTTGGTCGCCACCGCGCGCGACCGCACCCTGTAGGCCGAAAACATGTAGGGACCATGCAGCGTCCGCCCGGCCATGGTCGATTCCAGAATGTTCGAATGCGGGTAAACCGAATATGCGCCCGAATCGACAATGATATCCGCTTCAAGCCCGACGAACGTGCCGTCGGGCTCGGCATGGAGCGTCACCGAATAATGGTGTTCGCGGGCATTGGCCGCCGTCACCAGGTGTTCGCGACGGTCCTGAATCCATCGGACCGGACGCTTGACCTGCATCGCGACCCAGGGGATGTAAATTTCCTCCGGCAGCAGCACGCATTTGTAGCCGAAGCCGCCGCCGACATCCGGGGCGACGACCCGTACCTGGTTCTGGCGCAGGTTCAGGCATTCGCACAGCGCGTTCTTGAGAATATGGGGAATCTGCGATGCGCTGTAGACCACCAGCCGGTCTTCACGCGCATCCCATTCGGCAAGCACCGCCGCCCCTTCGAGCGGGTTCACGGCCTGACGGTTCATCCGGAAGGTGCGCGTGACGGAGACCGGGGCCGAAATGTCGTCCGCATTGGCTTCGAACCGGGAATCGAGAACGATATTGTCGTCCCAGTCGTCATGCACTTTCGGCGCCGATGCGTCGGCAGCGGCGATCATATCGACCGCGGGCGGCAAAGCATCAAAGTCGATAGCGGTCTCCGCGACCAGGTCTTCCGCCGCCGCGCGGGTTTCCGCCAGGCAGACAGCGATGGACTCGCCGACGAACCGCAGCTTTCCGGTTGCCAGATGCGGGTAGTCCGACGCTTTGTGACCGGGAAATTTGGAAACGACATGGATCGGTTTCACGCCGTCCACTGCCATGTCGTCGGCGGTGAAGACGCGCCGGTCGGCACCGGCGGGTTTGGAGACTTTCAGATTGACGGCATGGGCAACCGGGCTGCGGACGATCGCCGCCTCAAGCGTCCGGGGGAGCGCAATATCGGAAACGTACCGGCCGGCGCCTTCGAGAAAGCGTTTGTCTTCCTTGCGCAGAACCCGCGCACCGATTCCCTGTCCCGATCCGCCGTCCGCCATATGACCAGTCCTCTTTGTTCGAGGTTTACGCCCGGCGTTTCTCTATCACCGACAGGATGGCGTTCACGATACCGACATAGCCGGTACAACGGCAGAGATTCCCTGCCAGTTCGAGCCGCACCCGGTCTTCGTCGGCGTCGGGCAGGCGGGTAACGATATCGCGCGCGGCAACCAGCATGCCCGGCGTGCAGTAACCGCATTGCAAAGCGTGGTTTTCGTGGAACGCCTGGCGCAGCTGCGCCATCGGGTCGTCATCGTCGAAACCTTCGATCGTCGTGATTTCGGTGCCGTCGGCGACAACCGCAAAGGTAATGCAGGACCGCACCGGTTCACCGTTCATCAGCACCGTGCAGGCACCGCAAACGCCATGTTCGCAGCCGAGATGGGTGCCCGTCAGACGGCGGTGATCGCGGATGAAATCGGCCAGCGACAGGCGCGGCTCTACATCTGCGGTGACGTCTTCGCCGTTAATCTTGAGCGTCAGTTCGGTCATGCGAAGGCCCTCCCCACGGCCCGGCTTAAGGCGACAGCATGTATCTGCAGGTCGTAATCATCAAATCCCGGATCATGCGCGGCGATCATGTCGCGCGCATCGGCAACCGATATTTCGGTCGCACCCGCCGCCAGTTTGTCTTCGGCGGCCGTCACCCGGAACGGCGCCGCCTCGGTGGCACCGCAGACCGCCCGCGGCGACGATCCGATAACCACAGCACCGATCGCATCGGCAAATTCGCCGGGCTTGCGGTTTACCTTGTAATACCCGCACTTCGCGCCGTCGCCGAGTGCCGGGAGTTCGAAACCGGTCAGAATTTCCTCGAAGCCGAGCCCGGTGGCGAACGGTCCGATCTGGAACCCGTCCAGCGGCGTCCGCCGCTCGCCGTCCTGGCCGGCAATGATCACGTCTCCGCCAAGCGCCAGCAGCGCGGACGGCCAGTCGGCGGACGGATCCGCATGGGCGACCGAGCCGCCGATGGTCCCGCGGTTCCGCACCGAGCGATAGGAAATACCGCACGCCACGAACTGCATATACGCCCCGGTCGCACCCGGCACCGCGCCGTCCTCGATCCGCGCATGGGTGACCCGCGCGCCGATACGGACGGTATCGCCCGCCACCTCAATACCGTCGAGACCGCCGACACGGCTGATATCGATCAGCAGGTCCGGCTGGGCAAGACGCAGGTTCATCATGGGGCCCAGCGACTGTCCGCCGCCCATGATCCGGGCCTCGCCGTCGGCACTGCCGAGCGCAGCCAGCGCGTCCTCGAGCGAAGCCGTGCGCTGATGATCGAATTTTGCGGATTTCATGCCGCGTCTCCCTCTCGGTTTGTTCTGGCCGCCGCGATCGCCGCAAGTACCCGGCGCGGCGTGAATGGGGTCTCCGTTACCTCGGCGCCAATACTTTTGAGTGCATCGTTGATCGCGTTACCGATGGCCGCCGGTGTCGGAATGGTGCCGCCCTCGCCCATGCCCTTGATGCCGTATTCGGTAAAGGGCGACGGGCTTTCCATGTGGTCGATACGGTAATGCGGCGCATCGGTGGCGCCGGGCATCATGTAATCGGCAAAGGTGGACGCGCCCGGGTTGCCGAATGAATCGTAGGTGCTTTCTTCCAGCAGCGCGGTACCGACCCCCTGGGTCGCCCCGCCGAAGGTCTGTCCTTCGACAATCATCGGGTTCACCATCGTGCCGCAATCCTCGACAATCGCGTAGTCGAGCACCTTCACCTTGCCCGTATCGGTATCGACGGCCACCTTGCAGGCATGGCTGGCATAGGTGAAAGCGCCGGAATCGGGTTCCGGCCGGTAGCCCATCGTCACCTCGACGCCGGCCTGATCGACATCGTCGGGCAGTTCGTCGGGATTGAGATACCAGACCCGGCCGATTTCGGCGAAGGACACTTCGCCCTTGCCGCTGACGACCTTGCCGCCGCGCACGGTGACCTCGGCGCGTTCGCATTGCAGCAGATGCGCCGCGATGATTTCCATGCGCTCGGCCAGCACGCGGCAGGCGCGGGCCGTAGCCCCGCCGGCCATGACCATGCTGCGCGACGCGTAGGTGCCCGTGGAATAGGGTGTCAGGCCGGTATCGCCATGGGTGACCGTCACTTCGGCGGGATCGATCCCCAGCACCTCGTACGCCATCTGCGCCATGGACGTTTCCATCCCCTGGCCGTGGCTCTGAACGCCGATCCGCAGTTCGAGCCCGCCATCCGGGGTCAGCCGCACCGTCGCCTGTTCGTAGCCCGGCACCATGGCGACGCCCCAGCTCGCGAAGACCGACGTTCCATGCGCCGTCTGCTCGACGTAAGAGCCCATCCCGACCCCGATCAGGCGGCCTTCGCCATCGGCGGCATTCTGGTCGGCGCGGATTTTGTCGATCCCGATCATGTCGGCGGCCATTTCCACGCTTTTGGCATAGTTACCGCTGTCGAAGTGCTTTTTGGCGATCGACATGAACGGAAGCTGTTCCTGCTTCACCATGTTCATCGCGCGGATTTCATGCGCTTCGACGCCGATTTCGCGGGCCAGCGCATCGATGGTCATTTCCATCGCGTAACACACACCGGGCCGCGCGACGCCGCGATAGGGCATCAGCGGCGGCTTGTTGGTCGCCATCGTCTGGGTGCGGCAGCGATAGACTTCCAGATCGTACGGCCCCGGCAGGTTGCCATGCGCCATCGCCCCTTCAAGCCCGTTGGTGAACGGATAGACCGAATACGCGCCCGCATCGATGGTCACGTCGCAGTCGAGGCCGAGGATGCGGCCTTCGGGCGTTGCATGGATGGTAACGAAATAATGGTGTTCGCGGCAGTTCGCCCCGGTCACCAGATGTTCGCGCCGGTCCTCGACCCAGCGCACGGGCGCTTCCAGGTGACGGGTCAGCCAGCCGGCGATCAGTTCTTCGGGCTGAAGCAATGCCTTGCAGCCGAAGCCGCCGCCGACATCGGGTGCGATGACCCGCACCTGGCGCTGGTCGAGGCCGAGAAAATCAGCGAGCCCGGTGCGGATAAGATGCGGCACCTGGGTCGATGTCCACATCATCAGCTGGTCGGTCCGGTCGTCCCATTCGGCGAACACGGCACGGCCTTCCATCGGGTTCATGGCATGGCGGGCCATCTGGTATTCCCGTTTGACGACGACCGTCGCGCGGTCGGCAATCTTGCCGAAATCGTCATCCGAAAAGGTTTCCATTACCAGGTTGTCGCCCCAGTCCTCATGGATCAGCGGGGCGTCTTCGGCCTTTGCGGCGAGCATGTCGACCACCGCGGGCAATTCCTCGAATTCAACCAGCGTCGCCTGTGCGAGGTCCTCCGCTTCGGCGCGGGTATCCGCGATGCAGACAGCGACGGGCTCTCCGACGAACCGGACCTTGCCGATTGCGAGCGCCGGGTAATCGGCCCCCTTGTAGCCGGGCATCTTGGACGGCGCGCGCATCGGCTTCATGTCGGGCATATCGGCGGCGGTAAAGACCGACGATTCAAATCCCGCGGGCTTGGTAACCGAGACGATCCGGGCGTGGGCAACATCGCTGCGCACGAACGCCATTTCCTTCTGGCCGGGCCGGCGGAAATCGCCCGTGAACTTGGCCTTGCCCTTCAGGTGGCGCCAATCCTCCTTGCGGAGCACCCTTGCGCCAATGCCCTTGCCGTCTGTTGCGCCGCCATCCGCCATGATTTCAGACCCTCTGTGGTCGCGTTAACTGCATCAGTACCCTGAACGGTATCAGCATCGACAGGGCAAGCGCCAGCTTCACCGCATAATCGCCCAGCCCCAGCGTCACCCAGAGCGGCACCGACACCTCGAAACCGGCCGCACCGAGCGCGACCATCGGCATGCCTGTCCCGATAAACGCGATGGAGAAAAACAGTGCGGTGTCGACCGCCGAGGCAATGGACGAAGACACCAGCGGTGCCGTCCACCATGCGCCGCGGTGCTGCAGGCGCTCGAACATTTTCACATCGAGAAGCTGTGCCACGAGAAACGCCGTGCCCGACGCCAGCGCGATCTGCGGCGTTGCCAGGGCAATCGACAGGATCACAGCCAGCGCAAATCCGACATAGACCACCTGACGCGCACGGGCGGCGCCGAATGCCCGGTTGGTCAGATCGGTTACGAGAAACGCGACCGGATAGGTAAACGCTCCCCAGGTCACCCAGTCATTGACCGGGAACTGAACAAGATAGTTCGACGCGGCGACGACGACCGTCATCGCGACGATGCCGATTATCATGCCTCTGGGAAACGTCATTCCTATAATATCTCCAGCACGTTCTCGGGCGGGCGGCCGAGCGCGTATTTTCCGTCTTTCACGACAACGGGCCGCTCCATCAGGATCGGGTTTTCCAGCATCGCATCTATCAGCGCGTCGCGGTCCATGGAATCGTCGCCGAGGTTAAGCGCTTTGTAGGGTTCTTCCTTCTTGCGCATCAGGTCGCGCGGCGCCATGGCGAGGCCATCGAGGATACGGGTCATCTCATCTTTCGACGGCGGCGTGCGGAGATATTCGATAATCTCGGGCTCGACGCCCTTCTCTTTCAGAAGCGCGAGGGTCGCGCGGGATTTGGAACATCTCGGATTATGATAGATGGTAACACTCACGCCCGGTTCTCCTGCGGTTATTCTCACTTTCTGAATGCCGGTTCGCCCGACCGGGGTCAAGACCGAAGAAAGGATAGCTGATGCGCTTCGATTTCACCGATCTGCTCGATCGATTTACAGGGGCCGTCGAATCAGCCGACGGCGCCGCGCTTGCCAGCCTGTTTACACCGGACGGCGTGTATGACGACACGTTTTACGGCGCGTTCGAAGGGCGTGACGCTATCGCGGAAATGCTCGAGAACCGCTTCTGGGGAGATGCCGAGGCGTTCCTGTGGGACATGTATGAGCCGGTTTTCGATGCCGGGTGCAACACGGGCTATGCGCGTTGGCTGTTCAGCTATACGTCGACCATGGAGGACAGCCGCGGACGGCGGGTCGTCTTCGACGGCATGAGCCGGTTTTCGCTCGAAAACGGCCTGATCGCCACCTATCGGGAGGTCTTTTCGGCCGGGCTGGCCCTCGTACAACTCGACATGGCACCGGCGCGGGTCGACAAAATACTTCGCCGTCTGGTCGAAAAACACAAAAAAGACCCCGATTGGGGCCGCCACGAACGGTTTACCGGAGAATAGGTCTCTTTTTGTCAGGCCGTGCGGCGTGCAATCACGCTCTGCCCTGCGTTCGGGCCACAAGCCCGTGACCATCTGTATCCTGCAATTTCCGTATCTGGGTATTGGCAACCGCCAGGGCAACGCTGACGCTCTGATCTTTGACAGGCAAAGTGCGCAAATGTTCCCGGTAGGTCAGCCAGTCCTCGAGGGACGCGGATGACGGATCCGGTTCTCCCGAAATTACCATGGCCTGTTCTCAGCTCCCCGGTTCCGCCTGGATGAGCCCCGTTTCGTGGGTCGCGGTTCTATTGCCTCATCCGTCGCAGGCGCGAATTACCTGTGATGACTGCAACCATGCAATTCCCATGCCATAAAAATTAACGCTTATTGATCAATAACTTA
Organism: uncultured Rhodospirillaceae bacterium; assembly: GCA_963977005.1. GTDB lineage: Bacteria > Pseudomonadota > Alphaproteobacteria > MPNO01 > UBA830 > CAXBCP01. The sequence goes on from CAXBMQ010000015.1 coordinate 89,603, forward strand.
GAATCGGAGGCTGCGACAACGGCCCGCAAACCGTAAAGGATTCCGACAGTTAGACGGCTTCCCGGATGTGGGCGGCGGCGTCCCGCAGGACATCGCTACCCGCATTGCGGCGGGGCCCGTTTTCGCTAATGTGCCGCCGCCAGGCGCGGGCTCCGGGCTGTCCCTGAAAAAGCCCCAGCGCGTGCCGCGCCATCGCGTACAGGGGGACATTCTCAGCCAGTTCGCGGTCGATATAGGCAAGATAGGCGTCAAGGGCCGCCTGACGACTCGCGGCCGGCGCCCCGCCCAGAACAGTCTCCTCGATCTCCGCCAGCAGCCAGGGGTTTTCATAGGCGGCACGCCCGACCATCACGCCGTCAACGTGATCGAGATGCGCCTCAACCGCCGACCGCTCCGTGATTCCGCCATTTATGATAACGGTAAGATCGGGGTATTCCTGCTTCAGCCGATACACGGTTTCATAGTGAAGCGGCGGAATTTCGCGGTTTTCCTTGGGGCTCAGCCCTTGAAGCCACGCTTTACGCGCGTGGATGATAAACACGTCGCATCCCGTCGCCGCGACCGTCTCGACGAACCCGCGAAAGTCCGCCCAAGAATCCCGGTCGTCGACCCCTATCCGGGTTTTTACCGTTACCGGGATATCGACCGCCCGCCGCATCCGGTCGATACAGGACGCCACCAGGTCGGGCTCGTTCATCAGACAGGCGCCGAACCGGGCGTTCTGGACGCGATCGCTGGGGCAACCGACGTTCAGGTTGACCTCGTCATACCCGCGGCGTGCCGCGATTTCGGTGCAATGCGCCAGAGCGTCCGCATCGGAACCGCCGAGTTGCAATGCAACCGGGTGTTCCGCCGGGTCGAATTTCAGAAAGCGGTCGGTATCGCCATGCAGGATAGCCCCGGTGGTTACCATCTCGGTATACAGAAGCGCCGTCGGCGAAATCTGACGCAGCAGATAGCGGTCGTGCCGGTCGGTCCGGTCCATCATCGGTGCGACCGAGAACCGCCTGTCGAGCGGCGCAACGCCGGGGGCAAGGTCAGCTCGATCGTGGGCCAGGGCAGGTGTCATTTCGTCGTCCAAAAGCATCGCGGCAACCGGATAAATAGGGCAGTTTCCCGAAGAAAAACAGGACTTCCGCGCGAATGCCATTCTGACGAAAGGCGCAATGGCCCCGTCCGGCTTCTAGGAGAAGACCGCCCCGGCATACACCACCACGATCAGAAGTCCGATCACGACGAAGGCCGCCTGCTTCAGAAACACCCGCCTTCGGCCATGATCCCGCATGTCACTACTCACTCATCTACTAAACGTTCTGCGTATCGGGCGTGGCTTTCGTCAGGTCCCGTCCAGCCCGGGAGCAGTTGAATACCGGAGCGTCCATCCGATTCCAAGCGGGAAATCCCGCCCGGCGAAATCACCCGCTTTTCCATTCTTTCCGGACATCGGGATCGGTTTCGACAGCGGCGAATTCCGCTCTCAGGGAGTCGAATTCTGCTGACGGCAGCAGGCGTGACAGGGCCCAGACCGCCATCGCCCGCACCAGCGGCGAAGCATCGTCCAGCAACGCCTTCGCGGAATCGCCAAGCGCAATATCGCCGCTATTGCCGATGGCGATCAGCACGTTCCGTACAAAACGGTCCCGACCCAGCCGTTTGACCGGCGAGCCTGAAAAAACGAGCCGGAAGCTGGAATCGTCCAGCGCCGCGAAATCCTTTAACCGGGGGCGGCGCAGATGAATATGCGGCCGCAACGCATCATGAGGCGTCGCGGTCGCAAACTTGTTCCACGGACAGACCGCTAGACAATCGTCGCAGCCATAAATCCGGTTTCCGATCGGAACGCGGAATTCGCGCGGAATATGTCCACCGTGTTCGATTGTCAGATAAGAGATACAGCGCCGGGCATCGAGTTTGTACGGCGCCGGGAACGCATTGGTCGGGCAGGCATCCAGGCAGCGCCGACAGCCGCCGCAATGATCCGGCATTGCCGGACCGCGCCCGAGATCAAGCGTTGTGAATACTTCTCCCAGAAACAGCCAGGAGCCGAAATCCCGGGAGACCAGGTTGGTGTGCTTGCCCTGCCAGCCAAGCCCGGCCCGTTGCGCGACCGGTTTTTCCATTACAGGCGCGGTGTCGACAAACAGCTTCACGTCGCACGACCAGTCTTCGGCAATCCGGCGGGCGAGCTGACGCAGCTGCTTTTTCAGGACATCGTGGTAATCGCGACCGCGCGCATAGGCCGACAGCATAGCCCGCTCCGGATGCGCCTGCAGCAGCATCGGGTCTTCGTCAGGCCCGTAATTCATCCCCACCGACACGATGCTTTTCACCTCCGGCCAGAGACCGCGGGGAGACTGCCGGCGCGCCTGCGTCGTTTCCATCCAGCCCATGTCGCCGTGATAGCCGTTGGCGATAAAATCACCGAGATTCCCGGCCGTATCACCGCTCTCGGGACCGGAAAACCCGACGGCATCGAACCCGAGGGCCAGCGCCTGATCCCGAATGGCCGCCCGCGCATTGTCCTGTCCGCGATCGGGGCTATCTGCAGGGGATCGACCGGAACCGCTCATATCACAGGGGCTCTATGTCGCCCTGCGCCTGCTGCGCGCGGAACTCGGCGGCAAACGCGTCAAGTCTGCCCTGTTCGATAGCGCCGCGGATATCGCGCATCAGCTCCTGATAATAGTGCAGGTTGTGCGTTGTCAGCAGCATGGGGCCCAGCATCTCCTTCGCCTTGAAAAGGTGGTGAAGATAGCCGCGGCTTACGCCACCGACCGACGGGTAATCGCTGTCGGGGTCGAGCGGGCGGGGGTCCTCGGCGTGGCGTGCGTTCCGGATATTGACCGTGCCGCGCCGGGTGAACGCCTGACCCGTGCGTCCCGAGCGGGTGGGCAGGACACAGTCGAACATATCGATGCCGCGTTGCACCGCGCCGACGATATCGTCCGGCATCCCGACACCCATAAGATAACGCGGATGGCCTGACGGCAAAGCCGGCGTCGTCACATCAAGGACCGAGAACATGGCTTCCTGCCCTTCGCCGACGGCAAGCCCGCCGACGGCATATCCGTCGAAGCCGATATCGACCAGGGCTGCCGCGGATTCGAGGCGCTGATCGGGATAGACGCTGCCCTGCACGATGCCGAACAACCCGTACCCGTCGCGCCGCTCGAACGCGTCGCGGCAGCGCGCCGCCCAGCGCATCGACAGCCTCATCGATTCCGCCGCCGCCGCCTCGTCGACGCCATTGGCGGTGCATTCGTCCAGCACCATGGTAATCGTCGAATCCAGCAGGTTCTGGATCTCTATCGAGCGTTCGGGCGTCAACAGGAACTTCGCGCCATCGATATGCGACCGGAACTCGACACCCGTATCGTCCAGCTTGCGCAGGTCGGTGAGCGACATCACCTGGAAACCGCCGGAATCGGTGAGGATCGGCTTTTCCCAGTCCATGAATCTGTGCAGCCCGCCGAGCCGGTCGACGGTCTCAGCCCCCGGTCGCAGCATCAGATGATAGGTATTGGCGAGGACGATCTCCGCCCCGGTGCGGGCAACGCTTTCCGATGTCATGCCCTTGACCGTCGCGGCGGTCCCCACCGGCATGAACACGGGTGTCTCGATCGTGCCATGCGCGGTCGTCAACCTGCCGCGGCGCGCGCGGCCGTCCGCCCCCAGCACCTCGAAACCGAACATGGTCATGACGGGTCCACCCTGTGCAGAAAACTTGAATCCCCGTAGGAATAAAACCGGTACCCGTTGCTTATGGCGTACGCGTAGGCGGCCCGCATGCGGTCGAGCCCGGCGAAGGCAGAGACGAGCATGAACAGCGTCGACCGCGGCAGATGGAAATTCGTCATCAGGGCATCTACCGCCCTGAACCGGTAACCGGGTGTGATGAAGATATTTGTATCGCCGCTGAAGGGCCGAACCTCCCCGTCCGCACTGGCCGCGGATTCGAGCAACCGCAGCGGCGTCGTCCCGACAGAAACAACACGGCCGCCGGACGCCCGGGCGGCATTTACCGCAGACGCGGTCGTGGCGTCGATCTCGCCCCATTCGCTGTGCATCCGGTGATCCGCAATACGATCGACCTTGACCGGCAGGAACGTTCCGGCACCGACGTGCAGCGTGACCCTGGCAAACTGCGCGCCTGCCGCCTGAACGGCGGCCATCAGCCCATCGGTGAAATGCAGTCCCGCCGTGGGTGCGGCAACGGCGCCCTGCCGCGCCGCATATACCGTCTGGTAATCGCTCTCGTCAGCTTCGGTCGCCCCTCCCGGCCGGGAAATATAGGGCGGAAGCGGCATTTCGCCGTGGTGCTCAAGCGCCTTGAACAGATCGCCGGTATCGGGGAATGACAATGTCACCTCCCCGGCTTCGCCCTTTGCCTCCACCCGCGCGGTAAACCCGTCCGCGAAATCGATCACGTCTCCCGCTGACAGTTTCCGCGCCGGGCGTGCAAAGACCTTCCAGATACCATCGGCTTCCGCCTTGTGCAGCGTGACCTCGACCCTGGCACCCCGGCGGGTACCGCGCAGCCGGGCGGGAATAACCCGCGTATCGTTGATGACGACGACGTCGCCGGGTGCGAGCAGCGACGGCAGATCGGAAACGGTGTGATCCACGAGGGTGTCACCGACCTCAAGCAGCTTTGCCGACTCCCGCGGACGCGCAGGCTCGGTCGCGATATTTTGCGGCGGCAGATCGAAATCGAAATCACTGGTTTGAAGATCGCCGTGCATGAATGTGCCTGTTGATTGCCCTGCGGGCGCCGAGGGAGCGTTCAAGACGTCTCCCATAATTCAAGAACCACTGCCTCGACCTGGGCAAAATGTTCGTCTCGCTCAAGCACCGGCTGCGGCGTGGAATCCTCGTCCCGCGTCCGGTTGAGCCCCCATTCGTACACGTATTCACGCAGTTCGTCGGTACCCAGGATCAGCTTGATCAACTGGTTCTGGACGTCGATTGGCGGATCCGCCTCGCCTGTCGTCATATAAATGACAGCGCGCTGGTAGGTAACGGCATCGAGAATGAGCTTGGCTTCTTCCGTGCTCCACAGGCGCGACGGCTCGAAATCGTTCTCTTTGAGCAATTTGATTTGCTCGCGCGTAATGGTGCCCGGGTTACCGAGGCGCGGCATGCTGCCCGGGTCTTCGGGCGGCTCGACACCGGCGGCCTGCTCTGCCATGCGCCGTTTCTGGGCCTTCATGATCTTCATTCGGCGCATAAAAAGATAGACCGTCAGACCGATGACGGCGGCAAATATCAGACTTTCCATGGCTTCAACACACGTTTCCGGAAATTTCAGACGTTCTGGCGTTTCTTGATACGCGTTGAACGATCAGGGCGAAACCCCTCTATCGATATGGAAATAGGAAAGAAGATTGCGTTAGACTAGCCGGGCGCTTCACTTCCGCGACTGAAAGCACCGGCACGCAATGAAACGATTTCTCGCGATCTTTATGCTCACGACTCTGGCCTCCCCCGCGGCGGCTGACGGCCTGCTGTCGGGTTATGCCTGTGGCACCCTGCCGCCATCCTACAAGGTAGACGTGGAAGTCGCCGACGATTCCGATCAGATGCTCCGGATACGCGAGTCCGCGATCCGTGCGCTTGCGCGAAGCCAGACAGAAACATCCGGGTCCGCGGAACTTGTGCTTTTGATCGATATGCACGCGATCCGCGAGGGAATCCGGCGCAAGGAACGCGATCTCGGGTCGGTGACCGACGGGTCGAGCGAACGCATAAAGGCGCGGATGAATCTGTGGTCGAACAAACGGGACAGCATCATCGGTGGGCGCAAGGACCGCATTATCGACGGCCCGATCGACGAGGTCCGCATCGACATTGCCATCAACGACAAATCCAACGGAAAATGCGTGTGGCGTGGCGAAGCCGTGCATTCGACTGCCGGTAACGATCAATGGGCTGTCGCCGAAAAGGTCACGCTGCGGTTGATCCGCCTGCTCGGCAGGGATATCCGCGACCGGGAGTTCGCGGTCGAATAGACCGGCACCCGGGACAGGCGCTGAAGGATCAGGCGACGGTGGAACGTGCTGGGGGCGTTCATGCTGTGCCTTATTTTCGCAAACCGGCTATAGGGATTCTGGGACGGCGCGCCTAAAATGCGACCATGAACGATGGCAGCGAAACACAGCCGGAGACCGGCACCGGCTGGGCCGACATGTTTCGGGGGATTCGCGGAGTCTATACGATCCTGCTGAATGTCGGCATTGGCGTTCATGCCATCGATATTTTCGTCATTACCACCGTCATGCCGACCGTTGTCGCCGAGATCGGCGGCGTCGAGTTCTATACCTGGACAACGATGCTCTACATGGTCGGCACCATTGTCGGTGCCGCAAGCGGACGTTATGTGCGTTCCGTCCTGGGGCGGCGAAAGGGCTATGTCGCCGGGGGGCTGATTTTCCTGGTGGGCGCTGCCGGCTGTGCCGCCGCACCGAATATGGCGGTTCTGCTGGTTTTTCGGGCGGTCGAGGGGTTTGGCGGCGGGCTACTAATGTCGCAATCCATGACCCTGGTGAACGATCTCTATACCGGAAAATTGCGCACCCGCGTATTGGCGACCATCACGACGACATGGAGTATCGCCGCCGTCATCGGCCCGCTGATCGGCGGCATATGGGGCAGCATCGGCTGGTGGCGGGGCGCCTTCATGACGACCTGCCTTCTCACCATCCTTTTCATCGTCGCGGCCTGGCGCGTCATCCCCGACGGCGACGGCGGAGACCGCCACCGCCTGCCCTGGCGCCGCCTCGCCCTGCTCGGCGTTTCGGTCCTGCTGGTCGGCGGGTCCGGCCAGTTTCATGACATCGCCGTGCGGGTCGGCTTTATCCTGGCGGGACTGTTCTGCCTGTGGATGACGCTGCGGCTTGATATCGGGGAGAACGGTATTTTCCCCAAACGCGTGCTGTCGCTGTTCGCCCCTATCGGCACGGCGTATTGGGTATTCCTGCTGCTTTCAGCCGGATATACGCCGCTGACGATCTTCATGCCGCTGGCGTTGAGCAAGCTTTACGGCCTCGAACCCCTGTGGATCGGCTACATGCTGACGGTTTTTTCGCTCGCCTGGACGGTCGGCACGCTGGGCACCGCCGGCTGGGGCGAGAAATGGACGCGCATCGCCTGCGCAAGCGGTCTTGCGATCACGTCGGCGGCGATCGCCGCGATCGCGGCCACCATCGGAGCAGCGTCGATATGGGAACTGACCGGTTTCATCACCGCCGCGGGCATCGGCGTCGGGATGACCAACGTGCATTCGATTTCCTGGGCGCTCGCCGCCGCCGAACCCGACCAGGCGCAGATTACCGCCTCCGCCGCCCCGGCCATGCGGTCGATCGGGATTGCTTACGGGGCGGCGATGGCCGGGCTGATCGCCAACGCAGCCGGTCTGTCCGAAGGCACCAGCCCGGAAATCGTAAGTGCCGCCCTGCCCTGGGTGTTCGGGATCGGTGCGCTGGTGCCGCTTGCCGGCAGCCTGTGTGTGATGCGGATGTATGCGCTGAAGCCGGGTGTGAAGATATGAGCGCGATGCTCGAAAACCAGGCCCTGACACTGGCCGACGGCCGGAACGTGCCGGTCAGCATCCGCCGCAGCACACGTGCGCGGCGGATACTGCTGCATGTCGGCGTCTATGACGGCACCGTCGAACTTGTCCTGCCACCGGGCGCATCGGCGCGCGAAGGTCTCTCGTTTGCGCGGACCCAGACCCGCTGGGTCGCCAACCAGCTTGCCCGGATCGGCGAAAGCGTGCCTTTTGCCGATGGGGCGGTTTTCCCTGTTCTGGGTCAACCGGTCACGATCCGGCGCAACGACAGCCGCTCGGCACTGCCGGTGCTCCGGGACGACGTTCTTCTTGTCGGCGGACGCGACGACACCGTGCCGTCGCGCGTGCGCCGCTGGGTAAGGGGCCGCGCGCTGGAAGAGATAAAACCGCGGGCCGAACGCATGGGCACGGATCTCGGTCGCCGTCCCGCCCGCATCTCCATGCGCGATACCCGGTCGCGCTGGGGCAGTTGTTCGCGCGCAGGCAATCTGAATTTTTCGTGGCGCCTTGTCATGGCGCCGGAATTTGTCCTCGACTATGTCGTCGCTCACGAGGTTGCCCATTTGCGCGAACTGAACCACAGCGCCCGGTTCTGGGCGCTTGTCGATACGCTCTGTCCCGACGTCGCGACCGCGCGGGGCTGGCTCCGCAAGCATGGCGCCGACCTTCACCGTTACGGACGAGACGGCTGACCCCGACGGGTCAGGACGCGCGGATATTCTTCAGGATATTCGGAAACACAGGGTAGTCCGGATTGACGATTTCCCGCCCGACTTCGAAATGATGCATGCCGTCGAGCACGAAGCTCTCCACCGTGTGGCCCGCGGCCGCCCAGGCCTCGGCGAATTCCCGGCTCTGACGCTGGAATTCATCCAGTTCGCCCGTTCCCCAGGCCACCGTCAGCGGGATATCATTGGCCGGAATCTGGCGGATCGAGCTGTTGCGGCCTGCGGATTGTTCCGTCAGGTCGAGATAGGTGTTCCGATGGCTGAGGCGGACGGGTTCGAGCTCGTACATACCGCTGCAGGCGGCAGCGCTTTTGATGATGTCCGACGGCAGGCCGTAATCGCCGACCCAGTCGGTGACAAGCATCATCCCGCAGATATGACCGCCCGATGAATGGCCAAGACAATGGATCCGGTTACGATCCCAGCCGTATTCATCCGCGTTGTGCCAGGCCCAGGCGATCGCCGCCCGGTTCTGACGGACGATTTCATCCAGCGATACCTTCGGCGCGAGCGCAAAATCGAGAACCAGCACGTTGATGCCCTCGGCAACGAAGGACGGGGCTATATAGGAGCATTGATCCTTGTCCGAGCGGGTCCAGGCACCGCCGTGGTGATAAATGACGACGGGCGCGCCTTTGTCGGCGACGGGAAAAATATCGAGGCGTTCCATCACGGTCGGCCCGTAGGAGATGTTCTGAATGCAGTCCAGTTCGCTGCGGATACGCGCACTGTCCTGGGCGTTGATTTCCATCAATTCGCCTGTGTTCGGCACAAGCGTGGACTGATCGTATTGCCGGTCCAGCTCGTCTTTTGTGTAGTTGCCCCATACGATGTCGTTCATTTCCCTAGTCTCCGCTGTGTTCCGGGTTCCGGGGCCGACTGTGCGAAACTTCGGCCGCCTGCGCAAGACGCCGGACGTCGGCCCGCGCACGTTTTTCGAACCAGGCATTCAGAAACACGCCGGTAAAGACCACCGTACCGCCGATCCAGACCCAGATCGCCGGCAGCTCGCCGAAAAAGAACCAGCCTGCCAGACCGGCAAACACTAGCTTGCTGAAATCCGCGGGCAGGACCACGGTGGCATCCGCCTCACGAAATGCCTGGGCGAGCGCGAGTTGGGTCGTACTGCCGAAGATCGCTATCAGCGCCATCATGAAGAGCTGGTAGGTGGTCGGCCACTGCCAGTAGAACAGGGCCGCAATCAGGCAAACAGGCAATTGCAGCACGGATGCATACAGGGCGATCGTCACCGGCGAGTCCGTCCGCGAGAGCACCTTGATTACCACCAGTGCCGCCCCCCACGTCGCCGACGACATCACCAGGAGCAACGACCCCGTGCTGACGTCCACCGCCCACGGGCGCAAAATAATGAGGGCGCCGCCCAAACCGATGGCGAGCGCCAGATAACGTGCCCGGGTCACTTTCTCGCCCAGCAGCAACACAGCGCCGATCGTCGCGATCAGCGGGGCGGTAAATGTCAGCGCGACAACCTTGGCAAGGGGCTCCATCGTCAATGCCAGGAAATAGGCAAGCATCGCGACCACGTTGAGCAGCGCGCGCAAGCCCTGGAGGGGAAAATTCGCGGTACGGAACGGGTTGCTGCCGGGACGCACGAACATCGGCACCAGCAGGCAGACCCCGATGGTATGTCGGAAAAATGCGATCACGAACGGATGAATGTCGTCGGCAATCTGGCGGATGGACACGTTCATGGCGACCACGCCAAGGGCCGAAAGCATCATAAACAGCACGCCGCGCAGGGGTGGCGGCACGGCGGCATAGACGGCAGCGATCGGGCCCGGCACGGAGGGCATTCGGAAAATCCTCTAGGAACGCATATTCAATACCACGGAATCGTTGCTGCAGGGCGGTCTGAACGGAAAAGATTCTTTAACTTCTGCTGCATACCCTTGTCAGGTGGAGATCTGGAAAGGTGCGGCCTCCGCACGCCAAAAAGCAGGGAGCGCCGGGCAGCCATGTCCGATTCCGAAATCAGTTTCGACAAAATGACAGAAACGGCACGCGACGGCAGCGTGGCCGATCGCGTCGCCCTTGCCGCACGCACCGAAACGCCACCCGAACTGCTGTATTTCCTGTCGGAAGACATCGATCAGGCCGTCCGCCGGGCGGTGGCGGCGAACCCGCATACGCCCCGCCAGGCCGATGTCGTTCTCGGCCGCGACCCGGACCCCGGCGTGCGGTGTCTGCTTGCCCGCAAAATCGTCGGCGAGGGCCTTGGCGACGACGAGCGCAGCCAGCTCCGGCGTATGGGCTTTACGATCCTCGAAACCCTGATGCGGGACAGCAGCATCCGCGTCCGCCGGGCGCTGGCCGATGCGGTCCGGCACATGTTTCACGTGCCCCATGATATCGCCGCCGGTCTGGCCCGGGATCCGGAACGCCGGGTTGCGGCACCCGTATTGCGCTATTCCCCGGTTCTGACCGACGACGACCTTGTCGATATTGTCGAGGATGGCGCCGCGGACTGGGCGCATCAGGCGATCGCCTCGCGCGAAAACGTCTCGGAACGCGTCAGCGCCGCCCTGGTCGATGCCGGGGCCACCCCGACGGTCACGCGCTTGCTCAGGAACAATTCCGCCGAGATCGGGGAGCCGGCGCTGGAGGCTATCGTGGAGCGTGCTCCCGACGTCGAGGCGTGGCATGAACCGCTGGTAAAACGACCCCGTCTCCCGCTCGGCCTCGTCCGCAAGATCGCCGGCTTCGTCAAAGCGCCGCTCAAAGCGGCGCTGACGGCCCGGAACGAGTCGCCCGCCGCGCGCCAAGCTTCGTCCGACCCCGCTTCGTCCAAATCGTCGGCCGTCGGCTGGTCTGCCCCGGAAGCGAGGGGGAACGGCCGTTTCGAAACGCCGAAGGAACGCGCCCTGCGGCTGCACGGCGAAAAAAAACTCAACGATGCCATCATCGAAATGGCGCTCAACGCCAATGAACGCGAATTCGTGATGGCCGCCATCGCGCTGCGCGCGGGCGTACCGCTATGGGGCGTGGAACGGATCGTCGACGGGCGGAGTGCAAAAGGTGTGACCGCGCTCTGCTGGAAGGCGGGCATCAAGATGCGGTTCGCGATCGAGCTGCAGCGCCGGCTGGCACGGGTAGCGCCCTCCAGCGTCATTCATGCCCGCGACGGGTTCGATTACCCGTTTTCAGAAGAAGACATGCAGGGCCGGCTCGACCTCCTGCTGGCCTGAACGGTGCCTGCCTAGGCCAGCCCTTTCCGGATCAGGTTCGCCGCGGCAAGCATCAGAAACACATAGACAAAAAGACGAAACCGGTCTTCCGACAGATAACCGCGCAGGCGCTGGCCAATCATCATGCCGGCAAAGGCAGGGATAAGGCTGATGGCGGAAATCATCGCGTTCGTCTGGCTGATGCCGCCCTTTTCGATTAACGCCAGCACCAGCATGGAAGCGCTGATCAGGAATGTCAGCGCGATGGCGCGCAGGAAACTTTCCTTGTCGACGTCCCGCGCCTGCAGGTAGAGCGCGATGGGAATGCCGACCGAACCCGTCGTTCCCGTCAGCAGGCCCGACAGAATGCCGAGCGGCGGGGCGGCCCAGGGTGCGGCGCGGTCCGATATGCGTATCCGGAACCGTGTCGCATTTATCGCGACATAAACCACAACCACGACGCCCAACAAGGTTGTCAGGATGCGGGGATCGACGAGGAAAAGTATCTGGGCGCCGACGACCGTACCGGCCACGGAACACAGGTTGAGTACCCAGTACTTGCGCAGCATTTCCATCGCGCGGCCGCCCTCGAAGGCCTGGTAGAGGTTCGTCGCGACTACGGGAATCGCGATGAACGCGATGGCGGTCCGCAGATCGACAACGGAGCCAAGGATCGAGACAGCCGTAAGCGGAAGCCCGAGACCGATAACGCCCTTGACGCCGCCGGCCACGAACAGTGTGGCACACACCAGGATAACGAGAGAGATTTCCAGAACAGGTCTCCGGGAAGGAAGATCCGATCATGGCCGGTTCGCCGGATTAAGAGAATAGTAATTCGGGCGCCTGAAAATAACGGCTGGATTGCGGGAACAAGCTGTTCGGGCAGGCATATGCCGACTGAAAGACGACGTATCATATTTTCCGACGATGAAATCGTCTCCGCCGCGCTGGCCCATTGCCGCGCAACAGGCATCCCGGTGCCCGATGCGGGTGTGGAGAAACAGACCGTTGCGACCGACAGCGATTGCCGTCTGCTGCTGACTTTCGCGGTCAGTTCGCCGGATCAGGTCGACGAGGTGCGGCTGGATTCGGATAGCGTTCTGACGGCGCTGATCGCCTACTGCCGCGTCCAGTCTATCCCCCTGCCCAGGGCGGCCAGGAAGCGGCTTGATCCGTACGACGGCGCGGTATCGATGGTATTCGACATGCAGCGCCAGCGCGGGTCGGTGACAAGCACCGTCGCTGCCTGACTGCCCTATTCCTTTAGCGCATCGATCAGGCGGTCCATCAGTTTCGGCTTCTTCTTCGCTTTGGCCGCCGGAGGTTTGCCTTTCAGCCGGGGCACCGGGTCTGCCATCTGGCGGCGCGCGCGGGTGCCGATCAGACTGACAGGGTCGGGGTTCTCGTAGCTGAACAGCGTCTTGAACGACCCGTCATCACGGACGATGTAATAGGCGATCTTGCGCACGGTCCGGTCCCGCCTGCACCGGTCGACAGCATCGGCCTCCGCCTGGCCCTTGGTGGTGATCGTACTGGAATAATCCAGCGCACCGTCACGGATACTCTGGTCCCCGCGCGCTGAATATATTTCTACAACGTCAGACATCTACGCTCGTTCTCCTGCCGGTCGCGAGAATTAGCGCAAGAGCATTGAGGAAACGTCAAACGTATTGGTAAACAGACCTGTCACAGGCGCAGATATTGCGCCGACACCCGGTCAGGCCATGACGTCACCCGCTGATGATGGATCCGCGTTCGATCACGAAGGTCCGGTCGAGCAGGTTCTTGATGTGCTTGTCGTTCGATTCCGCGACAAGCACGGATTCGCCCTCTGCTTTCAGGCTTTCCATGATTTCGACCATACGCTGGGCGAAAACCGGCGCGATCCCCTCTGACGGCTCGTCGAGCATGAGTAACTTGGTACCGACCATGAGTGCCCGGGCAAACGCAACGAATTTTTGCTGGCCGCCCGAAAGTTCGGTCGCGCCGCGATTGCGGAACTCCTGCACCTCCGGCATCAGCTTGTAGATCCATTCCAGCCGGTCCTTGGCGTTTTCGACATTTGTCGTCCAGGTCGGCAGCAGGATGTTTTCTTCGGAGGTGAGCTGCGGGACAAGGCGACGGTCTTCCGGCATGAAGCCGATCCCCATATGAGCGCGCTGGTGGGCGGCCGATTCGACAAGATTGTCGCCGTCGAAAGTCATTGCGCCGTTCTGGGCACCGAGGGCCCCCATGATCGCCCGCATGAACGTGGTCTTGCCGGCGCCGTTGCGGCCGATCAGACCGCACATGGTGCCGGACGGCACTTCTATGCTGACGCCGCGCAGAATCGGCGTCGCGCCGATATTGACGTCCAGTCCATCGATTTTAAGCATGTGCGCCTCCTTCGACATGGGCCGGGTGATATTCCTGCCCGATCACGAATTCCCGCACTTTTTCGTCCTTCATGGCGTCGGCGGTCGTTGCGTCGCAGATGATTTCGCCCTGGTAAAATGCCCAGACGCGATCGACGAAGCGTTCAACGATTTCCATATCGTGTTCGATGAACATGACCGTCGTTTCTTCCTCCCGAAGTGCCTGCATGATGATGTCCATCAGACCGAATTTTTCTTCGACGCTGATACCGCTGGTCGGCTCGTCGAGCATGACCAGTTTGGGATTGCGCACGGTCGCCATGGCGATATCGAGCAGTTTACGGACGCCCTGCGGCAATGCCGAGGCCGCCATGTCGCGGTATTCGTCGATCTGATAGCGTTTCAACTGCGCATCGACCCGGGCCGCGCGCTCATCGGTATGGAGCGGTGTAAACAGACCGAGACCGGAGCGCTCGGCGATGCCGTAGGCGACCAGCATGTTGTCGAAAATCGTTTCCGACAAGAACACCTGTGGCACCTGGAACGACCGGCAGAGGCCGAGCTTCGTGACATCGCGCGGCGGCAGGCCGACGACGTTCTTGCCCATGAATTCTATCCGCCCGCCGGACGGTTTCAGGTAACCGGTCACCATGTTGACGAAGGTCGTTTTCCCCGCGCCGTTCGCGCCGATAATGCCGATGGTCTCGCCGATATCGACGGTGACGTTAATGTTATGGGCCGCGACAACGCCCCCGAAATTCTTTTCGAGGTCGTGAACTTCAAGAACGCGGGTCATCGCTTCACCTCCGCCGCCTGGGGACTTCCACCGCGCTTCGCCGCCTTGATCTCCCGCCGGCGTCGCAATTCGCTGCGGATCGACCAGAGACCATCCGGCAGGAACATGATGATCAGCAGCAGAGAACCGCCGAGAATGAGCTGCCATATCTCCGGCGCGAATTCGAACGCGTAGGTCCGGAGCAACTCGTATACCAGCGCGCCGATGAAGGTCGCACCGACATTGCCGGTGCCGGACAGGATGGTGATAAAGACGAAATCGCCCGATACCGGCCAGTACACCATGGAATCGGGATCGACGTGCCCCACGGTCACCGCCATGATCACGCCGCCAACGCCAGCGAGCAGGCCGGAGAGGACGTATTTTATGTGGATCGCCTTTTCTGCGGAGTAACCGAGATATTCCACCCGGATTTCATTCTCGCGGACCGCCATCGTCATCATGCCGAGGGTCGATTTCAGATACCAGTGCGCGCCGACCGCCGAAATATAGGCAAAGACAGCGGCACACACGAACAGGAGAGGACGATAGGCATCGTCGGCGGGCGTCATCCCGGCAAAGCTGACCTGCTGGATCCCGAATCCGTCGGTCGATCCCAACCATTCGGCCTTGGCAAGCACGCCGTACAGAATCATCGAAAACGCCATATTGAGCAGCGCGAAGAAGATCGCCCGGTACTGCCGCAGCAGAAAACCGAGAAAAAATGCCAGCAAACCGGCTGTCGCCGTACCGCAGATCAGCAGAACGAAAAGATCGTTCACGCCGATGATCTGCATCATCGCGACGGTGTAGGCGCCGAATCCGAAGAACAGCGCGTGCCCGAACGACACCAGACCGGTCCGCCACAGGATCAGCAGACCGATCGCGACGCAACCGCGCGACAGCGACTGCAGGCCGATGCTGCGCATCCATTCCTCAAGAAAGAAGTTGAGGATAAGCAGCCCCACAAGGCCGATCGTCAGGCCCCAGAATGTTTTATCGAACAACCGGTTCATATCTTCCTCGCCTTGATCGGGGCGAACAGCCCTTCGGGTCGGAAGATCAGCACAAGTGCCATAATCGCATAGATCACGAACAGTTCGACTTCCGGAAACAGGTGGACGGCAGCGGCGCGCGACACGCCGACAACGATGGCGCCGATCAGCGCGCCGGGAATGGATCCCATCCCGCCGATCACCACCACCGCAAAGGCCAGAACAATCACCTCGACCCCGATACCGGGCTGTACCGAGATGATGGGCGCATGATATGCGCCGCCCAGGGCACCCAGGAACGTGCCGATCATAAAGGTGATCAGGAATACCTTGGTCACGTTGATGCCCATCGCCATGCTGACTTCACGGTCGAAGATCACGGCGAGAAGGATTTTGCCGAACTGGGTCCGGTTCAGTCCGTACCAGAGTACGAAGGCGACAATGAAGGACAGCGCGATCATGGTCAGCGCGTAATTGTCGAAAATCAGGCCGGCGATTTCGCTGTTGCCGAGCAGCGCCATCGGCTGGAACGCGAGATACGGATTCGTGCCCCAGATCAGCAGGATAACGTCCTCGAGCACCAGGAAAGCAGCGAAAGTCGCGAGAACGACAATGTGCTCATCGCGGTCATAGAGAAATTTGAGCAGCCCGCGCTCGATAATGACCCCGAGCACGACGCCCAGAAAAGCGGCGCTGACAAAAATAAGGAGGAAGCCTCCGGCATCCGGCAGGCCGCCTCTGGCCCACAGGCCGATGAGATAGGCTGTCAGATAGGCGCCGAATGCATAGAACGCGCCATGGGTGACGTTCAGGACCTTCTGGACACCGAATATCACCGTGAGGCCGACCGCCACCAGAAACAGATATGACGAATAGACCAGGCCATCCACCAGGATGACGAGAAGAAGTTCAAAATCCAACGTTAGACCCCTGTCAGTATTCGCACCGCCTCTTGCGGGCGGTTTGTGTGCGCGAATTCAGGCAAAAAAAAGCGGGAGGCGGTCACGCCGCCTCCCGCTGTTTCAGCGGTTGATTAGCACTTGGCGCCCTTCATGCCGCCTTCAAGCCACTCGATTGAGCCGACTCCTTCAGGCGGATTGACGCACTCGGCGGGGAAAACAACGATATCTTTAAGGACCATTTCGCCCTTTTTGTCGTCCCATACCGTCACGCCCCAGCGGTCATCCGTGACAATCTGATGGCCTTTCGACAGGCCCATCGTGACATTGCCGACGAAGGACGGGAAGGTCGCCCCGCGAAGCGACGCGATAACCTGGTCCGTTGTCGGGAACTTGCCGGCCTTCTTGGCGGCATCGTCGTAAGCGTATTTCGCCGCGAGGTAACCCTGCGCATACTGGTACGCCGGCTGTGACGGAGGTTCGCCATAGGCCTTGCGGTATTCCCGCTGGAACCAGGCATTGATCGGCGACGGGTCGTCCGCGACATACATGCCGTACGGACCACGCGTACCAACCATGATTCCCTGCGGGAAGGTCTTGCCGAGGCGATAGGCAACCGTTTCGCCAACCGTCAGGACGAACAGCTTGCGATTGAACAAGCCGCGTGCGGACGCCTGACCGATAAAGGCTTCAAGATCGCCACCCCAGAAGCTGGAATGAACGAGATTTTCCTTCGACCGCGACAGCGCCGAGATTTCCGTACCGTACTGGCCCGAGAAAAGCTTCGGGAACTGCGGCTTGTCTGACGCGCTTGCCTCCGGCACCAACGTGGCCATCGCCAGCTTGAAATCGCGCCAGGAATCCTGGCCCCAGGCGTAGTTCTGGTTGATTCCGGCGATGCCCTTGACCTTGTCCTTCATCTTGGCGGCGATATAGCGCGCTGCCGAGACGTTGTTCGCGGTCGCATGGTTGATCGTGCGGAAAACGTATTTGGGATCTTTATTGATTTCCTCGAAGACGCGCGGCGTGCCGCAAACGGTCTGAATGGTCAGAACCTTGAGTTCCTCGGAAACCGCGGTCGTTGCCGCACAGGTCCCCGACGAGATAATGCCGATAATCGCATCGACGTTGTCTTTCTGGACCTTGTTGCGCAGTTCGGTCACCTGCTTGGTGCCGCCCCCGGCTTCGTCATAGATCAGTGCTTCAACCTGACGACCGGCAAACCCCTTGGTGTTGTAAGGCGCCGGCAGCTCACCATTGTTGATGCCGCGTACGATCAGTTCGGCGCCGTTTTTGGCCGGAATACCGAAAGCCGGCGCCGCGGCACCGGTCAGAAACGTCGGCGTACCGATCTTGACGGTCTGCGCCAGCGCCGCCCCGCCGCCCAGCGCGACCGCGCCTGCGACAGCCGCGCCAACAAGGCGCACTGCGGATGTGGATTTAGCTAATTTCATTTGGACCCTCCCAATGTGGTCAAGTGGACGTATTGATTTTGCTTGTTACGGCCTCATCGGACCGGTGCGGTCGAAACTGTATAGAATTCGCTGAAAAGGTCTAGCCCTTCTTGTCGGACATCGAGAGCTGTTATCCCTTAGATGCCAAAGCATTGACCAGTATCCCGATAGACTTCGCCCCTTCCAGGTTCCGGACCGTGTCCTCGATAATGGCGATCCTGTCTTCCGGGTGTCCGCCATAGGTCGCACAGCCCCGGAATTTTTCTGCGGCATCGTCAAAATTCATCGGTGCGTTGGTGCTGCCCCGGGCGTGGTCCGCGCGACCCGACAGTACCTGCCCATCCTGCAGGGCAACATCGATCAGCGTCGTCACATTGGTATAGCCATCGCCCGCATTGTCATACGCACCGTACTCTATCCTTGCCATCATCTCGCGAACATCGGGCCGGTTGAGCGTCTCGGTGGTGAATTCGCCGAGACCGGCCCGGTGGTCCAGCGCAATGATCGCCAGGGTGAATTCCATCGAAAATTTCGCCTGCATACCGTCAGCCGGGTCGTGATGTATCAGCGTTTTCAATACCCGGTCGTTGGTCCGGACCGATATACGCTCGATCCGGTCGGGCGCAACGTCGTGGTCTGTGAGCAACGACAACAGACACCCGGCCCCCGGATGGGTGAGCGCGCCGTTGGGGTGGGGTTTGATCCAGACGCCGGGATCGTCGAAAACCCAGGGGCTTCCCAACCGGCCGACAATCTCCGTGGCGTCATGGCCACCGGCGGCGGCAGCGAAATAGCCGACAGGCCCGTGTAACGCATCATTTGCCGCCGTCAGGCCGCGTGCCGCCAGGTCGACCGCCGCAATGCCCGCCTGCGCCGCCTGCGCCGGATGGAGAATTTCGGCCATCGTCCCGAAGTTTCGCCGAATACCAGCGGCATGACTGGCGGCAATTCCGATAGCGTTGACAAGTTCCGCGGAACCGAGCCCCGTCAGGATCGAGGCCGCAATCGCCGCACCGAATACGTTCATCGTGCCGGTTGTGTGAAATCCGTCCCCGTAGTGCCGCGCTGCAATCGCGTGGTTGAGCCGCGAGGAGACCTCTACCCCCGCCAGATAAGCCGTGAGGACGTCCCGCACCGAGGCGCCTCGGGCCTCGCCCACCGCCAGCGCAACCGGCAGAACGGCACCGCTTGCGTGGATGCCGCCGGTGCGATCTGCACGAACCTGCGGGGTCGTATCGTCGAAATTGTCGGCGTGTATCGCCGTCGCGTTTGCGAACGCGGCAAACCGTGGGGGCGCCCACAGCGATGTGCCGAAAATACTGCTCCCTTGTTCGCGAGTCCCCGCATCGCCGAGCCCCTGGGCTGCGATATCTTCGCGCACGATCCGCGCCGCGTCGGATACGGATCCGGCAAGTGCCAGTCCCAGCGAATCGAGAACATGGATTTTGGCGCGTTCGATCACACCTTCCGGGATATCGGCAGCCGGTACCGATTCGGTGAAATCGGCGATCGCTGCTGTAACGTCCCGTGTATCGTTGCCAGTCATGCCGGTCTCCTCTTTCGTCGGGGATGAAACATACTAGTATGCCGCCACAGCCAACAGCCCCAGCCGATCGGAAGACCCTTGAATTGCTCTGACATTATCACCGGCTATCTCGAAGCCGCCGGCATCAAACATATCTTCGGTTATCCCGGAGACCCCAGCGTCGAACTGCTGGAAACCGCCCGGCGCAACGGTATCGAATTCGTTCTCGCGAGACGCGAAGGCACCGCCGGGCTGATGGCCGCCGCCTACGGGCAGATTACCGGAAAACCGGGCGTCTGTCTGTCGACACTGGGGCCGGGATCCTCGAACCTCGTCAATGCGGTCGCATCGGCGATGCTCGACCGGACGCCGATGATCGCGCTGTCGGGACAGATCGACGGCAAACGCGAACACACGTTCACCCACCAGGTGCTGGACCATAACGCGATGTTCGCACCGATCAGCAAATGGGCAGCGCCGATCCGCCCCGATACCGTCGCAACGGTGATGCGTCGCGCGTTGCGCACCGCTGTGGCCGAGCGGCCCGGCCCGGTTCATATCACGACAGGCGCCGATGTCGTCGGTGCCGAGGCGACGGATACAGACATCCGCCTGCCGCCAATGATGCGCCGCGGCGGCGGGTTCGAGGTTTTCTCGACAAACGGCGCGGCTGACGCGACAGCGATGATCCGGGACGCAGGACGCCCGGTGATCGTCGCGGGGATAGGCGCGGTCCGGGCCGACGCAACAAAATCCCTGACACGGCTGGCCGAGGAATACGGTTGTCCGGTCGTGGTCGCGCCGATGGCAAAGGGCGTCATTTCCGAGGACCATCCGTTCTATGCGGGGACGCTCGACATGGCCTGCAACCAGTTCGTGTGGGATTTCCTGGCGGGTGCCGACCTGATCGTTGCGGCCGGGTTCGACCCCGTGGAGCTGATCAAACCGTGGACGCCGGAAGCGGCGGTCATTCATGTCGATACCACGCCCAACACCGACCAGATCTACCGATCCGATATGGAAATGGTTGGCGACGTGTCCGCGGCGCTCGACGCCCTGCGGGCAGGTATCGGAGAAGGTGCGCGCTGGCGCGAAGCCGAAATCGCCGATCACCGTGCGCGGCTAAACGCGCTTTATTATTCGGGCAAAACACCGGGAAAGCTCAATCCGACAGACGTGGTCGATGTCGCCCGTGCCGTCATGCCGCGCGACGCGGTCGTCACGACCGATGTGGGTTCGCACAAGCTGCTGGTCGGTCAGGGCTGGACGACATATGCGCCGAAGGGCGTGCTGATGTCGAACGGGCTGTCGTCCATGGGCTATTCGCTGCCCGCCGCCATGACGGCGAAGCTGCTGATGCCGGACCGCGAGATTGTCTGTTTCACCGGTGACGGCGGTCTGGCCATGGTGCAGGGCGAATTGCGCCTCGCCGCCAGCCTGAAACTCGGCATGAAGGTCATCGTGTTCTGCGATAACAGCCTGAACCGGATCGAACTTAAACAGATGGCGCGGCAATACCCGTCATCGGGCACAACAATCGATGCGACCGACATGATCAAGCTGTCGGAATCGATGGACTGCGATGCCATCGTGGCCGATACGATCGGGGAACTCGAAGCCGCCCTGAGCGCCCCGCAGACGCCGGATCGCCCGCTGGTTATCGCAGCGAACATAGATCCGGCGCAGTACGCGGCCCAGTTCTAGGGCAGCCAGGAAAGCGGCGATTACTTCGTGTGCGCCCGCATGCGGTCGGAAGCGCCGTCGGCGAAGCCCCAGTTGTCGCCCTCCAGTTCGGGCGGTCGCTCCCAGTCAGCGGGCATGCCGACCTTGTAGCTGTCATCGACCTGCTGGACCTCGGCCGTATACTCGACCACGTAACCGTTCGGATCGACAAAATAGGCAAATATGTTGTTGCCGGGACCGTGACGCCCGACGCCCCATTCGGTCGGATAGCCGGTCTGTTTCATTCGTCCCGCGCCGAACATCAGGGCATCATGGCTCGGCATTTCAAAGGCGCAGTGGTTGAAGGTCGGCGTGTCGATCTTGGTATAGGCGATCGCGTGGTGATCGCTGCTGCAGCGGATAAAATCCATGAAACCGGTCCGGTCGCTGAGCTTGAAACCGAGCAGGTCGATGAACTGCTGGCTCTGGGCCTCGCGGTCCGGCGAATTCAGCACCGCATGGCTGATCTTGATCGGCCGGTCCTTGGCCGGGGGTTTTTCGGCATGAGTCGCGAGGCCGGTTGAAATACGGTAATCGCGGTCGTTCATGTCCCGGAAGATGAAACCGTAACCGCCCGCCGGACCTTCAAGGTCACCGGGCGCATCGACGGACGCGCCAAAGCCCTTCGCCTTTTCATAGAGCCCGTCGACAGCCTGTTTGTCGGCAGCCGCCAGATTCACGCAGAGCAGCTTTTTGTCGCCGCCTTCGCGGAGCACCAGACAATGGTGCTCCGATCCGGTACCGCGCAGATAGACGCTGTTGCCTTCCTCGGCCGCGGTCTCAAGCCCCCAGCAATCCTCATAAAATTTCTTGGCTGCCGCAAGATCCGGAACCCGGAATTCGGCACTGCGCAGTCCTGTGACTTTGGGGTCGGCCATATCAGTTATCTCCCTATTTCATTCGGACAGTGTCAGTCCGACATCTGTGCAATCGTCATATCACAACCAACAGGGCGAAGGCCACGAAGCACGATCAACACACTAATAGCGGCATTTTACCTTGATTCATCCGTACACGGAATACTATACCGACAAGACTTTGTGTAAAATGACATTCGACGGCCAGAAGGAAAAAGGAAAAACCAATGAGAATTTGCCGATTTGACGATGATCGCCTTGGCGTCATCGTAGATGGAACAATTCGTGACGTGACCGCCGCCCAGGACGAAATTCGCGCGGCCCACCCTTACGTTTCCTATTCCGACGCCGTTATCGCCGCCCTGCCGGAATGGCGCGGCCGACTGGAAGACATGGCGGCCAAGGCGGACCCGATCGCCATCGACAGCGTGCATCTGCATTCGCCGATTGCGCGCCCCGGCAAGCTGATGGCGGCTCCCGTCAATTACAAGGCCCATATCGATGAGGCCCAGGCCGATCCCGGTATTCGCCACATAGAACGGACCATGAAGATTCGCGAAGCGGGCATTTTCCTGAAATCGAACACCGCCCTGATCGGCGCGTCGGATTCCATACCGATCCGCTTCCCCGACCGGCGCAACGACCACGAATTCGAGTTCGTCATCGTCATCGGCAAGGAATGCAGCCACGTCAAAAAAGAAGACGCGCTCGATGTTATCGCCGGGTACACGCTCGGTCTCGATATGACGGTGCGCGGTCCCGAAGATCGCAGCGCACGCAAGTCCTGCGACGGCTATGCGGTTCTCGGCCCGTGGTTCGTCACCGCGGACGAGATCGCCGATCCCGACAACGTGTCGTTTCACGGGTCGGTCAACGGTGACGTCAAACAGGATGCAAACACCGCCGATCAGGTGCTCAGTATCAGCGAACTGATCGAATACGCATCGGAATACTACACGCTGTATCCCGGCGACATCATGTATACCGGGTCACCCGAAGGCGTCAGCGAAGTGAAAGCGGGTGACGAACTGCACTTCGTCTGCGATCAGATCGGCGAGTTCAAAATCGGGATTACGAGCTAGGTTCTGTACTCATAAAGAGGATTCCCAATTTCTGTGTTCCGTGATTCACT
>CAXBMQ010000016.1:0-101288 GCA_963977005.1 uncultured Rhodospirillaceae bacterium
CGCCCTGCCGCCGGCCGATCCCGAGATCATCCTCAAGCATATGGATATGGCGGGTATCTGGGCCTATGTCGGCTATGCCTCGGTGCGCAAATGGGAAATCCATGACCTTGCGCTGCGCCACGAGGTTCACCGTGTCTATAACGACTGGATGACGGAGCTCAATACGGTCCAGCCCGACCGTCTGCTGATGCTGCCGATCATGCCGGTCTTCGACCCCGAGGCCGCCCTTGCGGAACTCGAACGCGTCAAGAAACTCGGCTGCAAGGCCGTCGAATTTCCCGTCGCGGATATGGCGAAGGAAATCTGGGAAGAATGCTGGGACCCGTTCTGGTCGGCCTGCGAAGACGGCGACGTCACCGTGTGCAGCCATATCGGCGACAAGGCCGGCGCGCCCTACCCGATCACCGAGCGCGGCGTACGGATGGCCTATTTTTCCTGCGTGCCGTTCAGCGCCGCCAAACCGATTTCCCAGCTAGCCTATTCCGGCACCCTGATGCGCCACCCGAAACTGCGCTACAATTACGGCGAATGCCGTGCCGGCTGGGGGCCGATGCTGCTTCAGTGGATGGACCGACAGGCCGTTGAACGCCCCGGTCTCTTTGCGGATACCGGATTGAAGGAAATGCCGAGCGAATACGTCAAACGCCAGGTCACAATCACCTACGAGGAAGATTACGTCGCGGGTATGATGCTTCAGCATCCCGAATCCGGCATGGCCGATATCCTGATGTGGGGCGCCGATTACCCGCACGGACAGGGCGTCTGGCCCGATGCCGACGAGGTGATGGACAAGACATTCGCCGGCGTCGACCCGGCAATCCGCCGCCGGGTTGTGTTTGATCGCTGCCTTGAAATGTTCCATCTTAAGGGGCCCGATCCTTCGCAGATCGCGGTCTGAACCTTTTCCAGAGGAGACACCAAATGGCCAAACTTCGTCATATCGCCCTTTCCGTCGCAGACCCCGAAAAAGCTGCGGATTTCTACTGCGAAGCGTTCGACATGGAACGCTGCGGCAAAACCGACTCCCCGCTTGCCCGGGGCTGCTATGTCACGGACGGCGTCATCACCGTCGCCCTGCTCGACTACAAGACCGACGAATGGGCCGGCTACGTCGAAGGCGAAGACGAACGCGGCAAGGACTGGGAAGGCATCCACCATATCGGTTTCTGGGTCGACGACCTCGAAGAGACCGAAAAGAAGATCGAAGCCGCCGGCGGGAAATATTTCCAGGGACGCCCGACCGAGAAAGCCCCTTCGACATTTTACGAAATGAAGTTCCGCGACCCCCATGGCGTGATCGTCGATTGCACCCATCTTGGCTGGGGCGGATCGGTCAAGGACGTCGTTCCCGCCGACGAGGCAGAGCGCGAAAAGCTGGAGCGCCGGGCCGCGAAGAAGGCGCCCGTGGAAGCGGCTGAATAACGGCGGAATTCCCGCGGTCGGCAAACCGTTTCATCAAAACAGGCCTATTTCGGCAGGTGTCCGGAGACAGAGTGAAAACACACGTCGCGATCCGGCGGTTTTGTGTCCTGGGACTGACGACGCTCCTCGCATCGTGCACGGCGATGCACAGCGGCAACACGTCCTACGGGGTGTCTCTGGGCGAAATCGTCAAGATGCCGCCGGAACAGGCAACGGCCGCCGTCAGTAACTGGACGATCATGACCTATGACCCCGGTACCTTCTATTGCCTCCCGGTGGGGAAATACTCTTCGTGCACGTCCACGCCCGGTCACGGGACCCAGATCGAATATTTCGCACCCGAGGGCAAAGCGTATCTTTGGTACCCGAAAAACCCGCGTGCCGTCAGGTCCTTCTGGCGGCTCGCGCGGAACGGAGACACCTACTCAATCTGTTTCAAGTATCCCAGCCGCAGTTACAACCCGGTAACACGGGAACATGGCGGACGCTGGGAATGCCGGCTTCTGGCAATGCTGGTTTCCCGGATCACGGAGTCACGCCGCGGCGATATCTTCCGCCTTGTGTCCGGCAGATTGCCTTTCCCGCTGGCCGCCGGGGAAACGACGTTTGACACATTGCTGCGCCAGTGGGGAAAAGCGCCCGCCCCGTCCACCGGCTAGCCTGCCGGTTAACACGGATCTACAACTGGAATCGCCCGGGCTTCCCCGCTCGTATACTGTGGGGTCGCCGCCCATGTTCGAACAACATCGAGACCTGACTCATGACCGACCGGATTAGATTTTTGCTTGCGCTCGACGGTGCCGGCGCACCCTTGGTGACGCAGTGTCTCGGGGCGATGTCGGACATCGTCGTCCTCAGTCGCATTCATCCGCTCGGACTGGCGCAGGTCAATCCGCTCGAGCAGGCCTTTAAGTGGTTCGGGCTGGTGACGGATGCAGATATCGAGCGCATGAAGACGCAGGCCGACTGGCCGTTCCATGAAATCATGCAGATGATCGCCGAACGGGCGGAAGCCGCGGGGAAAACGCTTGTTATCGCGGACTGGTCGGATCTCGATTTCATTGGCGACAAACCCGTCAGCGAACTTTCCGGAATTTTTCTTCATCCCACCGCGCTGGAGACGCGGATGGACCCCACATCCGTGGCGCTGATACGGCACCCGGTCGACCAATGGGTTCATCTGAAAAACCAGTTGGGAGCCGATGCCCCCGGCATCGATATATTCATGCGCGGATACCGGCGTTTCTCGGATTGCCTCGACGGGATCGAGACCATCCGCTTCGAGGACTTTCTCGCCGATCCGGGTGCGGTATTGCAGACACTCTGCACCTACCTGGACATGCCGTTCAACGCCGACTGGGAATCCGGGTGGAAAGACTACCGGTTCGTCATGGGCGAGCCCGCCCGCGAAAGACCGGAGGACGAACCTCTCCTCGTGCTGAACGACGAAATCATGCAGGCGTTCGCGGACAATCCGGACTACGCGCCCACAATCGAAAAACTCGGCTACGTTCCCCAGTCCTGAAAGCTGCACCCGGGGATGAACAATCGCCTGTACGGCGCGCCATTCGCGCCGACGGGACAGGATGCATGCCAACCCAACGGGCCGAAAACCGGGAAAACAAGTTCTGGTCGGGGCGAGAGGATTTGAACCTCCGACCCTCTGCTCCCAAAGCAGATGCGCTACCAGGCTGCGCTACGCCCCGACGGTACTTGTGTGCCGCGGTGTTTATATCGCCCCGACGGATATGACAAGCATTCTGCCGACCCGGGGGCATCTGACAGACACCGTTGACCCGCGCCCCCTATTTTTCCTAACATCACGCACAGTTTCCCCGGGGCAAGAATGACCGACCAGAAAGTTACCGACCCACCGTTTCGTGCCGAGCATATCGGCAGTCTCTTAAGACCGCAGGAATTGATCGATGCCCGCCTTGCATTGCAGGCGGGCGAAATCGTCGAGGAAGAACTGCGCGAACTCGAAGACCTCTCTATCCGCGACGCGGTCCGCCTACAGGAGGATGCCGGTCTCGAAGTCATTACCGACGGCGAGTTTCGGCGGAACACCTATTTTTCGCATTTCTTCGAACGGATCGGCGGGCTCGAATTCGACCGCAATGCGGAAAAGGGATGGGACTATACCAATGCGGCCGGCAAGACCGTCGGTGCATCCCGCGTCCGCATCGCCTCCCGCCTTCACTGGACCCAACCGATCAACGACGAAGACTTCACGTTTGTCGATGAGCTGACCAGCCAGACGGTCAAAATCACCCTGCCCGGCCCCTGCGTGCTGCACTTCTTCGGCGGCGCAGGCAATATCAGCAAGGTCGTCTATGACGACCTGGAGCTGTTCTGGGACGATATCGTCGACGCCTATATCAACGAACTGGCGGCGCTGGACGATGCCGGTTGCGAATACGTGCAGCTCGACGAGACGGCGCTTGCCAAGTTCTCGGATCCGAAGATTCAGGCGGCGCTCGAAGCACGTGGCGACGACTGGAAAGAGCTTCTGAAAATCTATGCAAGCGTGATCAACCGGGTTCTCGCCGAAAAACCGGCGGATATGCGCATCGGTATCCACCTGTGCCGGGGCAACAAGCAGAGCTACTGGCAGGCCGAAGGCGGTTACGACCTGGTCGCGGACACGCTGTTCAACGAGGTCAATGCCGATTGCTATTTCCTCGAATACGACACGCCGCGCGCCGGCGATTTCTCGCCGCTCAAATATCTGCCCAAAAACAAGACCGCCATTCTCGGGCTTGTTTCGACCAAAACGGCGGAACTGGAAACCAGGGACGACCTGAAAAAACGGCTCGAGGAAGCCGCCGCCTTCGCCGATATGGACAATCTGGCACTCAGCCCGCAATGCGGCTTTGCCAGCGATCATCATGGCAACGACCTGACACTGGACGATCAGATCGCCAAGCTGCGCCTGGTGGTCGAGACGGCGGCGGAGGTCTGGCCGGACTGACCCCCGTCAGGATGCGGCCGGGGCGACCCGGAAGTCGATCCTGTTGCCCCTGCTGTCGATCCCCTCGCCGACCGATCCCTTGCCTTTGCCGAGCGGCAGAAACGTTCCCTTGGCCGACACACCGTTTCGACACGACAGCACCCAGGTGTTGCGCGTAAATTCCGCCACACCCGTGCAGGTGGTTTCGCCCGGTATCGTGACCGCGAGCTTGTACACCCTCGTTTCCTTGCGGTAATGCAGTTGCCCGTTCAGCGGCGCCGACTGGCCCGCCCAGTTGATCTTGATCGGTCGGGTGTCTTCATCGGTCACCGGACCGCGGTTTTCGTTCCACCAGTTCGGATCCGCCGGCTTATCGAACTGCCAGACGACGTCGCCGTAAACGCCGTACATCTTGCAATTGCCTTTCCCGTAACGGGCTTCGCACCGCTGGAAGGCGGCAAATTCGGTCGAGTCCTTGCAGAGCGCGCGGGTCTCCGGACAAAAGACCCAGAACGACCCGCCACCGCGCACCAGGAAGAAATAGAGGGAATCCTGGTCGGTCGTGCCGTGTGCCCATTTATCGAAAGCGGACTGCTGACGGTCGGACAGCTTTACCGGGCCGGTACCGGTGAAGGCATCGTTCGTCACGCACCCATGAAGAAGCACGGAAAAAAACAGAGCGGCAATCAGATGTTTCATGAAAGATCCTCTCAACGGCAAGCGCAAAGGCCGCCTTCTCAGGGCCGCGAGTCGGTCGGCTGGTTGGCGATCGGTTCGACGAAACGAAGCTCCGTATCCCACGGAAAGAAAATCCAGGTATCCTGACTGACTTCGGTGATGAAACTGTCGACCATCGGGCGCCCTTCGGGCTTGGCATAGACGGTGGCGAAATGCGCTTTCGGCAGCATCTCGCGTACGACCTTGGCGGTTTTTCCGGTATCGACAAGGTCATCGACAATCAGCACGCCCTCGCCGCCGCGATCGTCGGAAACCGGTTTGAGAACCTCCAGCCCGCCCTGATCCTGGTGTTCGTATGACGACACGCAGACGGTATCGATCAGCCGGACTTCCAGTTCCCGTGCGACAATCGCCGCCGGCACCAGGCCGCCGCGCGTAATCGCGATCACCGACCGCCAGGTACCGGCTTCGGCGAGGCGCCACGCAAGCGCCTTTGCATCGCGGTGAAGCTGGTCCCACGAAACGGGAAAGGCCTTCTGGTACTGGTCCGACATCGATACCCCCTGTTGATCGATTTTGACGTAGCCTGATTTTGTGCCCTACCAATAAATCCTGCGTCACCGATGCGCAATGCGCGCCGGGAGGAAAGAAACACGCAGACCGCATGATCCACGCAATCCCGGCTGCGTATACATATATGGCAGCGGCTTTTCGGTCCTTGCCGGCCAACGCACCGCTGCCCCCACCCAGTCAGGCGGTGCGCGGCGGGGCGCGGAACGCAAGTCTGCGCGACGTGCCCTGCCGAGGTTGGCGGCACAGGCCGGGCTCAAAGGTGCTGCTCTTTTTACTTTCCCGCCGCCGCGTTACACTGGCGCATGGCAAAAACACTCGATTTTCCCGACGATATCCGGCCCGATTTTCAGGGTTTCTCCGCCACCGCGCTGACCTTCCTCGAAGAACTGCGGAACCACAACGACCGCGCGTGGTTCAAGGCCCGCAAGGACATCTACGATGCAGAGCTCAAGTTTCAGATGGAGTGCCTGCTGGGTGAATTCTCCCCTGCCCGCCGCCTGCCGTCGTTTCCGGTGCAGGGCGACCCCAAGCGGGGCATTTTCCGGATTTACCGGGATGTCCGGTTTTCCAAGAACAAAGAACCCTACAAAACCCATGTCGGCGCGGTGATGACCCGGTCCGGCGGCAAGGGCGACCCCGGGCTGATTTATACCCATATCGAACCCGGCGGCAGCTTTCTGTCAGCCGGCTTCTATTCGCTCGACAGGGAATTTCTGGCCGCCTGGCGGTCGCGGATTGCCGCCAGCCCCGACCGGTTTCTCGACATCGTCAAGCCCTTTGCGAAGCCCCGCGGCAAGTTCGTTCTGCGCCACCGTGGCGCATTGAAGACAATGCCACGGGGTTTCCAGGAATATGCCGACAGCCCTGTCGCCGACTACCTCAAATGGAAGCACTTCCTTATCGGCCGGTCTCTGACAGACAGGCAGGTGCAGAGCCGCAAGCTGCTGGATCATATCCGCGAACTGGCGGATGTCGCCGGCCCGTTTCTCGAATTCGGCTGGGACGTGCTGGAAACCGCCCATGAGGACGACCCGCGGCGTCACATGCGGGTAAAGGAACAGGGCAAATAAAAAGCGGCGGCCCGGATACGCTGGGCCGCCGCTGTAAGAAAGTCCGTCCGGGGTTGGCTTCAGACGGTCTTTCTACGTCTCATACAGGCAATGCCGATCAGGCCGAAACCGAAGATCGCGGTAACCGCAGGCGCCGGCACTTCGGTGGTCGTGGTCGAGCGTTCGAGGCGAAGACGCACATCCATGCCGAGGGTGGTTTCCGAACCTTCGTCATACGTCCCGTTCACCGAGTCGAAATTATTCGCACCCCAGAGCGTGATCCAGCGCTCGTCGGCATTGGCGCCCGGCTGCGTAAAGGAATTGGGGTTGTCCGTGCCGGAGCAGCAAACGTCGCCGAGCATGAAGCCCATTTCCGTAACCGTGCCCGCAAGGATCGTCGGCACCGCGCCCGGCATGTCGAGATCGCCGGTCATCGTGACGTCCAGCGTGTCATGGGCGGCCAGATATCCGGCGCCGTTGAACAGAAATCCCGTGCCCGACACGGCATTCATCGAGAACGTGTTCGGGCCCTGCGTGACGGTGGCGGTAAAATCCAGAACCCCGGTCACGTCGTTATACGTACCGAAGGCGGAACCGCCGAAAACGTCGCCGGAAATGTTGGCGATATTCGATCCGCTCATTTCGTTGCCGCGGGCATCGTGGAAGGATGAAGCGCCGAAGCCGCCGTCGTTGCCGACGGTCAGCACGTTGGTGACCAGCCATGTCGTTGCGTTCGCGGGTGCGACGGCCGCGAAGGCCAGGACGCTGGAGGCAGCTGCGACGATCAGTTTATCAACCAGTTTCGACATTTCACTCACCCGATCACGTTTTGATTTTCAATTTCGTAATCCAACCATGCAATAACCGTGCCAACTTTATTTAAGCTTCGTTTTCAATGAATTACCGTCTTCCGGACGAGGCAGCGGCAGGCAGGTGTAAAGCGGACCGACACGTCAGGCCGAATTGGTTAACGGCGTGTAAAATTTTCCGACACCCACCTGCCTGACCGCATACTCCCTTGATTTAAATTGCTTATTTCTCCCCTTTACAGCCCTGCCTGCGTCTGGCCGAATTCCTCGGTCAGGTTCACGGAGAATGAAGATATGTCGATGTCGAACAAGAGCGGAATTATCGGGGGCGTCTGCATGGCCCATGCGCCCCAGTTTTTCACCCTGCCCCCAACCGAAGACAAGGATACCGTCGAACGGGTCCGTCGGCTTGCCGCACAAAACGGTGAGAAGCTCAGAGCGCTAAACCCCGACGTGACGCTGGTCGTCGCGAACGACCATGCGAACCAGTTCCTGCTGCACTGCGTCCCGTCCTTCGCCATTCACCGGGGCAAGGAAGCAAGCGGCCATTTCGCCGGCCGGGATTTCCGCTTCGATGTCGACAGCGATACCGCGACCGATCTTGTCCGCTATCTCCAGGAAGAAAAATTCGACCCCGCTTTCACCAGCACGGCGGACCTCGACTACGCTTTCGGCATTCCGCTGACATTCCTCGAAATGACCGGCCCCATCATTCCGGTCTATGTAAACGCCTATGTTCCGCCGCAGCCCCGGATGGAGCGCTGCTACCATCTCGGGCAGGCGATCGACCGCGCGCTGCGTGCGATGGATATCCGCGCCGTCGTTGTCGCAAGCGGCGGGCTCTCGCATTTCCCCGGCACCGACCGCTATGACAGCCCGGCGACCGAATTCGACCTGAAACTGATGCGCGAGATGAGCGCCGGCAATCTGCGCTGGCTGCTCTCTCTCGACGAAAAACGTCTCGACGACACGGGGAATATCGAGCTCCGCTGCTGGTCGGTGGTCGCAGGAATGCTCGGCGAACGCGTACCCGACGCGGTCTCGTTCGATCCGAGCTGGCACCACAACTACGCAACGCTCGCATGGTGGTCGGAGCAGGCGGTGGAGACGGCAGTGCCTCATTATCCGCCGGTTTCCGCCGACCGGGTGGCGCTTACCGACGCGCTGCACCGGATTGCGAATGACGCCACAGAGCGCACCCGTTTTTCGGCGGACCGTGCCGCCTTTGTCGCGGAACTCGATATGTCGGGTGAGGAAAAGCAGGCGCTGGTCGACATGGACGTAAAAGCCTTCGCAAGCCTCGGCATACACCCCTTCGTGCCTTTCATGGCGCGGTTGCAATTGGAGCGGGAGGGATAGTGTCGCGCCGGGCACGGTTCAGCATTCGGTCCGTGCAACCCAATCATCCTCTCCGGCATGTTGACCGCCTAGTTCGCCCGGCTAAAGTGAGATGAAATAAGAGGGATGATGGATTGATGTCGCTAAAATCGGGAGAACGGGTGGTTGTTGTGGGCTGCGGCCCAGTCGGGATGGTGCTGACGCTGGCGCTGTATCGCAAGGGAATCCCGGTCACCCTGCTGGAACGCGCGGACGGTCCGATAGAAGACCAGCGTGCAGCAGCGATCCAGCCGTCTTCGCTGGAGATGTTGAAAGAGCTTGGTGTCACCGACGAGGTCCACGAACGCGGGCTGATTTCGCCGACATTCCACTATCGCGACCGCGTCTCCGGCGAGCTGGTCGCCGAATTCGACTTCTCGACGCTCGCCGACATGACGGAATTCCCCTACGTCATCCAGTACGAACAGTTCAAACTGGTCGAAACCATCATCGCCGAGATCGGCGAGACCCCCGATGTCGAATACCGCTTTTCGTCGGAAGTCACCGGCATCGAACAGCATTCCGACGGCGCGACGGTGTCGTTCAGAAACCAGGACGGTGAAACCGAGACCCTTCGCGCCCCCTGGGTCGTCGGCTGCGACGGCTTCAGTTCGGTCGTGCGCCAGGCAGCCGAGATCGACTTCGTCGGGTTCACCTATCCCGAGAAATTCGTGAAAATCGGGTCCGACTTCGATTTCCAGGAAGCCGGGATGGCGAAATGCATCCGCAATTTCTTCTCGGACCCGGGCGAATGGTGCAACCTGTTCAAGGTCAACGGCTACGGCCCGCCAGGCATCTGGCGCACCGTGTTCCCGGTTCCCGCCGACGAACCGGACGAAGTCTGCCTGTCGCATGAAGGCGTTCAGGGCCGGTTGCAGAAATTTTTCCCCAAGGACGGCGACTACAACATTATCTATACCGGCCTCTATCACGTGCATCAGCGCGTGGTCGAAACCTTTCACAAGGGCCGCATTCTGGTTGCGGGCGATGCCGCCCATGTCAATAACCCGATCGGCGGGCTCGGCATGAACGGCGGCATCCACGATGCGGTAGCACTTGGCGACAAGCTGTCCCGGGTGATCGGCGGCGAACCGGAGGAACTGCTCGGATTGTACAGCCGTCAGCGCCACAAGGCGCAGATGGACGGCGTGCAGGCGACATCCATGGCCAACAAGAAGCTGATGGAAGCAAAGGATCCTGCCGTGCGCCAGCAACAGCTCGATGCCGTTCGCGACTCCGCCAAAGACCCGGTGAAGGCCCGAGCCTATTGCCTGAATGCCGGCCTGTTCACCAGCCTCGAACAAGCGAACGCCGTCACGTGAGCCCTCCCTTCGACGGCACAAATCCGAACGGCGTCGGCGCCAGCCCGCTGCGCAAGGAAGATGCCCGGCATCTTGCCGGGCGCGGCCTGTTCGTCTCCGACATACCGCCCGGAAATGTCTGGGAAGCAGCCATTGTCCGAAGCCCGGTCGCGCATGGCTACCTTCGCGGGATCGATGTATCCGCCGTGCCCGCCGGCTGCCATGTCCTGAGCGCCGCGGATTTTCCCGATATCGGCGCGATACGCGCCGTGCCGCGCGTGCCGGGATTCAAAGCGTCGGATTTTCCGGTCTTCGCGACCGACAAGGTACGCTACGTCGGCCAGCCGATCGCCATCTGTCTTGCCCCGACCCGGGCCGACGCGGAAGACATCGTCCAGACCATCCCGATCGACATCGACGAGCTGCCCGCGGTAATCGATATGCGCGACGCGACGACGCGCAAAGATCCGCTGA
The DNA here is from genome assembly GCA_963977005.1 of uncultured Rhodospirillaceae bacterium. Classification (GTDB taxonomy): domain Bacteria; phylum Pseudomonadota; class Alphaproteobacteria; order MPNO01; family UBA830; genus CAXBCP01. Next base: position 10,634 of record CAXBMQ010000016.1, read on the forward strand.
TCCACGAAAGCTGGGGCGACAACGTCTATATCGAACGCGAAGTCACCGGGGGCGATATAGACGCCGCCCGCAAGGCTGCCGAAATCACGGTGACCAATGAATTCCGCTTGAACCGCCACGCCGCAATCCCGCTGGAAGGCCGCGCCGCCCTGGCGACGTGGGACAGCCGCCGGGACGAATTGACGCTCAACATGGCGACCCAGGGGCCGCATCTCATGCGCGTCGGCATTGCCGAAATTCTCGGGCTCAAGGAACGCCAGCTCCGTCTTGTCTCACCCGATGTCGGCGGCGGGTTCGGCTCGAAGAACCGGCTGATGCCCGAAGAGATCATGGTCGCCGCAGCCGCGCTCAAAACCGGCAGGCCCGTCAGATGGCTCGAGGACCGGCGCGAAAACATCACCGCCAACAACCAGGCGCGCGAACACTGGTACCGGATCACGGCCCATGCCGAAAAAAGCGGGCGGATTCTGGGAATCGAGGCCGAACTGATCGTCGATGCGGGATCCTATTCGATCTGGCCGTCGGGTCCGTTCATGGAAACCGGCATGGCGGCGCGCAACCTGCCCGGCCCGTATCGTATCCCGGCCCTGTCGGTCGATACCTGGACCGTGGCGACCAACAAGCCGCCGCTCGGCCCCTATCGCGGCGTCGCCCGTCCGGGCGCGTGTTTCGCGATAGAACGAACGCTGGATGAGGTCGCCCGCGCTGTCGGACGCGATCCATACGACGTCCGCCGTGAAAACATGGTCTCCGCCGACCAGATGCCGTTTACCGGCGCCGGCGGCATGCGGTTCGACAATGGCGACTATCCTGAAAGCGTGCGGAAAGCCGCCGACGCCGCCGGGATGGTATCGATCCGCGAACGCCAGTCCGGCGGTGCGGAAGACGGCCGCCTGGTGGGTATCGGTTTCGCCAGTTACTCGGAACAGACCGCGCACGGTACGCAGGAATGGAAAATCCGCGGCACGCCGGTGATCCCCGCCTTCGAGACCGCGACGGCGCGTATGTGCGCCGACGGCTCGCTTGAACTGCTGGTTGGCATTCACAGCCACGGCCAGGGCATGGAGACCACGCTGGCACAGATCGCCTGCCAGGAACTCGGTCTTGCGCTGGACGATGTGATTGTCCGGTATGGCGACACCGCCGTCTCGCCCTATGGCAACGGCACTTTCGCATCGCGCTCGATCGTGATGGCCGGCGGCGCCTCGGCCAATGCCTGCCGGACGCTGGCGGGGCGAATCCGGCATATCGGCGCGCACCTGATGCAGTGCGACCCGGCGGACACCGTCCTGCGCGACGGCAGCGTGTTCGGCGGCGACGCCTCGGTAACCGTCGCCGAAATCGCCCGCACCGCCCATATCCGCCAGGACCTGCTCCCGGAAGACGCCGATCCGACGCTTGAGGAAACAGCTATTTACGAACCCGAGGTCACGTCAGGTGTGTTTTCCTATTCGACGCATGCGGCCGTCGTCCTGGTGGATCCGGAAACCGGCGAGGTAGAGATTGAAAACTACGCGGTCGCAGAAGACTGCGGTACCGTCGTAAACCCGATGATCGTCGACGGCCAGATCTGCGGCGGCGTCGCGCAGGGGATTGGGACCGCCCTGTTCGAGGAAATCCCCTATGACGAATACGGCCAGCCGCAGGCCAGCAGTTTCGCGGATTACCACTGGCCGGGCCCGACCTCCCTGCCCGCCTTCCGGATAGCGCATATGCTGACCCCGGCCGAAGGTACCGAATACGGTATGAAAGGTATGGGCGAAGGCGGCGCAATCGCCCCGCCCGCGGCGGTCGCCAATGCCATTCGCGACGCCCTGCTGTCCGCCGGTATCGACGCGGCGATCTGCGAGACGCCGATGACGCCCAAGCGGGTTTACGCCGCCATTAAAGCCGCAAAAACCGGCTGACCGTCCGCCAGAAGGAGCCTCCATGGCCGAATACCAGACAATTTCCGTCACCCGGGACGGCGCGGTGGCGACCCTGTCGCTCAACCGGCCGGACGTTCGGAATGCGATGAACCCCGAGATGATCGGCGAGATCACGGCTGCATTCGCGGAATTCAATGCCCTCGAGGACATACGCGCGGTCGTGATCCGCGGAGAAGGCAGCGTTTTCTGCGCCGGCGGCGACCTGAACTGGATGAAAGACGTCCTCGGCCAGACCGAGGAACAGGTCGTCGACGATTCCCGCCTCCTGCTGAACATGTACCGGTCGATCAATGACAGCCCCAAACTGGTAATCGCTGCGCTGCGCGGCGCAGCAGTCGCGGGCGGTCTCGGTATCATCTCCTGCGCCGACGTTGTGATCGCCGAGGCGCAGACGAAATTCTGTATATCCGAGGTCAGGATCGGGCTGGTCCCGGGGATCATCGCCGCGTTCATCCTGCCCCGCACGGGGCCCGGCTGGTTCCGTTACCTGTCGAAAACGGCGGTTCTGTTCGATACCGAAACGGCACGCAGCGCGGGGCTCATTCACGAAATCGCCGCCGATGACGACGACCTCGAGGCACGCATTGCCGCTCATGCGACCCACGCGCTCGACGCATCGCCGGATGCCATTGCCGACACGGGTCACCTCATCGACGCCCTCGGCTATGGAATCAGTGAAGAAAACCTCGACAAGGGATTGTTATTCAACGCAAAAGCGAGGCTGTCGGATGCCGCCCAGGAGGGCATTTCAGCGTTCCTCGAAAAGCGTTCGCCCGCCTGGAAACCCGCGGAATAGAACCTGTCAGGCCCTGCTCAGGATAAGATTGGCGGCCCAGATTTTCATGTTCGGGCGCTCATGCGTCCCGCGTAATTCAAAGCCCGCGGCTTCCAGTATTGCGACACAGTCGTCATGGGTATTGGCATCGGTCTCGATAAAAATATCGCGTAGCCGCGGATCTGCCAGAACGGCGGCGGCCCCTTTCAACACATCCGTCTCCGCCCCGTCGACGTCGATCTTGAGGTGCGTCGGCGCAACACCGTATTGCGCGACGTAACCGTCGAGCGACACGGACGGTATCTGGAGCGAGATGTCCCAGTATTTCGGCCGCCCCCGCATGTAAAAACGGTTCGACGGAAACGACATATCGACCAGCCTGGCGTCCGCGCCGACCAGCGCCGCCACCGGTGTGATATCCGCGCCGTCGTTCAGCTGCGCATTGACCGACAGGAAATACGTCCCCTCGGGATCGCCGTTGAATGCCACGACCTTGTGTCCGAGGACGCCGGCATACACTGCCTCCTGCCCATAGGACGATCCGACATCGAACAGAACGGAATTATCCGGCATCGCCCGGATCCAGCCATACAGCTCCGGCTCCCGTGTGCCTTTCTGGAGGGTGCGGAAATCCCGGATGACGAAATTCGCCGTATGCGGCAGGTAGTAGCGCGCCACCCGGTCGCCGATGCGTACCTTGCCGACCCGGTTTATGTAGGTCGTCAGCATGGTCAGAATGTTTTCCAGAAACCCCATGCCGATGCCTTTTGCCGATGCCTAGAAAGAAACTGCCTCTCTAATGCCGATTGGCGCCGCCAAAAGCAACCGGAACCGGGCACCCAGGCGACGAATGCCGGGCGCAGCGAGGCGCGGCCTGCGGTCGTTCGCCAAAAATTTACCTTAAAAGTAAGAGAACCTTAACGTGTATAGGCGGATCATATTTCTGCCGCACTCCTTTTGAGTGCTGTCCAACCGGAGAACAGCCATGTTGGGTAAAGCATTAGCAGTAACCGCAACCGTCCTCGCCTTCAGCCTCCCCGCAGCGGCACAGCAACAGGCCGCCTGTGCAAAACGGGGAGATGTTCTCAAGCATCTTTCCGCGAAATACACCGAAGCGCCCGTTGCGATCGGTCTTGCGAATAACGGCGGCATTCTCGAAGTGCTGTCGAGCAAGAAAGGCAGTAGCTGGACGATCATCATCACGATGCCGAACGGTCCGACCTGTATGGTCGCCGCCGGCGAGAACTGGGAAAAAATCCCGACGATTGCCAGCAACGAGAAACAGGGCGTCTAAAGCCGGGGCTCCCGACCCCAACGGCTCACCGGGCTGTCCCGAGGGCCTTTGAGACGACCTTGTCACCGGGCTTGATGCCCAGACGCGACGCCGTGCCGGCATTGAGTTCGAGCACAGCCACGACCGGCCCGCCCGATGGGATTATCGTTTCGGACATCGGCACGGTCCGCTCCGCAATTCGCCTGACCGTCCCGTCCCGCGCGATAAACAGCATATCCAGCGGGATAAACGTGTTTTTCATCCACATCGCCGTCGGCTCTTCGCGGCTATAGACAAAGAGCATCCCCGCATCCGGCGCCATGCGCCGCCTGAACATCAGCCCCTGGGCATGCTGGCGCCCGTTCAGTGCAAGCTCCACCGAAAACGTGTGCGTCTTGTCGCCGGACCGGATGGATAACGCATCCCGGCTGAAGGTCGCCAGATTGTCCATGCGTTGTGCCGAGGCATCGCCGACACCGCCACCTGGCGTGAACAGGACCGCCACCGCCACAACCAACAGCGCGAAAAATCTTTTCATTATCCCGATATAGCCCTTCCGGGGCCGGTCTTCCAGTTTTGTTGCACCGTTCGCTTGCCATCCGACGGCACGCGTTTCATATTTGGGTTTCAACACTGGGGGGAGCCGGATTGTCCGGCTGAGAGGTCTCTTACGAGGACGACCCCTGGAACCTGATCCGGGTAATGCCGGCGAAGGGATCAGTGAAAGCGCCATGATGTCCCCGTCCAACATCCGTAAACCCGACGCCGTCGCACCTTCGGTCCGTTTGACCGATGCCGGCCTGGCCTATGACGGCACCGTCCTTTTCGACGGCATTTCGATGGACCTCCCCGCCGGGGAATGGACCGTGCTTCTCGGACCCAGCGGTGTCGGCAAAACCACCCTTCTCCGCCTTTTCGCCGGTCTCGAAGGCAGCGCGACGGGCGACATTTCCTGCAGCGACAGCGAACCGCTCACGGGAAGAATCGCCTATATGGCGCAGCAGGACCTGTTGCTGCCCTGGCTTACGCTGGAAGAGAACGTGCTGCTGGGCGCCCGTCTGCGGGGCGAGAATCGGAATACCCTGCGGGGCCGCGCACGCGACCTGCTCGATCGCGCGGGGCTCGGCCGATACGCCACCGCCCTGCCGGCAAAGTGTTCCGGCGGGATGCGTCAGCGCGCAGCCCTCGCACGCACCCTGATCGAAGACCGGTCTCTGGTTCTTATGGACGAACCGTTTTCCTCTCTCGACGTGATCAGCCGCCTGCAACTCCAGGACCTGGCCGCAACTCTACTGAAACACCGAACCGTGCTGCTCGTGACGCACGACCCGATGGAGGCCCTGCGGCTCGGACATACGGTTCACGTAATGACCGGGCGTCCGGCAGAACTGGGCGCGCCGATTGCGCCCGGCGGGATTGCGCCGCGCGATGCCGCCGACCCGCAACTCCTGACGCTCCAGGCGGAGCTTTTGGCGCAATTGACGGAAGCCGCAATGGCGGGTGACGAATGACCGGCCTCCGCTGGATGCGGCCAGCGATCGTTTTTATCGGTCTCGTGGCGGGCTGGCAGGCGGTCGTAATGCTTTCGGGCGTACCGGCGTTTATTCTCCCCGCCCCCGCCGATGTTGCCGCTGCCCTGCTTCGCCGGGGCGACATCATTCTTGATAACGCCTGGGTGACCGCGATCGAAATCACGGCCGGTTTCGCAATCGGTAGCGGCATCGGCATTGTCAGCGCATTGACGATGAGTCTCTTCAAACCGGCGCGGGAGTGGCTGATGCCGGTATTCGTCGTCAGCCAGGCCATCCCGGTCTTTGCCGTCGCGCCTGTCCTGGTGCTCTGGCTCGGATACGGCATGGAATCGAAAATAGCGATGGCGGTTCTGATCATTTACTTCCCGGTGACGGCGGCGTTTTACGACGGGCTGCGCAGACTCCAGCCGGGCTGGACCGACATGGCGCATGTCATGAATGCCTCGCGCTGGATGGAACTCCGCCATATCCGCGTGCCGGCGGCACTTCCCGCACTCGGGTCGGGACTGCGCGTCGCGGCAGCCGTCGCACCGATTGGCGCGGTTGTCGGCGAATGGGTCGGATCCAGTGCCGGGCTCGGTTACCTGATGCTTCACGCGAATGCGCGCGTCCAGATCGACCTGATGTTCGCCGCGCTGTTCGTGCTCGCGATAATCGCCTGCGCTTTCTATTTCACGATCGACGCCATTGTGCGGCGGATGACGCCGTGGCAACCGGAATCCCAACCTGACGAGGAAACAAGATGAAAAAAATTGCGATATCGATACTTGCGGCTGTTGCCGTGAGCCTGGCGACGCCGGCATCGGCGGCGGACAAAATCACTGTTCTGCTGGACTGGTTTATCAATCCGGACCATGCGCCGCTCTATGTCGCGCTTGAACGCGGGTACTTCCGCGACGCAGGTCTCGACGTCGAATTCAAGGCGCCCGCGGACCCGAACGATCCGCCCAAGCTGGTCGCCGCCGGGAAAGCGGATCTTGCCGTCACCTATCAGCCGAATCTCCACACCCAGATCGACCGTGGCCTGCCGCTTGTCCGCGTCGCAACGCTCGTTGCAACGCCGCTGAATTCGCTGGTCGTTCTTAAAGACAGCGGCATCGACTCGATCGCGGACCTGAAGGGCAAGACGGTGGGTTTTTCGGTCGGCGGATTCGAGGATGCAATCCTGAATGCCATGCTGGGAAAACACGGGCTCACACTCAAGGACATCAAGCTGGTCAACGTCAATTTTTCGCTGTCACCGGCCCTGATATCGAAAAAAGTGGACGCGGTTATCGGCGCGTACCGCAACTTCGAGCTTAACCAGCTCGATATCCTCAATCGACCGGGTCGCGCGTTCTATGTCGAAGAACAGGGCGTCCCCGCATACGATGAACTGATCGTCGTCGCCAATGCGAACGAGATTTCAAAGACCTATATCCGCAAATTCGTCGATGCGATGGAACGCGGTGTCCAGTATCTGGTCAATCACCCGGACGAAAGCTGGAAACTGTTTATAAGAGGACGCAGTCAGCTCGATGACGAACTGAACAGGCGCGCGTGGCGCGATACGCTGCCGCGCTTCTCGCTGCGACCGGGGGCACTCGATCGAAACCGCTACACGGTCTTCGCTGCTTTCCTGAAAGCACAGGGACTGATCGCGAAAATTCCGCCGCTCGACCGCTATGCAATAGAGACGAAGTAACGGGTTTCGGGTCGTGCAATTGACGTAAACGTCGTTAAGCGGACGGCCCTAAATGGGATCGGTTGCCCTGACCTCTGTCGCCTGAAGGCCCTTCGGGCCGTCCGCCAACCGCACTTCCACGGACTGTCCGGTAATCAGGCCGTTCAGCCCGGCCCGACGGAGGGTAACCATGTGCACGAACACATCGCCGTCCGTCCCGTCGGGACAGACAAAACCGAAGCCTTTATGCGGATTGAACCACTTGACGGTCGCCTTGACGAATTCACCGCCCTCACCCTCGGCAAAGGCAGGCGCACCTTCCATCTCACCAGCCGCCCGAATGGCGGCTTCTTCGGTCGCCGTCGAGGTATCGACAGACTCGATCGCAAGGCACTGTATTCCTTTAGCGCCCTTTACGGCAACACATTCGACGGTCGATCCCGGCGGCAGCTGTTCGTAGCCAGCCTGCCGCAGAACGGTCATATGCAAAAAGACGTCCGATGTCCCGTCTTCCGGTGATACAAATCCGTAGCCTCTGACTACATTGAACCACTTTACGGTACCGCGAATTCTTGCCGATTCGACCGATTCTGGAATCGTTACGGTTTCGGTCAACGCCGACTCTCCCCACCAACATAAACGCACTTAAGTCTTTGTTATAGCATCGCGGTTTGTCATTACGGAAACATTTTTTGCCGCGATTATTATTCTTATCAACTTGAAATAGCTTGAAACATATCGGTTCGAGCCCGACTCGGCTCGACAAACGCTCGCCTCTCGGCAGGTATTTCTCGGCGCAGCGAGACCTCTCCGGCTACCCGACAAGGAAATTTCCCGGTTTTGATTGATAAACGCGCACCAGCCTTATAATTTGGGCGAGCGAAAAAGTGCAGACCACCTTAAACCCGTCCATACGAGACGGGCCGGATAAAACATCAGCATTGGGGCCTCGCGTTGGTTCACGCGGTATCACTCGGATTGATCCTATTTGCATCCTGGCTACTCATGTCCGGGATATTCGTGCCGCTTATCCTGATTCTCGGAATATTGTCCTGCGCCATCGTCGTCGTAATCGCCATGCGCATGGATGTCATCGACCATGAAGCGGTTCCGGTCCACCTGACATTCAAGGTACTGCTCTACTGGCCCTGGTTGCTGTGGGAAATCGTCAAAGCCAATGTCGACGTCACCAAGCGCGTTCTGGGCTTCGAGCCGATCAGCCCGACGATGGTGAGGATCCGCGCGACCCAGAAAACCGATCTGGGCCTCGTGATCTTTGCGAACTCGATCACCCTCACGCCGGGGACCATCTCGATCGATGTCGAGGAAGACGGCTACATTCTGGTGCACGCGCTATCGCGGGACGGCACCGTCGGTCTTGAGGGCGGCGACATGGATCGCCGCGTTACCGAACTGGAAGGGCACGACTGATGTTCGCTGCCGCCGCAATCGCTATCCTGCTCACCATGGCGCTCGCCCTCCTCCGCGCGTTCATGGGACCGACGCTCTACGACCGGATTCTCGCGGTCAACATGTTCGGTACCAAAACGGTTCTGATCATCGCGGTTCTCGGTTTCCTGATGGGCCGGCCCGATTTTCTCGACATCGCACTGGTCTATGCCCTGATCAATTTCATCGGGGTAATTGCGCTGCTCAAATATTTCAAATACGGCAATCTTGCGATCGGTCCCGGCGAAGCCGCCGGCAAAGCCGAAGCGGAGTCACCGCCGACGGCTTCCGGCGACGGACGCGACACATGACCGAACAGATCGTCGATATCCTTTCCTGGGCGCTGCTTCTCGGCGGATCGTTCTTCCTGTTGGTCGGGGCGGTCGGCGTTTTGCGCCTGCCCGACCTCTATACCCGGGGTCATGCGGCAGGTATCACCGATACGATGGGCGCGATACTGATCCTGTTCGGTCTTATGTTGCAGGGCGGATTCACCCTGATCACGGCGAAACTGCTGATGATCCTGCTGTTTCTTCTGTTTACCAGCCCGGCGGCATCGCACGCGCTCGGCAATGCCGCCTGGTCTTCCGGCCTGCGCCCGAAACTGGACGAAGACGCACCGGTCGAACAAAACGCCGAAACCGACGGGAAAGACTGATGGAAGAAGCAATCGATATCATCATCCTCGGTCTTATGACGGCAACGGTCATTGGCATCGTCGTGATGCGGAACCTGCTTGCCGTCGTGATGCTGAGCGGGATTTACAGCCTTCTGGCCGCGTCGATTTTCGTCGCCCTGGATGCGGTCGACGTCGCCTTCACCGAAGCCGCGGTCGGTGCGGGCATATCGACCGTTCTGTTTATCGGCACGCTCGCGCTGACGACGCGTATTGAAAAACGCCCCGCGCACAAGCCGATCCTGCCGTTGTTTGTCTGCATCGTCACCGGCGCCGTCCTGATGTACGGCAGCCTCGACATGGCGCGGTTCGGCGACCCGAACGCGACGACCAACCAGCATGTCGCGCCGTACTATCTGGAGAATACGAAGAAAGATACCGGGGTCCCGAACGTCGTGACGGCCGTGCTCGCAAGCTATCGCGGTTACGATACGCTCGGCGAGGTGACGGTGATCTTCACGGCAGGGATCGGCGTCATCCTGCTGCTCGGAAGCTGGCGACGGGGTCTGCGGACACCTGCGCCCCATCACAAGGATGAGGCATGAGGGAATATCTCGTTCTTCGCGTCATCACGAAGCTCCTGTTCCCGTTTATCCTGCTCTTTGCGCTCTACGTGCAATTCCACGGGGATTTCGGGCCCGGCGGCGGCTTTCAGGCCGGGGTGATTTTCGCTGCGTCTTTCATTCTGTATTCGATGGTTTTCGGCGTTCATTCGGCCCAGCGTATCCTGCCGGAGGGAATCCTGCGCGCCGGTATCGCGGGCGGCGTGCTGATCTACGCCTCGGTCGGCGTGATCGATCTCCTGCTCGGGGCGAATTATCTCGATTACAGCCCGATGGCGGCCCATGCGAAAGAAGGTCAACACCTCGGTATTTTTCTGGTTGAGCTTGGCGTCGGAGTAACCGTTGCCTCGGTAATGATGACCGTTTTCTTCACGTTCGCAACCTGGCGAGAGGAATGACCGGGCGTGAGGAATAGGGAACTGGCACCGTGGTAGATATTCTCGGACTGTACAATTACTGGATCGTCATATTTCTGGCGATGGCGGGTATGTATATCGTCATCGCCCGCGGCAACCTGATCAAGAAACTGGTCGGTCTTAACGTCTTTCAGGCGTCCGTCTTTGTCCTCTATATCTCGTTCGGCAAGGTCACGGGGGGCACCGCGCCGATCCTTGTCAAAGGGGTCGTCAGCTATTCGAACCCCCTTCCCCACGTGCTCATCCTGACGGCAATCGTGGTCGGCGTCGCGACAACGGCGCTTGGCCTCGCACTCGTCGTCCGGATCCGGCGCGAATACGGTACGATCGAGGAAGAAGACATCCATTCCCAGGACGAGAGTATGTAATGTTAAGCTCTCATCTCCCCGTCCTCGTTATCATTATCCCGCTGATCGCGGCGCCGCTCTGCATTCTGTTTCGCGGCAAGGACCAGGCCTTCGGCATCGCGCTGCTGGCAACCTGGGGATCGTTCGCCTGCGCCTGCTTAATCGCCGCACGCGTGATGGCGGGCGGTACGCTGTCATACGAACTGGGCGGCTGGCCACCACCCATCGGCATCGAATTGCGGATCGACGCGCTGAACGCATTTGTCCTGCTGATCGTTTCCGGAATAGGCTCGGTCGTTGCGCCGTATTCGAGAAGCTCGCTGCTGCTCGAATACGTCGAAGACCGTGCGTACATGTTCTACAGTTCATACCTGCTGTGCCTGTGCGGACTGATGGGTGTGTCGGTGACCGGCGACGCGTTCAATCTTTTCGTCTTCCTCGAAATCTCGTCGCTGTCATCGTATGTGCTGATCGCGCTCGGCTTCGACCGCCGTGCCCTGACGGCATCCTACCAGTACCTGATTATGGGCACGATCGGCGCGACCTTCATCGTGATCTCGATCGGTCTGCTTTACCAGGCGACGGGTACGCTCAATATGGCGGATATCGCGGCCCGCCTGCCCGAACACGGTTACGACCGAACGGTGATCGCCGCGTTCGCCTTCCTTGTTATCGGCGCCGGCCTGAAGATCGCGCTGTTCCCGCTGCATCAGTGGCTGCCCAACGCCTATACCTATGCGCCGAGTACGGTAACGGCATTCCTCGCGGCGACCGCTACCAAGGTGTCCGTCTATATCCTGCTGCGGTTCCTGTTCACGGTATTCGGCGTGAAGTTCTCGTTCGAAATCCTGCCCACCGCCACACCGCTGCTGATTCTGGCCATTCTGGCGATGTTCATTCCGTCGATCGTCGCCTGCTTCCAGAAGAACGTCAAAAAGGTGCTCGCCTATTCGTCGGTCGCGCAGATCGGCTACATGGTTCTCGGCATAAGTTTCGTGACCGTCACGGGGCTGACCGCCGGTATTCTCCACCTGTTCAATCACGCCCTCATGAAAGGCGCGCTGTTCCTTGTCCTGGGCGCCGTTTTCTACCGGATCGGGTCATGCAACATCGACCGGATGGCCGGCCTCGCGCGCACCATGCCGTGGACGATGGCGGCCTTCGTCGGCGGCGGGTTAAGCCTGATCGGCATTCCGATGACGGCCGGCTTTATCAGCAAGTGGTACCTGATCCAGGCGTCGATTGAAAAAGGCTGGTGGTATGTTGCCGTGCTGATTGTCGCCAGTTCGCTGATCGCCGTGATCTATATCTGGCGCGTGATCGAATCGGCCTATTTCCGCGACCCACCGGACGACCTGACAAACGTCAAGGAAGCGCCGCTCAGCCTGCTGATCCCGGCGTGGATACTGGTGCTGGGGAACGTGTATTTCGGTATTGAAACCTCCCTGCCCGTCGGCATGGCGGAGCTTGCAGCCAGAAGCCTGATGGGGGCCAGCTAATGCAGTCCCAGATCTATATCGGGCTCGCCATCGTCCTGCCCCTGATCGGCACCATCATGATCTGGATGTCGGGAAACCGGCCGAACCAGCGTGAAGTCGTCACGATCATCACCGCAGGGCTGACCTTCCTCTGCGTGCTTCAGCTCCTGCCGCCGGTTCTTGCCGGCGAACAGCCCGAGCTGCGCATAACCGAACTGCTGCCCGGCCTCGAACTCGCGTTCAGGATCGAACCGCTTGGCATGATGTTCGCCCTGATCGCCTCGTTCCTCTGGATTATCACGTCGTTTTACGCCATCGGGTACATGCGCGGACATCACGAACCGAACCAGACCCGGTTCTACATGTGCTTCGCGATCGCGATTTCGAGCGCGCTGGCGATTGCGTTCTCCGGCAATATGTTCACCCTGTTCATCGCCTACGAGGTGCTGACGCTGTCGACCTATCCCCTGGTCACCCACAGCCAGACCGACGAAGCCCGCCGCGCCGGTCGCGTGTATCTCGGTATCCTGATGTCGACCTCCATCGGCCTGCTGATGATCGGCGTGATCTGGACCTGGGCCGCGACCGGCACACTGGACTTTACACCCGGCGGCATTCTGAAAGGCAAGATCGACGACGGCCTCGTGATCGTTCTGCTGTTTCTCTACATGTACGGTATCGGCAAGGCGGCACTGATGCCGATCCATCGATGGCTGCCCGCGGCCATGGTGGCGCCGACGCCGGTCAGCGCCCTGCTTCATGCGGTCGCGGTCGTCAAAGCCGGTGTGTTCACGGTGCTCAAGGTCATCATCTATATTTTCGGTGCCGACTTCCTGACCGAAACCGGCGCCAGTGTCTGGCTGATGTATGTGGCCGGCGCGACGGTGCTGTTGGCATCGCTGGTCGCCCTGACCAAGGACAACCTCAAGGCCCGTCTCGCCTATTCGACAATCAGCCAGCTTGCCTATGTCGTGCTCGCCGGCGCGCTTGCGACGTCGCACAGCCTTGTCGGCGGCGCGATGCACATTGCCATGCACGCCTTCGGCAAGATCACGCTGTTCTTCTGCGCCGGGGCGATCATGGTCGCATCGCACAAGACCGAGATCAGCCAGATGCGCGGGCTGGGCTGGCGCATGCCCTTCACCTTCGCCGCCTTCCTGATCGGCGCATTGAGCGTAATCGGCCTGCCGCCCCTCGGCGGTTCGTGGAGCAAGTGGTATATCGCGCTTGGCGCGGCAGATGCGGATCAACTGATCTTCATCGCCGTTCTGATGATCTCGTCATTGTTGAACATCGCCTACCTGATCCCGGTATTCGCCCGCGGCTTCTTCGGCCCGCGCGAAGAGGAACAAGCCCAAATGGCCAACGGGCATGACGAAGCGCATGACGATGGCGGGCACTACGGCGCAGAACAGGAAGACCACGACGCGACACACGTAGTGTCGGGCAAACGCATCGCCGAAGCGCCGCTGTTCTGCGTAGTCCCGCTCTGGATTACCGCCCTCGGCTGCCTCGCCCTGTTCGTCTATGCGGACCGGCTCTACAACATGCTTTCACCGATCGTGAAGTGAGGACCCCGGTATGACGGATCAATCGCCCCACAACACCGATGCCCCCAAGAGCGGTGACGGCAGGAAATACTGGCTCGACAACCCGAAAAACGTCGACAAGGTTTACTGGAGCGTCATCCTGGTCAGCGTATTGCTGTTCTTCGCGGACGCGCTCTATCACAAACATCCCGAATTCGGAATCGAGAAGGTTTTCGGCTTCTACGGTCTGTACGGCTTTGTCGCATGCGTCGGGCTGGTGCTGGCGGCAAAGGGCATGCGCGTCCTGCTGATGCGGGACGAGGATTACTACGACGACACGAAAAAGGGTGACTCCTGATGGTCCTTGGGATCCCGCCCGGCCTGTTCCTCATTGCAGGTGCGCTTCTTGTTCCGCTGTTTCGCGGACGCTGGCGCCAGATGTATATGTTGTTTCTGCCGCTGGCCGGGCTTTGGTGCCTGGTAGACGGGCAAAGCGGCACGTTTTTCGCCTTTACCTTCTTCGACTACCAGATCGTCCCGGTACGGATCGATTCCCTCAGCCTGATATTCGGCTACATTTTCCACATCGCTGCCGCGCTCAGCGTGGTCTACGCATGGCATAACGACGATATCGTCGAACAGATGGCCGGGCTTGCCTATGCGGGCTCCGGTATCGGCGCGCTTTTCGCCGGCGACCTCATCACCCTGTTCGTCTATTGGGAAGCAATGGCCATCACGTCGGTCTTCCTGATCTGGGCGCGCCGGACCGACGCCGCCTATGCCGCCGGCATGCGCTACCTGATCATCCAGGTCGGGTCGGGCGTATTGCTGTTGTCAGGCGCGATCCTGATGGCGCACGAAACCGGGTCCATCGCCTTCGAGAAAATGACCCTCGGCAGCCTCGCTACCTGGCTGATCCTGATCGCCTTCGGCATCAAATGCGCCTTTCCGTTCATGCATAACTGGCTGCAGGACGCCTATCCCGAGGCCACGGTCACCGGCACGGTGTTCCTGTCGGCGTTTACGACCAAGTGCGCGGTGTATGCCCTCGCCCGCGGCTTTCCGGGCACGGAACTGCTGATCTATGTCGGCGCGGCCATGACCGCCTTCCCGATCTTCTATGCCGTGATCGAAAACGATCTCCGCCGCGTGCTGGCCTATTCGCTTAACAACCAGCTCGGATTCATGGTGGTCGGTGTCGGCATCGGCACGACGCTGGCGATCAACGGCGCGGCCGCCCATGCCTTCGCGCATATCCTGTATAAAGCGCTGCTGTTCATGTCGATGGGCGCCGTGTTGTACCGGGTCGGCACCGTCAAAGGCTCCGAGCTCGGCGGGCTGTACAAATCGATGCCGTTCACGACAGTGTTCTGCATTATCGGGGCCGCTTCGATTTCCGCTTTCCCGCTGTTTTCGGGCTTCATCGCCAAATCGCTGACCCTGTCGGCCGTCGCCCATGAGGGGTATCTCGCGATCTGGATGATCCTGCTCTTCGCATCCGCGGGCGTGTTCCATCATTCCGGTATCAAGATTCCCTACTTCGCCTTCTTTGCCCACGATTCCGGCAAGCGGTGCGAGGAAGCTCCCCTGAACATGCTGATCGCCATGGGAATCACGGCGTTCCTGTGTATCGCGATCGGCGTGTATTCGCCCTGGCTCTACAGCCTGCTGCCCTACCCCGTGGAATATCAGCCCTATACGACGAGCCATGTGATCGGTCAGTATCAGTTGCTGATGTTCTCGGCCCTCGCATTCGCCGTGCTGATGCGGTTCAAGATCTACCCGCCGGAACTGAAATCGGTGAACCTCGATTTCGATATCACCTACCGCAAGTGGCTGCCGGCGATCTATCGCTGGGCGATACACCTGACGCGGGACGGCTGGCAAAGCATCCTGCAGGACCTTCGTCGCGGGGTTCACTGGTTCGTCGCCTACATGTTCCGCCATCACGGCCCGGAAGGCATCCTGGCGCGCACATGGCCAACCGGCTCCATGGCGCTCTGGGTCGCGGTACTCCTCGGCGGTATCCTGCTGATCTACTATCTCTGATGGCCGCTCCGGCGCGGCGTACGGGAATCGCCGTGGTTGAAAACCGGTGACCGGTACCTATTTCATTAACAGGACTTTCAGGCTCAATCGCGACAAGGTCCCCTCCAGAATTCGCCCGGCGCTGCTACCTTTCAGCGCCGGGCTTTTCTTTTGACGGCAGAATGAGCCGGAACGTCAAAGGCACCCTGTGGATGCTCGCTGCCGTCGCGGCGCTTACCGTGATGGCCGTCACCCTGAAACACGTCGTCACGGACATGTCGTCCTGGCAGGCCGCGTGGCTGCGGATGTGCATCGGTCTCGGCTTCCTGACACCATGGCTGTTCCGCACCGGTATCCGTGACGCGGTTCTGTCACCGCGGCTGCCGATGCTGTGGGCGCGAGGTCTGTTTGGCAGCGCTTCCTTTGCCCTGACGGTCTATGCCCTGGGTCACCTGATCCTTGCCGATGCGATCGTCCTGTCCTTCACCACGCCGTTCTGGGTCATCCCCCTGGCGGCGCTTTTTCTGGGCGAATTCGCCGGGTGGCGGCGGACCCTCGCAACGGCGCTCGGCTTCATCGGGGTGCTGCTGGTCATGAAACCGCAATTCGGGATCCAGGAAGCGATGCTCGCCGCCCTGCTATCCGCACTCCTGCGGGGGTTCGTCGTGGTTTTCATCAAGAACCTGACGACAACGGAACCGCCCCGCCGGATTGTCTTCTGGTTTTTCGCCGTGGGCGTCGTCGCTCTTGCCGGGCCGGCGATTTTGCACTGGTCGACACCGACATTTGCCCAGTGGGGATGGCTTGCCCTGGCCGCGCTGGGCGGATGGCTGGGGCAGGAATGGCTCAGCCGCGCCTATCGCGAAGGTGAAGCGACGATTATCGCACCGCTTGAATTCACCCGTATCCCGGTTGCCGCGGTTATTGGCCTGACGCTCTTTGCCGAAACGCCGGACTACTGGACACTCGCCGGGACTGTTGTGATCATCGGCGCCGCCTATATCATCAGTCGCACGACGGCGGCGAAAGTCCCGGTCCGCCCGGAACCGTAACCAGCTACCGCGTTGGATATTCTCAAATATTTACGGATCGCGGAAATTAACCATTAGGACCGTCGGGATTCTTTACGTTTCGGGAATTTTCGGCGGCTGTGTTTCTTCTCAAACGGTTGAATCCATTGAAATTTTAAAAACTGGTACAATATTTGCATATAGAACGGCGACGGACTTGCGGCTGATATAAACGACGCCGACCATAACAGGATACGACCCTATGCCCCGGTTACCCAGATTCACCGCAGCAGCCGCCCTTGGCGGCGTCATGCTTCTCGCGCTGACCGTCAGCGACAAGGCTGCTGCCCTGCAGCTCTACGGCTCCGTCGGCAACGGTTCGGGGGCGAACCGCGGCGATATTATCTCGATCAACCCGACCTACACCAACAGCTACACCACCATCGGCAATCCGACGGTGACCGGCGGCATCACCGGCCTTGCCTTTGACAACTCCGCGCCCGGACCCTCCGGGTCGCTGTGGGGCTCGCAGGGTTTCGGCTTCAACAGCACCTCGACGCTCATCGAGATCGATCCCGATGACGGATCGCTGATCAACGACGTCGGTGCGATCCACACCGATGCGAGCGACGTCGCCGGCTCCAGCATTTCCATCGGCGACCTGGCCTTCAACCCGGTCGACCAGAAACTCTACGCCATCACCTCAGACGCCGCCGCGCCCGGCGGGCCGACAGACGGCATTTATACGATCGATACGGGTACCGGTCTTGCAACCCTCGTCGGGAAAACGATCTGGGACACCACGGCGGGAATCGCCTTCGATGCGGCGGGAACGCTCTACGCGCTTGGCTTCGACCCCGACGTCGGCCCCTTCGGGACGAACATGCTGTTCACGTTCGACCTCGACAACCTGATCTATGACGGGACAGACCCGGAGCTTCTGCTCGATAACACCCGGGTGACGGTCGATATCAACGACTACATTTTCTCGGGTCTGGGCATCAATCCGCTGAATGGCGATATCTATGCCTCGGAAAGCCGGACGGGCAACATATACAAAGTCGACCCGGTCACGGGGGCCATGGACTTCACCGGCATGCCGACCGGCGCATTCGTTTCCGACCTGACTTTCCGCGTTCCCGAGCCGGGAACGCTTGCCGTTATGGGCCTCGGTCTCGTAGGATTGATCTTTATCAGACGGCGACGCGCTATCTGACGCAACACATCCCCACCGTTGTTGCGGCGGAAGGGCGAACAAACGACGGCGGTCCCGAGTATCAGGGCCGCCGTTTTTTGTTGCCGTATTTCATTGCCGGCTTTCATGGCATTCTGCCCGCTCATTGCCGGAGCCAGAAGATGCCCCCCAAAGCCGTCCTTCCGACCCCCGACCCCGCGACGACTCTTTCCACCGAGAACCCGGCGCTTCGTCGGACCATCGCCGTCGGCGACGCGGAAATGGCCTATATCGATATCGGCGAAGGCGACCCGATCGTGTTCCTGCACGGCAATCCGACATCGTCTTTCCTGTGGCGCAATGTCGTTCCCCATGTCGAGGGCATGGGCAGGATCGTCGTCCCGGACTTCATCGCCCATGGGCATTCGAGCACATCGCCCGGCGATGCCTACCACTACAAGGACAACATCGCCTATTTCGATGCCTTCTTCGAGGCGTTGGAGCTGACAAAGAATGTCACGCTCGTCCTCCATGACTGGGGCGCGGCCGTCGGGTTTTACCGGGCTGCGCGCTTCCCCGAGCAGATAAGGGGTATTGCCTACATGGAGGCAATGGTCTGGCCGCGCAACTGGACCGATATCCCCGCCGACCGCGTCGGGAATTTCAAGCATTTCCGCACGCCCGAAGGCGCGAAAGCGGCGACGGAGAGCAATTTCTTCACCGAGGTCATGCTGTTCGAACGCGGCATTCTCCGCGACCTGAGCGAGATTGAAAAAAACGTTTACCGCTATCCGGTCACACGGCCCGGCGGGACAAGCCTGCCCGGCATCATCATGCCCAATGACATCCCGTTCGACGGCGACCCGGCGGAGAACGCCGCCCTGGTACAGGTCTATTCCGACTGGCTGAAGGAAACCGACACCCCGAAGCTGTTCATCAATGCCACCGAAGGCCACGGCCTTGCCGGCGCCGCCCGCGAATTCGCCCGCACGTTCAGGAACCAGACAGAGGTGACGGTCAATGCCCGCCACTACATGCAGGAAGACGTGCCTGACGAAGTCGGTACTGCGGTAGCGAGTTTCGTTCGCGGGCTGCCTGGCTGACTGAGCCCGCCCACGACGTTCTCGATCATACGGCGACCCGCGTCGTCGCCGAAGGACATGATCGATTCCGGGTGAAATTGAACGGCCGCAATCGGCAGCGACCTGTGCTCCACACCCATGATTACCCCCGCGTCGGTCCGCGCGGTGATGCGCAAACAAGCTGGCAACGCATCGGCATTCGCGCACAGCGAATGATAGCGCCCGACCCGGAACCGCTTCGGCACCCCCTTGAATATAAAGGATTCCGACCCGGTCACGTCGCAGGGTTTTCCGTGAACCGGGGTATCCAGCACATCCAGCGTCCCGCCGAAATATTCAACAATCCCCTGCAGGCCGAGACAAACGCCGAAGACCGGAATCTTTCGCGCCAGCAGGGAATCCAGCGTGGCGCTCATTTCGAAATCGCCGGGGCGCCCCGGACCGGGCGACAGGATTGCAAGATCCGGGCTGATTTCGTCGACACGATCTATGGCAAGCCCCGCGCGCAGCGTCGTGACGTCCGCCCCGGTTGCACGCACATACCCCGCAAGCGTGTGCACGAAGGAATCCCGGTGGTCGACGAAGAGCACCCTGCGCCCCTGCCCGGTCCGTAGCGCAGGCGCCGCCTTCGCGGCCGCCGGCGCGGGGTTGCGGATGGCATCGATCAGCGCCGATGCTTTCAGCGTCGTTTCCGCCTCTTCCGCCTCCGGATCGGAATCGTAAAGCAGGGTCGCGCCGGCCCGGATCTCCGCAACCCCGTGCTCAATCCGGATCGTCCGCAGAGTAAGCCCCGTATTCATGGAACCGTCGAACCCGGCAAATCCGATCGCGCCGCCATACCAGCGGCGCGGCGATTTCTCGTGGTCCTCGATGAACTGCATCGCGGCCTGTTTCGGCGCACCAGTCACGGTCACCGCCCAGGTATGGGCGAGAAACGCATCGAATGCATCGAACCCGTCGCGCAGCGTGCCCACCACGTGGTCGACCGTGTGGATCAGCCGCGAATACATCTCGATCTGGCGGCGCCCGATGACGTCGACGCTGCCGGGCACGCAGACCCGGGATTTGTCGTTGCGGTCGACATCGGTACACATGGTCAGCTCGGATTCGTCCTTCGCCGAGTTCATCAGCTCGCGGATATTAGCCGCATCCTCGATCGCATCGCGGCCGCGCGCGATGGTACCGGAAATCGGACAGGTCTCGACCCGCCTGCCATCGACACGCACGAACATCTCCGGCGATGCCGCGACCAGGTATTCGCCTCCGCCCAGGTTCATCAGGGCGCCATAAGGCGCAGGGTTGCGCTGGCGCAACCGGTTGAACAGCTCGGAGGGCGGGGCGTTGCACGGCTCGTGGAACATGCGTCCCGGCACGGCTTCAAACATGTCCCCGCGGGCGAAGGCGCGCTGAGCGACCCGCACAGTCTCGGCATATTCGCCGGGTGCATGATCGCAACCGGTCACGGGCGTACCGCCCGGCGAAAACGTCCCGGAAATACCGTCCCGGACCATCCCGTCGGTCGTGATGCCGCCCTGCGAAAATTCGTAGCGGTAGCGCAGCGCCTGCTCGCGCCGGTGGTCGACGATCAGAATTTCATCGGGGATGAACAGCACAAGATCGCGTTGCGTCGCCGAACGCTCCAGCTTCTGATCGATTGGCTCGAACTGAAACGCAAGATCGTATCCGAACGCACCGTAAAGTCCGAGGTGGCCGTCCCGCTGCGAACGGAAATAACCGACAATTTCCCGCAACACGCTGAAGACGCTGGGCTGGCGGCTGCGCTCCTCCTCGGTAAACGTTCCCGTCGGTTCCATAACCTCGAACGACAACCGGTCTTCGTCCTCCACGAGAGCGCGGACCAGCGGCATGTCACGCACCAATGGGCCGATGAAGCCGAGCAGCACACTGCCCCGCGCGTTGAGCGCGCGAATCTCCATCGTCCGGCTGCGCGCTGTAATCTCCAGCGGCGGATCGACGAATCCGATATCCCAGCGGGTATACCGTCCCGGATATTCGAAAGAAGAAGCCAAAAGGACGCCCCGGCGGGCATCCAGCGCGGAGACCAGTGGCGAGACGCCCTCCACGTAGCTCGCCGGAACGGCTTCGCGGCGAATACCGATCCTGCCGGGCGTGGTGTAGGTAATGGAGTCCATTTGCGTATTCCTTTTTCATCGGCCGGTGAAGGAATCGCGGAGACATGAAACACAAAAGCCGCCAATTCCCTGGCGGCCCGTTTCAGCGTTGGTCTATTTAATTAAACGAACGATGCGCGCGGCCGCCGGTCAGACCGGCCACCACCAATTCATGTGCGCGCGTATGTTGTTCGTAAACATCAGCGTAACGTCGGCGACATTGCAACATCTGTCAACAGGCCAAAAGAAGCGCAGGATGCAAATTTCCGCCAACTGACGTCGATAACATCAGCGTAACGTCGGCGACATTGCAACATCTGTCAACAGGCCAAAAGAAGCGCAGGATGCAAATTTCCGCCAACTGACGTCGATCAAATGCTGCGGATGCCCTATCTGCTATGTATGATACCGGAACAGAGGCGATCGAAGATATCGTGGAGGGCTAAATGACCGACTATTGGGCGAACAAACTGGTTTTCGAACTGCAGGGACCGGACGGCAAGGACCAGTGGACCAACCACCGGGCCGATGTCATCGCGCGTTACCCGCTCTCGCCCGAAATCCGCCAGGCATTCCTCGACGACGATATCGGAACCCTGCTTCCGGTCATCAATCCGTATCTGATGCGTTTCTTCCTGCTGATGCTGGGATACGATGACGCGAAATCAATGGCCGTTCTGGAATCCTTCCAGACCGAAGAAGAAAGGAAACGGGTCAATGGCTAAACTCGTCGGCAGTTTTGCCGCTTCCCACGCCCCGAATATCGCGCGCTCCTGGGATACCATGAAGGACGAAACGCGCGAATGGCTGACCACGCGGTACGACGAACTCGGCAAGCGGGTAAAGGCGCTTGAACCCGATGTCCTCGTGATCCATTCGAACGACCACTGGATCAATTTTTTCCTCGAAAACATGCCGGCTTTCCTGATTGGTGTCGGCGAGGAACATGATGGACCGCCGGAACCGTTCATGCAGCCGATCTTCAAGGGTTGCACGTTTCCCGGTCACCCCGCGCTGGGCAGTCACCTGCTCGAATATGCGATGGACGCCGATTTCGATCCTGCCTATTCGCATCGCATCAAGGTCGATCACGGAATCGGTATCCCGCTCTGGCGCATGGGTTTCGATACCCTGCCGCCGGTGGTGCCCGTGTTCCTGAACCTGATGGAGGAGCCCTTCCCAACGCCCAAGCGCTGCCTCGCCTGGGGACATATGATCCGCGACGCCATCGAGGCCTATCCCGAGGACCTGCGCGTTGTCGTGATGGGCACCGGCGGGATGAGTCATTCGATCGGTGAAACGACCCAGGGCTGGATCGACGAGCCGTTCGATCACGCCTGCATGGAATTGTTCAAGACCGCATCCGACGAGAAGATCGCCTTTGAGCTTGCCCGGATGCTGAAGGAAACCGGCAATGGCGGTGCCGAAGTCCGGTCATGGTCGATCGCCCACGGCGCTGCAGGCGGCAAGGGATTCGAGATGATCGACTATATCCCGATGCCCGAAACCCTGATCGGCTGCGGGCTGGCGGAATGGAAGTTCGCCGCCTGACGCACAAAGGGCGCACGAAGTACAAACGTATTAGCCCCCGCCGGATAATACATACTATTGTATGTCTTTTATCGGGAGTTTAAGAGTTTCTTAACTCTCTCATCCACAACTGGACGCCCGGACCAAAAGGCGTTCAGTTGTTATGCAGATTATCGTATCTCGCGTTGCCCGACTCCTCGTTCTCGCGGGGCTTGTATTATTGCCCCCCCTGTCGGCCGCACAGGGCGAGGGCGAGCGGCACCGCCTGCTGTTTATCAGCTCGTACCACCCTGCATTTCCCTCATTCGACCAACAGATAAGTGGACTGCGACTGGCCCTTGAAGAGAGCGGCTTCGATTCAACCAAAGTTTTACTGGATATCGAATTCATCGATTCGAAGCGCTTCCCGAAGGCGAAGCAAATTCCCCTGTTCAAAAAAGCACTGACGGAAAAATTGAGGCACCTGCCCCGCTACGACGCCGTGATCGTTGGCGATGACAATGCGTTTTCCTTTGCCCTGGAAGAACAGGAAGGGCTGTTCCGCAATCTTCCTATCGTGTTCCTCGCCGTGAATGATATAGCCCGCGCGATCGCGCAGAATAACAATCCCGGTGTCACGGGTATCGTCGAGAAATCTTCCGGCAAGCAGACACTCGCCCTGATAGATCGCCTGTACCCAAAAGCCGAAACCATCTACGTTGTTCATGAGGAAGTCACGCCAACCGGAAAGGCCAATTCCGCGCGGACGCGCAAAAGCGTTCGGGAGCTTGGACTGCTCAATGTCGAGCTTATTTCAACGTCGGAGTTGAGCTATGCCGAGCTTTGGCAGCGCCTCTCCCTGATCCCGGCTGATTCTCCGGTTATGCTCAGCGGCGTTTACCGCGACCGTGACGGCAAGCGGCTGGATTATCTTCAGCTCCTGGCGGAGGTGAAGAAAGTCTATCTCGGCCCGATCTTCTCTTCGCAAAAGCATGGTATTCGACATGGGGTGTTGGGCGGCCACGTGGTGTCCCATCTGGAACAGGGCAAACACGCGGGCCGAATAGCCTCCGCAATTCTGAGCGGTGCCCCGGTGTCCAAGATAAAGGTGAAGGATCAGAGCCCGAATATCTTCATGTTCGATCATACCGAACTGAAACGGCTGCATATCGACCCGGCGCAAATCCCGGTAGATGCCACGATTGTAAACTCACCCGGCGAAGGCCTTGATAACTACACCGAATGGTTTATCGGCGGCGCAATCGCGCTGATGCTGCAAATGACGCTGATTGTCGTCCTCGTGAAAACGATCAGACATCGCCGCACCACCCAGACCGCGCTCCGCGCCAGCGAAAGCCGACTCCGGGCGTTTCTCGATCATTCGCCCTCTGCGATGTACATTAAAGACCGGGACCACCGAATGGTCATGGTCAATGCCCGGTATTTGCAGCTTTACAACGTCACTGAAGAGGAGGTCATCGGGAAACGCGGTGGCACCAGACTGACCGCCGAAGCACGCGCCAAAATGGAAGCCGCCGATCAGACCGTTATGGATTCGGCGATTCCCAGGTCATCGACATTGACGATCCCGAACAAGGGATACTACGCCGTTTCCAAATTCCCCGTCTTCGATGAGGATGGCATGGTGATCGGGATTGGCGGAATCAACACCGATGTGACAAAGCTGCACGAACGCGAAGAACTTCTCGAACAGGCCAAGATGAATGCCGAGGCAACAGCCCAGCAGGCGCAGGTCGCGAACCGGGCAAAATCAGAGTTTCTTGCCAGCATGAGCCATGAGATCCGAACGCCTCTGAATGGCGTGCTCGGAATGGCCGGACTGCTCCTCGACAGCCCCCTCAATGAAGAACAGCGCGCCAACGTCGAAACGATCCGGTCCTCCGGCGGATTGTTGTTGTCCCTGCTGAACGACATTCTCGATCTGTCGAAAATCGAGGCCGGGAAGCTGGAACTGGAAAAGATCGATTTCGACGTCGACGACATCCTACAGTCCGTTGCAGATCTCTGGTCGCCGAAGGCATTTGCGGCAGGCATTGGTTTCAGCAATGACAACAGCGGCGTCATCGCGCCTGTGCTTCGATCCGATCCGACAAGAATCCGCCAGATTCTGTTCAACTTCATGTCGAACGCGCTGAAATTCACGCAGGCTGGCAGCATCAAGATCACCGTCTCGCAGGAAAGACTTGGCGACGGTTCAATTCGAACCCGGTTCGACGTACGCGATACCGGCGCCGGGATTCCCGCCGAGACCGTCTCGATGCTTTTTCAGAAATTTGCACAGGCGGATACCTCAATCACCCGGAAGCATGGCGGCACCGGGCTCGGCCTCGCCATCAGCAAGCAGCTCGCCGAAGCGATGGGCGGCGAGATCGGCGTCGACAGCACTGTCGGCGAAGGCTCCACGTTCTGGTTCACGATTGTTTCGCCGGAAAGTAACGCCGAAGACGTGAAAGATGACGACCGCGCCGATGCAGGCAGCACAGCAGGAGCCACTGCCCCTGCTGCCTTACGAATTCTCGTCGCCGAGGATAACGAGGTAAACCAGAAGGTCGTGAAGGCAATCCTCGCCCGGACAGGTCACAGGGTCGATATCGTCGGAAACGGTATCGAGGCTGTCAGTGCTGTTATCCGCGGCGCGTACGACCTCGTGTTGATGGACGTGCAGATGCCTGAAATGGACGGCGTCACAGCAACGCGGCGCATCCGCGAGCTCGACGGCCCCGTATCTCAGATCCCGATTATCGCCCTTACAGCCAACGCGATGAAAGGCGACGAGGAAAACTACCGCGCCGCCGGAATGAACGATTACGTCTCCAAACCTATCGAGAGCGACAAACTGGCGGCTGCTATGCTCGGCCAGTGCGGCACTGCCGCACCGCCGCCCACAGCGGCCCCGGGCGCCTCGCAGAATGAGCTGAAGAGCGCGTTCAACATCGACGACGACGCCCGCGAAGACCTCCAGCAAGACCTTAACGACCTCTTGAGTGAATTCGATTCGCTGGATGTTCTGTCCGATAGCTTGAAGCCGGATTCACACAACCGCTGAGCGGCCCGTCGCTGACGCTCGCACCGCCGTCCGAGCGGTTTTACGGTCGCACGATACTTGCCGATTGTGCACCCGCCTTCCCTTGCCCCCAATCAGCGGACGCACTAAGTTCCAGTCAATCCTCATGAGCGAGAAGACTGGAGATATCTGTCATGGAAATGACCGGCGAATACAAGATTCCTGCGACGCGTCAAAAGGTATGGGAAGCCCTTAACGATCCCGAGATTCTGAAAGAGTGCATCCCGGGGTGCCAGGAACTGAACAAGGAATCCGATACCGAGCTTTCGGCGACGGTCAAATCGAAGGTCGGACCGGTTTCGGCCACGTTCAAGGGCAAGGTCACGCTCAGCGACATCGATGCGCCGAACGGCTACAAGATTTCCGGCGAAGGCACCGGGGGCGTTGCCGGCTTCGCCAAGGGCGGCGCCGAGGTCAAGCTCGCCGACGATGGCGACGGAACCCTGCTGACCTACGAGGCAACAGGCCAGGTCGGCGGTAAACTGGCGCAGATCGGCTCGCGGCTGATCGATTCCACAGCCAAGAAAATGGCCAACGAATTTTTCGGCAAGTTTGCGGAAATCGTCGGTGGCGACAATGCGGCAGCTGCGGCGCCCGCTGCCGCGCCGGAGGCAGCACCGGCCGCGCCGGAACCGGCAGCCGACCCCGCGCCTGCCGCCGCACCGGCCACGCCGGAACCCCCCGCAGCACCGGCGGCGACACCCGCCCCGACCGGGGGCGGTATCAGCCCCATGGTCTGGGTCGGCGGGCTCATCGTCGCGGTCGTTGTCGTATTGGCCCTGCTGATTTGATGCAGGGAATCGATAACGGGATTTCCGCTGTCTAAAAGGCTCTGGGCGCTTGACCTGCCCTTGCCGCGGCGGTTTACTGCGCTCGATTGAGGGGTTCGCTGAGGACCCGGGATAAATGCTCCGCCATTGCGCCACGCCGTTCAATCGACGGGCGCAAACGCGGTTAAGATGGTCGGGGACATCGTGTTCCCGGTGAATAATGGAGGCTCCTATGGCGACAACCACTGTCTCAATGACGGTCAATGGCAAGCAGGTTTCAGCAGAGGCAGAAAACCGTACGCTTCTCGTTCAGTATCTACGCGAAGGCCTGGGCATGACCGGCACCCATGTCGGCTGCGACACTACCCAGTGCGGGGCCTGCACTGTCCATATCGACGGCCTGCCGATCAAATCCTGCACGATCCTGGCCCGCCAGGTCGACGGCAAGAACGTCACGACGATCGAGGGCCTCGCCGACGGCGACAAGCTGCACCCGATGCAGGAAGCGTTCCGTGAAAATCATGCGCTTCAGTGCGGTTTCTGCACCCCCGGCATGGTGATGAGCGCGATCGGCATTGTCGAGCGCAACAAGGACAGCCTTGACGAAAAGACCGTCCGCGAAGAACTCGAAGGCAATTTCTGCCGCTGCACGGGGTACCATAACATCGTGAAGGCTATTCTCGCGGCGCATAAGGAAATGACGGCCTAAGGGCTGACGAAGAACCGGTAAACGGACCCGCAGCCTCAACCAATAGCAGGGAGGCAACCATGCCAGACGGATCAATCGGAACACCGATAAAACGCCGCGAGGATCAACGCTTTCTGACCGGCGCGGGCCAGTATGTCGACGATTTCAATCGGCCGGGTCAGACTTATGCCTGGATGGTCCGGTCTTCGGTTGCGCATGCAAAAATCAAGAGCATCGACACCTCCAGGGCCGAAGCGGCGCCCGGCGTCGTCAAAATCCTGACGGGGGCCGACTGGGCAGCGGACGAAGTGGGCGGACTGCCTTGCGGCTGGCAGGTCATCGGCAAAAACGAAGTCCCGATGCACGAACCCGTCCACCCTGCCCTCGTTGCCGACAAGGTGCGCCATGTGGGCGACAATATCGCGGTCGTCATCGCGGAGACCAGGGCCCAGGCCCGGGACGCCGCCGAACTGATCGGGATCGACCTCGAAGAACTTCCCGCCGTCGTTTCGATGGCGGACGCGGCTGCCGATGGGGCGGCCCTCGTCCATGACGATGTACCGGACAATCTCTGTTACGACTGGGAAATCGGCGTAAAAGAAGATGTCGACGCGATCTTCGACAAGGCCGATCACGTCACAAAGCTTGACCTGGTCAATAACCGCCTCGTCGCAAACCCGATCGAGCCGCGCGCCGCGCTGGCGGAATACGATGCGGCCGGCGATCATTACACCCTGTATACGACCAGTCAGAATCCGCATGTCATCCGGCTGCTGATGGGCGCCTTCGTGCTGTCCATCCCGGAGCACAAGCTGCGCATCGTCGCGCCGGACGTCGGCGGCGGTTTCGGCACCAAAATCTATCATTACGCCGAAGAAGCCATCCTGACCTGGGCGTCGAAAAAAGTCCGCCGGCCGATTAAATGGACGGCCGACCGGTCCGACAGCTTCATGACCGACGCGCAGGGACGCGATCACGTCACGACGGGCGAACTTGCGCTCGACAAGGAGGGGCACTTCCTCGGCCTGCGGGTTCAGACCAACGCCAATATGGGCGGCTACCTGTCCACTTTCGCGCCGGCAATTCCGACCTACCTTTACGCAACGCTCCTCGCCGGGCTCTACAAGACGCCGGCAATCTATTGCGGCGTCAAAGCATGGTTCACCAATACCGTACCGG
Organism: uncultured Rhodospirillaceae bacterium; assembly: GCA_963977005.1. Lineage (GTDB taxonomy): Bacteria > Pseudomonadota > Alphaproteobacteria > MPNO01 > UBA830 > CAXBCP01. The sequence continues at coordinate 38,920 of CAXBMQ010000016.1, forward strand.
TAGACGCCTATCGTGGCGCCGGGCGCCCGGAAGCCTGCTATCTGATCGAACGCCTTGTCGAACAGGCGGCCCGGGAAACCGGGATAGAGAAGACCGAGATTCGCCGGCGGAACTTCATCTCTGCCGAGCAAATGCCTTACCAGACGCCTGTCGCGCTCGAATACGATTCCGGCGACTTTATCCGCAACCTCGAAGACGGCCTGAAGGCCGCCGACTACGACGGCTTCGCAAACCGCCGCGCGGAGTCCGAGAAAAACGGAAAGCTGCGCGGTATCGGGCTCGCCACCTATATCGAGGCCTGCGGCATTGCGCCCTCAGCGGTTGCGGGCGCTCTCGGTGCACGCGCCGGTCTGTTCGAATCCGCCGAGGTCCGCGTCCACCCGACAGGATCGGTGACGGTCTTTACCGGTGCGCATCAGCACGGACAGGGGCATGAAACCACCTTTGCCCAGCTTGTCGCCGACGGGCTCGGCGTTGCCGTTGAGAACGTCGAAGTCGTCCATGGCGATACAGACCGCATTCAGTTCGGCATGGGCACTTACGGCTCCCGGTCGCTCGCCGTCGGCGGTTCCGCCATCGTCAAGGCGATGGACAAGGTGATCGACAAGGGCAAGAAGATTGCCGCACACCTTCTGGAAGCCTCGGTCGACGATATCGAATTCGATGCCGGAACATTCCGCGTTTCCGGAACCGACAAGGAACTCGGTATCGGCGATATCGCGCTCACGGCTTACGTGCCGCACAACTATCCCATCGAAGAACTCGAACCCGGTCTGGATGAAACGGCGTTTTACGACCCGAAGAATTTCACCTATCCGAACGGCTGCCATATCGCGGAGATCGAGATCGATCCGGATACCGGGGTCGTCACGCTATGCAGTTTCAACGCGATTGACGATTTTGGCAAAATCATCAACCCGATGATCGTCGAAGGCCAGGTCCATGGCGGGCTTGTCCAGGGGATCGGCCAGGCGTTGATGGAAAACTGCGTTTACGACGATCAGGGTCAGCTCGTCACCGGCTCTTTCAACGACTACTGCCTTCCCCGGGCCGACGATGTGCCGACATTCAGCGTCGGCACCAACGAAGGCGCGCCCTGCACCCACAATCCGCTCGGCGTCAAAGGCTGCGGCGAAGCCGGCACCATCGGTGCCGGTGCGGCCGTAACCAACGCCGTGCTTGACGCGCTCGGCACACGGGGTATTCACGATATCGACATGCCTGCGACCCCGCACAAGGTCTGGCAGGCACTACAACAATCTAACGGCTAACTGGAAAGGTCGAACCATGTACGATTTCAACTATGAGAAGGCCACCTCGGTAGACGAGGCTGCGTCGAAACTGGCAAGCGCGGATGACGGCAAGTTCATGGCCGGCGGGATGACGCTTATCCCGACGCTCAAACAGCGCCTCGCAATGCCGTCGGACGTCGTCGACCTCGGCGGCATCGCCGACCTCGTCGGCATTACCGTCGACGGAAGCTCCGTCACGATCGGTGCGATGACACCCCATGCGGTGGTCAACGCGTCGGCAGAGGTCCAGAAGGCGATCCCGGCCCTTGCAAAGCTCGCCGGCCTCATCGGCGATCCGATGGTCCGGAACCGCGGCACGATCGGCGGCTCGATCTCGAACAACGACCCCGCGGCGGATTACCCGTCGGCCGTTGTCGGGCTGGGCGCAACCGTTCACACCAACAAGCGTGAAATCGCGGGCGACGACTTCTTCACGGGGATGTTCGATACCGCGCTCGAAGAGGACGAAATCGTCACCAAGGTCGTCTTCCCGATCCCGGAAAAAGCGGCCTATATGAAGTTCCCGAACCCGGCATCGCGCTACGCCGTCGTCGGCACCTTCGTCAGCCAGGGCCCGCAGGGTACCCGCGTTGCGGTCACCGGTGCGGGGCCGTGCGTGTTCCGCCAGTCAGACATGGAAGCCGCTCTGGCGTCCAATTTCGCGCCGGAAGCCGTTGAAAACATAAAACAGGATGACGGAGATCTGAACACCGACATCCATGCAAGCGCGGAATACCGCGCGCACCTCGTAACCGTGATGGCAAAACGCGCGGTCGCCGAAGCCAACGGCTAGACGTTTCGAGTGGGGGCTCGGAAACGAAGACAGAGTAAAATCAGAACGTTACCCCGAATAATCCGGTGGAACGTTCTGATTTTGTCCGTCTGCATCGCAGGCACAACAATCAGCGGAACGACAGTCGCCACGGCACAAACCAGTAACGATGCGCTGTTGGAGTATCTGCGTGTCGGCGGGCCGCTTGACCGTCCGGCAGGAACCGTAACGCAACCGGCATCAACGCCGTTTCCCCGGACCCCTGTCGCCCGTCCTTCCTACGTACAACCGGTTCCCCTCCAGCCCCGGCCGGTCACCGGATACACTCCCTCCAGCGCACCGGCAATTCCGGGCGCGCAGGTCCCGACTGCGCCTCTCAAGGTACCGGACTCGTTTCATCGCGCCACACAGGCAATGAACGCGGAACAGGCATCCCGGAACGTTCCGCAGACATTTGTCCGCCCGCCTCCCGTCAACAGCCCCCTTCGGGCCGCAAACCCGCCAGTCTCCTTCCGGCAGGTGCCTTTGCCGGGCGAGCAGGTCCCGCTGCCCGGCGCCGCGCCCGCAATGGTGCCCGGCAGCGTCTACCAACCCGCACAAGTGCAGACGGCGCAACAGCCCGCTTCGACCCCGGCGACGGCGAATGCGCCCAAAAACGTTTCGATCCTCAGCACCGACTACCTGCTCAGCTATCCGCAGAACGCGTGGCGGATCATTTCCGCCCCGGTCAATTTCGATACGAATGACTGGCTTGTCGCCGGCGGCGTCGCGGCAGCGACCGGCCTCCTGATGCTCGCGGACAAGGAAATCAACGATACCTGGCGCGACGATATACACTCAGGTCCGCTGGACGACGTCCTCGATGCCATGGAACATTTCGGCGATTCACAGACCGTGCTGATCGCCGCGGGAGCAGGTTACGTTGTCGGCGAGTTGATCGGCACCGAACGCGACAAGGAGGCGGCATTGCTTGTCGCCCAGAGCTTCCTGCTGTCCGCCGGCCTGACGCAGGGCCTCAAGATGGCGTTCCGCCGCGACCGGCCCGATGACAGCCGGGACGACCAGTTCTCGTTCTTCTCGTCCGATTCAAGCAAGACCAACTCGTCCTTCCCGTCCGGCCATGCCACGAATGCGTTCTCGATGGCCGCCGTGCTGACAAACGTGTACGAGCCGAACGCGCCCTGGCTGGGCTGGGTGCTGTACCCGATCGCAACGATGACGTCGCTTGCCCGGATCAATAACGAACGGCACTGGGCGTCGGATGTCGTCTTCGGCGGCGCGCTGGGCTATTTCATCGGGCGCATGGTCGTTCGTTACAGCCCCTTCCGGAACAACGACAGTATCAGCCTCGAGCCGATATCGGACGGCGATTACAACGGCCTCCGCCTCGTGCACAAGATCTAACGGTTACATTAGCGACCGCTTGAGCCGAGCCTCACAATGCTGTACTTGCTTTATTCATGACCGATAATCTTCCCTCCTCCGTTGATGCCGTTGTCGATATGCTGCGCGGCGGAAACTATGTCGCCGACCGTTCTCTCTCGACGGCCCTGTATCTCGCACTCAAGCTGGGCCGCCCGCTCTTTCTCGAGGGCGAAGCCGGCGTCGGTAAAACCGAGATCGGCAAGGTTCTGTCCGAATCTCTCGGCCGCCGCCTGATCCGCCTGCAATGCTACGAAGGGCTCGACGTGTCCTCGGCGGTATACGAATGGAACTACTCGATGCAGATGATCGATATCCGCATCTCGGAAGCCGCCGGCCAACAGGACCGCGAACGGATCGAAGACGATATTTTCTCCGAGCGGTTCCTGATAAAGCGCCCGCTCCTGCAGGCGCTGGAAGCGGACGAATCCGGCGACCCGCCGGTTCTGCTGATCGACGAACTCGACCGCACGGACGAGCCGTTCGAGGCCTTCCTGCTCGAAATCCTGTCCGACTTCCAGGTCACGATCCCTGAAATCGGCACCGTCAAAGCAGCCAAGCCCCCGATTGTCATTATTACCTCGAACCGGACGCGCGAAATTCACGATGCGATCAAGCGGCGCTGCTTCTATTTCTGGGTCGATTATCCGAATGCACAGCGCGAGCTCGAAATTCTCAAGGTCAAAGTGCCCGATGCACCGGAAAAACTGACCCAGCAGGTCGTGGACTTTGTCCAGCACCTGCGCAACCGCGATCTGTTCAAGCTGCCCGGCGTCGCCGAGACGATCGACTGGACCAACGCGCTGATCCAGCTCGACAAGATCGATCTCGATCCCGAAACGGTGAATTCGTCGCTTGGCGTTCTTTTGAAATACCAGGACGATATCGAAAAAATCCAGGGAACCGAGGCCGCACAGATTCTCGATGAAGTGAAAGCAGGCATCGCCGCGGGCAGCTGATGGCAGACACCCCGGCAAATACCGACCTGACCCCCGGCATGCAGTTGCTTGACCGGCTGGACGACAACAAGCTTGCCCCCAACATCATGCATTTCGGCCGGGTTCTCCGCGCCGCCGGCCTGCCCATCGGCCCGGGTAAGATAATCGATGCGACCCAGGCGGTGATCGCCGTCGGTATCCAGAGCCGGTCGGATTTCTACTGGGCGCTGCACGCCGTGTTCGTCAATCGCCGCGATCAGCATGAGCTGTTCGACCAGGCGTTCCATATTTTCTGGAAAGACCCGAAGCTGCTGGAACGGATGATGGGTATCCTGCTCCCCTCCGTCGACGGTGGCGAAGAACCCGCTCCCGAAGAACAGCCCCTCCGCCGCCTGCAGGAAGCGCTTGCCCAGCAGCAGGAAAACGACGCCGATTCCGAGGAAGAGCAGGAGCAGGAGGAAGAAATCGAGCTCGACGCCGCGATGACGGTGTCGGAGCGCGAACTGCTCCAGACCATGGATTTCGAGGAAATGTCGGCCGACGAGATCGAGGCCGCCAAACGCGCGATTTCGCAAATGCGCCTGCCCATTACGGAAATTCCCACCCGCCGGTTTCAGGCCAGCATGCGACAGGCACGCGTCGACATGCGCGCCACCCTGCGCGCAGCGCTCCGTTCGGGCGGGGATTCCATCCCGCTGAAGCATCGCAAGCGCCGCACCCGGCCGCCGCCGCTGGTGATCCTGTGCGATATATCCGGCTCCATGAGCCGCTATACCCGCATGTTCCTGCATTTCATGCATGCGGTGACGAACGATCGCGATCGCGTACATACATTCCTGTTCGGCACCCGGCTGACCAACGTGACGCGTTACCTGCGCAACAAGGATATCGATCTTGCCATCGAACAGGTAACGGATGCGGTCGAGGACTGGTCCGGCGGCACACGGATCGGCGAAAGTCTGAGCGATTTCAATCGTTTCTGGTCGCGCCGGGTTCTCGGACAGGGCGCCATCGTGATCCTGATCTCCGACGGTCTCGACCGGGATGCCGGGCGCGGTCTTCACATGGAAATCGAGCGGCTGCACAAATCCTGCCGCCGGCTGATCTGGCTGAACCCGCTTTTGCGGTTTGACGGCTTTCAGCCCAAGAGCCAAGGCATTCAAGCAATCCTGCCATCCGTTGACGAATTCCGTCCGGTGCATAATCTATCTAGTCTGGAAGAACTGATTAGCGCGCTGAACCGCCCCGGCGGACCGCGCAAACAAGGAGTACAGGAATGGCTGACGGAAATGTAGCGACCGGCCTTTCGGTGGATGACGATGTCCTGAACGAGGCGGCGAAATGGCGCAAGGACGGGCGCAATGTTGCGCTCGCCACAGTGGTGTCCACCTGGGGCTCCTCCCCCCGCCCGACCGGCAGCCATCTCGCCGTGGACGAAAACGGCAAACTCGTCGGTTCCGTCTCCGGCGGCTGTATCGAAGGCGCCGTCGTCTCCGAGGCGATGGAGGTCATGCAGTCCGGCAAGCCCAAGGTACTGGAATACGGCGTCACCAACGAGCTTGCCTGGGAAGTCGGCCTCGCCTGCGGCGGGACGATCCAGGTCTATGTCGAGAAAGTCGAATGAAACAGGAAACACTCTCGCGGCTGCTTGACGACCAGGCCGCCAAACGCGCAGTTGCGCTGGCAACGGACATGGAGACCGGCGATCAGACGCTTGTCTACCTGAACGATGCCGACGGACCCGATGCCGGCAATACCGAGGTACTTGCCGCCGCCCGCCAGGCCATCCAGGACGACCGCAGCAAGGTCTACGAGCTCAGCGGCAGGCGGGTCTTTGTCGAGACCTTCAATCCCCCGCTCCGCATGCTGATCGTCGGCGCCGTACATATCGCCCAGCCGCTGTCGCGCATGGCCTCGGTCGCCGGATACGACGTCACGGTCATCGATCCGCGCGGATCGTTCGCGACCGAAGAACGGTTTCCCGGGATTGCCCTGAACGGCGAATGGCCGGATGACGCGATGCGCGAACTCGATCCCGACCGCCGGACGGCCGTCGTCACGCTCACGCACGATCCCAAGCTTGACGATCCGGGACTCGAAGTTGCGCTGAAATCGGACGCGTTCTATATCGGCGCGCTCGGCAGCCGGAAAACCCATGCCGGACGGGTCGAACGACTTACCGCCGCGGGGTTCAGCGAGGCCGAAATCGGCCGTATTCACGCGCCCATCGGGCTCAATATCGGCTCGATCTCGCCTGCCGAGATCGCCGTGTCGATACTCGCCCAGATCACGGAAGTCCTTCATCGCAAGATAGAGGCGCGGGAAGCGGCGTGACATCGCCGCGCCCGGCAACCGCATCATGAAGTTCGGCGAAGTCGCCCTCGACGCTGCCGCGGGTACGATCCTCGCGCATTCGGTGCGGCTTGCCGACGGTGTCCTGCGCAAGGGCCGGCACCTCGATGCCGGGGATGTCGCTCGGATGCGCAAAGCCGGCCTGGGCACCGTGACCGTCGCCGAGCTTGAAGACGGCGATCTCGACGAAAACGTCGCCGCCCTGCGGCTTGCCGAAGCGCTCCTGGCGCCTGGCCTCTCCGCATCGGGCGGGCGCACGGGGCGGGCCAATCTGCGGGCCGATAGTGCCGGTGTCGCCCTGATAGACGCAGAAACCATTCACCGAATGAATGCCGTCGACGAAGCCCTGACGATTTCCACCGTCCGGCCCTTTGACGCCGTCACGGAAGGCCAGGTGGTCGCAACCGTGAAGTTGATAACCTTCGGGCTCCCCGCCGCAACGGTCGATGCCTGTGCGGCGATTGCACAGGCAGATGCGCCGCCCGTCCGCGTCGCCCCCTATGACACGTCTCTCAAAATCGGTTTCGTGCAGACGCTGCTGCCTGGTCTCAAGGACAGTATCGTCGCGAAGGCGACGGCGACGACCGCCGCCCGTCTTGCCGAAATGGGCCTGAAGATCGATTGCGAACGTCATTGCGCCCATACGGTGGACGCCGTGACCGGGGCCCTGGCCGAAATGTCCGCACAGGGCTGCGATATTGTGCTCGTTCTCGGCGCGTCGGCCATCGTGGACCGGCGCGATACCGTCCCCAGGGCGGTTGTCGACGCCGGCGGCGAGATCGAACATCTCGGTCTGCCGGTCGACCCCGGCAACCTGATGCTGTTCGCCGGTCTGGACGGGATGCGGATACTGGGAATCCCCGGCTCGGCCCGCTCGCCCCGCCTGCACGGCTTCGACTGGGTCCTCCAGCGCCTGGTCGCCCGGCTCGAGGTCACGCGCGAAGACCTCACCCGCATGGGCGTCGGCGGATTGCTGAAAGAAATGCCGGGCCGGCCGATGTCGCGCGAGGATGAGGATATGGCAGAAGATGAAGCGGACGACGCCAAGTCCGTCGGCGGTTTGCTACTGGCGGCAGGTCGCTCCCGCCGCATGGGCAGAGCGAACAAAATGCTGGTGGAAATCGACGGCGTGCCAATGGTGGTCCATGCCGCCCGGGCGCTTATTGCCAGCGGTGCCGACCCCGTCGTCGTTGTCCTCGGCCATGAACCGGCGGCTGTTGAAGCCGCCCTGAAAGACCTGCCGGTCACTTTCGTGCGCAACCCGGATTACGCCGACGGTCTCAGCACATCGCTGAAGGCCGGCCTCGGCGCCCTGCCCGATCATTGTAACGGAGCGGTGATTGCGCTGGGCGATATGCCCGGTGTCACCGCAGCCGATATCGACAGCGTGATCGATGCATTCGATCCCGCGGCAGGACATACGATCTGCGTGCCGACCCATAATGGCAAGCGCGGCAACCCGGTACTTTGGGGACGCCGCTATTTTGCCGAGATGGCCGGCGTCTCAGGCGATGTCGGTGCACGCCACCTGATCGGCGAAAACGCGGATCAGGTGGTCGAAGTGCCCCGAGAAAACCCGGGCGTCCTGATCGATCTCGACACACCCGAAGCCGTCGCCGCGCATCTGCGGGGCTAGACCAAAAAAGGCCGCCGATCCAACCGATCGGCAGCCAGTTCTGGTGCGCCCCTGACGCCGGTTCTCGCAGATAGCCCTCCGGAGAGGCGGAAAGCCGGCGTCAGTGGGTTTCGTTGAGCAAAGCCCCGATCATCGCATTCTCCGTCGCGATGACCTTCAAATTCGCCTTATAGGCGTGTTCCGCCTGGTTCATGTTGACGAATTCGCGGGCGTAATCGACGTTCGGGCGGGCAACCATGCCGTCATCGTCCGCCAGTCGGTTGCCCGGATCGTACGCTTTTACATGGGGCGGTTCCACCGAGACGAACTCGGCGCGGGTTCCCCCGCCGCCATCCGAGGACTGATAAACCCGAACCGGTTCGTAGACCGGCGGGTCCGGACGGTCGCGCTGGACCGCCCCGGGTTCGGTCCGGGCATCTTCCGTTCGAATCGTATTCCGGGCATTCGCCACATTCGAAGCACTGGCTTCAACCCGTTTTGCGGCCGCATCCAGACCGCTGAGCGATGTATTTATTGCGCCTAACATAGTCTTTCACCTGTTTTATAGATCTCCAGAATTACATTATTTTATTTACTGAGGATTAATATTATAATTATTTATATTTATTATTTCGCACTATTAGCATTTAATCCAAACTGTATTATCCATTACATTAATTCAAATACCTGAATTCTGTATTTTAGATAATTGCGCGAGCCCCGACGACTGGGCCTTAACCAATTGAAATAACGGGTTTTTTACGCCCCGACGTCAGACTGAACGCCAACACCAGCGTATCGGAGTATTCAGTTCATGCGTCCGCATCTTTTTGCTATCGCCCTTGTCGCGGGGCTTGCCGCCGGCATCCCCGCCAACGCCCGCGACAATTTCAAAACAGGGTCCACGGCGTATTCCGTGGGATTATACGGTTCCGCGGCGCGCCATTGGCTGACCCTTGCCGAGAAAGGCCACGCGCCCGCCCAGTACAATGTCGGCCGGATGCTCTACTACGGCCAGGGAATTCGCCGCGACCGGGTCGAAGCCTATAAATGGTTCCTGATCGCCCGCGATAACGGCGTCCGCCGAAGCGCGGAAGCAGCGCGGATACTCGGCGAGCGGCTGTTGCGCCACGAACGGGTCGAAGCCATGGTTCGCGCCCGCGACTGGCATCGCAAGAACGCCCGATAGGCGACCAGGAACATAAAAAAGGCGGAGCCTTGCCGGCCCCGCCTTTCACGTTCGATGTTACCTGCCGTCAGGCGGCAACGGCACTCCTGCCCGCCTCGGTATCGAGATAGCTTTTAGGCAGTTCGCGGAAATCGGTCATCAGCGAGCCGAAACCTTCGATGATGTCGTTGTATCCGTTGGCCCGCATGGCATACCAGTAGGTCGCCGTGTTGATCGCCATCACCGGCTTCTTGAGCCATTTTTCCGCCTCGCCCGCGAGCCGGGCCATGGCAAGGTTGGTACCGACCTGGACAATCGCGTCCGGATTATGCTCGTTCAGTTCAACCAGCCCGTCGCGCAGCTGCGCTTCGGTGACCTGCGCAATGTTTGCCGGGCTGTCGCATTTCAGCCCCTTGATGGCGAGAACCTCGAATCCGCAATCCTCGAAGAACTTGCGGACGTTCTTGTCGCCGACCGGCCAGTAAGGCGTCAATACGCAGATTTTCTTGATATCGCCATAACAGCGCAACGCCGCCTGACAGGCATCGGAACCCATCGCGACCCCCATGCCGGACAGTTCCTTCACCCGCTCGCGCAGTTTGATGGATTCCGCCAGACCGTCCCAGAAGGTCTCTGCCGACATGCCCATCACGATGTAATCCGGGTTACAGGTCATCACGCGCAGGATCGCGTTATCGAATTCCTTGCGGATATTGTCCATCAGCGCATTGAATTCCTCGTCCGAATTAACGGGCTCATCCGGAATCCAGATCCGGACGGTATGGTTCGTCACACCGCGCGGGCGCATGTCATCGAATTCCGGCTGAACCGATGTATTGGTCGAGGGAATAATGACCCCCCAGTTCGCGCGATAGCCTAGTGAATCGGTCATTCGAACTACTCCTTTGTGTCGACGATTTTGGCCTGTTTGGGCGCCAGTTTGTCCAGTTCCGCCATGACGTCCTCCAATGACATCACATCGCCGTATTTCTGGTCGATATCGAACAGATTGGCCTCGTGCGGTCCCTTTGCACGGTCGCCCGAGCATTCGCGCGGCACGATGGGCCGGAAGCCGTTCGACATCGCATCGACCGCCGTCGCCCGGACACAGCCCGAGGTCGTGCAGCCGGTGATGATGGCCGTATCGACGCCCCGCTGGGCGAGCCAGCCCGTCAGGTCGGTATTGGAGAAACCGGACGGGTAATGCTTTTCAAGAATCCGTTCACCCGGCCGCGGTTCCAGCTCGTCGACCACCTTGGTTTCGTGGCTGCCGCGCTTGAGCTTCGCCAGACCTGGCGATTTGAGATTGAAGACCCCGTCTTCGCTTCCGTCCTCGGCATAGACATGGCTGGTGAACACGACCGGCATGTCCATGTGGCGGGCAACCGCCAGCAGTTCGGCCGTATTATCGATCGCTTCCTGGATATTGCCCCCGCCGAATGCGTCGGGATCGTTGAATCCGTTGATAAAATCGATGATCAGCAGGGCAGGTTTCTTGCCGAATCCGATGCGGTTTCCGAAGCCCTGCTTTTCGTAGACCGCGGTATCTTCGGCGTCATGCGGATTTACGGTCATTCTCGGATCTCCCCGTGTTCAGAAACGATATGTAATACCTAATATCAGATCGTGCGAAGTGTAGCTTTTCGCCTTTATTGTCGTCCCGTCAATATGCGGTCCGCTTTCGACTTCGCCCAGATCGATATAGCGATAGCGGAATTCAGCGTCCCAATTCTGCGCAAACGACCATATCACGCCAAGTGCCGCATTCCAGGTCAGGTTGTTCGTCCGCGTGACAAGTTCGGTCTTGGCCCCGCCGCCGGTGGGTACGCGCGCGACGTCGGAAACGTTCTGCGCCCAGCCGATTCCGCCGCCGGCGAACAGCGCCCAGCGGTCGTTCATCTGGTAATCCGCGTAAGTATTGACGATCACCGCATGTGTGGAAAGCTGGTTTTCATAACCGGCCGAACCGATCACCCTGGTGTCGAAATCGAATCGCGCGCGGTAATGGTATTCGATCTCGGACCGGATCGGCAGGCCCTTCTTGGCCCAGTTATACCCGAGCGTCAGCCCCATCGCGCCGACCTCGTCGGCATCGTTTCTGAGCTGCAGCGTACCGGCGCTCGATGTGACCTCGTCGACCTTCGAAACACCGCCTATCAACAGAAAAGAAAGGTAGTCGCCAGAATGGTCCGTGGATGCGCGCTGCGCCCCTGCTCCTGACGCAATCGTCATTGATGCAAAGACCGCAATGGCGATCTTGATGCCCCCGTAGAATTTCATTTTAAATCCCCCAACCTTCGAAGACTTTCCTATCCCGAAGACACCTGAATGTCCAGATGAAGCCCGGACTTCACTGCGGTTGGCGGCCGACCGAGCGCAGCAGCGCAGGGTAGCGAACGCCCAGCGTGAGCCCCCGCGCGCCCATAAAAATAGTAAGCGCCGCCCACAATCCGTCATTGCCCCACAGCGGCACCAGGAAGTAACAGCAGGCGAGATAAATCAGCAGCGAGACGATCATTGCGTTGCGCATCGTGGCGCCGCGCGTCGCGCCGAGGAAAATACCGTCGAACAGGAACGGGAAAACAGCGACCAGCGGCATTGCGACCGCCCATAAGAGATATTCCCGCGATTCCGTGCGCACGGAATCGATCCCGGTCAGCACATCGATAATGAACGGCCCGGCGACGAAATAAGCGAACGAAAACCCGACGGCGACCACCAGCCCCCAGAAAACCGAGACCCGCACCGCATCGCTGAATGCCCGGCGATTCCTGGCGCCGACCGCACCGCCGCCAAGCGCTTCGGCCGCATGGGCGAACCCGTCCAGCGCGTGGGCCATGAATGTCTGGAAGTTCAGAAGCACCGCGTTTGCCGCCAGCACGACATTGCCGAAAGCCGCACCCTGCGCCGTGAAATAGGCAAAGGCGAAGACCAGGCAGATCGTGCGGATAAAAATATCGACATTGAGAACGATCGTTCGCTTGATTTTCGCTGTTTCGAGAATTTTCTCCTTCACGAACCGGCCGCCGAGCCTGCGGAGGATCGGCAAAGCGAGGAACAGGCCGATCACGACCGCGAGGGCATCGGCAAGAGCCGTCGCGGCGGCAACGCCGGCAACGCCCCAACCGAGCCCGAGCACGAACAGAAGATCGAGGACGATGTTCACACCGTTGAGCGAAAGCTGGTGCCACAATGCCGCTTTGGTGTTCTGGCAGCCGATAAACCAGCCCAGGAGGGCGAAATTCATCAGGGTCGCAGGCGCGCCCCAGATGCGCACGAAGAAATATTCCTGTGCCAGCGTCTCGACGTCCGGCGACGCCTCGAGGATGGAGAACGCGACCGCTGCGATCGGGAGTTGCAGCGCGATCAGGATCAGCGCCGCGGGGATCCCAATGACGGCAGCCCGGGCCAGACAGGCGCGTACCTCGTCGGCATCCTGCGCACCGAAGGCCTGCGCCGTCAGCCCGCCCGTCCCCATCCGCAGAAAACCGAAACCCCAGTAAATGAACGTAAACACCATCGCCCCGACAGCGACGCCGCCGAGATATTTCGGGTCCGGCAGATGCCCCATCACGGCAGTATCCACCGCGCCAAGCAGCGGCACCGATATGTTGGAGATGATGATCGGCCCGGCGATGAGCCAGACACGCCGATGAATATCGCGGTTCATTTCTGTTCAGTGGCGTTATTACCGGCAACCGTCAAGCCGGATGATCGGCCCCCCCTTTCCGGCGACCGTTCCACATTGCCGGCATCATGCGTAGAATGGAGCCTCATCAACAAGGTATGGCGCGATGGCGGACCGATTGAAGAAAGGCCTTATCAGGGGCGAAGACGGACATGTCCGGTGCTTCTGGCCGGGCGAACTGCCGGACTATCTGGCCTATCACGACACCGAATGGGGGCTGCCGGTCGCCGACGACCGGCGTTTGTTCGAAAAGATATGCCTCGAGGGATTCCAGTCGGGCCTGTCCTGGCTGACGATACTGCGCAAGCGGGAGAATTTTCGCGAGGCTTTCTCCGATTTCGATTTCACGCTCGTTGCAAAATACGGCAAACGGGATATCGAGAAACTGGTGACGAACGCAGGCATCATCCGCCACCGCGGAAAGATCGAATCCACCGTCAACAACGCGAAACGCGCGGTCGAGATGGCGGATGAATACGGATCGCTCGGCGCCTATTTCTGGCAGCACGAAACGGATCCGGCGAACCGGCCCAAACGGCTCGATCACAAGACGCTGAAGACCCTCGGCAAGACCCCGGAATCGATCGCCTTGTCGAAAGACCTGAAAAAAAGGGGCTGGTCGTTCGTTGGCCCGACCACGGCCTATGCCTTCATGCAGGCCATGGGCATGGTCAACGACCATATCGACGGCTGCTTTGCCCGGGACGCGACCGAGAAAGCGCGCGCCAAGTTCAAACGCCCGACCTGAAGATCAGGCCGGGCGTCTGAATTCTGACGTCTCAAAAGAGACTGAAATTATTGTTTCTCAACGTCGGCGGCGACGCGGAAAGTTATGATCTTGTCGGGATCGGTGACGCTGCCGTTCCGGCTTGCGTCGCCCTTTTTGATCATGTCGACGAATTCCATACCCGACGTCACCTTGCCCCAGATCGAGTACTTGTTGTCGAGATGCGGGGAATCGCCAAGCATGATGAAGAACTGGCTGTCGGCGCTGGACGGGCTGGCCGAACGCGCCATCGACACCGTGCCGCGTACATGCTTTTCGGACGTGAATTCAGGCGGCAGGTTTTGGCCCGATCCGCCGGTACCGTTGCCGTCCGGGTCGCCGGTCTGCACCATGAAACCGTCGATCACCCGGTGAAAGACGATGCCGTCGTAAAACTTCTCGCGTACCAGTTCCTTGATACGCGCAACATGTTTCGGCGCAAGGTCCGGTCGCAATTCGATGACGATACGGCCATCCTTCGTTTCCATGTAGAGCGTGTTCTCGAGATCCGCAGCCATTGCAGCCCCCATTGTTGTTACGAGCATCAATGCGCCTGCAAAAAATGCTCCGATAAAGGATCGTCGTCCGGTCATTCGAGTGCCTCCAAAGATATACTGGCCTTTAGATGGCCCTGTTCGGACAGGTTTCTACCTTATTCGGCGTCACGATCAAACCACCGAAATCGTCGAAATCGGCTCGTCAGATCACAAATTCGGTCGTTGCCTCGGGGGCATACAGTTCCTCGGGAGTCAGCTTGCGGTGCGTCACGCCCTGTTCGTCGCAATATTGCAGAAATGCCTCTATCGTCGTCCGGCTCGGCTCGATCCCATAGGGCCAGAGGCCATTGTCGCCGAAAATCTTCGACGCTGTCTTTTCGGCATTCACGTAGCCCCACGGCACGGGAATCTGAGACGCCGTGACACTGGTGAGGCGTTCGACCGACCGGTCCCGCGCCTCCTCGAATGCCGTCATCAGGTTGCGCGCGATCCACGGGTATTCCTCATACACGTCGCGCTTGATGGCGACCGTATGCATGATCGGATAAATCCCGGTTTCCTCAAAATAGGATTCCTCGACCTCGCGGAAGTCCGGCATCAGGCGCGTCATTTTACCGTTTTCGAACTCGTGCGGCGGATGCGCCGAGATCATGCAGTCGATTTCGCCGGACAGAAGCATTTCGGCGAGCGATTTATCGGCGACCTGCGTGTATTTTACGCCTTTGGGCAGGTTCAGATTCGCCATTTCGACCCGGCCCGGCGCGTTGACACCCGCCTGCACCCATTCGACCTCGTCGAGCTTGACCCCGCCCTGATGGTGCAGCCAGCCGCGGGCATACACCGTCGCGGTCTGGGACCATTCGGGAATCCCGATGCGCTTGCCCTTCAGGTCGGTCGATTCCTTGATGCTGCCATCGGCGCGGATATAGAACGCCGAATGGCGAAACACCCGGCTGATAAACACCGGAATACCGGTAATCGGCGGATTGTCCTGCGACATAATCGAACAGTATTTGGCAAAGGACAGCTCCGACACATCCCATTCGAACGACTTGGCAAAGCGGTAGAAAATCTCCTCGACCTCCATCTGCAGATGGGTCAGCTCGATCCCCTTCGGCTTGACCATGCCTGTGGCCAAGTCGCGAACGTGATCGTAGTCCCACGTCGCCATCGTCAGATGAATGTCGTTATGCATGTTCGGTCTCCGTTATCGGATGATTGTGAGGTACAGCAGGTAGTCGAGGAATGCGGCAACGCCAAGAACCGGCACCGCGACGAAGGCCAGGAAATAGATCCATGCCCAGGCGGTAAACCCTCGCCGGGGAATCGACTGGCCGTCTATGATGACGGAACGGTTTATCGGACTGCTCATCGTCACAGGTATAAACGCTACAGGTACGAATTTGAATTCCCCGATTGCAATCGACTGGTCGCCCAAACGCGCCGCTTTTGAAAAGATACAGTCCGCCTGCCCCGCACCGCTTGAACAGGCCTGGGCGTATGGAGAGTCGATTGGCAGTGTCTCCACCAACGAAATACACCGTGCGATCGTCATCGCGGATAGCGGCCCGGTCGCAACACTGCAGACCGCCGAGCGGAGACTTCCCGGCGGGCTCAACCTGGTCCGGCTGACCCGAGGTCCCGTGACCGCTCAGCCCGGGATTCTGCCCGATATCGCCAGGGCGCTGCGCGCCGACTATCCGCGCCTTTCACGCAACCTCGTGTTCTGGATGCCGGACACGGTCGACGCTGCGGCAGCGATGCGGCCGATCGGTAAACGCCAGATGACAACCGGTTACACGACCGCATGGCTCGACCTCGCCCCCGCGCCGGATATTCTGCGCGCAAACCTTCGTGGCAACTGGCGTAACGCGCTGGCTCAGGCAGAGACCGATGCGCCGAAAATCCGCGACGACCGCCGGGCGCGGGAGATCGAACATTTCGTGACGCATTACCTCAGGGATCGCCGCGCCCAAAAATACAGCGGGCCGTCGGGTATCCTCGTGCGGGCACTTGCCGACAGCTTCAAAAAGGACACGTTTCTGCTTCAGGCGCTCGATCATGGTGACGTCATCGCCGCGTCGCTGTTCCTCCGTCACGGCACAAGCGCTACCTATTACCTGTCCTGGACCACCGACCTCGGCCGCGAACGCAACGCCGCCCATCTTTTGCTGTGGCAGGGCACGATCCGGCTGCGCGAAGCCGGCGTCAGATGGCTCGACCTCGGCGGTATGGATGCTAGGGCACCGGGTATCGCCCGCTTCAAGCTCGGTCTCGGCGCGGATGCCGTCACTTATAGCGGCACATGGTTCTGATGCCGACCATGCCGGAGATTTCACCTCTTCCCCTGCCCGGTTCGATCTTTCTCGAAACCTCTGACCCCGAACTCGCGCGACGCGAAATGTCGAAAATTCTGGCACCGCATGCCATGGCGCCATTGTCCGGCGACGCACCGTTTCTTGCCCGCCATCATCACGCGCGCCTCGCCGGCATGTCGGTAAACTTCATTCAGTATTCACCCGGCGCCACGATCAGCGCCGATCTTTCGCGCCGTTTCTATCTCATCCACTACGTCCTCGGCGGTGAATGCCGTCTCGGCCCGGAATCCGGCGGACGCATCCTCACGGCAGGCGATATCGCTGTAATCAATCCAACCGAGCCGTTCTCGCTGAAAACCGCCGCGGATTGCGGACAGATCGTAATCAAACTCGAAACCGCGGTGCTGGCCGACGCTGCCCAGAACCGGTTCTCCATTCCTGCCACCCCGCCCATCCGCTTCGATGCAACAACCGAAAGCGACCGTTCCGCATCGGTCGCACGGGTGATCGACCTGATCTGTATCGAAGCGGATAATCCCGGCACCGGCGGCATCGCGCCCAGAACACAGTCAATGCTGGCCGAGCTCCTCGCCGTCACGCTGATCGAATCCCTGCCGCACAACCATTCCGCATCGCTCGCGCGCCAGAACGACGAGACCGGGATCGCACCGTGGTATGTCAAACGGGTCGAGGAATATATCGATCTTCATGCCGACAAGGATCTCCGTATCGCAGATATGGCCGCCGTTGCCGGCGTCAGCGAACGCAGCCTCTATAACGGTTTCCGCGTCTGGCGGGCGACATCGCCAAAATCCTACCTCAAGGCCGTCCGCCTGGACCGGGTCCGCACGGAGTTACTGGGTCTGAAAGCCAAGTCCCGCAATGTCGGCGAGATCGCACGCGAGGCCGGCTTTCGCCACATGGGGAACTTTGCCATCGACTACCGAAAACGTTTCGGCGAAACCCCGTCGGATACCCTCCGATACAGGCTGACCCCGGAAGACTAGGTCAAATTGTGCAGCAGAACGCACCCGGTTGCAGGTTTTGGATACCATAATCCGTAATCGGCCGTGCATAGGGCTGTATTTAGGGATAAATTTGAACGAACAGATTTCGACAGTATTGCAGTTCAGGGATAGCCATGGCCGTCAAAACCGATATCGACCCGGCAGTCGCCAAACAGACCATTCTCGATTACTGCCTTAAAAAAGGCGCACTGGTTGCCGGCGTTGCCGACATCAAGGCGATCGAGCGGATTGCGCCCGAAGGCCACCGGCCAAGCGATATGTGGCCGCGCGCCAAATCGGTGATTTCCCTGGGCGTCGGCGGCCAGACCCAGGGCGCGTGGCACATTCCCGCCAAGGCGCTGGGCTATTTCGGCTCCACCGAGGTCCGCGCCTACACGATCGCCTATGGCGCCGCCTTCCTGATCGAAAACAAGTTCGGCAAGCGCGCCATCTATTGCCCACCGGATATGGATACCGAGGCCGGCCCCCGCGTGCCGTTCCAGAGCCTGAAGCTGCATGCCGAGCTTGCCGGTATCGGTGCGCGGTCGCTGGCCGGCGACATCCTGCTGCATCCCGAATTCGGCTACATGTATTTCGCCTCGATCTTCACCGAACTGGAACTCGAACCCGACCCGCCGATGCAGGACAACCCCTGCCCGACCACGTCCTGCGTCGATCTGTTCCGAAAAACCGGCCAGACGCCCTGCATGAAGTTCTGTCCGGTCCAGTGCCTGTCTGGCGATATCGACGCGGACGGCAACCAGGCCGAAATGCGCTACGACATGGCCGCCTGCGCCGAGATGACCCAGCAGTTCGAATCCGTCCCCGGCGTGCTGGCCGACGCAATCCGCGCCAAGGACGAGGAAGAGCGCGAAGACCTGCTGTTCGATGCCGAGAACAAGATCCTCTGGTACAAGCTTTCCGTCGGTTCCGGCGGCCTGCTGGGGCAATGTTTCGAATGCATGCGCGTCTGTCCGATCGCCAACCAGTCGCCCCAGGCAGATCCCATCCGGCGCTACGAGCACCGGCTGCAGGCAGCCGCGGGAGACGATTCATGACCCGCGGGCTCAAACGCAGCCAGGTCGGGATGTCCGAAGAGATGATCCAGACCTACGGCGACACGATCTTCGATCTCAGCCACAACCTGCAGATCCGCCGCGGCGACCCGGTGCGCGAACTGGACTGGGAAGAGATCGAGAAGCAGAAGGAAAATGCCGGGATTTCGGATATCGAGATCGCCCGCAAGCTCGGCCTGACGCACGATCAGACGACCTATATCCGCACGATCATGGAACGCCGCCGCTTCAACCGGCACAATTATCACCGCCTATACGATCTCGGCGGCGGCAAACGCTTCCGCACTGACCGCTTCGTGCCCCACCCGGAGCGGTTTACGTTCCGGCCCGAGGCCATCGCGCTGCGCAAGGCCCTCGATTTCGATCCGCGCACCGCTTCCAAGTACCTGAAGCTTGGCCACTGGAACGGCGACACGGTTACCGGATGGCTCGACAAATGGGCGAAGGAAACCCCCGATGCCGTTGCCGTGCGCGGGCCCGGCGGCGACATAACCTATGCCGAACAGCACGAACGCGCGCGCCGCCTCGCGAACAGTCTGCTCGATCTCGGCATACAGAAGGGCGACGTCGTCGCCATACAGCTTCCCAACCTGTCCGAATTCACAACCGTCTATTTCGGCGTGCTGATGATGGGCGGCGTGCTGTCGACGATGCATATGCCCTACCGCGCGGGCGAAATGAAACCGTTGCTCGAACACGCCAACGCGCGCGCCGTTGTCTGCGCCGGCGCGGCGGAAAATTACGATGCGCCGGCGACGATGCTGGGTCTGCGCGACGAGGTCGCCACGCTCGAGCACGTGATCGTCGCCACCGGCGACGCGCCCGGCGGAGCGCTGTCGCTGAAGACGCTGATCGACGACAGCCGGACAACCGAGATAGACAACCCGCCGGTCGCGTCCGATCCCGCCATCCTGTGCTTTACCTCCGGCACGTCAGCCGCGCCTAAGGCCGTTGTCCACAGCTATCAGACCATGCTGGCCAATAACCGCATCGCCGCCCCGATTTACGGGATGACACAGGACGATGTCGTCCTCGGCGGTCCTCCGTTTACCCACGCATTCGGGCTCTGCGTCCTGAACTTCACCCTGATGGCCGGCGCCACCAGCCTGCTTATGCCAGCCTTTACCCCGCCCGCGCTGATCGATCTGATCGAGACCGGCAAACCGACAGTCGCCTTTGTTGCGCCCGCCCATGTTGCGGCCTGCCTGAAATCCGGCCTGCTCGAAGACGGCGACTTTCCATCGATCCGGATCGCAACCATTTCGGGCTCGGCCTGCCCGCCGGATATCGCCTATGCGCTGGAAAACGCCATGCCCAACGGCTCGGTCGGCCAGATGTGGGGCATGACCGAGTGCTTCATGGGGCTGCATACACCCTTCGACGGCCCCGCGGATATCCGCTGCGAGACGCTCGGTCAGACAACACCAACCTTCGAAGCCCGGATGGTGCTTGAGAACGGCGATATCGCGGCGGACGGAGAGGAAGGCGAGCTTGAGATCCGCGGCTGCTCGGTGATCGCGGGGTATTTCAACAACGCGGACGCCAACCGGACCGCCTTCAGCGGCGACGGCTGGTTCAAAACCGGCGATCTGGCCTGTCGCGACGCCAATGGAAACGTGCAGATCACCGGGCGCGCAAAGGATCTGATCAATCGCGGCGGGATCAAGATCAACCCGGTCGATATCGAGGCCGTCATAGATCGCCACCCCGCAGTCCTGATGTCAGCAATCGCACCGGTCCCCGACGACGTCCTGGGCGAGCGTGCCTGTGCGTATATCGAGCTGCAACCGGACAGCAACGTCACGCTCGAAGAGATTTGCGCCTGGTTGGACGACAACGACGTCGCAAAGATGAAATGGCCGGAGAAACTGGAGATCGTCGCGCGGATGCCGCTGACGCCGACCCGCAAGATCATCAAGGGCGCACTTAAGCCCGCCTAGGTCTCAGGACGTGCGGGTGCGGTCGGGCGGGAAGAAAAGGCTCACGGTCGTGCCTTCGTCGACCTCGCTTTCGATTTCGATGCGGCCACCATGCATTTCGATAAACGCCTTCACCAGCGGCAGGCCAAGGCCTGTCCCCTGGTGATCCCGGGCATGCGCCGTATCGACCTGGCCGAAGGGCGACAGGACAGTCTCGAAATGCTCTTTCGCAATGCCGACGCCGGTATCCCGGATATCGAAGCGGAAACCGCCGTCCGGACCGATCGTGGTCACCAGATCAACCGTACCGCCGGGCGAGGTGAATTTGATCGCATTCGACATCAGATTTAGCAGCATCTGTTTCAGCGAACGCGGATCTGCCAGCAGATAGGGCGGATCCTCGGGAAGGCGTTTGATCAGCGTGATGCCGGCTTCGTCCGCCCTGCCCTTTACGATATGTATGACCGACCGGCAGAGTTCAGGTACCTGAACCTCGGTTTCGTTCAGGTCGAATTTTCCGGCCTCGACCTTCGAGAGGTCCAGGATATCGTTGATAATCGCGAGCAGGTGCGCGCCGGATTCGTATATATCGTCGGCGTACTGCTTGTACTGCTCGACGCCGACCGGGCCGAACAATTCGTTCTTGATAACTTCCGAAAAGCCCATCACGGCATTCAGAGGCGTCCGCAGTTCGTGGCTCATATTTGCGAGAAATTCGCTTTTGGTCCGGCTGGCGGCATCGGCCTCTTCTTTCGCCGACGCGAATTGCTCCGCAAGGGTCTTCAGTTGCTCCGACTGCCGGTCCGAAACCAGTTTCGCCGCCTGAAGATCGAGCAGTCGGTTTTGCAGATTCTGTTCCGTCAGTTTCATCGCCGTAACGTCGCTGAGCATCAGGACGGTGCCGCCGTCATCCGTCTCGCGCTCGGTGAGGTTGTACCAGCGCCCTTCCGACGTCTGAATGACAACGCTACCTTCAGGCGCGGCATGATACGCCATTTGCCGGTCGAACCAGGTCGACGACGTATCGTCTCCATCGTCCAGAACAATCGTTTCCGCAAGGATTGCGATCAATTCGGCATAACGCAGACCGGCGTGAATGACCCTGGATTGCTCGCCGAACGCTGCCGCGAGCTTTTCGTTCGCTTTTTCCAGCACATCGTCAGCATCGAACAGGGCAAACCCGTCCGCCGATACGTTTATGGCATCCGCAAGCCTGTCCTGCGCGCGCCGTGCGCGGGCTTCTGCATCGACCCCCGCATCTTCGATTTCCTTGCGATGCGAAATATCGGATGCGGCCCCCGCCATACGGCAGACACGGCCGCTCTCATCCCGTACACCGCGCCCGCGGACAAAACACCAGGACCAGGTTCCGTCTTTACGCCTGAGTCGCAGTTCCGCTTCGTAATAGTCGAGCACCCCCTTCAGGTGCGCGGTCATCGCCGTCTTGTGCACTTGGAGGTCTTCGGGGTGGATAAGCCCGAGCCAGCCTTCGACACTGTCCGAGATTTCGTGATCTTCGTAACCCAGGAGTTCCTTGTGACGCGGCGAGAGATAAATCGTATTCGACGGCACATCCCAGTCCCAGATACCGTCCTGCGATCCTTCGATCGCAAGCCGGTAGCGCTCTATGTCGCCGAATCGCTCCGCAACCGCTTTTTCAAGCGACACGCGGTTTTCCGGCGTTGGCGCTGCGCTTTGAGCAAACATCGAGACATCGGCAGCCCCGCCCCGACGCACTTCAGACGAGGGGATGCTGACCGCTCCGGCATTTTTTGTTCCGTCTGGCATATAAATCGCCTGACAAACCCTGTAATTGAAGCGCCATAATGACCTTCGTTCTTAAATTTTCCGTTAAACCGAGAATACCGCTAAAGTACGGATTGAATCCGATCGATTAGCCAAAAAACGCCTATACACCAAGCCCTTAACGCCGATGGAAATTTCATGACATCAGTAATTCCACTGTGGGAACCACCGTCCATTCCGATCGCAAACAGCGCACTGACTTTTCCGGTCCGTCGGATATATACGATTGGCAGAAATTATGCCGACCATGCCGCCGAAACCGGCCTCGGCGGCGACGGCGGAAGCGCCCCCGGTATTTCGCTGAAACCCGCCGATTCACTGCTTCAGGACGGTGGCACTCTGATATACCCGGCAGCGACCCGCCACCTCGACCCGGAAATAGAAATGGTGGTCGCTATCGGACGCGATGGCGAAAACATTGCCCGCGAAGACGCGCTCGAACACGTTTACGGCTATGCCGTTGGCTTCGATATGATCCGCCGGGACGTAATGCATGACTGCATTGCCAACGAACATTCCTGGGACTTGTGCAAGAGCTTTGCCGGCGCCTCCCCGGTCGGAGACCTGCATCCCGTTGACCAGATCGGGCATCCCCAGACAGGCGAAATCACCCTGGAAGTAAACGGCGA
Source organism: uncultured Rhodospirillaceae bacterium (assembly GCA_963977005.1). GTDB lineage: Bacteria > Pseudomonadota > Alphaproteobacteria > MPNO01 > UBA830 > CAXBCP01. Next base: position 62,185 of record CAXBMQ010000016.1, read on the forward strand.
ACGCCGACAACACGGCGATATCGAACAGCTGATATGGAATACCGCTGACATCATTGCCAGGCTGTCAAGCTACGGGCCCGTCTGCGCCGGAGATATCATCTTCACCGGGACCCCGAAAGGCCCGAAAGCCGTCATTCCCGGCGATCGTCTCGTCGGTAGAATATCGGGAATTGGGACGCTCGGGATCGATATAAAATAACTAATAATCAAACCAGTGTTGAATTAGCTTCATGTTTTGGACTAAGAGGAATTTCTGTGCGTGTCCGCCTTCATCGAAGATTAAGCCGTTCCATCTAGTCTATCGCGTCCCCCATCCAGCACATTTTGTCCGCCTGATGACCGACCGACCGATGGACCTTACCGAAGCTGTTATCGTCTATGACGGGCGTGGCGTCACGACACGTGTCTCCCGCCTGACAACGACAGCTATGAGCGTCTATGCGGACGTCTTTTCACCTCTCCCCGGTGAAAATGTGACGGTATTCATAGAGGGCGTCGGCAAGATCGATTCCTGCGTCACAGCGGTTGAACCGCCCCGTATCGATCTGTCGTTTCTGACCGATACACAGGCGCGCTGGCGCCGTATTCAAACGCTCCGGCACGAGTTCTCCTGATACTGCGGGGTGAATTCGGGGCTGTATGTACCCCGGCGATTCGCCGGAGGTCCGAATATGCATTGCCCCACCGGCCCCAACGGGGTGAAATGGCTTATGAATGAGCGGTCCCCCGTCATCGGCTATATAATCGTTATTACCGCGGCCCTGGCATTTGCCGGAAACAACGCCTTTGCCGTCCTGTCCTACGAAGGCGGTACAACGCCGCTTACCCTCATCACGATCCGCAATCTGTTCACCCTGATCGCCCTGACGGCGCTGATGTTGATGGCACGACGGACCATTGCCCTGCCCCGGCGGGAGCGGAACGCCGCGCTGGGACTGGGACTGCTCAACTCGACGATGGCATTTTGCCTGATGTCGGCCTTCGACCATATCGCCGTCGGTCTCGCCGTTCTGATTTTCTACCTCTACCCTGTGTTTACAGGACTTGGCGCCTGGCTTATGCGGCAGGAAACCCTCAACCGGGGTATCGTTATCGGTCTGGTCGGCAGCTTTGCCGGCCTCGCCCTCGCGCTCGGCGATGCGGGAGCGACCGCCAGCATCCTCGGTATGGCGCTGGCCGGGGCGGCCGCTCTGCTGATGACCGGCGTTATCCTGCTGAGCGCACGGGTCCTGCAAACCGATAACGCGCGATCGGTTACCTTGCACATGCATATTTCCGGCGCACTGATGTTCGTCGTCATCAGTCTGATTGCAGGCGATTTTTCGCTGCCGGAGACCTCCCGCGGCTGGGTCGGGGTTATTGCCGTTCCAGTGTTTTACACAATTGCCGTGGCAAGCTTTTTTGCCGGCATCGCCTGGGTCGGCGGCGTCCGCACGTCGCTGGTGATGAATCTCGAACCCGTCGCCAGTATCGCGCTCGGTTTTGTTTTGCTGGGTCAGCTTTTATCGCCACGCCAGCTCGTCGGCGCCGCACTCGTAATCGCCGCCGTAACCGCGGTCAAATGGCTAAGCGGAAAAAAATCTGCTTCCTGAATCCCGTCCGGTTTTAGGCATATTTACGAAAAATTCGTACTTCCACTGTAAGACCAGAGGTATCTGAACACCGGCTTCGATAGGCCTCCCCAGGACAGGATACTTCTCGCATGCAATTCTTCGGTAATCTCTCCATCGCCAAGCGTCTCTATCTCCTCAATATCGTTGCCGCGGTGGGCCTCATCATTCTGTCGGCCATTACCATCTACCAGACGACCCACGGTCTGAAGGCGCAGAAGAATTCGGAACTGAAGCATCTAACGGAAACAGCCATCACCATGGTTGCAGGTTTTCACGCCAGGACCCAGGGCGGCGACCTGACGGAAGCGCAGGCCAAGGCCGCAGCCGCTGCCGCCGTCTCGAAGATGCGCTACGAGGGCAAGGAGTATTTCTGGATCAATGACATGGCCCCGCGCATGGTCATGCATCCGGTGAAACCCCAGTTGAATGGCAAGGATCTAAGCAAGCTCGCGGACCCGAACGGCAAACTGCTGTTCAACGAGTTCGTAAAGACCGTCAAGGCGGGCGGCGCCGGTTTCGTCGATTACATGTGGCCGAAACCCGGCAGCGACGCGCCGGTGCACAAGCAGTCTTATGTCGCCGGCTTCGCTCCCTGGGGATGGGTTATCGGCACCGGTGTCTATACCGACGAACTGGATGCGCTGATTTACGAGCGGGCGATGATGCAGATCGTCATCCAGCTTGTTCTCCAGGTCCTGCTGTTCCTGATCTCCATGACGGTGACCCGCAGCATCCGCAAGCCCGTTAACAGCCTGGTCGACGTTATGTCGAAGCTGGCGGAAGGCGATACCTCTATCGATATCCCGGCGGCCAGCCGCAAGGACGAGGTCGGCGAAATGGCCCGGGCGGTCGAGGTATTCAAGGAAAAGGCGATCGAAAACAACCGTCTCGCCGAAGAAGCGGCCGAGAACGAGAAACAACAGGCCGAAATGAGAGAAAAGGCCCGCGAACAGCGCATGGAAGCGGACCGCAAGCGCGCCGAGGAACAGGAAGAACAGGCCCGGGTCACGTCCGCCCGTGCCGAGCAGATCACACAGCTTTCCCTCGACTTCGACGCCAAGGTCAGTGACATCCTGGAAGTATTCAACCAGTCCGCAAGGAACATGCAGCGGTCGGCGGAAGAAATGTCCGGCACGGCAAAACAGACATCCGAGCAAACCGCCGCCGTCGAAGCTGCCTCCCAGGCGGCAACCGGAAACGTTCAGACGGTCGCTGCAGCGGCGGAGGAACTGAGCGCATCGATCAGCGAAATCGCGCGTCAGGTTGACGAAAGCTCGAAGATCACCAGCGATGCCGTATCCGAAACCGAACGCACGAATGTCGAAGTCCAGGGCCTCGCCGCCGCCGCCGAAAAAATCGGCGAGGTCGTCGGCCTGATCAACGATATCGCCAGCCAGACCAACCTGCTGGCGCTTAATGCGACTATCGAGGCGGCCCGGGCCGGCGAAGCAGGCAAGGGCTTTGCGGTCGTCGCCACCGAGGTCAAATCGCTTGCCGACCAGACCGCACGGGCAACCGAAGAGATCGGCGCCCAGATTTCCGCAATTCAGACCGCAACGAGCGGCGCCGTCGCGGCCATCGGCGGCATATCGACCACGATGGATCAGGTCAGCGGGATCGCATCGTCAATCTCGGCCGCCGTCACGGAACAGGGCGCGTCGACCGACGAGATCGCCCAGAGCGTGCAGCATGCCGCTACCGGGACCCAGGAAGTCTCGAGCCATATCGCTTCTGTCTCGGATGCGGCCGCGAAAACCGGGGAAACGGCGGGCGAAGTCCTGAACTCCGCGCGCCAGCTGTCGGAACAGGGGCAGGTGCTGCGATCTGCCGTCGACGACTTTCTCGAAAAGGTGCGTGCCGCCTGATCCACAAGACGAAACGCTATTCAGGAACAGGGCGGCCAACAGGCCGCCCTTTCTTTTTCAGGCAGCTTGCGTGGCGGCAGCAGAGATTCCACACTCCGCAGATCACAACTCAGCGGAGGCAATCATGACCAAGAAGATCGAACACATCCACTGGCCCGATGCACCGGACATGTGGATGCCCTATGCCCCGGCAATAAAGGTGACAGGCGGCACGCACGTCCATCTTGCAGGTGCAACCGCGGCACCGGTCTATCACCACCATCCCCACCGCCCCGAGGAATTCGATTCGATGCCGGTCGATATGGAAGGCCAGACCCGGGCGGCTCTCGAAAACCTGAAAAGAGGGCTCGACGCGGTCGGCGGCACATTTGACGATATCGTCACCGCGTCGCGCTATGTAACGGACCTGACGGACCAGGATTCGATGAACGCGGTGTGGGCCGAATATTTCGGCGATGCCAAGCCTGCCACAACGACCGTTCAGGTCGTGCAGCTGGCCACGGATCCGCGCTGCCTGATCGAGGTCAATGCCATCGCCGTTATCTGAGCCGGCTCCGACGCCGCATCCGACAGCCCCCAACCAAGGACCCGACATGTACCTTCCGCCCCGCGGCAAGCCCGACTTCCCCCCTGCCCCTGAGCCGACCGAGGGTCGGAACTTCACGGTCGACAAGGACCTTAGAAGCTGGCTGGAGACGAACGCGGATGTCGTCACGGTGATTAAAAAGCCGGTGGCGGTCGAACATATCGGCGCGCTGTCGGCACAAAGCGAGGGACCGATCGTGTTTGAGAACATTATCGGCAAGCCCGGCTTCCGGGTGGTCGACATGCTGGTCAAACACCGGAACCTCCAGGCCCGCGCCCTGGGTGTCGCCGAAGGCGACTTCCTGAAGACCCTCGCTCACCGCCTGCGCCAGCCGCCGCGCGGCGTCATCGATGTACGCACCGGGCCCGTGCGCGAGGTCGTCCTGACGGGTGACGATGTCGACGTCACCAAGCTGCCAATCTGCTATCAGTCGGATGCCGATCCGAACCCGATGATGACCTGCATGAATTTCGTGAAGGACCCGGAAACGGGGCGTTACAACGTCATGAACGCGCTGACGACGCTGACGGGCCGCAACGAGGGCTTCAGCCTGTTCATTTCGCGCGATACTGCCGTGATTTTCCAGAAATACGTGGCGATGGGCGTGACCGAAATCCCCATCGCCTATGTCGCGGGCCTGCCGCCGGCTTTCGAGATCATGGGCAATTTTGCCGGCATTCACATGGATTCCTGGGGCGAGACCGACATGTTCGGCACCATCCTCGATCAGGATGTCGAATTCGTCTCCTGCGAGACCATCGACATGAAGGTCCCGGCCGAAGCCGAGATCGTGATCGAAGGCCTGCTGCAGGTCGGCGACATGGAAATGATGGATTGCGGCCCCAATCCGCAGATGTATCACATCCCGGCCATGGTGCCGCAGCCGACCGTGAAATTCACCGCGATCATGATGCGCAAGGACCGACCGATCTACCGTGCGGTACAGACCGTGCCCGAGACCGACCACCAGGTGCTGCCGCGCCTGTGTCACGAAGCGCTTCTGTATACCCGCCTGTCCGAGATGGGCGTCGACGTCAAAGACGTGCGCTTTCCGACCTGGGGCGGCGCCATGTCGTGCATCCTGCAGGTAAACGGCGATGCGCCGCGCGACGGCGTGATCGGCGATGCGCTGCTGATGATGATGAGCACACCGCTGAACAACGGCAAGCTTGCCGTCGCGATCTCCGACGATACCGATATCGACGACCCGGGCGCGGTCTATCATGCTATCGCGACGCGCTGTAACCCGGCGGAGGACATGGTGGTCGTCAACAAGACCCGCGGCCATCCGGGCGATCCGTCGGGCACGCCGATCCCCGGCGATGCGTTCAACCGGGTGAATGGCAAGCTCGGCATCGACGCGACGATCAAAAGCCGTCTCAACCCCGCCGATTTCGAACGCACATGGCCCAAAGACTGGTTCGAACAGGATCTGAAGGATTATCTCGATGACGATTGAAAGCCGCCACGCCAAGGTTGAAGGATATGACGTTCATTACTGGGAAGGCGGAAACGGCTTTCCTGTCCTGATGCTGCATGGCGTCGGTCCGGGCACATCGATCATGGGTAATTTCGAACCGGCCATGGCGCCGCTGGCCGAGCGCTACCATCTGTTTGCAACCGACCTGATCGGGTTTGGCGACAGTGCGCGCAAATCGGACGCGCCGTTTTTCGACGTCGATCTCTGGGTCCGTCAGGGCCTTGCGATGCTCGACAAGCTGCCCGACGGCCCCTGTGGTATCGCCGGCCACTCGCTCGGCGGCGCGCTGGCGCTGAAGATCGCCGCGGCGAGCGACAAGGTCGGCCACGTATTGACCAGCAGCACCGTCGGCACGTCCTATCCGCTGACGCCCGCGCTCGACGCATTCTGGTCGCTGCCCGCCGACCGCGCCGAGTTACGCACGGCGATGGAAGCCATGATGTACAATCCTGCCGCGGTGACCGACGGCATGATCGAGGGCCGCTGGAACCTGCTGGCCCAGGACGGATATGCAGACTATTTCGGCGATATGTTCGCCCCGCCGCGCCAACGCTATCTCGACGCGGGCACTCTCACCGATGCCGAATTCGCAGCCCTCGCCGGCAAACGGATCTCGATGATCCACGGTACCGACGACAAACCCTGCCCGGCCGAACTGACCACCGTGAAGCTCGGCGAACGTCTGCCGCATGCCACGGTCGAACTCGTCGACAAATGCGGCCACAACCTGCCGCGCGAATTCACCGACCGGTATCTGAACGCGGCGACGGCGCTGTTCGGCTAAGCCGCAGGCAGTTTTCCTCCCGACCGGCGGTGCGGTCCTCCCGTCGGTCCGGCGACAGCCGCGGGCCCTGTTCGCGTACATCGCTTTCGCCCCGTTACTGGCTCTCGCTCCGGCCCCACTCCGGTTCCGTCCAATAATTGTCACAGATTGGCCTCCGATTGGTCACAGGACTTCTCGCCGTGGATTGTTGAATATTGTTTCAGCCATCGCGACGGAGGTATCTCCGAAGGTGGGTCGAAGACAGCCGGCGGCGTGATGGGGAGTTCAGACGCGTGAAACGCTTCAATCAACGGATAGGACCGAAAAAATGAAAATCCTGAAAAAAAGCCGCACCGGCATGGCGGCAGCTGCTCTGGTTTGGGGGCTCTTCTCGCTCCAGACAGCGAATTCTGCCGTCATCTCGACCGATCTGTCGACGGTCGTCATGGTTCCGGGCATCAGCCAGTTTACCACTGACGGTGCAGACATGGCCGGCATGAGCGTCACCGTCAACTTCGCCGGTGGCTCCGAGACCGTGCAGTGGGCCGCAACGGGCGCCACGTCCGGCGCGGCGAACGGCACCGGGTGGAGTATTTCCGCCAGCGGCGACACGTTCAACACCAACGCATGGACTGCCGATTTCGGTAACCTGCAGGTGACCTCATTCGTCCTCGACGGCTCGACGGGACTGACCCTGTTCGACCGGAATTTCGACCCCCTGCCCGGCACCCCCGGCTCGGCCGACGGTCGCGATTTCGTCTCCACGCTCCTGAACGACGATGACGTGCTCGCCACGTATTCCAACGTCGTCGGCATCGGCGCGACGCCGCCGGTCAACGACATTTTCCACATCCTGACGGTGAGCTTCGCCGAAGTGGAAAACGGGACCATCTCGGGCGCATTCGACTTCACGCAGGATACCGATAACGACATCCGTATCGTCCAGATCCCGGAACCGGCAATGCTGCCGCTTTTCGGCCTGGGACTTGCGGGTATCGCGATCCTGTCTCGGAAACGCTCCGCGGCGTAACCCCTCTCCCCCAGGGGGGCACGCAGCCCGGAAACGGCGGCCTTCGGGCCGTCGTTTTTTTTGCTACGCGGTGGTGCTAGAATTTCGGGGCATCTACAGGAGAGACCCCGAATGACCGCCGCAGCACCGCTTGCCACCCGTCCCGCTCCCGAGATCAGCGGCACAATCGTCGAAGACACAACCATCGCTGCCCGCGCCGGGTGGAGCCGCGTCGTCAGGAAGGGCGAGATGATGCGCATCGTCGACCTGGAGGGCAAGCAGGCCGTTGATTTCCTGTGCTGGAACGCCGACGATCATGAAGACCGCTATGCCGCGGCCGACACGATGAAGATCAACGCGACCGGTATTTTCCTGACCACCGGCACCACGTTCTATTCGGTCGGCCTGACTCCGCTGATGACGATTACCGCCGACAGTTGCGGGTCGCACGACACCATCGGCGGATGCTGCTCCGCCGAGCTCAACAAGTTCCGCTACGATGTCGACAACCAGACCGGCTGCCGCGAGAACTTCCTCGCCGAGATGGCCAAGGTCGGCATGGGTAAACGCGACATGGCCGCGAACATCAATTTCTTCATGTATGTGCCGGTCAGCCCGGAAGGCCATATGGATATGGGTCCCAGCATTTCGCAGCCCGGCGACTATGTCGATCTGCGCGCCGAGAACGACGTCCTCGCCGTGATCTCGAACTGCCCGCAGATCAACAACCCGGTCAATGACTACAATCCGACACCGGTGCAGGTCACCGTCTGGCAGCCCGAATAAGGGAGGAAACGCGCAATGCCGAAGAGTCTCACCCCCGAACAGGTCGACCAGTTCTGGAACGAAGGTTACGTCACCCCGTTCGATTGCCTGACAGCGGACGAAGCCGCGGACTGCCGGCGCAAGCTTGAGGCGTTCGAGGCATCGGTCGACGGGCCGATCGACGACTATATCCGCATCAAGTGCCACCTCGCCTTCAAGTGGCTCGAGGACATCGCCCATCATCCAAAGATTCTCGACGCCGTCGAAGACCTGATCGGCCCGGATATCCTGCTCTACCTGTCGACGTTCTGGTTCAAGGACGCGCGCGACGGCAAGTTCGTCTCGTGGCATCAGGATTCCGCCTATTACGGGCTCGACCCGCATGACGTCATTACCCTATGGCTCGCCTTTACCGACGCGACGCCGGAAAACGGCTGCATGAAGGTCCTGCCCGGCAGCCACAAATGGCCCGACCAGCAGCATGTCGAGACCTATGACGATAACAACCTGCTGTCGCGCGGCCAGACCATCGCCGGGCTGGACGAGGCGGATGCCGTCTACATGCCGCTCAAGGCCGGCCAGTTTTCGATTCATCACGAGAGACAGCTGCACGCGTCAGGGCCCAACGTCACCGACGACCGGCGCATGGGCATGTCGTTCACCTTCATGCCGACCCGCGTGAAATGCGTCCTCGACCGGCGCTCGGCGACGCTGGTGCGCGGCACGGACGCTTACAAAAACTGGGATTACGACCCCAAACCGCGCCACGACCTCGACCCCGTCTGCATGGAGGCGATCCAGCACTGGATACACGCCTATGCTGACCCGGACGTGCCGCAGGAGGCTGTACGGGGCTAGCGTCCGCCCCCTATCGAATTATACGGTAAACAAGACGAGGTCTGGATTCCCGCGCCCGTCTGTGGAACCTTTCGGCAAACGACGGAGAAGCGCATGCATACCGGGTACGAGCTGGTCTGGATTGCGGCGGAACGGACGCCGAACCATATCGCGATCATCGACGACCGGAGCGACAGGCGGCTCACCTACTCCGAACTGATCGCCGAGATCGATGCGGTTGCGGCAGGTTTTGCGGCGCGCGGCATCGGGCGGGGCTCGCGCGTGGCGACCGCCCTGCCGACCCTGTGGGAACACGGCATCGCGATCCTCGCCCTGATGCGGCTCAACGCGGTCCCGGCATTGCTGAATTTCCGCCTGAAACCCGAAGAAATCACGGATATCTGCAAGGCCTGCGAAATCGACGCGGCCATCGTCGTGAATGATACGGCATTGGCGGACGAGGTCGCCAGCGCCCTGCCCGACGGCGCACCGGTCTGGTCGGTCGGTGGGGCGGCGGGACCGGCAGCCGATTTCGCAGAATGCCGCGCCGACGCATCGACCCTGGCGGCCTACGAAAAACCGGCGGAAACCGATATGGCGTTCCTGTTTTTCACCTCGGGGACGACCGGGCTGCCCAAGGCCGTGGTCCTGAACCACCGGACGACCGAACACCGGCTGGTCTGGCTGTCGACACAGGGCGGGCTGATACAGGGAACGCATATACGCTCGCTCGGCTGCATGCCGCTCAGCCACGCGATCGGGTTTTACGGCGTCTTCCTGGTGACGCTCGCGTTTAACGGCACGTTTTACGTGGTATCCGATTTCAATCCCCAGGCCATTGTCGACCTGGTCGAACGCGAGAAAATCACCTACGCGTTCTGCGTACCCACCATGTTCCAGGCCATGGTGGCGATGCCGAACTACGCGCCCGCGAAAATGGCGTCGATGGAGGTCGCGCTCTATGGCGGGATCACGATCGAACCCGACCTGCTGGAACATATCGACCGCGAATGGGGCGGCACGGTCCGCCATATCTACGGGACGACCGAGACCATGGCATCGCTGTCAAACCCCTACCCGGTCGGCCAGCATGCAACCCTGCGGCCCGGCTATTACAGCCGCACGCGTCTGGTCCGTATCGACGGCGACGGGCCCGACGATATCGTCGCCGCCGGCGAGGAAGGCGAACTGATCGCGGATGCAACGGTCGATACGATTTTTACCGAATATCTGGGCCGCCCTGACGCCACGGCGGAAAAGCTGCGCGACGGCTGGTATTACACCGGCGACGTGTTCCTGCAGGAGGAAAACGGCGACGTCACCCTGGTCGGACGGGTGGACGACATGATCCGGTCGGGCGGCGAGAGCATTCACCCCGAAGAAGTCGAAGCCGTGCTGGAAACGCATGCAGGCGTGTCCGAGGTCAGCGTTATCGGCCTGCCCGATGCAAAATGGGGCCAGATGGTGGTCGCCGCGGTCGTTTCGGACGCCGAAGATCGCAAGACCCTCGCCGCCGATATCGACGCCCATTGCAAGGCGACCTCGCTTGCCGGATTCAAGCGGCCGAAGGCCTACTATTTCGCCGATGAACTGCCGCGCAACGCCGCCAACAAGGTTCTGCGCCGTCTGCTGCGCGATGCCGCCGGCGCCGCGCGGGACGCACAAGATGCGGATTTTCAGACGGTCGGCTAATTCCGCCGGCAACGTTCAGCGCCCGGAAGAGCGGAAGCGTTCCCAGTACTTTTCCGGTTTGACCCGTTTGCCGAAACCGAGCCGCACATCAAGCCATAGCGCCAGCGACCGCAATGGCTGCAACCGGGATGCCGCGAGACGACGCCAGGCACGATAGTAGCGCCGCGTCACGGCCTTGGAGGTGTCCTTGTTATACGGGCACACCCGCATGCAGACCCCGCATTCGGTGCCCTGGTTGGTCCAGAACTTGAAGCATTTTTCGGGATCCACCTGCCACTTGCGGATCCCGACCGTCATCGACTGGCTGGTAATTTCCTCCGTCGGCGCGTCATAGGATATTGCCTGGGGCGGACAGCTCTCCGCGCAGCGCCGGCACGTGGTGTCGCAGAATTCCTTCACACCGAAACGCAGCGGCGCATCGTGATCGAGCGGCATGTCGGTATGGATGCGCCCGATCCGCACGCGCGGCCCGAATTCCGGCGTCATCAGCAGGCCGTTACGGCCGTATTCGCCAAGCCCCGCCTGGATCGCGTAAGGAATGGCCTGGGTGCTGTCATTCACGCTGGCCACCGCGCGATAGCCGAGATTGAGGATGTAGGTGGCAATCGTCTGCACCAGTTCGAAATCGCGCGAATAGCCATGCCCGACCGCAACCCCCGCCGTCGCCGACGGATAGGACTGGATCGCGTCGTAATGCATCGATGTCGCAATGACGATCACGTTCGGCAGATCGTCGGGGATGGCGTAAGGCTTTTCGGACAGGGTCCTGGTCGAAAAACTGTTGGTGTAATGCCAGCGTTCATCGTGGCCGGTGATCCCGACCATATCGGCGCCAAAAAGCCGCGCGACACGCTTGATCTCCTCGGTCGAGTCCGCGGTGGACTCGATTGTCACCTTGACCGGGCTCGGCTCGGAATACGGTTGGATATGATCGAGAAATCCGTCGACCCGCCCCTCGGCCAGGCTGCGCTGGATCGTCAGGTTCGTGCCCATCCAGCCCGCATTGCGCAGCGCGAAATCGCGGATCGTATACCCGCTGGTATCCCGCGCGCCGATGCCCGGCCGGAACATGCCCTTGAACCAGTTGATGACTTTCTCAGAGCGGATCCGCGGATCCCACTGCCCGCGCGCATAGATATCGTTCGCCTGATTGAACCGTTCGAACCGCGCGGTGACCTCGAACCCGCAGGCCGCGTCTTTCGGGTGTTCCACCGCGCCAATGTCACGATAAAGCCCTTCCCGCCCGGGCGGACGGTCCGGCCCGAGCCGCTCCGGCGCCCCGCCCGTTTCCAGCGATGCTTCATCGCCCATGATGATCCCGACTGCAGTTGATCCGCGGTTAAACCATACAGGGGCGCCGCATCGGGCTCAATCGCGCGCACGGACTGCACCGACGGACGGGTCGGTGACCGATCCGGGATTGAGCCCGAAAAGCGCTCTGAATCTGAAAGAAAATTGGCGACCCCAACGGGAGTCGAACCCGTGTCTCCACTGTGAAAGAGTGGTGTCCTAGGCCTCTAGACGATGGGGTCGCTGGACAAGGGGGATAAACAATACCGGGGCGGGAATCAATGGCGAAATGCGCCCGTCTGACGAATTCCGCGACAAAAACGTCCCCGGCGCCGTCCGATACCGCCGAGACACCCGGCCTGCGCCGTATTTTGCCCGTCAGCGCGCCTGATTCCGGGCGATTTCCCGCGCCGCGATCTGGCGGGCGGCAGCCACGGCGGCGCGTTTTTCCTGCCTTATGGCGCGCCACCGGCGAACGATGCGCAGGGTCCAGTAATAGCCGACGAAATAGCCGATAAACGCGAGCGGCAGCGACCCGACAAGCAGCGCCAGCCCCCACCCTTCGACGATCACCGAAAAATAGGTCTCCCACGCCGCGAGGCTGGTCGGATCGCCGCCGGTCTCGCCCATGGCGGTGACCCAGAACGTCTGAAAGCTCTCGTATCCGGACAGATCGTTCCACCGGCCGAGCAGGATCTGGCCGGTCAGAAAAAACGTGTAATAGGCAATCGGCAGGGTGAACAGGTTGGTTACCCAGGTCCACGCCATTGCCACGACGACACTGAAATCGCGGTTAAAGAATTTTCGCGCGATGTACCAGTGCACGGCGCTTAGCGCCATCTGAATGCCAAAGGTCGGGGTAAATGCCCAGAACAGCCCCACGGCCACCGCGCGCGCCGTGTTTTCCGGCGGCTGGCGCGAGCGCACCATGGGGATGATCAGGCGCAGGCGTATCAGTCGCCCGATTCGCCGGACAACAGACAAGCGCCGCCGGGGATCGCCGGTGCGTTGTTTCTGGTCGGTTTGTTGCGTCACCGTCGCTACGTTCTGCCTGTTGTATCCGGTGGGTTAGTCCATCGCCGTAAGGTACACCACGCAGGCTGCAGTTCAAGAACGCGACGCCTGTTTCGTTCCTAAAATCGTGCGGAAAAAAGCAGTACGCGAAGGCCGGTGACGGCCACAATAACGATCTGCAACAGATCGATCACAGTCAATTCCATCGGTTTCGATCCTCCCGACGCCAAACCTGGCTGAGCTTTGCGGCAGGAATGGGGCAGTGGGTATGGAGCGGCAGGATTCGCGGCCGGCAAAACGCGGCCCCGGCTGCATAACGCGCCCTGGACCGTCACATCACAGGCGCAACGTCCTCGATGATGAACTGGGGCTTGCGGTTGCCCTGCCAGGTATCGATGTTCAGGTGTCCGGCCACGTGGACCACCCCGCCCCGTGCATTAAGCAGCGCTTCGCCGCCCGGGGTGCCCGCCGCGCGGAAGAAAATCGCCTTCAGGCGGGTGCCGCCCTCGGGCGGCGCAAGAAAGCAGCTCACGTGGTCGGTGCCGACGATGCGTGCGTTGACCGGCGCCACCGCGGGCAGCACGAAACGCGGACGCGGGTTCCCCGCACCGAAAGGCCCCGCCCCGTCCAGCAGTTCGATCAGGTCCACGGTCGCCCCTTCGGGGCTGAGCGCCCCGTCGATACCGATATCGGGCGCGAGCCGCTCGCCGGCAAGCTGACGTGAAATATGATCCGACAGAAACTGCCGGAAATCGGCGATTTTGTCTTCCGGTACGGTAAAACCGGCCGCCATCGCGTGGCCGCCGCCATTGACCAGTAGCCCCGCCTGATGGGCGGCGATCACCGCCGGGCCCAGTTCGACGCCGGGCACCGACCGGCCGGACCCCTTGCCGAGCCCGTTCTCAATCGCCACCACGCAGGCAGGCCGGTTATAGGTTTCCTTGATCCGCCCCGCGACAATCCCGATCACGCCCGGATGCCAGCCTTCGGCGGCAACGAGGATCAGCGGGGACGCGTCCGATGCCTGGCGTTCGGCCTGCGCCATCGCGGCATCGAGCACCGCGGATTCGATCTCGCGGCGCTCGGTATTGTACCGGTCGAGCCGCACGGCCATGCCTGTCGCGGCATCGTGGTCCGTCGTCGTGAGCAGCTGGACGCCGAGTCCCGCCTCGCCGACCCGCCCGCCGGCATTGACCCGCGGCCCCAGCATGAAACCGAGATGCCAGGCTTCCGGTTTTTCCTCCAGCCGCGCGATATCCGCGAGGGCCGTTATCCCGGGGTTGCCGCGGCGGGCCATGATCGCCAGTCCCTGCCGCACCAGCGCCCGGTTTACGCCGGTCAGCGGCACCACGTCGGCGACGGTCGCCAGGGCAACCAGATCGAGCCACGCCATCAGTTGCGGCTCGTTATGCCCTTCGCCGTACCAGAACGCATCGCGCAGTGCGCGGTTGACGGCGATGATGACCAGAAACGTCACCCCCGCCGCACAGAGCTGGCCGACTGGGCTGGTCTCGTCCAGGCGGTTCGGATTGACCACGGCGACCGCCTGCGGCAATTCGGGCTCGGCGACATGATGATCTATGACGACCACATCCAGCCCTGCATCGGCCGCAGCGGCGAGCGGCGCAAAGGCGGTTGTCCCGCAATCGACCGTGATGACAAGCGATACCCCCGCGTCCTTCAACTTCATCAGCGCCGGCGCGTTGGGGCCGTAGCCTTCGGCGATGCGGTCGGGCACATATACCGTGACCTCCCGCCCGATCGCGCCGAAGAACTTCGCAAGCAGGGATCCCGAGCACGCGCCATCGACATCGTAATCGGCAAAGACGCCAATCTTCTCGCCCGCGTTGATCGCGGCCACGATACGCTCGACGGCCCGGTCCATGTCCAGCAGGTGCGACGGGTCCGGCAGCAGGTCGCGCAGTTTCGGGTCGAGAAACGCCTCCGCCTCCGACACATCGACGCCGCGGGCGGCAAGGATTCGCCCGAGCGCGTCCGGCAGGCTCAGTTGCTGAGAGATTGCCAGCGCGCCGCGCTCATCGGTCAGGCGCGGCCGCCAGCGTTTACCGCCATGGGACCGCTCGACGTTCAGGAACGCACCGGTTTTCGCGGCTGAGCCTCCCTCCATCGGCGGCCGGAACTAGCCGTCGACCGGGTCGAAACCGGTCTTGCGATTGAAGTTATGTTCCGCTTCGATATAGCGGACGGTCCCGGACTTGGAGCGCATCACCAGCGAATGGGTCTTCGCCCCACCGGCAAACCGGCGCACGCCGTTCAGCATGGTGCCGTTGGTCACGCCGGTCGCGGCAAACATCACGTCGCCGCTCGCCAGGTCCAGCAGATCGTATTTGCGGTCGAAGTCGGTAATGCCGCAGCGTTCGGCACGTCCGCGTTCGTCGTCATTGCGGAAAATCAGCCGGCCCTGCATCTGGCCGCCGATGCAGCGCAGCGCGGCCGCCGCCAGCACGCCTTCCGGCGCGCCGCCGCTGCCCATGTAGATATCCACGCCGCTGGCTTCTTCCGATGTCGCCATCACGCCCGACACGTCGCCGTCGGTGATCAGCATGATCCGCGCGCCCGCGTCCCGGACCTTCTTGATCAGGTCTTCGTGGCGCGGCCGGTCGAGAATACAGGCGACGACATCGGTCACCTCCACACCTTTCGCTTTGGCGACGTTAGCAAGGTTCTGCGCAGGTTCGTTGTCGAGATCGACAATCCCGTCGGGAAGGCCCGACCCGACCGCGATCTTGTCCATGTAGACATCCGGCGAATTGAGAAAGCCGTCATGTTCGGCCATCGCGATCACCGCGAGAGAATTGGTCAGACCCTTGGCCGTGATCGTCGTCCCTTCGAGCGGGTCGAGAGCGATATCGATCTTGGGGCCCTTGCCGGTGCCGACTTCCTCGCCGATAAACAGCATCGGCGCTTCGTCGCGTTCGCCCTCGCCGATCACCACGGTACCTGCGATATCGAGGCTGTTCAGCGCGTTCCGCATCGCATCGACTGCCACCTGGTCTGCCATGCGCTCATCGCCGCGGCCCATCTGACGCGATGCCGCAAGCGCCGCCGCTTCGGTGACACGCACCACTTCAAGCGCGAGATTGCGATCCATCTTGCCCGTTTCAGCCATTTAAATTCTCTCCTTTTATACGCGCCGCCGAAGGCGGATTTGTTACAGATCTTCTATTCTAATCATACAGGGCGGTTCTACCACCGTGTCGAGCTTGGCGATTCGTGCGAGCGCCCGCTGCATGGCGGCTTCCTGCGTCTCGTGAAGCGTGAGCACCACCGGGACCGACCCCTCGGCCGACCGTCCACGCTGCAGCAGTGCCTCGACCGACACTTCCTCGTCGCGCAGCGCCGCCGACACATCGGCGATCACACCGGGGCGGTCAAGCACCGACAGGCGCACGTAATAGGGACCGACACGGTTCTCGATCGACACCGTCTTCGATTTCGAAAGCGCGGATGCGGGTACCGAAAAGACCGGCAGGATTGTGCCCCGCGCGATATCGGCGATATCGGAAATCACGGCAGACGCGGTCGGCCCTGCGCCGGCGCCCCTGCCCTGCAATACACTGGTGCCGACGGCATCGCCCTCGGCGACGACCGCGTTGAAAACGCCCTCGACATGCGCAAGGGGTGCGTCCATCGGCACCATGCAGGGATAGACGCGCTGTTCGATCCCGTCCGGGGTCTGGCTGGCGATACCGAGCAGTTTGATGCGAAAACCCAGTTCCTCGGCAAAGGCGATATCGTCGGCGCTGACATGGCGGATGCCTTCGACATGGACGTTCTCGAAATCGACCTCGACGCCGAAGGCCACGCTCGCCAGCAGCGCCAGTTTGTGGGCCGCATCGATACCGTCGACATCGAAAGTCGGATCGGCCTCGGCGTAGCCAAGCTCCTGCGCTTCGGCAAGGACACCGTCGAAATCGCGCCCGGTTTCGCGCATCGTCGTCAGGATATAGTTGCAGGTGCCGTTCAGAATCCCGTGGATGCTGGATATCCGGTTGCCGGCGAAGCCTTCGCGCAACGCCTTGATCACCGGAATACCGCCCGCGACGGCGGCTTCGTAGCCGAGCCCGACGCCGGCTGTTTCGGCCGACTGGGCCAGCGCCTTGCCATGGATGGCAAGCAACGCCTTGTTCGCCGTGACCACATGCCGTCCGGCGGCAATCGCCTTCTCGCAGACGTCTTTGGCAATCCCGTCCTCGCCGCCGATCAGTTCAAGCACGACATCGGCATCGGCGTCGTTTGCCATCGCGGCGGCATCGTCAAACCAGTCCGTCCCAGACAGGTCGATACCGCGGTCCCGGCCACGATCGCGGGCGGAAACCGCCACCACATCGATCGGTCGCCCGCAGCGCGCCTCGATCAGGTCGCGACGGGACACCAGGATATCGGCAACCGCCGCCCCGACCGTTCCCAGCCCGGCAATGGCGACGCGCAGCGGCGCACTCAAGATGCGATCGCGCGCCGGCTTGCACGCTCCAGAATATTATCCGCGTCGGCAAAGAAGCGTTTGATGTTACGGGCTGCCTGTCGCGTCCTGTGGCGGTTCTCGACCAGCGCTATGCGCACGAAACCGTCACCGTATTCGCCAAAGCCCAGCCCCGGCGATACCGCGACCTGCGCTTCGGCCAGCAGCAGCTTGGAAAATTCGAGCGAGCCCAGATGCGCGAACGGTTCGGGGATCGGCGCCCAGGCGAACATGGTGGCCGGCGGCGGCGGGACATCCCATCCGGCCTGGCCGAACGATTCCACCATCACGTCGCGGCGCCGTTTATAGACGTCGCGGAATTCCGCCACGCAGTCCTGCGGTCCGTTGAGAGCCGCCGTCGCCGCCACCTGGATCGGCGTAAACGCGCCGTAATCGAGATAGGATTTGATCCGCGCGAGCGCCGCGATGATCCTGGCATTGCCGGCGGCAAACCCGATCCGCCAGCCCGGCATCGAATAGGTCTTGCTGAGCGACGTGAATTCGACCGCAATATCCTTGGCACCGGGCACCTGCAGGATCGACGGGGGCGGATTGCCGTCGAAATAGATCTCGGCATAGGCCAGGTCGGAAATAATGATGATCCCGTGTTCGCGGCAGAAACGCACGACTTCTTCGTAGAACGCCAGATCGACCACCATCGCCGTCGGGTTCGCCGGGAAGTTCAGCACCAGCGCCAGAGGCGGCGGCACGCTGTATTTCACGGCACGTTCGAGTTCCGCCATGAAATCGACCCCGGGCCCCACCGGGACATGCCGCAGCGCGGCACCGGCAATAATAAAGCCATAGGCATGGATCGGATAACTCGGGTTCGGCACAACGATAACGTCGCCCGGCGCGGAAATCGCCTGGGCAAGGTTCGCAAAACCCTCTTTCGAGCCGAGCGTGACGATGGTCTCGGTTTCCGGGTCGATATCGACACCGAAACGGCGGTCGTAATAGGCTGCCTGCGCACGGCGCAGACCGGGTATGCCGCGCGATGTGGAATACCGGTGGGTACGCGGGTCGGCGACGGCTTCGGCGAGCTTGTCGACGATATGCTGCGGTGTCGGCGAATCCGGATTGCCCATGCCGAAATCGATCACGTCCTCGCCGGCGGCGCGGGCGCTCGCCTTCATCGCGTTTACTTCGGCAAAAACATAAGGCGGCAGCCGCTTTATACGGTGGAAGGTCTGATCCATCGCGATTATCCGATTATCCAGTTTGGCGTCCGGCTGTTTTATGCCCGGTCGCGCTATTGTTCAATTGACGAAGTGAATTTCAACCCGCTGATTACCGGCATCGCCTGCGGGCATGACCTCGTAATACAAAGGCTGGGAATCCGACATTGCGGCCACGAAAACCGCTTCCGCCGGTACACCCTGGCGGACGAGTTCTCGCGCGACCGCGTTTGCGCGATTGAGCGACACGTTGAAATTCACGAGATGATGCTGCACCGGATCCATGTTCCGGGTCCGGCTGCTCGCATGTCCTTCGACGCGGATCGCCCCGCCGCGCTGTTTATATATTCCGGCAATCCGGCGCACCTGCTGGCGCGCATTACCGGTCAGCGATGCCGATCCCGCCTTGAAGCGGACCATCGCGACCGGCTCTCCCCCGCCGGCGGCTGTGCCGTTCGAAAACGTCCCCGCAACCGGGGGCGGCGCGGCAAACCGGGACGGCATAACCTGCCGGGAGTTGCCGGCATCCTGGGCGGCGGCGATATCCGCCGGCGGCGCACCGAAGCTGGGATTGCCGATTCGGGCGACCGACCGCGCGTTCGGACCCGGGCGCACGGCAAGCGGCGGAACGGTATTTGCCCCTGCAGCCGGCGCCACCGGCGATGGCGGCCGCGGTGCGAATTGCGGCGGACGCGATACAGGCGCCGGGGTAAGAGCCCCGGTAACCGGCGCCGGGCGCGCGACCGGCGGTACCGGCGCAGTCGATGCCGGCGGCGTCACGGCCGTTGGTCCCGTCTCGGTTTGTCCCGCTGCGGGTTGTCCGGTGGCGCTTTGGCCCGCGCCGGCCTGCCCGGTCGATGCTGTTGAGGGGGCCGCAGCGGCAGCGCCATTTGCACGTGCGGCGGCATCGGCGGTGGCCTGCGCCTGAACCGACGATGCAGAGGGCGGCGGCGGGGGCGGTGCCGGAACGGACGCCGCGCTCTGGCGCCGGATCACGTCTTTCGAATATTCGGCATTCTCGCGATCGGCCGCGAGGCTGTCTGCAAGCTGCTTGCGCTCTTCCTCGCTGGGCGCTTTGGGCCGCTCGGGAACGCTTGCGAGGTTGGGGAAATCCTTGTCTTCGCCAGGGGTTTTTGCCTCTGCGGGCTTTGCCGATTCGCCGGATTCTGCCGCAGAGTCGCTCCCGAACCATTCCGTCGGGTCCGCCCAGTCGGGTGCGGAAGAGCACCCGGCCAGCAGCATTACTGCCGCCAACGGCGCTGCTGCATGCGCGAAACGGATACCTCTGCGCGATTCAGGATTTATGTCCCGGTCCGGATTCATCAGCTGCAAGTCCTTGTTTCCATTCTCTTTAACAGTACCAACGTTGGCGCACACCTGCCAGCAACAATTATTGTGCAATGCAATATAATCGGCTATAAACATGTCATCGCGATGGGCTGAGGATAGGCGATGACAAGGCCGGTTCCTGCTCAACCCGCCCGCAAATTATACCGTTAAACGCGAAACGCAATAAAGGATCGCCCGATGGCCACCGAGACACCGAACGCACAGAATATACCGGATGCCGGCGAACTGACTGCAACGCTCGGCAAGATCGCCGAACAGAGCCAGCGGATGGTGACCGATTTCATGTCGCGCCAGGCCACGCAGGCAGGCCAGGGCGACGCGGAAAACACAGACCCGCTGAACATCGGCGAAGCGTTCGTGCAAATGACACAACGCATGATGGCCGACCCTGCCCGCCTCGCGGAAGCGCAGGTCGGGTTGTGGAACAGCTACATGGAGCTCTGGCAGCATACGGCCAACAAGATGATGGGACAGGAGGCAGAGCCCCTCGCCACGCCCGAATCCGATGACCGCCGATTCCTCGATTCCGACTGGGAAGAAAACCCGGTCTTCGATTACATCAAGCAGTCCTACCTGATGACGTCCAAATGGATGATCAACACGGTGCGTGAAACAGACGGGCTCGACGACGAGACCGCGCGCAAGGTCGATTTCTATACCCGCCAGTTCGTCGACGCGATGGCACCGACGAACTTCGCCATGACCAACCCCGAAGTACTGCGCGAAACCGTTGATTCCAAGGGCCAGAACCTGATCAACGGGCTGTCGAACCTGCTCGACGACCTCGAAAAAGGCGACGGCCAGCTCAAGATCAAGCATGTCGAGGAAGATGCGTTCGAGGTCGGCGTGACGGTTGCCACCAGCCCCGGCAAAGTGGTGTTCCAGAACGAGCTTTTCCAGCTTCTCCAGTTCTCGCCGCTGACCGAGAAGGTCCGCAAGACGCCGCTGCTGATCGTCCCGCCGTGGATCAACAAGTATTACATCCTCGACCTGCGCGAAAAGAATTCTTTCATCAAGTGGGCGACCGAACAGGGCCATACCGTGTTTGTCGTCTCCTGGGTCAACCCGGATGCGCGCCTCGGCACGAAGACGTTCGAGGATTACATGCTCGACGGGCCGGTCGCCGCGATCGGCGCCGCCTGCGAGGCGTCCGGCGCCGACCAGGTCAATATCATCGGCTACTGCATTGGCGGCACCATGACCGCAACGGCACTCGCGTACATGGCCGAAAAAGGCGACGACCGCGTCGCCAGCGCCACCTTCTTCACCACGCTGGTGGATTTCGAGGAGCCGGGCGAGCTCGGCGTCTTCATCGACGAGGAACAGCTTGCGAGCCTTGAGGAAAAGATGGGCGAGCGCGGTTATCTCGAAGGCTCGGAGATGGCGACCACGTTCAGCATGCTGCGCGCCAACGACCTGATCTGGTCTTTCGTGATCAATAACTACCTGCTCGGCAAGGAGCCCTTCCCGTTCGATCTGCTGTACTGGAACGCGGATTCGACCCGCATGCCGGCGGTGATGCACTCGTATTACCTGCGCAAGATGTACCAGGAAAACGCGCTGATAAAACCGGGCGCGCTGGAGCTTGGCGGCGTGAAGATCGACCTGCGCAAGATCAAGGTGCCGGTCTATATCCTGTCGACCAAGGAAGACCATATCGCCCCCTGGGAATCGACCTTCTCGGCAACGCAGCTCTATAGCGGCAACACGAAATTCGTTCTCGCCTCGTCCGGCCATATCGCCGGCGTCGTGAACCCGCCCGCGTCCAATCGCTATTCCTACCGGACGAACGCAAAGAAGGCGAAAACCCCGGTCGAATGGCTCGAAGGCGCGACCGAGCATAAAGGCTCCTGGTGGCCCGACTGGGACAAGTGGGTCAAAAAATTCGCCGACGGCGAGGTTGCCGCACGCGAACCCGGCAAGGGCAAGCTCAAGGCGATAGAGGACGCACCCGGCTCCTACGTGAAGGTCCGTTCGCAGGAAAGCTGAACGGACGCCACAGGCCCCGAAACCGTAACCCCCGCGGCGCCATATTCCTAACGCGCCCGGTTCGGGACATACTGCGCGAATGAAATCCTCTCCGCTTGTCATCGCCATCGGCGGCCTGATCGCCATGGCGGCCGTGATGGGCATCGGACGCTTCGTCTATACCCCGATCCTGCCTTACATGGTCGACGCCCTGTCGCTGACCAAAAGCGAGGCGGGGCTGATCGCCGCGGCCAATTATCTCGGCTACCTGCTCGGTGCGCTCGCCGGCGCGACCGGGCTTGTCGGCGGCAACCGGCGGCGCTGGATGCTGTGGGGGATGGCGGTCAGTGCTGCCACCACCGCGGCAATGGCGGCAACGACATCGCCCTACCTGTTCATGGCCTTGCGGTTTACCGGCGGGCTCGCCAGTTCGCTGTTCATGGTGTTCGGCTCGGCGCTGATCTTCGGGCGCCTCGCGGCCGCCAGACGCCCCGACCTGTCCTACGTTTTCTTTGCCGGGGTCGGGACCGGCATTGCCGGGTCGGCGCTGCTGGTCGCGGGGCTCGCCGCGATCGATATCGGCTGGGACGGCCAATGGATGGCGACGGGCGGCCTGGCCATCGCCGGGCTCGTGGCCCTCTTCTGGCTGATTCCCCCGGCCGCCGGAGACACGCCGCCCCCGCCTGCGCCCGGCAGCGGACATACCGACCGGCGCATGATCCCGCTTTCGGTCGCCTACGGGCTGTTCGGTTTCGGCTACGTGATCACCACGACCTTTATATCCGCCATCGTCCGCCAGACGCCGGAGATCGCCCATATCGAGCCGTATATCTGGGTCGTCGTCGGGCTCGGCGCGCTGCCCTCGGTCGCGTTCTGGGCCTGGATCGGCCGCCGTCTCGGCAACCCGGCGAGCTTCGCGCTCGCCTGCCTGGTCGAGGCCGCCGGCGTGACGATCACCGTGCTGGTCCCCGACGCCACGGCCGTGCTGGTCGCCGCCGTGATGGTCGGCGGCACCTTTGTCGGCATCACCGCGGTCGGGCTATTCGTCGCCAGCGAACTCGCCGCGGGCTCGGGCGCCGATCCGCGCCGCATGATCGCGCTGATGACGGGCATCTTCGGCATCGGCCAGATGATCGGCCCCGCCTTTGCCGGCTATGTCGCAGATATCACCGGCACGTTCACCGCCCCATCGCTGATCGCGGCCGGTGCACTGGTGGTCGGGGCCGCGCTGGCCATGACGATACGGATGGGCAGGTAGCGGCGTTCAAAACAAATACCGTCACAATCGAATGAGTGACCGGCCTCAACCTTAATCCCCCGGTCTCGTACCGGGGGGGGTCCACGGTGGACAAAAGTGCAATCGCAAAAGTGGGCCCTCGATACGAGACCGAGGGAATACGAAAATTGGATTACAGGGCAGCCATAAAATTTACACTGACGTGTCGCCGACTGCTTCCGGCTTCTGAACGAGATCGCGATAGGTAATCGATAAAACGCCGACGATAAGCGGCGCGAAGATTAGTGGTCCAAAGTATGTGAATAGCCCGGCTCCCAGGCCGGGGGCATCAAGCGACAAACTGAATAACCCATCGAACGCAGCTGCAAGCAGATAAATGGGAACCAGTGCGACGATATATATGCCCACAAGACGCCATTCATTTCCTTTCAAAGCAGTCGACGCTTCGCCACTTTTGAAATTTCGCCCAATAGCGGCTGCGGGAAGCATTAAAAAGAGACATCCGAGAAAATATCCCAGCACCGCATAGATCGCGATGGACGGCACCGAGCCTACAATGGAGACCAAAACCAGATTCTCGGGGATGGCTTTCCCACCGACCGATCCCATGATCAGGGGAAGCATGAGTCCGCTCACAAGAATGCCGAGGAGAAGACTCACCAACAATACCACAATGAGAATAAACAGCGCTTTGAGCAAATACCGGAATTCCCGTCGTCCCACGACGTAACGATGACTCTCCCCCGAATTTTGCTGGAGAATAAGACGATGCCATGCAGTGGCGAGCGGAATTTCTGCAAGATACATGAATACGACGAGCAACAATGCCGTGACCGCAGGAAGCACAGGTGCTTGATCCATCGCCTGCGCAGCATCCACCCAGGACCACGTGTGCAGTGCCAACATTCCGATCACCACCAAAACCGGAACAACCGAGAGTCTCAACCATAGCCCCGGATTAGAAAACCAGACAGTGTAGGCCTCGCCCACCGTCGCCCAGACGCGCAGTTGCGGGCGTTCTATACGCGGATCCGCTCCGGCATCACTTGGTTCGTTCGTTCCATCCGACATTTCCGCCCCCGGCTTCGGTTATTGTTCCCGTCGAACCATACCAACCAAAAGTAGAAAAGAAAGAGACGCACCCGGGTAGGAACGCTACTCCGCCGCCTCGCCGGTGACATGCTTGCCCGCGGTCCAGCCCTTTTCGGCCAGGTTCTTTTCGGCGAATGCGATGGGCTCTTCCTCAAGCGCCGTCGCCATGGTGTCGTTCCAGCGGTTGAGGAAACCGAACATGGAAATCACGGCAACGATCTCGACAATCTGGTAGTCGTCGAAATGCTTGCGCAGATCCGCGAAGTCTTCGTCCGTCGCCATGTTCGGCACGGCGGCGGCGGCCTGGGCGAAGCGCAGCGCGGACCGTTCGGATTCCGAGAAAAGCTCGCTGGTCTCGAACTCCCAGATTGCGGCGATCTTCTGCGCGTCGATGCCGGTGCGCTCGGTGCCGCCGCCGGTATGGGCGACGCAGTACATGCAGCCCGCCGTCAGGCTCGCCGCATTGGCGATCATGTATTTGAGAGACGCGGGGATCGATCCGTCGGTCTGGTTATTGACCGCCTTGCCCAGCGCGTTGAACGCCTCGAGCAGCTCCGGCTTGCGCGCCATGACGCGCTGTGAATTCGGAATAAACCCGAGACGCTCCCTGCTCGGCGCCATGATCTCCTGGTAGTCGACCAGTTCTTCGTCGGTCAGCGGTTTAACGCGGCTCATATTGGTTCTCCCAAAAAATATTGTTGTGGTGATTGCAAAGCATTTTCCCTCGACATTCAACACCCTCACCTCACTTACTCCCCCGGTCCTGTACCGGGGGTCCACGGTAGATCAAGGTGCAATCGCAAAAATGGACCCTCGGTACAGGACCGGGGGATTATGAGTGTTGTTAGATGTTCGGCGTCTATTCCGCCGGCCTCGCTCCACCGTTGACGCCAACGCCTACGTCCCGTGCTTGCCGGCGTCCCAGCCCGCCTTGCCGATGGCCTGTTCGGCAAAGGCTTTCGGGCCGTCTTCCAGAGGCGTCGCGAGCGTGTCGTTCCAGCGGTTGAAAAAGCCGTAAAGCCCGATGATCGAGAGCATCTCGACGATCTGGTATTCGGTGAAGTGCTTGCGAAGCTCGTCGAAGTCTTCGTCCGTCACCATGTTCGGCACCGAGGACGACGCCTGGGCGAAACGGATCGCCGCGCGTTCGGCCTCCGAGAACAGATCGCTGGTTTCGAATTCCCACATCGCGGCGAGCTTTTCTTCCTCGATGTCATTGTGCTTGGCGGCGCCCGCGGAGTGCGCCACGCAGTACATGCAGCCGGCAGCCAGGCTCGACGCATTGCCGACCAGGTACAGCAGCCCCGGCGGCAGCGAATCTTCGGTGCGGTGCATGATCGCCTTGTACAGCTCGTTGATGCCGAACAGCAGTTCGGGCTTGTGCGCCATGATGCGCTGCGAGTTCGGCAGGAAACCGAGACGCTCGATGGTCGGTTTGAGCAGGTCGATGGACTCGCCCATTTCCTCGTCGTTCAGCGGTGCTATCCGGGTCATGCGTATTTCTTCCCTGTTCTCTTGATCAATTTATTCCGCCGCGACGCCGCGCGACTTCGCCAGCGCCGCCAACTCGTCGCGGAATTCGCCGGCGCGTTCGCAATAGCCGGCGACCGACCAGTCGAAATTGGCGATTTCCGCGTCCGACAGTGCCCGCATTTTCTTCGCCGGACGCCCGCCCCACATCTCGCCGCCCGTTACGGTCTTGCCCGGCGTCAGCATGGCGCCGCCGGCCAGCATGCCGTGGGTTTCCACCGTGCACTGGTCGAGCACGATCGATCCCATGCCGACGAAGCATTTATCCTCCAGCGTGCAGGCATGGAGCAGCGCCATGTGGCCGATGGTGATGTCGTTGCCGATATAGGTGCCCTGAAACTTCGAATGAACATGGATCACCGTGCCGTCCTGGACGTTCACACGCTCGCCGATGCGGATCGGATTGTCGTCGCCGCGCAGCACGCAGTTGAACCAGATCGACGAACCCGCGCCGATCTCGACGTCGCCGATCACGCTGGCGCCGGGCGCGATGAACACGTCATCGGCGATTTTCGGCCACTTGCCCTTATAGGGAAGGATGTTGCCTTGGTACTGGGTCATGTCGGGCTCCTTGTTACACGTCTCGATTAGGCATTCAGGCTCTTCGGTCTAAACAAACAATTGTCCCCCCGGGCCTGTCCCGGGGTCCAGTCCCTGGATCGGGCAATGTCTGGATCCCGGCACGGGGCCGGGATGACAACCGGACTTGATCAGACGCGCCGCCGATTCACGCCAGCCCGGCCGCTTCATCCAGGCCGAGCATGATGTTCATGTTCTGCACGGCCGCCCCCGACGCGCCCTTGCCGAGATTGTCGAGGTGGGCGGCGAGCACCGCCTGACCGGTCTCCTCATTGCCGAACACGTAAAGCCGCAATTCGTTCGTGTCGTTCAGATCCTCGGGATCGAGCAGCGCTGCATGGGCGGCGGTTTCTTCCGCCGTCGCGACCGATACGAACCGGCAGGTCTCGTACCGCGCCGCGATCGTGTCGCGGATCGCCGCGACATCCGGTTTGCCCGGCAAAGACCACAGCTGCAGCGGTACCTCGACGATCATCCCCTGGCGGAACCGCCCGACATTTGGCGTGAACAGCGGCGCATGATCGAACCCGCCATGCACCTTCATTTCGGGTACATGCTTGTGCGCAAGTGTAAGCCCGTAGGCGAAATAGGCGCTGTCGACGGCATCGTCGCGCGAAGCGTCTTCCATGCGCGCAATCAGCCCCTTGCCGCCGCCGGAATAGCCCGACACCGCGTTGACCGTCAGCGGAAAGTCCTTCGGCAGAATCCCCGCGTCGGTCAGCGGCCGGGTCAGCGCAATCGACCCGGTCGGATAGCAGCCCGGATTTGCGACACGCGTCGCCGACGCCACCGCATCCTTCTGGTCCGCCGTCATTTCCGGAAAACCGTAGGTCCAGCCGTCTGCAACCCGGTGCGCGGTCGAGGCATCGACCACCCGCGTCGAATTGCTGTCGATCATGGCGACCGCCTCGCGCGCGGCATCATCGGGCAGGCAGAGAATGGCGATGTCGGCTTCGTTCAGCGCTTCGCGCCGCGCCGCCGGGTCCTTGCGCGTCTCGCCGGTCAGGTGAATGAGTTCGAGCTCCGCGCGGGCTTCCAGCCGCTCGCGGATCTGCAGCCCCGTTGTGCCTTCCTCGCCGTCGATGAATATGGTGTGTGTCATGTCAGATGCCTCTTCGCGTCGCAGTGTAGTACAGACCCGGGCGGAATAAAAAAAGGGCGCCCCCGGAGGGACGCCCTGGAAGTCGAAGTGGCTGTCCCAGCCTTATCGTTTTGAGAACTGGAATGAACGGCGCGCCTTGCGCTTGCCGTATTTCTTGCGCTCGACGATACGCGAATCGCGGGTCAGGAAGCCGCCCTGCTTGAGGGTGCCGCGAAGGCCCGGTTCGAAATAGGTCAGCGCCTTGGAAATGCCGTGACGGACCGCACCGGCCTGGCCCGAAAGCCCGCCGCCGGAAACCGTGCACCAGACGTCGTACTGCGTGGAACGGTCGACGACTTCCATCGGCTGGCCGATGATCATCTGCAGGACAGGACGCGCGAAATACGTCGGTCCGTCCTTGCCGTTGACGGTCAGCCTGCCGCTGCCGGGCTTGATCCAGACCCGGGCAACCGCGTTTTTCCGCTTGCCGGTCGCATAGGCGCGGCCCTGGGCATCGATCTTCGGTTCGGCAACCGCCGCCGGTTCTTCGATAACCGGTGCCGCAGGGGCTTCCGCTTCGGCTTCGGCCGGCGCCTCTGCCGGGGTTTCCGCGGCAGCGGCCGCAGCGGCCGCCGCTTCTTTCAATGCGTCGCCGAGCGCGCCTGTGTTTTCTTCTTCGGCCATGCTCAGGCGCTCCTCTTGTTCTTCGGATTCATCGACGCGACGTCCAGCACTTCCGGGTTCTGCGCCGCGTGTGTGTGTTCGGGGCCGCAGAAGACGCGGAACTTGGTCAGCTGGCTGCGCCCGAGCTTGGTCTTGGGCAGCATGCGTTCGACCGCCTTCATCAGGATTCGGTCGCCCTTGCCGTCGGCCAGCAGTTTCTCGGGCGTAACGCCCTTGATGCCGCCGGGATAACCGGTGTGATGGTAATAGACCTTGTCGGTCTTCTTGTTGCCGGTCATGGCGATCTTTTCGGCGTTGATGACGATAATGCCATCGCCGCAATCGACATGGGGCGTGAACGTGGGCTTGTGCTTGCCGCGAAGGATCTTGGCGCAAATGGTCGCCAGCCGGCCGAGGACAAGATCCTCGGCATCGACGACGTACCATTTCATCTCAACATCCGACGCCTTGGCGGAAATGGTTTTCATATCAAACGGTCCAGACAGGTGTATCGATACAGGTGTATCGGTCAAAAACAGCAGCGCCCGCAGATACGGGCGCGTCGGAGGCGGAATATGACAGGATTTGCATCCCTGTCAATCGACATTAACCCCAAAAAACCAATTGATTACAAGGCATTATAAAATAGGTATTATATTACCCCATTGAAATGACCCGATCTCCGAAACACGCCGGACGATACAGCCCTCACAGATCGACAGGGTTCGCCTGCCCCGTTGGATTCAGCGCCCGTCAGAACATCCACCTGCCGTCTCCAGAAAACCCGCCGACGGTGTTTATTGCGCGCCGGGGATCGGTCGGCGTATGGTTCGGGATGGGTGAATAACACTCTCTCCGGATATCAACGAGTGCCCTTTGAATGACAGTGCCGACAGACCAGATCCTCCTCCGCGCCGACGCCGACGGGGTCGCGACGCTCACGCTGAACCGTCCGGCGGCGCGCAATGCCCTGTCGACCGGGCTCATGTCCGCGCTCCAGGCCGAGATCGACGCGATTGCCAGCGACCCGGCCGTGCGCGTCGTCGTGATCGCCGCGAACGGGCCCGCCTTCTGCGCCGGGCATGATCTGCGCGAAGTGCGCGGCACCCCGACGCGCACGGCTTACGAAGCCCTGTTCGCCCAGTGTTCGGCGCTGATGCTGTCGATCATGCGCCTGCCGCAGCCGGTTATCGCCCGGGTTCAGGCAACGGCGACCGCTGCCGGGTGCCAGCTGGTTGCGACCTGCGATCTGGCCGTCGCCGCGGAATCGGCGAAATTTGCGACGCCGGGGGTCAATATCGGACTGTTCTGCTCGACCCCGATGGTCGCGGTCAGCCGCAATCTCGGGCGCAAGCAGACCATGGAAATGCTGCTCACCGGCGACATGATCGATGCAAACGCCGCGTTAGAGGCCGGTTTGGTCAATAAATCGGTCCCCGATACGGAACTGGACACCGCAATCGGCGAATACTGCACGCAGATCGTGTCAAAATCGCCATTGACGCTGAAAATCGGCAAGGAAGCGTTCTATCGCCAGCTCGAAATGCCGCTGGACGACGCCTACGCCTATGCCAGCGAGGTTATGGTCACGAACATGCTCGCCCGCGATGCGGGCGAAGGGATCGATGCGTTCCTTGAGAAACGCGCCCCCGAATGGACCGGGGAGTAGACCGATGAACGCGCCGCCGCCCGCCCTTGCCTATCCGGATTCCCTTATCCGCCGCGTCCTCGATGAAACGCGCACGATCGCGATGGTCGGCGCATCGGCCAACTGGGTGCGGCCGAGCAACTTCGCGATGAAATACCTGCAGCAGAAGGGCTACCGGGTCATACCGGTCAACCCGGGCAGCGCAGGGACCGAAATCCACGGCGAGCAGTGCTTTGCCACTCTCGGCGATATTCCGCACGACTTCGAGATGGTCGATATTTTCCGCCGCGCGGAGGATGCCGGGGCGATTGTCGATGAGGCGATTTCGCTGAAAGACGTGCGCGGCATCAGAACCGTCTGGCTGCAGCTCGGCGTCGTAGATACCGCGGCGGCCGAACGCGCCGAGGCCGCCGGTCTCACGGCGATTATGGACCGCTGCCCCAAGATAGAGTTCGGGCGGCTTCATCACGAACTGGCCTGGGCGGGCATCAATACCGGCGTTATTTCATCGAAGCGGCCACGGTTGCGCTGAGCCGCCGTGCCGCTCAATACCGCCTGCGGGTAGGCCCGACAGCGCGACAGGGAGGAAGAACATGTTTACCAGACCGGACAGAGCCGTCGACCGCGTCTTTCTGCATTGCAGTGCCAGCGATCATGCCCATCATGACAATATTGAAACCATGCGCAAATGGCATGTCGAGGACCGCGGATGGAGCGATGTCGGCTATCATTTCTTTATCCGCAAGGACGGCACCGTCGAGGAAGGCCGCCCGCTCGAGCGAACGCCGGCGGCCCAGGGCGGCAATAACCGGGGCACCATTGCGATCTGTCTGCACGGGCTGGCGCTCGAAAACTTTACCGAAGCGCAATACACCGCCGCGATCAAACTTTGTTCCGAAATAACAGCAGCTTACCAGGGAATGGTAACGTTTCATGGTCACTGCGAAGTGTCCTCGAAGGCGTGCCCCGTGTTTCCTTACAAGGCGGTGCTCGGCCTCGACGCGCATGGCGAGATGGTTTTCGCGAAATCGACGCGCCCGGACGGCATGATCCCGCCCGACCGCAGCCTCGCGACCGACAGGACCCCGCCCCGCCCGGTCCTGCGCATCAGCGACCGGAGCAGCGATGTCGAGATCCTGCAGCGGCTGCTGATCGACGCCGGCAGCGATATCACCGCCGACGGCATCTTCGGCCAGGGCACGGCGGCCGCGGTGCGCGCGTTCCAGGTCTCCCACGGCCTCGTCGCCGACGCCATCGTCGGCCCCGCAACATGGAAAGCGCTGCAGGCATGAGCAATACGGAAGGCGCCGGAAACGGCCCGGGTCGCGGCCCCGCCGAATTCGGGTTCGAGACCCGCGCCATACATGCCGGCGCGGCACCCGATGCGGCCACGGGTGCCCGCAATACGCCGATCCACCACTCCACGTCCTATGTGTTCGACGATGTCGATCACGCGGCCTCGCTGTTCAACCTGCAAAGCTTCGGCTTCATCTACTCGCGGCTGACCAATCCGACCGTCGCTGTGCTCGAGGAACGGATTGCCAATCTCGAAGGCGGCCGGGCCGCCTGCGCCGCCGGGTCGGGCCATGCCGCGCAGTTTCTGGCGTTTTTCACCCTGATGGAGCCGGGCGATCACTTCGTTGCCTCGCGCAATCTGTATGGCGGCTCGATCACCCAGTTCGCGGTCAGTTTCAAAAAGCTCGGATGGCACTGCGATTTCGCCGATCCGCTGGCCCCCGACACTTTCCGCGCCGCGCTTAAGGAAAATTCGAAGGCGATCTTCATCGAATCCGTCTCCAACCCGTCCAACGTGATCGGCGATATCGAAGCCATCGCAGAAATCGCGCGCGATGCCGGCATTCCGCTGATCGTCGATAACACCATGGTGACGCCCTACCTGTTCAGACCGATCGATTACGGCGCGGATATCGTCGTGCATTCGACCACCAAGTATCTGAACGGACACGGAAATTCGATGGGCGGCGTGATCGTGGAATCCGGCAGGTTCGACTGGGCGCAGAACGACAAATTCCCGTCGATGACCAAGCCGGACGATGCCTATCACGGCCTGACCTTCTTCGAGACTTTCGGGGATTTCGGCTTCACCATGCGGGTGCGCGCCGTGGCGTTGCGCGATTTCGGCCCCGCGCTGTCGCCGACCAACGCCTTCATGACCCTGACCGGGATCGAAACCCTGCCGCTGCGCATGGAGCGCCACGTTGCGAATGCCGAGGCGGTGGCGGTCTTTCTCGAAGATCATCCGGCGGTGGCCTGGGTATCCTATGCCGGGCTTCGGTCAAGCCCCTCCCTGCGGTACAAAAATAAATATTTATCAAAAGGTTGTGGGGCTGTCTTCACATTCGGATTAAAAGACGGCTACACCGCCGGCACACGGCTCGTCGAGGGCTGCGAATTGCTGTCCCACCTCGCCAATGTCGGCGACACACGCAGCCTGATCCTGCACCCCGCCTCCACCACCCACCGCCAGCTCACCGAAGACCAGCAGATCGCCGCCGGGGCCGGCCCGGACGTGGTGCGGATTTCGGTCGGCCTTGAGACGGTCGACGACATCATCCGCGACCTGGACCAGGCATTGCGCGCGGCCTCCTGACGGCCGGCGGGCAGGCTGTCAGGCTGTCAGGCTGTCAGGCTGTCAGGCTGTCAGGCTGTCAGGCAACCGTCCGCGAGCGTACCCGGCCGCGCACCCACTTAATTGTCACCCTGGATTTATTCCGGGGGCCAGCACCTCCGCGGGAACCGGCTGGATCCCGGCACAAGGTCGGGATGACTGTTTGAATTCACTGAAAACCATAGGCACACAGACGGTAGTGCTACGCCCATTCCCGGTAGTGCTCACGCAGTCACATTGGAAATCTCGACGAGATTGCCGTCGGGATCGCGGCAATACACGGAGTTCAGCCGCCCCGCGGCGCCCGACCGCGGCACCGGTCCTTCTTCGATCTCAATACCGCAATTCTGCAAATGCTGTATCACCTGTGAAACAGGCGTCTCACATATGAGACAGAAATCCGCCGCCCCGGAAACGATCTTCCGCGCCTTGGGCGAGACGGCCGTCGCCGCATCGTGGATATTGAATTTCTGGTCGCCGAAATGGACCGCATGCAGGTTGTCGCCGAATTCGACATGCTCCATGCCCAGCACACGGGTGTAGAAGTCGATCGTCGCCTGCAGATCGGACGCGGTGATGACGAGATGGTCGAGGCCTGTGATCCGGATGGACATGGAGTCTCCTAGGCTGCCGGCCCGGCGGCGGGCTGTTTTATCTGCGGTTCGGCCGACTTTGCCCCCATCGGCAGCTTTTCACCGGCCCGTGGCAGGAACATTGCCGCGCAGATCACGACGCCGGCCACCATCGCCATGGAGACGAACATCCACCAGAATCCGCCGGTCGCATCGTATATCCCGCCGGCGAAGGGGATCGCCAGCGAACTGACCCCGAGGCCCAGGACGAATTTCGCGCCATAGGCGCTCGCCCGCCATTGCGTCGGGCAATAGCGCGCAACCAGGCTGTTTTCGGTAGGCAGAGAGGCCGTGATCAGGAACATGATTGCGCCGGCGGCCCCCACCAGCGGCAGGCCCGACAGGCCGGCCGAGAGCAGCGCGACCGGGATCATCACGATAAAGATCGCAGGATAGACAAACGTGAGGCGGTACCGGTCGGCCAGCCAACCGCCCGCAAGCTGGCCCATTGCCCCAATACCGAGGGCGATGGACGCAAGCCCACCCGCCCCGACAAGCCCCGCCCAGTCGACAATAGCCGGCGCCCGCACCGCAAACACCTTCGGCAGCACCACCGAATGCGCCTGCGCCAGCAGGCCGACACAGAGCACCGTGACGCACAGGACCGCGAGCCCGCGGATCGCCTGGGCGCGCGGCACCTCGGAATCGGAGACGGCTTTTCCGGCCGCGCCTTCGGCCGACATACGGCGCATAATGAACAGGAATGCGATTCCGGTAGCGATACAGGCGGCGCCGGGCACGAAAAACGCATACCGCCAGCCGAACGCCGCCGTCAGCCCACCGGCAATCAGCGGCGCGGACGCAAGGCCCACCGTGCCGAAAACGCCGTTTATGCCAAGCGCCTTGCCGCGCGATGTACCGGCGGCATTGGCGACAACCCAGGCCGTACCGACCGGATGATAGATTGACGAAAACAGCCCGATCCCGCCAAGCGCGATGACGATACCGAGCGGCCCGGTGGCAAACCCGGCGGCGATCCCCGCCGCACCGGTCCCGAAAAAGAAGACGGCCAGCATCGCCGGCGCACTCCATTTATCGCCGAGCCAGCCCGCCGGCAACGCGGCCAGCCCGTAAAGCACGAATCCCACGAAGGACAGCGACAGCAACTCGCCATACGGCCGCGCGAACGCGACTTCCAGCGCGATCACCACGGTCGGGTAGATCAGCATCATCACGTGGCTGTAAAAATGGGCGACATTGGCAAAAAGCAGCGCTGTGCGATTGCCTGCCGCGGATGAGCCATCAGTCATTCAAGGGCCGTCCGCAAAGAAGAGCCGCATGATAGCCACGCAGCGTCAGGGCTGCACGGAGAATTGTTCATCGCGGCATGTCGGGCACCTGGCAATATGCCCCGGAATTGCCACATTCCTGCCGAATTCACGCCACAGTCCGCAAGCATCCTGCCAACCATGACACATATGACAGCAACGCCCTCGATGTTTCAGAAACTGCAGAACCGCCTGCCATCCAACGACCTGCCGGAAACGCCGGACGATATCGACCTCGATCGGATCGTGACCGATCCCGAATACCGCCGCGCCGTGCAGGATCTGTTGCGCCGCTGGGGTATCGGCGACGACAGAAACAGGCAGACGGTGGAAAAGCGGTCCCGGGTCGCCGGCCTGCCGTGACTGCCGGCGTGGAGTAACGGTCACTTCCGCCCCGTCATGCCCGCAGGGTGATTCACGACCTGCATTTCCCGGCGCAGCGGCCTATGATGGCGGCTGTTTTCCGATCCGGGGTGCTTTGGGCAGTTCCGGCCGGACAACCTGAAAGCCCTGAAAATGCCCCGCTTGCGGATCAATCACAGAACCACCTACACCTACTCGCAACCGATGGCGTTCGGCGAGCACCGGCTGATGGTGCGGCCGCGCGACAGCCACGATCTGCGGCTGGTTTCCGCCGAACTCCGCATCGTGCCGACGCCCACGCTCCGCTGGATACACGATCCGTTCGGTAATTCGGTCACCATCGCGGAATTCAGCGAAATGAGCACCGAGCTGAGTTTTGAGAGCGAGATCGTCATCGAACGCTATCCCGACGACACGACCTCGCTCGAGATAGAGGCCTATGCCCAGAGCCTGCCCTTCAACTATCTCGACACCGAACTGCCCGACCTCGCCCCTGCCATCGCACGGCACGATTCGGATCCGTTCGGCACCGTCGATCTCTGGGCGCTGGGATTCATGGCGCCGGGCGGCCCGACGGACACCCTGAGCCTGCTGATCCGCATGACCGAAAGCATCAAGAACGACTTTACCTATCTGGCGCGTGAAGCCGTGGGCGTGCAGACCGCCGTCGAAACCCTCAACCTGCGGTCGGGCACCTGCCGCGACTACGCGCTGCTGATGATGGAGGCGGTGCGCAGCCTCGGCATCGCCGCCCATTTCGTGACGGGATATCTGTACGACCCGGCGCTGGACACCGGCAATGGCGGCGGGTCGATGGACAGCGGCGCCGCCACCCTCGGCGCCGGCGCGACCCATGCCTGGTGCGAAGTCTATCTGCCCGGTCTCGGCTGGGTATCCTTCGATCCGACCAATGGCCGGTATGGCAGCGAAGACCTGATCCGCATCGGCATCGCCCGCGCGCCCGAACAGGCCCAGCCACTGTCCGGCCTGCTGAACGGCGATCCGTCAACGGCGCTCGGGATGGATGTACAGGTCTCGGTCACGCGGGAAGACGGATAGCGCCGAGCGGCCAGGCAGCGCCCTCAATCATTCGCCGGTCCCAAAGGCAGATAGAGTCATTGTCCCCGGAATATCAAGCATTGCGCCCTCGACGTCGTAAGTTCGCCCAGAAGCGGACGAAAGATTGATAGAGACCCTCGGTCCGCTTTTGACCCGGAACGGACATCACAGACCCATAAAAAGGCGGCTTAAAACGTTGAGCGGAACCGCCTTCTAGTTTTGCTGCCCGTGGGTTGACATCAGGCGGCGCGTTTGCGCTGTAAAAAGCCGAAACTGGCTAAGAACGGTTGTCTGGCCACCCGAAAATCACGTCCGCTTCACCTTTAGCTTCAGACCTTCGCCGGCGGACTTCCGTTTTCGGGGGCAGAGCGGACCCGGCTGGAGAGTGATCTCAACAGCCGGTTTTGACACAAAGGTGACTCTAGCGCCGTTGAAGTGTACGCATCGCTTCTTACCTCGTAAATTCGAGAAAAAACGTTGTGCTCGATGGTCTAACGCTGCTCGAAACTGGGGCGGTAATGATAGGTTGACGAGGGTGCACGCCGCCCCGCATAGCCGTGAGCGACAGAGGGTGATGAAGAACGCATCGATTTAGAGTCTTTTTGGTGACACATACATTTGCGAACCTTCTGGTACAGGGATGCGACTCGAGGACGAATTGCGGATGTTGAACGACTCGGCCGATAGCGGCCTTTCCAGTTCCGAGGCGGCGAAACGGCTGGAAGCGTATGGAGCTAATCGGTTGCCCGAGCCCAAGGAGGCCGGGGTACTTTTAATCTTTGCGCGCCAATTCGCCAGCCCGTTCATCTATATCTTGTTCATCGCCGGTATCGTCTCCTTGGCGGTTGATCAAATCCCCAGCGCCGTTTTCATCGGCGCCGTTCTGCTGTTGAATGCCGGTATCGGGACCGGGCAAGAATACTCAGCGCAAAAATCTGCCTCGGCACTCCGCGAGATGGTCCGCGGAACAGCCCATGTGATCCGGGACGGCAATGCACAAACCATCGATGTCAGCGATGTCGTTCCCGGGGACCTCGTACTGCTCTCCTCCGGCAATAAGGTGCCGGCTGATCTGAAACTCCTGATGGCGCAATCTCTTTCAGTCGACGAGTCCATGCTCACCGGCGAATCTCTCGCGGTAACCAAATCGGCGGATGCGAAAATTCCCGAGGAGATGCCTCTTGCCGAACGCTTCGACTGCTGCTTCGCGGGCACTATCATCACCCATGGCCGGGCCCAGGGGATTGTCAGTGCAACCGGCCTGCAGACCGAAATCGGCGCCATTGCGCGGAATGTCGGAAGGCGCCGGGTCTCCGAACCTCCATTGATGATCCGCATTCGCAAATTTACCTATACCGTTGCGGGCGCGATCATGGTGGCCATCCTGTTACTGGCCGGCATCATGGCAGCGGAGGGCGGGTACAACACCGAGGCCATGGTCATGATGGGGATTGGACTTGCGGTCTCGACCATTCCGGAGGGATTGCCGGCGGCACTGACCGTTGCCCTCGCCATCGGGATGCGACGCATGGCCCGCCACGCTGTGATTATCCGCCGATTGATCGCGGTCGAGGCGTTGGGGTCTTGCACCTTCATATGTTCGGACAAGACCGGGACTTTGACGGTCAATGAATTGACCCTCCGCCGGGTAGTTCTGCCCGACGGCACGAGCTTCGAGGTCACTGGCGAAGGGGTGGCGCCGGGAGGCGCCGTCAGCGGCACGAAATCGGAATCCCTCGAGGAGCTTGGGATTGCCGGTGTTTTGGCAAACGAAAGTCACCTTGATTACTCCGGCGGCGAGTGGGTATCGGATGGCGACATTGTCGACGTGGCGTTCTTGGTCTTTGCCAAGAAGCTGGGCCTGTCCCTAAGAGAACTTCGCGAACGTCAAAGACAGATCGAGCTGATCCCCTATGAGAGCGAGCGCGCCTTCAGCGCCAGCCTGAATGATATTGGGGGTGAGAAATTCCTTTATGTCAAAGGGAGCCCCGAGAAAATCCTCTCCATCTCATCAACCATGCAAACTTCTGAGGGCGTCGTGCCGCTTGATGGCGCAGCGGTGACAGAACAGTTCGAGGGACTCGCCATGGCTGGCTTCCGGGTTTTGGCGCTGGCCCGGCGGAAGGCTGCTGAACCAGACGCCAATGCGCAATTGGCGGACATGACCTTTCTCGGCCTCGTTGCGATGATCGATCCCGTCCGCCCCGAGGCAATTAGCGCCGTCAAACGTTGCCGCGACAGCCAGATCGGTGTTGCTATGGTGACCGGTGATCACCCGGCCACCGCTCGTGCTATCGCCAGTGAAGTAGGCATCGTGGAACCGGGCGACTCGGTGGTTGACGGCCAGATGATCTCCGCCGCCGCCGCACACGGCGAACCGGCACTGGATGCCTTGATCCAGCCGGCGCGGGTCTTCGCGCGGATAGAACCGACCCAGAAACAACTGGTGGTCCAGTCCTTTATGCGGGCCGGTCACTTCGTCGCCGTCACCGGCGACGGGGTCAACGACGCCCCCGCCATGCGCGCTGCCAATGTCGGGATCGCGATGGGAAAACGTGGCACCGACGTGGCAAAGGAAGCAGCTGACCTGATCATCACCGATGACAACTTCGCTTCCATCGTCGATGGCGTCGAGCAGGGACGCATTGTTTACAATAATATCCGCAAGGTTATCGCGCTGCTGATCGCCACCGGTTTCTCCGCGTTGCTGCTGTTCTTCTTTACCGCCGCGGCCGGCTTGCCTATGCCGATGATCGCCGTCCAGTTGCTATGGCTCAATTTAGTGGCCAACGGACTGCAGGATGTCGCGCTCGCGTTCGAGCCCAAGGAGGGAAATGAGCTGAATCGTCCGCCGCGCCGTCCCTCCGAACCCATTTTCGACCGTCGGATCATTGAGCACGTTTTGGTGATCGGCGGCGCTATGGGGGTATTGGCATTCGCGGTCTACGCTTGGCTCATTCATACCGGTATGGTGATCGAGGAAGCGCGTAACCTCACCCTGTTGTTGATGATTTTATTTGGCAACATCCACGCGCTGTCGAGTCGATCGGAGAGCCGTTCTCTCTTCCGCATCAGCTTCTTTGCCAATCCGTTCCTAGTCTTAGCGGTGCCCATAGCCCAGCTGGTTCACATTGCCGCCATTTACACGCCGGGGATTGGCGAGGTGCTTGAACTCAGACCGATTACCCTCAGCCAGTGGTCCGGGTTGCTGTCGGTTGCCTTACTGTTACTCGCTATCGAGGAAGCCCATAAGGTCTGGATTCGGAACCGAGATCGGACGACATAACATCGACCCGGCGTCGTTCAGCAATGAGGCGCTAGCCATAGAGA
Source organism: uncultured Rhodospirillaceae bacterium (assembly GCA_963977005.1). Classification (GTDB taxonomy): domain Bacteria; phylum Pseudomonadota; class Alphaproteobacteria; order MPNO01; family UBA830; genus CAXBCP01. The sequence continues at coordinate 101,189 of CAXBMQ010000016.1, forward strand.
TAAACAAGGGGCACTCCAGACCGCTTAAAATGTCCTCTCCTGGCTGATTCTGTTGAAAAACTCCGTTGAACCGGTCTACCCGGCGTGATTCCCTGTCTTC
>CAXBMQ010000017.1:0-99021 GCA_963977005.1 uncultured Rhodospirillaceae bacterium
GCTGGGTTTAGAACGTCGTGAGACAGTTCGGTCCCTATCTGCCGTGGGTGTTGGACAATTGAGAGGAGCTGCCCCTAGTACGAGAGGACCGGGGTGGACGTACCTCTGGTGTACCGGTTGTTGCGCCAGCAGCACCGCCGGGTAGCTAAGTACGGACGGGATAACCGCTGAAAGCATCTAAGCGGGAAGCCTCCCTCAAAACAAGTTGTCCCAATTAGAGTCGTGGAAGACCACCACGTTGATAGGCCAGGTGTGGAAGTGCAGTAATGTATGAAGCTAACTGGTACTAATCACTCGATTGGCTTGATTACCAGCTGTCATGTACAGCGGTAAGCCAGGCACACGATGTAAATCGTGTTTATTTACGGATACAACATCATCTCTGTTCAGCTGATCCATGAAAATGGAACCGGTGCGTTTCGATGACCTGGTGGCAATGGCGAGGGAGCAACACCCGATCCCATTCCGAACTCGGAAGTGAAGACCCTCAGCGCCGATGGTACTGCATCTTAAGGTGTGGGAGAGTAGGTCGTTGCCAGGTCTTCGAAGCGCAGCGGAACAGCCGGGCAGAGAGACAACATCATATATCGCAAGCAAGACCGGTCCTTTCGGCCGGGACGAATAACAAAGGGCTGGCCCGCTTGCCGGCCCTAAGTTTTGGAATTGACGCGGGGTGGAGCAGCCCGGTAGCTCGTCAGGCTCATAACCTGAAGGTCGCAGGTTCAAATCCTGCCCCCGCAACCAACGATATCAAGGGCTTAGCCAATTTTGGCTAAGCCCTTTTCGTGCTCTGGAGGCATATTGGAAGCGCTTAGGAGGTGGTGGAACTTGATGCGCGAGTCGGACCTTGTCTGCTCGAGCAAAAGGTCAGCAGCCTTCGTCCACCCTCTAGAGAATCGCGAGCGCGCGATCGGACGTGTCGCGGACGTGTTCTTCGATCAGGCGGGCTGCTTTTTCGGCATCGCGATCAATCGTCGCCTGCATGATGTCGCGGTGCTCATCGAACTTCTTTCTGCCCATGCCCTCCGAAAAATTCTTTGACACGAAACGATACCGGTCCAACTGGTCGAACATAATCGACCGGAGCCGGAACAACCATCTTCCACGGCAGGCGGAGACCAGTGATTCGTGAAAGGAACGGTGGCGTTCTACCCATTCGGAATGGCGTTCCATACGTTCTGCCCAAGGCAGACTTTCGATGATGCTGAGACGGTGGTGGGTTGCCACGATATTGCTTTCCCAGTCATCGTCGCCGACAGAGATGGACTCGGTAACGGCCCGCCTTTCAAATTCGATGAAATGCTCTGTGATTTCGATCAGTTCCTCAGCTGATACAGGGGCCACTTTGAAACCTTTTCCGGTTTCCACCGTGACGAAACCCTCTGATACCAGTTGGGAAAGCGCTTCGCGCAGCGTGCCTATGCCGACGCTGTAGGATTTCGTCAGTTCCGCGAATTTGAGCCGCGTTTCAGGCGCGTGAACGCTGCTGACGATATCGGATCTAAGCATCGCGACAATATCGCGTCCACCGGGCTGATATGTGTTGGGCGCATCCATCGTCTGGGTTTCTCGGGCTGGAATTCGGGGCGTTTTGCGATACTGGCGCGCAACGTCGACAGCGTCCTTATAGAGGGTCTCTCTGGAATTTTCAATCGAACACGTATTTTCGAATATCCAGGGCGTGGAGAACGTCCATGACTCCGAGATGAGTGTCGTATCGGGAGCGGTCAGCTAGGCGGAAACCTGCCATATTTTTCTACTAACACAATATATTCGAAAATATTTGTGATCGCGGAAAGCACGTGTTAGGAGTCCTGACAGCAGAAGTGGAACAGCACAGAACCGGGATCCAAAAGCCCGGCGCCGCATCTCGACGGCAAGGTTCCAAACAGGCGGGAACAGAGACGTAATCAGAATGCAGCACTCTCTTACCTTCATGTCGGACGGCCTTAAACTGTCAGGCGTTCTGCATGTGCCGGACGGCCGCAAACCTGGCGAGAGGCTCCCCACCTTCATCGTTTTACATGGTTTTGTGGGCACCAAGGACAAGTCGCACGTCGAGCTCGTGACCGACATGCTCGAGGAACTGGGTTATTGCGCATTCCGCATCGACTTCCGCGGCTGCGGCGAAAGCGAAGGTGCCCGCGGTGAAGTGCGTTGCTTCGACCAGGTGGCCGATACCAAGAACGCCCTGACATTCATAGCCGACCGGGAAGAAGTCGACCCGGAACGGATCGGTGTGACGGGCCACAGCTTTGGCGCTGCGGTGGCTGTTTTTGCGGGCGGTATCGACGAACGTATCGCCTGCGTCCTGTCGCTGTGCGGCTGGGGCGACGGCGAACGAAAGTTCCGTGGCCAACACCCGACGCCGGTAGCGTGGGCCAAGTTTACCGACATCCTGGAGCGCGGCCGCAGGCAAAAGGCCGAGACCGGCGAGAGCCTGTGGGTTTCGCGCTTCGACGTGGTGCCGATCCCGGAAGAACTGCGCAAGAATCTGTCGCCCAAGGCACAATTCGAGGTGCCGGTGGAAACGGCGATCAGTATGTATAACTTCAGGGCGGAAGATGTCGTCGCGGAGATTGCACCGCGCCCGTTGCTGTTGTTTCACACAGCCGGCGATGTCGTAACGCCGATGGAGCAGTCCATCCGCCTGTTCGAGAAGGCGGGTGCGAATGCGGAACTGATGATCCCGACCGGGGTGTCACATTTTCCGCTATCGGAAGAAGACGCGCCGCATACGCGCAGCCTCATCAAGGCCTGGCTGGACAAGTTCTTCCCGACACCGCTTCAGGACGCCTGATGACTGTTTACCGGCCCGAAGATCTGATTGCCTATGGCACGGCCCTGCTCAGTGCGGGGGGCTTTACCCCCGCACATGCCAGGCAGACTGCAGATGTTCTGGTCTGGGCCAACGCGCGCGGTACGGATTCGCATGGAATCCTTCGTATCCCGCGCTACCTCGAGATGGTCGAACTCGGGATTATCGATCCCGTCGCAGAACCGAAAGTCATGCGCCAGGAAGGCGCCGTGGCCCTGCTCGAAGCGGGGCGCGCACCGGGGGCATCCGCCATGGTGGCGGCCATGGACGAGGCAGTCGGCATCGCCGGCCGTCTCGGTATCGGCTGGTGCTCTGTGCGCAACATCACCCATTCCGGGGCGGTTGGATATTACGCCCTCCGCGCGGCGGAGCGCGGCCAGATAGGGATCGTCATTACCGCCTCGGGCCCGTTAATGGCCTATCAGGGCGCGCGGGTGTCCGGCGTTTCGACAAATCCAGTCGCGATCGCCGCCCCTTCAGATGGGGTGCCTCTGTTGCTGGACATGTCGACCTCGGCCGTGGCACTTGGCAAGATCATGGCGGCAAAGGATGCCGGTACGCCCATCCCCGAGGGCTGGGCGATCGGTTCCGGGGGGCAACCGGCGACCGATCCCGCCGATGTTGCGACCCTGACCCCCATGGGCGGCCCCAAGGGTTCCGGCCTGTCACTGATGTTTGAAGTCCTGGCAAGCGTGCTGGCGGCGAATCCCGTGATTACGGAAGCATTTTCCGGGCGCAAGGGCATGATGAACGGGGTCGCACTCGCATTGAATATTGGCAGTTTCGGTGACCCGAAGGCTTTCCTGATGCATATCGCCGAATTGTCGGGCGCGCTTAAAGGCTTGCCGAAGACCCCCGGTACGGATGAAATTCTGATGCCGGGCGAACGCGGATTTCGCCTTGCGGAGGAACGCATGTCTTCCGGTATCCCGCTTGCCGCCGGAACGGTCACCCGCCTTGCCGCCGTTGCCGACCGATTGGGCGTCGTCCAGCCCGAACCGCTTTCGGACGGGAATGACGAGATGGCCGACAGAGCTGTCGTTTGAGGATGAAGGCGTTGAGTATTTGTTACATGGGAATAACAGGATTTTCGCGAACGGTGCAGAATGCGCATCTACCGGGGCAGCAATACCCCGGGATGCCATGGAACGGATCGCGCGATAAGCAGGGAGAGAAGGTATAATGGAAGGTACATCAGTAGCCGGGTTCAATGTCGGCGGCGTCCGACTGGATCGCCCGTTCAAGATCAGGCGTCTCGGCCATTTCGGCTTCAACGTGCAGGATGTTCCGACCTGTCTGAAGTTCTATACCGACGTGCTCGGTTTCAGTGTTTCCGACCCGATCGATTTCGGAAGCCGGGTCGAGGACGAGGAACTCCGCAAGACCCTTGGTCACGGGATAGGATACTTCCTCCGTCATGGCACCGATCACCATTCCTTCGTTGTATTTCCGAAGCGGATACTCGATCAGCTCGCCGGCCCGTCAAAGCATGATGATGTGACGATCAACCAGATTACCTGGCAGGTCGGCTCTCTGCGGGAGGTCACGACGGCGGAGGAATGGCTTCGCGGCCTGGAGAATCCGATCCGGCGCTCCGGACGGGACACGCCCGGATCGAACTGGCATGTCTATCCGTCCGATCCGAACGGAAACATCAACGAACTCTATTACGGCATAGAGCAGATCGGCTGGAACGGGATTTCAAAGCCTGAAATCTTCCGCAAGCGCGGATTCCAGAAGAAACCCGATCTGCCGCAGATTTCCGAGTATGACGAAGTCCAGGCGGCTCTGAAGGAAGGGGCCGACCTGCTGGACGGCACGCGTCACACCTGCGACATGGAAGCCAAATACGATGTCGGCGGGATCATGCTGCCGCGCCCGTTCAAGGTCATCCGGGTTGGCCCGGTGCGTTTGTTCGTCGACGATATGGAAGAGGCATTGGCTTTCTATCTCGAGCGCATGGGCCTGACTGTGACCGAAGAAATTCCCTATAACGGTCATCGCTGTATCTTCCTGAGAGCCAATACCGAGCATCATTCGCTGGCGCTGTATCCGATGGCGCTTCGCGCTGAGCTGGGCCTCAGTGAACATACGTCGTGCATGTCGTTCGGGATGCAGGTCGGCGATTACCAGCAACTGCGTGACGCGGTTTCCTTCATCGGCGAACAAGGGGGGGAGATTAAATATCTGCCGCCCGAACTGTTCCCGGGGATTGATTATTCCGCTTTCGCTATCGACCCCGACGGCCATGCAATCCAGCTCTATTACTACATGGAGCAGATCGGTTGGGACGGCACCCCCCGCCCCGCCAGTCGACGTCCGCAGGTATTGGACCCATGGCCGGAGGCCGTAGACCCCCAAACGGATACCTTTGGTGGTGAAACGCTGCTCGGACCGCTTGGATAACATAAAGGAACTATGACGAACCGCGACGGCGGTATATAAATCGCGACAAATCTACAGAAGCCGAATTACCGGCATAAACCGGCGTAAAAAGATTGGGAGAAATAACATGATCAAGACAGTATCCATCGCACTTGCGGCCGTTGCGGCCAGTGCAATCGCGTTGCCCGCTGCAGCGCAGACGATTTATTCCATCGGCACCAACAAGCAGGGTTCGCTTGCCTATAGCGCGGGCACCGCGATCTCCAAGCTGATGAATCTTAAAAGCGACGTGAAGGTGCGCGTGCGTCCCGGCGGCGGCTCGTTCTCGATCGTGCCGCAGATGAATGCGGGCGAGATCGATTTCGGCATCAACAACGCCGCAGAATCGCGTTTTGCCTATACGGGAACAGGTACCTTCGAGAAGAAGGGCAAGCAGGAAAATTTCCGCATGGTCGGCGTGATGTTCCCGCTGCGCTCCACGCTTGCGGTTCCGGCCGACTCGCCGATCAAGACGATCTGCGACGCAAAGGGCAAGCGGATGGGGAGCAAGTTTACCGCCCAGACAATCCTGCAGCTCACCCAGTCCACGCTTCTGTCCACCTGCAACATCGTGCAGGAAGACATGGTCAATACGCCCTATTCGCGTTACGTGCCGTCGGGCGACGACATGGCACGTGGCAAGCAGGATATCGCGATCATCATCCCCGGAACTGCGGCGTCGAAGAAACAGCACGCGATGCTGCGTGATCGGGGCGGTCTGAGGTTCCTGTCAGTGGATGATTCCCCGAAAGCCGTTGCGGCGATGCGCAAGTGGTATCCCGAAATCTGGGTGTCGACGATGAAGCCGTCGAAGCGCACCCCGGGTATCGTCGGGCCGACCAAGGTCATGACCTATCCCTTCTTCATTACCGCGGGCGCGCATGTCCCGGACGATGTTGTCTACAAGATCATCAAGGCGATGGCGGCGAACAAGAAAGACCTCGTGAAATCGCACGGGGCGTTCAACGGTTTCCACGCCGACAAGATGTACTACAAGAATACGGTCGTCCCCTATCATCCGGGCGCGATGAAGGCGTACAAGGAAATGGGCGTAATGTAACAGGCCCGTCCTGAATACCGTGGGGCCGGGCGACCGGCCCCACAGCAGGCGCCATACATGACAGATTCTGAATCCCAGGCCGGTCCGCCTCCCGAAGGCGTTTTTGTTGATTGTCTTACCCGCGTCGCTGGCGGCGTGATGGTAACGCTCGGCGTATTGTGGGCGATCGAGGCCTATCGCTGGTTTAATCTGACCTTCTTCGGACAGCAATTACTCGCCGCGTCGTGGGGGCTGTCGCTGTTTATAGGTTTCCTCCGATATCGCGTTCGGCGCGGCAAACCGGGGCCGCCGCCGTATTATGACTGGATCGCCGCCATCGTGGGGCTGGCGACCATGTTATGGGTCATGTTCGATTACGAACGTCTGTCGGAAGAGTACGGCGACCGGACCACCGAGGCGCTTGTCATCGGATGTATCGTGGTCGCCCTGTCCATTGAGGGAATCCGGCGAACCGCGGGATACGCATTTTTCAGCGTGGTCCTGTTTTTCATGGTCTATGCGCTATTTGCCGACGAGGTCAGCGGCGACCTGAAGGGACTCACAGTGCATTGGGATGCACTGGCCACTGATCTCGGACTGGATGCCGGGGCGGCGCTCGGGCTTCCGCTGAAAATCTCTATCGAAGTCGTCCTGGTTTTCATTTTCTTCGGGCAGCTTCTGGTTGGTTCGGGCGGCGGGCGCTTCTTCATAGACCTTGCAATGGCGATGGTCGGTCATCGTCGCGGCGGCGCTGCGAAAATCTCCGTGGTGGCAAGCGCCTTCTTCGGTTCCATCTCCGGCAGCGCTATTTCCAATGTTGCTTCTACGGGCGTGATTACGATCCCGCTCATGCGTCATGCCGGTTATTCGGGCGTCAACGCCGGCGCTATTGAATCGGTCGCATCCACAGGCGGGCAGTTCATGCCGCCGATCATGGGGGCGGCCGCCTTCCTGATGTCGGAAATTCTGGAAATTCCCTATACGGACATTGTCATCGCCGCGATTGTGCCGGCGCTGCTGTATTATTTTGCCGTCTTCGTCATGGTCGACCGGGTCGCCGCCAAGGACAATGTCGGACAGGTCGCAGAGAAGCTGCCGCAAATCCGCAAGGTCCTCATAGAGGGCGGCCATTTCCTGCTGCCTTTCGTGATGCTTCTTTATTCCCTGTTCTGGTTGTGGGCCGAGCCGCAGCAGGCGGCAATGTATGCCGCCGCCGTGGTCGTAATACTGGGATTCGCTCGCTCCTACCGGGGCGCGCGGATGACGCTCAGAAAACTGATCGATTCATTCGGCGGCGCCGGTCTGGTGATGGTCGAGCTGGTCTTCGTCGTGGTGGGCGCCGGCTGGGTGATGTTCATTCTGAACTCGACGGGGCTGGGCGAGGGCTTCACGCTCTTCCTGCTGAAACAGGCCGGTGAAAGCCTGTTCCTGCTGCTTCTTATTGCGGCCTTTGCGTCTATCATTCTCGGCATGGGGATGCCGACCGGCGCGGTTTATCTGCTGCTTGCAGCGATGATTGCCCCCGCTATTTCCGAGGCCGGGGTCGAGCCGATTGCCGCCCACATGTTCATCCTCTATTTCGGGATGATGTCGATGATCACGCCGCCCGTGGCGCTATGCGCCTTTACGGCGGCATCGTTGACCCGCGAGGACCCGATGCGCACGGCGATGCGGGCGATGATGTTTGCCTGGGTGGCGTATGTGATTCCGTTCCTGTTTACCTATTCGCCGACGCTGCTGCTGCAGGGTGACTGGACAGCGACGCTGATCGACATCACGACCGCCTGTATCGGCGTGTGCTTTGTCTCGACCGCTTTTATCGGCTACGCGGCACGTCCGATGACGGTGCCGGCACGGGTCGCGCTGGCGGTGCTGGGGCTGGCGGCAATGTTGCCGGCAACACTTGCCCCATGGGTCGTCTATGCCAATATCGGCGGGTTCGTCCTGGGCGCTCTGTATCTTACTCAGAATGTGATGGCGAACCGGCGTGCGGCACGCGAAGCTGCCTAGCTCTATTCGATATTTGCGGACCGGATATAATATTCCAGCATGTGAACAGGGGGACTAATGCTTACGCTCGAAAAATCCAACGCCATCATCGAGGCCATCCTGAAAAAGGGACGCGAGATGGATCTGCGGCCGCTTTGCGTTGTTGTCACCGATATCGGCGCGAAGATACGCGCCGCGCAGCGCGAGGATGGCTGCTCCCAGGCGCGGATCGAAATGGCGCAGGGCAAGGCGGTCGCATCGCTCGCCCTCGGCCGGTCGTCCGCTTTCGTGCGCGAGCGCCAGAAAATGGGACCTGAATTCGTCGCCCAGGTGCAGAACTTCGTTGACCACAAGATGTTCATGGTCGGCGGCGGCGAACTGATTCGCGACGACGAGGGCAATATTCTGGGCGCCGTCGGTGTTACCGGTGCGACCGAGGAACAGGATGAGGAACTCGTCGTGTTCGGTATCCGCGCGGCGGGATACAAGACCGATCAGGACCTCGCCCATCTGGGGGCAGCGGTGCGGACCGAATGGCAGCCGTGATATAACGCCCGCCCATCGGCCTCCGTTGACGCGCGATGTATTTGCCGCGTAGGCTCTGCCAAACAAAAAAAACAGGCGCAGGGAGCCGCAGGCAGGGATGGCGTATATCGACATTGAGGGCGTGAGCAAGGTCTACCAGGCCGACACGCCGGACCCGATCATTGCATGCGACCGGGTCGATCTTGCTATCGACCGCAACAGCATCGTGACCATCGTCGGCCCCAGCGGGTGCGGCAAGAGCACGCTGCTGCACATGATCGGCGGGTTTATCACGCCGACGGCAGGGGAAATCCGGCTGGGTGGCGAGAAGATCGTCGAGCCGGGGCCGGACCGGGGCGTGGTGTTCCAGCATTTCGCGCTGTTCCCGTGGATGACGGTGCGCGGCAATGTCGAATACGGCCTTGCGGAAAAGAAGATGCCCAAGGCGGAGCGGCGCGAGGTGTCGCAGCACTATATCGATATGGTGAAGCTGACGGGGTTCGAGGAGTCCTACCCGAACAGGTTGTCCGGGGGGATGCAGCAGCGCGTCGCCCTGGCGCGTATGCTGGCCTGCGACCCCGATACGTTGTTGATGGACGAGCCCTTCGGCGCGCTCGACGCGCAGACCCGGATGATCATGCAGGAGGAGCTGCGCGAGATCTGCCGGGCATCGAAAAAAACGGTCCTGTTCGTGACCCATGACGTGCGCGAAGCCGTTTTTCTGGGCGAACGGGTGGTCGTGATGAGCGCGCGCCCGGGACGCATAAAAACCGTGCTCGATATAGATCTCGCCGACGATGCGCCGCGTCTCGCTGTCGACGAGAAGGCCGATGAAATCTGGGATATCCTGAAAGACGAGGTCATCAAGGCCGTCGTGCCCGGGGCGAGCTACGGAGCGCGGGCGGCCGGATGAACGCTGTCCGGTTCTATACGCCGCTGTTCCTCATCGTCGCCTTCTGGCAGATGGCGGCGATGGTGGGTATGGTGGATGCCGAACTTCTGCCCTCGCCGGTGGCCATCGGCGCGGGGCTGGCGCATCTCGCGACGGCGGGGGACCTGCTGCTTCATGTCGGGGTTTCCGTGTATCGCCAGATGGCCGGCCTTGTCCTCGCGGTTCTTGTCGGCGTAAGTCTCGGGATCGGCATGGCGCATGTTGCCTGGGTGCGCGACGTGTTCGAACCGATCGTGCGCATCACCTATCCGTTGCCCAAGTCCGCGCTGATCCCGTTGCTGATCCTGTGGTTCGGGATCGGTCATAATTCGAAAATTTTCGCCGTGTTCCTGGGCTGCCTGCTGCCGGTGGTCGTCAGTTCGTTCAACGGCACGCGCGGGGTCAATACGCAGCTTGTCTGGTCGGCGCGCAGCCTGGGGACGCGTGGGATCAGGCTGCTGTGGAAGATCTATTTCCAGGCGGCGCTCCCCGAAATACTGTCAGGCCTGCGTATCGCGCTGGCGCTGTCCTATACGCTGCTGGTCAGTTCCGAATTCCTGATTGCCCGCGCCGGGCTGGGTTTTCTGATCCAGAGCCTCGGCGAGGCGGGGGATTATCCCGGCATGTTCGCGGGTATCCTGATCGTCGCCCTGATCGGATTCACCGCCGACCGGCTTTACGTCAAATGGATGAACTGGATGCTCCGATGGCAGGATCAGACATAGCCGCCGCGCCGCCGCCGTCGGGCGGTCTCTGGTCGCGGCTGCCGGGTTTTATCCGGCGCTCTCTCTCGATCGTCGTGCTGCTCCTCGTCTGGGAGGGTGTCGCGCAGGCGGGCTGGATCGATCCTTTCCTGCTGCCGGGCCTCAGCGACGTGATCCGCCGTGGCTATGAGGAGGTCGGCAGTGCGGGGCTTGTCTACCTGACCGGGCTGACGCTGTACCGGACATTGTTCGCCTTTATCCTCGCAGCGGTGATCGGCGTGTCCATCGGCGTGGCGATGTCGGTATCGAAGAACGTGCGCTGGTTCTGCGATCCGCTGGTGTCCTTCGCTTTTCCGATCCCCAAAATCGCGCTACTGCCGATTTTCGTGCTGTGGTTCGGCGTCTTTGACGTCTCCAAGATCACGATGACCACGGTCGCCTGTATTGTTCCGATTATCAGTGCGACGCATCTCGGCACGCGGAACATCGACAAATACCTTGTCTGGTCGGCCCGTGCGCTCGGCACCAGCGAGCGGAAGCTGTTCTGGAAGATCATCGTGCCGGCGGCACTGCCTGCCATCCTCACCGGGCTGCAGATCGCGTTTCCGATCACGCTGATCGTGTCGATCGTCTGCGAGATGCTGACTGGCGGGCAGGGGCTCGGCGGATACATGATCTATGCCGCGCGTTTCGGAGAATCCGACAAGGTCTTCCTCGGAATCTTTTTCACGGCCCTGATCGGCTATATTCTTATCGAGGGGTTCGCCTGGCTGCGCCGCAGGCTTCTGGTATGGCACACGGAAACATCAGGCGCAGTGTGACGCGGGCCGGCAGTAAAGACCGGTATAACGGCATACTGCGAACAGGAACGACCACGACGCTAAGAGACGAAACGACCATCGCAATCCGATAAAGGGAGGAAACCAATGATCGGACTTTCAAGAAGCGGCAGAGCAATCTGCACAATGCTGGCGGTCGCCGCCGGTGTCGCGCTGGCCGGCCAGACGGCCGTCGCCCAGCAGAAAATACGGGTCGGCTATTCGGTTATACCGATCCACCTGCAGCCGCTGGTGTTCAAAAAGGAATACGGTATCGCCAAGCACGAAGGTACCAAGTTCACGTCCGAGATGATTCACTTTCGCGGCAGCTCCGCGCAGTTGACGGCGCTCGCCGCCGGAGAGCTTGATCTCGCGGTCCTGGCGTTTTCGACCTTCGCCGCCGGTATCGTCAACGCGCGTCAGGATATCGTCGCGCTGGCCGATGTCGCGCGGGACGGACCGCAGTTTTCGTCCGTTTTCGCCGTCAATCAGGATTCGCCGATCAAGAAGGTCGGAGACCTGAAGGGCAAGGTGCTGGCGATCAACGGCAAGGGCGGTGCTGTCGATATGGCGGCGCGTACCGTGCTGCTGAAAGCCGGCCTGAAGCCCGGAATCGACGTAAATATCGTCGAGGCACGCTTCGGCGCCATGGAAGCGATGCTGCGCCAGAAAAAGACCGATGTCGCCGTGTTCGTTGCCCCGTTCTGGGCGCGGGCGCAGATCAAGGGCGGATTGCGCCCGCTGTTCTACCAGCGTGACGGGCTCGGCACGACGCAGTTCCTGCTGTTTGCGGCGAAGAAAGACTGGGTCGCCAAGAACCGCGCCGTGCTGGTCGACTGGATGGAAGACTATGTCCGCGGCGTGAACTGGCTCCTCGATCCGGCGAACCGGACCAAGGCGACCGAATATGCCGCGGACTACTCGAAGCGCAAGCCGGGCCAGCTCGCCTGGGCCTTCCAGAAGGAATCGGATTACTACCATGATCCGAAGGGCAGGCTCGACGTGCCGGCATTCCAGAGCAATGTCGATACGCTCCACAAGCTCGGCGTGCTGCGGCGCACGATCGATGTCACCAAATACGTCGATCATTCCATTGTCGACGAGGCGGCGGCCCGGATCGGCAAGTAGCCTGTCCATCGGCTGATAAAACAGGTCCGTGCCGGGCGTATCTCCGGCGCGGACCTGTCATTTCAGGTGTCTGGTCCGGGCGTATTCTGCAGCCGCGCGCCGGGCCGGGGGCAATCCGAATGCGTCTGATATAAGCGCAACTCATCACAGGGGGGATCGTGACAGAAGAGAGAAACTGGCCCGGCCAGCAGGAAGGCGATTTCACAATTGCCGGTTTTCAGTTTGCCAGCGGCGAGACCCTGGACAAGCTGACGCTCCATTACATGACCCTGGGCACGCCGCAGCACGATGCCGACGGCAATATTTCGAATGCAGTTCTGCTGATCCATAATACCACGGGGTCGAGCCGGACCTGGCTTCAGCCGTCCCTGGCCGATGCGCTTTTCGGCGATGGGCAGCCCTTTGATTTAAAAAAGTATTTCGTCATTCTGCCCGACATGATCGGGTTTGGCGGTTCCAGCAAACCGAGCGATGGTCTGCGCGCGCGTTTCCCTAATTACCGTTACGACGATATGGTCGTTCTGACTCACCGGTTGCTGACCGAGGGCCTGGGGATCGGCCAGCTGAAAGTGCTGCTGGGTATTTCCATGGGCGGCATGCTCACGTGGATTTACGGGGCAAAATATCCTGACTTCATGGAATCGCTGGTGCCGATCGCCTCCCAGCCCGGTCCGATGAGCGGGCGTAACTGGATTCAACGGCGGGTGTCCATAGAGGCCATTCGCAACGATCCGGACTGGAACAACGGCGACTACGAAACCAACCCGTCCCGCTATGTCATGACAGCGCCGTACAGCGCGCTGCTGATCCAGAGCGTCGTCCGTCTACAGGAAAAGGCGCCGACCCGGGAAGCGGGCGATGCGCTGTACAGGCAGCTGGTCGAACGGGCGCAAAAGGGTGACGCAAATAATCGCCTGTATCAGGTGGAAGCGTCGATGGACTACGATCCGTCGGAGGGTCTGGACAAAATCCGCGCACGCCTGCTGGCGATCAATTTCGCGGATGACGAACTGAACCCGCCGCAGCTCGGGACGATGGAGCCGGCGATCGCCGGAATCCCCGGCGCCCGGTATGTGCTGGTGCCGGCAAGCGCGGACACCAACGGCCATTACTCTACACTCCTGGCGACACTCTGGGCACCGCATCTTTCAGCGTTTTTGGGCTGAGTTCCGACCCTGTTCGCACTGTATTCGGAATGACCTGAAATGTGGGTGCGTCGGCAATACTATTCGTCCGCAACGGGGCATTAGCGATCGTAGGCGCCACGTCCTGCGAGGCCCCTCTGCGAAGCCTTGGGAGCGGCAGAAATTCTGCACGGCTCCGAGATTTCGGAACGCGGCCGCCCGCTTGGCAAGGAACGCTGGACCTGCCCTCAAACGGCTCACGGGACTTGTCTACGGGCATGTGGTCGTCGACCTTGATCGCTGAGCGGGGATTGAGTGAGCGGTGTCCGACCGGCCGATGCCCGGGACCAGGTGTCTTCGAAAGAAGTCTCATTCAGCACTCTCCGGTGGTTTCTATTCAATGCCCGGCAACCACCCTTCGCTCAGCTGCAAGTAACGCGGAATGCAGGCCCCCGCAACCAATCCAGCTCTGCAGAGCTTCAAAAAAGGCCCGGTGTTCCCGGGCCTTTTTCGTTTAGCGTCGCACGGCGCAGATCCCCCGGAGGGAGATACGCCCCGATCCCTACTTTTTCACCGCCGGCTGCGGGCGCGAAAACACCAGCTCCGTCTCGGTCGAGGCTGCCGCATCCAGCGCATAGCCGCCGGCATTGAAATCTTTCAGCCCCTCGGCGCGATCGACGCGGTTTTCCATGATCCACCGCGCCATCGCGCCGCGGGCATGCTTGGCGTAATACATGAGGGTACGGGCCTTGCCGTCCTTCACGTTCAGGAATTTCGCGCCGATTACGTTGCGCCCCAGCGCCTGCGCATCGACCGCCTTGAAATACTCGTTCGAGGCAAGATTGACGACGGTCTTGTCCGCATGACCGGCAAGGTCGTCGTTCAGCCGCTCGGCGATGCGGGTGCCCCAGAAATCGTAGAGCGATTTGCCGCGTGCGTTCGCCATTTTCGTGCCCATCTCCAGGCGATACGGCTGGATCGCGTCCATCGGGCGCAACACGCCGTACAGGCCGGACAGGATGCGCAGGTGATCCTGCGCGTAAGACAGCGTGTCGGCGGACAGGCTGTCGGCCTCCAGCCCCCAATAGACGTCGCCGTCGAAGGCGAGCCCGGCCGGCTTGGCGCTGTTGCTTTTGTTGTCGGGATGGAATGTCTGGAACCGCTCGAAATTCATGGTCGCGAGCTTGTCGCTTATATGCATCAGGCGTTTCAGGTCGTCGGCGGACTGTTTCTTGGCGACGGTCGCGAGCTCGCGTGTGTCGTCGCGCAGGCGCGGCTGGGTGACCGGGACATCCGTTTCAACCGGATCCATGTTCATTTTTTTCGCGGGGGAGAGCAGCGTCAGCATGATCTATCCTTTCCTCCTAACATCAACCCGGCCAATCCGGGTTCGTATGCGTGGGTCGGTGACCCTTTCAACCTACGTCCTTGGGCGAGGAATTCAAGCCGCGGGAGGGAATCGCGCCGACGGATCGTCGATGCCATGGAACTCCGGCCGATCGGCCGGGTTTTGCGTTCGGACAGGTCGCTGGCGTTCGCAGGCGCCGTAGGGCGGCGTGGCTTTATCCCCGCTCGGGTCCCTGCGCCACCGGGCGGTCGGGATCCGCCGACCAGGCAGACCACGAGCCGACGTAAAGCGGGGCTTCGATGCCGGCGGCATACATGCCGGCGAGCTCGAACGAGGCGGCGTTGCCGCTGCCGCAATAGACGCCGACCGGCTGAGAACCGTCCGCGCCGTGACCGGCATAGAGGGCCTGCAGGTCTTCGTTGGACATGAAGCATCCATCGGGGCCGAGCGCGTCTTTCGCCCCCGCGCAGATTGCACCCGGTATATGGCCGGTTTTCGGCTTGTCGGGATCGCCCTCATAGGCGGTCTTGCCGCGCGCATCCAGCAGCGCGCCTTTGCGCGCGATCTCGGCGGCTTCTTCCGCGCCGATCACCGGCATGTTGCCGGGTGTTACCGTAAAACTGCCGCCGCCCGGCGGATGTTCCGGCTCGGCCGCGGTCTCATTGCCCGCCGCATTCCACGCGCCGAGCCCGCCATCGAGCAGGCGCGTATTCCCGTGTCCGGCCCAGCGCAGGGTCCACCAGGCGCGGCCCGCCTGGCTGCCCGAGGCATTGTCATAGACCACGACCAGCGTATCGGCATCGATTCCCCAGCGGCGCAGGGTTTCCTGCAGCGTCGCCGGATCGGGCAGGGGCCGGCGGCCGCCTTCGGTCGTCGCCGGACCCGAAATGTCGGATGCCAGCGAGGCGGCGATGGCGCCGGGAATCACCGGGCGCTCCAGCGGCGCGGTCTCGAGATCGTCGCTGATATCGAGCAGCACGATCGCGGTACCGTCGGAAATCGCGGCGGCGAGTTCGTCGACGGTGATCAGGACATCGCTACGGGAACCACTCATCGCGGCGCGCTCAGGCCGTCATCGTGCAGCGATAGAGCAGCCGTTCGGCATCGCCGGCATAATCCTTGACCGCGCGGTGCTGGACGACGCGGTTGTCCCACACCGCCATGGTGCCTTCGGTCCATTCGAAGCGGCAGGACGATTCCGGTCCCTTGATCGCATCGAACAGGATGCCGAGGATATTCTGGCTGTGCACGCGGCTGACGCCCTTGATGTAGCAGACGTAGGATTCGTTGACCGCGATCCACTTGCGGCCGCTTTCGGGATGGGTCCGCACCAGCGGCATCTCGAAGGGCGGCATGCGCAGCCGCGCCTGGGCGGCTTCTTCCGGGTCGAGATAGCGGTCGGTGATGTGGCCGGTCGCGTCGGGCGACTGGATCACCTGCAGCGAATCCAGGTATTGCGCGAATAACGGGTCGAGGGATTCGTAGACATGGGCCGTGTTCGAAAACATCGTGTCGCCGCCGTCTTTCGGTGTGGCCTTGCCGAACAGCGCCGTGAAGGCTGGCGCGTCCTCGCGGAAACCGCCATCGGCGTGCCAGACATGGTTGCGCAGATGCGAATCCTTGCCGGCGCTGATCACGGTCGCGTCGGGGTTTTCCGGCGCGCGGGGTGTGTGCGGGCCGGCATAGTGGAAGAATTCTCCCAGGCAGGCGGCAAATTTCGTGAAGTTTTCCGCGGTGACCGTGCCGGGCTCGAAAACCAGCAGTCCGCGGTTGTGCAGCAGATCGCGCATCGCGGCACGGAACTCTTCCGACACCGACTCGCCGTCGAACCGGTAGCCCGAAACGCGGGAGCCGATAGCGGCCTTGATCGGGGAAATGCTTGCGCCGCCAAGCGCGGCGACATTGTCGGCAGCGAGGGAGAGATTCGACGTTGCGGTGGCCATTTTGCTGAAATCCCTGAAAGTTAAGATGTCTAAGGATTTCTAGCCGGGTTTACGGGAATTTTCAACGGGTCCAGCTATCCGTTCGATGCGCAGGGCTATGCTTGCCGGATATCGGGACCCGGCAGAATTCAACGGTTTTCGCGCTTGCAGGGCCTATTGACCAAGGCTCTGCAGATAGTTTCGCCACCCGCCATGCGCCGTAATGTCCTTTGCGGCGGCGGTCGCGGCGGCCTCGCAGACGAAGCCCTTTACCGTGTCGCCGGAGCCGAGCTCCAGCGTGCCGAGACCGAGCGGCGCGGGAATCTGGACCAGAAGCCCGCCAATGGCGGCTTTCGGCAGGGACCAGACCTCCAGCGCGATCGACGCGCCGTCTGCCGGGTCGGCCGTACGCACCATGCCGGGCCGGATGGGGGAGAAATCTTCCAGCGCATACAGCCGGTACGCGGGCGCCGTCCGGTCTTCGCGCAGGAACGTGCCGCCAAGGTCGGTCAACTGGCCGTTGAGCGGCAGGCCCCGCATATGCGCGCCGTTTACCGCAACCGTCACCGTGTCGGCGGCGTTCGTTGTGTCTGTGGGGGCTGTGTCTGCGGAGCCTGTGTCTGCGGGGGCCGCATCGCCGGAGGTTCCGGAAACCGTCCCCGGCGGCGGCAGGGCAACGCCCGTCGCCCCCATTGGCACGTCCGCGTCCCGGTGGATGGTCCCGCCGATACGGCTCAGCCAGGCATCGCTGAAGGCAGGGCCGACCAGGGTGACGCCGAACGGGCGCCCGTTCCCGGCAAAACCGGTGGGCACGGCGAGCGCGGCGAGATCGAGCAGGTTCACGAAGTTGGTGTAATAGCCGAGATTGCTGTTCAGGCTGACCGGGTCGGCCTCGACCTCGGCGACCGTGTACATTGCGCCGGCCGTGGGCAACAGCATCGCATCGATGTGCCCCCAGACGCCTTCCGCGCGGCGCGTGAGGTCGGCAAGACGGTAGGTCGCGGCATAGACGTCCGCAGCATCGTAGTTCCGGCCGTTCTCGACGATCGCCCGCGTCACCGGGTGAAACGAGTCCGGTGATTTTTCCAGGAAAGCGCGGAGTGCGACATATCGTTCGGCGACCCAGGGGCCGTCATATAAAAGAGCGGCGGTTTCGGCGAAGGGCGCGAAATCGATCTCCACGACGGCGGCGCCGAGCGATTTCAGGCGGTCGACGGCAAGGTGAAACGCCGCCTGGTAGGCGTCGTCGTCGAAGAATTTCAGATATCTGCCCGCCGGGATTCCGAAACGCACCCCGTCCAGCCCGTCGTCGCCCGGATCGGCGGCATCCGGCAGTGCCGTCGCCGGCGCGCGGCGCGAATAGCCGTCCTTCGCGTCGAAACCGGCCATCACCTCGCGCACTTCGGCGCCGTCTCCGGTGGTCAGCGCAAAGACCGAAACGCAGTCCAGCGTGCGGCAGGCGGGCACCACGCCACGGGTGCTGACCAGCCCCTTCGTCGGTTTGACTCCGACGATATTGTTGAAACCCGCCGGTACCCGGCCCGACCCGGCGGTGTCGGTGCCAAGCGAGAAGCTGACCAGCCCGGCGGCGACGGCCACCGCCGACCCGGCGCTTGACCCGCCCGGCACACAGGATGCATCCAGGGCGTTGCGCGGCACCCCGTAGGGCGAGCGGACGCCGACAAGACCGGTCGCGAACTGGTCGAGATTGGTTTTGCCGACAAGCAGGGCGCCGGCATCGAGCAGGCACTGGACGGCAGGCGCGGTCTCGCCCGCGATATACGCATAATCCGGACAGGCGGCCGTGGTCGGCATGCCGGCGACGTCGATATTGTCCTTCACGGCGAAGGGGATGCCATAAAGCGGCAGGCCGTCCGCCGGCCGTTCCGTCAGCGCGGCGGCGGCGGCGTGCAGATCGTCATCGCTGACGCGGTGGATCCAGATCGCGGGGTCGTCATGGGCGGCGATTCTGTCGATCAACGCGTCGACCGTCTGGCCGGGCGTAAGGCTGCCGGTCCGGTAGGCAGCGCGCAGCGAGCTGAAATCAAGCGATATCACGTGTCGGTTTCCTCTGCCGGGGCCGTTTCGTCCGGCCCCGCGAATTGTTGTCCGTCATTCGTCGGGTCGGGGGATGTTTCCGGTTCGTCCTGCGGTTCGGCCGCGAATTGCTCGGACGCCTCGCCGACCACCCGAACGTGCGCGTTCATGGCGGCGCGGGCGCCGTCAGCGTCGCCGCGCAGGATGGCGTCGACCACCTTCCGGTGTTCTTCGAACGAAGCGCCCATGCGCTGGTCCAGCTGGAACTGTGCGCCGCGAAACGGTTTCAGCCGGCGACGGATCGCGTGCGCCGATTCCGACAGAAAGGCGTTATGCGCGCCGCGGTAGATATCGCCGTGAAAACGCCAGTTGAACTGTGCGTATGTCGCGGGATCACCTTCCCGCACCAGTTCGGCGGAATCGCGATGCAGCGCGTCGAGCGCATAGCGCTCCTTCGCCGTCATCCGTTCCGCGGCATACCCGGCGCAGAGCGCCTCGACATCCGCCATCACTTCGAACATGTCGCGCAGCTCAATCCGGCCAAGCGATGCGACGACGACGCCGCTATGGCGCACCCGGAACGCGAGCCCGGACGATATCAGCGCCTGAAGCGCTTCGCGGACCGGCGTGCGCGAGACGTTGAACCGCTTGGCGATGGACACCTCATCAAGGTGTTCGCTCGGCGACAGAACCCCGTCGACGATCTCCGCCGCCAGCTTCCGGTACAGGTATTCCGAGCGCGAGATGCCCTCGCGCAGGTTTTCAAGCCGCAGGGTAAATCCCTGTTTCATGCCGTGTCTCCCGTTGTCCGGGCTTCACCGGGGGTGGCCGCAGTGAGAGCGGTGGCGGGGAGGGCGAATTGTACAGGTTTTTCCCAGACCGCGAGCACGATGCATCCCTCGTCGCTGCGCACCGTATGGCCGGTACCGGGCGGGCTGATAAGCACCGAGCCCGCACGGTAAAGGCCGTTCTCGTCGGACTGGCTGCCTTCGAGCACCAGGATATGTTCATAGGCCGGGTGCCAGTGCCACGGAATGGCGGTCCCGGGTTCGTATTTCAGGAAGGCCGCGGCCGGGCCGGCGGCGCCGTTCTCGTATACCCAGGACGCCTGGACGCCGGGTTTGAAATCGCACCAGTCGCGACCGCTAAGATCGCCCGCCGTCGCGAAGATGTTGGTGAGGGCTATGTGCTGGCTCATGACGGACGCGCCTCCCGCGGCGTCTTCCCGGATGCGTCCAGCGCCGTGACGATATCGTCGGTCGATGCTGCGCACCCGACGATGCCGCCCTGCGCAATCATCATGTCGATGGCAGCCTGTTTGAAAGCCGGGAAATAGCTGTCGGTCGCATCTTCGGCGATCAGGGTCTCAAAGCCGCGATCCGCCGCCTCGCGCATGGTCGTTTGAACGCAGACCTCCGTGGTCACCCCGGCAAAGACAAGGTGGGTGATGCCTGCGGCATCGAGGACGGCGCCAAGCTCGGTGGCGTAGAACGCGCCCTTGCCCGGTTTTTCGATCACCGTTTCACCGTCGGCCGGATACAGCGCCGGCACGATATCGTTGCCCGGCTCGCCTGAGATGAGGATGCGGCCCATCGGGCCTTCGTCGCCGATCCCGACTTCGGCAAGTCCGCGCCGGCGCTTGGTTGGCGGGCAATCGGACAGGTCCGGACGATGCGCTTCCTTTGTGTGAATAATCGTCATGCCGTGTGCCCGGAACGCAGCCAGCAGCCCGGCAATTGCAGGAATGATGTTCTGCAGCGGCGTGACATCGTTGCCGAGCGCCGCCCCGAAGCCACCCGGCTCGACAAAATCGCGCTGCATATCGATGACGACCAGGGCGATATTCCCGGCGGGGGCGGTAAGGGAAAAGGGACGTGACGGGAAGGTGATCATGTCGGCCGCGCCGGGCCGGGCGGGATATCCGGGCGCGCTCATTTCGGCAGGGCCGCGACCAGGTCGGCCGCGTTCGAGACCGCGCCGAACACGCCGCCCTGCATTTTGACCATTTTGATGGCGGCATCGTGGTTGCCCCGGTCGGTCGCGCCGCAGCAATCCTCGAGCAGCAGGCATTCGTAGCCGCGGTCATTCGCGTCGCGCATGGTGGTGTGGACGCAGACATCGGTGGTGATGCCGGCGACGATCAGGTTGTCGACGCCGCGCCGGCGGAGCAGAAGATCGAGATCGGTCGCGTAGAACGATCCCTTTCCGGGTTTGTCGATAACCGGTTCGCCGGGGGCGGGGGCCAGTTCGTCGATGATTTCCCAGCCGGGTTCGCCGCGCACGAGGATGCGCCCGCACGGCCCGGGATCGCCGATGCCGGCACCGATCCTCTGCGAGCGCCAGCGTTTGTTGGCGGGCAGGTCGGCGAGGTCCGGACGGTGACCCTCGCGCGTGTGAATGATGCAATACCCGGCGGCGCGCATCGCGGTCAGGACGGCTTTTATCGGCTCGATCGGCGCGCGGGTCAGCGACAGGTCGTATCCCATCGCGTCGACATAGCCGCCTTCGCCGCAGAAATCGGTCTGCATGTCGATCACGATCAGCGCCGTGTTATCGGGGCGCAGCTCACCGTTATACGGCCATGGATAGGGATCGGCCGGCACGTATGTGCCCGTTGCCGCGTCCGCTTCTGTCTCCGGGACGTCCGTGTCTGTCATCGCGGGGTCGTTACCTCCATCTTTGCCGGTCGTCGTTTTCCGGTCGTCGTTTTCCGGTCGTTATTTTCCGGTCGTCGTTTTCTCGTCGCCCGGGAGGCAATGCAATCCCCGTGCCAATCGGTGCGCCGCGCCGCACGGCGAATCCCCTTGGGGCAGGACGTCCCCGGCTGTCACACCGTGCCTTATTTTTAGCCGATTATCGGATTTTGCTCATAATTTAATCGTCAATGAAATTTGCCGATCCGCAAGGGCTGTGCGCGGATCGAGTCCGGATGGCCTGATAAATAGGCAAATGCCTGAAATACCGCCATTTCCGGCGTCAGTTTCGTCCGGGATGACGCCAAAACACCGTCTCCCGGACTGGCACGCAAATTGCATACAACCCCCCAGATGGCAAAACCCCCGACCGCACTGCGCGAATACAGTGCGATTACGGGCAGATGGATTTTTGGAGGCCTTGACGATGAAGATGACCGATTTGAAGAGACGCGATTTTGTAAAGGGCGCCGGCGGTGCGGCGTTGGGGGCCGGGGCGCTGTCCTTCCTGAAGGTGCTGCCGGCGGAAGCGGCCGGCGCGGACGGCACGGCGGTTGTGGTGATCGGCGATACGATCAACAGCCTCGACATTCATCGCAGCGGCACCAGCCGGCCGAGCTACCAGGTGGCTGTCAACTGCTACGATCGCCTCGTTGCATTCGACACCAAGACGCTCGAAGACGGCTCGCTGTCCTACGACTATGAAAAAGTCCGCCCCGAGATCGCGGAATCCTGGACGGTCGCGCCGGACGGGATGTCGATCACGTTCAAGATCAAACCCGACGCAAAATTCCAGGACGGCACCCAGGTGACCGCCGAGGACGTGAAGTGGTCGATGGACCGCGCGGTCTCGGTCGGCGGGTTCCCGACGGTCCAGATGAAGGCCGGCTCGCTCGAGAAACCCGAACAGTTCGTCGTCGTCGACAAGATGACGTTCCGCATCGACCTGCTGCGCAAATCGAAGCTGACGATCCCCGATCTTGCCGTGCCGGTGCCGTTCATCATCAATTCGGCGCTGGCCAAGAAACACGCGACCGAGAAGGACCCCTGGGCGCGCGAATACCTGCATCGTAATGTCGCCGGCAGCGGCGCCTACAAGGTCGCCCGCTGGAACCCCGGTCAGCAACTGGTCTACGAACGCAACGACAACTGGGTCGGCGGCAAGCTGCCCGGCGTCAAACGCGTCATCGTGCGCGAGGTGCCGTCGCTGTCGACGCGGCGCGCGCTGATCGAACGCGGCGACATTCACATGTCGTATCAGATCCCTGCCAAGGACGCGAAAGAGATCAAGGCAGGCGGCAAGGCGACGGTTGTCGGCACGCCGGTCGAAAACGCGATCAACGTGCTCGGCGTGAACTTCAAGTTCGAGCCGTTCAAGGACCCCAAGGTCCGCCAGGCCGTTGCCTTTGCGGTGCCTTACGAAGAAATCTTCCAGACCGCCGCTTACGGGCGCGGCGTGCGGATGTGGGGCGGCAAGTCGATGAAACCCGAAACCGCTGCCTGGCCGCAGCCGTTTCCCTACACGACCGATCTCGACAAGGCGAAGGACCTGCTCAGCCAGACCGCGTTCAAGGACGGCTTCAAGGTGCCGATCTCGATCAATATGGGTCTCGCAGACTGGCAGGAACCGACAGCGCTACTGCTTCAGGAAAGCCTGGCCAAGATCGGCATCGAGACGAATATCGAGAAGATCCCGGGTGCCGGTTACCGCACCGCGGCGCTTGTCGAGAAACGCCTCGCGCTGCACATCGACACGTTCGGCGGCTGGCTGAACTATCCCTGCTACTACTTCTTCTGGGCCTACATGAAGGGTCATCTGTTCAATTCGTCGAACTATGACAATCCGGCCGTCGACAAGCTTGTGAACGAGAGCCTTCACATGGAGACCTCCAACCCGGAATACGCGAAGAAGGTCATGAAGATGTTCGAATACGCGTGGGCCGACCTGCCACGTATCGCGTTGTGGCAGCCGGTGCTCGAAGTCGCGCATCGCAAGGATCTTGAAGGCTACGAGTACCACTTCCACCGTGTGCTCGACGCCCGCAAGTTCTCGCTGAAAGCCTAGGCGGGACCGCGTGCGACACGCCTCCAGTCCGACGCAGAAACACCCGGGCACCTGATGTCCGGGTCGCGTCTCGCCATCGTGGGGCACCGCCTGTTACAGGCGGTGCCCTCCATCATCGGCATCATCGTGGTGACGTTTCTGCTCACCCGCGCACTGCCGGGAGACCCGGCGGCCTATTTTGCCGGACCCGCCGCCAACGAGGAATCGATCGCGCAGATCCGTGCCCAGCTCGGGCTGGATAAAACCCTTCCCGAACAATTCTGGGTCTATGTCGTCGACCTGGTGTCCGGCGACCTCGGCACGTCGCTGACCACCGGCCAGGAAGTGACCGACGACCTGCTGCGCCGGCTGCCCGCGTCGCTCGAACTGACACTGGCGGCGCTTGTCTTTTCCATCGGGGTCGCCCTGCCGCTCGGCATCATGGCGGCCCTGCGCGAAAATTCGTGGATCGACCATCTGTGCCGCGTCGTGGTGACGGCCGGTGTGTCGCTGCCGACCTTCTTCACCGGTTTGTTCCTGCTCTACATATTCTATTACCTGCTGGGGCTGGCGCCGGCACCGCTGGGGCGGCTGAATATCCTGTTCCTGTCGCCGGAACCGGTGACCGGCCTGTATACGGTGGACGCCCTGATCGCCGGCGATTTCGAAACCTTCTGGGCATCGTTCACCCAGTTGATCCTGCCGGCGGTCACGCTGGGCCTGTTTTCGCTGGCGCCGATCGCGCGGATGACACGCGCCGCGATGCTCCAGGTGCTGGGCGGTGAATTCGTCCGTACCGCCCGCGCCGCCGGTCTGCCGCAGCGCACCGTTATCATTACCTATGCGCTCAGAAACGCGATCCTGCCGGTCATCACGACCCTCGGCATGGTGTTCTCCTTCATGCTCGGCGCCAACGTGCTGGTCGAAAAGGTGTTTGCCTGGCCGGGCATCGGTTCCTACGCGATTGAGGCACTGATCGCGTCCGATTACGCCGCGGTACAGGGGTTTGTGCTGTCGATGGCGATCCTGTTCGTGATCCTCAACCTGTTTATCGACATCCTCTATACGCTGGTCGATCCCCGCGTCGGTATCGACGCATGACCGCGCTGCCCCCCACAGTCGACGCAAAGCCAGACGGCGGCCGTCAGCGCAGTGCCAGGGTGTTCTGGTCGCAATTCGTGTATATCGCGACCGGCAACCCGGTGACGCTGATCGCGTTCTCGCTGTTCCTGATGATCGTGACGATTGCGATCTTCGGGCCCGCGCTGGCGCCCTACGACCCGCTTGAATCGAATGCGGCCAACGCGCTGAAGCCGCCGTCCTGGGACCACTGGTTCGGTACCGACAATGTCGGGCGCGACGTGTTTTCGCGGGTTCTGGTGGCGACCCGGCTCGACCTGCTGATCTCGATTACCGCTGTCGCGATTTCGTTCGTCGTCGGCGGCTTTCTGGGGATGCTGGCCGGGTATTACGGCGGCTGGTGGGACCGCCTGGTCGGGCGCATGGTCGATACCATCATGGCCTTTCCGCTTTTTGTCCTCGCGATGGGCATCGTCGCCGCCGCCGGCAACACGGTGGAAAACATCGTCTACGCCACGGCCATCATCAACGTGCCGTTCTACGCCCGTGTCGCCCGCGCCGAAGTGAACGTGCGCCGGAATGCGGGATATGTCCTGGCCGCCAAACTCGCCGGCAATTCGGATATCCGTGTGATGGCGCTGCACGTCTTCCCGAATGCGCTGCCGCCGATGATGGTTCAGGTGTCGCTCAATATGGGCTGGGCGATCCTCAACGCGGCGGGACTTTCCTTTATCGGGCTCGGCGTTCAGCCGCCAACGGCGGAATGGGGCATCATGGTCGCCGAAGGGGCAAACTACATCGTGTCGGGCGAATGGTGGATGGCGATCTTCCCCGGTGCGGCGCTTATGCTCGCCGTGTTTACGTTCAACCTGATGGGCGACGGTCTGCGCGACCTGGTCGACCCGCAAAGGCGGACCTGAGCGATGTCGATGCCATTGCTGGATGTAAAGGACCTCACCGTCGAGTTCGCCACGCGGAACGGCATTGTCCGCGCGATAGAATCGGTATCCCTGTCGGTCAGCAGGGGCGAAATTCTCGGGGTTGTCGGCGAATCCGGATCGGGAAAATCCGTCACGTCCTATGCGGTCATGCGGATTCTCGACCGGGCCGGCCATATTCTCGAAGGTCAGACGGTCTATGGCGGGATGGATCTCGCGCAGATGCCCGAGGCCGATGTGGCGGAGCTCCGCGGCCGCGAAATATCGATGATCTTCCAGAACCCGCGCACCGCGCTGAACCCGATCCGCAAGGTCGGGCATCAGATCGAAGACGTCCTGCATGCCCATGCCCAGGCCGCCGGCGCCAATCTGAAAACCGCGGCGATAAACGCGCTGAAACAGGTCCGGATCGCGAATCCGGAGCAGCGCTATCATTCCTATCCGTTCGAACTTTCCGGCGGCATGTGCCAGCGTATCGTGATCGCCATCGCCCTTGCCTGCCGCCCGCAGCTGTTGATCGCGGACGAGCCGACGACCGGCCTCGACGTCACCACGCAAAAGGCAATCATGGACCTTGTGGTCGATCTCGCGCGCGAACGGAACATGGGCGCGTTGCTGATTACCCACGATCTCGGCCTCGCAAGTGCCTATTGCGACCGCATCGTCGTCATGCAGGACGGCGAGATCGTCGACCAGGGCACAACGGATGCGCTTTTCGCCAACCCCGGTCATCCCTACACGGAGCGGCTGATCCGGGCGACGCCACGCCCCGATTCACGTCTTGGCGACCTGCTGACCGATCGGCCGGATACCGCGGCGGCACCGGAACCGGGCACACCGGAAGCGGCGGCGAAGGCGGTACCGAATACGCTGCTTCAGGTGACCGATCTCGTGAAGACCTATCCGGCGGGATCGTCTTCTCCGCTATCGTTCATGGAGACGGTCCGTCGACGCATTGCGCGCACGCCCGCCGAAACCTTCCGCGCCGTGAGCGGGATCAGCTTCTCGGTCGAGGCGGGGGAAAGCGTCGGCCTGGTGGGCGAATCCGGCTGCGGCAAGTCGACGACATCCAGCATGATTTCCCGGCTGATCGACAAGAGCGAAGGCGAAATCGTCTTCGACGGGGTCGATATCGGCGCGGTCCCTGCGAAGAATTTCGCGCGTCACGAACTGCGTCCGGCGATCCAGATGGTGTTCCAGGACCCGACCGAAAGCCTCAACCCGCGTTTTACCGCCTTTCAGAGTATCACCGACCCGATGCGCCGCCTCGGCGGTGTGACGTCGACGGACGAAGCCTGGAGCCGGGCCGAGGTCGTGGCCGAACAGGTCGGCCTGCCGGCGCACCTGCTGACCCGCTTTCCGCACCAGTTATCCGGCGGTCAGAAGGCGCGCGTCGGGATCGCCCGGGCCATTGCCCTGCATCCCAAGCTGCTGATCCTGGATGAGCCGACATCGGCGCTGGATGTTTCCGTACAGGCGGTGGTGCTGAACCTGCTGGCGGAGCTTCGCCAGGAGATGGCGATCAGCTATATTTTCGTGAGCCACGATCTGAATGTCGTCCGGTTGCTTTGCGACCGGGTAATTGTGATGAATACTGGTGAGATCGTTGAACAGGGTCCGGCGGACCGGATCCTGTCGGATCCGCAGATGGAATATACAAAGTCGCTGGTCGCCGCGATCCCGCATTTCCGCGGCGGCGCGGCGGCCTGACAGGAGGCAAAACCGACATGGCCGGCAAAAAACTCTACGACATCGTTCTCAAAGGCGGCCGGGTGATCGACCCGGCCCAGAGCATCGACGGCATCCGCGATGTCGGGATAAAGGATGGCAAGATTGCCGCCGTCAAAGCCGATCTGAAAGGGTCTAAAAAGAACATCGACGTTCGCGGCAAGCTGGTCCTGCCGGGCCTGATCGACAGCCACGCCCATGTCTTTCAGCATGTCAGCGGCCGGTTCGGGCTGGACCCGGATATGGCGGGCGTTCGGTCCGGCGTGACCACGCTGGTCGACCAGGGCGGGCCGAGCTGTATGACGTTTCCGGCGTTCCGCAAGTTCATCGTCGAGCCGTCGGCCTCGCGGGTCCTTGCCTTCATTTCGATCTATGTCGTGGGCGGTCTCGAAGGGCATTACTATCCCTATCTGTATGCGCCCGAAGGCGTCGACGTGAAGGCGACCGTGCGGGCGGCGCGCGAGAACGCGGACCTGGTGCGGGGAATCAAGTCGCACGCGGAGATCGCGGGTTTCGAGCGCTGGGGGCTGGACGTCATGAAGCTTGCCGTGAAAGCCGGCAAGGAGCTCGACCTGCCGGTCTATATCCATTTCGGCCAGCTTTGGGGGCGTCCGAAGAAACCCAAATACAAGATCGATGTGGACAAGGTACTGTCCGATACGGTCAAACTTCTGCGGCCCGGAGATATTCTGGCCCATCCGTTTACCCGCCATCCGGGCGGTTTCGTAAACAGCAAGGGCGAGCTGCATCCGATCGTCAAGAAGGCGCTCGACAAGGGGCTTAAAATGGATGTTGGTCACGGCTCGCATTTCAGCTTCGAGATGGCCAGGAAGGTGCTGGATGCGGGCGTGCTGCCGCATACGCTGGGCGCCGACATGCATGGCTATAATACAAGCGTTTTGCCGCAACCGGGCACGCCGACCGAACACCCGGATGACGAGATGCATCTGTTCGCCGGACGGGCGCAGTTTTCGCTGTGTCATGCGATGAGCGAGATGCTGGCCCTGGGCGTTTCGCTTGAAGATGTCGTGCCCATGGTGACCAGCAACTGCGCCACGATGCTCGGCATGGACGGCGAGATCGGCACGCTGAAAAAGGGTGTCGATGCGGATATCAGCGTCCTCGACGACACCCGCGGTAGCTGGACCTTCGTCGACAACAGCAAGACCGAGGTGAACGCCGACAGGTTGCTGACGCCGGTATTCTGCATGCGCAAGGGCGAACGCTTCGACGCCGACGCGCCGATCCTGCCGCAGCCCGACCTGATCGCCGCCTGATCCGCCAATGACACCCGTATGAGCCGGCGTTACCACGATGTCGGCGGCAATCCCGCCGCCGCGGGCGGGATCGACCGTACGGAGAAACCCGACCTGCCGTGGCAGGTCGAATTTACGGCCACGCTGTGGGCGCTGATGGGGCAGGATACCCCCAAGATAACGCTGGATGAGATGCGGCGCGGTGTCGAAGACATGCGCCCGGAAGAATACGATTCAATGGCCTATTACGACCGCCAGACCCTGTCCGTCACAAGCGCGGTGGTGGAGCGCGGCCACCTGACCTGGGACGAGGTCGAGGCTCGGATCGCCCTGTTGAGGAAACGCCGGCGGCGACAGATAGCAGCAGCCCGCTAGCATCCGTCTGACGGAGACAGGCGCCGTCCTGAACAGTCCTGTACGCGCGATCTGCCGCGCTGCATAGTCATTGGCAATCCATTTCCTGATTGATCCAGTAACAGCAGCGGAGAACCCTATGTCAAAATCCGAAACATATGAAAAAGGCGCCGCCACCCGGCGCGCCGTCATGGGCGAGGCGATGGCCGACAGGATGGCGAAATCCGTCTATACCGGCCCGGTGATGGAAACCTTCGCCGAATACGCGACCGAAGCCGTCTTCGGCATGCTGTGGGCGCGGCCCGGGCTGGACCACAAGACCCGGGCGATGATCACGCTGACATCCGATGTGTGCAATCATTCCTGGCCGGAGCTTGAAATTCATCTCCGTTTCGCGCTCAACCTCGGCTGGACCGAGGAAGAACTGACCGAGGCATTGCTGCATCTCGGCGGCTATATCGGTGTGCCCAGCGTTCGCGAGGCGATGATCATTGCCGACCGGGTGTTCGGTGAGGAACGCGGCGACCGTCGCTAGGCAGGCATTCACGCTTTCGCGTCTGCATCGCATCAACGGGCGAGGAAGCGGAAACCGGTCAGCCGTTGATCGATATCAAGGCAAGCGCGCGCAAGGCAGTGCATACAGGTGCGAACCAGTTCCGCCACAAGGGAGGCTCGTGCCCGACATGCCCGCAATGATGAAAGCAGCCGTGTTCGTTGAGCCGGGACGAATAGTCCTGGATGACAAACCCGTTCCCGATATCGGCTCCAACGATGCACTGATCAGACTTACGACGACCACCATTTGCGGCACGGACGTCCATATCCTGAAGGGAGAGTACCCGGTCGCGAAAGGGCTCACTGTCGGTCATGAGCCGGTGGGGATCATCGAAAAACTCGGCGCAAACGTTCAGGGCTATTCCGAGGGCCAGCGGGTGATCGCCGGCGCCATCTGTCCGAGCGGATACTCCAATGCCTGCCAGGACGGGCTGCACGCCCAAGACGGTCAGAGTTCGGCGCACGGGCTGAAGCCGATGGGCGGCTGGCGCTTCGGGAACACGATCGACGGCGCACAGGCCGAATACCTCCTGGTGCCGGACGCAATGACGAATCTGGCACCGGTGCCCGATGGCCTGTCCGACGAACAGGTCCTTATGTGTCCCGATATCATGTCGACCGGCTTTGCCGGGGCAGAAGCGGGAAACATCAAGATTGGCGATACCGTCGCCGTTTTCGCGCAGGGGCCAATCGGTCTGTGTGCGACCGCAGGGGCAAAGCTTCGCGGGGCAAGCACGATCATCGCGGTCGACACCGTGCAGGCGCGGATGGATGTATCGGCGCGGATCGGTGCAGATATCGTGGTCGATTTCAACAAGGTCGACCCGGTTGAGGAGATATTGCGGATCACGAGCGGCCGCGGCGTCGACGTCGCGATCGAAGCGCTCGGTCTGCAGTCGACATTCGAGAGCTGTCTAAAGGTCCTCAAACCGGGCGGAACGCTATCGAGCCTCGGCGTTTATTCGAATGATCTCACGATCCCCCTGGAGGCCTTTCACGCGGGACTGGGCGACCACCGCATCGTTACTTCCCTGTGCCCGGGCGGCAAGGAACGCATGCGCCGTTTAATGAATGTCGTCGCATCCGGCAGGGTCGATCTCGAACCGCTGATCACCCATCGTTTCAGGCTGGATCAGATAGAGGAAGCTTATGAGCTGTTCTCGAACCAGCGCGACGGTGTCCTCAAAATCGCCATCACCCCCTAGAAAAAAATTCGACAGGTTCCACATCAGAGGTGCATCCGATACATCAACGGACTGCGGCGGATACAAATACCGAAGGGAGCGACCCGATGAAGAAGATACTGCTGGCGACGGATCTGTCCGCGCGGTCCGACCGCGCACTGGACCGGGCTGTGAACCTTGCGCGTCTGCATGAAGCGGCCCTCGAGATTGTGCATGTGGTGGACGAGGATTTGCCCGACGCGCTGGCGACGGCACAGCGCGATGCTGCCAGGTCGGCGATCGAGGCCGAGATCGGCCAGCTCGACAGCGCCAATGAGCTGGCCGTCTCGGTACATGTTGTCCTTGGCCGGGCGCATGTCGATATCCTCGATCTTGCCGAGAAAACCGATGCGGAAATCATCGTCCTCGGAATGCATCGCATCGAGCCGATAAAGGATATGTTCCGCGGGACCACGGTCGAGCGCATTATCCGCGGCGGGCAGCTTCCCGTGCTGCTGGTAAGGGACCGGGTCGGCGGGCCTTACGGCAATGCGCTCGTCGGGGTCGATTTCTCGGTCTATTCGCGGCGGGCCGTTGAATTTGCCGTCAAACTGGTCCCGGGCGGCGCGTTCCATCTGGTCCATGCCTATGATGTGCCGTTCAAGGGCTTTCTTCACGGGTCGGACACGCGGCGCGTGGTCAACCAGCAGCAAAAGGATCAATTCGACCGGATGATCGAAGATGAGATGGCGGGATTTCTTGCCGGCATAAAGGGCAGCCCGCCCAGGATCGAGCAGATCATGGAGGAGGGCGTGGCGCGGGAAGTCATCGCCCGGCAGGTCGATCTCCTCAAACCGGAACTTCTGGTGATCGGCACCCACGGGCGGACGGGCGTGGCCCATGCGTTGCTCGGCAGCGTCGCCGAAGACGTTCTGAACAACCCGCCCTGCGATGTGCTTGTCGTAAAAGCCTGGTAGCGCCAAAACCCGGTTTTTCCGGGCGTGCGGGCGCTGTCGGTCACGCTGTCAGCAGGTCATAGGCCAGTTTGGCCGCGGCGACGTCGAGGATCGCGACGCCGACGGAATCGTATATCACGGTTGCTCCGGCCGGAACGGATTTGGCGCCCGTGTAAATCTCGCCGGCCTCGGCGAATATCTCGCAGTCCGATCCGCGAATATTGCCCGCCTGGTCGCGCGCCGTCGCGGTGTCTTCCACGATCACGGTGTTGCGCATTGCCGCATCGTCGAGCTCGCGCCCGTCGGCGCCGTTCCAGCCGACCGAGGTGACGAATGCGCCGGGCTTCAGCCAGTCGCCGCTGAGAACGGGTTCGGTCGCGGACGTCGTGCAGGCGACGATATCCGCGCCCCGCACGGCCTGTTCGGGGTCGGCGACGAAGGTGGCGCCGATCCCGGCGGCGGTGGTGCGCCCGGTTTCTTCGGTTCGCGACCACAGGCGCAGCTCGCCGATCGGGCGCACCGCGGCAAGTGCGGCCGCATGGGCCCGGGCCTGCACCCCGCTGCCCATAATCGTGACGACGCCGGGGGCCGCGACGGCGAACTTGCGGGCGGCGGCGGCGGAGCCCGCGGCGGTCCGCATCTCGGTGATCAGCCGGCCGTCCATTACCGCCAGCGGGGTGCCGTTCGAGACGTCGAAGACCATGATGACCGCCTGATGGGTCGGCAGGTCGGTGCCCGCATTGTCGTGGAACAGGGTAACCACCTTGACCGCCATGGCTTCGCCGACGGCGGGCATCGCCGCGATAATCGCGTCGCGCCCCGGTACCGGCACCATCTGGCGCACCGGCTGAGCGACCTCGCCGGCGGACAGCGAAATCAGCGCGCGTTCCATCGCGTCGATCAGCGGTATCCAGTCGAGCACGCCGGCAATCTGCGCCTCGTTGAAAAACGGCAGTGACTCCAGTCCCTGATGCGCCATGCGTCGTCTCCTTTGTCGGGGGGGCTGCGGATCAGCAGGTGTAGTTCAGGCCGAGGCGGCCGCCATCGACATAGATGGTCTCGCCGGTGATGTAGCTTGCCTTGTCGCTTGCGAGAAAGGCCACCACGTCGCCGATTTCGCGCGGCGTGCCCATGCGCTTGAGCGGTGTGCGCGACATCACGACGTCCATCGCGCCGGGATCGGCGTTGACCCCCGCCATCATCGCGGTGTCGATCGAGCCGGGGCCGACAGCGTTGACGCGGATACCGTGCGGCGCCAGCGCCAGCGCGCTCGATTTGGTCAGCTGCATCACACCGCCCTTGGAGGCGCAATAGGCGGCGATTGTCGGGATGGCGATCTGCGCGTTGACCGACGACATATTGACGATGGATCCCTGAATACCCGCCGCGACCATCGATTTTGCCGCCCGCTGAAGGGCAACGAACGTGCCGACGAGGTTCACGTTGAGGACCGAGGTGAATTCCTCGAGCGGGGTTTCGAGAAAGTCGTTGGTGATCGCGATACCCGCGCCGTTGACCAGGATCGACACGGTGCCGATTTCCGCCTCGATCCGGTCGAACATGGCGGTGACCTGGGCGGCATCGCCCATGTCGCATTCGATTGCGACAGCCCCGCCGCCGAGCGTCTTCGCGGCCGCCTTGACGCCCTCGCCGTTGATGTCGGCGAGCACGATCCTTGCGCCGTTCTCCGCGATCGCTTCGGCGCAGGCATAGCCGATTCCCTGTGCACCGCCGGTAATAAGGGCAATGGGTTGGTCCGTCATCTGTTTCTCCTTGGTCCGGTAGGTGTGTGCGGCCGGAAGGCCTATTTCGAAAAAGCCTTCGCGATCTGGTTTGCCGTGAATGCGGCGTCGTAGAACCGCGATCTGAGTCCGGTCGAGCCGACGGCCCGCGCGCCGGTCACGGGAAGCGGGAGATCGGCTTCGTCGCCGCCGGCCAGCAGGTCCGCCATCGCCTTGCCGAACATCGTGCCCGGCGTGATCCCGCGCCCGTTATAGCCGATGGGGGTGTAAAGGTCGTCGGCGAGACGGAATATCCGGGGCAGGTGGTCGGGCGTCATCGCGATCTTGCCGTGCCAGAATTTCTCGAACGCGATATCGGCGAGTTCCGGGAAGATCGTCCGGATGCGCTGACCGGCCCAGCGCCGCGAAAGCCCCCTGTCGCCGCCGATGACCCGTCCCATCGAGCCGACGATGAGACGGCCGAAGGCATCGCGGCGCATCGAGAACATGATCCTGCCGGTATCCCACAGCCCCTGGCGTTCCGACAGGATTGCGTCGCCGCGCGCGCCCAGAGGGGCCGTCGCCGCCTGGAAATAATGAATTGTCGTGAAGGTCTGTTTCAGACCGGGCCACAGATCGTCCGTATAGGCATTGGTCCCGAGGACGACGGCGCGCGCCGATACCCGGCCGCGATCGGTCTCGACAATCCAGCGGCCGGCCTCGCGGGTCAGTTTCCGCGCGGTGACGCCGACCGACAGACCGGCGCCGGCCGCCAGCGCCGCCCGCGCAAGGCCGCGGACATATCCCATCGGATTGATGGTGCCGGCGCGATGGTCCAGCAAGCCACCGTAAAACGCGTCACTGCCGATTTTCGCCGCCGCCTGTTCGCGCGTCAGCAGATCGACCGGCGCCCCCAGCCGGTGCCATTCCTCGGTGCGGCGGGCGAGGTCCTCGAATCCGGCGGGGGAGTGCGCCGCGTGAATGGTGCCCGTCCGGGTCGCCTCGCAGCGGATCTGGTGGCGTTCTATCAGCGACATCACGTATTCCGGGGCATCGCCGAGCGTTGCGATCAGTGCCGCGCCGCGCTTTTCGCCAAGCTGGTGGCGTACATCCTGCGGCGGCAGCCACAGGCCGGCATTGACGAGCCCGACATTTCGTCCCGATCCGCCGTGACCGATCCGGTGCGCTTCGAGCACATGACAGCCGATGCCGCGCCCGGCGGCATGCAGCGCCGTCGACAGACCGGTAAACCCGCCGCCCACGATGGCAAGGTCGGTGACGATGTCACCGTCCATCGCCGGCGCGAGGTCGGCTTCCCCCGCGGTCGTATCCCATAGTGAAATCGATCCGGATTCGGTCATGGCATCGGCTCTGCCTGTTTCCGGCGGTACGTCTGCCGGGTCGCATGACCATGCAGGACACAAAACCGGTTGTCTATCTCCGCCGGGAAGCGATCCGGGTTCAGGTCCGCGCTGCCGCGTCGATCGCCTTCCAGATATTCGCGGAAGTGAAGGGCATGTCCATCTGCGTTATTCCCAGCGGCGAAAGGGCATCGAGCACCGCATTTCCGACAACGGCAAGGGCCGGTACCGTCCCGGCCTCGCCGCCGGCCTTGATGCCCAGCGGGTTGGTGTCCGCGGGCGTGTCCGGCGCGACGTATATCTCGTCCAGCTGAAACGCGGGAAACTGGTCGGCGCGCGGCATCATGTAGTCGAGGAACGAGCCGGTCAGGATCTGCCCCGATGCCGTATCGTAAATGACGTTCTCGCCCAGTGCCTGGCCGACGCCCTGCACGATGCCGCCATGAACCTGGCCGTGCACGATCATCGGGTTCACGGCGATTCCGCTATCGTTGACGATACAGAAGTTGCACAGGGTCATTTCGCCGGTTTCGGGATCGATTTCGACCTCCGCGGCGGCGGCGCCGTAGGGAAAGGCGTTTATCCGTCCTTTCTGTTCCGCCACGGCAACGAGGCCGGTGGCTGCCGATTTGCGGAACTCCGGAAATTCCGCGAGGGCGGCCGTGACATCGAGGATAGAGACCTCGGGCGTTCCGTCCTGGTTGCCTGACGCCTGGAATTTTCCGTCGCCGAAAGATACTTCGTCTTCCGGCGACTGAAGCAGTTTTGCAGCCACCGGCAGCGCCTGGGAAATAATGTCTTTCGAAATGCGGTGGAGCAGGGTGCCCATCATACGCATCGAGCGGTCCGAATGGGTGCCGCCGCCGATCGGCAGTTCGCCGGTATCGCCCGGCGCCAGCGATATTTTCTCGAACGGAATACCAAGAAGATCGCTGACGACCTGGGCATAGGTGGATTCGTGACCCTGACCATGGTTCTGGGTGCCGGCAAAGATGCGGGTGTTGCCGTCGGCGTCGATTTCAAGCCGCGCCATCTCGAACGGTGCGCCGACCGGCGATTCGATAAACGGTGAAATCCCGATTCCCCGCAACCGGCCACGCGCCTGTGCCTCGGTGCGGCGGTTTTCAAAGTCGTCCCAGTCGCATAACCGGGCGACATGCGCGAGCGCGCCGTCGAAATCGCACACGTCGTATGTGAGCCCGGTAGGCGTGGTGAAGGGCATCCGGTCGCGGGCGATCAGGTTCTGGGTACGGCACGCCAACCGGTCGATACCGGTTTCGGCGGCGGCCATGTCGATCAGGCGTTCCAGGACATAATGCACTTCCGGGCGCCCCGCCGCCCGGTAGGGCAGCACGGGTAGCGTGTTCGACAGATATACCTGCAACTCCTGACTGGCGTTCGGGATGTCGTATGCCGTCGTCGCAAGGCGGGACGCGTTGGCGGGCGGCGCATAACAGATCGTATGCGCGCCGATATTGCCCTGCAGGCGGAGCCGATAGGCGTTTATCCGGCCATCGCGCATCATGCCCAGTTTGCCGTCGAGAACCCAGTCACGGCTCTGCCAGTCGCTGATAAAGGACCCGATGCGGGTATTCGTCCATTTCACCGGGCGGCCCAGACGTTTTGCCGCCCAGGCAAGGAGGACGAATTCCGGGTTTACGTGGCCCCGGGGGCCGAAACCGCCCCCCACATCCGGGCAGATGACCCGGACGCGTTCGTTCTCGACCCGCAGCGCGCTGGCAATCATCTCGCGGTAGCGGTGAACGCCCTGATTACCCGCCGTAATGACGTATTGGTCGTTCCCGGAATCGTATTCGCCGATGCCGGACCGTGGCTCCATTTGCCCGCCGGCGACGCGCGAGACGTCGAATGTACCGCTGACGACGGTGTCGGATGCGGCCAGGGCGCGCATGACGGCTTCCTCGTCGCCGCGGCGGTGATGAACGCAGAGATTCCCGGGCGCCTCGGGGTGTATCTGCGGGGCATCCGGCGCGGCGGCCTGGCGGGTATCGATGACGGAAGGCAGGTGCTCTATATCGACCGTAACAAGTTCCGCCGCGTCCTCCGCGGCGGAAGCCGTTTCGGCGATTACCACGGCGAGCGGTTCGCCGACATGATGGAATTCGTCGACGGGAAGGGGCCACTGGTTGAACTGCAGGGCGACCGGATCGTCCCCCCCGAAGGCCGGTGTCCGGAAGTCGATTGGATCGCCTTCGATAGCGCGGTGGACGACCGGACCGTGCCCGTCATCGGCATAGTCCCGGCCGGTCAGCACCGCGATCACACCGTCCGCCTGAAGCGCGGCCGAGGTATCGATGCTGAGGATACGACCGCGCGGGATATCGGCGCGCACGAACGTTGCGTAACACTGACCGGGTTTGTTGATATCGTCCGAATAGTTGCCGGCGCCGCGGATATAGCGGTCGTCTTCCTTGCGCAGGACGGATTCGCCGATCCGCCGTCTGCCCTCACCCGAAACGGGCGTCATGTATTCAGTGTCGATGGGTTTTCTCCTGTCTTGGGCGCGAAAGGCGCCTACAGGGATGGGGGTGAGGGCCTTCAATCACCGTCGGGCCGGCAATGGGAGGTCTGCGTGGGCGCAGTGGCGTCGTTAGTCTGCGTCTTGTTCCGCACTGAGCGTGCGGTACATTTCCTGAACCCAAGTGATGCTTTCCATTTCGTTGTCGAGGATCGTACGGAGCATTTCTGCCGTCAGGGGATCGTCCTTGATCCCGTCGGCGAGTTCCAAAACGGGACTTAGAAACGCTTCACCGTCTCCAAACAGTTCGGAAAGCACTTTCAGTTTCTCGACGTCGCTGTGATCCGGAGACGCGAAGAACGGTACTTCCTTTTCCTTTCTGACTTCAGGGATTTTGGCAGCGGATTCGCCCTTGAGTTCGGTCAGCCGCTTTTTCATCAGGCGGGCATGGAGCGCTTCGCGCCCCTGAACGGTGCGGAGCCCGCCCTGCACTGTCTGATTGGGGCTGACGTCGATCCATTTGGGAAGGTATTGCGCGACGAAGCCCTCGGTCGTGCTGTAGGTATCGAGTAAATGCAGAATGCGCTCACGTTCGGTCGGATTCTCCTTACCGTGATAACCGACATATACGTATCGTTGTTCGGACTGTGCCTGCTGGGTGCTCACGAAGCGCCTCCCGTTGAGTTGGACGTCTGCCTGTGGATCAAGTCTTGTATGATTGCGCACTATCGTGCCGTCGGGCAACTCCCGATTCAGGCCCTTAGGACGGCTTAGGAGCGGTCCAGCAATCCCGCCGCGATCTTTTCCGCGCACATGATCGTGGGGATGTTCGTATTGGCGCGCGGCACGCAGGGAAAAAGGGAGGCATCGCATACGGTCAGCCCGTCGATGCCGTAAACGCTGCCGTCCGGCGCCGTCACCGCGAGCGGGTCGTCGGCGCTGCCCATACGGGCCGTACCGGACGGGTGCCAGCACCCGGTAACGTTGGCGCGGATGAATGCTTCCATGGCCTTCTCGTCGTTCATCAGATCGTCGAGGGTTTTTCCAAGGGTAATGAAGTTCCTGATCGCGGCGCGCCGGATCGGCGCGGGGCCGTCCAGGATCGCCGCCAGGATATTGGTCAGTATCCGGTTTTTGGTATTCACCGCGCCGATCTTGCGAACCCGTTCCGAGTAGGCGCTGGGGAACGCGTCGGCGGCGATGTCCGCCATTGCCGGATGGGCGAAATATCCCGCCATGCGACGGACGCCCTGTGCGAGCCGCTCGTAGTCCCGGCGGTCGGCGAGCATGTTGAAATCGACATCGGGTTCCGCCGCGGGGTCGGGACTGTTCAGCAGCACGTGTCCGCGCGAATAGGGTTTGTTGCACCACATCAGGAACGACCCAAGGCGGACGCCAACCGCGTGCCAGGCCGACTTGGCGGTGACCGAGACATACATGTCGCCGGGGCCGCACTCGGCGATGTCCGAAGAATAACGGAAGGATACCTGCGCGTGGCGCCGCGTGCCCGTATCGTCCCGAAGGCGGGCGTTGGATTTGAGATAGGCCGATACGGCGATCGTCGGGTGTTCGTTCAGGTTGTCGCCGACGCCCGGAAGGTCGGCGACGACATCAATGCCCATATCCTGCAGGTGACCGCCGCGCCCGATGCCGGACCGCATCAGCAGGGCCGGCGTATGCAGCGCGCCGGTGGACACAATTGTCCGCGCACCTTTCAGCGTCAGGCGGGCCCCCTTGCTGTTCACCACCGCACCGGTGACGCGGCGTCCGTCGAATGTCAGCTTTTCTGCCGTGGTCTCGGCAAGGATATGCAGGTTCGGCCGGGCGCGGACATCCCGGTTCAGATAGCCCATGGAGGCGGAGACCCGGGTTTCGTCCTTGTTCGAAATCGTGCTGCGGAACCATCCATCCTCGAACAGGCCGTTCTGATCTTCGACTTCCTTCAGCCCGGTATCGTTAAGGACGCCCGTTACGGCACGGGTGAATTCGGGCCAGTGGTCCTTCGGGACGCGCCGGATCGAGATCGGGCCGTCGGCGCCGTGATAGTCGTCCTGGATATCGTGATCGGTTTCCAGCTTCCGGAAATAGGGGAGCACGTTCTCCCAGTTCCAGCCTGCGGCGCCTTTGTCTTCCCATTCGTCATAGTCGAGCGGTGAGCCGCGATTGGCCATCTGTGCATTGATCGAAGAGCCGCCGCCGACCACGCGGGCCTGTTCGAGAAAACGCGGGGTCTGGCGCTGCGCGCTGTTCGACGGCGTATGCGACAGGCGGACCTTCAGGTCGCTCCAGTGATAGGCGGGGTTGAACGATGCGCCCATCGGGTAGGAATCCAGCATATCCGCGGGTTCGTTCCCCGGCGTATAATCCTTGCCCGCCTCGACAAGAAGCACGTCGTTCGATGAATTCGCCGATAGCCGGTTCGCCAGGGTACATCCCGCGGAACCGCCGCCGAGAATGATAAAATCGAAGTGCTTGTTTTCGGTTTCGGCCACTTGGGTTGCTCCGGGTTCCTTGTTTTTGCTTGATCTGATTTCCGTTCGCGATCTTAAAGGTTTTGTCGACGAAATCGACCTCGACGTCGGCTTGCCGCATCAGGTGCCCCGTGTCTACAATGCGGCGATAAATGACGGTAAAATCAACTACCGGACGAGCCGAGGCCGCGACGCTGGCGGCTCTGGAATGACGACGTTGCCGCCCTGTCCGTGTCCCTTAAATACTGGAAATTGCGAGGCTCGCCATTACCGATCACAATGAATTCGATGTCGCCGTCATCGGCGGCGGCCCGGCCGGGGCGACCACAGCGTGTTTCCTCGCCCGGAACGGCAGGCGGGTCGTGCTGATCGACAAGGCCCGGCATCCCCGGTTTCACATCGGCGAATCGCTTGTGCCGCATATCCTTCCGATCCTCGATCGTCTCGGTGTGACTCAACAGGTTGCGGATATCGGTGTCTACAAGCCCGGGGCAGAATTCGTCTCGCCGGAGCATGACCACCGGCAGCCCTTTTTCTTCGCCGAATCACTGGAGCCGGTACTGCCGTTTTCCTATCAGGTAAGGCGCTCGGACTTCGACGAGATCCTGTTTCGTCATGCCGAAAAAACGGGCGTCGTGCTGAAGGAGCAATACGCCGTGACCGAAGGTCTGCGCACGGCAGATGGCTGGACCCTGCAGCTCGACGGCGATGACGGCAGGTCGGAGGTTTCCGCCACCTACGTTGTCGATGCGTCCGGCCGCGACGGTTTTCTGGCACGGGCGCATGATCTCCGTGTCCGCGATAGCCGTCACAACAGCGCCGCCCTGTTCGCCCACTACGAAGGTGTCGACCCCGCCGCGTGGGGAACGCCCGGGAATATTTCGATTTACTGGTTCGAACACGGCTGGATCTGGTTTATCCCGCTGCCGGACGGGGTGACCAGTATCGGCGCCGTCTGTATGCCGGATTATCTGAAAACACGCAGCGGCAGTCTCGAAGACTTCATGGAGAGCACGTTGCGGCTTTGTCCCAAGGCGTGGGACGTGGCGAAGAACGCGGACCGGGTAAGCGCCGTCAGCGGTGCCGGCAATTATTCCTACAAGGCCAAATCGGCCAGCGGGGACGGCTATCTTCTGGTCGGCGATTCCTATGCGTTCGTGGACCCGGTCTTCTCAACGGGTGTTTTGCTGGCGATGAGCGCGGCGGAGCGTGCCGCGCGGACCGTCAACGACATTCTCGACCGTCCTGCGAAGGCGGCGGCCTATCAACGGCGCTATCAGCGGGAAGTCGACCACGCGATCAAACGGGTATCGTGGTTCGTGGTCCGCTTCAACACATTGACGATGATGAATCTCTTCATGGCGCCGCGAAACCCGTTCGGGGTGAAAAACGCCGTTATCTCTCTGCTGGCGGGTGAATTTTACCGTGGCGGCACGCTGGCCGCGAGGCTCTGGCTGTTCCGGTCGATTTATACCATTTCCCGGTGGCTGAACCGGGGTGCGGACAAGCGGCGCGAGGAACGCCTGAAGGCTCTGCCGTCGCTATCGATGCCGGAAAATGAAATATCCGGCGACATGGCGACCGGCCTGGCAAACCAACACGGGCGGCGGACTTAAAAGCGCCGGGCGGGTATCCCCGCGACGGCCGGGACTTTCTTTTCCGGCCCGCCGGGGCAATCATAGTCGGACCGGGAACAAAACAGACAGGCGGGAAGATGCGGTTTCTTCAGAGAGGCGTTACGATTGCCGATGATGGCCGGGCGGCGGCAGGGTACACCCTGTTCGCGCCGCTGCTGCAGCGCGAGGCATATCTGATCGATATGGCCGGCGAGGTCGTGCATCAATGGCGCCTTCCGGGACAACCCGGCAATTACGCGAAGTTGCAGCCCAACGGGAACCTGCTGGTCTCCACCTGGATGGGCGAAGGACCCGAGGGACTTTCTGCAAAGGGCGGGCTTATCCAGGAGCTCGACTGGGACGGCAACGTTGTCTGGGAATACCGTGATCCAAACCAGCATCACGATTTTCACCGCCTGCCGAACGGCAACCTGATCTATCTGTCCTGGGAACTGATGCCCCGGGCCGCCGCAGCACGGGTTCGGGGCGGGGGTGCGGGAGCCGAGCATGCTGCAGGCGGTATCTGGGGCGATTTGCTGGTCGAGGTAAATGCAGCCGGCGAGAAGGTTTGGGAATGGCGCATCTGGGAACATGTCGAGATTGAAGACCACCCGATCATGCATATCAAAAACCGCCATGAATTCGGCCATGCAAATACGATCGCGCCGATGGGCGATGGCCGCATCGGTATCTGCTGCCGCTGTCTCGACTGGGTCGGTGTGATCGACCAGGAGAGCGGCGACCTGATCTACCAGCGCCACGAACCCGACTGGGGCGGCCCGCACGATTTCCAGATACTGGAGAACGGCAATTACCTGGTCTTCGCCAACCGCAATGCCCAGATGCCGCGTGGCTCCAAGATTGTCGAATGGTCTCCCGGGACAGATGAAACAGTGTGGGAATACTGGGGCAATCCCAGTCACACCTTCGACAGCCATTTCATTTCGGGCGCGCAGCGCCTGGCAAACGGCAATACGCTGATCTGCGAAGGGCTTTGGGGGCGGTTGTTCGAAGTGACATCCGGTGGCGATATCGTGTGGGAGTATATCTCCCCGTTCACCAGCAACGAGACGAAGGGCCAGTCTACCGGCGACCAGTCGACGATATTCCGGGCGTATCGATACGCCGCGGATTCACCCGAGATCGCCGGGCGTCTCGGCTGACAGGCCCGGATGTCAGTCGACGACGAAAAGCCTGGCCCCGGTCTTGGTCGATGACCGGTGCGGTTCGGCGTCGTCGGCCACCTGGTAGCTCATTCCCGGCGTCAGCACGAAGCTGCGCCCGTCCGCCAGCTCGGTATGCAGTTCGCCCTCGAGACAGAAAAGAATGTGGCCTTTGACGCACCAGTGGTCGGCGAGATAGCCGGGCGAGTATTCCAGCAGCCGGACGCGAATGTCGCCAAACTGCCGCGTCCGCCAGTAGGCGGCGCCGGTTTCGCCTTTGTGTTCGGTGGGTTCGACCTTGGACCAGTCGGTGTCGCCAAACGGGATATCTGTCATCTGCATCGCGGACGCTTTCTTTGGTGGGACGCTTAATTAGGTTGCTATTAACCAGTCTATGACCATATATACCCCTAACAGCCGATACCGCCTCGTGTAGAGGGCGACAATTTCGTTACAGGATAGTCGTCAAAGGTGATCGGCAGTTAAGCAATTGTCCTTATCCGTATTGATCGTTGCACATTAGCCAGTGCCCTCAGGCACACACGCAGGCAGCTGATCTACGCGAGCTTCCTAAAATTTGAAACACCGCCGCGCGCAGTCCGCAGGGATTCGCGATACGTGGCGGTTATAAGAAAGACCACACTTGAAAAACTTTAGTGATCTCGGCCTCGCCGAGAAAGTCCTTAAGGCCGTTGAGGCCGAAGGCTATACCACGCCGACCCCGATCCAGGCGCAGGTCATTCCGGCGATGCTGGAAGGCCGCGACATCCTCGGCACGGCACAGACAGGAACCGGCAAAACCGCTTCCTTCGTTCTGCCGTTGCTGCACCGGCTTGTCGACGACCACCAGCGGCCGGCCCCGAAATGCTGCGGCACCCTTATTCTCGCGCCGACGCGCGAACTGGCGGCACAGATCGCGGACAGCGTCCGTGCATACGGTAAATACGGCCGCCAGTCGGTTGCCGTTGTGGTCGGCGGCGTGAAGCCCGGCCCGCAGATCAAGGCGATGGCCCGCGGCGTCGACATCCTCGTCGCAACGCCGGGCCGTCTGATGGATCACATGCAGGGCGGGGCTATCCGTCTCGACCAGACGACGACCGTCATTCTCGACGAAGCCGACCAGATGCTGGACCTCGGGTTTATGCCGGCGATCCGCAAGATCATGTCCAAGGTGCCGGCCAAGCGTCAGACGGCGCTGCTGTCGGCGACCATGCCGAAGCCGATCCGCGCCCTGGCGAACGATTTCCTGACCAATCCGGTGGAAGTCGCCGTCGCGACCGTCGCCAAACCGATCGAACTGATCGATCAGCGCGTCATGCTGGTCGACCGCTCGGCCAAACGGCGTATCCTGATCGACATCGTCGGTGCACCGGATGTGGAGCGCGCGATCGTCTTTACTCGGACCAAGCGCGGCGCCGACAAGGTTCAGCGCTCGCTGTCCGATGCCGGCCTGTCAGCCGCGGCGATCCACGGCAATAAAAGCCAGAACCAGCGCACGAAGGCGCTCGATGCGTTCAAGAACGGCAATGTGACCATTCTCGTCGCGACCGACATCGCGGCGCGCGGCATCGACGTGGAAAACGTCTCCCACGTGGTCAATTTCGAACTGCCCAATATACCAGAATCTTACGTGCACCGGATCGGCCGGACGGCACGCGCAGGTAAAACCGGTGTGGCGGTCTCGCTGTGCGACGGCGCCGAACGCGAATACCTGCGCGATATCGAAAAGCTTGTCGGCTATAAAATCAGCTCGACCGGCGATGGCGGCGCGGGCGACGAGCCGGAACCCCGCCGCGGCGGCCGGAACGGCAATCGCCACGGCAACGGCAATCGCCAGCCGCGCAACGGCGCCCCGAAAAACGCCCGGTCGGGCAATCGTCCGCCGCGCCGGAACAAGCACAAAGCCAAGCCCGCAGCGCAGGGCGAGCGTGCGGAAGCCCGGCCCGGAAACGAGGGGGACGGCGACGGTCTCGCCCGGATGCTCGGCCAGAAGCCCGGCGGCAATCGCCCCCGGCCCGGCGGCGCGCGGCGCTCATCGCGCAAGCGCAACCAGGGTGGACGG
This sequence comes from uncultured Rhodospirillaceae bacterium, assembly GCA_963977005.1. Lineage (GTDB taxonomy): Bacteria > Pseudomonadota > Alphaproteobacteria > MPNO01 > UBA830 > CAXBCP01. The sequence goes on from CAXBMQ010000017.1 coordinate 44,448, forward strand.
TCGGAGAACCGACAGCCGGTTACCGCCTGAACGACGCCTTAAGTAGCGTCTGAACGATCCCGACGGCCACCGGAGTCCTTCACCGGTGGCCGTTTTTTATTGGCGACTTTCAGTCTGTCTCAGCCTACCCCGCCATAGGCAACGGCGGACAGGTCTGCCATGTCGCGTTTCCAGGTTGTCAGATCCTCGACCGCGAATCCCGACAGGTGATCGTGGCCGCAGGCCCGTGCCATGACCTGCATGAGTTCGACCGATGCTTCGAAGAAGTTCTTGAGCTGGATCGCGGAGCTTTCGACCACCAGGCGGCTGACCAGGTGCGGTTGCTGGGTCGCGATGCCGACCGGACAGAAATTGGTATGGCAGGCCCGCATGGCGATACAGCCAATGGCCTGCATGGCGGCGTTCGAGACGGCGACGGCATCCGCGCCGAGTGCCAGCGCCTTGATGAAATCGGCGGGTTTGCGCAGGCCCCCCGTGATGATCAGCGAGACATCGCGCCGCCCCGCCGAATCGAGATGGCGCCGCGCGCGGGCCAGCGCCGGGATTGTCGGTACCGAAATATTGTCCCGGAAGATAATCGGTGCGGCGCCGGTGCCGCCGCCACGGCCGTCGAGGATGATGTAATCGACCCCGACATCGAGCGCGGCATCGATGTCTTTTTCAATGTGCTGGGCCGAGAGCTTGTAGCCGATGGGAATGCCCCCGGTGCGGTCGCGGACCTCGTCGGCAAATTCCCTTATCTGGCCGGTTTCGGTCCAGTCCGGGAAGCGGGCGGGAGACACCGCCGGCTCTCCTTCCTCCAGACCGCGGACTTCCGCGATTTTGCCGTTGACCTTGTCTCCGGGCAGGTGCCCGCCCGTGCCGGTCTTGGCGCCCTGGCCCCCTTTGAAATGAAAGGCCTGCACGTCGGCGAGCTTTTCCCATGCGAAACCGAACCGGCCGGACGCAAGCTCGTAGAAATAGCGGGAATTCTCGGCCTGTTCTTCCGGCAGCATGCCGCCCTCGCCGGAACAGATACCGGTGCCGGCAAGCTCCGCTCCACGCGCCAGGGCGACCTTCGCGGGCTCGGACAGCGCGCCGAAGCTCATATCCGAGACCAGAAGCGGGATATCCAGCTCGAGCGGCTTCTGCGCGTTCGGGCCGATCGTCACGTTCGTGCCGACCGCGGCTTCGTCGAGCAGCGGCGGATTGTGCAGTTGCGCCGTCAGCAGCTGGATATCGTCCCAGCGGGGCAGTTCGTCGCGCGGCACACCCATGGAGGCAACTTCGCCGTGATGGCCGGTTCTGGACAGGCGGTCCCGGGCATATTGCTGTATCAGCCCGTTTAGCGGCTCCTCGGCCGTGCCGTGGCTGGTATCGGCGTACAGGCCGAGATAGGCGTCCCGGTCGAAGGGCTGCGGGTGCCTGTCTGCCCAGGCCTGTATCTCGTCTTCATCGACCAGCACGTCGCCGTCGTCGATCCAGCTCGAGAATTTTTCCAGGGCTTCCGTATTGTTGTACTCGGACACACCGGTTTCGAGCTTGTAGTCCCAGTTGTGGACCCCGCAGATCAGATTGTCGTTATCGTCGACGAAGCCATCCGACATCAGCGCGCCGCGATGCAGGCAACGACCGTAGAAGACCGAGACCGCGTCATCGAAACGCACGATGACAAGGTCGATGTCGGCAACGAGCGCATATTGCGGTTGCCGGTCGTCGAGGTCGTCAAATCTGACGACGGAAATCTTTTTCATGTCACTTCCTGCTCTGCGAAATTGAAGACGGCATTTCTTTTACGGATGGTGACCGGCCTGCGGATGTTCCTTCGGCCTCCGTTTCCGCGCAATCGCCCCGGCCGGCGATGCGTGCCGCATACCACCGCGCACCCGGGCAGGAGCGCCATTGCCGCGAGCGTGCCCAACGCGCCCGAGAGCGGCAGCCCGACCGTCAGCATCCGTAGAGGCCAGACATGGCGTTTGCGGAGGGCGTCGAGATCGACTTTGGCGGCGTCGAGGAACAGCAGGACGATCAGCGCGATCTCGGCGACCAGATGGAGGCTGGCTTGGGCGTCTTCACGCGGCATCAGCCCGGTCTGCGACAGCGCAAAGCCGAAGCCGAGAAAAATCATCGGCGCGGTCACGACCGTCGACGACAGGCGCTTCGCGACCATCGTGAAGGCCGCGGTAAAGATGGCCGTGATGAGAAGCCCTGTTTCCATGCGTCCGGGTCCGATATTGGAAGCCGGCAGTATGGCCGTTGGCCGCGTCTTTGTCAGATGCCGGGTCCGCGACGGCCGTCACGGACCCGGAGGATTAGCCCGCGGCGCTGACGATTTCGACCAGTTCGATGTCGAAGGACAGGTCCTGACCGGCCAGCGGGTGGTTGCCGTCGAGCGTGACCTGTTCTTCCTCGACCGCCGCGATGGTGAGAACCAGCGTCTGCCCGTCGGGGGCGGTGGCCTGCAGCTGGGCGCCGACGACAAGGTCGACTTCCTGCGGGATCATGGACCGCTCGACGGTCTGGACGGCGTCGGGCTGGTGCGGCCCGTAGGCGTTCTCCGCCGCGACATCGACGGTCGCCTTGTCGCCGGTCGCCATGCCGACGCAGGCTTCCTCAAGGGTCGGAATGATGGTGTTCGCGCCGATCGTGAACTCAAGCGGGTCACGGCCTTCGGAGGAATCGAAAACCGTCCCGTCGGTGAGTTTGCCGGTGTAGTTGATGCGTACGGTGTCGCCGCTGCTGGCCTGGGCCATGATATGTCTCCTTTTCGTAACAGTGCGCATCCAGCGCACCGCCTTCCTCTGGCGACATACCGAGCGATGGCCGGCCGACAGAAACATCCCCGGAGAATCCGCGGATTTGCAGTATTTCCGGGAACCTAACAGTGTAAATCGACCACTGCAAACGCGGTACGCGCGGCGCCGCTATCGCGCATATGCTTTCGCCCAAAATCAAATTCGACTATGGCTAGGCGCATTGAATAAGTGTCCCACAAGGTCCTGTCTTGCCTTCTGAACTCCCTTTACCGTCATCCGGTGTCAGCGTCATCGTTCCCGCCTATCAGGCGGAAACGACCATTGCGCGTGCGCTGGACAGCGTTCTGGCGCAGACGGCGCTGCCCGGCGAGATCATTGTCGTCGACGACGGATCAACGGACGGGACCAGAGACGTCGTGAATGCATACGTGACCAAATCGCGTTCCGACCCGATGGCCTGCGAGATCCGGCTGTTCGAGCAGAAAAACCTCGGTGCCGGCGCGGCGCGCAACCGGGGTCTTGTCGCATCCGCGAACGAATTGGTGGCGTTTCTGGATGCGGATGACGAATGGCTGCCGGAGAAAATGTCGCGCAGTCTGGCGACGATGAAATCGGGAGCGGCGGACCTGGTGTCGCACGACTATCTCCGCGCCGAGGGCGACGACACGACCTATATTTCCTGCGCCCAGAATTTCAGCCGGCGGCCCGACCCGTTTGTCGACTATTTCCTGCGCGGCTATATCGCGACGTCGACGGTTGTGGCGCGGCGCCAGCTCTTGATCGATGCCGGCGGCTTCGATCCGTCGCTCCGCGCCGGTCAGGATTACGAACTCTGGCTGGCCGCGATCGGCCGGCCGGGCATGCGGCATCATGTTTTTGCCGAAGCCCTGACCCGTTATCACGTCACACCGAACAGCATCACCAGCCAGGTGGAACTTCGGCGCCGGACGTCATGGCGAACCCTGCGACGCCATTTCGCGGCGCTCAGCGGCAGGAGCCGGTTCCCGAGGGCGGTCGCGATGATGCGGGCGGCGATCATCTATCTCCAGGCGGCGCAGGCCTATCGGGCCGCCGGGAATTATCCGGGAACGTTCTCGGCGCTCTTCCGGCTGCCGTTCCGGGTCGTATCGGTTGTCGCGTTCCGCAGCGGTGGCGGGGTCGACCGTCCCGATTTTCTGCAGCGCGACCGGCCGTCGTGAAGGTGTCCGGTCGCCCGGTTACGTTCCGAGGACGACAAGCCCATCCGCGGCGGCGACCCCCTGACCGTCCGATCTCACGAAGAGCGGGTTGATTTCGGCATCGGCCAACCGGTCGCCCAGCACGAGACACATTCGGGAAAAACCGATGGCCGCGTCGACGAGGGCATCGATATCGGCGGGCGGCTTCCCGCGATAGCCTTTTAATACGGTCGCGATCTTGAGGTCTTCCAGGGCGCCGCGGATATCCGCCGCGGTCGCCGGCAGAAGACATACCCCGAAATCCTCATATATTTCGGCAAGGGTGCCGCCCGCGCCCAGCAGCAGCGCAGCTCCGAGCACCGGGTCGCGGCGGAATCCCAGGATTATCTCCGTGGCATCGGTGATCTGTTCCTGGATCAGAAACCCTTCATGCGCGGTCACCCCTGCTGTGCGGGCAGCCGCTACGATCTGCGTGCAGACCTGCGGGACATGTTCCGGCTGGACATTGAGGCGGACACCGCCGGCTTCCGTTTTGTGCAGCACGCCGCGCGCCAGAATTTTGACAACCACCGGGCCGCCCAGCGCGGCGGCAGCGGCGTGCGCCTCTTCCGGCGTGGTGACGACGGTTTCGCGTACGCTGCCGATTCCGAAGGCAGCGAATAGCTGTTTCGCTTCGGCTTCGTTCAGATTGCCGGTGCGGTCATCGAAGGGGGCGGGGATGGTGGTCCGGTCATTCGCGGACCGGTCCGTCACGTCCGCGCCGCGCCGCGGCGGACCGGCATCGCGAAGCGCGTCCAGCGCGGTCGCGCAGGCTTCGGGTGTGTCGAAGGCCGGAATCTCCGCTGCGTTGAGCCGCGTCACAATTCCCGGCGCTGCCGGGCTCGTATAAACGATCAGCGGCTTGGCGGCCGTTTCCTTCGCGCGGATGACCGGGTCCGCCACAAGATGGGGGCGGCCGACCGACGAAGACCCGACGACCGGAATGACCGCATCGAAGTCGTCGCTTTCCGCCAGCGTCATGATCGCGCGGTAGGTTACCTCCGGGTCCAGGCCGGCAAGGGTCAGGTCGACCGGGTTACGGTTCGGGGTGAAGCCGTCATCCTGGAGGATCGCGGTCAGCCGGCGGGTGGTTTCCGCCCCCGGGGCCGGGGTCTCGAATCCCGACATGCCGCAGATATCGGCGACCAGTCCGGCGGCGCCGCCGGTATGGGTGACGATGGCGATGCGGTTGCCTTTTAGCCGGGGGGCGACGGCGAGGGCGGCCGGGATATCGATCAGGTCGGAAAAGCGGTTGGCGCGGATTGCGCCGATCCGGCGGACATAGGCATCGAATACCCGGTCTTCGCCCGCCAGCGCCCCGGTATGCGAGGCCGCGGAGCGCGCGCCGGCTTCCGAGCGGCCGACCTTGTAGATGACGAGTTTCTTGCCGGCGTCGGCGGCGGCCATGGCGGCGTCACGGAACAGCGTCGGCTTGCGGACTGTTTCGAGATACAGTGCGATAACGCGCGTGTCGCGATCCCCTGCGAGGTAGGAGACCGCATCGGCGGCGTCGATATCGGCTTCGTTGCCCGTCGCGATCAGGTGCGACAGCCCGACCCCTCGTGCCGCGGCGCGGGACATCAGAGAGCCCAGGATGCCGCCGCTTTGCGAAACCACGGCCACGCCGCCCTTATAGCGGTCTTCGACATCGAGTGCGCCGGAGGCCGACAGCGTTATGTCGTCGGTCATGTTCAGGAGGCCGATCGTATTCGGCCCGAGCAGACGCATTTTGCCCGCCGCCTTTACCAGCGATTCCTGCCGGGATTTACCTTCGCTGCCGGATTCGGCGAACCCGCCGGCGAGGACGATCGCCGCGCCCGTACCGAGCGACGCAAGATCGCGGATGCTCGCTTCCGCATGAGCGGGGCCGACCAGCACCATTGCGACATCCGGCGCGCCGGGCAGGCTCCCGATGTCGGGGTAGCAGGGGAGACCGCCGATTGTTTCGGCCCTGGGATTCACCGGCCAGATATCTCCCGTGAAACCGTGCTTGACGAGAAAATGCAGCGGCCGCCCGCCGATCTTTGCCGGGTCGGATGACGCGCCGATCAGCGCGACGCTGCGCGGCCGGAAAAGACGCTCAAGGCTTGCGTCGGTCACGTCAGGATTTCGGCCGGTCGAGGAACGCACTTACGGCATCGCGGTGCGAATCGGTTGTATAACAGATGCCCTGCGCCTGGCTGCCGAGGGCGAAAATTTCTTCAGCCGTCGATTCGAGGCTCTGGTTCATGATCGACTTGGCAAGCGCGAGCGCATCAGACGATCCGACCGTCATGGTGGATGCAAAGGCGATGGCATCGGCGATCAGCGTATCGGGCGCGGCGACCTGCTCGATCATGCCGATCGAGACGGCTTCGTCGGCGCCCAGCATGCGCCCCGAGAAGATAAGCTCCTTTGCCCGGGCGAGGCCGACGCGGCGGGGCAGGAAGTACATGCCGCCACCATCCGGGATCAGACCACGGAGCACGTAGCTCATCACGAAGGTCGCATTGCTGGCACCGATCACGAAATCGCAGCACAGCGCGAGGTCGCAGCCGAGACCGGCGGCGGCGCCATTCACGGCGGCAATCGTCGGTTTGGGGATGTCGTGCAGCATGGTCAGAAGGTGGTGGGTCCGGCGCTGTCGCTGCCAGCCGTTGATGCCGACGCGTCCCGCCGGCGCCGAGAGACGTTCGCGCATTGCGGCAATGTCGCCGCCGGCGCAAAAACCCTTTCCGCGTCCGGTGATCACGATGGCGCGGACATCCGCCGACCGGTCTGCCCAGTCCAGGACTTGGATCAGGTCGGCCCGCATTGCATCGTTGATCGCGTTGCGTTTGTCGGGCCGGTTCAGGGCGATAACGGCGACGCCGTCCGTGAGGTCCGTGTCGATCAATGTTGTTTCGGGACAGCCTGCCGTTGCCGCGTTGTCAGCCATGGTCGTCTCCCTTCGGTGTGTGAGGGGTTTCCGCTGCGTTCGTTTTAGTCTTTCGCGAACGGGAGGGGAATGTTCCCCTGGTGGATTGGTTTGCGCATCGCGATCCGGCATATTGGGTTCAGAGAAATATCAAAACGGGACAATCGAAAAATGGGCGATATTCCACGGCTTAACGGCCTGATCGGTGCGTTGGAAAACGGCGGGAACGCATTTTCGGCATTTACCCCCATGGATGTGCAGAGCGCGATGTTCATGGCGGCGTCGAAATATGACGGTGTGGTCTACGAGGGCGAGCATCTTCCCTGGGATATTGTCGCCCTGCGCGATTCGCTTCAGTTCATGATGGACCGTCGCCGGATCGCCGATAGCGGCTCGATCGCACCGCCGGTAACGCCCCTGGCGCGGGTGCCTGTAAACGGCGTCGAGAAGGGCCAGTGGCATGCCAAACAGGCGCTCGATACCGGGGTTTACGGCATCGTCTGGCCGCATATCAGCACCGTCGAGGAAGCCTATAACGCCGTCGCCGCCTGCCGGTATCCGCGCCTGAAAGACAAGCCGCTCTATGAGCCGCAGGGTATTCGCGGAGACGGGCCGGTGCGCGCAGCGCGCTACTGGGGGCTAACCCAACAGGAATATTACGACCGCGCCGATGTGTGGCCTCTGGATCCCAAGGGAGAAATTCTCGTCGTTCTTCAGATCGAGGACACCAAGGGGATAGAGAATCTGTCGGACATGCTCGCGAACGTCCCTGGCATCGGCGCCGTTCTGATCGGCGAAGGCGACCTGGGCCAGGAACTGGGTTTTCCCCGGCAATACGATCACCCGGAACTTCTGAGCGCGATGGCAGAGGTCGTCGATATCTGCAAGCGCCATGACACGATTGTCGGCCATCCGCATGCGACCGCAGGCAATATGCAGGACCTGATGGACCAGGGGTACCGCTTTCTGATGGCGGCGCCCGCGCGGACGTTCCACGACCTTGAAAAAGGCCTGGAACTGAGCGGCCGCAAATAACATTCAAGCAAGGAGAGAACAGATGACGTCAACAGCGAAGCCGCAGTCGCGGTCCTATTTCGAAGCAACAGCGAACTTTGCCGACGGGTCGGATACGCCGCGCGCATTTCTCGATCGCTGTATCGAAGATATAGAAAGCCTCGACGGGGATGTGGGCGCGTTTGTCGTCACCGGCCTTGATGCGGCTCGCGTGGCAGCGGACGAATCGACTGCGCGCTGGGCGTCGGGGGAGCAACTGTCGCCCGTCGATGGTATGCCGATCGGCGTCAAGGACATCATGGAGACGGCCAGTTTCCCGACGGAACAGGGCTCGCCCCTGTTCAAGGGCTGGAAAGGCGCGCGCGACTGCGCCGCCGTGGCCGCGCTGCGCGAGGCAGGCGCCATCATGGTGGGCAAAACCGTCACGACCGAGTTCGCCGCCACCCATCCCGGCAAGACCCGCAATCCGTGGGATCTGGAGCGCACGCCCGGCGGATCGAGCAGCGGCTCGGCCGCGGCGGTCGCCGCGGGCATGGTTCCCGGCGCGCTTGGCTCGCAGGTGATCGGCTCGACGATCCGTCCTGCCAGCTATTGCGGTATCTACGGCTATAAGCCGAGCGGCGGCGGTATCAATCGCGGCGGCAGCTTCGACGGATTCAGCCAGAGCTCTACCGGTATCCTTGCCGCGACACTTGCCGAAACCTGGTCGATCACGCGCGAAATCACCTCGCGGGCCGGCGGCGATGCCGGTCATGTCGGCGTCATGGGGCCGATGGACCTGCCGGCGGCCCGCAAGCCGTCCAGGGTTGCCATGGTGCAAACCGCGGGCTGGGCGAATGCAACGGATCAGGCGAAAGCCGAATGGCAGCGCGCTGCCGATACGATGAAAGCCGCCGGGATCGATGTCGCCGACCGTGACAGCGACGGCGATGTCGCCGCGATCGAGGACGCGATCGCGAATGCGATGAAACTGTCCATGGACATCAATGCCTGGGAAGGCCGGTGGCCGCTCAATACCTACAACCGGGACATGGACCCGGCAGGCTTGAGCGAAAGCGCCCATGGCCGGCTGAAACAGGCGGTCTCGATGTCGCAGGAAGAGTTCGTCGATCTGCTGGCGGAGCGCGAGCGTGTGCGCGCCGCTTATGCGTCTCTCAAGGGCAAGTTCGATGCCACTGTGACCCTGTCGGCCCCCGGTGCCGCGCCAAAGGGGCTGGACTGGACCGGCGATCCGCTGTTTACCGTGCACACCTCGCTGATCAGCATGCCGACGGTTTCGCTGCCGGTTCTCGAAGACGAAGGACTGCCGCTCGGTCTTCAGGTGATCGGTTTTCGGGATGAGGACGCGGATCTGTTCGCCGTTGCCGGGGGTGTGCTGGCGCTGTTCGACGCGTGATCGCCGCCACGCGGGGATGCTGATATGAAAGCGATGCTGTTCAACGCGTTCGGGCCGCCGGACGTGCTGCATTACGAGGACGTGCCCGATCCCGGTCCGGGGCAGGGCGAGCTGTTGATCGAGGTCCATGCGGTGTCGGTAAACCGGGTGCTGGATGTTGCCATCCGGGCGGGCCGGGCCCCGCATTACGGTGTCACGCCCCCGCATATCCCCGGGGTCGATCCGTCCGGTATTGTCGTCGGGGTCGGCAGCGGGGTCGATAATTTTGCCGTCGGCGACCGGGTGTCGGTGACGATGGGCATGCCGGGAGGCGGCCGGTACGGAATCGAATGCAACGGGGGCGACGCGCAGTTGACCGTCGCACCTGCGGCAAGCTGCGTGAAAGTGCGCGACGAGGTCGGCTTCGCGGAAGCGACCGTGATCTCGCGGCACGGGCCCGTTGCCTACAACCTGCTGTTCAATATGGGGCAGTTGGAGGCAGGCCAGACCGTGCTGATCCTGGGTGCAGGTGGAAACCTGGGGTCGATCGGTATCCAGCTGGCAAAAGCTGCCGGTGCCACGGTAATCGCGGCGGCGGGCAGCGACCAGCGCGCCGCCATCGGCACGTCGCTGGGGGCGGATCACGCGGTCGATTACGGCACCGTAAACCTGAAAGATGCGATCATGGATATCACCGATGGCGTCGGGGTCGACCTGTTCTACGATAACATCGCCAATCCAGATATCTGCCCGCTCGGGATCGAGAGCCTGAAGCAACAGGGGCGCATGGTGACGGCGGGGGCGCACGGCGGCCCTGTGGTGCCGGTCGATTTCGGCACGGTCTATCACAAGCAGCTTACCCTGATGGGGAATCCGCGCAGCAACGCAGCGGACGCATTGCCCTGTTTCGATGCGGCGGCGGACGGGAAACTGGAAGTGGTGATCGACCGGGTCGTCCCGTTATCGGAAGCGCCGGCGATGCACGCCCTCATCGAGGCGGACCCGGGTGTCGGCAAGATTATCCTCGACCCGACGCTGGGGTGATACCCGGGTAACATCCGGGTGATGCCGGACAGGGCCGTTTCTAGGTAACAGGCTTCATGATGTGGCGCCGGTAACCGGGGCGTTCGCATAAGGCATCGCACCACCGTTTGAGATGCGGGTAGTCCTCCCGCTCGATCGGCATGTTGAACCACCGCCAGGCAGCGATGCCGAGCGGGATATCGCCCATCGTGAACGTATCGCCTGCCAGATAGGCACGGTCGGCGAGCGCATCGTTGACGATGGCCATTTTCGCCGACAGCGCGACACGGCCTTTTTCGATGGCGTCCATGTCGCGGTCTTCCGGCGCAGTTCGGATCATGCCGCGGAAAACGGGAATCATTGCCGGGCTGACCGTTGTGACCTGCCAGTCCATCCAGCGCTCGGCGGTGGCGCGGGTCTGCAAATTGTCGGGATAGAGCGATCCCGCACCGTGCTTGGCGGCCAGATAGCGTACGCAGCTATTTGATTCCCACGTGACGAAACCGTCGTCGATAATCACCGGGACAAGCCCGTTGGGATTCATTTCGCGGAATTCCGGGGTGTCGTTGCCGCCGAACCTGCCGCCGACATCCTCGCGTTGGAACGGGATATCGAGCTCGTCGCATGCCCATAGCACTTTCATCACGTTGGAGGACGTATCGCGGCCCAGTATCTTCAGCATACGAGTGTCTTCAGCATGTTCGTTTCCGTCCCTGAAATTGGATCCGCAGTATTTCCGGCCCTGCCGGTCCTGTCGATGGCAAAACCGTCCTCGTCATTGGGCTGTCAGGAACGTATTGAGCGCCGCCAGGACGCCTGCAACCAACAGCGATAGCGTAAATACGAAGACGATATTGGCGCGCGACACAAGCCGGGTCGGCGGCAGACGGAACATCGCCGCCCCGGTCGCAACGCTCAGGCTGCCGATCGAGATACCCGAACACAGACCCCAGCCGACCAGCAGGGCCTGCATCAGTACCAGGTCGGCGACGCCGGTCGGCATGCTTGTAAACACGACCAGCACAATGGTGCCGGTCACGATGGCATGGACGCCGGCGAGTCCGGCGACGTTCATCGTCATGATAACGATCAGGATGATGACCGGCGCGGCGAAGTCCCGCGCCGTCAGCCAGTCGAGCAGTCCCATATGCGGCAGGGAAGCCTCGAACACCATGCCGAGGGTGGTGGCAAAGGCCAGGATGCACGTCTCGGTGCCGATACGCGCCAGGCCGGCACCGGTCTGCGCCATCGCCCGGCGCACGGCGCCCGTCTTCAGGCTTGCCAGCGCCGCGAGACAGGGCAGGGGCAGGCCGACAATCAGCGCCTGTAGCGTGCTGAGGCTGGTGAGCGCCGTCGTGCCGACAACGACAAGGGCCGCGATCGCAATCGGCACGGCGATCGGCGTAAGGGATCTGAGCGCCTGCAGGAGCGGCGCGATGCCGCGATTGCGGTCGACCGTCAGGAACGAAAACAGGACACCGAAGACGGCGAGAACCAGGCCGAGCCCCATGATTTCCCACAGTGGCACGGCGGGTAGATACTGGCTCGCCACCGCCATGCCGACGATAAACGGCGACCAGAACGGCACCATCGACATCCCGCGGATGGCCGCCGTGAAAACCTTACGCCGCTCGTCGTCGGATGCGTCGCGACCCAGGATCGGCGCCAGGATTGCGAATACGCCGACCTGCAGGACGGCGCCGATCAGGTGGGTGCCGATCACCACGCCGCTGTCCCGCCGGTCCGGGTCGAGCGCACCGAACATCCGGCGTGCGGTTGCGATCTCCGGGCGTTGATCGGCCGTGGCGCGCAACAGCACGATGGTTGCGAGAAACGCGGGAAAGATTGCGGCACGGGCGATGCCGTCCGGAACGGCACCCCATTCGCCGTAAATTGCGGCCAGCGCAAGCGTCACGGCGGCCAGTGCGGTCAGCAGAATGCGCGAATGCCCGGCGATCCGCGGCAGGGAAACCACGACGAATACCGCCAGCAGACCTTTTAGCGCCCACACAAGCTGCGGGCCAGGGGCAAAAATATTGACGACGGCGAGAAGCCAGAGCGTGCCGACGAGGAGGCTGAGAACGCGGTCCATGTAATCGATTGTGCCGGTTTCAGTCCCGGGAATCGCCGGATGCCGCGACCGGCGTGTCGGCCTGGTGACGGCCCGGCCGATCGGTTTCCATCGTTGTCGTGCGCCGAAGGTCGCGGCGCTGCGTCAGATCGAAGCGGCGGCCGCGATGCAGGGTGCAGCGGTTGTCCCACATGACGAGATCGCCGGCCCGCCATTTATGGCGGTAGACGAATTGCGGCCGGGTTGCGTGTTCGATCAGTTCGTTCACCAGCATCCGCGATTCCGGCACGCTCATGCCGAGTATCCGGCTGATATGGATCGGCGTGAACAGTATTTTCCGCCCGGTCGCCGGGTGGCTGCGGACCAGCGGCCACTGCGCCGGCGGGATCAGCGCCATCTCGGCCTCCGTGTAGTCGTTGCCCAGCAGGGACCGGGAATACAGGGCGTGATGTTCGCCCGTCAGGTCGGCGACGATTCCGCGCAAATCGTCCGGCAGGGCGTCGTAGGCGGCGCGCAGATCGGCGAATTCGGTGTCGCCGCCCTCGTCCGGAACAACGGCGGCGGACAGCAGGGAGTATTTGGCGACGGTCTGCATGAAAGATGAATCGGTATGCCAGAACTGGTTGGCGATCGAGCCGGTGACCGACCGGTGATCGCGGGCGAGGATGTCCCCGTTATTGTCGACATTGGCAATGTCGACGAACCCGGCCTGCCGGAACCGGCTGCCCCGCTTTGTGACGCTGACAAGCCCCGGATCCAGCGGGCCGAACCATCTGGTGAAGGCCATGTGCTGATCGTCGTCCAGGGGCTGGTCGTGCCACACCAGGACCGCGTATTCGTCCATTGCCGCTTCGATTTCGGCGGCGGTATCCGCGTCGATCGGTTCGCGAAGGTCCGGGCCCGAGGCGATCGCCGTGAAGTCCGTTGTGACAGGTTCGATTTTTAGCGGCATGCGGTTTCCGTCGCTACGCTGTTTCGTCTATCTTAGCGTGCTAAGGACTCTAATAAACAGCGGAGACACCGACGTGGCCAACAAGGATTTGCGGGACTGGATCAAGGAGCTGGAAGCGAACGGCCAGTTGCAGCATGTGAGCGGCGCCGACCACCACGAGGAAATCGGCGCGATTGTCGATATCCATATGCACAAGATGACCAACCCCGCGGTCATGTTCGACGACATTCCCGGCTTCGAGAAGGGGACCCGGGTGCTGGCGAACATCCTGACCTCGGTGCCGCGCATTAATATCGCACTCGGCAAGCCCGTCGATACGACGGAGATCGAGCTGGTCAATTACTGGCGCGATTACATGAAGGATCAGCCGGTGCACGAGCCGGTCGAGGTCAATGGCGGCCCGCTGATCGAAAACGTCTTCGAAGGCGACGACATCGACATCATGAAAATCCCCGCCCCCATGTGGCATGAACTCGATGGCGGCTATTTCATCGGGACGGCCTGCATGGTGGTCATGAAGGATCCCGATTCGGGCTGGATCAATTACGGCGCCTACCGGGTACAGGCGCATGACGCGAAAACCGCCTCCGTGATGGTGTCCAAGGGCAAGCACGGCGATATCCTGATGCGCAAGTATTTCGACCGGGGCGAGCCGTGCCCGATCGCCGTCGTGGCCGGCATGCATCCGGCGCTGTTCATGGTCGCCGGGCTGGAAATGCCCTATGGCAAGAACGAATACGACTGCGCCGGCGGGCTGATCGGCGAAGGCGTCGAGGTCATCAACATGCCGAAGACCGGCCTGCCGGTCCCGGCAAACGCGGAGATCGCCTTCGAAGGCTATATCCACCCCGACGACATGGTCGATGAAGGGCCGTTCGGCGAATGGCCCGGCTATTACGCGGGCGACATGCATCCCGAACCGGCGATCCGCATCGAGACATTCATGCACCGCGACGACCCGGTGCTGCTCGGCGCCATCCCCGCCGTGCCGCCGAATGACGATACGTTCTATCGCGGCACCTATCGCTGCGGCGCCGTGTGGAACCAGCTCGAAGCCGCCGGCATTCCCGAGGTCAAGGGCGTGTGGGCGCACGAAGCGGGCGGCAGCCGGATGTGGCTGACGGTATCGATCAAGACCATGTATGGCGGCCATTCAAAGCAGGCGGGCCTGATCGCCTCGCAGTGCCATGCGGGCGCCTATGCCAATCGCTGGGTCATCGTCGTCGACGAGGATATCGACCCGTCGAACATGAACGACGTGATCTGGGCGATGTGCACGCGCTGCGATCCGAAGGACGGCCTGGATATCCTGAACGGCTGCTGGAGCACGCATCTGGATCCGATGAGCTACAGCGACGAAGACCGCCGCAATTCGCGGGTCGTCGTCGATGCGTGTATCCCGTTCCGGGAGAAAGACACGTTCCCGGCGGTGGCGCGCTCGTCCAAGGAACTGGACGACCGTGTTCGCGCGAAGTTCGCGGACGTGCTGCCCGAGGGGTCCTGAACGGCTCTTTTACGCGGCGTCGCGCGCCTAGATCGCCTTGCGGCGGCGCGCGATGCCCAGGCCCAGCACGCCAAGCCCCAGCAGGATGATCATGCTGGGTTCGGAAACCTGCGTTATCTCGGGTGCGCCCCGTAGGTTGAACCGCACGTCATCGTACCCGACGCCGCCCGAATCCGTGTTCGTGATCGAGATACCGTGGATCAGATCGCCGGAAGTGACACGAAACCCGAAGAGTTGGTCGTTGGTCGATTGCGTGATCGAGTCCAACAGAGCGCCGCTTGCGCCAAAAAAGTCGACGGTAAACGTGCCGCCTCCATTCGAGCCGATCATATCGAAGCTGACGACATCGGTCAGTTGATCGAACAGGACCGAGATCGCTCCATCCCCGTCACTGACGCTCCCACCCGCACCGTAAATCACGTTATCCCCCACACTGAGAATACCGAGGTTGCGATTGGCGACCGGGTCGGTTTGCAGGGTGAGCGGTGCGGATGGCGCTCCCGAAAGGGTGTCGCGCCCGCCTGCATCGGTCGACACTGTTTGCCCCGCGAAGGACTCTCCGTAGGTCGCGCCCCCATCGGAAAGCGTGCCGGCATAGAAATTGGGGGAAATGCTGTTGAAAGTGCTGACTTCGGAGCCTGAAACGATGTTCTCGACGATGATGGCGGCTCCGGCACTGCCGGCAGTTGAAACGATGGACAGGCCGAGAGCGGCGGCGAGAAGTCTGGTTTTCATCGGAGATTTCTTTCAATGCGATCTGTTGTTCAGAACGCATGCAAGAACTGTGCCGATAAAAATGATTACGCTATTTCAATAAGTTATGATGGGCCGTGGCCCCGGTTGGGGCGCGATCGTAAAGTATTCCGACGTTTGCCACGCGGTTCGGCCACGACGCTGACCGGACAAAGGGGTCGGTCAGCCGCACCGCCGGGTGCGGGGGAGAGAGATTTCGCCCGGGAGGGTTCTTCCATCGGCCCGAATGTCGATCACGGCAATACGATTGCCGGTCAGCCGGTAGCGGGCCTGGATTTTTCCGTATTTGAGATATCCCGGACCGACAATCCCGCCGAGCCCGCCCAGAAGCGTGGCATCGACTCCGCGCGGAAATACGCGGACGGGCGATGCGGACGCGATGCCGTGGCGGGTTTTGATACGCTCGATGACGGATTGTTCGGCATCGGTGAGCACGCCTGCGGGCTGACGGAGAAAGCCGCTGACCGCGTCGCGGTTGATGCGCCATGTCGCGCCGGGCCGAGTGGCTAACGCGAATAACCGGCTGTTTTGCGTGAGCATCGCGGTCTGCATGCCGTGACAGACCGTCAGCAGGTCGTACAGGCGCGACCGCTCCGACCGTTTCTGTGGCCAGGCGATTTCGATAACCGGCCCCTTGCCGATTTCCAGCATCTTCAGCAGCGCGCGGCCTTCCTTCACCGTTTGTCGCGTGACGGTGACGGGGTGGGGTCGTGCCGGGGTTGCGGCTTTTGTCCCGGTTGCGGGCAAATCCGCAATCTGTTTCGGCGGGATTTCCTGGGGCGCCGGGGCCTCCTTGGGCGCACGCGACGGTGCCGCTTCCGGGGGTAGCGGTTCCGGCCTGGGTTGAAGCGGTGTGACCTCAACCGTTTCCCGCGGGGCCTCCGCCTTGCGCGGTTTCAGGGTGGGGTGCCGGACGGCAGGGGGCGCGGGCGTTGCTGCTTCGGGGGCTGGGGTAGAAGACGCGTTCACGATCGCCGGTGCAGGCGGCGGCGGCAGAACCACGGCGGCCTGCGGCGGCGGCTTTGCGGTCGCCGGCGTTTCGGCAGCCGGGGGCTCGGGCTGCTGATGGTTCGGTTCCCCGGACGCGTCGGGCTTCTGGCTCATCATGATGAGCACCAGCGCCAAGCCTATTGTTACCGCCCCGGAGGCCACACCGGCATACATCCGCTGTCTCCCGTGCATTAACGGCTGATCGCTCTCGCGGAAAACAGTTCCATTTCCTCGGAGAGCAGCATCAGGTCGCGTTTGCGGGTGGCGGCGGGCATGAACTTCTGCTCTGCCGTATCCGGCGCGCCGACGATGCCTTCGGCCAGAACTTCCGCGCGCCGTTGGGCGACGTGTGCCGGTAGTTTCTCTTGGGTAAGCGGTTCGACGAGCTTGCGCGTGGCGATCTGAACTTCGCGGACCGCGTCGGCGGCGGCGGGCGCGAGCGGCCTGTTCTGCGAAAAGGTTTCCTCGGTCTTCGCCGGGGCCGCTTCGGCTTTTGCCGTGGCCGGAAGCGCTTCTGTCTGTGCGGGCACTGTCGCCGGCGGTTCTACCGCTTCGGCAACGGGCGCTGTTTCGCTCTTGCGCGGCGGTTTCGCGGTTTGCTCAGCGCCGATCGCCTCGAACGCCTTTGACTTTATGTCGTTCGCCGCCGCGTGGGCGCGGTCGGCAGCGGCATGCAGATCTGCCCTGTCCGATGTGAACAGGAAAACCAGGGCGCCGGCGACGACGATATTGAACAGCAGGAATCGCATGATTCTATCCTTTCTGCGGATCGGGTTTCTTGGATGAGATAACCAGCAGCGCGCGGAGCGCGGCGGAGACCGGGAGGCCGACTACCGTGGTCATGAAGGCGAGGCTGAAATTCGCCGTCAGATCGCGGATCACGGCCTGCACGGTATCCGGCGTCAGGTCCTGTCCGGCAAGGCTGCCGATCCCGAGGCTGATGCCGAGCAGGGTGAAGGTCAGCGCCAGGGTGGTGACCCCGTTGGCGGCCTGCATGCCGACGGCGAACCAGTACGCGCGATCGCCGTCGGTCATGTCGGCACCGTTCATGCGGACCAGACCGAACAACGTGACGAAGACCAGCCCGGCCAGCAGCAACAGGAACCCGGCGCCGAGGACGTCGAGCGCCCAGCCGGTGACCGACGAGACGTCCTGCGATAGCAGGGCCACGGCGATGGCGGTGGCGAGAACCAGACCGCCGAGCAGGTAGCTGGCGGCCTGGGAGCCGTGCGCCACGTTGCGCGACAAAGCGCGGGCAAGTTTTCGCATGTCAGCGCCGTCCCATCCGCGCGTTCATCAGCGCGGCGGTCGACACGCCGATCTCGCCGAGCCAGTGATCGGCGATCGAGCGGCTTTTCTCGGTCGATGCATGGACCAGGAAGGTCAGGTCGTAATTGTCGAATGCGGCGCGGACGGCCGGCGTGTTCTGACCGATCAGTTTTTTGTCGCGCAACACCATGCGTTCCAGATCGACCAGACGGGTCTTCGCGACCTGTATACGGTTTTCGCGCTCGGCCGCGTTCATATCGCCGGAAAGGATCGTCTCGAGCAGAATCGCGCGTTCGCGTTCCATGTTTTCCAGTGTCCCGGCGGCGGCACCGCCGATCGCGGCGGCGAACATCAGCACCGTGATGCCCGCGGCGATAAGGGTTTGCTGTACCCGGCTGATGCTGCGGGGCGATTCTGAGGTCAGGCTGGACGCCCGGTTGGATGTGATTGTGGGGCTCATTTTTTCCTCCTTTAGCGGGATACAAAGAATTCGACGGCGCCGGTCACGCCGGTCCGGGTGTCGTCGGCTTCGGCCAGTTCGGTTTCGGCCGCGGACGCGTCAATGCCTTCCGACAGGGCAAGCGCGTCGAGCGAGACGAGCTTCGCCATATAGCCGAGGATGGCGCGTTCCTGGTCTACCACCGCGACCTCCGCCTGATTCTCGGCGACCAGCTGGCGCAGGTATTCGCCGCGGCTGACGGGAACGCCGGCGATCTCCGGCGCCTGGTTCATTGGATGCGATTTCACCGCGGAGACCAGCGATTCGATCGCTGCCAGGTTCTTTGCGTATTCGCGGGCGTATTTGCTCTCGGCGGTGACGGACGATGCCAGCAGCTTGGTGTCGATCTTTGCCGCTGACGCCTCGAACCGTTCGCGGGCGGCGTTCTGCTTGGACAGCAATTCGGCCTGCTGCGGCGTGACCGCGCGCTGCGACCGGTTCAGCCTCGACAGCAGGCGCTCGTACAACCGCACCTTGGTGCTGGCGCGCTTGGCCCGCAGGTCTTGGTGTTCCTTCATCATCTCGATGTAGTTGCGTTTTTCCTCCAGGAACTGATGCTGCAGTTCGGTGCGCAGTTCGCCGTCGGCGCGTTCGATGGCCGCCTGCAGGTCGCCGAGTGTGCGCTGTTTGAGCGAGATATTCGTGTCGAGTTCGCCCAGGGCGGCGGCAAGGCGCGACCGGGCGAAATCGTTTTCGACCGCCTTTTTCAGGTAATCGCCCGGCAGCTTGATCAGCTGCTCGCTGGCCGAGGGCGACCATGTTGCGGGACTTTTGGCGGCCGCCGGGGCGGCGAGCAGCGCGGTCGCCAGGATGATCGCGGCGCCTGTTCTGGGATTGGGTATGCGGGACATCGATGTCTCCTTTGATAACTTGCGGGTCAGGTCTGGCTGCCGCGGTTACTTGTTTTTCCAGTGATTGATCCGGCGCATCTCGCTTTTGACCTCGTCGGTCACGTTCAGTGCGAGGAACTGACCGAAGGTCTGCGGCTCGGTACGGCCGAGCAGGGCTTCGGCCGTCGCGACGAAGGACGTGCCGCCCGAGAAATACAGATCGTGCTCGGGCCAGGCGGATTTGAAACCGTCGAACTGGCGGCGCGCCATTTCCACGTCGCCACCCTTGAAGAAATTGATCACGCTGAGCGCATGCAGGCGCATCCGTTCGTTCGCCGCGACCGATTTTGCGGCGGTGCCCAGGTCGGCGTTGCATTTGTCGAGTACGCGCGCGCTGGTCAGGAAAGCGGCGGCGGACCCGCGGGCGCGGGCGTCCGAGTCCATCTGCAGGGCCTGGTCGCGGCACGACCGGAAAGCCTGCAGCTTCTGCATCTCCTCGAAGCGTGCCTCCCGAAAGCTTGCATCCGCCAGCGGATTGGCGGTCTGGTTCATGTTGCAGGCGGCGAGCGCCAGCATGGAAGCGCCCAACGTGGCGGCTTTGAGTATGGTTTTACGCGTGGTCATAGGTCGATCCTCCTCTGGGGTAGCGGAACGGGTACTCGGACGGTTGAATGGGACTGCGGGCATGTCACACCTGTCCGCGGCTGATCTGTTTGCGGTAATGGCGTTGGAGCCGCTGAACCTTGCGGACGTAGCTGCGCGTCGCCGGGATGATCCGGGCGCGGCCCGGGCGGCCGACGGCCGAACCGCCGTTGTAATAGGACAGGGCAAGATCGGTCCGCCCGTTGTAGCGTTTGATCAGGCGCCCCAGAAAATGCAGGCCGAGGCGGATATTGATCCGCGGGTCCCACAGCCGGTCCGGGTGAACGCCGTATTCGCCGCGCGCCGTTGCGGGCATGATCTGCATTACGCCACGGGCGCCGACATGGCTGCGGGCGCGGGCGTTGAAACTCGATTCAGCGTGGGCGACGGCCAGTGCGAGCGATGCGGGAATACCCATGTTCTGCGCCTCGTGGGCAACCATCCGCTTTATCGCCTGCTTGGTGATCGGGCCCGGCGGCTGGTTGTAGGCGGTCACGGGGGCCGTGCAGCCGACCAGAAGGACAAGAGCGAACAGGAGGCCCGGGACCATCCTGAAAGCCGCGGGGGCGGAGCGGTTTTGGGTATTGACGGTCATTCGGAACCTCCTGCCGCCCTTGCGGCGAGCGCCTTGACCCAGCGCGCGTCGAGGCCGGAAATCACAAGATTGGGGGCGTTGACCCGCGCGCGTGCCGCCATCGCTTCCTTAAGGGGGAGGGAAGGATCGAGTGCGAGCACGACACGGCGCGCGGGCCCGGTCATCGACTGGATGACCGTTTGGGGGTCGACGGGTCGCAGTTCGGTATCGAGAAAGCGTGTGCCGTCGAAAATGAAAATCAGGTCGTTGGCGGGAGCGGGTGCGTCCGCCGTGGGGGCGCTCCGGTCTGCCGCCGGGGCGAGGGTGAGCGTCTCCGGCGCCGATCTGCCGCTCTGTCCGGCACCCATCGAGATCAGGGTCAGGACCATCAGGCTGAAAAACCCCATGGCGAGCGCGAGCGCGATCTCGGTCATGGCGTTTTCCTGGGCGTTTTCCTGGGCGGGTTCGTGGGCGATCATTCCGGTGTTCCTTTCCGGTGCTCAGCGCGTGTCGCGGCGCATGTTTTCCACGGTGCGGCGGGTCATCCGGCCGTTTACCGGCAGGGCGGAATCCGCCTGATAGGCCCGCAGCGCGTCTCGTGTGCGGTGCGTCAGCACACCGTCCACCGGTCCCGGGTCGTAGCCCAGCTGGGACAGGCGGCGTTCGGTTTCGGCGACCATCGGGCGAAAGCCTTTGGGGTCGGTTGCGACCGCCAGCGCGGGCAGGTCGGTTGCCGCCACCCGCACGGGCTCTGCGGGGGCGGCTTCCGGCCACGGGATGCGCCGCGGTGTCGATGTCGACAGCAGGCGGCCGTTTTCGATCCCCAGCGCCTGGTATGTCAGGACCGGGGTCTCGCGCGCGAGCGTGATCGCGCCGGAGACCAGAATATCCGCACGGATATTTGCCTTCAGATCGGCGATCCGGTTGCGTTTCGCTTCGGCGGTATCGTTGGATGCTCTGATGGTCGCGGTCAGCGCCGGGATCGCCGACATATCGACGAATTCGAACTGGCCGCGCGCCTGGCTGTGCAACTCGGCGAGCAGGCGCCGGTTCCAGGCATTGGCGACATCCGCCGGGACCGGTGCCTCGTTCTTTGCGAATGCGCGGAGCGCGATCGTCGGCGCGCCGTAGCCGCTGGTCGCAGGTATCTTCGCGACGTCCGCATTGCGAATACCCGACAGGATCTCCGCAGCGACCGGCGCGAACAGCCGGTCTGCGGCAGCCGGCCCGGCGATGCCCAGGGCAACCGACCCTGCGATCATCGTCGAGCCGGCCAGGCGCAGTGCCAGGCGGCGGCGGAGCGAGAGGGGGCGTCTCATATCAGATCCTCCGCGCGCCGCGTTCAGCCCTGAACCTGCTGCCACGTGCCATCGGGCTTGCGGCAGGCCGTGCCCGTCACCTTGCGCTCGTAGCCGCCGATGAACACCCACGCGTCGTAGTCGCGGCAATCGCCGTTGCGGGCCGTGCGATAGGTGCGGGTCGGCGTGACGGTGTACTGGTTGCCGTTATCCGGGTTGTTCCAGTTCACCGCATGGCCGGTGCGCGAGGTTTCCAGCGCTTTCTGGACCTGGACATGATCCTGGCGGTCCATCGACTGGCCGATATTGCCGCCGATCACGGCACCGAGCACGGTGCCGGTCAGAACCGCGGCGACGCGACCCTTGCCCTTGCCGAACTGCGACCCGGTTGCGGCGCCGAGCAGCGCCCCGATGATCACGCCGCCGGTCTGGTTGTTCATCTGGTAGTTTGCCGGCGCAGGACGGTAAGCGCGCCGCGGCGTGTAGTGATGATGGATCACCTTCGCCGGCTTCGGCTTGTAGTAATGGTGAACCACCTTGACGGGGCGCCGGGGCACCCGCTTGTGGACAACCACGACCCGGCGCGATTGACGCTTGGCCTGGCGATGGTTCTTGTGAATGACGACGGCCTTCTTGCCGCCTTTGCCATGCCAGCCGTTCCGGTAGGTATCGGCACTGGCGGCGCCGGTACCGGTTGCAAGCAGGGCGGCGGCGCCGATGGCGGCGATGCCCGTTCTGGTCAGGGAGTTGATCAGGGTCGACATGTTTCCGTTCCTTCTCTGTTGGCCTTCGGTTTCGCGCCGCGGTCCGGTCGGAGAGGAAAATGTCGTGTCGGTCTCAGGCGTCATTTCCAAATTCCCGTTCGAGCCGTCTGTGGCGTCGGAAAAGAATTTGGGGCATTTGCGATTTCGATTGCATGCCAGCGCTGTTAGGAGATTTTAATGTAGATAAACGTCGCCTAACGTCGCCGGTGTTCCATATTTAACCCGGGAGCCTTACCTTCGGAGCCGCATGCGTAGAATATTTCCCATATTGGTCCTCGTTCTGTTCCTGGTCCCGTTGAGTTCAATAAATTCAACGGGTTATGCTCAGGTTTATGCCCAGTCCGGATCGCCCGAGATCGCCGGCGCATTGAGCCGTCTGAAGAACAATCCGCGCTATCAGGGCCGGATACTGGGCACGCATGTCAAAAGAAACAGCGGCAGACTGTTATATGAGGTGCGCATTTTGCGCCCCGACGACCGGGTGATTCTGGTTTATATCGATCCGCAGACGGGTGGCGTGGTCGGCGATTCGGAGCGCAGACAGCGCCGGGCGGTAACGCCGAACCGGAACAACCGGAATTTCGGCGACCGCCCGAACCGACAGAACCGCGATATCCGCCGCGGCCTGAGATAGCCACGAAGTCAGATAACCAGATAACAGGGGCCTTCACGTTGCGTATTCTCATCCTTGAAGACGATAGCGAGCTTGCGGACCAGATCGCCGCGATGCTGCGCGACGAGCATTTTGCGGTGGATGTCATTCATGACGGCCAGGAAGGGCTCGAATACGGCCTCGAGAACACCTATGACGGCGTGATTCTCGACCCCGGTCTGCCGACGATGGACGGTTTCAGCGTGCTTAAACGGTGGCGGGACAACGGGCTCGTGATGCCGGTGATCGTCCTGACGGGATCGCGCAAGGAAGTCGGCGACATGAAAGAGGGTATCCGGTCCGGTGCCACGAATTACCTGACCAAGCCGGTCGACCTCGAACTGCTCCTCGACTGGGTGCGCAGCGTGGTGAATTCGGGGGGACCGGGCGTGAAGAAACCGGTTATCGAACACGGCCCGATCCGCATCGATACCCAGGCCCTGCGCGTGTGGCTGGATGGCGCGCCGGTCAAGCTGTCGCCATCCGAATACCGGATACTGCATTATCTGGCGGTCAATGCCGACCGGCCGGTTGCTGCCGAAGAACTCGCCAAACACAATTTCGACGGCGAGACGATCAAGACATCCAATGAAATTCCGGTGTTTATCAGCCGGCTGCGCGACAAGCTGGGCAAGGAGCGGATCCAGACTGTCTTCGGTTTCGGCTACCGGCTGGCGGAAGTCCCGGAACCGCCGGACGCCGAATGACGCGTTTTGTGCCGCTGCCGGCATCTCTTGTCGGCCGGATTGCGCTCTGGGCGCTGCTGCTTTTCGCCGCCAGTATCCTGGTGTTCTGGGCCCTGTTCGGCGCGGCCGCGCGCGAAGTGTCGCGCGAGATTGTCGACACACGGCTGATCCAGTTTGCCGACCAGTTGCGCGGCTACTGGGCCAGTCGCGAGGCCGGCGGCGGAAGGCCCGGCGCGGACGGGGTCCCGACCCCGAACCCGGTGCTCGGCAGTCCCGATGTCGGCTGGATATGGCAGATATCGGAGGGTGACGAGGTGATCGACCGGTCGGCGCTGCTCCGCCTGACGGGGGCCGGGCTGAAACCCCGCGTGACCGCACCGGCGGCGGAGTTTTCCATCGCCAACGTCACGACCCCGCTCGGGACGATGCGCATCGCCGAACGCATTGTCGATGAAGTGCCGCCATTCAGTTCCGACGACGGCGGGTCGCCGGCGGTCCGGGTGCATTACCTGGTGGGCGTGAGCGCCCAACAGTACCAAGACTATGTCGCCCAGCACACGGCGCGTCTGCGCGATCTGTTCGTGCTGGCGCTGATTCCGGTTTCGCTCGCCATTTTTGGCATGCTGACGATTATCGTTCTCGCGCTGCGGCGCGATCTCGGCGGGGTCGCAAGTGCCATGGACCACTATGAAGACGGTTCCGCCGAGACGATCGAGGGAACGCACCCCCGGGAATTGCAGCGCCTCGTCGACCGGATGAATGGATTGTTGCAGCAGAACACGATGCTGATCGACCGTACCCGGAAATACGTCAGCAAGATCGCCCATGACATCAACCATCCGCTCGCCATCATGAAAAACGGCCTGCGCGGGGCGGTCGATACGGCCTTGCTCGAACGCCAGGTCGAGCGCATGGCGGGGCTGGTCGACCGGTATTCGAGTCTCGCCCGGGCGATCGGACCCGAAGGGCAGGTTCAGCGCCAGACCGAAATCGCCGCCACGCTCGACGATATCGCGGACGGCTTTTCGATCCTGTACCGTCGCACCCCGCTTGATATTTCCTGCGTCTGCGACCCGGGTCTGACGTTTTTCGTGGCCCGCCACGACCTTGAGGCGATGGTGAGCAACCTGGTCTCGAATGCGCATAAATTCGCCGAGGAAACGGTCGTGCTGACCGCCGAGCTGCGGCGCGGGAATCTGATCGTCCGGGTCGAGGATGACGGCCCGGGCATCACTGCCGAGCAGCGTGAAGCCGCGCTCAACTGGGGCGGCAGGCTGGACGAAGCGCCACCCGGTACCGGGTTCGGGCTCTCTATCGTGCGCGATATCGTGGCGCTGTACGACGGCGATATGCGTCTCGGCGAGGCCGCGCTGGGCGGGCTCAGCGTCGAGATAGAACTTCCGGGGAAGCGTGGCTGAGTTCGGCGCTTAAACGCCGAACAGGCCGATGACGAGCCCCTGGATCAGCAGGACGCCGAGCCAATGGCTGCCGTCAATGACCGTCAGGGATTTCGGGGCGCCCTGGAAGCCGTGATTGACCGCCAGCGTCGTCGCAACGAAGCCCACCCAGATAAATCCGGCCGATATCAGCCCGTTCGTCACAGTCACCTGGTCGGTGCCGAGATGCCCGATTACGCCCGACAGAACCCACGCCATGACGAGCTGGGCGAGTGCCGCAACGATAAAGACCGACGGTTTCATGCCGTCGGTCTTTATCTGTTCTTCGGTTTTGCCGATTGCGGCCCGCCAGGGTTTGGCAAGGGCCATGTAATAAACCGAGCCGAATAGGAAAGACGCCGCCGCCGCGGCGGCAATCGCGAGATAATTCGTCCCGGCGAATTCCACGGTGTTTACTCCGCCGCCTGCGTCTCCGCGTCTCCGATCAGCGTCGCGACGTAGAATTCGCGGCGTTTCAGGTTGCCGTAGAATTCCTCAAGGAAGTTCGGGGCGACGGCGCCGCTGACGATTTCGTTCGACAGCAACGCATCCGCCCACGCCTTCACATGCGGGAATTCGTCCAGCAGGCCGGTTTTGAGAAAACCGTCGGCGATGACGAAGCGCTGCAGAAACGGCGCATAGGCCGCATCAACCAGCGACAGCTCGGGCCCGTTGAAATACGGACCGTCATTGCCCCGCCCCTGGGATATCGCCTGTTCGAGCCGTTCCACCGATTTCGGTGCATTGGCAAGGCCGGCTTCCATGTCTTCACGGGTCTTGGTGTAATAGACGCCGTTCAGAGCGCCGGAAAACGTCGGGACGAAATCCGTCCAGGCGCGATTGCGGGCGCGCTTGATCGGATCTTCCGGGTGCAGCCGGGGCGGCACCGTTTCATCCAGAAATTCGGCAATAGCGTTGGATTCGAAGAGGATTTCCTCATCGACCTTGAGCACGGGAACTTTCCCGTGCGGCGATATCTTCAGGAACCAGTCGGGTTTGTCCCGCAGATTAACGTATGTGACCTCGAACTCGACGTCTTTGGCGCGCATGGCAATCACGGCGCGCTGGACCCACGGTCAGGTGAACGAGCTGATGAGGTGGTATTTGACGGTCATGACATAACCCTCTTGATGGATGGGATACGGGGATCGTAACGCAAACCGCCCGGTTGGCCAATCCGCGGCCGTCCGGGAGCGGAAAGTCAGATAGAAACCGCCGCCGGCAGATCTTCTTCGAGAATCGAGATATTCAGCGTGTAGGAAATTTCGCCTTCCTCGTCGTCGCGGTACAATACGCCGACGAATTCGTCTCCCAGATAGACCTCGATGGGCGCATCGGGCTTTTTCGGCGGCTGAATCCTTATTTTATCGTTCGTAAAGGTCAGCCGGAGGTATTCCTGTACCCGTTTGATCTCGTTCAACGTCATTTTGGTGCTCCGGACCTGATTTCAGCGGTTATGCAGCATGAACCTGCGAATTTCAGGCCAGTGGCTACTGAATACCCGCGGAAAAGGCAAGGGCGGGTTTGCTGGAAAGTGTTGCCGGGCAGATGCAATATCGTTAGCATCCATACCAATAAATACGTTCAGTAACGAACTGCATAACCGGTAGAAATGGGAGTTGAAATATGACCCGCAAAGCAAATCAGCCATTCGTGCGCAATGCATGGTACATCGCCGCCTGGGCGGAAGAGCTCGATAACGGCCTTCTGTCGCGGACGATCATGAATCAGCCGATGGTCATTTATCGCGATGCCGATGGTAAAGTCGGCGCCCTGGAAGACCGCTGCTGCCATCGCGGCGCGCCGTTGACCCATGGCCACGTTTCCGAAATGGGGCTGCAGTGCGGCTATCACGGCCTGACCTTCGACACGTCCGGGAAATGCGTCGATATTCCCGGCCAGAAGAACATTCCGCCCCAGGCGCATGTTCAGGCGTTCCCGATGGTCGAGCGCAACGAGATCCTGTGGATCTGGATGGGCGACCCGGCGCTGGCCGACGACACCAAGATCGTCGATTACGCCTATCATGACGACAAGGAAAAGTGGCCGCACCGCAAGGCCATGTTCCAGATCAAGTCGAACTACATGCTGATGATCGACAACCTGATGGACCTGACCCATCTCGGCTATGTTCATAACAAGACCATCGGCGGCAACCCGCTCAACCATGTCGGTGCGGAAATGAATGCACGGCAGACCGACAACGGCGCGTATTTCATCCGCTGGATGATGGATCACGAACCGCCGCCCACATACAAGAAGGGCGGTCAGTTTACCGGCAAGGTCGACCGCTGGCAGGAATTCGAATATGTCGGACCCAGTATCGTGCTGCAGTGGTCCGGTGCGCTGGACGCCGGGGCGGGCGCCAAGGAAAACCGCGACCAGGACGGCTTCCATCTGCGTCTTCTGCATGCCGCAACGCCGGAGACGGATACGACTTTCCATTACTTCTGGTCTGCCTCCAACGGCTATCGCCAGCACGATCCCGCGGCGACGCAGGAACTGTATGACGAAATCTACCCGACCTTCATCGAAGACAAGGTCATCATGGAAGCGCAGCAGGACCGCATTAACCTGAACCCGGAGCGCGATCTGGTCGAGATTCATGCCGACGGCGCCCTGGCGCTGGCCAGGTTGTCGCTCGACAAGATCATTGCCGAGGATCAGGCGAGCATGGCGCAGGCTGCCGAATAGCGGTCGTCTGAAAAATGATGCGGAAGCGGCGGGGTTTTCCCCGCCGTTTTCTTTTGAGCCGCCGACGTCCTAAATCTCCCTGAGACCCGTCAAAACCGATCGCGAAGGATACGCCCGATGGAAATCGCCCTGTTCATATTCGACAAGATGACCCCGCTCGACGCGGTCGGGCCGCTGGAAGTGATCGGCCGGGTCCCGGGTGCCGACGTCAAGATCGTCGGCAAGACGGCCGGGCCGGTACGGGCAGGCCATATCGGACTGACCGCGGATTACGCGATGGCCGACGTGACCTCGCCCGATATCGTGCTGATCCCCGGAGCCGCCGATATGAGCCACATAACGTCCGACGACGATATTCTCGACTGGGTGCGCGCGGTGGACAAAACCACGACCTGGACGACATCGGTCTGCACGGGCGCGCTGGTTCTGGGCGCTGCCGGTTTGCTGAAAGGTAAACGTGCCACGACTCACTGGTCGGCGATCGAACAGCTTGAAGGCTACGGGGCGATCGTAACCGACGAGCGCGTGGTGACGGACGGCAAGATCATGACCGGGGCAGGGGTGTCCGCCGGGATCGACATGGCGCTGACCTTGCTCGCCGAGGTCGCCGGCGACGATCACGCGCAGTTCGTACAGCTGATGACCGAGTACGACCCGCAGCCGCCCTTCGATGCCGGCTCGCTTGCCAAGGCGCCCGATACCGTCCGCGACCGGGCGCTCGCGTTGTTCGCGTGAACAGATAGACCCATCACAAGGGGCGTCCCGGCCCCGCACCGGGCGCCGGGTTTTCTGCGGCGCGCCGGCTGAATCCCGGGACAGGCCCGGGATGACGGGGCGGCGAATAAAAAAAGGCCCCGGCGGTTTCCCGCCGGAGCCAATTTCGTCAAATCCTGGCAGACCCTATTTCGGGATCGAACCCTGGATGCCCTGGACGTACCAGTTCATGCCGGCCAGTTCCGCGTTGGTCATGGTCTTGCCGGCGGGCACACGCACCTTGCCGGACTGATCCTTGATCGGGCCGGTGAAGGGATGGAAGGTGCCTGCCTTGATGCCGGCCATGTATTTCTTGGCCTGGGCGACGACATCCGCCGGAACCTTCTTGTTGAACCCCGGAATACGGATGACATCGTCGTCCATGCCGCCCCAGTAATCTTCGGATTTCCACTTGCCGTCCATCACGCGCTGAACCGCCTTGATGTAGTGGTTGCTCCAGTCGTTGACGACCGACAGCAGGTGCGCGTTCGGGCCGAAATGCGACATGTCGGAAGCCTGGCCGACCGCCCACTTGCCGCGTTTCTCGGCGGCCTGCATGGCGGCCGGGCTGTCGGTGTGCTGGATGATGACGTCGACGCCCTGATCCATCATGACCTCCGCGGCGGAGCGTTCCTTGCCGGGGTCGAACCATGTGTTGACCCAGATGATCTTGAGTTCGGCTTTCGGGTTCACTTTCTGCATGCCGAGCATGACCGCGTTGATGTCGCGGATGACCTCGGGGATCGGGAAGGACGCGATATAGCCGATCTTGCCGGTCTTGCTGACGCTCGCGGCAGCATAGCCGGAGATATAGCGACCTTCATAGGTAACAGACAGGTAGGTGCCGACATTCTTGCTGCGCTTGTAACCGGTCGCGTGTTCGAAGGTGACCTTCGGGAACTGCTTTGCCACTTTGACGGTCGGGTTCATGAAGCCGAACGAGGTGGTGAAAATGACCTGGTGACCGGTGCTTGCCAGTTTGCGGATAACCCGCTCAGCATCCGCGCCTTCGGGCACGTTCTCGACATAGGTCGTCTTCACCTTGCCGCCGAAGTGTTTTTCCATCGCAAGTCGGCCCTGGTCGTGCTGGTAGCTCCAGCCGTGATCGCCGATGGGGCCGACATAAACGAAGCCGACTTTCATCGGATCGGCTGCCTGTGCGCCGCCGACGGTAAACATTGCCGCGGCGGCAACCGCCACGAAGCGCATGAGATCGCGTCTTTTCATGTGAATTCTCCCTGCCTTCCGCGCCCTGTCCGGAAAGGCCGTTAAATAAAAAACAGTGCCAACGCGCGGATCATATGGACAGCGACCGCACTGCACAATGAGCGCGGCGATTCGGCTGTGGATAACTAGACGGCAGCCAGGGCTTGCCGGATTTCCGAAATGCGCGCCGCAAGGGCTGCCGGTTCGTATGGCTGCGCCGTGCCATGCCCCCAGACGGGACCGGGCCAGGCCGGGTCGCCGGTATTTCTGGCAACGATATGAACATGAAGCTGGCGGACGATATTGCCGAGCGCGCCGGTGTTGATTTTCTCCGGGGCATAGAGCCCGGATAGGGCCGTGCCGGCTGCCGTGATCTCGTCCATCAGCACGGTCCTGTCTTCCGGGCCGAGATCGGAGATTTCGACCAGGCCGGGCTTCGCCGGTACCAGGATCAGCCACGGATAGCGGGCATCGCGCATCAACAGCACCCGGCAAAGTGTCAGCATACCGACATCTTCGGCATCTGCCGCGAGACGGGGGTCGAGTTCGAACATCGTTGTACCTGTCGGTTTTTCCAGGATCATCCAATCGCCGGCGGGAGTATATCTCCCGCGCGCCCCCCGTCGAACGGTTGTTTGCGCCGACTGCTTTGCGGCGGAGTGCGCATCTTCCCTCGCGCCGGCGCCGGCTGCTTACCGCCTGCGCCAGAGAAAAATATTCAACAAGACGGCAGAGCGCACCGGTTTCCGGCGTCAGGGTTTGACGTCAGGACAATTGCTAAGGTGGGTCCAGGTCGTGATGCGCGGGACGTTTTAGCCCGTGGCCGCGGGCCGGGTTTCCTCGGCGATCATCGCGTTGGTGACGCGTCGCGCCCAGGCTGCGCCGGCATCGATATTGAGGTTGTTCAACGCGCGGTCGGGGTTTCGGTCGATCTCCCGCTGCTGCGCTTCGACAACGACCTGATCCTCTATAAAAATTTTGGCATTTGCTTCCCGCAACTGGGTTGTGAGTGCCTGGTCGCGAAGCCGGTAGTTCCGGACGAGAGACCAGAAATACATGCAGGTGTTTTCGGTTTCCGGCGTGATGGTATTCAGCACCCGCCCGTTGACGCCCTGCGACCGGTCGCCGTCAGGCGCACCGGTGCCAGCAAGCGCGACGCCGACGTCCAGCACGATGGTGCACGGCGCTTCAAAGTGAATGACCTGCCAGCGATCCACGTTGCCGGGTTTGCCCAGCTGCGCACGCCAGAACGGCGGTGCATCGATGTCCAGCATCCATCGGGTCGACGTGACGGTGCGATCGTCATGGATTGTCTTCATCGGTGCCTCCGCGACGTGCTTGTTGCCGATGCTCGTTGCGTGGACAAAGGATTCGTGCGTCAGATCCATCAGGTTGTCGACGAACAGCCGGTAATCGCATTTGGCGAACATGGTTTGGCCATCGCCTTCCCATTCGGGATCGTCGTTCCAATGCATGTCGGGTATCAGCGACGGGTCGGCCAGCGCCGGATCGCCCGGCCAGACCCAGACAAAGCGATAGCGTTCGACAACCGGATAGGACCGCACGCACGCGGACGGATTCAGCTTGTCCTGGGACGGCATGCGCGTGCACTGGCCGGTGCCGTCGAAGGCAAGGCCGTGATAGCGGCAAACGAGTTCGTCGCCGTCGAGCCGGCCCATCGAAAGCGGCAGGGCCCGATGCCAGCAGGCATCTTCCAGCGCGGCCACGGTACCGTCCGAATTCCGCCAGAACACCATGGGGACGTTGCATGTGGTCCGCGCGAGAGTTTCCTGCCGTCCGACCTCGTGGCTCCAGGCTGCGGCATACCATGCGTTTAGTGGGAAAGTGGGCATGTCTTCCATCCTACGACCTCGATGACGCGTTTATTTTTTCCAGCCTAGCATTTCTGCCAAAGATTTTTAAACGGCGTCGTCCCGATCGCTCCAAAGTGGGCTTCCGGGTAGCGGTTTCGCATGGTCAGCGCGCTGCCGGAAGCGTTCAAGTTATGTGTCAAACATTCGATATCCGAAGGCTTTCAACGCGGCATTCGGGCAAAAATTTGATCGAAATCAATGCAGGGCGCCGCCAGCCGGGTTGAGTTGTTCGGTAGTTCAAAGGCCCAGGCGCGTCTTGAAACGACTTTGCGATAACCCTTAAACGTGAAATCCAGTATGCCAATCGATAGCGGAGACCCGGTTCCTGTTCCCGAAGACCTTGACCCGCTCTCGATTGCGCATGCGCAGTTCGAACGCGCCCGCGTGCATATAGCCGATCTCAAGCATGGTCTGGTCGACTTCTTCCAGGTGCCGAAGCGCACGATCACCGTATGTTTTCCCGTCGAGATGGAAGACGGTTCGGTACGGACATTTCACGGGTACCGTGTGCTGCACAATCAGGCGCTCGGCCCCGGCAAGGGCGGCATCAGGTACCATCCGGACGTATCCCAGCACGAGGTCGCCGCGCTCGCCGCGCTCATGACATGGAAGTGTTCCCTGATGAAGCTGCCGTTCGGCGGCGCCAAGGGCGGGGTCGCCTGCGATACGAAAACCCTGAGCGAGACGGATCTGCGCCGGATTACCCGCCGCTTCGTTCACGATCTCGGCGATAATATCGGACCGAACACGGACATTCCCGCTCCCGATCTGTATACGGACGAACAGACCATGGCGTGGATCTATGACACATACGATCTGCTGCATCCCGGCGAGAACAACCGGCCGGTCGTTACCGGAAAACCGCTCGATATCGGTGGGTCGCTCGGCCGCCTGGAAGCGACCGGCCTTGGCTGTTTTTTTGCCACGCAGCGGTTCATAGAAATTTCGCCGCTACCGGACCTGACCGCTATCGAGGGCGCGACGGTTGTGATTCAGGGGTTCGGCAATGTCGGCGCTGTTGCGGCCCGGTCGTTTACCGAGGCCGGCGCCATCGTGCTGGCGGTCAGCGATACCGAGGGGGGTGTTTTCAACGAAACCGGGCTCGACCTCGACGCGGTTACCGGGAACAAGGCGACCCACGGGACGGTGGTCGGAACGCCCGGCACCCGAACGATCACCAATGAAGAACTGCTCCTGCTGGATTGCGACATCCTTATTCCCGCCGCAATCGGAGACCAGATCCGCCGTGACAACGCGCAAGACGTCGCCGCGAAACTGGTCGTCGAAGCAGCCAACCGCCCCATTACGCCCGCCGCGGACACGCTTCTCGCGCGGAGCGGTGTCGTCGTCCTGCCGGATATTCTGGCGAACGCCGGCGGCGTGACGGTGAGCTATCTCGAATGGGTCCAGAACAGCGAGAACCAGGACTGGAGCCTGGACAGGGTCACGGCCGAACTCCGGCGAAAAATGTTCAACGCGGTCGATGCCGTCGTCGAAAAATGGCGCAGCCTCGAGGCCCCGGGTGACGCGGTCGCCGGGAACGAGACGGAGGAGCCGGCGGGGCCAGGCCCGGACGAAGGGCCGAAAGATCTCCGAACTGCCGCACTCGTACTCGCGATCCGCCGCGTCGCGGACGTCACATTGCAGCGTGGCATATGGCCCTGAATCGGGCGACGGGACCGATTCCAGGTCAGGCGCGAAAGCGTATCGCGGGATTGATTGGCGGGATATCTCTACTGGCTCTGACATTTGTTCTCTCTCCCCCGGAGGGAATGCCGGGGATTGCCTGGCACGTCGCCGGCATCGCGTTGCTGATGGCTGCCTGGTGGATAACGGAAGCAATACCCGTTGCGGCGACGGCGCTTGTGCCGGTGGTCGCATTTCCGCTCGCCGGTGTGGGCGGCATAGAAGACGCGACAGCGCCTTATGCAAATTCGCTGATCTTCCTGTTTCTCGGCGGATTCATGCTCGCCCTTGGGCTTGAGCGGTGGAACCTTCACCGGCGCATCGCCCTGACCATCCTGAACCGCGTGGGCGCATGTCCGTCCGCTCTGGTCGCCGGATTTCTCGTGACGACAGCCCTGCTCAGTATGTGGGTCAGCAACACGGCGACGGCGATGATGCTGCTGCCCATAGGCCTGTCCGTGATCGGGCTGCTGCATGCCGACGGCGTGGCGTCTCTCCCTGCCGGCGAAGACCGGAATTTCAGTGTCGCGCTGCTGCTGGCTATCGCTTACGGCGCGACCATCGGCGGGCTCGGGACGTTGATCGGTACGCCGCCGAATGCGCTCTTTGCAGCGTATCTGTCAGAGGCTCACGGTGTTGCCATCGGCTTCGGGCAATGGATGCTGGTCGGGGTACCGATGGCCCTCGTGATGTTGCCGTTGGCGTGGATTGTCCTGACGCGCCTCGCCTTTCCGGTCGGCCGGGCCGCGATCCCCGGCGCATCTCGCGTCATCGCCCACGAGCTCGGCGCGCTCGGCCAGATGACCGGGCCGGAAAAGCGCGTCGCGGCGATATTCGTCGCCACGGCGACACTCTGGATGATCCGCCCCGGGATCAACCATCTCCTGCCGTCGGTTGCCCTCTCCGATCCCGCCATCGCCATCGGTGCCGCTCTCGCCCTGTTTGCCATTCCGGCGGGGCAGGGAGACGGGGAATGCCTTCTCAACTGGAATTGGGCGAAACGTCTCCCCTGGGGGGTACTTATTCTGTTCGGCGGCGGCTTATCGCTTGCCGCTGCCATCGACCGCAGCGGTCTCGCTTCATGGATCGGCACGGCGATGACGGCAGGTGCGGGCTTGCCGGTCATTGTCATCGTTCTGCTGATCACGGTCGTGGTGATTTTCCTGACTGAAATCACCAGCAATACCGCGACCGCCGCCGTCTTTTTGCCTCTCGTCGCCGCCTTCGCGGTGTCGATCGGCGCGGCCCCGGTCACGCTGATGGCGCCCGTCGCACTGGCCGCCAGTTGCGCGTTCATGATGCCGGTCGCAACGCCGCCCAATGCCATCGTTTTCGCATCCGGTGCGGTGACCATCCCTCATATGGCGCGTGCGGGGTTGCTGCTGAATCTCGCCGCCATATTCCTGATCGTGTTCGCGGCCTACTCATTGGTACCGCTGGTCTTCGGTTCTGTCGTGCCGGGCAGGACCTGACCGGCGGTTCCCGCCGCCGGTCGCGCCAAATTCCGTCTATGTGGGGAGATTCGAGCAAGAGACGGCTATCGCGGACCGCCAAACGATTTACGTTTCCGCGTCGACGAATTCCAATGCCTGATAATTATACAGCGTGCACAGCAGGTCGAGATGGTCCAGCAATCCGGGGGTGCTATCTGTGGTGACGGTTTCTTCCTTCATCAGGTCCAGGACGATCGCCAGGGCGGCATCGTCTATGTCAAAAATCTCGCCATCGAAGCCCAGGGTGTAAGCGGCTTCCGACGATGGGGTGGAAGACGGGACGAGTGCGAATTTTACGTAGGCGGGTTTGATCAGGCCGGCCCCTGCCTGCAGAGTTTCGGCGAAGGCGGTCACGTCGAGCTTGTCGTCGCGTTCGCGGTACGGTTCGGCGATTTCATTGGTTGCGCCGGTAAAAAACGAGGCGAGCCATTCGCAGAATGCGGGCGAGGTGAGCGCATGATTGAGGCGCCCGCGCAGCATTTCGACCGTGTCGGCGGAGAGGGTGAACCCGGCGCTGTCGGCGCGCAGCCCCTCGGCCGTATAGCGTCGATCGAGCGCTTCGTGACCGGCAAGGTATTCACCGTAAGCACCATAGAGTTCGGACAGTTTCGGGCCGAGGAACCCCACCGAAAAAGTCAGCGCGTCGTTGAGGGTCGTGCCTTCGTGGGCGAAATGGGGCGGCACGTACAGGACGTCGCCCGACGTTACCTCGACACTGTCGCCGTCGATCGGGTCTTGCAGGATTTTGAGGTCGAGGCCGTCGATATAGGCTTCGTCGATGACGGGTTCGCGGCCGACGGTCCAGCGGCGCGTGCCCTGGCCCTGGACGAGAAACACATGGTAGCTGTCGACGTGGCCGCCGATGCCGCCGCCCGCGGTCGAGAAACTGACCATGATATCGTCCATCAGCCAGCGCGGCGCGAAATCGAACGCGCGCAGCAACGTGGCTGTATCTGGGTGAAACTGTTCGACGTCCTGGACAAGCAGGCTCCAGGGCGGATTTCCGGCAGTGTTGAAATCGTCTTCCGCGAACGGCCCGAACCGGCAGGCCCAGTCGTCGCGCGAGACCATGCGGGCGCGCGCGGACTCTTCCATCGACAGTCCGGCGAGCTCATCGGGGGTGATCAGCCGGTCCATCACGGCGGGATCGATACCGTCCCGCACCAGGAAGGGCCGCTTGTGCCAGTAACGCGTGTAAAAGTCCGCGACCGACGGCATGGCGTCGAGAACAGCGAGGGAAGAGGTCATCGCACCATCCGGTATTGAGAACGCAGCGCCGGTTATGACATACCCGCGCGCGGCGTGTGAACGTCGTTTTTCCGGACGCGGTTACCTGCCGCCGTCCTCCTCCTCGGTCTTGTAGAAATTGCCGGGAACCCGTGGTGCCACGTCTTCCGACGGGGCGGCGCGCTTTGCCTTATTGGCTTCCAGCATCGCTTCGTAATCCGACACCGCCTGCGGCCCGGCGCGGACCAGGCCTTCCCTGAATTTGTCTATCGGCCGCGTGCTCCAGGCGCTGCGCTCGCTGTAGAACGGGATCCACTGGTTGCTGATCCGGTTTTCCTGGAAATCGAGCACGTTGTTGAGCGCGTCCTCGACATCGGCCGAATTGGTCCAGGCGGATTTGTAGTGAATGAACCCGCCGCGGCCGACGATCCAGGTCATGTTCGGCAGCCCGCCATAGGTGCGATGCGCCGACCCGTCCAGGTCGTCGAGAAACATTTCGCGCCTGATGTTCGAATGGTCGACGAAGGCCTGCGCATTGGCGCGCTTGTCGTCCATGGACGTGTGATGGCGATAGTTTTCGCCGGGATGGGCTTCGTGGGTGTAGATGAATACCGAGCGCACGGCCCGGTCGGCGTATCGCGCGTGGAGGTCTTCCATGGCCTCCGCGGCGATTGCGCAGAACGGTCAGGTGAACGAGCCGAACTCGATAACCGTCACGCCCTTTTTCCAGAAACCCTTCATCTCCACGGTCTCGCCCGTCGAGAGCTCTTCCACCGGGAAGGACGGTGCGCGCATCGTCACCTTCGGGGCGTGCATGGCGAAGTCGAGGAAGTCCTCCTGACCGCCGGTAAACACGTCGTAATTGTAGTCGGTCGCAGACATTGTATCCTCCTCCTGAATTGGCGAAGTCACTGTGTCACCCGGTGAGGGGGCTGGCAATATCGCCGGAGATCACATCGCGGGGAGCGGGCGCAGGAGCGGTTCGCCCGCGAGCCACGCCTGGCCCCGTGCATACAGCGCGTCGACTTCCGGTCCGGTCAGTCCCGGCATGTCGCGCTTCACCGGGAGCCCGAGACCCGCCTGCAGATAGGCGAGGTGACGATAGCCCGCCGGATAGCTTTCCAGGATCGCCGGGTCGAGCTGCGGGAATTCTCCCGGCTTCACCGCATCGATCCGGTCCGTTTCGTAGATCGGCTGGCGCAGGACCATGCCCCACCTGCCGCTCCGTTTTTCGATAAGGTCGTAGAACCGACCGGTACAGGTAACGTCGCACAGCACGCCTTCGACCACCGCGCGCGACGTGATGGTCATTTTGGTCTGGGAGATCGCGCGGTTGCCGGAAAGCTCGATCGACTGGCCGCCGAGAAAATGAAGGCTGACCCGCCCCTTGCCGAAGCTCTCCTTGGCGCTGTCGATGAAATCCGCGGCGGTGCTCTGCTGCCACGTCGCCATCATCAGGCCGTCGTCGTGCCAGACGGTGCGGAACTTTTCCCATTCCCCGGCGTCGCGCCACAGCACCCAGTTTTCGACCAGGTCGCGAATTTCACCCCGGTCCTGCGCTTCCATGGCCTTCATGCGGCGGGTATTGCCCGCTTATTCGGCATCAGGGTCGCGGGTCGCGCTCCAGGACTTGCTGGTGCCCTGCACCATGTGCCGCACGTTCTCCAGGCCCATCGGTTCCTCGAAGAACAGCGTCCGTTTGGCGGCCATTTCCGGCATGTCCTGGGCGACATACATGATCACGTCCTCGTCGCCGGTGGCTTCGTGTTCGTGATAGGCCCAGGCGGGGCAGACGATGGTATCGCCGGCCTTGAACTCGTAGCGCTGGCCTTCGACGGTGGTCGCCCCGGTGCCCTGCAGATAGTGATAGATGGCAACCGAATTGTGGCGGTGGTTGGGCACATGCTCGCCCGGATGGATCATCTGAATGCCGATGAAAATCCCCGGCGATGCGCCGGCAAGATCGCCGTGGTCTTCGTTGACAAGGGCGACGAAGCGCCGTTCCGCATGGCGGATCGGGTCGTTGCCGAGTTCTTCGAGAAGCGATTTCCACTCGTCGCCTTCCCATTTGCAGGCGCGCACATGGGTATGGCGCACGCGCTGGAAATATTCGTCGGCTGTGATGACCCGGGCGTTTTCCGAATCCGCGTCTGGTTTTGGCATTCCGGGGGCGGCGCCGCCGTCTGCTGCTGCATTCATGGTGTCCTCCACATTTAAAACTGCGTTATTAGAAATTATTCTCGTTCGCAGGATCGTGCCTTTTTGCCTGATATTTGGAAATAGCGATTCCTGTGATACTAGATATCGATATGAGAAATATCAGGCGGCTCGATCTTAACCTCCTGATCGTGTTCGATGCGATCATGCGACGGCGGAACGTGTCGCGTGCCGCCGCCGATCTAGGCCTTACGCAGTCGACCGTGAGCAATTCCCTGAAGCGGCTGCGGAGCAATCTGGGCGACCCGCTATTCGTGCGCGAAAGCCACGGCATGACGCCGACACCGTTCGCGGAACGCCTGCTCCCCTATGTCCGCTCTGCACTCGACGCGATGGAACAGGGACTGGAACAGACCCGAAAGTTCGATCCGGCAGTCGTTGAGCAGACGTTCAACATCATCATGACCGATATCGCCGAGGCGGTGATCCTGCCGCGGGTGCTTGAAATGTGCCGGGGAACGGCGCCGGGTATCTCGATACGCGCCCTGAACCTGTCGATCGACGACACGCCGGAGGCCCTGCGGTCGGGTGCCGCGGATATCGCCATTGGCTTCCTGCCGGAATTTTCGGGGCAGTTCTATCAGCGCTTCCTGTTCGATACCGACTATGTCTGCATCGCGGCGGCGGATAACCCGGCGGCAAAAGGACGCTTCACGCTGGAAAAATACCTCGCGGCGCGACATGCGATCCCCGAGGCACAGGGGACGGGACATTCGGTGGTGCAACAGACACT
This sequence comes from uncultured Rhodospirillaceae bacterium, assembly GCA_963977005.1. Lineage (GTDB taxonomy): Bacteria > Pseudomonadota > Alphaproteobacteria > MPNO01 > UBA830 > CAXBCP01. The sequence continues at coordinate 83,511 of CAXBMQ010000017.1, forward strand.
GGAACGCCAGGGGATCGAACTGAAGGTCGGTGCCCGCGTGCCGCATTTTCTCTCGATCCCTTTCGTGGTTGCCGCCAGCGATCTGATCGCGACCATTCCGAAGGCATTCGGTACCACGCTCGGCGCCCGTCCGACGGTCCGGATATTGCCGCATCCGCTGGATTTGCCGAAGGTGGAGATCAAGCTGCTGTGGCATGAGCGATTCCATGCCGAACCCGCCAACCGATGGCTGCGCGAACAACTGGTTGCCGTTTTCAAGACCGTCAAATGGCGCTGAGCCGTCGCACGGACCAAGTTGTCATAGGGGCATCTTTCCCTTCGCTCGCGCCAGTGCCAAAATAGCCCCATGACAGAAGAAACCACCGAAATTTCCCTCACGGTCAACGGCGAGCAGGTTACCAGAACCGTTCCCGTCCGCCGTCACCTCGTCGATTTCCTGCGGCTCGATCTGAACCTGACGGGCTCGCATCTCGCCTGCGAACACGGCGTCTGCGGGGCCTGTACGGTGCGCGTCGACGGCGTGGTCGCGCGCGGCTGCCTGATGTTGGCGGTCCAGGCCAACGGCGCCGACGTCGTCACCATCGAAGGGCTGTCCGCCAGCGGCGAGGTCGCCGACCTGCAGATGGAATTCGAGACGCGCAATGCGGCCCAGTGCGGGTTCTGCACGCCGGGGATGGTGCTGACCTCGGCTGAATTACTCTCGCAGATGCGGCCGGACGGCGGCGTGCCGGACCGCGACGTCATCCGCGATCATTTGTCGGGCAACCTGTGCCGCTGCACCGGTTATCAGGCGATCGTCGATGCGGTCGAGGCGACGGCCAGAGCACGTGTCGGACAAACTGCCGGAGAAACGCCATGAGCCCGGCGGACGGAAGCGGCCCCGGTCTTGTCGGCAAACCGGTTGCGCGACCCAATATCCGGCGCCTTATCCACGGCAGGGGGCGCTATACGGACGACATAACCGTGCCGCACATGCTGCATGTCGCCTTTGTCCGCAGCCCCTACGGGCATGCCCGTATCAACGGCATCGACGTATCCATGGCGGCAACGTCGCCCGGGGTAATACGCATCGTCACCGGGGCGGAAATCGCGGAAATCTGCAAACCCATGCATGCGGTGGCAGCACACAGGCCCGGTCATAAATCGGCCATCCAGAACATGCTCGCGACGGACCATGCCTGTTACCAGGGCGAGCCCGTGGCCGCGCTAGTAGCCACATCGCGTGCCGAAGCCGAGGACGCCGTCGACCTGGTGACGGTCGACTGGGAGGAACTGCCGGCCGTCATGGATATGATGGACGCACTGGCCCTGGGCGCGACGCCGATCCACCCGGATCTTGGCGACAATCTCTGTTTCCAGCATGTCACAGAGACCGGCGATGCATCTGCCGCACTCGCGGCGGCAGCGTTTACGGTCGAACATGAATTCGAATTCGGCCGGCACACGGCGGTGACGCTCGAAGGGCGCGCCATCCTCGCGGAATGGGACGCGGTCGAGGAACGGCTTACGGTTCACCAGTCGCACCAGTCGCCGTATCAGATGCAGGATATCTATTCGCGGCATCTTGGCATTCCCGAACACAAGGTGCGGGTGATCACGCCGGATATCGGCGGCGGGTTCGGGCTCAAGATCAACGTGCATGGCGAAGAGGTTGCCGTGGCGGCGATCGCGAAGATGATGGGGCGTCCGGTCAAATATACCGCCGACCGCCTCGATTCCTTCGTCGCCGACTGCCAGACGCGCGATCATCTCAACACCGCGAAGATGGGTGTCGATGCGAACGGCAGGATCACGTCGATGGATTACGACAATACACTGTCGGTCGGGCCGTACACCGCCTATATCCGCTTCGGACTGGCCGAGGGCATGATGGCGATCACCTGCGCGGCGGCACCTTACGCGCTGACCGATTACCACGCGCGTACCCGTTCCGTGTATGTGAACAAGGGTATCGTCGGCATGTTCCGCGGCGTCGGTGTGCCGGTCGGCTGTACGGTGACCGAGGTGCTTGTCGATCAGGCAGCGGCGAAGGCGGGGATCGACCCCGTCGAATTCCGTCGCATGAACTATCACCGCGACGAGGACTATCCGCTGACCAGCGTCGGCGGCTATGCCGCGAAATCCATGTCGCTGCACCGGTGTCTCGATGCCTGCGTCGATATCATGGATTACGACGCGCTGCGGGCCGATCAGGCGGAGGCGCGGGAAAACAATGTCCATCGCGGCGTCGGCGTCGCCACCTTTGTCGAAGCCGCCGCGTTCGGACCGGTCTATTACGGTCCGTCCGGTGCGCGGGTGTCTACGCAGGACGGCTGCACGGTGAAGCTGGAACCGTCCGGGGTGGTGCGCTGCATGACCAGCGTGACCGACCAGGGGCAGGGGACGCTGACCGGCATCGCCCAGATCGTCGCCGACCAGCTCGGCATCGGCATGGACGATATCGACGTCATTTCCGGCGACAGTTCGACCACGCCCTACGGCGGCGGGGCCTGGGCATCGCGGGGGATGGCGATGGGCGGCGAGGCCGCGCTGCAGGCCGGCAAGGCGCTGAAAGCCAATATCCTCGACCTCGCGGCCTCCATCCTGCAGACCACGGCCGACAAGCTCACTCTCGGCGGCGGCGAAATCCGAGATGCCGCGACCGGCGAAGCACGGATGGATCTCGCGGAGCTCGCCAAGGTCGGCTATTTCCGCCAGGACACGCTGCCGGCTGGGATTCAGCCCGAGCTGATGGTCACGCGGCATCACGTGCCGAACACACCCTATTACGTCGCCAACGGCGTGCAGGGAGCGCAGGTCGAAATCGACATCGAGACCGGCTTTATCAGGCTGCTCGGCTGGTGGATGGCCGACGATTGCGGCCGCGTCGTCAACCCGCTGATGGTCGACGAACAGATCCGCGGCGGCATCATCCAGGGCATCGGCAACACGCTGTACGAGCACTGCCAGTACGACGAGACCGGCCAGCTGATGAACGCGACGCTTGCCGATTATCTACTGCCGATGGCAGGCGAGATGCCCGATATCAAAATCGCCCATGTCGAAACCCCGTTGACCAACACCGAACTCGGCGCAAACGGCATCGGCGAATCCGGCACCATCGGGGCGATCGCGGCGCTCTGGTGCGCGGTAAACGACGCGCTGCGACCCCTGGGCGCGCAGGTAACGAAGCAGCCGTTCACGCCGGAACATATTCTGGATGTGATTGCGCGGGCGGGACGCTGAGTGTTGTCCCGGCGCTGAGGGTGAGGGATGGGACGCGCGGGGGCAGAAGACCTAGAACTGCGATAGTTGTCACGTAGAAATTGTGCTGTCACCCTCGGGCTTGACCCGAGGGTCCATACCACGGTGTTAAACGTGAAAGATTATCACGTTTACATTCTTGCGAGCGGCACGCGCGGCACACTGTATATCGGTGTGACGAATAATTTAATCCGGCGCGTCTACGAACATAAATCCGGTGTGACGCCGGGCTTTACCCAAAAATATGCAGTCAAGAAACTCGTCTGGTACGAGGTGCATCAAGACATCGAATCGGCTATCCAGCGTGAGAAGTCGCTGAAGAGATGGTATCGGGCCTGGAAGATCGATCTGGTCGAAGAGGAAAACCCGGAGTGGCGGGATCTGTCCGATAATTTCTCCGGTTGAGCGTGGACCCTCGGGTCAGGCCCGAGGGTGACAAGTGAGGGTGAGCGGCCCCACATTACGATGATCGTCCTATTCCTCCGGCTCGATGGTGAACATCAGCGGGTGGCCTGCTTCCTTGGCCATATCGGTGGCTTCCATCGCCTTGGTCTCGGCGACGTCGCGGGTATAGACCGAGACCACGGCGTTGCCCTGCTGATGGGCGGCCATCATGATCAGATAGGCTTCGTCGTCCGACATCCGGAAGACGGTCTTCAGCACCTTGACGACGAATTCGCGTGGCGTGAAATCGTCGTTCTCCAGCATCACCTTGTACAGGCGCGGGCGCTTTGTCTTCGGCTTCGTGTCGGTGACGGTGTTTGTATCGTTGTCACTCATCGTCTTACCGGGGTGTTCTGGTTTCCGTCATTGATGGTTACGTTGGCACGGCTGTGTTCGGACGTCCAGCATCACTCCGCCGCCGCCAGGGCGTCGCCGATGACCGTCAGCCCGGTCAACGCGATGGGCAGCCCGTTCCAGGGGGCGGTCTGGATGGCGGCTTCGGCAACCTGGTCTCTCGACAGTCCGACATTGAGCGCCGAGACCGCAAACTTGCTCAAGGAGGCATGCAGGCTCGCCGAGGTGAACCCCGCGATGGCGCAGATCATGCGCTGGCGAAGATCGAGCCCCGGGCGCACCCATAGCTGGCCGTAGCCATGTCGGATGGCGCCCTGATACAGTGAAAACGTTACCGGGTTGTCGGGCGAGGCATAGCCGCCGGCCTGGCGCGGACCGTGCAGCTTTTCCATCACCGCGTTGCCGTCCGCGTCCATCTGTTCGACCGTACGGTCGTCGGGCGGATCGTCCGGCAGGCTGATGCCGCGTTCGGCGAAGACCCGACCGGCAATCTCCAGCGCTTCCTCGGTGCGGGGCAGGCCGCTATACAGTGCGGACTGGATAAAAATTTCGAGGATCGCGCGTGCATCCAGGCCGACATCGAGCGCGGCCCCGACCAGACGTTCGGTCGCTTTTCCTGCGCCGCGGAAACACACGGCGGTGAGTGCCGGAATCATCCGGTCGGCTTTTGCCAGAATATCCCGCGCGCCGATATCGTTGTGAAAATACTCGTCGACATAGGCGCGATAGCCGGGGGCACTGAGGCCCGGGTCGGCATCCGGCTGGCCCAGCGCACGCCGATAGGTGGCGCCGGCATCGCGATTGGCATTTCTGTCCATGGATTCCTCCGTTTTATGCCTGCTTCAGCACGCGCCGCTGCCGTGCCCACGCGAACAGGGCGAGCATGGCAATCAGCATGACGATTGCGCTCAACGCGAGCGAGAAATGTATGCCGATCAGCCCGCCGCCGAAACCGACCGTGAACCCGCTGAAGGTCCGGCAGCCCAGCGCCCCGACATTGAACACGCCGATCGCGCGTCCGCGAATTTCGGGCGGCGAATGCAGCTGTGCGAGGGTGCGCGTCATCGAATTGAATGACAGGTCGAGGAAGCCGGCGCAGACCAGAAGCGCAAAGGAGAGGATGTAATAGGGCGATACGGCAAAGCCGAAGATCGCGGCCGCCCAGAGGATACCCAGGATGAAGGATGTGCGTGTTTTCGCCGGCATCATCGAGCGCGCTTCGAGCACGATACCCGCGGTCAGCGCGCCGACCGCGTTGGCTGCCAGAAGCAGGCTGTAATAAAGCCCGTCGCCGCCATAGCCGAGGTCGCGGGCGAATTCGGGCATCTGGGGTTCATGCGCGTTGCCGACGAAGGTTGCCGCCAGACCTGCCAGAACGGACATGGCGAACACCACCGGAATGCCTGAAATCTGGCGGATGGTATGGAACAGGTCGCGGAAGCTCGTCATCGCGGTCGCCGCCGGCTGGCGGTCGGTATTCACTTCCTTCGGGTTCCGGATCAGCCACAGGGTCAGCGGGACGTAAATCAGCACGTTGATGAAAATGCCGATGGTCGGCCCCACGACGAGCAGCAGGGCGCCGCCGACGGCAGGACCCAGCAGCAGGCCGAGGGTACGTGACGTTGCGAGCAGCCGGATGGCGCTCTGAAGCTGGCGGCCGCCGACGACATCGTGGATCAGAACCTGTCCCGCAGGCGCCCAGAGGACCCCCGCGAATCCGTGCACGATCAGCAGGATCACGGCATGCCATTTTTCCAGGCTGTCGGTCGCAAACAGGATTCCCCATCCCAGCGAAACCACCATGAAGCAGCCCATCCCCGCCTGAATGATACGTCGCGGATCGTACCGGTCGGCCAGCGAACCGGCCCAGATCGAGCCGATGAGGAACGGCACCCAGTGGGCGATGACGGCAAATCCCGCGAGCGACGGAGACTGAAATTTCTCGAAGATGATCCAGTAGCTGATCACGTGTTCGATACTGTCGGCCATCATCGCCAGCGCGGCGCCGCCCAGATACATCCGCGACGCCGGGTAGCGCAGGGCGGCATAGGAGCGGGTATCCGGCGTTGATGGCTGCTGCGGGTCGGCGGTGGTCATAAGGGTTGTGTTTTCCTCTGGCGTGACGCGGCGGCAAAGGCCGGAAAAGGTTCGCAGCCGACAGGACCTGTCGGCTGCGAAGAAGCGTCATCCGTATCTTTTAGCCCGCCGCGGCTGCTGTCGGTATGCCTTTTTTTGCACCTCTGGCCGGCCTGGAACGCTGGGTTACGGCGGACAGGGATGCATCCGGGCCGACGGGCGCGCTCAGGAGGGTTCGAAATCGACAACCCAGAGCGTTTTGACAATCGGTCCCAGAGTTGCCTGTACTTCCTTGTGCGCCGGATGCGGGCCGTATTCAGCCAGCACGTCCTTGTCGCGCATTGTGACGATGACCGAATGGGTGAAATCGCCGGCGCGGCCGGAAAAATCCTTGCCGGACTGCACTGCTTCGATGCCGTCGATCTTGCCTTTTAGCGCTTCGACCTCTTTCAGGGCCGCCATCTTGGCGTCTTCGGCAACGCCGTCATTGAATTCGAGCATCACGATATGCTGTACGGTCATGGGATCGTCCTTTCCTGAATCTGCGCGCATCGTGCATGCTTCTGAAGGGCGGGACAAGGGGCGGGCAGGCTGTGCCCCGCTATGGACGCGAAGCGGACTGGGGCTTCTCTGGCGATTCGCTTTTGTAGCACTTGATTTAATCAGTATTATGCGCATAATACTGATTAATAAATTCATACACAGGGATGACAGACCATGACACAGAAGCAGATTATCGTTGCCGGTGGCGGACTCGGCGGTCTTGGTGCCGCTCTCGGGCTGGCCAAAAAGGGCAAAAAAGTCGTGGTCCTTGAAAAAGCGTCTGAACTGGGCGAGATCGGTGCGGGTATCCAGCTCGGACCGAACGCGTTTCATTCTTTCGATTATCTCGGTGTTGGCAAGGGCGCGCGCGAGCAGGCGGTGTATATTGAGCATCTGCGTTTTATGGATGCGATCACCGCCGAGGAGGTCAACCGTGTTCCCCTGGACGAAAAATTCCGCACCCGGTTCGGCAATCCCTATGCGGTGGTGCATCGTGCCGACCTGCACAAGGAACTGGTCAAGGCGTGCGAGGATCACGATCTGATCGAGCTGCGCGTGAACAGCGAAGTCGTCGGCTACGATCAGGATGGCGGGTCGGTTACCGCGAACCTTTCATCGGGCGACACCGTGACCGGCGAACTGCTGGTCGGCGCCGACGGGCTGCATTCCGCCGTGCGGGCAAAACTGGTGGGCGACGGGGCGCCGCGGATTTCGGGACATTCGACGTATCGGTCGGTCATTCCCGTCGACCAGATGCCGGAATCGTTGCGCTGGAATGCGGCGACGCTGTGGATGGGCCCGAACTGTCATCTGGTTCATTATCCGCTGTCGGGCTGGAAGGTGTTCAATCTGGTCATTACAAAGTGTAACGACGCGAAGGAAGTCGTCGCCGGCAAGCCGCTGACCCACGCAGAGGTCCATGCCAATTTCGAACATATTCACGATATACCGCGTCAGTTGATCGATATCGGCCAGAACTGGAAAGTCTGGGTGCTGTGCGACCGTGTGCCGACCGAAAACTGGGTCGACGGCCGCGCCGTGTTGCTGGGCGATGCCGCGCACCCGACCCTGCAATACTACGCCCAGGGCGCCTGCATGGCGCTGGAAGACGCGGTCTGCCTGTCGGAAGTCATCGGCAGCTATCCCGACAATCTCGACGCCGGGCTGAAGGTCTATACCGACAACCGCGTTGTACGCACCGCGCGCATCCAGATCGGGTCGCGTCAGCTGGGCGATAACTGGTTCCATGTCGACGGCGTGCACCGGAAGCTGCGCAACGAGATCATGGGCAAGATGACGGCCGAGGATTACTACTATCAGCTTCAGTGGCTTTACGGTCACAAGGCCTCCGAGCTGGCGGCGTAATGACGGAGGGTGCGGACGTTCTGCTGCCGTCACCCGGTACCGACGGGGCGGCGGAGAGCTATATCCTCGAAAATCTGCGCTCGGCTCCCGGCCATCTGATGCGCCGCTGCCAGCAGATCGCGGTTTCGGTGTTTCTCGATGAATGCCGGCAGTACGATCTCACCCCGCTGCAATTCGCGGTCCTGACGGGGCTGCTGAAAGGCGGGCCGGAAGACCAGGTCCATCTCGGCGGCGCGCTGGCGCTCGACCGCACGACCATCGGCGTGGTGGTCAAAAACCTGGAGGAACGCGGGCTGGTCACGCGCACCGTGTCCGAAAAGGACAGGCGCTCCAAGCCCGTCTCGATCACCGATGCGGGCGAAGCGCTGATCCATGATGCCATCGGCGCTGCCGAAGCTGCGCAGGACCGGATGCTGGCGCCCTTAACGGCGGCCGAACGCAAACAGTTCATCCGCCTGCTGCAGAAAGTGGCCGACGGCAACAATGACGAGAGCCGGGCGCCTTTACGGCGTTAGGCGAGCGCGCCGTCCGATGGCTCATTGTTTGTTCGGGAAAGTCACAACCGGATTGTCACCCCGGCCTTGTGCCGGGGCCCAGTCGCCCGATTTTTGGTCTGCCGACAACCTGGATCCCGGCGCAAGGCCGGGATGACAAGTGCTTTCAGACGAGCGCTATTCTAAATCTTCCCCAGCGCCTGCAATACAACCTCCGGCGTGATCGGCTGTTCCTTTACGCGGCCCGACGTCAGCGGTTTGATGGCGTCGTTGACCGCGTTCATCATCACGCCTGGCGCCGCGCCGGTGCCGGATTCGCCGGCACCCTTGGCGCCGAGTTCTGATTCGCTGGTCGGGGTCTCCACATGCCCGACCTCGATATCGGGCATCTCGAACGCCATCGGCGTGACGTAATCGGCCATGGTGCCGTTCTGCAACTGGCCGGCATCGTCATAGATGCAGTGCTCATACAGCGCCCCGCCGAGCCCCTGGACGCAGCCGCCGCGGATCTGTTCGTCGGCAAGCTGCGGGTTGATGATGCGGCCGCAATCCTCGACCACCCAGTGTTTCAGATGCTTGATCCAGCCGGTATCGACATCGACCTCGACATAGGCGCCGTGGATGCCGTTGGTGTAGATATAGGGTGAGTCCTGCAGCCGGTAGCGCCGGGTGTGCGACAGCACGGGCTGATAGTCGTTGGGCAGTTCGCCGAGCTGGAAATGACCGATCCGGCCGATCTCCGACAGCGGAATACGTGCTTCGGACGAGCCGAAATCGACCACGTTGCCGTCGACGATATCGAGCTCCTCGGCATCCTTCTGCAGCAGGATGCCCGCCATGTGCAGGATTTCCCGCCGCAGGTCGAGCGCCGCCTGATAGGTCGCCTCGCCGCCGATCGCGGTGGCGCGGGACGCATAGGTGCCGCCGCCATAGGGGGTGGCGTCCGTGTCGCCGGAAATCGCGCGGACCATGTCCGTCGAGCAGCCGATGGCTGCCGCCGCGATCTGTTCCATGACGGTATCGACGCCCTGACCCTGGTCGGTGACGCCGAGAGAGACGATCACGCCCCCGGAGGGTTCGAGCTTGACCGTGGTCGCGTCCTGCGCGGCGATGCGCGCGCCGCCGGCGCCGTAATAGCCGACCGGGCTGGGGGCTGTGCCCTTGATAAAACCGGCGACGCCGATGCCGCGATAGATGCCCTTTTTGCGCAGTTCCGCCTGTTCGGCGCGCAGGTCGTCGTAATTCATCAGCCCGCGCAGTTTTTCGAGACAGGCCTGATGCGACAGGTCCTTCATCGGCAGGCCCGAGCCGATAATCTGCGGATAGGAATCGTCTTCCATGACGTTCTTGCGCCGGATATCGAAAGGATCGAGACCGGTCACGTCGGCCGCCCAGTCCATCATGTATTCCGCGACCGAAATGCCGATGGGATGGCCGACAGCGCGGTACTGGGATGTCGGCACGGCGTTGAGATACACAACCGTCGCCTTGGCGCGGTAATTCTTGTGCTTGTAGGGCCCGAAGCTGATGTGAAGAATCTGGTTGGCCTCGAACACGGACGTCCGCGGATACTGCGAGTAGGCGCCGACGCCGGACAGATCGTCGATTTCCGCGGCAATCAGCGTGCCGTCGTTCATGACGCCGATCTTGGCTTTCACGCGGTTTTCGCGAGCATGAATGTCGGACACGAAGGATTCGAGCCGGTCGGCCACGAACTTCACCGGGCGGGCGAGCTTGATGGCGGCCGCGGTCGCCGCGACTTCGTCGCCGAAGGTGTGGATTTTCAGGCCGAACGAGCCACCGACATCGGGCGCGATGATCCGAACCTTATGTTCCGGCACGCCCAGCGTCTGCGCGAACACGGTCTCGATCATGTGGGGGCACTGGCTGGACGTGTGGATCGTCAGCTTCTCGGTGCCCGGGTCGTATTCCGACAGCACGATACGCGGCTCAAGGCTGACCGCTGTGTGACGGCCGAATTCGAAGGTTTCCTCCAGCACGTGGTCGGCTTCGGCGAATGCCTTCTCGACGTCGCCGGTGCCGATCACCTTTTCCCACGCGATGTTGTCGCCGAGATCGGGGTGGATCACGGGGCTGTCGGGCTCGATCGCCTTTTCCTTGCGGATCACGACCGGCAGCTCCTCGTAATCGACCATCACCAGTTCGCCCGCGTCTTCGGCCTGCGCGCGGGTTTCGGCGACGACCATCACGACGGGTTCGCCGTGCCAGCACGCACGATCGACGGCCATCGGGTATTGCGGCTCGGCCTTCATGTTGTCGAACACTTTCAGCGTGCCGACCCAGGGGCCGGTACACATGTCTGCCAGCTCTGCGCCGGTCATGACCAGCTTGACGCCGGGGGCGGCCTTAGCGGCGGCGGTGTCGATGTTCAGGATTTTCGCGTGGGCGTAGGGGCTGCGCACAAAGGCGGCATGCAGCGTCCGCGGCAGCATGATGTCATCGGAATATTTTCCGCGCCCGGCGACCGCGCGCATGGCGCGCGACCGGGGAAGCGTGCGCCCGATATAGGAATTCGGACGTTCGTAGGGGTGAATAAAGCCCATGAATTGTTCTCCTCTTCCGGTCCGGCCCGCTCCCCCTCCCCGGCCACCCATGGGATTATCCTTATGGGTGGCTGGGAGGGGGAGCGGGCAGGTGCCGTCAAATGGGCTTTAGCCCTTTAAACGAGTGTTATTGACGCTTTCGATCGCATCGACGATCGCGTGATAGCCGGTGCAGCGACAGTAATTGCCCGACATGTACTCGCGGATATCCTCGCGGCTCATCTCGGTTTTCTGTGCAAGCAGTTCGGCTGCGGTCATCAGCATGCCCGGCGTGCAGAACCCGCACTGCAGTGCGTTGCGTTCGACGAACTTGTCCTGCAGGTCGGCAATCTCTCCTGAATCGGAGATGCCTTCGATGGTGACGACCTCGGCGCCTTCGGCCTGGGCCGCCAGCATCAGGCAGCCGCGCACCACGTCGCCGTCCACGCGGACGGAACATGCCCCGCAGACGCCGTGTTCACAGCCGAGATGCGATCCCGTGAAGCCGAGCTCGGTGCGGACGAAATCGACCAGATGCGTGCGCACCGGGATCGTTTTCGTCACGGTTTCACCGTTGACGGTCATGTTGACGGTGACCATTTCCTCGCTCATGCCGCACCTCCGGTCCCGGAGGCTCTGGCGATGGCGGCGTCCATAGCGCGCCCTGTCAGCACTTTCTGCAGGTGCATCTTCATGGCGGCGCTGCCATGCAGGTTCGCCATCGGTTCAAGGTCGGCCTCAAGCGCCGTGTTTACGGCTTCCCTGGTTTCGTCCGACCATGTCTTGCCGTTCAGCGCCGCGATGGCGTTCGAGCCGATGGTCGGCTTATCCTCGCTGGCGAAATAGACGAGGCGCATGTCGTTGACCGTGCTGCCCGATACACTGCCATAGGCGGCGATGCCGGCAATTGCGAAATCGCCGTGACGGCGCGCGAGTTCGAGGAATACCGAAACCTTGTCCGCCTTTTGCGACGGGATGCGGATTTCGACCAGCAGTTCGGTCTCGGCCCGCGCTGTTTCGTACAGGCCGTGAAAGAAGTCTTCGGCGGGAATTTCGCGCTTGCCGCCGGATCCCTGAACGACAAGTGTCGCGCCAAGGGCAAGGATACAGGCGGGCATCTCCGCCGCCGGATCGGCCAGTGCCACGCTACCGCCGATGGTGCCGCGGTTGCGGATCGCGACATGCGCGACATGCGGCATCGCTTCGGCGATCAGCGGCAGGTGTTCGGCGACGATGTCCGAATTCATCACTTCAACATGGCGGGTCAGTGCGCCGATACGCACCGTGTCGCCGTCGAGCGAGATTCCTTTCAGGTCGTCGAGCCCGTTTATGTCGATCAGTATTTCAGGCTGTGACAGACGCATGTTCAGCGTCGGCATCAGGCTTTGGCCACCGGCAAGGATACGTCCGTCCTCGCCATGCTTGTCGAGCAGTTCGAGCGCATGTTCCACGCTGGTCGCCCGGATGTAGGAAAACTTTGGCGCCTTCACGGCCCCTCCTGTCTGGCTGTTTTGGTGTCCCGTTAGGGTGCGCAAATGTCCCACCTCGTCCAACGCAGTTCAAGGGGCGAAAACGCATGGGGGGTCTCTTGATCCGTCATGCGTTCGGGTGACACAATCGGCGCACCTAACCCGATAACGACAAGGCATGCGACGTGGAACTGAAAAAACATGACCGCTACGACTATTCACCGATCACCGAGCGTGCCGATTACGACTGGCCCGAAGGAAAACGTCTCGCGGTCTATTTCGGGCTCAATATCGAACATTTCAGTTTCGGCGAAGGGCTCGGTCACACGCCCACCAACCCCGGTACGCAGCCCGATGTGCGAAACTATTCCTGGCGGGATTATGGTCTGCGCGTCGGAATCTGGCGTGTATTCGACCTGTTCGAGTCTCTCGGTCTGCCGATGTGTCACCTGATGAACACGTCGATCTACGATTACGCGCCCCAGATACCGGCGAAAATACGGGAGCGCGGCGACGAGTTCGTCGGACACGGCGTGACCAATTCGGAAGAGCAGGGCGCGTATTCGGAAACCGAGGAAGGCGCTTTGATCGCCCGGGCGACCGAGGCCTTTCGCGACCATGAAGGCGACGGGCCCGGCGGCTGGATGGGGCCGTGGATTTCGGAAAGTGCACATACACCCGACCTGCTCGCCGAGAACGGTTACCGCTATATCATGGACTGGTCGGCGGACGACCAGCCGTTCTGGATGCGCACCCGGGCCGGCAAGCTGTTGTCGATCCCGTATCACATTGAAATCAACGATTCCCCGGCGCAACTGTCGCGGCGCCACACGGCGGACGATTTTACCCGCATGGTTACCGCCCATTTCGACGAACAGATGCGCCAGTGCGATAACCAGCCGCTTGTCTTCAGTCTGGCGCTGCACACGTTTGTTGTCGGCCAGCCATACAGGCTGGCGGGACTGCGCGATATCCTGACGCATATGGTTAACCATCCGGATGCCGGCAAAATCTGGTTCACCCGGCCGCGCGATATTTTCGGTCATGTCTCGTCCCTGCCGGCGGGGACGGTTCCCGGAAGCTGATGTTTTCCCCTGTTTGCGCTGCGGCGTGACAAGATCGCGTCTTTCGGGCGAAAATAAGCCGTCGCCGTGCGAAAAAATCGCCGAGAAGGCATGCTCGGGCACATCAATTCTGGAGGAAACGATGGACCAGCGTCTTGTAACTCTTGGAACGACCGTACTTACCGCGCTAACGGCACTGTCTTTGACCACTGCCGCAAAGGCGGACAGCGTATCGGATTTCTATGCCGGCAAGACGTTGACGATGGTGGTGCCATCGGGCAGCGGCGGCACCTTTCACATATATGCCCAGATCGCGGCACGGCATCTCGGCCGGCACATTCCCGGCAATCCGGAGATCATCACCCAGAACCGGCCGGGCGCCGGCGGCGTGAAAGCGGCAAGCTACATGGCGAACGCGGCCCCGAAAGACGGCACCGTGATCGCAGAGATCAATCCCGGCTCGATCATCGTACCGCTCCTGCGGAAGGTGAAATTCGATCCCCGCAAGTTCAACTGGCTCGGCACGCTGACGGTACGCACCTACACCATCGCCTCGTGGCACGATTCGCCGGTCGATACGCTCGACAAGCTCAAGAAGACAAAGCTCGTGGTCGGCGCCAGCGGCGTCGGGTCGCTCAATTTCCAGATGCCGACGTTCCTGAACTATGCCGCCGGCACGAAATTCGAAGTTATCCGGGGTTACAAGGGCGGCGGTGCGATCAATCTCGCCATGGAACGGAATGAAGTGAAGGGCCGGTTCAATTTCTATTCCGGCTATACCGGTGCGAAGCCCGACTGGATCAAGGACCAGAAAGTGCAGTTCCTTGCCACAATGGGCCCCGTGCGTTCCGAAGTCGCCGCCTATCCGCGCATGCAGGACCATATCAAAGGCGATATGAATACGAAAATGTACAACCTTCTCGCCGTGGGCCTGGATATCGGACAGTCCTTCTATGTTCCTGAAGGCGTTCCGGCCGACCGGGTGGCTGCGCTGCGGACGGCGTTTGCCAGCATGCTGAAGGACCCCGTCATGCTGGCCGATGCCGCGAAGCGCCGGTTGCCGATCAACTCGCGGGATGCGGCGCATGTCGAGAAAGTGATCGATGCGGCTTTCAACGTCGACCGGGCCGTGCCGGCCGAGTTGTCGAAGATTCTCGGTTTCGGCCGAAAACAGGCGAAGAAGAAAAAGTAACGGTACCCCGACTGCGGCCGGGGCCGCGTTGCGTGTCCCGGCCGCATCGATTTCAACTATCCAGGAGAGTCTCCCCATGGCCGGATCTATCGCAACGCTTCATCCCGAAACAGGCGAAGGCGAGCGCAACGCCCGTATCGAACTGGCCGCCGCTTTTCGCGTCGCCCATCATCTTGGCTGGAACCTGACGGCGCGGAATCACATCACGGCGCGCATTCCGGACGATCCCGAGCATTTTCTCATGAATCCCCTGGGCGAAGGCTGGCACGAGGTAACGGCGTCGTCGCTGCTGAAAGTGAATATCGACGGCACGGTCGTCACCGAAATCGACAAGGCGCCGGGGCCGGCGGGACTCAACTTTCACAGCTGCATTCTGCGGTCGAAACCGGAATTGGCGTGCTCGCTGCACATTCATCAGGAAGCCGGGGTCATCGTATCCGCGACCGAGGGCGGGCTCAGGTTCTACGATCAGAGCGCCTGTGCGCTATATGGCGATGTCGCCTACCACGAATTCGAAGGGTTGGCGGAAGAAGACGAAGAGGGTCCGCGAATTGTCGCGGATATCGGCGACAAGCACGCGCTGATCATGAAGAACCACGGTCTGCTGACGGTGGGCCGAACCGTCGGGGAGGCGTTCGCTTACATGCAACGCCTTGTGACCGCCTGCGAGTTGCAGACACGGCTTTTGGCCCTGAATGCGAAACCCCGGGAATTGCCAGACGAC
>CAXBMQ010000018.1:0-95649 GCA_963977005.1 uncultured Rhodospirillaceae bacterium
CATGGCCCTGTTAATGCTGTATGGCCGGACATTTCAGCCCGATCGCGGTGATGGCCTTCGTGTTTCCCCCGGCGCTGCTGATCCCGATCCATACCGTTGTCCAGCTCGGCGCCGCAGGCAGCATGGCAATTTCGCGCTGGCGCTTTCTCATGCGCGAAACGGTGCTGCCCTTTACGATCGGCACCGTCATCGGAGCTGCTATCGGCGGGCGGATATTCGTCAGCCTGCCGGAGAACATTCTGCTGATGGCTCTCGGAGTCAGCATCCTTGTCCTTGCCTGGGTACCGAAGCTCGCCCGTTTCGGACCGGAACGCGGCCGGTTCGCCTTCCTGGGCTTCGTCGTGACGTTTCTCGGCATCTTCATCAGCGCCACCGGCACCCTGCTTGCCGCCTTCACCGTCGCCATCGCGCCCGACCGGCGCAATCATATCGCGACCCTGGGCGCGCTGATGAGCATCGTGCATATCGCGAAGCTGGTCGCTTTCGTGCTGCTCGGCGTCAGTTTCGGCAACTACGTGCCGCTGATCGCCGCCATGATCGCAACATCGTTTATCGGCACCTGGGCGGGTAAATACGCGCTCGACATCATTCCCGAACGCCTCTTCCGCATTGCTATCCAGACGATGCTTACACTGATGGCGCTCCGGCTTATCTGGATCGCGGTGGAAGGTTTCTAGGCCCGGGCACGAAGCCGTCCGCTACGTGCCGGACGCCCGTTACAATTCTTCGCGAACCTGGCGGTGCGCGAGCATTGCAAACAGGCCGGTGCCCCCGATGATGTTGCCGATCAGGGTCGGCAGAAGAAGCCCGAAGACACCGGTCCCGATGCTGATGTCGCCGTTGAGAATCAACAGAAACACTTCGTTGGACCCGGCGACCACATGGGTAAACCCGCCAAGGGCGATTAAATAGGTCATCACGACGATCACCCAGAAGGCGGCGTGTTCCGCGTTCGGGATCATCCAGACGATGGCGGCGACGAAGAAACCTGCCGGAATGCCATATAACAGCGCCTGCGACGCGCTGTAGTCTGCCAGATGGTGCGAGATATCGAGCATCGCCATCACGTGATCGGGCTGAAATGTCCCGCCATACAGCATTAACAGGGCCATGACGAAGGTCCCGCACAGATTGGCAAACAGCACGATGGCCCAGAGCCGCATCGTGTAATAGAGGTGCGATCCGCTGAAATCCGACAGCAGCGGAATGATCACGGTGATGGTATTTTCCGTGAAAAGCTGCAGTCGGCCGAGGATCACGATCAGAAAGCCGACACAGTAACCGAAGTTCTCGACCAGCGGCCGCCACGGCGTATCGGGCAGATAGTGGTGCAGCATGCCCTCGGCCAGGACGCTGGCCGAGATCGCGAGCCCGCCGGCGAGCCCCGACCACCAGAGCGACGCGACAGGCCGCTTGAGCTCCTCGACGCCCTCTTCGCGAATGATTTCGTAGACGACCGGCACCCGGAGCTGTTTCAGCTCCTCGACCTCGTGCATTTCGTCCGGGGTCAGATCGGGCGCGTTCTCCTCGCCGGAGGGGATATCCGGCGCGTCGTCTCCGGGTTTATCTGGATTCTTCTCTACCATGGACTGAAGAGATAACGCCCGGGACGGTCGACGGTTCCATCCGGCCCGAAACCGACCCGAACCGCCAGCAACCGGCTCAATGCGTACTGGGCCGCCGCATGATGCGTGCGCGGTCGACCGTGATAACCGAGACCTCGATCATCCGCTGGTCGCGCAGAAGCGCCAGGTCCACCGGCACGCCGGCTTCGCCCGATCCCCAGAGCTTGCGGTACAGGGTCGGCAGGTCCTTGACCTCTTCGCCATTGACGGCGAGCACGACGTCGCCCGGTTCGACCCCGGCCTCGACCGCGGGTCCGCGCTCGGACACCGACGTAATCAGCAGGTGGCCCATGGTTTCGACCGTGTAGATTCCGAGCCACGGGCGCGGCGGATGATCCGTGCGGCCTTTTTCGATGAGCTGCTCGAAAATCGGTTTCAGCAGGTCCACCGGCACGAACATGTTGCCGGGCTGCTTGTCGGCGTTTTCCTCTTCGGCGTCCTGGACGAACAGCGAGCCGATGCCGACCAGCTTGCCGTCATGATCCAGAAGCGCCGCCCCCGACCAGATCGGGTGCGGCGGCTCGGTGAAAATGGCGCCCGAAATCAGGTATTCCCAGTAACCGGCGAATTCACGCACCGACGAAATCTTGGCGGCGATGGCCTGCGCCTTGCCGCCATGCGCCCCCACCGTCAGCGTATCGCCCTCGCGCACGGTCGACGAATGACCGAGCTCCAGCGGGGGAACCCCGAGATCTTCGGTCGTGCGGATCAGGCCGAGACCGGTTTCGTAATCGTAGGCGATGACATGCGCCTCGGCGACACCGCCGATTTTCGTGCCGACCGTGATCAGGTCGCATTCGTTGATCAGGTAACCGATCGTCAGCAGCAGCCCGTCTTCCGAGATCAGAACGGCATTGCCCTCGCGCTCGGTCCCCAGATAGGACGCCGAAAACGCATCTTCCGGCGCACGCGCCTGGAGCGGCACAACAGCCGACAACGCCCGGTTGAGGTCGTAGTTCAGTTTGCCCGGGTCGGGCCGCGGCGCATCGGCCAGCGCGGGATGAAACAGGGGGGATATGCCGGCCGGTTTGTGGCCGTTCGCGCGATCTACACCGGTCATGACAAGCGGGTACTCCTGAAGCTGGACCTTCAGCTTAGAGGATTTTCGCGCGGTGGGGAAATGGGCGCGAAACCCGCGGAATACCGGGCCTGAACTATTTCCGCTCGTCGACGAAGCGGGGCGCCTTGATCGACGATTCGAACAACCGGGCAAGCGTGCCGATCTCCAGCACATCGATGCGGGCCGAAACCTCGAAGGTCGCCTTGATACGGTCGGCCATCCCGGCCGCGACGGCATCGGCGTCCTCGCCACGCCGGACCTCGATCCGGACGGAGAGCGTTTCGAGGTCGTTGTCGTCGGTCACCAGCACCGCCTGGAAGTCGTTGACCGGCGGCATGGAGAAGACGAAGTCCTCGAATTCGGCGTGATTGATATTGACGCCACGGATCTTGAAGAACCCGGTCGTGCGGTTGGTGTGGCGGATCATCGGGAACAGCTCGGCGAACTGCCCGCCGCTATTGCCGCGTTCGACATAGGTCACGATGTCGCCCGCGTTCCAGCGCAGGAACGGGGTTGCGTGGCCGGTCCATAGCGGCGTCTGGCAAAGGTGGCCTTCCGCGCCGGGTTCCAGCATTTCACCGGTCTCGGGATCGACCACTTCGAGAAAGAACATATCGGACCAGATATGGATACCGTCATGGGCAGGGCCTTCGGCGCCCATCAGCCCGGCCTCGCTCATGCCGAACACGTTGAACACCTCGGCGCCCCAGGTGCGGGCGAGCTTTTCGCGCTTGGCGTCCGACAGCGGTTCGGCCGAACAGATGATCTTGCTGACACTCGACTGCGTCAGGTCGATGCCCTGCTCCGCCGCGAGGTTGGACAGGTGCAGCGCAAAACTGGGCATCGAGATCAACACGGTCGGCTCCAGCGACTGGATCAGCGCCAACTGGGCCGCCGACGGCACCGAATTGCCCGCGCCGACCCAGTTCATGCCGACGCCCGCTTCATGCGCCGAGCGCGCCCAGATCTGGCCCGCCGGATGAATGCCGATGGGGAACGAGATATGGCAGGAATCGCCAGGAACGATATTCATCGCCGGGAACGACCGCCCCCAGGTCACCATGCCGTATTCGACATCCTTGAACGTGCGCGGATAGAACACCGGTGCGCCCGTAGTGCCGCCGGAACGCCAGTATTCGGCGATATCGGCACGGGGCGCGATGCAGAACTGCTCCATGAAGGTCTTGTGGTCCAGCTTGCGCAGCACGTCCTTGTCGACGATCGGAATTTTCTGCCATTCGTCGGGCTCGTCCAGCCGGTCGGCGTTGATGTGATCGAGCTTGCCCTTGTACCACTTCGCCTGCTTCGCGCGCTCGAACGCGACGCGTTTGCGCTCCGACTGGATTTTGAGGATTTCGTCGCGCGAGCCGGGCAAGGGCAATAAGTCGGTCATTCGGTCTCTCCTGTCTTCGGCTGGCTTTCGGGGGGCTGGCTTTCGGGGGGCTGGCTTTCAGGGCGCTGGCTTTCAGGGCGCTGGCTCTTGTGAGGCGGGTCTTTTCGGGGCTCGCTTTGCGTCGCCTCGAAAGCGCGGCGCACGTCGATGAGCAGCGCGATCAGGCGCGCCTTGTCGGTATCGTCGATACCGTGCAGCGCATCGTCGACCCAGCGCGCGTGATCCGCCGTCATCTCGTCGAACAGCGCGGCGCCGGTGCCGGTCATGCGGAGCTGGTGGCTGCGCCGGTCGTCGGGGCTGGCGCGGCGCAGGATCAGGTCTTCGGCGACCATGCGGTCGACCAGCGCCGTGATATTGCCGCTCGACGCCATGACCCGTGACGAGACCTCGCCGACCGCCACCCAGTCGCCGCCGAAGCGATGCAGCTGCGACAGCACGTCGAACCGCGCCAGGCTCTGGTGATGCACCTTGCGCAAGCGGCCGCCGACCCCGGCCTCTATCTCCTTGGTGCATTTCATCAGTTGAAGCCACAGGCTGAGCGACAGTTTTTCGCCGTCACCTATCGCCTGTGCGCCGGGTCGGACGTTGTCCGGTTGATCGAGTGTTGACGCCATATGGCTGAATTCCGCGTTACAGGGCCCATATCTTACGGATTGACCATAAACGTGTAAATATTTTATATGTTAAATAAATAGCAGGGATGACGACGATGCGGATTGCGGTGATCGGCGGCGGGCCAGGCGGACTCTATTTCGCGCTTTTGGCCAAAAAAGCCTTCCCGGACAACGATATAACCGTCTACGAGCGCGAAGCGGCCGACGTCACGTTCGGCTTCGGCGTCGTGTTTTCCGACGAGACGCTCGACGGTTTCCTGGCCCGCGATCCCGAAAGCTACGACGCGATCACCGATCAGTTCGCTTACTGGGACGAGATCGACTTCGTCCTGCACGGCGAGACGATCCGCTCGACCGGCCACGGTTTCTGCGGCTGCGGGCGGATGGAACTGCTGCAGATATTGCAGCGGCGCTGCGCCGAACTCGGCGTCGGGATGCAATTCAATCATGAAATCAATAACCTCGACGAGATCGAGGCCGACCTGGTCGTCGGCGCGGACGGCATCAACAGCGTCGTCCGCAATGCGTTTGCGGAACACTTCCGCCCCGATATCCAGTGGCGCAAGAACCGCTTCGCCTGGCTCGGCACCACGCGGCCCTATGACGCGTTCACGTTCGATTTCACGACCGACGATCACGGCATCTGGGTGCTCGGCGCCTATCAGTACAAGCCCGGCATGAGCACGTGGATCGTCGAAGCGCCGGAACAGACCTGGGCATCCGCCGAAGCGACCGTCGGCAGTCTCACCGATGAGACACTTGTCTCATATATGAAACAGCTCTGGGCGGACCGGCTGGAAGACGGCCGGTACGACCTGGTCGCCAATAAAACCGTCTGGCGGCAGTTCCCGATGATCCGGTGCGCAGCGTGGTCGCATGACCGCTACACCCTGATCGGCGACGGCCTGCACACCGCGCATTACTCGATCGGGTCGGGCACCAAGCTTGCCATGGAAGACTCGATCGCGCTGGTCGACGCACTCGTTCAGACAAATTCGGTTGCGGCGGCGCAGGCGCGGTTCGAGGAACTGCGCCGCGAGGAGGTCGAAAAAACCCAGCACGCGTCCGAAGTGTCGGTGATCTGGACCGAAGAGCCCCAGCGCTACTGGGACATGACACCGCTGCAGGCCGCGTTTTCCATGCTGTCGCGGTCGAAACAGGTGACATACGAGAACCTGCGCCTGCGCGACCCGGCGCTGATCGACCGCATCGACAGCTGGTTCACCGACGATGTCCGCAAGAGCGGCCTCGACGTCGACGGCACGCCGCCGCCGATGTTCACGCCGTTCTCATTGCGCGGCATGACGCTCGCCAACCGGGTCGTGGTCTCGCCGATGGACATGTATTCCAGCGCCGACGGCGTGCCGGGGGATTTCCATTTCGTGCATCTGGGATCGATGGCGCTGGGCGGCGCGGGGCTGATCTTTTCGGAAATGGCCTGCGTGTCGGCGGACGGCCGCATCACGCCCGGCTGTTCGGGGCTGTACGCCGACGCACATGTCGATGCCTGGAAACGCCTGATCGGATTCGTGCACGACAATTCGGACGCCCGGTTCTGCCTGCAGATCGGCCATGCCGGGCGCAAGGGCTCAACCCGCGTCGGCTGGGAAGGCATGGACATGCCGCTCGCCGCGGATAACTGGGAAGTGATCTCCCCGTCGGCGGTCCCCCATGGTGCCGGCATGCATGTGCCGCGCGAAATGAGCCGCGCCGACATGGACCGGGTGCGCGACGATTTCGTTCAGGCGGCGCAACGCGCCGACGCCGCGGGCGCAGACATGATCGAGCTGCACATGGCGCACGGCTACCTGCTGTCCTGTTTCATCACGCCGGTCGCCAACCGGCGCACGGATGAATACGGCGGCAGCCTCGAGAACCGCCTGCGGTTCCCGCTCGAGGTGTTCGATGCGGTCCGCACCGCCTGGCCCGCCGACAAACCGGTCTCGGTGCGGATATCGGCGACCGACTGGGTCGGCACCGACGGCGTCACCGGCGAGGAAGCGGTCGACATCGCCCGCGCGCTGAAAGACCACGGCTGCGATCTGATCGACGTGTCGGCAGGCCAGACCACACCCGACGCGAAGCCGGTCTACGGCCGCATGTTCCAGACGCCTTTTTCGGAACAGGTACGCAACGAAGCCGGAATCCCGACGATCGCGGTGGGCAACATCACGACGTCGGACCAGGTAAACACCATCGTCGCCGCGGGACGCGCAGATCTCGTGGCGCTGGCGCGCCCCCATCTGACCAATCCGCATTTCACGCTCGAAGCATCCGCGTGGTACGGCCATGCGGCGCAGCGCTGGCCGATCCAGTACGACCCCGCGAAGGATCAGGCAATGCGCCTTGCCCAGCGCGAAAAGGCGGAAGCGGAGGATTTGCGCCGGGCGGCAGCCCCGTCGAGCCATCGCGGCAAGAAACCGGCTTAAACCCGGCGGCAGGCCTCGGAATCAGTCCCGGCGCAATGAGGGATCGGCAAGGGTCGTGTCCTGACCCGGCGGCGCGTTGTCGACAGCACCCTCGAGGGTCATTTCCTCGCACCATTCTTCGGGCGGGCGGATCGCACCGTCGCTGCCGACCTGATCGATTCCCCAGTAGATTTCGAGAACGTGGTTGTCGGGATCGAGAAATTCGACCGCGATCTGGCACCCGGCCCGACGGCGGCCGGCATAGGTGATGGTCACGCCCTCGGCCTCCAGATGATCGCGGGCGCGGAAAACCTCGTCCAGGGTCGCGACCTCGAAGGCCATGTGGTTCAGCTCGTCGCTGTTGCCCGGCGCTTTGGCGCCGCCGACAAGCGCCACGCCGTGATGATCGTTCGCACAGCGCATGAACACCATGCGGCCCGGCACCATGGTCGCGGGATAGACGTCGGAGACCCGGAAACCGAGCACCCGGGTGTAAAAGTCGACCGATTTTTCGAGATCCTGCACCATCAGCACGACATGGCCGATCTTGCCGATATTAAACGGCAGGCCGTCCGGCGTTGGCGTATCGCGCAGCGCCTGGACATCCGGCGTCATCAGGCCTTCGGTATCGACAATTCCTCTGGGCATCGTTCTCTCCCGCTTCAGATGGTACCGGGTAATCTCGCCCGAATACGAACCGGGGTCCAGTCATCGCGGCGGCGCAGTCCTGACCGGGCCATCGCGACCCGCGCCCCCGCAGCCGCCATCAATAGGACAGGCCGGGCGCCTGGCGCAGCCAGGTCGTCCCGGTCAGCTGTTGCAGCATGAAACGCGCGACGTCCGCGCGCGATATTTTCAGGGCGAGGCTTTTCTCGGTGGACGCAAAACCGGATTTGTAGACCCCCGTCGCCGGCCCGTCGGTATAGGCGCCGGGACGCACGATGACCCAGTCGAGGCCGCTCTGCCGGATGGCGTCTTCCTGCGCCTGATGATCGGCGAAGGCGGCGCGCAGCAGCAGACCGAACATGACCCGTTTCCAGAAGAAGTTAAGCGCAGGATAGCTGTCCCCCGCGCCCAGGGTCGATGCGCAGACCAGCCGCCGCAGGCCGTGCCGCGCCATGCCGGCGATGATGTTCCGGGTGCCGGCTGCGCGCACGGTGCCCTTCCTGCCCGCACCGAGGGCGACCATGACGGCGTCGTGGCCGGCGACGGCATCCGACACCGCCGCGGCGTCGAGCACGTCTCCCGCCCGGCGTACCAGCCGGGGATGGTCCGGCGCCAATACCGACGGATTGCGGCCGAACGCCGTGACGGCGTGTCCGGCGGCCAGCGCCTGTTCGACAAGATGACGGCCGACGGAACCGGTCGCGCCAAAGATGATGACTTTCATTTTGTTCTCCTCCGGGAGCTGTGAGTGGAATCACTTGACACTGTGTCAATTGACTGCCCGTGAAATAGGTATAACTTGACACTATGTCAATCAAAAAAACGGACACAAGGTCGCGCATTCTCGATGCCGTCCTGTCACTGATCGCGGACGATCCCGATACCGGCCTGCGCATGGCGGATATCGCCCGGCGGGCGGGCATCAGCCGCCAGGCGCTTTACCTGCATTTCGCCACCCGCACCGACCTGCTGGTCGCGACCACGCTGTATGTGGACGAGATAAAGGACGTCGATGCCCGGCTTGCCGCCAGCCGCGCCGCCGGATCGGGCGCGGAACGGCTCGACGCGTATATCGACGCGTGGGGGAATTACATCCCCGAGATTTACGGTATCGCCCGGGTCCTGATGGCGTTGCGTGACGGCGGCGATGCGGCCGCGTCCGCAGCGTGGGACAGCCGGATGGCGGCAATGCGCGAAGGCTGCGCCGCGGCGGTCAACGCGCTGAAGGCCGATGGGGTCCTGTCACCCGATCACCCGCGCGGGCGCGCTACCGACCTGCTGTGGACCCTGCTGTCGGTGCGCACCTGGGAACAGCTGACGGCCGATTGCGGCTGGTCGCAGAAAGCCTATATCGCCCATCTCAAAACATCGGCAAAGCGGCTGTTCGTCGCGACATATGAAGGAGACTAGACCGATGGCGGAGAAACAATGCCGCTGCGGTTCCGGTGCGCGGCTCGATGCCTGTTGCGGCCCCTACCTTGCCGGCCTGCCCGCGCCCACCGCCGAGGCGCTGATGCGGTCGCGCTACACGGCCTTCTCGCTGGGCGACGGCGCCTATATCGCGCGGACATCTGCGGCCGAACATCGCGACGGCACGGCGCCAGCACTTCCCGACGTGGTCTGGGTCGGGCTCAAAATCAACGGCAGCTCGGGCGGCGGCCCGGCGGATGAAACGGGCACGGTCGACTTCACCGCCCGGTTCAGAGACGGCGGCGAGACCCGCGTTCACCGGGAAAACTCGCGTTTCCGGCGCGAAGACGGGCTTTGGGTCTATGTCGATGGCGAGATCGCACCGGCGGCAGCGCCCCAGCCTGTCGGCAAGACGGGCCGCAACGATCCCTGCCCCTGCGGGTCGGGCAAAAAGTTCAAACGCTGCTGCGGGCAATAGGCCGGGCGCCACGCCGATGGACTCGTTTCCGCTTTCTTCCTAGGCTTCTCGCCCCGGCAGACGGGCCTTTTTGTGAAATGGGGCAATGACGACATGAGCGGCGACAATATTGTTTATCTGAACGGCGTCTTCCTGCCGGAGGGCGACGCGAAAGTGCCGGTCACCGAGCGCGGCTTTTTTGGCGGCGACGGCATTTACGAGGTGACCCGCACCTTCGGCCACAAACTGTTCCGGCTCGACGACCATCTCGACCGGCTGTTCCGGTCGCTCGCCTATGTGCGCATCGATACCGGCCTCAGCCGCGACGAAATCGCCGCCGCCACGCAGGAGACGCTGGCGCGCAACCTGGCACGGCTGGACGATGGCAGCGATTTCGCGGTCTGGCATGTGATCACCCGGGGCGACAATGCGATGGGCCGTCCGTCGGACACCATCGTCGCCATGTTCTGCGTCGAGATCGAGTTCGACCACTACGCCGCACACTACGTCAACGGGCTGAAACTGGTGACGCCGGGCATCCGCCGCACAGCACCCGACAGCATCGACCCCAAGGCGAAGGTGCTGAGCCGCATGAACCAGATTCAGGCCGCGCTGGAAGTAAAACGCTCCGATCCGGACGCCATCCCGCTGATGCTGGATGGCGCGGGCAACGTCGCCGAGACCAATACCGGCAATTTCTTTTTCGTCGCCGACGGCCGGCTATGCACGTCGTCGGCCCGGAACGTGCTGGGCGGCGTCACCCGCGCGGCGATCCTGGAAATCGCCGCGGAGCTTGGCATTGAGACGGTCGAAGGTAATTTCACGCCCTATGACGTCTATGCCGCAGACGAAGCCTTTATCTGCAGCACCACACCGGTGATCGTGCCGGCGACCAGCCTGAACGGCGCAAGGATCGGCGGCGAGGATGCGCTGCCCGGCCCCGTCACGCTGCGGCTGATGAAACGCTTCGCCGAGATCGCCGGAATGGATTACGTGGCGCAGGCGATTTCCCGGCTGGGCGACAATTCATCGCGGGACCTCGCGGCCGCGTGGGAGAAACGGTCGGCGGAAGCGTGATCCCAAAGGGCGTTGCGTATGCGTAAACGGATATAGCTATCCGGCGGGCAAGCCGCCCTCTGAACGGCCAGCCGTCGTACATTACGCCAGATCGGGAAACCGGTAGATCGTGGCACCCTGGTC
Source organism: uncultured Rhodospirillaceae bacterium (assembly GCA_963977005.1). Lineage (GTDB taxonomy): Bacteria > Pseudomonadota > Alphaproteobacteria > MPNO01 > UBA830 > CAXBCP01. Next base: position 10,834 of record CAXBMQ010000018.1, read on the forward strand.
TGTGCGGGTCCGTTCGCAGAACCCTCTTTCATGCAGGCTTTCGAGCAGGATGCGCGCGTCGTCGAGCGGAATCCGGGTCTGGAGCGCGACGCTCGCGGTCGTGACTTCGCCGGCGTGCTCGGCAGCCAATTGGAAGACCGCTCTCTCGTGTTCGCTGTCGGCTGCCGCGGGTGCACGCGGGGCGTTACGATCGGATGCGCCATCCACGACCGCAGGCGCAACAGCGGATGCCATGTCTCCGACAGGCGCGTCGCCCGGCCGGAACAGCCACGCGATTCCGGTGATGCAAAGGCCGATGACGAGGCCGGCGACGGCGTCCACCGCTTCCTCGCCCCGCGACACCGAGCCCAGGGCGAAGCCGACCCCCGCCAGGACCAGCGTACTCGCCAGGCCGAACGACAGCGCCGATATCGTGTGCCGGAAGCGCAGGACGAAGGCGATAACACCGGCGCCACCCAGCAGCAGAAGCACGAAGACGGCGCCCTCGACGTCACCGCCCGACAGGCCCATCGCCAGCGTGACGGCAAGGGATGCGGCAAAGACGGCGAACATCAACCAGACCATAAGCCTTGACCGGACATACACGCGCGGGCGCGCCGGCGGCTTGCTTGTCTCGCCTTCGGCAGACCGGGCCTCGCGCCTGAGCAGCTGCAGCGAACTCGCCCCGGTCAGGAACGTAAAGATCGAAATCAGCCCGGTGATAATACCGACGACGGCCCCGATATCGCCCATGGTGCAGCCTGCAACTTGTTGCTCCCGCGTTGAAGTGTATCAGGTCGGCGGCGGTCAGGGGAATGTGCCGGATTGACGTCCCGGGGCGCAGCGGCGGGACGCCGTCACCGGTTCCCGGCGCGGGTTCCATCTTGCGTTTTGACGACGGGATATATCTGCCCGGCGCACAGCCCGCCCTCTGGATAGGGCCTGCGCCGCTTGTTAATCTCCGCGCCAACAGCACCCGGCGCCTTCCGCCGGACCGTGCCCTTACTTCTACAGAAAGCAAACACATGGCCGATCCGACATACACACCCCCGAAAGTCTGGAAATGGGAGTCCGAAGGCGGCGGCCAGTGGGCCAGCATCAACCGGCCGGTCTCGGGCGCGACCCATGAAAAAGAGCTGCCGGTCGGCAAGCACCCGCACCAGCTTTATTCGCTGGCAACGCCGAACGGGATCAAGGTCACGATCATGTTCGAGGAACTGCTCGCGCTGGGCATAGAGGAGGCCGAATACGACGCCTGGCTGATCCGCATCATGGAAGGCGACCAGTTCGGCAGCGGCTTCGTCTCGATCAATCCGAATTCGAAGATTCCGGCGCTGCTGGATGTCAGCACATCGCCGCCGACCCGCGTGTTCGAATCGGGCGCGATCCTGTTCTACCTCGCCGAAAAATTCGGACGCTTCCTGCCGACAGAGGCATCCGCACGGGCCGAATGCATGTCCTGGCTGTTCTGGCAGATGGGCAGCGCGCCCTATCTGGGCGGCGGGTTCGGCCATTTCTATAAATATGCGCCGGAGAAATTCGAATATCCCATCGACCGCTTCACGATGGAGGTCAAGCGCCAGCTCGACGTGCTCGACAAGAACCTGGCGGAACGGCACTTCCTGTGCGGCGACGACTACAACATCGCCGATATCGCGACCTATGCATGGTACGGCAACCTGGTAATCAACAACCAGTACGAAGCCGAGGAGTTTCTCGAAGCGCACACTTATAAAAACGTCGTGCGCTGGGCGACGGAGATCCAGGAACGCCCCGCGGTCCAGCGCGGCCGCCGGGTGAACAAGGTGATGGGGCCGGAGGAACTGCAACTGCCGGAACGCCATGACGCCGGCGATCTTGACTAAGCTGTCGCCCGGGGAAAACAATGGTCAGGTCTCGCCAGCGCTACAAGCGTCGGTGAATTTTACAACTTGTGCGACCGGCGATCGCTGCCAAACGCATAAACAACTGAATCCTAAATAGTTTCCACGATGGTATGAATCTTGCATTAATTGAAAATTGTTACGTGCCTGGTTTTTTCTTGATCGCAGGGAACGGCATTGGGCAATAGGAGGGTGTCAATATGATTGCAGTCCGTACCAGTCTCGCCACGGTTTTTTTCGCCTTGATGCTCACGGCCGTCGCCGGCAGCAAGGCGGACGCTGTCGTGATTGATTTTCAAGCACTGGAACACACGGGAACCGGCCAGCAGGCACTTCCCGGCACCGGCAAGTTCTACACCGAGAAAGGGTTCAATTTCGATAGCAGCGCGCCCGTCTTTAATTTTGCCACCTGGGGCACCAACAGCGGGAATTATCTGGGCAGTACCGCGCTGTGGAACGGCGACGGCACAGGTAGTACCGGCATCACCACCATCACCCGCGCGGGCGGTGGCGCGTTCGATCTGAACTCTATTGATATCGGCGAACTTTTCCTGTCCAGCGCAGGCATCCCAAGCGTGACATTCAACGCAGTGTTCAGCGGCGGCGGCACGACCAGTGCCAGCTTCACGGCGGACGGCTTCCGGGCAACCGGCGATCTTTCCAGCTTTCAGACGCTTACCTTCACGGGATTCGACGATATCGTGAGCGTCAGCTGGCTTCAGGTATCGCCCTTTATTCAATTCGACAATGTCACGATCGACAGCGCGGAGGTGTCGGAACCCGGCACGCTGTTGCCCTTCGCGGCAGGACTGTTGGGCTTTTTCGGCCTCCTGCGGCGGGTAACGTCAAGGCGCCATGACGCCAGCGACCTCGACTAGAACCGGGCATCGCTAGAAAGCAGGCAACGCCCGCCACCTCTCCCGATCCGCGCATGGCGGCACATCGCATCCTTTGATAGGGTGTGCACCGGGTGGCGCGAAACAGGTTGGGACTCTCTTCATGACGTATCGTGGGTTGGCGGTTTTACTGGTTGCAGCAGGCTTGGCGGCTGCCTGCGAAGGCGAGCCCGAAGCGACGGAACCCGACCGCGTCAGGGCGATCAAACCCTATTATGTCAGCGAACCCGCCGGCGGCGAGGTCCGCCGGTTGTCGGGCACGATCGCGGCGGCTGAAACCTCCGCACTCAGTTTCGCGGTGTCCGGTACGGTTGCAACCGTGAAGGTCAATCAGGGAGAGCGTGTCACGACCGGCCAGGTTCTGGCGACGCTCGACCCCAGACGTTTCGACCTGAATGTCCGCGCCGCGAAATCGGAGCTTGCCACCGCGCAGGCCAATTATGCCGAAAAGAAAGCGGAACTCGACCGCCAGCGCCAGCTGTTCAGGAAAGGGTGGGTGGCGAAAGCCGCCATCGATCGGGCGGTCGCGGCCTTCGATGCGGCATCCGGCGACCTGAATCTTGCCCGGTCGCGGGTCGGCAGCGCCGAAAAGGACCGGTCCGACGCCGTGTTGCGGGCGCCGTTCGACGGGGTGGTCGCCAGCCGGAGCGTCGAGCCGTTCGAGGAAGTCTCCGCCGGCAAGGTGCTGTTCCTGATCAATTCCGAAGCCGCGCTCGAAGCAGACCTGTCGGTGCCGGATAACATCGTTTCCCGGATATCGATAGGATCGCCCGTGACGGTGAGCGTTTCCACGGTCCCGGGCTGCGGCTGTTCGGGCCGGATCACCGAGGTCGGCACCGCGTCCGGGTCGGCCAACGCCGTGCCGGTCAAGGTCGCCCTGCTGGAAAAGCCCCCGGGTCTTCTGCCCGGCATGTCCGCCGAGGCGACCGTGACACTGTCGGGAAGCGAAAAGACCAACGGTTTTCTGGTCCCGCTTACCGCGATTGCCCCCGGCGACAAGGCCTCGCAGGGCTATGTCTTCAAATTCGACACGAAGGAGAAGGTTGTCCGCCGCGTTCCGGTGCGGGGCGGCAAGGGCGTATCCGACAATTTCATCGCCGTCGCGGAAGGCGTCCGGGCGGGCGACATTCTGGCCGCAGCCGGGGTGAGCTTCCTGCGGGACGGGCAACGCGTGAAGCTTCTGGGCGAATAGAATGAACCTCGCCCGGCTCGCGATCGACAATTCCCGGATTACCCTGATCGGCATCGCTTTCATCGCTCTGGCCGGCATAAACACCTACCTGTCCTATCCCAGCGCGGAAGATCCGACGATCGAGATCCGCAGCGCCAGCGTCACCGCGTCGTTCCCCGGGATGTCGGCGGAACGCGTCGAAGACCTGATCGCCGTCCCGCTTGAAGCAGCAATGCGCGAGATCGCCGAGATCGACGAGATCACGTCGACGTCGAAAACAGGTTCGGTGAAACTCAACCTGACGATCCGCGACGACATCAGCGACCTGGATCCGGTTTTTCAGGATATCCGCAACAAGGCGACCGACGTCAAACCGAGCCTGCCCGAGGGAACGGAGGGCCCGACCGTCAATGACGAGGAAGGACTGACGGCGATTGCCACGATCGCGCTGTGGTCGGACGGGTTTTCGATGGCCGAGATGCGCGACGTCGCCCGCGATACGCGCGACCTGCTTTACTCGCTGAAGGGCATCAGAAAAATCGAGATCCTCGGGGTTCAGGAAGAACGCGTCTACCTGGAGCTCGAACCGGCGAAGCTGGCGGAATTCGGGGTGTCGCCGCAGCAAATATTCGGCGCGCTCGAAGAACAGAACATCATCGCGCCCGGCGGCGAGATCTCCGCCGGCGGCCGGACCGTCATTCTCGAACCGTCCGGGAACCTGGACTCGGTCGCGGAGATCGGCGCCGTCGTGTTCAACATTCCCGGCACCGACCGCGTCCTGCGCCTCGACGAGGTCGTCTCGATCCGCCGCGACTACGCCGATCCGCCGCGCCTGCCGGCATTTTACAACGACCGGCCCGCCATCATCCTGTCCGTCTCGACGATCGAAGGCACCAATAACGTCGAATTCGGCACCCGTCTGACCGCCCTGCTCGACCGGATCGAACAGGACCTGCCGATCGGCTACGTGTTCGATTATGCGAGCTTTCAGCCCGAACTGATCGAGGAAGCCGTCAGCAACGCGGTTTCCAACGTCTATCAGACGCTCGCCATCGTGCTGGCCGTCGTGATGCTGTTTCTCGGCGTGCGAACCGGCCTGATCGTGGGCTCCTTCGTGCCGCTGACAATGCTGCTCGGTATTCTCGTGATGCGGTATTTCGGCGTCGAGCTGCAGCGCATGTCGATTGCCGCGATGATCATCGCGCTCGGCCTGCTGGTCGATAACGGCATCGTGGTCGCCGAAGATATCCGGGTGCGGATGGAACGCGGCGCGGACCGTATCAAGGCCGCCGCCGAATCCGTTCGGTCCCTGGCGATACCGCTTTTGACGTCGTCGATGACCACCGTTTTCGCTTTCATGCCGATGCTTCTTGTCGAGGGCAATGCAGGCGATTACGTCCGCTCGCTTGCCCAGGTCGTGGCGATCCTGCTGCTCGGCTCGTGGTTCCTGTCGATGACCGTCACCCCGACCATGTGCGCCTGGTTCATGAAGGTGACGCCGACCCCCGGCGGGACAGACAGCAAACCTTCCGAGCCCGCCTATGACGGGACCATGCATGTCGTCTATCGGCGTCTGCTGGGGCTGATGCTGCGCTGGCGGCTGGCGTTTGTCGGCGGGCTGGCCGGTATTCTTGTTCTGGCGGTTATGGCGCTCGGAAACGTCAAGACGGAGTTCTTTCCGCTGGGGGACCGCAATCAGCTTCTGGTCTATCTCGACTTCGAAGCGGGCACCGATATCCGAAAATCCCAGCGCGAAATGCGCAAGCTGTCGGCCTGGCTGGCCGACAGGGAAGTGAACCCCGAAATCACCAGCCATGTCGCCTATGTCGGCTATGGCGGGCCCCGCTTTTTTCTGGCGCTGTCGCCGGTCGACCCCGATCCGCAACGCGGCTTCGTCCTGATCAATACGAAATCCGTGGATGACGTGACCACGGTGTTGAACCGCGTGAATGTCTTTCTCGATAACCGGCTGCCTGCCGCCCGGGCGGACGCCAAACGGATGTGGTTCGGCTCGACCGAGCCCGGCGTGGTTGAAATCCGCCTGATCGGCCCGGACGGCGAAGCCCTGTTGAACGGGGCCGCCAAAATCATGGATGCGTTCCACGCGATACCGGGCACGGTGGGGATCGAGCAGGACTGGGAAAACAAAATCCTCAAGCTCGTCGTCGATGTCGACCAGGCGCGGGCGCGCCGCGCGGGCATCTCGTCCGAGGATGTCGCCAGTTCGCTCAACGCGACCTTTGCCGGAATCGAAATCAGCAACTACCGGGAGGGCGACAAGGTCATTCCGATCGTCCTCCGGGGCACCGAAGATATCCGGTTCTCGCTCGCCGGGCTCCAGCGCGCGCAGATATATTCCTCGACGACCGACAAATTCGTCGCTCTCGAACAGGTGGCGACGATCCGGCCGGAATGGCGGTTCAGCCGGATCGAACGTCGCGACCAGCAGCGCACCGTCAGCGTACAGGCGCGCAACCCGGGCATGCCGTCCCCGGTGCTGTATGCGGCGATCGAGGACACGCTGAAAAATCTCGGCCTTCCGGCCGGGCACCGGTGGGAGATCGGCGGCGAAATCGAAGACCAGGCCGAGGCCAACGAAAAGCTATTCGGTATGCTGCCGCTGGCCCTGGCCGGGATCATCGTACTCCTGGTCGGACAGTTCAATTCGTTCCGCAAGGGCGGGATCATCCTGGCGACCATTCCGCTGATCCTGATAGGTGGCACCATCGGCCTGGTCGTCATGGGCGCGCCATACGGTTTCATGGTGCTGCTCGGTTTCTTCAGCCTCGCCGGCATTCTGATCAATAACGGAATCGTCCTCGTCGACCGCATCCAGACCGAGGAACGTGCCGGGCGGGAACCGCTGGACGCGGTTGTCACCGCGTGTCTCGCCCGCCTGAGGCCCATTCTGATGACCACCCTGACGACCGTCCTGGGGCTTGTCCCGCTGATCCTGTTCGGCGGCGCCCTGTTTTACGGCATGGCCAGCGTCATCGCGTTCGGCCTCGTGCTCGCAACCGTGATTACGCTCGGTTTCGTGCCGGTGATGTATACCCTGCTATACGGCATCCCGACCCGCGATCCGGCAACCGCCCCGGTATCCCCCCGGAAGATGGACGACAGCGCCGCCTGAACCGGTGCATCGCCGATCGGTCCGAGACGCCTGCGCGGTCAGAACCGGTCGCCGCGCATCACCTCGCAGTCACTGACGCTGACGATGCCCATATGGCGCGACAGCATGGCGAATGCCTTTTCGAGCAGCGGCTCGATCGTCTCCTCGGACACGATACAGACCACCGCGACCATCTGGCCGACATCTGTGATCGAGCCCTCGCGCGACCATTCGCCGTCGGTCCCGAAGCCCGAGACGACCGGCAGCACCGAGTAGCCGCGCACGCCCTCGCCTTCGAGGATTCCGATAAACCGGTGCAGCACCGGCGATTCGATGAACGCTTCGAGACGTTTTTTAGCGAAGGTTTCCATAACTGGCTCAGCTCCCCGCGATGTTTCCGAGAATGACGTAGACCGGTATGCCCAGGGTGAGGTTAAACGGGAACGTTATCCCAAGCGACAGGCTGAGATAAATGCTCGGCCGTGCCTCCGGGATGGCAAGACGCATTGCAGCCGGGACCGCGATATAGGACGCGGAGGCGGCAAGCGTCGCCAGCAGCATGGCACCGCCGACAGACAGCCCGATCGCGGCGGCCGCACCTGCGCCCATGACGCCGCCGATCAGCGGCATGACGAGCCCGAACCCGACCAGCGGCAGTGACAGATCCCGCGCTCCCTGGCGCATTCCGCGCCCGGCCACCAGCCCCATATCGAGCAGGAACAGGCACAGCACGCCCTTGAACGGATCGATCACGAAGCCGGAAATTTCGTCGAGGCCCTTCTGTCCCGTGACCCAGCCGATGATAAAGGCGCCGGTCAGCAGCACGATGGACCCGTTCAGGGCGATTTCACGCCACAATTCGGACGCCGATGAATTCGAGTTCGCGCCCGCACCGCCGCCCCAGCGCATGAGCAGCAGCGCGCTGACAATCGCCGGCGTTTCCATCACGGCAGCGACGGCGACAAGATAGCCTTCATATTCGATACCGGCGGTGACCAGCACCGACGTCGCCGCGGCGAAAGTAACTATCGAGATCGAGCCGTAATGCGCCGCGACGGCCGCCGCATCCGCGCGCGGCAGTTTGCTGACGATCCGTAGCAGGGCAAAGGCGATAAACGGCGTCACCGCGCTGAGCACGATCCCGGCGCCGATAGTCGCCAGCAGCTTCGCATCGATGCCATGGGTCGCGACCGCGACGCCGCCCTTGAATCCGATGGCCAACAACAGATAGAGCGACAATGCCTTGGCCACCGCCTGCGGGACCTCGAGATCCGACCGGGCAAATGATGCGGCAAATCCAAGCACGAAGAACAGCACCGGCGGCGAAAGCAGGTTCGCCCCCGCAAGGCTCAGAATGTCGTGCATGAACGGCGATGCCCTCTTTGCTGGTTTCACGAATCGACGCAGCCGGAACGGCCTGCGAAGGGTGTACAGGAAATAGGCGGCGGAGTGAAAAAGAACAGCGCCGAACAGAGGTCAAACGCGACTGTCCGTCGGTTCGGCGCCAACGGCCTCGAAGATTCCGTTCTCGGCGTTATGCCAGTAAAGTTCCGCCTCGGCGATGGAGAACCACGCGCCGTGCAGGTTCAGCCGGCCGGCCTGTTCCGCGTCCCGGATAAACGGAAACGTCCGCAGATTGCCGATCGAGTAGAGAACCCCCATCCATTCGAGGGCGCGCTGGCGCTCCGCCGCGCCGACGATGTGCTCATCGCCCAGAACGTCGTCCCGCACACCGGCCAGCAGTTCGACCCACGGACCGATAAATCTGCCGGCCGGCTTGTTCTCCGCCGCTGCCAGCGAAGCCTCCACCCCGCCGCACAACCCGTGCCCCATCACGACGATGTCCCGAACCGTGATACCGGTCACCGCGAACTCAAGCGCCGCCGATGTCCCGTGATAGCCCGAAGACGTCTCGCAGGGCGGCACCAGTGCCGCGACATTGCGGACGACGAACAGCTCGCCGGGGGCGGCGGCGAAAATCGTCGCCGGGTCCACCCGGCTGTCGGCGCAGGCGATCACCATGGTCGCGGGCGTCTGTCCGCCGGCGAGGTCGCGGTAGCGGGCCTCCTCGGTGAGGAACCGGTCGTCCCGGAAACGGCTGTAACCGTCCTTGAGCGCTTCGGGAATCATCGGGCGGGACGAATGGGATTGGGATTCATGCTGGCAGGGCCTCGTTGAGAGATCGTCGGGTGCTATAATAGGCCGTGAAAACAGAATCGCCGTCCCGTCAAAATGAGACGGCCGGAAACCCGGGAGAAACGCCGAATGTACCGCAAAGAAACCGTAACCGTCGAAAACAGCCCGATGGAAATCCTGATCTTCGAACCCGAAGGTCCCGGCCCGCATCCCGGCATCGTCTGCGCCCAGCACCTGCCCGTCGCCCATGAAGGCCTGGAAAAGGATCCTTTCACCATCGATGTCGGCGAAGCCTTCGCCAATTCCGGCTATGTCTGCGTCATCCCGTTCGTCTTTCACTGGTGGCCGCCGGAGACCGATATTCTTATCAAGCGCGAAGAATTCCGCGACGACCGCGCCGTCGCCGACATGGACGCCGCCTTTGAGCTGCTTGCCGGGATGGACAGCGTGGACGAGAACCGGATCGGCGTGATCGGCCATTGCTGGGGCGGCCGGGTGAGCTGGCTGCATGCCTGTCACAACGACAGATACAAGGCCCTGGTCACCCTGTATGGCGGGCGCATCAAGCTCGGCATGGGCGAAGGCGCCATCCCGCCGATCGAGCTTGCCGGCAATATTCCCTGCCCGGTCCTGGGCATTTTCGGCAACGAGGACCAGAACCCGTCCCCCGAAGACGTGGCCGATCTGGACGCGGCGCTCACCGCCGCCGACGTGCCGCATGAATTCCATCAGTATGACGGCGCCGGCCACGGCTTTCAGGATTTCGTCAATCCGGACCGTTACCGCGAGGAACAGGCAAAGGACGCCTGGGCGAAGATACGCGTGTTTCTGAAAGACCGTCTGGGCTGATCCTGCTCACGGTCCGTCGGTATGGAACAAGATCTCGGAAACCCGGAACGCCAGCTTGCGAATATCGGCTGGATCGTGTCGCGCAGCGCGGAGCTTCAGCCGGACCGGATCGCGATAGACGACCTGCTGAACGGTCGGCGGCTGTCCTACGGCGAGCTCGATGCGCGTATCACCCGGCTCGGCCGCGCGCTGGTGCGCGCAGGCGTCGGAAAAGGCGACATGGTCGCGGCGATGTTCTGGAACGAACATCCGATGGTCGAGACGATTTTTGCCTGTGCCCGGATCGGCGCGATTGTCGCACCGCTCAACGTCCGGCTGCTGCCGTCCGACATCGCCGAATATGTCAACGAGCACGGTTGCCGCGCCATCGTCGCCAATGCCGGGTTCGCCGAGCGGTTTGCCGATGCCGACGCGAAAATCCGTATCGCCCGCGGAGACGTCGCAGGCTGGCAGGATTTCGAGACCGTCCTGGCGGCGGAAACCGACACCCCTCTGCCGGTAGCGATGTCTTTCGACGAACCCTGGCGCCTGGTATCGACGGGCGGAACGACCGGCAAGAGCAAGGGCGTGCTGCACAGTCATGTCGGTACGCTGTTTACCGTGCTCGCCGATATCGCGGAATACGGCATCCGCCGCGGCTGGCAGACGCTGTCGGTGCTGCCGGCCTATCATGTCGCGGGTATGGAATGGGGGTTGTTCACCATTCTGTGGCGCGGCGGCACGGTCGTTTTCCCGGCGGCCACATCGTTCGACCCCGCGCGCTATCTGGCGGAGGTGCGGGCGCGCGACATCGAATACCTGCCGCTGGTGCCGGCCCTGATCAATCCGCTGTTCGACGGCTGGGACGGCGTCCCGCTCACCGGCCCGCGCACCGTGGTGACGACCGCCGCACCGACACCCGCGCCGCTGCGCCGCAAACTTGTCGAGATGTTCCCGCACGCCGATATTCTGGCGGCGGCGGGGCTGAGCGAAAGCCTGAACATGGCAACCCAGGGTCCGGGCGAAATTATCGATTATCCGGACAGCATCGGCGCGCCCCATATCGATACAAGGGTGTTGATTCTGGACGCTGACGACCGCGTCGCGCCGCGCGGCACGCCCGGTCACATCGCCATGCGCAACTTCAACACCGCGCTCGGCTATCACCGCAACCCGGATGCCGGCGCCGCCACGTGGCGTCCCCGCCACGACGACCCCGAAGGCCTGGACTGGTGCTTTACCGGCGATATCGGGGTGATGGACCAGGACGGCAGGATTACCATCGTCGACCGGTCGAAGGACGTCATCCTGACCGGCGGTGAATCCGTGCCCTCGGTAGAGGTCGAGACGGTCTATGCCGAACACCCGGGTATCGCGGATTGCGCCGCGGTCGGCGTCGACGATACACGCTGGGGAGAGGCCATCCTGCTGGTTGCGGTAAAAAGCGATGACAAGGCGCACGACGCCGATCTTGCCGGGGATCTGTTCCGGTTCGGCCGCGACCGGCTCGCGGGGTTCAAGGTGCCAAGAAAAATCGCGTTTTTGGACGCCCTGCCCCGCAGCCATTTCGGCAAGGTACTGAAACGCGATCTGCGGACACAGTCATTCTCACGGATATTTGATCGCTGACGCCTCGCAGCGGCCCGACGGAACCGCCACCGCGTCTTCGTGCCCAACAGAGGCGAATATACGCCTTATTCAAGGGAGAGAAGACATGAACAGGTTGGTAACGGCCATTGCGGCGGCAGGACTTGCCGTCGGATTTGTACAGGGTGCAGCGGCGCAGATGGCGCCGGACATGACGTTTTTCATCACCAGCGCCGGCCCCGGAAAGGGCGGCGACCTGGGCGGACTGGCCGGAGCGGACGCGCATTGCGCCGCCTTGGCAACCACCGCGGGCGCCGGCGGCAAAACCTGGCGCGCCTATCTCAGCACGGACTCGGTCAACGCCCGCGACCGTGTCGGCACAGGGCCCTGGCAGAACGCCAAAGGCACCGTGATCGCCCGCAATCTGGCCGAGCTTCACGGGACGGCAAACAGCATCAACAAGGCCAACGGGCTCGACGAGAAAGGCAACCCGGTCAACGGCCGCGGCGACAGCCCCAACCGGCATGACATCCTGACAGGCTCGAACGCGGAAGGCATGGCGGTTGCGGGCATGAACTGCAGGAACTGGACCAGCAGCAGCTCGGACGACAAAGGCTTCGTCGGTCATCACGACCGCGTCGGGCTGCGCGACGACGCACCGTCCAAATCCTGGGTCGCATCGCACCCGTCGCGCGGCTGCGGTGCCGACGACCTGCCCAAATCGGGCGGCAACGGCCTGTTTTACTGTATGGCGGTGCAATAGCGCCGACGCGTGCACCTGACGGGAGCCGGGCGGGGAAACCTGCCCGGCTTTCGCCGTCATCCCCCGGCGCGAACGTCCCGAAATGTCGTTTCAGGGGCCGAATGCGGAATTTAATATCGCCGGCCCGCGCCCCCGTGAAATTATATTGCAATGCAACACAACCCATTGACAAATATTGATAATTAACGATATTTTAATGATGCACTGCGATATAAAATCAAAATAATGACAGGCGGTAGGGAAGAGACATCGTTCAACTCATGACGGAGGTCTTTTTTACCATGTGGCCCTACAACGACAGCGAAAACGCCTGGCTCCGCGACAGCGAGCACTCCACCGAACGCAACGATGCCCCAGGCTGGCCGACCCTCGGACAGGTCGAATACCACCGCCGCAATGCCGAGATTATTCGCGCTGAAGCCGTCGGCGACGTAATGCGTTCGCTGGGTGCGGCTATTCTCAGCGCCGCGAGCAAGCTCCGCGGACTGACGGCCAAAATCCGGACCCCGGTCGCCAAACCCGGCGCGCACGCCTGAAACGTCGTGCCGGCAGCATCCGCGGCAAAAGGCATGACATAGTTTAGCAGAAGCCGATCACGAGACCCTGCGGCGGAAAGTCTTCGATACGCGGGGCGCACATTCACGGGGAAGAAATGTCGATCACCGCCCTTCGGGGCGCCTTTTCGGGAGTTTGATGGGCATGCAGTTCAGAACACGCAAAATGATCGCCGCGCGCGATCTTAACTCGAACGGATCGCTGTTCGGCGGACGCGTCCTCGACTGGATCGACGAAGAAGCCTTTATCTACGCTTCGTGCCAGCTGGAAAGCGAATCCATCGTCACCCGCACGATGTCGGAGATCAATTTCATCGCCACGGGCCGCCAGGGCGATGTGATCGAAATCGGCATGGAGGCGGTGGATTTCGGCCGGACATCGGTCACGCTACGCTGCGAAGTGCGCAACCGGCGGACCAAGAAAACCATAACCGCCGTCGACAGGATCGTCTTCGTTCTTGTCGACCGCGACGGTCGGCCGACACCCCACGGCAAGACCGAGGCGATGACCGAGGCGACGACTGGCCTGTCCGCTCCCTCAGTCGCCGGATAGCGCTTCACAGAGGGTTTCGTTGCCTTATCCTGTTGGGACAGGCTGAATTCTAGCGCGGCCCGAAATGCAGATCGAGGGTGCTTTTCAGCCGCGCGGGTTTCAGCCCGCGCGCCTCGGCTCTCGGCGCGAGTTCGTTAAAGGCCGCGGCAGGATCGGCCGCCCTGTGCAGACGTTTATAGGCTTCCTCGCGCCGGGGCAGCCCGAGCGCCTGCGCGACCAGCTCGGTGTAATGGACGACCTCGATCCCGCGAACTTCCTCCTGCGGGCACAGATTGCGGTAGCAGGAATGGTACAGGGCGGCGACCGCATCGACGCCCGCACGCTCCGCGGTATCGAAAAGCCCGTTCACAAGCGCCGCGTGTTTTTCCGCGCCGACCAGGCCGATCTGCAGGCTGCCGCAATCATGTCCCCATTCGGGACCGCCGGATGAATCGATTACTTCCAGCCCCGGAATGGCGCCGAGGATTGCCCGCGCGAAATGCGAATCCCGCGCGGCCTGTTCGTTATCGCCATGGGCATGAAACATCACCCGGCGCTCGACCCGGTTGCGGAAATTCAGGCGGTCGAGATTGTCGACGATAAACTCGGTGACATGCAGATAGGGCGCATCGGTCGTCAGGCCGGTTTCGGCCAGCGTGTTGTCCATATTCGCATGGCAGGACGGGCAGTAGGTCAGCACCGCCCTGGGCGCATAGCCGTCGAACTTGGCGAATGTCCGGGCGGTGATTTTTCCGGATGCGTCGGTATCGCCATGAGCTTTGTGAATGATGCCGCAGCAGGTCGACGGACCGCCCAGGGCGACGAAATCGATGCCCATCTCGGTCAGGATCGCCGTGATCGTCTCGGCAAGGGCGACCGTGCGCAGGACGTTGCAGCCGAGATACAGCACGTAGTCGTGAGCAGCCTTGTCTTTTTCGGTGCCGTTGCGCCAGACACGCTCATCCGTCGACCGGGTCGCATCGGCGAGCGGCTCGATAGGGCCGAAATAGGCGCCGTAATCGTATTTCGACATAAAAATACTCCCCGCGGATAACCTGAGCCTTTCTTCAGCCTAGCACGTTCCTCGAACGGCGCATCCATGGCTATACTGTCGTCATTGTTATCCGGCTTTGTTATTCGGCCACGCCCCGTTTGGGCTTTAACCGCCTGCACCCCCTGCCCATATGCGAAGTACCATGAACGCACCAGATGCACCGACCGCCGCCAGAACCCTCACCGTTCTGAACCCCTATGACCGGACGCCCGTCGACACGGTCGCCGAAAACACGGCATCCGACATAGAGCAGGCGCTTGAGACAGCGTTTGCGCTTTTCCGCGACCGGTCCGGGTGGCTGCCCGGTCATGAGCGCCTCGCCGTGCTCGAGAAAGCCGCCGCGCTGATGGAACAGCGAGACGAACAACTGACCGACACCGCGATCCGCGAGGGGGGCAAGCCGCGGCGCGATACGAAAGCCGAAGTCCTGCGCGCAATTGACAGCGTGAAGGCGACCGTCGCTGCATTGCGCAACGATGCGGGCGACGTGGTGCCGATGGGCCTGACGCCGTCGACCGTCAACCGCATGGCATTCACCCAGCGCGAACCCGTCGGCGTCGTGGTCGCGGTCAGCGCGTTCAATCATCCGCTCAACCTGATCGTCCACCAGGTAGCACCCGCCATCGCCGCCGGATGCCCGGTGATCGTCAAACCGGCGGCGGAGACGCCGCTTTCCTGTCTCGCTTTCATCGACATCCTGCACGAAGCCGGTCTGCCGCGGGGCTGGGCGCAGGCGATCGTGACGACCGACAACGCGCTGGCGGAAAAACTGGCAACCGATGCCCGGGTCGGTTTCTTCAGCTTTATCGGCAGTGCCAGGACCGGCTGGATGCTGCGCTCCAAACTGGCGCCCGGCACGCGGTGCGCGCTTGAACACGGCGGCGCCGCGCCGGTGATCGTCACCGGCGATTCGGATGTGTACGAGGTCCGCGAGGCGCTGCTCAAAGGCTGCTTCTATCACGCGGGCCAGGTCTGCGTGTCGTCCCAGCGTATTTTCGCCCATACCAGGATCGCCACCCGCTTCGCGACGCAGCTGGCAATGAAGGCGTCGGGGCTGGTTGTCGGCGACCCGTTGCTCGACGAGACCGATGTCGGCCCGCTGATCCGCCCGGCGGAGCTCGACCGTATCCACGAATGGGTGCTGGAAGCCGTCGATGGCGGCGGCCAGTTGCTGACCGGGGGCGAAAAGCTGACGGACACGCTGTATGCGCCGACGGTCATCTTCAACGCGCCGCTGGATTGCCGGCTGATGACCGAGGAAGTCTTCGGCCCCGTCGTCTGCGTCGATCCCTGGTTCAAGGTCGAGGATGCGCTGGATCGCGCGAATGCGCTGCCGACGGCTTTTCAGGCCGCAGTGTTCACCCGCGACGTGGAGCGCGCCATGGCGATTGCCAACGGTCTCGATGCCTCGGCCGTCATGGTCAACGACCACACGGCGTTCCGGGCCGACTGGATGCCGTTTGCCGGATTGCGCCAGTCCGGCCTCGGGACCGGGGGAATTCCCCACACATTGCGCGACATGACCGTCGACAAGATGATCGTGCTGCGCACCGACACACTCGAATCGCCGCCCGATGCCGAACCGGTTTGATCCAGAAAAAGGACGTCCCATGAAAGCCTCCGATCTTTTTGTCCGCTGCCTCGAAGCGGAAGGTGTCGAGCGCATCTTCGGCGTTCCGGGCGAGGAAAACGCCGATCTGATGCTGTCGCTCGAAGACAGCCGGATCGATTTCGTCTTGTGCCGCCACGAACAGGCGGCCGCCTTCATGGCGGATGCCTACGGGCGCCTGACCGGCAAGGCGGGTGTCTGCCTGTCGACGCTCGGGCCCGGTGCGACCAACCTGGTCACCGGCCTTGCCGACGCCAATATGGACCGCGCGCCAGTCGTCGCCATTATCGGCCAGGGGTCGACGCGGCGGCTGCATAAGGAAAGCCACCAGAACATGGATGCCATCGGCATGATGGAGCCGATCTCGAAATGGGCGCAGACCGTGTGGAGCGGCGAGACCGTACCGGAAATCGTCCGCAAGGCGTTCAAGATCGCCGAAACCGAGAAGCCCGGCGTCACGGTTATCGAGCTGCCCGAAGACGTTGCCAAGGAAGATGTCGACAAGCACGTCATGGCGCCCAGCGTCACCCGCCGTCCTGCCGCGGATCACAAGGCGGTCCGGTCGGCCATCGACGCGATCGAACAGGCAACCAACCCGATCATCCTGGCCGGGAACGGCGCGCTGCGGAAACGGGCCTCCAAGCAGTTACGCCGCTTCGCGCAGAAAACCGGCATCCCGGTGGTCAATACCTTCATGGGCAAGGGTGCGGTCGCCATGTCCGACCCCCACTGCCTGTTCACCATGGGGCTGCAGGGCCGCGACCACGTGAACAAGGCGTTCGAGAAATCGGACACGGTTATCACGGTCGGCTACGACCTGGTCGAGATCGCGCCGGTTTTCTGGAATCCGAACTGCGACAAGACCATCATCCATATCGACTTCATGCCCGCCGAGATCGACATGGATTACCCCGTGATGGTTGACGTGGTATCCGATCTTGCCGATGCGCTGTGGCAGATCAACGAAGGTCTGAACGAGCGGTTCGGCGCCAAGCTGCCGCTATACGACATCGCGGACTGGGCCGAACTGCGCCAGACGATTGCCGACGATCTCGCGGCGGAAAAAGACGACAATTCGTTTCCGATGAAACCGCAGCGCATCCTCAACGACGTCCGCAGCTTTCTCGGACCCGAAGACATCGTGCTGTCCGATGTCGGGGCCCACAAGATGTGGATCGCGCGGTATTACCAGTGCGAGGAACCCAATACCTGCCTGATCTCGAACGGCTTCTGTTCCATGGGTTTTGCCGTGCCGGGCGCGATGGGCGCCCAGTTCGCGGTACCCGATTCCCGCGTGCTCGCGATCTGCGGCGATGCCGGGTTCCTGATGAACGTGCAGGACCTGGAAACCGCCGTCCGCATCGGCAGCAAAATGGTCATCATGGTGTGGATCGACGGCGAATACGGCCTGATCAAATGGAAACAGCAGACTCATTTCGACGGCAGGCATTCCGATCTCGCGTTCAACAACCCCGATTTCGAGATGCTGGCCAAATCGTTCGGCATGTGGGGCAAGGTGGTCGACGGCCCCGGCCAGATCCGGTCCGCACTCGAAGAAGCCTTCGCCCAGGACGGCCCGGCGATCATCGCGGTGCCGGTCGATTATTCGGAAAACCAGAAACTGACCAAACGGCTCGGCGAGATCGAGGTCGCGATTTAGCGGTCGGACAGATCAGACGAGCGGCGCGTCGAGCTCGTACTTGCCGTCACGGTCCTCGACTTCGAGCACCCATATATCGGGATCGAACTCGGCCTCGCGCGCGATCAGCTTGCTGGCAGCCTCGTAATCGACGGGATCGGGCCCGCTGGCCCGGCGCCAGGCGGGCGCGCCGTCCATATCGGTGGTGCGGGCGAAGAGCTCGAACGTGCCGTCCAGCAGATTGCGCAGCACCATGACCTGCCCCGCATCGCTGTCCCCCCGGCGGGCGACGACGGCGGGTGTGAACGACAGATCGCAGAGACGTATCTGGGCGCTGATCCACAGGCTGGTTTTCAGGCGGGGCTCGGTCATGGCGGGAGTCTAGTCGATCCGCGGGGATGCGAAAACGGTATGTCGATCCGATATCCGGATATCTGCGTATACTCTGCGAACCCCTTTCCGATGAACCAACAGAACGATCGATGGCGCCCATGACCGATACACCGCCCTTTCCCGTCGCCTGGATCACCGGTGCGAGCACCGGCATCGGCCGTGCGCTGGCGCTTCGGCTGGCCGCGGAAGGTTGCACCGTCGCGGCGAGCGCGCGCGGCGAAGACGACCTGAAATCGCTGGAACGGGAAGCCGAAAACCTGGCCGGCAGCATCGTCGCCGTGCCGCTGGACGTCACGGACGCGGCCGCCATCGCGGCGGCGCGCGACCGGATCGTTGCCGATCTGGGTCCGCCGGATCTCTGCGTGCTCAATGCCGGGACATACATCCCGGTCGACGCCCAGAAACTCAAAGCCGAAGATTTCCGGATTCAGGTCGACGTGAACCTCATGGGGACCGTCCACATGCTCGAAGCGGTTATCCCCGGTATGGTCGAGCGCAAATCCGGACGGATCGCGGTGGTCGGATCGGTATCGGGCTATCGCGGCCTGCGGACGGCGTCCGCCTATGGCGCAACCAAGGCGGCGCTGATCAACATGTGCGAGGCCCTGTACATGGAACTCGGCGATCACGGCATCGCCGTGCAGATCGTCAATCCGGGCTTTGTAAAAACCCCGCTCACCGACAAGAACGAGTTCGCCATGCCGTTCCTGATGCCGGTCGACAAGGCGGTCGATCAGTTCTACCGCGGCCTGCTGACGAACCGTTTCGAGATCACGTTCCCCAAACGGTTTACCTGGATGCTCAAGTTCGCCCGCATGTTGCCCTACGCGCTGTACCTGCCGCTGGTAAGCCGGGCCACCAGGTCGGATTAGAACGGCAAAACGGGAAAATTCACGCTTTGACCAGCGCGACCTGCAGCGCATCGATGTTGCCGGCGCGGAAGCCGCCCTCGCAATACGCCAGGTAAAACGACCAGCAGCGGCGGAACCGTTCGTCGAACCCCATGCCGGCGATCCGGTCTGCGACGTCGTCGAAACGATGCCGCCAGCGCGCAAGCGTTTCCGCATAATCCAGCCCGTAGCCGGCCGATGATTGCCACGTCAACCCGACAGCGGCGGCGTGATCGCGCAGGACGTCGGGGCTGAGCAACGCACCGCCCGGAAAGATGTGTTTCTGGATAAAATCGGCGCTGCGGCGATAGGCATCGAACCGCGCGTTCTCGATCACGATCGCCTGAAGCGCAAAGGTGCCGCCAGGACGAATACAGGACGCAACGCGGTCGAAATATACCGGCCAGTATTTCTCCCCCACCGCTTCTATCATTTCGACGGAGACGGCGTGATCCCAGTCGCCGTCGAGGTCACGGTAATCGCACAGGCGGATATCGACCTTTTCGCCCAGGCCGGCGGCCATGACCCGCCGCCGCGCCTCGTCGAACTGCGCCCGGCTGACCGTCAGCGCCGTGACATGCGCGCCGCGCTCGCGCGCCGCCTGTAGCGCGAATCCGCCCCAGCCACAGCCGATTTCCAGCACCCGGTCACCGGGCCGGATCCCGGCAAGGTCCATCAGGCGGCGGTTTTTGACCGCCTGCGCGCTTTCCAGGTCGTTCGCGCCGTCGCCAAACACGGCCGATGAATAGGTCATCGAGGGATCGAGCCAGAGCGCATAGAATTCGTTGCCGAGATCGTAATGCGCCGCGATATTTTCCCGCGATCCGTCGCGCGTATTCGGTCGGAACACGTGACGTATCCGGTCGCCCATACGCCAGGGCGACAGGGTGCGGAACGTCATGGGCCGTTCGGGCAGATTGCGCGCGGCAAGTTCGATCACCTTCGGCAGGTCGGGCGATTCCCAGTCGCCGTCCATGTAGGATTCGCCGAAACCGACCGTGCCGCCGCCGAAAAAGCGTCGCAGCGCCCGCCAGCGATTGAGCCGGAGCACGGCCGACGGTCCCGCATTACGGCCGGACAGGCGCAATACACGCTGATTGGGCAGTACGATCTCCAGGGTCCCCGCGCGCAGCCGGCCGCCCAGCATCCACGACGCCTGCGCCTCTGCGCCGAGCCCGGTCATGCCGCATCCTTGCGCGGCGGGTGCGGCGGCATCGAAACATCTTCGGCGGGCGGTTCGGGCCGGTTGGTATATTTGACACCGCGCAGCATCAGCCGGATCGCCTGCCAGTGGATGGCGACGATCACTTTAAGCGACATGAACGGTACGCGCAGGAACTGGCGGATCAGCGCCGCATCGGTCATTTCCCGGCGCGCACCCGTCAGCGTGGCGACAAGGAATTCACCCGCGTCGTCCGATTCCCGGATCAACACGGCCAGGGTTTCGTCGGGCGAGGCCGTGCGGATGCGGTAGCGCGCATCCATCGCGATCATCGGCGAGACATGAAAAATCTTGTCGAATTCATGATCCGAAGGCGCGGACCGGTTTTCGCTGTTCGCCCCGACAGGCAGCAAATATCCGTGCTGGTCGCCGAAGGTATTCTTGACCTGGTAGAGGATCGCCCGCAGATCGCCGGCGCTATCGTGGCAGTACCAGATCGACAGCGGGTCGAACCCGTAGCCCAGAACCCGCGGCATGCAGAGCAGCCGGACATCCACGGCCGCATGGCCGAGACCGGCGGCGGCAAGCTGTTTCTCGATCCAGGGCCGCAGGGCGGAGCCGTCGCGCGGACCGTGGTCGCGGTCATGGAACGAGAACAGGTTGAACCGGTTGTGGGAAAACAGCCGGCAGCGCGCCGCGGTTTCGGGCAGGCGGTCGATATCGAGTACGACGTTGAACACCCGATAGACGAATTCATACGCCCTGGGCCGCGACCGACGGTGCATGACCTCGCCGACATAGAGCGAGCCCGGCGCGGTCCGGGCCGCGCTGTCCGCCTCAAGTATCGGGTCTGACCTGGTCATCGCGTCGGACACATCTCCCGCACAAAAAATACGGCGGCAATCGGGTTTATACACATCCCATTGATACGCACCGTCGCGGAGCCCGGATCAGGCCTTTGCCGCGCCTACTTCTCCGATTTAGGCGGATTCAGGTGCTGGACGTAAACCTTTACCGATTCCTGCATGGTCCGGTTTTTATCCATGGTCTCGCGGGATTCGGCCGCAAAGGGCGTTGAGTTCAGCAGGCGGTACATATCCGCCGCCCCCTTGTGATAATTCGCGGTGACACCGACCGATGCATAGGTCTCTGCGATCTGTTCCATCTCGCCGATCCAGCGGCCCGCATCTGCCGGCAGCGCGGGCACGCGGCGCTCCATACGATCCAGCACAGGCCCCTGCCATTCGGCCTCGAGCACGTCGCGGATACCGAGCGCCTCGGCCGCGGTATAGGCGGCCGTCAGCAGGGAATCGGTGCCCTTGGTCACAGAGGCGTAGATCATCTTGACCGCGGACGCACGGCCAATTTCGTCGCCGAGCTGGATGATCTTCTTGCCGTTGCCGTTCAGTGCATCCATAAGCCCTGCTTTCGGCCCGGACACATAGAGCTTCGTATCCCCCGGCTGCTTCAGGGGCGCCCAGCCAACGATACCGCCATCGATATAGTCGGCACCCGCATCCGCCATCACGGCAGCAATACGATGGGCCGTGGTCGGCGCTATCGCATTCATATCGGCATAGGGCGGGGCTTTACCGGTCGCCTTCATGGCTGCCGCGACATCGGCGGCGATCGCCTCGGCGCGTTCGGGCGGCATGATCGACATCACCAGGTCTGCTTCCGCGACCAGCGTTTCCAGATCCGCCACGTCGCGGATACCGGCGCGCTCGGCACGCATGCGGGTCTCGTCGCTCCGCCCGGCGAGAACCGTGATCACGTCGATCCCCTGCCCCACGATCGACGCGGCAACGCCCTCGCCCATGTCGCCCGGGCTGAGCAGTGCAACCGTTTTCAATGTCATTCCGTTCCCCTTGTCTGCATCTTCATGTCTGCAAAAAGGGGAGAATAACCCGGCAGAGTCGAGACGGCTATCCCGTCCGTGTGTCAGCGACTAACGGCGTTGACGGAAAGACCGGGCGGCCAGCAGGGAGCCGCCGAACAACATGATCGACAGCGGCGCCTGCGCCCGAGCCGTCCGTCCCCGACGCGGTGTCGAACTCGATCCGCCCCAGCACGACGTGCCCACTGCCAAATGGCTGTCCGGGTCCGTGGGGCCGATTGAGCCGCGGGTGCGGAACCGTAAAATATTCCGACATATTTCGCCCTGAAAACGGACTTGCGCGAATACAGGAAAGCCGGCGTCCCGGGGGCACAGGACGCCGGCTCCTTTACTGCACGCCGATGACGCGGTTAGGCGTCACGCAGCGGCAGCGCGACATAACGGTTATTGCCATTACGGTTCACGAGAACCAGCAGGGCTTTCCGTTTGTCGGATTTTGCATCCCTCACCGCCTTGTCGACGATCCGGATGACGTCAGCGGGGGTCGAGACTTCCTGTCCCGAGATCCGGCGGATGACATCGCCCGGGCGAACGCCTTTCTCGGCGGCGATCCCGTCGGGATCGACATCGGCGACGACGACACCGCCATCGTCCTTGTCCAGGCCGAACTGCGCCCGGGTCCGGTCGTCCAGCGCCGACAGCACCATGCCGAAGCGGGGCTTTTCGGTCTTTTGCGGTGCGGCAGCGGCGATTTTCTCGGCCTTGGGCATGGCGCCGACGGTCACCGTCAGGGTGCGTTCCCTGCCGCCCCGGATAACGGTCATCGTGGTATCGCTGCCGGCGGAGATACGGGCGATCCGGCGCGGTAATTCGCGCATTTTCTCGATCCGTTCTCCGTCGACTGCCACAATGACGTCACCGGGCTGCAGGCCACCCCTGGCGGCGGGGCTGTCCTCGGTCACGCCGGCGACCAGGGCGCCTTCGGGTTTCGACATGCCGAGACCGGCGGCCAGGTCCTTCGTGACGTTCTGGATATTCACCCCGAGCCAGCCGCGCGAGACGGAACCGTGCTTCATCAATTGCGCGATCACGTTCCTGGCCATATCGGACGGCACCGCGAAACCGATGCCGGCGCTGACGCCGGTGGGCGAGATGATCGCGGTGTTGACGCCGATGACCTCGCCGCGGACGTTGAATGTCGGCCCGCCCGAATTGCCGCGATTGATCGGCGCATCGATCTGCAGGAAGTCGTCATACGGTCCGGCGCCGATATCGCGGCCGCGGGCCGAGACAATGCCGGTGGTCGCCGTCTGGCCGAGCCCGAACGGGCTGCCGAGCGCGATCACCCAATCGCCGACCTTGGCGGCGGCGGAACTGCCAAAGCGCACATAGGGGAACTTTTCGCCCGATTTTACTTTGAGCAGCGCCAGGTCGGTTTTGGGATCGCGCCCGACCAGTTCGGCCTCGAAGGTCTCGCCGTCTTTCAGCATCACCTCGATCCTGTCGGCGTTGCCGACGACATGGTTATTGGTGACGACATGGCCGTCGGCATCGATGAAAAAGCCGGACCCCATGCCGCGCACCTTGGGCGCGCGACGCTGCGGGCTATTCGGTGCGCCGTTCTGGAATCCGAAACGCTTGCCGAATTCCTCGTTGAAGAACCGCTTGAACGGTTCGGGGATTTCCATTCCGCCGCCATCGCCGCCGCGCTGCGTCTGGGGCGCCGTGCCGGTTACGCGGATCGACACCACGGCCGGGCCGACACGCTCGATAATTTCGGAAAAGCTCCCGGGCAGCGTCCGGTTCTCGAACGCGGCGGCAGGCGCCGTCAAAGCCGAGGAAGCGGCAAGGTTCTTGCTCGACAGCACACCGCCGGCGGCGCCGAGTGCCGCAACCGCGCCGAGGGCAGCGACGGCGACGGCGGATTTGGCAATTCTCTCTTTCGACATCGGTTTCTCCACATACTGGTGTTCGTTCAACAGCAAATATGGAGAACTGCGCCTTACGACCGCCTGTCCGCCGGATTACAAATATTTAATGTTCGATCAAAGAAATACTTAGAAGCCAAATCGTTTCGTTATGAGAATTCACTTTTTCGTCATTAACGGACGTGATACCAATTTCATAAGGACAAGATAATTCTGGAAAACCGGAGGGAGAAACGACCGATGAAATCCACAGTACAGATGGGCCGGCGCGGCTGGCTGAAAAGTTCCTTCGCCGCGGTTGCGATGGCGGCGGGCGTGGCGCTGGCCGTTCCGGCACAGGCACAGGACACGCTTAAAATCGGCTTCAGCATGGCGCTGACCGGCGGGCTTGCAGGCGCCGGCAAGGGCGCGCTGATTGCCATGCAGATCTGGGAAAAGGACGTTAACGCCCGCGGCGGCATCCTGGGAAAGAAAGTCGAACTGAAATACTACGACGACCAGACCAACCCGGCGACCGTGCCGGGAATCTACACCAAGCTGCTGGATGTCGATAAGGTCGACTTCGTGGTGTCCGGCTACGGCACGAACCTGATCGCACCGGCCATGCCGATCGTGATGCAGCGCGGGCTCGTCTTCCCGTCCCTGTTCGGTCTCGCGGTGAACGAGAAGTTCAATTATCCGAACTATTTCCAGATCATGCCGGCGGGTCCGAGCCCGCTTACCGACTGGTCCAAGGGCTTTTTCGATATCGCCATGGCGCAGAATCCGAAGCCGAAAACCATCGCGCTGGTCGGTGCGGATGCGGAATTCGCCCGCAACGCGGTCAAAGGCGCCCGCGAGAACGCCAAGAAATACGGCATGAAGATCGTCTACGACCAGACATACCCGCCACGCACGGCGGATTATTCGCCGATCGTCCGCGCGATCCAGGCACGCAAGCCCGACATCGTGTTCGTCGGCTCCTATCCGCCGGATTCCGTCGGTATGGTCAAGGCGGCTACCGAAATCGGCCTCAAGACCAAACTGTTCGGCGGCGGCATGGTCGGGCTGCAATTCGCCTCGATCATGACGGCGCTCGGCCCGAAGCTGAACGGCATCGTGAACTATGACTTCTGGGTGCCCGAACCCACCCTGAAATTCGAGGGTGTCGAAGCGTTCCTCGCGAAATACCAGGAAGCCGCGAAGGGCAAGGGCGTCGATCCGCTCGGTTTCTATCTGCAGCCATACGCCTATGCCTATCTGCAGGTGCTCGAACAGGCGATCACGGCGACCAAGAGCATGGATCACGCCAAGGTCGGCGCGCATATGCGCTCGAACGAATACAACACGGTGGTCGGCAAGGTCAGCTTTGCCAAGAACGGCGAATGGGCCAAGACACGCGTTCTGATGGTGCAGTATCAGGGCGTGAAGGATAACGAACTCGCCACCTTCGCCAAGGAGGGCACCCGCGTGGTGCTCTATCCGCCGGAATGGAAATCGGGGAACATCGACTTCCCTTATTCCAAGTAAGGCAACGCCGGGGCCACAGCCGGCCCCGGCACCGATCCAAGCCGTCATCCCGGCATTCGCCGGGATGACGATCCAGGACCGTCCCTCAGACGGATCACCAGACAGGCAAGGCGGAAAATTCGGTGTTTTCTTTTGATCTCCTGGCGAATGCGATGGTGGCAGGCATATTGCTCGGCGGCTTCTACGCGGCGGTAAGCCTGGGGCTGACCGTTGCTTTCGGCCAGCTCGACATCGTCAACATCGCCCATCCCGCATTCGTCATTCTCGGCTCCTATATCGCCTATATGTGCAACAGCTTGTGGGGCCTGGACCCGATCCTGGTCGGGCTGGCTTTCACGCCCGTATTCTATTTTATCGGCGTCGGCGTTTACCGGGTCTATTACGAAAGTTTCGAGCGCAAGGGCGACGAAGCCCTGCGCGGCCTCGCTTTTTTCTTCGGCGTCATGTTCATCATTGAAGTCGGCCTGATCATCGCCTACGGCGTCGACTTCCGGTCGGTGCAGGCCCCCTATATCGGACAGTACTGGGAAATCGGCTTTGTCGGCGTCCCGACCCGCATGTTCGTGCCGTTCTGTGTCGCGATGGTCATGTTCCTCGCGGTGTACCTCTATATGTCGCGCACGTTTAACGGTCGCGCGATCATGGCCGTCGCGCAGGACCGGCTGGCGCTGCAACTGATGGGGGCCAACCCGGTGAAGATAAAGCAGCTCGGGTTCGGGATCGGCATCGGTACCACGGCGCTGGCCGGCGCCCTGCTGATCATCATCATTCCGGTAGAACCGTCGGTCGGGCGGCTCTATATCGGGCATGTCTTCGCGATCGCGGTGCTGGCCGGTCTCGGGTCGATCCCGGGTACATTGCTCGCCGCCATCATTCTCGGTATCGCCGAAAGCCTTGTTTCGACTTTCTACGGCCCATCCTGGGCCCCCGCTGTCGCCTTCGGCATCCTGCTGCTGGCACTGGCGTTCCGCCCGCAGGGCCTGTTCGGACGGTGAGGCGGATATGAAACTCAATTCCTTCTGGCTCTGGGCCGCCCTTATCGCGATCGCCGGCGCGGCGCTGACGATTTTCGACGTCATCGTCATCAACAAGTTCATCTATTTCGCGAGCTACGTCGTGCTGCAATACGTCATCCTGGCGACGGCCTGGAATATTATGGGCGGCTATATGGGCTACGTGAATTTCGGCTCCGCCGGATTCTTCGCGGTCGGCGCGTATAGCTCGGTCGTGATGTACAAACTGATCCAGGCCCCGCTTCTGCTGATGATCCCGATATCCGGCATCGTCTGCGCCCTGCTGGGTCTCGCCATGGGCTATCTCACCCTCCGGCTGCGTGGCGTCTTCTTCGCCATTGCAACGCTCGCCATGGCGATCATGCTGGAGACGCTGATCACCAACTGGGAATATGTCGGCGGCGCGTCTGGCGCATACGTGCTGCGCCCCCGCACGATCGAACCGTTCGGCGATTATATCGAGTTCCTGTTTTTCGTCATGCTGATCCTCGCGATCTTCGCCGTCGCGGTCGCCCGCTGGATCGAACGGTCCAAGATCGGCCGCGGGTTCTCGGCTATCCGCGACGACGAACTGGCCGCCGAATGTACCGGCGTCCCGACGTTGAGGCTCAAGCTGCTGGCGACCACGGTGTCCGGCTTCCTGATGGGAATCGCAGGCGCACCGTTCGCCATGTATGTCAGCTTTGTCGAACCGGCCTCGGCGTTCAACCTCGTCTATGCCGTCAATTCCATCGCCATGCCGATGATCGGCGGCGCCACCACATGGCTCGGCCCGCTGATCGGCGCCCTGTTGCTGGGTACGGTCCAGCAGGTCGCGACGGTCACGATATCGTCGGAACTGAACCTGCTGATCGTCGGCGTGCTGCTGGTGTTCTTCGTGATCGCCGCGCCCGACGGTATCGTCGGGCTGTTTCGAAAATGGCGGGGAGGCAAAAAATGACCGCGTCGGAACGCCTTCTCGACGTCCAGGGCGTCGTCAAACGGTTTGGCGGGTTTACCGCCCTGAACGGCGTCGACCTGCACGTGAACCGGGGCGAACGCTTCGGCCTGATCGGTCCCAACGGATCCGGCAAGACCACGATGATCAACTGCATTTCGGGCGCCCTGGCGAACGATGGCGGCAAGGTGGTTTTCAAGGGGCAAACGCTGGATGGCAAGAAGCCGCACGAGCGCACGCGGCTGGGCATCGCCCGGTCGTTCCAGATACCCAAACCGTTCGCCACCATGACGGTCCTGGAAAACTTGGAAATACCGCTTGAATATGCCACCGACACCGCCGCGCGCGACGTTCGCGACAAGGCGATGGACATCCTGGAAACCATCGGTCTGTCGGAACAGGCCAATGCCAATTCGGGCAGCCTGACACAGATCGACATGCGCCGGCTGGAACTTGCCCGGGCCATGGCCGCGAATCCGGACCTGCTGATCTCGGACGAGGCAATGGCCGGGCTTTCGTCGAATGAAGTCGACGATATTCTCGAGATCCTGTTCAAGCTGAACGAACGCGGCATCACCATCATCATGATCGAACACATCATGCGCGCGGTGATGCGCTTTTCGGAACGCATTGCGGTTCTGGATGCGGGACAGAAGATCGCCGACGGCACACCCGATGAAGTCGTCAACAACCCCGAAGTCGAAAGGGCCTATCTCGGTGAGTAGAATCGTCATCGACAATATCGAGGCCGGCTATGGCTCGGTCCGTGTCCTCCACGGTGTATCCGTGCATGTAAATTCCGGCGAAACCGTCGCCCTGCTGGGCACCAATGGCAATGGCAAGTCGACCCTGATCAAATGCCTGATGGGGATGGTCGAACCGACCTCCGGTTCGATAACGCTTGAAACCGACGACGGGGGAAAAATCGACCTGATCGGCAAGACCCCGCAGGAAATCGTCGAGCTTGGCATCGCGCTGGTGCCCGAAGGCCGCCGCCTGTTTCCCCGCCTGACGGTGGAGGAAAACCTGATGCTGGGCGCGTTCCGCGAATCCGCGCGCGAGCATATCGACGCCAATCTGGCATTTTCGTTCGAGGCCTTTCCGGTCCTCGCCGATCGCCGCCGGCAGCTTGCCGGATCGATGTCGGGCGGCGAACAGCAGATGCTGGCGCTCGCGCGCGCACTGATGTCAGAGCCGCGCATCCTGCTGGTGGACGAGCCGTCCGTGGGGCTTGCCCCCATACTGGTCAGCCGCATGATCGCCAAGATCAAGGAACTCAAGGAACAGCGGAACCTCACCGTTCTGATGGCCGAACAGAATTTCAACCAGGCCATCAAGATCGCCGACCGCGGCTACATCATCGTGCATGGCGAGATCGCCTTCGCCGCCGAGTCCGCGAAAGACCTGGCGGAAAACGACATGGTGAAACAGTATTACCTTGGGGCATAACGCCCGGCAGACGAAGGAAACCGGGGCATAAGAGACCGGGAGCGACCGGCCCCGGACATCAATCCTGTTCGAGCTCGCTGTCCCAGTACAGGAAATCGCGCCAGCTTTCATGCAGGAAATTCGGCGGGAAAGACCGGCCGTTGCTTTGCAGCCGGTGGTTCGTCGGCTCCACCGGCATCCGGGCCGGAATCATGCCGCAGACATCGGGCAGCTTGTTGCCCTTGATCAGATTGCAGGCCGAACAGGCCGCGACCACGTTGTCCCAGTTCGTCTGCCCTCCGAGAGAGCGTGGAATGACATGGTCGAAGGTCAGTTCCGACGTGCCCGGCGTATCGCCGCAATACTGGCAGGCGAAGCGGTCGCGCAGGAACACGTTGAACCGGGTAAAGGCAGGCTTGCGCGACAGCGGCACGTATTGTTTGAGCGCGATCACGCTGGGCAACCGCATCGAGAATGTGGGCGAGTGGACCTCGTCGTCGTATTCGGAGACGATATTCACGCGGTCGAGGAACACCGCCTTGACGGCGTCCTGCCAGGACCAGACGGATAACGGAAAATAGCTGAGCGGCCGAAAATCGGCATTGAGAACCAGTGCGGGGGAATCCCCCCTCATCTGCGCGGCCTTTCAGGCCGTAATACGTGCCCTGAGATGCTCATAACGTGCGAAGATTAGCCGCCGCCGCCGGCAAGGGCAACTCTCGACGCGTGAAGATTTTGTGAAAATTTATCCACCGCCTACAGCATGTTGGGGGTGGCCCGGCCCTACCCGAGCACTTTCTGAACGAAGGCAAGACCGATCCGAATTCCCTCTTCGTCGATCCCGTGCCCCAGTCCGGGACGTACATGGGTCTCGATGTCGACCCCGCAATCGCGCAACGTGGCGGCGGCGGTTTCCATCTCGGACACGGCCAGGAGTTCGTCGGAATCGCCATGCACCATGACGACCGGCGGCTTCGAGCGGATTTCGTCCTTCAGCGTAGCCGGCGATTCCATCCGCCCGGAATAGCCGACGATCCCGGCAATCGCATTTTCACGACGCGGCGCGGTGAACAGCGACATCATCGTACCCTGCGAAAACCCGATCAAAACGAGCTTGTCCTCGCTGAGCCCGTGACGGGCAAGCTGGCCGTCCACGAAGTGGTCGAAAATCTCACCCGTCGACCGAATTGCCGCCAGCCGTTCGGCGGGATCCTGCATCCAGACGTCGTACCACTGGAATCCGAACGGCGCGCCGTCGCATCGATAGGGCGCATCGGGCGAGATAAAGGCGGCATCCGGCGCAACCTGTGCAAAATACTGGGACAGCGAGATCAGGTCCTGACCGTTGGCACCATAGCCATGGACGAAAATGATCAGCTGTTTGGCCGGGCCGCCGGACGCGGGGGCGGCTTCGGGGCCGCCAAGTTCTGGGAGTTCGCTCATCGTCGGTTCCACTGTTTATGAAGCACAGAGATATAGATCATTTTCGCCGCGTTGTCCGGCGACGTCCTGTTTCAGGAAACCGGTTTTTTAGGCAGTGGTTTTACGGGCAGTCGGGGCGAACTCAGATAGTGATGCCACAGGATACGGGCGGCGACACTGCGCCAGGGCCGCCATTCCTCGCCGATTTCGGTCAGCTGATCGGGGCCGGGGCGGGCCGCCAGCCCCTTGATACCATGAGCGGCCGCCT
Source organism: uncultured Rhodospirillaceae bacterium (assembly GCA_963977005.1). Taxonomy (GTDB): domain Bacteria; phylum Pseudomonadota; class Alphaproteobacteria; order MPNO01; family UBA830; genus CAXBCP01. The sequence continues at coordinate 41,364 of CAXBMQ010000018.1, forward strand.
GCAGCGCAATATCGCCGACCGGCCAGACATCGGGGCGCATCATCGCCATCAGCAGATAGACATCGGCGGTCCAGGCGCCGATCCCCTTTATCTGTGTGAGATGCGCCCGCACGTCGTCATCGCCCATGCGGCTGAGCCGGTCGAGACGCAGCGACCGGTCGAGGATGCATTCGGACAGATGACGGATATACCGGGTTTTCTGGCGGCTGACGCCTACGGCGCGAAATTCCCCGTCGCGCAGCGCCAGCATTTTTTCGGGCGCCAGTTCGCCCGCCGCGACGGCCAGCCGGTCATAGGCCGCCCGCGCCGAGGCAAGCGACACCTGCTGTTCGAGAATAAGCAGGACCAGGGTTTCGAACCCGCGCTTGCGCCGCCAGACGGGCGGTTTTCCGAATTTCGCGATCACGGCGCCAAGGTCCGGGTCGCGATGTGATAGTATGGTTAACGCTTTATTAAACGTCTCGAGGGTAAGTCGGCTGTTCATCGGAATCATTCGGCTGCTGGCAGTCTCGGCCGCCTTGTTCCACGGACGTGAATTCTATCTCACAGAAATGACAACATGGCAAAACGCAAAACGGCAACAGAAGTAACCCGGTTCGCACCCAGTCCGACCGGATACCTTCATATAGGGCACGCCTTTTCGGCACTCACCGCCTATCACGCCCGCGGCAAGGGCGGCACCTTCCACCTGCGTATAGAGGATATCGACCCGGTACGCTGCAAGGACGCCTTTACGGACGCCATCCTGGAGGATCTGGAATGGCTCGGGCTTGCCTGGGAAACGCCGGTCCGCAAGCAGTCCGAGCACATGGCAGACTATGCCACGGCACTGCAGAAGCTCACGCTCAAAGGCCTGCTGTATCCGTGTTTCTGCACCCGCTCGGAGATCAAGACCGAGATCGCGCAATCCGCCCACGCGCCGCACGGTCCGGACGGCCCGCTCTATCCCGGTATCTGCCGCGATCTCTCGGACGAAAAACGCGAAGACCGTATCGATGACGGCGAGGCGTTTGTCCGGCGCATCGATATGAAGGGCGCCGCCGCCATCGCCGGTCCGCTGGGCTGGAAGGATACCGGCCTCGGCATGACGAAGGCGCAACCCGAGAAATTCGGCGATGTCGTCCTTGCCCGCAAGGACGTGCCGACAAGCTATCATCTCGCCGTGACGGTGGACGACCACCTGCAGGACGTCACCCTGGTCACCCGCGGCGCGGACCTTGCCCCGTCGACGGACGTTCACCGCCTGCTCCAGGGATTGCTGGGCTACACGCCGCCGACCTATAACCATCACCGGCTGATAAAGGACACGACGGGCCGGCGACTGGCGAAGCGCGACCAGGATATGACCATCCGCGCACTCCGCGAATCCGGCTACACCCCGGAAGAAGTCGCTGCGATGTCGGGATTCGAGGGCTGAATGGGTCAGCAGGAATCGGGCATTACCTGATACGCCCGCCCCCGGGCGAGTTGCTGGACACCGGGACGAGCCGCCAATAGTATCCGCTCGCCGATCCTCCGTATTTTCAGGGACCCGAAATGGTCGATTACAATGTTCACCTCGTGGGAAGCGTCCCGCTTGCCGACAGCACTACTGTATTTCGCACGATCGGCGCTGCGCTTGGACCTGCTCTGCTGCGCGTTCCCGACGGCGAAGTCGGAGAACGTTTGACGTGGCTTCCCTGGCTGGATCCGGTCTTCTCGGAGAATGACGCCTTCGAGGCGACTGAAACCATATTCCAGCACCATGCGGCCGCATCAAAAATGCGCCACTACCGGCTGCGGGACGGGATCGACGCAGACAATGTGATCATCAACGGACTTCGCTATGCCGAAGTTGCGGAATCGTCCTACAACGCGTTTCTCAAGTGTCGTTCGGAAGGCCTTATTCCCGCAACCTGCCGATTCCAGGTCTCCATTCCCCACCCCGTGGCCCCGATCCGGCATTTTGTCTCGGAAAAAGACCAGAACCGCGTCGAGCCGATACTAGAACGGGCCTTTGCGGCGGAAGTCGCAAAAATAGCCAACGTCGTGCCGCCCTCGGACCTGGCGATCCAGTGGGATATCGCCTCTGCCGTGTTCGAGGCGCTGGAACGCGGCGAGCCGACGCGGTTTGGCGAGACCAAGGGCGAGATGTACCAGAGCTTCGCCGAACGCATCGTGCGCATGGCGGATACCGTTCCCGCCGAGGCCGACCTGCTGCTGCATTTATGTTACGGCGATTCCGGCCACAAACACGCGGTCGAGCCGACCGATATGTCCGACATGGTGGAAATGGCAAACCGAGTCTCGACCCTGGTATCGCGTCCGGTCGATGTAATACATATGCCGGTACCGCGGGATCGGAACGATGTGGCCTATTTCCAGCCCCTCAACCGCCTCGCGCTTTCTGCGGGAACGCGCCTCAGCATTGGCCTCGTGCATCACACGGACGGCGTTGCGGGGACGCGCCGTCGTCTGGATGTCGCCCGCGAATATGCGTCTGACTTTCTCATCGCGACTGAATGCGGTTTCGGCCGGCGGTCAGTGGAAACAATAGCGGAACTTTTGGACATTCACGCAGAAGTCGCAGGCATCCGCTAGAACGGGTGAAATACAACACGACGGAATCTTTAGATTTCGGTCAGTAGACTGCGCTGAAACGGAGTGAGCAAGCATGGCGGAAGATGCCCCCGGCACGATCGAAAAAGCGCTGGCGATCAATCTCGATCCGCTGAAATACGGCACCATCGTCGAAATCGGCGCCGGCCAGGAGGTCGCCCGCTGGTTCTTCCAGGCGGGCGCCGCCGCCGGCACAATCGCCAAGACCATGTCGGCCTACGACATGAAATTCAGCGACGAAATTTACGGCGAATCCTCGGACCGGCGCTATGTATCGCGCCCGCGCCTGGAACGCATGCTGGAACGCGAATTCGACCTGCTGGTATCGCGCATCAGGGACCACAGGCCGGATGGGTCGACCTTTTTCACCTTCGCCAACACGGTCGCGGCACAGGGGTTCAAAAAACGCGACGAATGCCACGGCTGGATGGGCGTACGATTCCAGACGGATCCTGGGCTCCCGCCCGAAGACATCATCCTGCATGTGCGGATGTTCGACGATACCAATGTCGAGCAGCAGGACGCGCTGGGCATTCTCGGCGTGAACCTGATCCACGGCGCGTATTTCCACGCGCACGAACCGGAATTGCTGTTGCAGGGCCTCACCGACAACCTGAAATGGGGCCGGGTCGAAGTCGACCTCATCGAGTTCCGCGGCCCCACATTGGGCAAAATCGACAACCGCCTGATGGCGCTCGAACTGGTGAAGGCAAACCTGACACCGGCGGTTCTGTTCGATCCCGAGGGCCGCGTCGCGATTCCCGCCGAAGCGCTCTACAAGCGCAGCGTGCTCGGGATGCGCGGCGACTTCCATCCGGTTGTCGGCGAAGGCATGAAACGGTTCGACCACGCGCGCGAGCTGTTCGCTGAAAAATGCGCCGCGGGTAAGCCGGCGATCCTGATGGCCGAGATGACCATGTCGGCCATCGTCAATGAAGGCGAGATAGACACCGCCGACTTCCTCGAGCGGGTCAACGCGCTGACCGGTCTCGGGTTCCACGTGCTGATATCCGAATTCTTCCGCTATTTCCGCGTACGCCAGTACCTCGCGCGGCATAGCCAGGAACCGGTCGCCTTTGTGCTGGGCGTCGACGGGTTCTCGCGCATCATGCACGAGAAATTCTACGAGGGACTGGAAGGCGGAATTCTCGAAGGGTTGGGACGCCTGTTTCCGGCCGGGACCACCGCCTATATCTATCCGGAACATGTCGACGACGTCGCCATCACGCTCGACGACATGCCGATCGCAGACCACCTCCGGCCGCTGATCGCCTATCTTCGGGAACGTGGTCAGCTGGTTGCGGTAAACGATTTTTCGCCACCCTGATCCACGCAGCTATCCGCCGCTGCGATACCGGTCCGGGCGCGATTGCCCTCCCTGGAGTTATATAAAAAAGGCCGACCCAAAGGCCGGCCTTTCTCCTTTTGGAAGAGCGTCAGCGAACCCCGATGACCTGAAACAACTGATTCGAGTTCTTCGCGTTGCAATCCCACTGGTGGAACTGCGCACCGTTGTTCTTTTTACCCTCCGCCAGATCAAGGCACTTATTGGAATGCTGGGCTACGAGGGAATTCCACCCGCCACCGCGTTTGACGATCCGCCATTTCTGATTGGCGCCGTTGTGGCAATCCCATTGGTGAATAGCCGCGCCGCGATTTTTGCTGACACCGCTTACATCGACGCAGCGATTGGAAATGACGCTTCTGATGCGGAACCATTCGCCACCGACATATTCGGCAAAGAACTGCTGGTTCTTATTGCCGGGATTGCAATCCCATTGATGCTGACGAACGCCCTTCTGCTTCTTGCCCGTCATATCGAAGCACCTGCCGCTGGTCCTGACCTTCAGGGCAAATTTTCCGGATAACCGGTCGATTCCCCAGCCTTTAGCTACGGCCACCGGCGCATTTGCCGCCTTGCCCCAGGCCCAGATGCCATTATCCGCCGTGGTACCCCATGGCAATCCGGCTCGGTCGACCGTGATATTGGTCAGGTCGGCGCCCGCGAGCTTCGTGAAGGCTTTGCCATTCCACGCCCACGGTTTCTTGTCGGTCCCGATTACCATGACGGTCCCATTGGCGCCGATCGCGATATCCGTTGCCGCGCCTTTTACGCGCAACCATTTCTTTCCGTCCCATCTGTATATCTGACGCGCCTTGTTGACGATCCAGGCATTTCCGTTGGGGTCGACATCGATGCGGGCACCGTCGCCCGGCATCTTGACCCAACCGAAGCCATTATAGCGCCATATATCTCCCGCGGTGCCGATCACCCAGGCGATACCGTTGCCTTTGCCCCCGATGCCGACGTCAACGGCACCACCGAGCATCCGGTCCCAGGCCTTGCCGGTCCAACGCCAGATCTGATTGGCCTTGTTAACCGCCCAAGGGCGGCCGTTCGGTCCAACGTCGAGCCGGACGATCTTGCCCGGGAGTGCTTTCCAGGTACTGCCGGTCCAGCTATAAGGCGAGCCGTTCGTACCGGCGACCCAGACTGAACCGTTTGCACCCGCGGCTATATCAATCGCCGCGCCGGGCATCCTTTTCCAGGCACCCCTGGCGACCAGCGCTGCAATCTGTTCACGGCGTTTCTTGTCGACAATTCCGCGGATTTTTTCGCGCAGCGCGATTTTCCTTTTGCGCTCGGCCTCCCGTTTGATGCGGCGGACACGGTTGTCGACGTCGATGCTGCGGCCCATGCTCAATTTAGCAGCCTCGGGATCGTCTTTGATCCGCCCGTTGGCGGCAATCGCCTTGCGCAGTGTCTCGTCAACTTCTGCCTGCCGTTTAAGGTACAGTTCCGACACCTTGTCGAGCAGGGCGTGCGGAACGACCTTGGCATCGCGGCCGACTTTCAACACGGTCTTGGTCGCAGCGCCCAGTGCGATGACTTCGAACTGTTTTGCATTGAACTTCCAGTCGGTCAGCGAGAATCCGAACCGGTTCTTGTAGCTTTTGCCGAGCATACGGAAATTCATATCCAGGATGACCGGCTTACCGTGAAAACCTTCGTTCAGGCTGCCGCGGATTGCACTTTTTTCAAGGGCGAATACATCCGGTTTCCCAACAGCGGCAACACCGGCGGCGAGTATGTCGGTAAACTTGCCGAAGCCCTTCACCGTCTGCTTCAGACCTTCCAGCGTCCCCTTCGCGACCTCGCGCGCAGCGATCAGCGTTGCGACCCGGGGGTCGAGATCGATCGGCAGGTTCTGGATACCCTTGCGAAGGCCTTCGACCGTCTTCCCGGCAGTCACCTTGGCGGCAACAACGCCGGCTTTCTTGGTCTCGGCCCAGGCAAGTTCCGACCGCGGCTTGGTGTTCTTGGCCTCGCAGGCTGCGCGTGCCGGCAGGTTCGGTACCTTCCTGCTGGCACTACAGCGCGACCGAACGGGATGCCATTTGTAGCAGACGCCCCATTTCTTCGCCTTGCAGCCACCACCGGTCAATTTCCATTTGTAGCAGACACTGGAGGTCTGGTTGCACGATTTTATCCGACCCTTGTAGACCTTGATCCGGCCATCCAGATAATTGATGTCTTTCTGGAGCTTCTTGACCTCTGCTTCCGCTTTTTTCAGGCGGTCAACGGCGGGTTCTTTCTCCTTTTTTACGATGTTGCGCTGTTTGGTGATTTCCCTGTTGAGACCATCGACCTTTTTCTGAGCGGCAGAGAGATCCTTCACCGCCTGGTTGATTCCGGGTTTAAGGCCGTCGAACGCCTGTTTGACGGCCTTCTGGCCGTCGTCGCGGATCCATTTGCCGGGATCGGACTGCAACGAGGCGAGGATACGGTAATCCGCCTTCGCCAGATCTTCGAACTTATCGAGCCCCTTGAGCCCGGCAAACGCCTTGAAGTTGAACTTGAACAGTTCGCCGAAATCCTGTTTCGCCTCGAGCGACGAACTGGTCAGAAACATCGTCATATCGAGCGTGCTTTTCGACCCGAACAGAGACAGCCCTTCCTGCGAGATCAAAACCCGAGGCGTCGGCACGGTACCCGCCTCACGGTCTACGCGGGCGACAACCTCGACCTTGGCATTGGGGAACTTCACCGGACCGGCCTGGAGCTTCGCCGTGTTGCCACGGATCTCGATACCCTCATCGGCTTTTACAAAGGCTTTCTCGACCCTCGCAATATCCGTGCCGAGAATGCGCAGCGCACCTTCCATATCGATGCCGGCGTCGCCGGAGGCGGCAAGACGCAGTTCGATTTTCGGACCCGAACCTTTCTGGACACCGGCAATTGCAACATCGGGAATTGAGTTGAGCGGAACCTGCGCCTTACCTTTTGCCGCCTTGTTCATTTCGTTGAAAACGACGATCAGATCGCGCAACGCAAGGGCGCCGATCTTGTTGGGACCGTCATTGATTTCGAACCGGACGCTCTCGGGCAGGGGAATACCTGCCGTAGCCGGCTGGACCTGGATCGAACCGCCCAGCCCCACGGCCTTGCTGCCGAAACTGGTCGTGCCGTCAAGACCGATCGAAAGCTTGCCAGTCGCATCGACGACGAATGCCATCGCGTAGTCCTGGATCGTCAGCCATTTGACGCCGAAGGCCTGCTTCCACGGAACGCCTTTCTGCAGTGTCAGATCGACCGCCATTGACGGCGCCTCGCCCGCCTCGGCCTTGAGCGTATTGCCGAGCACCATGTTCAGCTTCTGCTTGCCGATCCGGAAGTCGGTCGTCCCGGCGAAGCCGACCTCGACGGAATCCTTTGTCAGCGACGCCTTGTAGGTGAATTGAACGTTCGCCGGCAGCTGGATCACGTTGCCGATTTTCGGGCGGAACGTCGGCATCGTCGCTTCAAGGTTCAGCTGGGGCTGCGGCGGTTTTCCTTCCAGCAGCGAATCCAGAACATTGGGGGACATCGCGCCCTTGACCTGCAGGGCGGTGGACTTTCCGCCTAGGAATTTCATTGCGTCCGCGATCGGCTTAGAATCGGCCATGTCCAGCGTACCGAACATCGACACGCCCTGGGCCATCTCGAATGTAAATTTGTTCTTGTTTTCATAGAACCGGCCCAACGTCGCTTTCGCACCGGCCGGCATATCCTTGCTGTCGATCTCGATATCCGCGCCCGCAACCAGCAACATCTGTTCATCGAACGACATGACGTCGAAAAGACTAAGCCCCTTCGCCCTGGGGAAAAGGTCCTTGAACTTGAATATCTTCTTCGGACCGAAGCCGACGAAGGTGTTTTTTACCGTACCGCCGGCAGAGGCGATGAAAGTCCATTTCAGTTTCATGAAGCTGACATCGCCGGTCAGCACGTTGTTCTGCGCCTTGATATTGCTGAGCTTGAGCCTGGCCAGTTTCTTCAGCTTGGTTGCACGAACAAAAGTCTTGAGTTCGTCGAGCTCGGAAATCGTTGCCGTGCCTTTTTTGGCCGCTTCCTTGAACGTGATCGCGTGAGAGGGGCTTCCCCATGACAACGTCGCAAACAGCGCCGCAGAAGCCACAACCAGACCGGCGGGCCGCAAAATACCCTTAAACCTGTTCGCCGGTGCGCCGTCATGGAGTACGCTGTCATGGGATGGATTGGGTTCGCTCGGATTGGTGTACATCAGTTGCCCCCTGATCAAATACATGTCGTCGTGCGTGTCTCTGCCGTTACGCCTTGTTGTTACCGCCCGCGCCGACCGTCCCGAATGCCGGAACGACGTCACCCGGACAAGACAGGCCTAGCCGCCCTGAGCCGCCATAGCCATTTCCATCGCTTCGCTGGTTTTGCCCGCTTCGCACAGCTTCACCGCCGCTGACGGCGGCTTGCCATCTGTCAGGTCCTTGATCGCCTCTATGCAAAGAGCCACCTCTTCATCGCTGGCCTTCGATTGAGCCGAGGCCGCGCCCGCCGTCAGACCCAGAACGACGATCGCCGCGGAAACGTGTGTCAATGCCTTTAACATGTTTGTCCTCCTGTTGTTCGAAGCTCGGCTGAACCTCTGAATATTGGAATTGCTGGAAAGTGAATGGAGTAAAAATAAACGATGCGGCACATATGTGCGTCGCGGCGGCTCTGGTATCTTTGAGTTGAATGCCCCCATTCCTCATCAATCTGATTTTATTGTTACATCGCGAACGACTCGTGGCTAGTTCAATTTCTTGACATTACAAAAACCAACCTGAATGGAACATGAACATTCCGGATCAATCGAATAATTAGGACCGGAGGCCTTTTATAATCGCCTCGTAATCCGGGTGTTCGGGCGGCAGCACGCCGTGGCGGATACAGAAATCGACGATCACCAGGTTGCAGTTGAACTTGAAATCGTCCGTGGTTCCGACGATGTCGAGCACGTCGGCGGCCGGCAGCAGGCGGAACCCGGCGACCTCGCCGTCGGCGTTCACGGGCTGGAAATCCGCCGGCAGTTCAAGGTCCCAGCAGAACATCATGTCGGGTTTCAGACCCAGGTCGTTTTCCATCGTATAGGTGATCGCCCCGACCGGAATCGCACCCCGGGCGAGGTTTTCCGGTACCCCCGCTTCTTCGCCGGCTTCCTTGATGACGTTTTCCTTTAACGTAAGTCCGACCGGTTGGCCGCCGGCGATCATGTTGTCGAGCTGGCCGGGACAGACCGGGCGGTCGTCGGCGCGTTTCGCGATCCACAGTTTCACGTCGTCGCCGTCGCGCACGAACCCGTTGACGTGGACGCCATAGGCCCGGCAGCCGAGAAACGCGGCGGCCGCCCGTTCGATCTCGAACGCGTACGGCCCGCCCCATTGTCCGCCGATGGGATAGGCTTCGCCGCGCCAGCCACCGATCACGCCGTCATCGGCGAGAGATCTCAGAACATCACCGACCGCCTTCGTGCGCGCATCGTAGCTGTCGAGCCCGGCGGCGAGGGCGATATGGTCCTCCGTCACCCTGAACGCGTCCGAAAAACGTTCCAGACGGGCCAGGTGGCGGGATCGGACATGGCCGACGATCCGGTCGTCGACGATGAACGGCGTATAGTCGGTCATATCGTGGGCATTGCAGCGGGCGATGTGGTCGAGGAAACTCATATTTTGGCGCGTCTTTCAGGCGGGCAGGATCGGGGAAACGAAGATGCTCAAACTCTATCACGGGACGACATCGGTATGCGCGGCGAAGGTACGCCTGGTGATGTACGAAAAAGGCATGAGCTTCGAAAGCGAACTGCTGAACCTGCAGCAGGGCGACCAGCACAGGCCGGATTACCTGAAACTGAACCCCAGGGCCGTGGTGCCCACCCTGGTCGACGGTGAGCGGGTGATCACCGAATCGTCCGTGATCATGCACTATCTGGACGAGATCCAGCCCGAACCGCCGCTGATGCCCGGCGAGCCGTGGCGCCGCGCGCAGACCCGGCTGTGGATGAAGCGCGTCGACGAATTCCTGCATCCCGGCTGCACGACGGTGACCTTCGCGACCGCCAACCGGAAACATTTTCTGGCAACCATGACACCGGAGCAGCGCGAGGAGCGCTACGCCCGCAATCCCGACCCCGAGCGCCGGGCGATCCAGCGGGACTGCATCGAGCACGGTCTGGACGCGCCCCGGGTCGGTGCCGTCGTCAAACAGTACGATGCGGCCTTTGCCGATATGGAACGCCAGCTCGACGAGGCGAAATGGCTGTCGGGACGCGATTTCGGCCTCGCCGATATCTGCATGATTCCGTACGTGAACCGGCTGTCGCTGATCGCCATGGACAGCCTGTGGACCCGCAGCCGGCCGAACGTCACCGCCTGGTTCGAACGGGTAAAGGCGCGCCCGTCCTTCCAGGAAGCCGTGACCCAGTGGATGACCGACGACGACCACGACCGCTTCATCGTCCCGCGCGACGAGGTCGAGGGGAAATTGTGGGAAGTGCTGACGGTATAGTTCGGCATTGCATTGCGGGATAATGTCGCATTGCGTTCGCCGGAAATCCGTCTCATAGTCTTGTCATGTCTTCCGCCCTGCCCGTCCTGATCGTAATCGCGGTGCTCGCGACCTTTGGTGCGCTTGCCTTTGGCCTGATCTCCATGGTGCGCGGGGGCGAGTTCAATGCGCGGAATTCTAACCGTTTCATGCGGATGCGGGTGATGCTGCAGCTGGCGGCGCTCGTTCTGATCGGCATTGCCTTCCTGTTTTCGACCAAGTAGGGCACCGTCTGCAACACCTCGGCGAGGCCTCGGCAAAGCGTTCTTCGCAATTGCAGCATCGATTACCGAAACTTGACAACGGTCGCGACTCTAGTAGTTTTCGCACCTGCGAGATAACGCCCTTCCTGACGCGCTCCTGTTGGCAGCAAATAGCGCGCGGAAAGGCCCTCAAAACCGGTGGCTGCCCCCACATCTGAAAGTTATTGACCGATGAAGCTCCTCGTCGCCGTCAAACGGGTGATCGACTACAACGTCAAGGTTCGCGTCAAGGCGGACGAGACCGGCGTAGAGACCGCCAACGTTAAAATGTCCATGAACCCGTTCGACGAAATCGCCGTCGAAGAAGCGGTTCGCCTGCTCGAAGCCGGCACCGCGACCGAGGTTGTCGCCGTTTCCATGGGCGTGCAGCAGTGCCAGGAAACGATCCGCACCGCGCTCGCCATGGGCGCCGATCGCGGCATTCATGTCAAAACCGACGAAGAGCTTCAGCCCCTGGCGGTCGCCAAGCTGCTCGCCAGGATCGTCGAAAAGGAGTCGCCCGATGTGGTGATCCTCGGCAAGCAGGCGATCGACGACGATTCGAACCAGACCGGCCAGATGCTGGCGGGTCTGCTGGGCTGGTCGCAGGGCACCTTCGCGTCGAAGATCGAACTGGCCGACGGCAAGGCGAACGTGACGCGCGAAGTCGATGGCGGTCTGGAAACACTGGCCATCAACGTGCCGGCGATCATCACCACCGACCTGCGGCTGAACGAGCCGCGCTATGCGTCGCTGCCGAACATCATGAAGGCGAAGAAAAAGCCCATCGACGAGATGAGCCCCGAAGATCTCGGCGTCGACGTCGCACCGCGCCTGACGACCCTGAAAGTGACAGAGCCCGCCAAGCGCGAGGGCGGGGTGAAGGTCGAATCCGTCGCCGAGCTTGTCGATAAACTCAAAAACGAAGCGGGGGTCATCTGATGGCAGTCCTGGTCGTCGCCGATCACGATAATTCGGCAATCGTTCCCATCGTCCTGAACACGGTCACGGCGGCTGCCGCTATTTCCGACGACGTGCATGTGCTGGTCGCCGGCGAAGGCAGTGCCGCGGCGGCGGAAGCCGCCAAAATTGCCGGCGTATCCAAGGTGCTTACCGCCGATAACGCCGCCTATGCGCACCAACTGGCGGAAAGCATCGCCCCGCTGGTCGTCGGCCTCGCCGGCGGATACAGCCATATCCTGTTCCCTTCCAACACATCGGGCAAGAACATCGCCCCCCGGGTCGCCGCCCTGCTCGACGTCGCGCAGATATCGGATATCGTCGAGGTCGTGTCGGAAGATACGTTCGTGCGCCCGATCTATGCGGGCAACGCCATGGCGACCGTTCAATCGTCGGATTCGGTGAAAATCATCACGGTGCGCGGCACGGCCTTTGCCGCGGCCGAGGCCGAAGGCGGAAGCGCTGCGATCGATGCCATCGACGCGGCGGAGAATCCGGGCCTGTCGAGCTTCGTCGGCCAGGAACTGACCAAATCCGAACGCCCCGAACTGACCGCCGCGCGGGTGATTATTTCCGGCGGCCGCGGGCTTCAGTCCGGCGAGAACTTCGAAATCATCGAAAAGGTCGCCGACAGGCTGGGTGCCGCCGTCGGCGCATCGCGCGCTGCGGTCGATGCGGGTTACAAGCCCAACGATTACCAGGTCGGCCAGACCGGCAAGGTTGTCGCACCCGAACTGTATATCGCGGTCGGCATTTCCGGCGCGATCCAGCATCTGGCCGGCATGAAGGATTCGAAGGTCATCGTCGCCATCAACAAGGACGAGGAAGCGCCGATCTTTACGGTCGCCGATTACGGCCTTGTCGGCGACCTGTTCAAGATCGTGCCCGAGCTTGACGAGGAACTTGAAAAGCAGGGCATCACCGCCCGCTGATGAACTCGCCCCCGATACCGGGGTCGCAACGATAAACTTTAGGGAATCATGGATTTCGGCACGGCCGCCGAGCGGCTTGCCGCCGAAATCGAACAAGGAGAGTAAAGAGTGTCTGACATTCAGGATCCGGGGGCGACCCCCGAAGCCATGAGCATAAAGAAAATCGGCGTGATCGGCGCGGGCCAGATGGGGTCCGGTATTTCGCATGTTGCCGCCGTTGCCGGCATTGATGTCGTGATGAGCGATATCTCGCAGGAACAGATCGACAAGGCGGTCGCCACCATCGACAAGAACCTGGAACGCCAGGTCCAGCGCGACAAGATCACCGCTGCCGACAAGCAGGACGCGCTCGACCGGCTGTCCGGCTCGACCGAGTATTCGGCGCTGAGCGACTGCGATATCGTAATCGAGGCGGCGACCGAGAACGAAAACATCAAACGCGAAATCTACAAGGCGATGATCCCGTCGCTGCGTCCCGACACGATCATCGCGTCGAACACATCGTCGATTTCGATCACCCGGCTGGGCGCCACCACCGACCGTCCCGAACGTTTCATGGGCATGCATTTCATGAACCCGGTGCCGATCATGCAGCTGGTCGAGCTGATCCCCGGCATCGCCACCGACAAGGCGACCCACGCCGTCGTCGAAGGCCTGACCTACCGGCTCGGCAAGACCCCGGTGATCTCCGAGGATTTCCCCGCCTTTATCGTCAACCGCATCCTGCTGCCGATGATCAACGAAGCGGTCTACACGCTCCATGAGGGCATCGGCTCGGTGAAGGATATCGATACCGGCCTGAAGCTCGGCGCGAACCATCCGATGGGCCCGCTGGAACTGGCCGATTTCATCGGCCTGGATACCTGCCTGTCGGTCATGCAGGTGCTGTATGACGGGCTTGCCGACACCAAGTACCGGCCCTGCCCGCTGCTCGCCAAATACGTCGAAGCCGGCTGGCTCGGCCGCAAGACCGGCAAGGGCTTTTACGATTATTCCGGCGACCAGCCGGTGCCGACGCGGTAATTGCCGGCGGCATTCGATCGACAAAAACCCCCGGGAATTCCCCGGGGGTTTTTTTATGGCCCGAAATCAAACCAGAACTTGCGCCCCCGGCCCTGTACCGGGGGAATAACGTCGGCGCCGCGGGCATAACACTGAGAAGGGTCGTCTGTCCCGGAGCCCCGGCTACTCCGCCGCCTGCGTCGGCACTGAATCCAGGTTCGGCTCCCACTTTCCGGAACCTTCCATCGCCATCGCATCGGGCATAACGTCCCTGGCGAAGCGTTCCATCGACGCAATCGTCAGGTCGTTCGGCATGGACCCGATCTGGAACATGCCGAGAAAATAGCCGAGCCCGACATCGGCGTGACAGGCGGCCAGCTTTTCGCGCACCGTGTCGGCGCTGCCGACGAGGATCACATCGCGTTCCATCAGGGATTCGATGGTGTGGGTCGAGACCAGGCTGGATTTGGTCTTCAGCACGCGTTTGTAGGACTCGACCGACATATAGCCGGGCGGCAACAGCATCGACGTCGGGTAGCGCAGCAGCTTGTTGAAGAACAGCTCCACATGCGGGCGCGCTTCGTCGATCGCCTGCCGGTCGGTCTCGCCGACATAAATGGGCGCCGCCCAGCCAAGCTGCTCGGACGTCGCCTCATAGCCGTGATCGTGGGCGATCTGGCGATAGGCATTATGGAACCGCACCACATTCTGAAACGGCGAATAGGTCTGCAGATAGGTGTATTTGCGGTCCGGATGCGCCGCCCATTCGATGGTTTCGGTCGATCCCTGGCTCGGCACCCAGATCGGCGGGTGCGGGTCCTGAAACGGGCGCGGCCAGGTGTTTACGTATTCGAAGTGGTAATGCTTGCCCTCGAACGCGAACGGACCGTCTTTGGTCCAGGCCTGAATGACCAGATCGTGCGCTTCGTGAAACCGCTCGTGGCTGACCGCCGGATTGGCGCCGAGCGAGTAATATTCGCAGCCCAGCCCCCGTACCATGCCGCTGATCAGCCGCCCGCCGGTGATGCAGTCGATCATCGCGTGCTCTTCGGCGAGCGTTTGCGGATGATCACGGATGCCGAACGCGTTGCCGAGGATGGCGATCTTCACCCGCTCGGTCTGGCGCGCCAGTGCCGATGCCATGACCACCGGCGACGGCATCAGCCCATAGGCGTTCTGATGATGTTCGTTGACGCACACACCGTCAAAGCCGAGTTCTTCGGCATATTCGAGCTCGTCCAGATAGCGGTTATAGAGTTCGTGGCCCTTTACCGGGTCGAAATTGCTGTTCGGATAGGTCACCCAGCATGTGTCGTAATCCCGGTCGTAATCGGGATCGACACAGGCATAGGGCATCAGGTGAAAGAGAAAAACCTTCATCTTCGACTCCGTTCCTGCTTCCGTATCCGCCGCCCTATTCCGCGGCGACCGGGTCTTTCGTGCCGAACTGCTTTACCGCCGGCATCACGTGTTCGGCGAAACGTTTCATGCTGGCGACGGTCATGTCGTGCGGCATGGACGCGACCTGGAACATACCGAGGAAGGTGCCGACGCCGGCTTCGCGCTGGCAGTATTCCAGCCGCTTGCGCACCGTATCCGGGCCGCCGCAGAGAATAATCCCGCTGTCGATCAGCTCGTCCAGCGTTTTGGTCTTCGACAGCCCGCCCTTGTGCTTCATCACGTTCTTGTACGACCGCAGGGACAGATACCCCGGCGGCAGCAGCATTTCGGGCGTCATCCGCAGGAACTTGTTGAAGAACGCTTCCATGTGCGGCCGCGCTTCCTCCCTTGCCTGCTCGTCGGTCTCGCCGACATAGATAGGTGCCGCCCAGCCGACCTGGGAATCCTGCGCGTCGTAGCCGTATTTGTCGCGCGCGACATCGCGGTACATCTGCAGGAATTTTTTCACCGCGTCGAACGGGCTGTAGGTCTGCAGGTAGGTATATTTGTGATCGGGATGCGCCGCCCATTCGATGGTCTCCAGCGAGCCTTGCGACGGGCACCAGATCGGCGGGTGCGGTTTCTGGTACGGGCGCGGCCAGACATTCACGTATTCAAAGTGAAAATGCTTGCCTTCGAAGGCGAACGGGCCCTCCCGCGTCCATGCCTGGATGACGAGGTCATGCGCTTCGTGGAAACGTTCGTGGCTGACCGCCGGGTTCGCCCCCATCGAATAATATTCGGCACCGATACCGCGGACCATGCCGCTGATCAGGCGGCCGCCGGTGATGCAGTCGATCATCGCGTGTTCTTCCGCCAGCGTCAGAGGATGCTCGCGAAGACCGAATGCATTGCCGAGCACCGCGATCTTCGCCCTGGACGTGCGCCGCGCCAGCGCCGAGGCGGGCACGATCGGCGATGGCATCAACCCGTAAGCGTTCTGATGGTGTTCGTTCACGCACAACCCGTCGAAGCCGAGCTCTTCGCCCATCTCCAGCTCGTCGAGATAGGTGTTGTAAAGATAATGCCCCATCTTGGGATCGAAATTGGAATTGGGATAGACCACCCACGATGCCTTGTACTGTTTGTCGTAATCCAGATCGAGACACGCATAGGGCATCAAGTGGAACAGAAAACACTGCATCGCCGTTTCCCCGGTTAATAAGCTTGCGAACGATTATAGCGGGATTCCGAGGGAACAAAACATCGGTTGCGACGACAAACATCCGCCGCGCGGGCTCAAGTAAAAAACCGGCAACTGCCTTTATTTTGTGCAACTGACCTCAGAGAGGCACGGGCCCATCAAATGACGGAAATACAAATGTCAGAAAAAATTAATAGACCTGAAACCAGTTATTACGTACTTTTAGTCGCTTGTTGCGGAAACCAGAGTTATCGCCATGAGCACTCCCGAACATATTATCCTGACTTCCCACCCGCCGGGTGGAGAAGCGCAGACATCCCCGATCCACTGGGGCGAACCGGATCCGGCAAAGCGCGGACCGATTATCGGCACCGTCACCGATACGGCCTCCCGAAATACCATCGGCACCCATTCGGGCAGCTATTCGGTCTACCTCGCCGCGTCCGTCGCGGCGGGCCGACTCAAGGCGGATTTCAAACCCGATCTGCACAATACCGCCCCGGTTGTCGCAATCGGCCCGTACCCGCAATGGTCCGAACCCGGCAAAATCGTCTCGCTCGACCCGTTCGGCCATATGATTACCGAATGCTTTGCCGAACAGCTTGCCGCCGGCATCAATATCCGCCCGACCATCGCGGTAACCCAGGCGCGCCTGTCGATGCTGGAACTGCGCGAAGCGATCGCGCTCGGGCGCCTGAAAGCCGATGGCAAAATTCTGCTGGAAAACGGCGACGTCCACGTCACCAAGATCGCGGTCGACCCGGTCTGGCATCTGCCGGGCATGGCGAAGCGCCTCGGCTGCGACACCAGCACGCTGCGCCGCGCGCTGTTTACCTATACCGGCGGCATGTATCCGGAGCTCGTGACCCGATACGACCTGGAGGTTTTTCTGCCCCCCATCGGCGGTATGTCGGCCTATATTTTCGGCGACCCGGAAACCCTGTCGGACAAATCGGTACCGCTCGCATGCCGCGTGCACGACGAATGCAACGGCTCGGACGTGTTCGGCTCCGATATCTGCACCTGTCGGCCCTATCTGACCCACGGTATCGAAATCTGCGTGGAAATGGCGCAGCAGGGCGGAAACGGCCTTGTGGTCTATAACCGCAAGGAAGGCCGCGCGCTCGGCGAGGTCACCAAGTTCCTCGTCTACAATGCCCGCAAGCGGCAGGAAGAAGGCGACAACGCCGCCAAGTATTTCGAGCGGACCGAGTGCGTTGCAGGCGTGCAGGATGCGCGTTTCCAGGAACTGATGCCCGATATCTTCCACTGGCTCGGCGTGCAGCGCCTCGACCGCTTCGCATCCATGAGCGATATGAAACACGATGCGCTGTTCGGCCAGGGAATCGAAATCGGCGAACGCATCGACCTGCCCGAAGACCTGATACCGGAAGACGCCCAGGTCGAGATGGAAGCCAAGAAAGCCGCCGGCTATTTCACCCAGTCCGACATCAAGGATGCGGATGCGCTGAAAAACGTCAAAGGACGCGATCTGCTGTGACGGCCGGGGCTCGTCAGACCGCTGCTGCCGATCCATCGGTGGCGGCTATTCGCGATCTCATGACGCCGGAGGCGGTACGCACCCGCTGCGGGGAAATCCTGGCCGCGGGGCTTGCCGGAGACCTGACCTGGTTCGATGTTGACCGCGCCCGTCTCGAAGACGCCACCACGCGCGTGGTGGGCGAGATCCGCAGCCATTACCCGGCGCTCGACGTGCCGTTCCACAGCCGCTGGCGGCATTTCGAATTCGGCGGCGCCGATCTATGGGCAGCACGGGTCGCACGGGCCGGGCTCGACGGGAAAGACCTGGCAGCCGCGGCGGGCGATCTCGCGATCGTCTCTGTCCTGCTGGATGCCGGTGCAGGCCCGGACTGGATCTATACAGACGCGGAAACCGGCCTTCGGCTGGGGCGTTCGGAAGGCCTGGCGCTGGCGAGCCTGCGCCTGTTCGAATCCGGCGCCCTGAGCGCATCGCCCGACGATGCGTTGCGCGCCGATTCCGAAGCCCTGAAGGCGCTCACGCCCGACCGGCTGGGGGCCGCGTTTCAGGTCACGCCCGCAAACCCGCTCGTCGGACTGGAACAACGCGCCGGCCTGCTGCAGAAACTGGGGCAGGACATCGCAAAGAGCCCGGAGGTGTTCAGTGCCAATGGTGCCCTGCGTCCCGGAAATATCCTTCTCTGGCTCGGGGAACGGCAGACCATTCAGGCCCGCGACATCCTGCTTGCCCTTCTCGATACCCTGACTGGCATCTGGCCGTCGCCCGTCCGCATCGGCGGCGTTCCGCTGGGAGATGTCGGCCGGCATCCGGCGGTTTCGCGCAACGATGCATCCGACGGCATCGTGCCGTTTCACAAACTGTCGCAATGGCTGTCCTATTCGCTGATCGAGCCGCTGCAGCAGGCCGGGACGACCGTCACCGATCTCGACGGACTTACCGGCCTTGCCGAATACCGGAACGGCGGCCTGTTCGTCGATACCGGGGTCCTGTCGTTGAAGGACCCCGCACTGGCGGCACAGCCGCACGCGCCGTCGAGCGAACTGATCGTCGAATGGCGGGCGCTCACCGTCGCCCTGCTCGACCGGGTTGCAGACGACGTGCGCGCCGTCCTTGGCGTCGATGCCAGGGCGCTGCCGCTGGCAAGCGTGCTGCAGGGCGGCACCTGGTCGGCCGGTCGCCGGGTCGCCGCGGAACTGCGCGACGACGGCGGGCCGCCAATTACCATTCAAAGCGATGCAACCGTTTTCTAGGGGAAAGACCGTGACCAACCAGACCATCCGGGCGACGAACGCCTCCATAGAAGTCGTCGACCATCCGCTGGTGCAGCACAAGCTCACCCTGATCCGCGACCGCAATACGGACTCCGCCCTTTTCCGCAGCGGATTGCGCGAAATCAGCCAGCTATTGGCCTATGAAGTCTGCCGCGACGTCGAACGCGAGAAGATCGATCTCGACACACCGCTGGAATCGATGACCGGCACGCGGGTCGATGGCGGGAAAATCTGCCTCGTGTCCATCCTGCGGGCCGGTAACGGCCTGCTCGACGGCATGCTGGACCTGATGCCGACCGCCGGGGTCGGCCATATCGGGCTCTACCGGGACCCGGACACCCATGTACCGGTGGAATATTACATCAAGCTGCCGCACCGGCTCGAGGAACGCCTGTGCATCGTCGTCGATCCCATGCTGGCGACGGGCGGTTCCGCGACCGCGGCGGTTCAGCGGCTGAAACAGGCAGGCGCCAGGCGCATCAAATTCGTTTGCGTCGTCGCCGCGCCCGAAGGGGTCGACATGTTTACCCAGGCGCATCCCGATGTGCCGATCGTCACCGCCGCCATCGACCGGGAGCTCGATGACAACGCCTATATCCGGCCCGGTCTCGGCGATGCGGGCGACCGGATGTACGGCACGAAATAGTCTGGCTTTCTTCGCTCGGACTCAATTCCGGCTGTAAGGCACGGACAGGACCGTCGGTGCCCGCTGGCGTCCGACCAGCCCGGCGACGGCGAGGAAAGCCAGCAGGTAGGGCAGCATGATCAGCACGGCGGTCGGCACGTTCACGCCCAGCGCCGGAAGCTGAAACTGCAGGGCCGTCGCCCCGCCGAACAAGAGGCAGGCGAAGACGACACGACCGACTTTCCAGTTGCCGAAAATGACCGCGGCGATGGCGAGGTACCCGACACCGTTGGTCATCCCCTCTGTAAAAGTGTGTATGTCGCCGATCGACAGAAACGCCCCGGCGAGGGCTGAAGTAAAGCCGGCAAAAATCACCACGCCATAGCGGAGGGCGACGACCGACATGCCGGACTTGTCGACCGCACGGGGGTCCTCGCCCGCTGCCTTGATCACGATGCCGATGGAGGTATAGCGCAGCACAAACCCGGTCCCCAGCACGATGACGATAGCAAGATAGACGAGCCAGACCTGCTGGAACAATGCTTCGCCGAAAACCGGAATATCGCCGAGAAGCGGCGGACTCCACTTGTCAAAACCGGGGATCTGTTCGCGCGACCGGGCGCCGAAAATCTCCCGATAGGCTAGTGTCGTCGCACCGAGTACAAGGATATTGATCCCGAGCCCGGTGACGATCTGGTTGGCGCGCAGTGTATTGCTGAGAAACGCCTGTAACAGCGCCACGGGCAACACGGCGACGATGGCAAAAACCAGGCCGATTGCGGGGTCGCCGCTGACCCATGCGCCGAGCGCCCCGCCGAAAGCCCCGGTCAGCATCATCCCCTCGATGCTCATGTTGAGCACACCCGCCCGTTCGCTGACCAGCTCGCCGATCGCTCCCAGCATGATCGGTACGGCAAGACGCAGGGACGAACCCAGGAAAACGGCAATGATTTCCCAGGTCATTTGCCTTTCTCCCGCTTGTCGAGCCAGAACGCGGCACCGGCGACAAACAGCACGATCAGACCCTGGATCACCATCACCAGTGCCGTTGGCACCGCCGCCACCATCTCCATGGAGATGCCGCCTGAACGCAGGAACCCGAACAGGAGGGCGCCGGCAATAACGCCCCCGACAGAACCGCGTGCCAGCAACCCGACCACGAGGCCGTCAAACCCGTAGCCGGAAGAGAATCCGGTCTTGAGCGAATATTGCTCGCCGAGCAGCATCATCGCGCCGGCAAGGCCGCCAAATCCGCCCGCGATGGTCAAGGCCATGACGATCGTCCAACGCTGCGCAATGCCGGCACGGGCGGCCGCGATCGTGTTGAATCCGACTGCCCGTAAATTGAAGCCGAAACGCGACCGCGTCAGGACCAGCCAGACGATCACCGCAAGCACAAGCGCAACCGGAATGCCGAGGGTTGCCGGGGCGGCATAATCGCCGGTCAGCAGCGGCAATTGAGTAGCTTCGGGAATTTCGGCAGATTCCGGCAGGGTCGCCGAATTCGTCATCGGTTTGCGGAGCAGGTCGCGCGACTGAACGCACCAATAGATGAGCCAGACCGCGATAAACGACAGCAGCAGGGTGCTGATCACTTCATTGGTCCCGGCGCGGACCTTCAGGACGCCCGCGAGGCCGCCCCACAACGCACCTGCGAGCGTTGCCGCCAGGATTGGCGTGATAAAGGCAAGCCCGAAGCCGAGATCCGCAACCCCGCCATACAGAGCCGTCGCGGTCGCCGCGATCCCGCCGACGGC
Organism: uncultured Rhodospirillaceae bacterium; assembly: GCA_963977005.1. GTDB lineage: Bacteria > Pseudomonadota > Alphaproteobacteria > MPNO01 > UBA830 > CAXBCP01. Next base: position 62,718 of record CAXBMQ010000018.1, read on the forward strand.
AATTTGCCCTTCACCGCCGACATTTGTGAGATTCGCACGGTTTGCCAGAACGAAACCGATCCCGACCAGCGCAAAGACAGCCGCCCGGTTGAGCGATACCGAGATCGCATAGGACGATCCGAAAGCCCCGGTCACAAACGCACCGAGGGCCTTGCCAGGCGACACGCCCATGGCAAGCACGAGGACGTATCCGACAATAAACGCGGCGAGCACCGCAATAACGGGCAGCATCAGCGAAGCCGGGAAGAAGCGGGATATCGGCAGGGTAAGTGCGGTGCCGCTTCGGGCGGGCGACGTCATGCCGACTGCCCCGCCATCATTGCGCCGATGGCCGCGCGGTGGCGCGGATGCGCCGGACGCTCGCCGATAATCCGGCCGCGATACAGCACGACCACGCGGTTTGCGACAGCCAGAATCTCGTCAAGCTCAGACGAGATCAGCAGAACGCCCGCACCCCTGTCGCAGGCCTGGCGGATCATCCGGTAGACTGCTTCGACAGCGCCGACATCCAGGCCGCGGGTCGGCTGTGCGGCGAGCAGAAACCGCAGATTCGGAGTGGATAGCTCGCGCGCAAGGACCGCTTTTTGCTGGTTACCGCCAGACAGGCTGCCGAACGGGACGTCGAGCCCGGCCGCCCGTACATCGAACAATTCGGTCAGACGATCGGCGGCGCTCCGCATCGCGCGGCGATTCATCAGCCCGTATCGGGTATAACCGCCGATGCGGTTGAGCAGCATGTTCTCCATCAGGGTCATCTCGACGATCGCGGCGACCCTGTGCCGGTCTTCCGGCACGACACCGACACCGCTTTCGGTAATCTTGGCAGGCGTCGCCCCCGTCAGATCGTCATTGTCGATATGGAACCGCCCGCTCTGGGGTTCGGTCAGCCCGGCGATCAGATCACCAAGCTCGCTCTGGCCATTGCCTTCAACGCCGGCGATCCCGACGATCTCGCCACGGCGGACGGTCACCGTGAAATTGTCCAGGCGCAGCGCCCCGGTGCTGTCGCGCACCGAGATACCGTCGAACTGCGCGACCTCGTCGCCGGTCACGGCGGTTGCGCCAGCCGTGGTGGGTGCTTCCCGCGCGGACGCACCTGAATCGGAATCGACCCCGATACTGGTCATCGCAAAACTGTCGAGCTCTTCGATGTCGCGCCCGACCATGGCACGGACCAGCGCGTCAATGTTGTCCGCAGGACTGTCGGAGCGCGCTACAATCCGGCCGCCGCGCAGGACGGTCACGCGGTCAGCGACCTGCTTGATCTCTGCGAGTTTATGGGTGACGAGAATCACGGCGCAGCCCGATTCGGCAACAGCCCGGCAGACATCGAGCAACGCACTGATCTCGTCCGGGAGAAGCACGGCGGTCGGCTCATCCAGAATAAGAAGGCGCGGTTCGCGCATCAGGCATTTCACGATTTCGACCCGCTGGCGTTCGCCGATGGAAAGGTCTCCGACCCGCGCGAAGGGTGCCATCGAAAGGCCGTATTTTTCGCCAAGTTCGGTCAGTCGGGCGGCGAAGGATTTACGGTCGAGAAAGCCCCGCGCCTGGCCGAGCATCAGGTTATCGACGACTGACATGTCGTTCACCAGGCTGAAATGCTGATGAACCATGGCGATTCCAGCCGTCAACGCATCTTTGGGCCCTTCAGGCCGGTAAGCCGCGCCGTCGAACGCAAGTGCCCCCTCGGAAGGGCCGAATATCCCGAAGGCGAGATTGCAGAGCGTGGATTTGCCGGCACCGTTTTCGCCGAGCAGGCAATGGATTTCACCCGCGGCGAAACCGACATCAATCCCGTCAAGCGCCGTGAATGCGCCAAAACGCTTGGTAACGCCAGAGAATTCAAGAAGGTCGGTCACACGCGGCCTATCCGGACAGGCGACAACGGGGCCGGCCGCGGGATCGCGACCGGCCCGCGTCGTGGCATCAGCCTTCAAGTACGGTGATCTTGCCGGACAGGATGTCCTTCATGATTTCGTCGAGCTTCGCCTTCTGCTCTGCGGTGCCGCCGCAGATCACCATGCCGGACGCCTGCGGGCCCATCTTGAGACCGAACGGCTTGTAGCCGGCTTTCCATGTGCCGCCGACAAACTGGTCGATGGCGTACTGGACCTGGAAGCCGACACCGGTCACCGAGTAAGCGACATAGAGCGGGTCGCTGCCGCAGCGATCGGTGTAGGAGCCGATGATCTTGGTACCTTTTTCCTTCGCAGCCTGTTCCATACCGCGCAGGCCGAGGTTCAGGATGTGGTAGTGCACGTCCGCGCCCTGGGAGATTGCCGCAAGGGTCGCTTCCTTCGATTTGGCGACGTCGTCGAAATCGCCGGTATAGTTTTCGAAATACTTGATCGCCGGATTGATGTATTTCGCGCCGTTCCCGAATTCCTTGCCGGCGTTCACGATGGACGGAATTTCAAGCCCGCCGACATAGCTTACCGCGCCGTTTTTGGAAATCATGGCTGCCGCAGCACCGGCAACAAAGGCGATCTCCGCCTGTTTGACGTCGTAGCCGGCGATATTCGGCCGGGCGTCGGATTCATTGCCGCCGACGATTGAAAAATTGGTTTTCGGAAAACGCCGGGCGATCTTGTAGATCGCGGCCTGGGTCTGACCGCCGACACCAATAACCAGTTTGTTGCCGGAGGCGAGCTGGGTAAGCGCCTGTTCCATATCGGCGTAGTTGATGTTTTCGATCATCTGGACTTCGATCTTGTCACCGTATTTCTTCTGGGCAGCGACCAGACCGTCATAACCCGATTCCATCCAGCCCTTGTCGGACTTGGAGCCCGGGATGAGAATGCCGACCTTCATCGGATCGGCAGCCTGGGAAGGTATTACGGCAAACGCATTAAGCGCGATCGCAGCGAACGCGCCCGCAACCAGTCTGTTCATCGTCCTGCGGCTGAATGTCATGACTTGTCCCTCTTTGTCGGTTTGATTTCATTTGCGTGTCCTCGTCGTATGCAATCGGTGTGCCAGCTCTCTATATGGCGAAATATAGGGGTTTCCCGGTCTCGGGGCGCAGCCCTGAGAGGGAGCGGGCGGTCACATGTGCACAAAATTTAGGTTCCGATGAATTATTGGGCAGCGGCGGCATCTCCGGCGCCATGTTTCATGGCGAAAATGGTCGAATTTCGCCAAAGCCCCATGTGGCAGGGAAATTGCATAGGGTCATCGATACCTGTCAGCAGAGGACACAATGACTGACCACATGAAAAAGACGGATACCGCCGGAGGACGGCTCGGAATCGGCGACACCTATCACTGGCGCGCCACGGAAACAGAGATCGACATGGCGATGGCTGCGCCGGCCCCGGTTCCGCTGCGGCTGCCCACGGAGCCGCAGGCCGTCACGCTCGATCTCCTGCGCACGGCGATCGTCGTCATCGACATGCAGAACGATTTCTGCGCCGAAGGCGGCTGGGTGGATTATCTCGGGGCCGACTACACCCTCGACCGCAAACCGATCGAGCCCCTACAGGCACTGTTGCCCGCACTCCGTGAGGCGGGCGTGCCGGTCATCTGGGTGAACTGGGGCAACCGACCCGACCTCGCGAACATGCCACCGAACCAGATCCATCTCTATAAGCCCGCGGGGAAAGGTATCGGTCTCGGCGACCCCTTGCCGTCCAACGGCGCGCCCGTTCTGCAGAAAGATTCCTGGGCGGCGGCGGTGGTCGACGAACTTGAAATCGCACCGGACGATATCAAGGTCGACAAACACAGGATCAGCGGGTTCTGGGATACTCCGCTCGATTCCATCCTGCGTAACCTGGGTACGAAGTCGATTTTGTTCGCCGGCGTCAACACGGATCAATGCGTCCTTCATTCGCTGACGGACGCCAATTTCCTGGGCTACGGCTGCATTCTCGTTGAAGATTGCTGTGCCACGACGTCCCCCGATTTCTGTACGGAAGCAACGGTCTGGAACGTCAAGAAGTGTTTCGGCTTCGTCACCGATTCCAAGGCGGTGATCGACGCTCTGGCTGCACGCGAACCGACTTGAGCCGCATGCCAGGCGCCACGGAGACGGCGGCGGCGACCGCTTTCCTGCCCGGCGCACGTGCGCGCGTCGCCCCTACCGCCAGCGGCCCGTTGAGCGGGGCGCGCTTTGCCTTGAAGGACCTTATCGATATTGCAGGACAATACACGGGCGCAGGCAACCCCGGCTGGCCTGGCGCTGCCAAACCGGCGCGGCGGACCGCCAGCGCCGTCGGTCTTCTGCTCGCGGCCGGCGCCGCCATGGACGGTCGGACCGTATCAGACGAATTCGCTTTCAGTCTCGAAGGCGACAACATGCATTATCCCACGGTTTTGAACCCGGCGGCACAAGGCCGTTTGCCGGGCGGCTCGTCCAGCGGCTCGGCCGCTGCCGTCGCTGCGGCCGCGGTCGATTTCGCCCTTGGCACCGACACAGGCGGGTCGGTACGCATCCCCGGGGCGTTTTGCGGTATCCCCGCCTTCCGGCCGACCCATGGTCTGGTCCCGCTGGACGGGGTTTTCCCCTTTGCACCGGGCTACGACACGGTCGGGTGGTTCGCCTCCGATTCCCGCTTATTGCGCAAGGTAGGTGAAGTCCTGCTGCAAGACACGAAATACGTACCCATCGAACGCGTTCTCGTCGCCGCAGATGTGTTCGCGCTTGCCGATCCGAAGGTCGCCGACCTTCTGCTCAATGGAGTTGATGGCTGGGAACCGGCGGGAGACGTCTCGGTTTTCGCGGGGCAGGAAGCCGATTTCCTGGAAGCCTATCGCGTTCTGCAAGGACATGACGTTCACCGCACGGTGGGTGAAAAACTTGTGGACCTGAGGCCCGCAATGGCCCCGCCGATTGCGCAGCGGTTCAAGGATGCACAGATCATTACCGACGCGGATGCAGCACGCTGGCAGCCGTACCGGGATTATTTGCGCGCGCGACTGGATTCACTGCTGCCACCGGGCACCGCCATTCTGATCCCGACCGCACCGACCGCCGCCCTGCCGCGGGAAGCCTCTGAGGCGCAGATTGGCGAGTTCTATCGCCGGGCCCTCACCCTATGCAGTATCTCCGGCCACGCCGGTCTGCCGCAACGCCATTTTCCGGCGGCCCTTTTGGATAACTGCCCCGTTGGCTTTTCGCTGATTGGGGGCCGCGGTAGCGATCTCGGTCTTCTTGCAGCATCGCCGAACGACTGACCGCTGAGTCGCCTGCCGCGTCGACACCTTTCGATTCGGCCCCGACGAGCTCAGTCCATAAATCCGTTGTCGCGGTACCAGTCGGCGGCTTCGGTCAACGCCTGGCTGGCCGGACGCGGAGCGTAACCCAGTTTTTCGCGCGCCTTATCGGACGAATAGTACATGTGCTTCGCCGCCATTCTCAGCGCGTCGACGGTGACAACCGGTTCGCGTTTGGTGATACGGGCCAAAAGTTGCGCCGCCCAGGCGACCGGGAAAAGAGGCCTCCGCGGCAGCTTCAGCCAGGGACCGGTGCGTCCCACGTGATCGGTAACCGTCTGGATGATATCGCGAAGCGTCATGTTGTCGCCGGCGAGAATATAGCGCTCGCCGATCTCCCCCTTGTGATACGCCAGCATGTGCCCCTCGGCGACATCGTCGACATGAACGGCATTCAGCCCGGTATCGAGATAGGCTGGCAGACGGCCCCTTGCTGCGTCCAGCACGATCCGCCCGGTCGGTGTCGGTTTGATATCGCGCGGACCGAACGGGGCGGACGGGTTGACGATCACCACCGGCGCGGATTCCTCCCGCACCAGCCGCATGGCTTCTTCCTCGGCCAGGAATTTGGATTTCTTGTAGTGACTGATCATGTCATCGACGGTCGCAACCGTGGTCTCATCCGCGATCTCGGTGCCCGGCAGCGGACGGAGCACGGCCACGGAACTGGTATAGACGAAGCGCTCGACGCCGGCATCGCATGCGGCCCGGATCAGGTCGCGTGTGCCATCGACGTTCGCCCGGTACATGGAAGCGCCGCCATCGGGTACCCAGAGCCGGTAATCCGCGGCGACATGAAACACCGCATCGCAGCCGACGACAGCGGATTTGAGCGTTTCCGGTTGCGCAAGATCGCCTTCGACGACCTCTGCCGCCAGGCCTTCGAGATTGCGCCGGTCGCTGGTCGGGCGCACGAGAACCCGGATATCGTGACCGTCCGCAACCAGCCGTCTGGCGACGGCGGATCCTACAAATCCGGATGTTCCGGTGACAAGCGCGCGCATGGTTCTAACCCTCTGGTTCGCGCAGCCTGCGCAACAGATCGGTGATATTCACGATCGTGAAGATTAACGTACCGATGGTCCCGATGACAAAAAACCCGAAGGTCCCGGTCAGCCAGATAATCGGCAGGATAAGGTAAATGCCGTCCTCGGCCTCGAACCGGCCGAACTGGGGATAGGGATCCGGCGCGATCCCCGACCATGTTTCGACCCGGAACTGCAGGACCATGTTGATCACGATAAACAGCATGGCGCCGGCCGCCAGAATCAATGTCCAGTCTCCGGCACCATGGCGCCATTCGGCATACCCCATCCCGAGAAACATGGTGCCGTAACAGGCAGTACCGGTCAGCGAATCGTACATCGCACCGATGGGCGACGTTTTTCCGCTCTGACGGGCAAGCTCGCCATCCATGTGATCGATGAAGCGCGCAACGGTGACGAGCGCTGCCGCCCAGAGCGGGGCCGTCCCGTCGCCCCACGCGAACAGGGCAGAGGCGGCAAGCCCGAGAACCAGGCTGAACGTCGTAATATGGTTCGGCGTGATCGGCGTGTTGACCAGCGGACGAACAAGCACCGCGCAGATCGCCTGATCGTAGGGAATGAGCTGTCCGGGGGATTTTTCCGTCATGACTCTTCCCTGCCATCGGGCCAAAGCCGCATCAGAGACGGCAGAACGATCAGCGTGCACACAAGCGTAAGGCCGATCGACAAGACCAGCAATTCGCCCATGCTAGCGGTACCGCGGTGGCTTGAAACCGCAAGGCTGCCGAACGATGCGATTGTCGTCAGCGAGCTGAAAATCACGGCGCGGGGCGTGGTTGTCGAAAACGCGGCAGCACCCGAACTTTCCTCCCGCGCGCGGGACACGAGGTGAATGCCATTGGCGACCCCCAGCCCCATCAGCAACGGCAGAACAATCACATTGGCGAAATTGAACGGCATCGATAGCAGGACCGTCCCCGCCACCGTATAGAGCGCCGCCAGAAGGAGCGGGATAAGCACCAGCAGGGTGTCCCGGACCGACCGCAGCACCAGGAAAATCATCAGCGTGACCGCAAATATGGAAATCAGGGCGGCCGTGACCACCGAATTCACCACAGCCCGGCCCGCCTCGAGTATTTCGACGGGGCTGTCGGTGGCATCCGGCGCGATCCTGCGCACCGCGTCGACGAAGCGTTTCAGCGCCTCGGGGTTTTCCAGGTTCTCGGCCGGATAGACCTGAACACGCGCGCGGCCGTTGGGCGCAAGGTAACGGTGCAGTATTTCGGGCGGCAAATCCTTCAGTGCAACCGGCCGGGCATCCAGTGTCTTTTTCAGGCGCTCTATCTGCGGCGAAAAATGCCGGAAAACCGCGGCCTCGAACGCCGCCTGCTTTGCCCTGTCGTCCAGCGTCTCCGTGGCGGTGTTCAGTCTCGCCGCTGCCGCCGCGAGGTCCGGCAGGTCGCGCGCCGCGCCACGGGAAAGAGCCGCGCGCAGGGCCTCGAACGCTTTTTCCCGTTCCGCTGCATCGATTGCGGGCGCCGTTCCGTCCAGCCGGAGCGGCGCCAGAAAAATATTCAGGTCGTCGATCATCGCGAGTTTTTCGGTCTGCTCGGTCGGCACCAGATCGGTCGCCGTTACGGTCTTGTCGACCTCGGGCAGGCCGCGGAGCCTGCCCGCCAGGGCATAGGCGCCGGACAGGGACGGCGCCAGCAATTCGATCGTGTAGGGCGACGCGCCCGCGGTCGCGGCAAGATCGCGGAATGTACGGACGGACTCTGTCGACGGATCGCGCAACTTGATCGGATCGAGATCGAACCGGGCGAACGGAACAGCCGCCGCCGCGGCACCACCCAGAACGAGCGCTGCGATCGCAATGCGCCGGTCCGGCAGGGACGGCGATTTCGTCTTCGCCGGAACGGGCGCCGGCGCGCCGGGCGGGAACACCGTCAACAGAGCCGGCATGACCGTAAACGTCGCAACAAAGGCGATAAACATGCCGACGCCGGCGATCAGGCCCAGTTCGGACAGGCCGCGGTAATCTGTCGGCACGAAGGAGAAGAACGAAATTGCCGCAGCAATCGCGCATAGTGCCAGCGGCCCCGCCAATCCGCGCCCCGTGCGCCGCAATCCGTCCCCGGAGCCGCCTTCGCCGCGGCGTTCCTCCCGGAAGCGAAGCGCGAAGTGGATGCCGAAATCGACGCCAAGTCCGATAAACAGGACCGCAAACGCGACGGAAACCAGATTGAGGTGGCCGATCGCCAACGTCGTAAAACCGGCGGTCCAGACAAGCCCTGCGACCAGTGCCGCCAGAATACCGAGCACCAGACGCAGGGACCTGATTCCCCAGGCGAGCAGAAACGTCACCAGCACAAGACTGACGAGCCCGGCATTTGTGGCCCCGGTGGTGACGCTTTCAAGTTCTTCGGTGGAGATCACGACGCCGCCGGTCAGTCGGACCCTCACACCGGTCTCGGGCGTCAGGCCGGCCTCGCGGGCGATCGCGCGAATACGCTCCATCGCCTCTGCCGCCGGGGCAAGCGAGGTGAAATCGACCCGGGGCTGGGTAATGATCACGCGTCGCGTCGTGCCCTCGTCCTGCTGGCCGCCGATAAGTGCACGCCATGAGAGTGCAGCCGGTTTCCCCTGCCCGATTGCCGTTGCGACAGCCGTCAAACTATCCAGCACGGTTGCGATACGCGCGACCTGGTCTTTATCTTGGACGCCATCCACGGCGTCGGTCAGCACGGCGGCCAGACCGCGCAGCGATGGATCGCCGGCGAGCTTGACGAGGAAAGCCTGTGATTCCGCGATCTCGTCGGACAGGTCGGCCAGGGCGTCGCGATCCAGATAGAGCAAACCGTTCCGGACGAAAAACGGGTTGGTTTCGGGCGAGAAGACAAGCGGAAAATTTTCCCGGTCGGCACGCAGCCTGGCGGCAAGAATCTCGGTCGCCTCATCCGCACGGTCGGGCAGGTCTGCATCGACAACGATCGCGACATTATCCGATAGCGCGGGGAATGCGTCGCGAAACGCCTTGTAACGCTGACGGAACGGCAAATCTTCCGATATCATGCCGGCGGTATCGGTATCGATCTTCAGATTGCCGGCGGCATAGAACCCGGACACCGCCGTGAGGGCGAGCGCCCCGGTCAGAACGATCCACGGAGACAACTGCGCGCAGGAGACGACAGCGCCCATGATGCGCGCGAAGAAATTGGCGTGTCCCGCGTCGCTACCGCCGTGCAGGCCCGCCATCAGCGGTTTCGCCGCACGTGTCCCGCGGCTTCCCAGATAGCGTAAAGCAGATAGAGCGGCGTGCCGATACCGGCAGCGGCGATAAAGGGCGGCATCGCACCGATCCAGGTGATCGGGCCCACGGCATAGAGCGTATCCTCGATCTCGAACCCGCCGCGCACGGTCTGCTCGGTCGTCTCCTTGCCATAGACGGTTTCCTGCCAGAGGCGGATCGAAAAGATCAATGCGACCGACACACCCGCCGCGATTCCGCAGGGTACCGCCCATTCCCCGAGCCAGGTATCGCGCAGTCCGAACCCGGCGCCGACAAACATGGCGCAATAGCTCGACATCGCGCCGACATGGTCGAAATAGTGTCCGAACTTGCTGGTTTTTCCGGTCGCCCGGGCGAATTCGCCGTCGACATGGTCCATCCAGACGGCGACCATGAAAAGGAAAGACCCGCCGAGCATCGCGCCCCACGTGCCTTCGGCGTAGAGAAAGCCCGATGCGATTCCAACCGCCATGCCAAGCGCCGTCAGCGCGTTGGGCGAAACCGGTAATCCCTTTATGACGCGGACAACAGCCTTTGCGAGCCGCTGATCGTACGCGATTGCGGGATTGCCGCCGGGTCCTGATTTATCTGTGCTGGAAGCCATACCACTCCGTTCGGACACAGCTTTAGAGGATGCAGCGAATCGTGTAAATCGCACAGCTTGCTTGCCGCAACCATACGACCGTCATAGCATCGTTTCAGGGAGAAACAATCATGTTCACAGTCGACAAGACGATCGAGGTAAATACCGGTGCGCAACCCGAACTGAGCCGGTCGGATGTATGGCGCGGGCTTGTCATGAAAGGCGAAAACGCACTGCCTTTCGTTCCCGTGATGGAGGCCTGCGACGTAACCGAGCGCGGCAGCGACAAAGGAACCGACTGGCTGATCCGCGCCATCCGTATCGCCGGAAACACGATGCATGAGCGGGTCACCTTCCGCCCCGAACACACGGTCGAATTCGAGCGGCTCGACGGGATAGAGCGCGGCACCATTCTAAACGAGATTCTGGAGCCCGACGGCGGCCTCGCGCTGCGGTTCACCTTCACCCTGTCGCGCGAAGACATGGCAGACGGCAGCGATGAAGAAAGCGCCTATGCCGACAGCATGGAAGAGACCTATCTGAAAGCCGTGCAGTCGACAATCGACACAATCCGTCGGCTGAAGACCGACGGCGCGCTGCCCGCGGCGTGAACGCCGGGCGGTCGCCCGGAGGAGGCAAGACCGATTTTCACCCTGCGTCATACAATACCGGTCAATACCGGAAAGCCGGCGCTGACACGGGCACAGATATGGCAGGGGCTGGTGCTGAAGGCGGAGAACCCCGTGCCGTTCCTCGACGCCATGAGTGCCTGCGAGGTCATCGACCGGGGCGATAACTGGCTGCTTCGGGAATTTACCCTGCGCGGCGAGGAAATGCAGGAACGCGTGACGTTCGAACCCCAGGATCGCGTGACCTTCGAGCGCACGAGAAGCAGCGCCATGGGCACGATTCTGAACGAAATCGTCACACTGGACGACGGCGATATGGGCCTGCGCTTCACCTTCTCTCTTGAAGTGGCCGGACTCGCACACGGCAGCGACGCGGAAGCGGCGTTCGCGGACCGTATGTCGCAGAGCTACTTTCAGGGCGTCTCCAGCACACTGGCCGAGATCCGCCGGCAGGTTGTCGCAGGCGAACTTTAGGCGGCGTGACGGGCGTCAATCGCCGTTAAAATATTCCCGCGTCCCACGGGCGGATATGGCGGCATTCAGCCGCCTGAGCGCATGAACATAGGCCGCGCCGCGCAATCCGACGTCATGTTCCTCTTTTATCTGCCAGACATTCTCGGCCTCGGTTTCCATTTTCTCCTTCAAACGGTCGCGCACCTTTTCGGCAGCCCAGTAATCGCCTGCGCGGTTCTGCACCCATTCGAAGTACGACACGGTGACGCCGCCCGCATTGGCGAGAATATCCGGGATACAGACGATTCCGCGCTCAAGCAGGGCGTCATCCGCGTCGAAGGATGTGGGGCCGTTGGCAAGTTCCAGAACCACCCGGGCCTGAATGGCGCCGGCGTTCTCGCTCGTGATCTGGTCTTCGAGGGCTGCCGGAGCAAGCACGTCGCAGTCGCAGGTCAGCAGGTCGACCCCGTCGATTTCCTCGGCTTTACCATTGGTCGGCGCGCCGAGGACCGATCCTTCCTTTTTCTTGTGTGCAAGAATTTTCTCCGGATCCATGCCGTCGGCGTCGTAGATCGCGCCGCTCGAATCGGAAACGCCCACGATGGTGAAGCCGTCGTCGTAAAGCAGTTGCGCACAGTGATAGGCGGCGTTCCCGAAGCCCTGAAAGGCGACGCGGGTGTTTTTCGGATCGATATCGAGCCGGTCTTCCAGTTTGCGCAAAACGTAATAGGCGCCCCGCCCGGTGGCGTCTTCCCGGCCCAGCGATCCGCCGAGAGGGATGGGTTTGCCGGTGATGACAGCCGGCGACAGACCGTCCGTCATCCGCGCGTACTGGTCGACCATCCAGGCGATCACGATGCCGTTCGTATACATATCGGGTGCCGGGATATCGCGATCGGGGCCGATGAACCGGGCGTAGTTCTGGATGAACTGCCGGCTCAGGCGTTCCAGCTCCTTCGGGGACAGCTTCTTAGTGTCCACCTGGACCGCTCCCTTTCCGCCGCCGAAAGGCAGTCCGACTACCGCGCATTTCATTGTCATCCAGAATGCCAGCGTCATAACCTCTTCCATGCAGGACGCGGGATGGAACCGGATACCTCCCTTGGTCGGTCCGAGCGCATCGTTATACCGGCACCGCCAGGCCTTGAACGATTTCATCGAGCCGTCATCCATCCGGACTTCGAGCGTGGAAGACAGCGTTTCCTTCGGGTAATTCAGGATTTCCATGACGTCGTCATGAAGATCGAGCTTCCGGGCGGCGGATTCGAGGCGTTTACGGGCGGATTCGAACATTTCCGGCATAGAGGGAACTCTCCTGGTTGGCTGAATCCCGTTCGGGACAGATTTCGTGAATTGAGCTAGTCTGGGTTAGTGTAAGAACGCAAAGAACCGGAGAAAAGTTCACAATGACGACCTTAAATCGTATCGGCGGGCTGCACCATTATGCCTATCGCTGCCGCAATGCAGAAGAAACCCGCAGTTTCTACGAAGATCTGCTGGGTCTGCCGCTGGCACATGTGATTCAGGCCGACAGCGTGCCGAGCACCGGCGCTTCAGACCCCTATGTTCACCTGTTTTTCGAATATGCGGATGGCAGTTATATCGCGTTTTTCGATCTGGGCGACGAAACCGCCTGCACGCCCGACCCGGAAACCCCGTCCTGGGTAAACCATTTCGCGATGCAGGTCGGCACCGTCGCCGAGGTCGAGGAATGGAAAAAGCGGCTCGAGGCTGCCGGTATCGACGTCGTCGGGATGACCGACCACGGGTTTGTGAAATCGATCTATTTCTTCGATCCGAACGGTATCCGCCTCGAGATCACCTGCGAGATAATCGGCGAGAGCGAACGCCAGAGCCACCGCGAAGACGCCCATGCGGCCCTCAAGGCGTGGACCGATACCCGGCCCGCCCCGCAGACCGAGTTTTACCGCTTCAAAAAGGAAGCCGTGGACGCCTGATCGTCACCGGTCTGGCAGGTTGGCCGATCAGGCCAGTTGGAGGTCAGTCGGGCAGGTTCGCCGTGACCTGTTGAATCCATTCTTCCGACGCGCCCGTCGTTTCAAGCTCGACCCGGGCCTGCGCCTTTGTCTGCAGCACCGAGGCGATCACGCTCGGGGTGTCGCCTTCGGCGGGCTGGCAGCAGGCTTCCAGGCGCACGCCGTTCGGATCCTTGAAATACATCGATACCAGTCCCGGCAGGATATCGACCGGTCCGTCATACTCGACACCGGCGGCGTCGAGACGCTGACGCAGTGCTTCCAGCTGGTCGGGCGTCACGGTAAAGGCGCAATGCTGCATGCCGCCGATATCGTCCCGGTCCGATTGTTTCTTTTCGCCCTTCGGGATTTCGAAATAGGCGAGCAGGCTGTCATTGCCCATATCGAAGAAGTAATGCCGGATTTCCTCATACGGCGGATTGCCGCGGTTACCCGGCCCCGTTCCCACGCCCGGCGGTACTTTCATCGCATGCACCAGCGGCATACCCACAACGTTCACGAAAAAATCCGTCGTCATCTGCATGTCTTCGGTGGTGAGCGCCAGATGATGAATGCCGCGGGACGGCAGTCCCGTCGCGTTTCCCGCGGAAAGTCCGGCGGCTGTTCCTGTATCGGGCATTGGAATTCTCCCATCAATTTTCCGTATTTTACCATCCCCCATGGCGCAGGACGATACCAATTCACACGGCAATTCCGGTAGCGCCACCGATGCCGGCGCGACCGCACTTCAATTCGCGTCTGCCTGACCGGGACAGGCGGCCGGTATCGATCGACGGCAGGGCGCAGATTGCGCAACCGGGCGTCAATCGCGGGCGCTTCCGCCGGGCGCTGAAATCTTTTTTGGAGATGCCAGCCCGCGCGGATTGAGGCACACTGGCCTCGCCACCCGAAATCCACTACCAATTTGAGATAATCGAAACCGAAGGGAGCAAATATGTTGTACGAAGTCAGAACCTACCGCCTGAAACCTCGCGGTGTGCCGGAATTCATCAATACATTCGGCAAGGCCTACGAAAAACGTCAGAGCCTGTCGAAGATAGCGGCATTTTTTCATACCGAGATCGGCCCGCTGAACGAGGTCATTCATATCTGGCCGTACAAGGACGGGCTGGAGCGCGACAAGAAGCGCGCCAAATCCGTTTCCGACAAAAAATATTCCTGGCCGCCGAAGGTCGCCCACCTGCAGGAGCACATGCAGTCGGAACTGTTCACCCCGTCGCCGATGACCCCGGTCTTCGCCAAGGGGAACAAGGGTCCGATCTTCGAATGGCGCGAATACCAGGTCATTCCAGGCCTGATCGGCGAGGTATACAAGAACTGGGAAAAGGCCCTGCCGAAGCGCCTTGAGATGTCCGAACTGGTCATGGCCATGCACACCGATGCGGGCAGCCTGAACAAGTTCGTCCATATCTGGGCCTATGAAAGCCTGGAACACCGTGCCGAAGTGCGCGCCGAGGCTGCCGCAAAAGGCATCTGGCCGCCCAAGGGCCGCAAGGAAACGCTGCAGACCCAGGCGAACAAGATCGTCCTCGCAGCGCCGTTTTCGCCGCTGAAATAACCGACGCAAACGCTATGGTTACATCGGGCGGGCGCCATTGGCATCCGCCCGATTTTCTTGACGGGAAGAACTTCGTGAGGAGACCGCGATGAGCGATATACGTGCGGATGAATACTGGGCAAAAAAAGGCGATGTGGACCTGTTCATGTTTCGCAAACGCCTCACCACGTCGAACGACGCCCCGGTGCTGTTTCTTGTGCATGGCTCGTCGTTCTGCGGGCCGACCGGCTTCGACCTGCAGGTCCCGGGCCGCGACGATTATTCGCTGATGGACCGCTTTGCCCGCGCAGGGTTCGATGTCTGGACGCTCGATCACGAAGGCTACGGAAGATCGTCACGGACCGACGGGAATTCCGATATTGCGAGTGGCGTCGAAGACCTGAAAGCAGGTTTCGATGTCGTGACGCGCGAGACCGGTGCAACCGCTGCGCTGTTCTACGGGTCTTCGTCAGGTGCCCTGCGGGCGGCCGCCTTTGCCGGGGCCCGCCCCGGGGCCGTCACGCGACTTGTCCTCGATGCGTTCGTCTGGACCGGCAAGGATGCACCGACGCTGATCAAACGGGCGGAGAACCTGGACTATTTCCGCACGCACAATACGCGCCCGGTCGACCGGGAATTCTTCGAGTCCATTTTCACCCGCGACAAGCCCGGCACATCCGAACAGATCGTTGCGGAAACCCTGGCGAGGACCGAACTGCAATACGGCGACACGGTACCGACAGGCACCTATCTCGACATGTGCGCCAATCTGCCCGTGGTCGACCCGTCTAAAATAACCTGCCCAGTGATGATCGTCCGCGGCGAGCATGACGGGGTCGCAACCGAGGAAGACCTGATGGAATTTTTCCGGCTGCTGCCCAACATGGACAAACAGTTCGCGATCTTTGCCGGCCAGGCGCACGTCACCCCGCTGGGGCTGAACCGTCACCGGTTCTGGCACGCGATGGAGGCATTTCTCACCCTGCCGGACAGGGTCGACCAGTAGAGGAAACAGGATATGGAACTGGGCATTGCAGGCAAGCGGGCCTTGCTGCTCGCATCGAGCGGCGGGCTTGGATATGCATCGGCACTGGCGCTGGCGCAGGAAGGGGTGCAGGTCTGCCTCAGCGGATCGGATGCGGGGCGCGCCGAAGAGGCGGCAAAACGGATCGCGTCCCAAACCGGCCGGCCGGCAGTCGGCCTGCCGGGCGACCTTTCCGATCCTGCCAATATGGACACGATGGTGGACGCCGCCGAAGCCGCACTTGGCGGGCCGATCGATATTCTTTTCGCCAACCATGGTGGACCGCCGCTGCGCACGGCGCTGACTGTCAGCGAAGAAGACCTCTCCGACCAGGTAAACCCGATGATCCTGAGCCAGGTCCGGGTCATTCAGCGTCTCGTCCCGGGCATGCAGGACCGGAAATGGGGCCGGATACTGATGGTCGGTGCGGCCGCGGTCGCCGAACCCGTGCCGACAAACGTTATCTCCAGCATGTTCCGGACCGCGATGGCGCATTACTTCAAAACCCTGTCGCATCAGGTGGTGCGCGACGGCGTCACCGTGAACGTGGTTTCGCCGACCGCCGTCCTGACCGAACGGACGCGAAGTACAGCGGCGACGCTCGGCGCCAAGAAAGGGCTCACTCAGGAGCAGGAACTGGCGCGGCGCGAGGAAAACACCCCGGCCGGGCGGTTCGGAACGCCTGAGGAATTCGGCGCGACAGTTGCCTATCTGTGCAGCGAGCATGCCGGTTATCTGACCGGCGGGAACTGGCGAATCGACGGGGGCGATTCCGCCGGGCTCTGAAACCCCGTCCCGGCGAGATCGCGTTGACTCGCCCAGATAATATCATATGATCTTATCTGGGCGCCCCGTCGGGAGTATCGCGATGAAATCGGCTTACCATACCTCTCTTCCCGAAGATGAAATATCGATTGTCGAGGTCGACCGCGGCACGCCCATGGGCGAATTGCTGCGGCGCTACTGGCAACCGGCCTGCACATCGGACGAGCTGGGCGACCTGCCCCACAAAGTGCGGATCATGTGTGAAGACCTCGTGCTGTTCCGCAACGGGGCGGGCGAGGTCGGATGCCTCGAGCTGCATTGCGCCCATCGCGGCACGTCGCTCGAATACGGGCGGATTGAGGAAAACGGTATCCGCTGCTGCTATCACGGCTGGATGTACGACACCCGGGGCAAGTGCATCGACATGCCCTGCGAAACCGATGCGTTCTGCGAGAAAATGGATGTCTGGCAGCCAGCCTATCCGGTGATGGAATATGGCGGGCTGGTGTTCCTGTATATGGGACCGCCGGACGAACAGCCGCTCTTCCCGATGTTCGATATCCTGGACACGCGCGGGCGGGACGATGTCGTGCTCAAAGGTCTGAAACTGTGGGACGACCATTCCCTCGGCTGGGTGCGGCACTGCAACTGGCTGCAGCATGTCGAAAATGCCCTCGATCCGTGGCATCTGATCGTGCTGCACGAAATGATCTCGGGCGATCAGTTCGAAAGCGTGCTCACACAGGGCGGCTGGCCGGATATCGGGTTCAGCGAGACCGCGCTCGGCATGCGCTACGACCTCGGCAAGGAGCTACCGAATGGCAACATGCTGGAGCGCCATTCCGAAGTGATCCTGCCGAATATCGTGCTGGTGGCCAATATCCACCAGAAAGGTAAGGAGCCGATATGGCGCGAAAAGGCGACCGAGGTGATCTGGTGTGTTCCGGTGGACAACGAGACGGTCTATGGCATCTGCATCTGCGCCTGGCCGGCGGACGAAAACGGCGCACCCGTCGCCGGTTGGAAACCGGGGACGGACACCATTTCCGATATCCGTCCGGGCCAGCTTCGGGACCGGTCCTACGCAGACAAACAACGCAAACCGGACGATATGGAAGCCCAGGAGGGACAACGGGCGGTGCCGATCCATGCCAGCGAAACACTGGGCCGCGTCGATACCGGGATCGCCGCTTACCGGCGCAAGCTGCGCGATGCCATCAATGACGTGCGCGAAGGACGCGATCCGCCGAACATCTTTCGGGATGCGGCAACCAACCGGATGATCGACACAAGTTGTTGGAACACGGTAACCGCGCCCAACGTCCCGGAACAAAAAGAAACGGCGGGCTAGACGATATCCTCGTCGCGTACCACGCGGACCTTCCATGCCCGTGCCATCAGCGCAAAAACGACCAGAACCTCGATAATGACGGGCCCGAGTGTCAGCCCGGCACCGGAATCCCATTGCGGCCAGAACAATGCCGTCAGCGAATCCAGACCGAGGAATATCAGCGCAAGCGGCAGCACCGTGTAGGACAGCGCGAGATACAGAAAGGCCGTGATATCGTTGCGCGGCGAATAGCGCGCGATGCTGAGCAGGTAGATGAACCCGACATCGCGCAGCACGAACAGAAACGTTGCAATCGTCGCCAGATGGAAATTGACCGGCTGTTCAAGCACCGTAAAGCGCGCTTCCGACAGGCGCAGCAGCACGATGGAAGCCAGCAGGACAAGAATGATCATCGGGACCGTTCGCGGGATGCTGTTGACCAGACTGCCCCAGTCGTGGAGACGCACGTAGCGCCGCAACCGGCGGAACAGAACCGGGCCCTTGGGCTCAGCCAGGGCGATCACATAGGTCAGGATCAGCAGCATGGCATACCCGTGATAGGCCTTTGACGATATATCCGGCATCGCCTTTCCGACTTCGGGCGGCAGGATGCGAATGCCGGCGGCCAGGGCCACGGTGAAGGCAACAAAAGCGAGCCATACCCACGGCCCGTTCACCATCTGCAATTCCGCCCGCATCATCCGCCAGATGCCGATCAGCGCCCAGAGCGAATACACGACAAGGGCAATCAGTACGCAGTCGATCAGCGGGAAGACGCGGTCGTAGAACAGCATTACCCGGTACACGCCGTCATCCGCCCAGCCCGACAGGCCGATATAGAGACCCGGGATCGCCGCTGCAAAACCGAACAACAGGTAGAAAACCACCTGGACGCGGCCGAAATCGCGCCGCTTCTGCACCGCCTGCATGCTGACCAGAAGACCGGTTGCATGGGCGATCACGCCCGACAGCAGATAGACGAGGATCAGCTTGGCGAGGCGGTCTTCGGGCAGGATGTCGATATAGGACATCCAGTAGAGCCCCATGCAGATAAGCCCGCCATACCAGACGAAAATCGTCGAACCGAACAGCTTGCCCCAGGCCATGGCCCATGGGCCCATGGCGGACATCCGCTGGGTATCCCACGTCCGCGCGTTGATTTCCTGTATCACCGATTCCGCGGCGACGCGGGTCCCCCAGATAAAGATGATCGCGCTGAACAAAAAGGCCGATGCAACGGCCGTTGCGCCGTCGAGTTCCTGACCGTTCACGAGATACATCAGCAGAAACAGGATACCGACGACGGCAGGCATCACCAGCACCCGGTGCAGGGTGAATTCGAGCCACAGATTGCGGATAAATTCGGGATTGCCTCTCATACCCGGCCACTTCTCATGATGGTGTCTTTCCCGCATCGTATTCGTGGATCTGCGCGATATAGGCATCCTGCAGGGCGATGCGGTCTTCCCGCAGCCCGGCGACCGGCACACCGGCGCCCACCAGCGATTTCAGCAGACCCTGCTGGGCCGCCATATCGCCGTTGAACAGCAGCGTCGCCACGTTCTCTTCGACGGACACCTGCGCAACGCCCGGTATTGCCTCGAGCAGCGCAAAAAGCGCGTCGCTCGGGCTCGCCAGATCGATGCGCAGGCGCCGTGCATCGGTCAGGTCGCCCGCAAGCTGGCGGGAATCGATGATCCGGCCTTCGCGCATGATCAGCATGTCGGTGCAGTAGCCTTCGAGCTCGGCGAGAATATGCGACGAGACCAGAAGCGTCATGCCGGCATCGCGCAGGCCGATCAGCAGCATCGACAGCGACTGGCGCGCTTCGGGATCAAGCCCCGACGCCGGTTCGTCCAGCACCAGGAATTCCGGCTCGTGGACGATCGCCTGTGCAATGGCGAGGCGCTGGCGCAGACCGCGGGACAGCGCACCCGCCTTTTCGCGCAGCCGGTCGGTCAGTTTCAGGCGCTCGGCCGCCGCTTCCACCACCGTGCGCACCTGATCGCCGGGCACGCCATAGGCGCGGGCCGTATAGGTGAGACACTGGCGAACCGTCAATTGATCGTAAACGCCGAAAAAATCGGACAGATAGGCCATGCGGCGGTGACAGTCGCGCGGGTGTTCGTGGACATCGACGCCATCGAACAGGACCTGGCCGGAAAACGGACCGTGCAGGCCGACGATACAGCGGATCAAGGTCGTCTTTCCCGCCCCGTTGGGCCCCACAAGGGCTGTGATGCTCCCCGTCTTGATGATGCAGGAAACATCGTGGAGCGCCCGTTTCGTCGGGTACTCGAATATCAGGTTTTTGACCTCGATCATCGGAAGGGGCCGATCGTCCTTTGTAAATGTCGCAGGCGACCCCGCCCGCCCGTTGGAAACGGAACAGGCGGGGTGCCCGGTCGATCCGGTGCCGGCTACTTCGCCAGGGCTTTGAGCGTTTTCAGCTGGCGCAGCATTTTGGTGTTCACCGCAGCACGTTCGGGAGGGGTCGCCGCCGTCTGGCCCTTCTGTTTCTGGCCCAGCGTCGATACCCGGCTGACCGGTGCCGATTTGATCATGTTCGCCCGGCCGCGCGCCCGCGACTTCGCATAGGCAACGGCAAACGCCTTTTTCTGCTGGGCATTCATGCCGGCAACTTTTGCAAGCCGTTTCGCCATCCTCTGCTGACGCTTGGCGATCTGCGCCGATGTTACCTTGCCGGCGCTGACGCCTTTCTTCTTTGCCGCTTTTTTCTGTCCCCAGGCGCGGGCAAAGGCCGCCCGCTGGTTCTGGTTCAGCTTGGCGAGCGCCTTGCTTTGCGGCTTTTTCTTGCCGGCGGCCGCTTTAGCCTTGGCCGCAGCCAGGGCCGCCGCCTTCGACGCAGCGGCCGGCCGCGCGACCTTCTTCGCGACGATCTGGCTGCGCGCCGCCCTGACCTTTACGGATTTCGCTGCGCGCTTTTCGATAAGAGCCTGGCGCTTGTTCAGCTTCGCGGTAAAGGCCAGCAGACGCTTTTTCTTGTACGCCGCCTGCTGCGCTTTGCGGGCCGCCGCCTGCTTGGCCTGAAGCGCGCGGGCGGCATTCGCCGCCGCAACCGCCGTCGCGCTTTGCTGCATTGCCTGTTGCACGGCCGCTGCCGCCTGCTTGTTGATGTTCTTCATCGCAGCAGCCATGCCGGCAAAACCACCGCCGCCACCGGATTTTTTCTTCGCAGGTTTGATACCGGCATCCTGAATGGCCTGGCCGCATGGGCTCGCCGGATCTTTCTGCAGTTTCAGAAGATTGGTCCGCATCGCACGAAGCTCTTTGGTCTGATTTCCGAGGAAGACCGGATCGAGCTGTTCCTTCAGGTTGGCCGGGCGTGACTTGTAATTGCGCTCGACCTCTTTGCGCGGCGCACCGCTTTTCGGCGCTTTCTTGAGTTCGGCGGCGATCCCGGAAAGAATCTTGCCCTGTCTGCTGTACTTGGCCGCGCTATCGCGCTGCGCAACCGTGGTCTTGGCCGCCTTGTACTGATTGACCAGACCCGTGTAGTTGTGCAGACCGCTGCGATTCACCCTCATGGTCTGGAAACCCTTGGTGAACTTACGTTCCTTGCCGCCATAGCCGATATAGCAATTCCCGTTCGGAGCGATCTTGCCGGGATGCGTGCCGCCCTTGTAGCCGACGCGGCAGACATACACGTTCTTGCCCTTTTCCTTGCCGACATACATCGCACCCGACTTGCTGCGGGACGACGACCAGCTGATCCGCTTGCTCGACCCGACGAGGACATCGTAGGTGCTTTGACGGTGTTCCTTGCCATAGAAGCCGATATTGCAGTACCCGGCGACGACCTTGCCGCTGGCCCAGTTCCCCTTGTATTTGGACCGGCAGACATAGAGCCGCGAGCGGCCCGGTTCCGAGCCGCCGCTGATGGCGCCGGACGGAATACGCCCGCCCCTGTTCACTTTGACCCAACGGGCCGGATTTGCCGGCGCGCCGTTGCCCAGCGCCCGGAATGCCCGGCTGGCTTCCATCGCGGTCACGTATTTGTAGACCTGCGCATTCCGCGCCCGCCGCGTCATGGCCGACAACTCGCTATTGACCAGCTTCAGGTGCTCATCCAGCGCATAGGGATGGGTTTCGCACATGCCGGGATCGAACGGTACGGCCGTTGCCTTCAGCTTGCCGGCCTCGATCAGGGATTCGGAATAGTTCCGGGCCTGCTGGCTGGTCACGGGGTCGAAAGTGAAGCTGCCCGCCACCTTGACCGGTTTGGGCGCATTGCCCGGCAGCGGAGCCGCCTTGCCCTTGTTACCGCCGCCGCTATCGGCGCCCGGAACGAAGACCTCGAACACCTTTTCGACGGGTACGTTGAAGTCCCACTTGATGTCTTTCAGGTATTCGGAACCCAGCAGGGTGTATTCGATCCCGAGTTCGCCTTTCTGGCTGGCGCTGAGGACCGCAAGCTTGCCTTTCATCCACAGTTTTTCGATATCGAATATCGAGGCGATGGCGTCCAGCGCCTGACCGGCAAACTTGCCGGCGAATTCGATAGCGTTCCCGAACGTCACCATCGCGGTGCTCAGCGCGTCCGATGCGGCGGCCAGAACCTTGCCAAAGGTGTTGATGGTCTTGTTCAGCCCGTCGATGACGGCGCTCAGCACCTTGCCGGTGCCTTTGAGGAATTCGTCGACAACCTTTTGTGCGACGTCCAGCACGCCACGGGCGACCTTCATCGCCGTCCACAGCGAGCCTGCGGCGACACAATGGTCCCAGTCCCAGGGCTTGGGACTGCATTTCTTTTTCTCGCGATCGTATTTTTTCTTGAGCTTGTCGACCTCGGCCTTTGCCTTGTTGAATTCGGCATAAGCGGATTTGCGCGCCCGTTCCAGGTCGCCGACCGCCTTGGACTTGTCGATCTTTGCTTTCTGAATACGGTCGGACGCAACGTGAAGTTCGCGGTTCATACCGGAAACGGCGGTCTCGACGCCCCGGCTGAAATCGGCCGTCGCGGTCTGGATTCCATCGGCGAAGCGGTTGAAGAAATTGCCTTCGATTATGCCCGTTGCCGTGAAGCCGGCATTTTTCAGACTGCGCGTCGAGCTTTCGAGAACGAGCGACGCATCGAACAGGCCGAACGGCGCGGCCCCTTCGACAATGGCGACCTGTGCCTTCTTGTCGATCGACAGCTCGAAGCTGCCGCCGCTGCCGAGAAGCGATACGGTCTCGGTCTTGATGCGGACATGCGGATCCGTGATGTTCTCGGTCGTGATGGCGATATCGACCTCGCCCTGCGGCAGCTTGATGATGTCGATCGGCAGGTTTGCCTGGCTCGTCGCCTTGATTTCGATGCCGTGGGTCGGCTTGATAACCGCCGTCTCGACTTCGCCCATCTTGGTGCCGAACACGATCAGGTTGCCGGCCATTTCAAGCCCGGCGTCGAGATCGACGCTCAGCGAAACGTCGATAAACGGCCCTTCGCCCTTCTTCACGCCGCCGATTCTGACGAAATCGTCGGGGATCGGCGGATGCGGAATTTTGGACTTGGTGACCGCATTCGTCAGATCGGCGAAGGCAGCCGTGAGGTCCTTGAGGCTGAGCGAGGCGATATCCGTCGGTCTGGTCGGCGAGACCATGAACTTGATCTGCTCGGGGATCGGAATACCCGACGTCGCCGCGGGCACCTGGACGGCCGCAAAGGTCACGATATTGTTGTCGTAGAACCGCCCGCCGGCGCCGATGCCGATGGCCACCGCATCCGGCTTGATCTCGAACGCCATCGTGTAATCCTGGAGATCGATAAAGGGCAGGCCGAAGGCCTCCTTGAAGGCGCCTTTTTCGCCCTTGAACATCGTCGCGGCGATAGAAAAGGTCGGCTTTCCGCCTTCAAGCGCCATCGCGACTTCGATATCCATCGTCGTCTTTGCGGTCGCAAGCTCCTTCTCGGCGATATCGGGATAAACGAACGGTACGTCCGCCGCTTCGAGAAAATAGCCGAACTTTGTCGAGGCTTCGAGAAGATCGAATTCGGCTTTCAGGCCCACCGTGAACGTCGCGGGGATTTCGATCTTTTTGCCGATCCGCGGGCGAATGGGCGGCAGGGCGGCAAGGAAACTCGCGGTGACCGACGGGGTCTTGCCCTCCATCACGGAGCTCAGCACGCCGGTGCTGAGCTGGGACTTGAACAGCGCCTTGGTCGATTTTCCGCCGATCGCCTCGATCGCGTCCTTCAGCGGCTTCAGCTTGCCGATATCGGACATCGCCATGAAGGTGATGCCCTGGTCGAGACTGACTTCATACGCGGCATTGCCGTCGAAATAGGGCGAAAACACGGCCTTCGCCGCCGCGGGCAGATCGTTCTGTTCAAGTTCGACGCCGCGCGCGGCGATGACCCAGACCATCCGGTCGAAGGTCAGCATGTCGGTGACCTCGATGCCGGGGACCTTGAAAAAGTCGCTGAGCTTGGGGGTACGGGCCTGGCCGGTCGCGCTCACGGGCTCCATCGCGAAATAGGTTTCGGTTCCGCCCTTGAAGACCAGGAAGTTCCAGCGCATGGCAAAGAAATTGACGAAGCCCGAGATCGTGTCCTCGGTCGCCGCCACGCCTGCCATGTCCATATTGGCGAGCTTGCCGAGCTTGAGTTTGGTCAGGACATTGCCGACACCGGGGATGTCCTTCAGCTTGATCGTCGTCTTGCCGGCGACACTATCGGCAAACCCTGCGCTGTAAGCGGTTTGCGGTAACCCAAGCGAAACCGCCATCGTCGCGACGGCGAAGATCGCAAGAACCATATATTGACGGAACTTCGATACGAGAATCTGTGCCATTTTGGTGCCCCCAAAAATTATCGGCCGCGGAAGTTTCGCAACCAGCCCTTACCCACCACTATTTTGCACACACCCAGGTTGGCGGCGCAACACCCACTACTCTACCTGGAATCCATCCTGCCTGAACAAACCTGAACCGAATATGAACGGCCCAAAAAAGCCGGTATTCAGCCGATCGGCCAGGGAAGAACCAGCACATCCTGCAACAGGCCCGGCGGAAAATCGAGGACCATGATCCAGGCCAGCGCGGTGACGAATCCGACGCCGCCGGTCGTCATCGCAGCGATTCGCAGCCAGCTCGCATCGGATTTGACCCGCAGGAAAATAACGAAAAAGCCGATAATCGACAGCCAGAAACCGATCAACACCGTCGATACGAGGAAGGCGGCAAGCCACAGGATATAGTGCCAAAGCCCCGGTATATCATCGCCCTGCAGGTGATCGCCCTCTACCTCGTGGTCGTAGTTGACGGAATGCGCGACCCTGTTGGACCAGGTCATGTAAACCAGATAGGCGGCGATCGGCAGCATCGCGACCCCGATGCCGATCGTATAGATTCCGCCGATAAACGAATGCCCCAGCCCGTCGATCAGCCCCCAGGCGAAAAATGCGAAAACCGCGGTGGCGAACCAGGCCTGCGGGCGCATGTTCTGCGCTTTCAGGGCAGCGGCGGCCTCCGCATCGATATCTGCGGTCGGCGCGTTGCGGGCACCCACCCATGCGGACACCACCGTGATCGCGGCAATGATCAGAACGCCGGGGCGCAGCAGGAAGTCCCAGTCGTAGAACTGGACCGCCTGGTAAAGGTAGGTTTCGGACTGGTCGGCGAGGACGAAACCGATCAGAAATGCCGGACGCGGCCAGCCGAACCTTTTCAGCAATATGCCGAGCAACCCGACCACGAACAGCGTAATCAGGTCGCCGAGGTCGCGCTGCGCCTGGAAGGCCGCGAAACAGATCACCATGATCATGAACGGCGCCAGATACGTGTAACGGATGGTGGTCAGCATCGCGACGTATTTGGACAGAAACAGGCACGCGCCGGCGCCGACCACGTTCGCCAGGGCGAGCGACCAGATAATGACATAGGTCAGGTTGAGCTGGCCTTCGACCATCGCCGGGCCGGGTTCCAGCCCGATGAGCACCATGCCGCCGATAAACACGGCCATCGATCCGGATCCGGGGATGCCGAACAGCAATGTCGGGATAAGGCCGCCGCCTTCCTTCGCATTATTCGCGCTCTCCGGCGCCAATACACCGCGGATATCGCCCTTGCCGAACTGCGATTTGTCCTTGGCCGTCTGCTTTACATGGCCATAGGCGATCCAGTCGACCACGCTGCCGCCGAGCCCGGGCAGCGCGCCGATCAGGCAGCCGATACCGGCGCAGCGGACGCAGAGCCACTTGTACATCCACATGTCCTTGAGACCGCGTAACCAGCCCTGGCCCAGGGTCTGGCTGCGCGAGATCGATCCGCCGGCGCGCAGCAGGTCGATGATCTCGGGCACCGCGAACATCGCAAGGCCGATCACCACAAGCGGCAACCCGTCGCCAAGATAGGCGTTGCCGAGCGCCATCCGGTACTCGCCGGTCGCGGGCGCGCCGCCAAGCGCGCCGAACATCAGGCCCAGCCCGCAGGCAAGCAGGCCCTTCGCCATATTTCCGCCGGCAAGAACGCCGACCATCGACAGGCCGAGAATAGTGAGCATGAAAAGTTCGGCCGACGTGAACAGCAGGATCACGTCGCGCGCGATCACGATAACGAACGTCAGAATGACCGCACCGATCAACCCGCCGAACAGCGAGGCCGAAAACGCGGCTCCCAGGGCGCGTGCGCCCTCGCCTTTTTTGGCGAGCGGAAACCCGTCAAGCACGGTGGCCTGCGATGCACTCGATCCGGGTATGCCCATGAGAACGGACGTAAACGTATCGGATGTCGGAATCACGGCGACCAGTCCGATCAGCATCGACAGCGCCGACGTCGGATCCATGCCGTAAAGAAAGGGCAGGAGAATCGACAGTCCGACGATACCGCCCAGCCCGGGGAAAATACCGACCGCGAGCCCCATGGCGACCCCGGCAAGCAGGTAGATCAGATGCTGGCCACTCGTAATTTCAACCAGCGCAGCTGCGAGTGCTTCAAGCATCGTCTTCCCCCGTTTTTATCGTAACCGCGGGGCGCCGGTCTCTGCCGGCTGCCCCGCGGATCGTTTTGTCGCCTGCGAGGGCTAGGGTACGGCGTTGAACCGCCGCTTCAGCCAGGCTTTGACCCAGGCTTTCGATTCGGGCGACACCGTGGTTGCCACCTTTTTCAGAACCTCCGCCTTGGCACCGACAGCCTGCGGATAGTTGCCGAGAGATTTCGCGGCGGCTTCCTTGAAGCCCGGTTCGTTGATCGTATCCGCGGCCGCCTTGCGCAGCGCGGCAACGATATCGGCAGGCGTGCCCTTCTTGACGAAGATCATCTTCTGCGCCGGATACCCCGCCGCCATGAACGTCCGCCATGCATTCCATGCCGGGCCCTTCGGTTTCTTGCCGTGCATGCGTTCATACACTTCGCCGACATGCGGCAGGTTGGGGAAGGTCGGATCGCGGACCAGTTCGCCGTTATCGTCGAGCATGCCCCAGGTCATCAGCGGCACGGCCTTGCCCGCCTTGACGAGCGGCGTGACACGTTTGATGAAAGCCGGCGTTGTCTGGTAGTCGATGCGAACCTCGCCGCGCTCGAACGCCAGACGGGACGGCCCGCGGCCTTTCATACCGAAGACCGGCTTCACATTCAGGCCGAGAATATCGAAGGCCAGAAGCGGTACCAGATCGAGGGACGTTGCGCCCTGCGAGCCGAATTTCAGCTTCGCCTTCTGGAGCTGTTTCATGCCGGCCTTGGTCGCTTCCTTCACGCCAAGAGACGGGTTGACATAAACAATGCCGCCGACCGGCGTAGCCAGGATGACCTCCCAGTCCGCGTAATCGTATTTGACGCGGCGGTCATCCAGCAGAAAGGGAAACTGCGTCGAGCCTGACGTGCCGAGCATCATCAGGCCGTCCGTCGTTGCCCGCCGGGCAAAGAAGTTGGTGCCCTTGGTCGAGCTGGCGCCCGGCATGTTCTTGATGGCGATCGTCGGCTGGCCGGGGATGTTTTTCTGCAGCCGCGGCGCATAGAAACGCGCCCAGCGGTTTGATCCGCCGCCGGTGCCGTAGGGGATGATCCATTCGATCCGTTTACCGGAAAAATCGGCGGCGGGCGCCGGCGTTGCGACCGTTCCGAGGGTGAGCGCAAAACCGGCAAATGCCAGTGTCGCGCCCTTGGCGAGCGTAAGTGTCTTCATTGTGCGAATACCTCCCGTGTTTTCGCGTTGGAGTCAGCGTCTTCCGGGTTGCGGGTTGCCGTCTTGTCGCGCGGCAGAACGCGCTCCGGAATCATGATGCCACCCTGCATGATCATGCGGGCAGTGCGGACAATGCCGGCAGCTTCGATCTCGGCGCCGGCGCCGTCGTCGCGCAGGGTAAGAGTCAGATGAAGCTGTCCGACCGGATGTTCGATCGAGAATTTCGGACGGTCCCCCGCCTCCAGCGGCTTTGTCATCGAATGAACGACCGTTCCATCCGCGAGGCAGGCATAGGCGAGCGCGATACCGCCCGTAATTGCGTGGGTTTCGTGCGTCTTGTCCGGGACGAAATAGCGCGATGCGATATTTCCGTCATTGCGCGGCGGCGCTGCGATAATGATCTTGGGCACCACGTTGCCGGACACGTCGCCAAGGCCGATCCGCAGGCCGGCCTCCCGGCGCATCGCCTCGACACGGGCGAAAAACGCTTCATCCGCATTCAGTTCCGCTGCTGTTTCATAGCCGGTTTTCCCGACATCTTCGGCGCGCAGGATCATGACCGGCATGGCCGCGTCGACGAGCGTGACGTCAATGCCGTCGATCTGCTCCATCGGCTTGCCGGTTGGAAACAACGCATCGGTATAGGAGCCGATGGCATCCATGAAGTTGAGCAGGATGGGCGCGCCGGTGCCGGGCACCCCGTCAATCGCGGTATCGCCCTCGAATTCGACATGTCCGCCGGGTGTGCGGATCACGGCTTCGACCTTGCCGCCGGTGTTTACCTGATGGATCCGGACCCGCGTCTCGCCGTCGGTTGCGGCGACCAGCCCGGTTTCGATGGCATAGGGCCCGACACCGGCCAGCATGTTGCCGCAGGTCGGCCCGTAATCGACCGATGCTTCATCGACCGACACCTGGGCGAAGAAATAGTCGACGTCGCAGTCTTCGCGCTGCGACGGAGAGATAATGCAGGTCTTGCTGGTCACGGATGTCGTGCCGCCGACCCCGTCGACCTGCCGCGGGTCGGGCGATCCGAAGGCGGCGAGGAGGATTCCGTCCCACAGCGACCGGTCTTCCGGCAGGTCCGCCTTGTTGAAATAGAGCCCGCGCGAGGTACCCCCGCGCATGAATATGGCCGGTATCGCCGTCTGCATGCTTCCTGTTCCGCCCGTCGCTTTTTTTCTGCTGTAACGTTACCAGCATTTCCCGCCAACGTCACAACATCATGTTGTGTCAACTTGTGGCGAAAATTCAGGTCGCGGTGTGGCTCTCGCGCGCATAGCGCACCAGCGCCATGAAGCGGTATATGCCGTGGACGAACTTGCCGTATGGCATTGTGATAAACAGGCTGAATACTACCCCGAGATGCAGCGCCAGCAGGATACCCATCGCCGACGTATCCCGCAGGAACAACAGCGCAAGACCCGTCAGGCTTGTCAGGAACAGCATCGCGAGAAACGCGACATCCATGCCGAAGCGTTCCTTGTCCTGCATGTCGGGATCGCGTGTCCACTTGGCTTTGAGCAGGCCGACCGGACCGATCAGCAGCCCGACCCCGCCGATCGTCCCCAGCACCACCGGCGCGTCGTACCACGGATAGGGCGCAACCATGCCCAGCAGGTAGTGATAGAACGTCGCGACCGAGGTCGCGGCAAAGCACAGCAGGAAACCGTAGAACGTACAGTGATGGTAGAACCGCCGGTGATCGGGGGTCGCATTTTCATCCGCGGCGCAGTCGGCGCCGCCGCCGTCGAGGTAGCGCAGTTTTCCCGCGTCTTTTATCGCCTGCCACAGCGATTGCGGTTCGCGGAGCGTCGATGCGGGTTCGCCGATATCGCGCCAGAACATGCGCGCCCCCATGACCGAAGCGAAGATCGCGTACAGGAATGCCGCGCCGAACAGAACCACCATCGCGTTATGCGGCATCAGTTTGTAAAACGAGCCCGGCCCGGTATGGATCCCGTAGAGTACCGCCGGATCGTTTGCCGCGGCAAAACCGAAAATAAAGATCGCCACGCTGAGCGCCGTGATAATGCTGATGAGCAGGCCGTTCCGCGCGAACATGCCGGACAACGCGCGCGGCCATGCGTACGCCTGATACGATTCGGCGCGCGCCCGGGACATCACCTTCGGCACGTTGACATCGAATTCGTGCGGCGGCGCAAACTGGCAATCGTAGAAACACGCACCACAGCCGTGGCACAGGTTGGCCAGATAGTTCAGGTCGCCGTCGGGGAAGTCGCGGCGCATGATCATCGCCGGAAAGACCGCGCACAGCCCCTCGCAATAGCGACAGGAATTGCAGACCGTCATCAGACGGCCGGCCTCGGTCAGGGTTTCGGTACCGCCTGCCGGGCCGCTCAGCCCTGCCTTTTCCGGTTTCGCGAGAGGGTCGAATTGGGGTGTCTGCTCAGTTGCGGGCATTGTGCGCGGCCTCCCTGCCCGCGATACGGCCGAAGACGCTGCCGATAGTCATGCCGATCCCGGCGGCGTAGCCCTTGCCCAGCACGTTACCGGACATGATTTCGCCGGCGGCGAACATATTCGCCGACGGCTTGCCGTCTTTCATAATCATTTGCGCCTGCTTGTTCACCCGCGTCCCGAGATAGGTGAACGTGATACCGGGCCGCACGGGATAGGCATAGTAAGGCGGTGTTTCCAGCCGCTGCGCCCAGTGGGTCTTTGGCGGCTCCAGCCCTTCGGTGTGGCAATCGTCGAGGATGGTGTGGTCGAAATCGCCGTCGACGACGGCGGCATTGAACCCGGTAACGGTCTTTTCCAGCGTATCCGCGGGAATTTGCAGCTTGTCCGCGAGCTCTGCGACCGTATCCGCCTTGATCGGCGGGAACAGCGACGGCATGAACTTGGTCAGCACGGAATGATCGAACACGATATAGGCAATCTGATCCGGCTGCTGCGCCACAAGCCGCCCCCAGATCGCGTAGCGTTTCGGCCAGATATCCTCGCCCTCGTCATAAAACCGTTCGGCATGCTTGTTGACGACGATGCCGAACACCACGCAATCCAGCCGGGTGATAATGCCGCCGTCGTATTTGGGGGCGCGCGCATCGATGGCGACCGCGTGGCACTGCGTCGGATCGCCGATTTCCTGTACATCGGCATCCAGCAGAATTTTCAGGATCGATCCCCGGTTATTGGCGGTGCCGCGGATAAGGAAGTTCTCCGCCGCCTCGCCCCAGTATTCCTTGAGCCATTCGATGTTCGATTCGAACCCGCCGGCGGCCGCCACCAGCGCACCGGCGCGGATAATCTCATCCTTGCCGTCGATCCTGGCGGTTGCCGACACGAACATCCCGTCCTGGATATCCATGTCCGTGACCTCGGCCTCGTACAGCACGTCGACGCCGATCCGCGCCGCCGTGTTGTACAGCGCGTTGAGCATCGCCCGTCCGCCGCCGAGAAAGAAAGAGTTCGTCCGCCCGAGTCCGAGCGTGCCGCCGAGCGGCGGCTGGAACCGCACCCCCTGCTCGACGATCCAGTTCAGCATGTCCTTCGATTCATGGATCATGTGGCGAGCGAGTTCCTCGTCGGTCTCGCCTTCGGTCACGCGTAAAAGGTCCTCGAACAGTTCGTCTTCGGGATAGGGTCCGGTCAGCGTGTCGGTCGCCGCATCGTGCGCACAGCGCATATTGCGGGTATGACGCGTATTGCCGCCACGGTAGAATTCCTCGGCGCGTTCCAGCACCAGGACCGATGCACCTTCAAGCCGCGCGCTGACAGCCGCGCAAAGCGCCGCGTTGCCGCCGCCGATCACGAGTACATCGTATTTTTTTGTCAGGTCCGCCATGCTCTCCGGATGCGTTGTGAACTTTCCGAGCTTCGTTTTGCCGGTTCAATCGCGTGTTGGCAATGGGGCAGACTTCCGAAAAAAGCACGGCACATCGCATCCTGTCACCGAACTGTCGTGAAACTATAATACCCGTATCCGATCTGCGACGGCACTGGTGGCTTCATGAAACGGCTCTATCTCCTGCGTCACGCGAAATCCGGCTGGGACGACCCGGGACAGGACGATTTCGACCGGCCGCTCAGCCGGCGCGGCCGCCGGTCTTCGCCGCTCATGGGCCGGTATATGCGAAACCTCGGCTATGCACCGTCGATCGCGTTGTGCTCCCCGGCACGCCGCACCCGCGAAACCTGGGAACTGATGCGCAGCGCACTTGACGGCGAGACGGCCGAGGAAATGCGTGACGAACTGTATCACCCGGCACCGCGCACACTGCTTGAGACCGTGCAGCAGATCGACGATACCCATCCGAGCGCCCTTGTCATCAGCCACAACCCCGGCATTCTCACCCTTGCGCTGGGATTGCTCGGCAAGGGCGTGCTGTCGGCGAATCCGTTCGGAAAGTATCCGACCGCCGCCCTTACCGTATTCGATTTTGCGGCAGGCACCTGGTCCGACGTCTATCCGGGACAGGGACGCTTGATCGGCTTCACCCGCCCGAAGGAACTCGATTCGGGGGCATAGAAAACAGCCTGCGAAAACAGCCTGCGAAAACAGCCTGCGGCGGCATGACCAAACCGGCGTCAAACGGTATCATGGCGCCATGAACCTTGCAGAAGCCCTCGACCAGAATGCGTTGCGGCGGCCAGGCGCGCCGGCCGTTATCACGCCGGACCGAACGATCAGCCATGCCGAATTTCGCGACATGGTCTGCCGACGCGCCGCGCACCTGGCGGCGCTCGGCGTCGCCCGGGACGATATCGTCGGGGTCAATCTGAAGGACACGCCGGAGCACCTCGCCGCCCTGTTCGCCCTTGCCCGGATCGGCGCCGCGGCGCTGCCGATGGACTGGCGCTGGACGGTCGAGGAAAAGTCCCGCCTTGCCGAATTTTTCACGCCACGGCTGGTTCTGTCCGAACCGGACGATGCGTTCGCCGATATCGCCGGAAGCTGGCGCTCCGTGCGGAACGACGGCGACTGGGCACAGGACGTCGCCGATGCCGACCCGGCAGCGACCGAACTGGCGGG
>CAXBMQ010000019.1:0-92059 GCA_963977005.1 uncultured Rhodospirillaceae bacterium
GGGCCGCCGACCGCGCGCGCGAGGCCGACCTGCGCCACGCGGCCCGGCTGCTCAATGTGTTCCAGCGCCAGATGCGGGTGCGCGACGACCGGCGCAACCCGGTCCTTGCCCGCAGCCTGACCGGCCGCCACGCCCCCGATGCCCCCGGTACGCCGTCCGGCGCCCGGGTCGCGCCTGCCGTCCCCGCACCTCCCGCCGGGGAAGCCGACGCGGACAGCGTGTCGTGACGGCGTCGCGCGGGATTGGCCGGGGCGACGCATCCCGGCTGCGGGCGGCCCCGCGCTGCGGCGCGCGCACGCGACGGGGGACCGCCTGCGCCGCCCCGGCGGTACGCCGTTACGGACGCGGGCGGGTTCAAGGGCGGGGGCGCTGCCGGATGCATGGCGGCGCGGCAGGCGCCGGCGCGCCGCCGGGCAACCGCAATGCGCTGAAGGACGGGTTTTACACGGCGGCCGCGCGTGAAGGGCGGCGGGCGATGAACGCCTTCATCCGCGCCATGACGGCGGCAGTCGCAAGGCTGGAGGCGGGGGAGAGGCCCGACCTCCCTTCGGGTGCATGGGGTTGTTTTGCGGATTTTGCAGGCATGCCCGGCGATGGCGATACCGACAGGGCTGCACGCCCCCCTTGTTCCCCCGGTTTTATACCGGGGATCCATTTTTCCGGCGCGCCGCTGTCCGCCATGGACCCCCGGCACGGGGGCCGGGGGAATGGAGATGTGGGGGGTGTCTCCGCGACCGTCCGCTGCGCGTCATCCGTCACCGCGGGCCGCGGTTCCCGTCGGGGACGGCGCCTCCCTCCCTTTATTGCCCCGGTTTTATACCGGGGGTCCATTTTTCCGGCGAGCGACTGTCCGCCATGGGCCCCCGGCTCGGGGGCCGGGGGGGTAGATATGTTGGGGCGCATCTCCGCGATTGGCCGCTGCGCGTCGGGCAGGCCGTTGCGGCAGCGTTGGGGGAAGCCGGGCCGGCGGCTCTGTGCCGCCGCGTTATTCCTCGTCGCCCGCCGATTCCGATTCGCGGTCGTCGCGGAAGATGTCGACCGCTTCCTGGGCGCTGTCGGTATCGCCGACCCGGGCGATGTTGAACAGGCCGTCGCCCTGGTTGACCACGGGCAGGTTGGTGCGGCCGATCAGGATGCCGTCGATCGGGCTGATCACGCGGGCTTCCTTGTTGCCCATCGGGTCGGAGACGGTGCCGAGACGCGTACCTTCCTCGACCGTCGCGCCGAGGCGCAGCGGGTCGCGCAGCAATCCGCCCGCCGGTGCGCGTACCCAGGTGCTCGACTGGGCGATGACCTGCGCTTTCGGCGGCACGATGTTTTCGCTCTCGCTCTCGATCTCCGCCCGCTCGCGCTTGCGCGCCGGCGGCAGCATGTCGAGATAGCGCATCACGTTGACGACGCCGCGGAAGCCCACCCGGATCGACATGGCATCGTAGCGCAGCGCTTCGCCGGCTTCGTAGACCAGCATCGGGATATCGTGTTCGGTGGCCGCCCCGCGCAGCGAGCCGGGGCGGATTTTCGCGTTCAGCAGCAGCGGCACGCCGAACGCCCTCGCCATCTCGCGCACCTTCGGGTCGGTCATCACGGCCCGGATCTGGGGGAAGTTGGAGCGGTGGATCGCGCCGGTATGCAGATCGATCCCGTGGGTGCATTTGGCGACGATCTCGGCCGAGAACAGATGCGCAAGCTGGCTGGTCAGCGATCCCGTGGGCGATCCCGGAAAGCTGCGGTTCAGGTCGCGCCGGTCGGGCAGGTAGCGCGTCTGGTTGATGAAGCCGAACGTATTGACGATCGGGACGGCGATCAGCGTGCCCCGTAGCCGGCTCAGGCTCGACAGCCGCAGCAGCCGGCGGATGATCTCGACGCCGTTGATCTCGTCGCCATGCACCGCGGCGCAGACCAGCAGCACCGGGCCCGGCCGCCGGCCATGGGCGACGTGCACGGTCAGGGTCATCGGCGTGTGGTCGAACAGCACGCTGATCGGCAGGTCTATGGTGGCGCGGCTGCCCGGGGCGACGCTGACCCCGCCCAGTTCGAACGGGGCGCGGCGGTCTTTAGCCTTTGCCGCGGGTCTTGGTTTTACCGGGTTTTGCATTTTTCTCCAGGAATTCGATGATCTGCCCGGCGATATCCTTGCCGGTTGCGTTTTCGATCCCTTCCAGACCGGGGGACGAGTTCACTTCCATTACCACGGGGCCGTGATTCGACCGCAGCAAATCGACGCCCGCGACGTTGAGGCCGAGCGTCTTGGCGGCGCGGATCGCGGTCGAGCGTTCCTCCGGGGTGATCTTGACGACGCTGGCATTGCCGCCGCGATGCAGGTTCGAGCGGAAATCGCCTTCCGCGCCCTTGCGCATCATCGATGCGACCACCTTGCCGCCGATCACCAGGCAGCGAATATCGACGCCCTTGGATTCCTTGACGAATTCCTGCACCAGGATGTTCGAATTCACGCCGTGGAACGCCTCGATCATCGACTTGGCCGACGAATGGGTTTCGCCCAGCACGACGCCGATACCCTGGGTGCCTTCCAGCAGCTTGATGACCAGCGGCGCGCCGCCGACCATCTTCATCAGGTCGTCGGTGTCGCCCGGCGAATGGGCGAACCCTGTCACCGGCAGGCCGATGCCCGCGCGGGACAGCAATTGCAGCGAGCGCAGCTTGTCGCGCGACCGGCCGATGGCGACCGATTCGTTCAGCGGCCAGGTGCCCATCACCTCGAACTGGCGCAGCACGGCGAGCCCGTAAAACGTGACCGATGCGCCGATGCGCGGGATCACGGCGTCGAATTTCGGCAGGACCTCGCCGCGGTAGCGCACGTCGGGCTTGTGCGACGTGATATTCATATAGACCCGCAGCGTATCGATGATCCGGATATCGTGGCCCCGCTGTTCCGCCGCCTCGACCAGGCGCTTGTGGGAATACAGGTTCCGGTTCCGGGCCAGCATGACGATCTTCATAATATTTCCTTTCGGGAACGGCACCGTTGGCGCGACCATCGCGCCGCGGGCCTATTCCTCTTCGTCGTGTTGCGGGCGGTCCGCCAGGGCCGTCGGCGCCGCGTCTTGTTGCGGCGCAGGCTTCTCCGGCGGCGCGGCGGTTGCGGCGGGCGCGTCGGCAACCTTGTCCGCCAGGAACGACCGCGCCGGGTCGATCATCAGCCGGCGGTGCATCGCGCGGCGGCCGAGCAGCATGCGAAAGCCCATCTCGTCGCGGTTCGTCAGCGTCAGCTCGATCGGCCAGCGGTCCGGTCCGACCGTCAGCGCGGTCGAAATCACGTAGCGGTGTTCCCGGTGCCCGCCGGAATTGGTGACGGTGCGCTGGTCGACCAGTTTCGCCTCGCATTTTACGGCCAGAGAATTGTCGCGCTGTGCCGGATGAATCACGAACCGCACCCAGTCTTCGCCGCGCTTGCGGAACGTCTCGATCTCGAACGCATGCAGGGCGGATGTCCGCGCCCCGGTATCGAGCTTCGCCTTTATGTGCGACACGCCGAGGTCGGGAAGACCGACCCATTCGCGCCACCCGACCGTACGTGCCGCGGGCCGTTTTGTGCGCACGCCTCGCGGTGCCTTTGCCTTTTTGGATACTGGCTTCTTCGGCCGGGGTTTGGTCGCCATGGATTCCTTTGCACGGTATTGACGGGTGTCACACCACGCGACACTCTAGACGTCAATTCACAATAAACATCCGTTTGACAATAGACGAGGGGATAAACGTCATGGCTGTCGCCGCTATCAAGGAAGATGTCTCGGTCCGGGACCAGGTGAGTGCCGAAGAGTGGAAAGCCCGTGTCGATCTGGCCTGCGCCTACCGGCTGATCGCCCATTACTACGTCAGCGACCTGACCTACAATCACCTGTCGGTCCGGGTGCCGGGCGAGGACAACACGATCCTGATCAAGGCGCATGACATCATGTTCGAGGAGGTCACGGCCTCGAACCTGCTGAAATACGATTACGACGGCAACCCGATCACCGCCGGCGCGCCGAAGCTCAAGGGCGGCGGGCTGATCATCCATGCCGGGCTGCTCAAGGAACGCCCCGACATCAACGTCGTGTTCCACACCCACACCGAGGCGAACATGGGCGTGTCGTCGCAGAAATGGGGCCTGCTGACGGTCAACCAGCATGCCATGCGGTTCCATAACCGGATCGCCTATCACGAATTCCGCGGCTTCGAATTCAACCTGTTCATGCGCGAGCCGCTGCTGAAGGATATCGAGGGCTACCGCGTCGCCCTGCTGCGCAATCACGGCTCGCTGGTGCTGGGGGAAACCATCCCCGAGGCCTTCGTGATGCACCATTTCCTCGAATTCGCCTGCCGCGGCCAGATCGCCGCCCTGTCGGCGGGCTACGAGAACCTCAACTTCCCCGACGAGGAAGCCTGCGAATTCGCCGCCGCCCAGGTGATGAAGGAAGGCAACAGCCTCGTCGGCGGCAAGGACTGGCCTGCCTGCCTGCGCATGGCCGAACGCCTGTTCCCGGAATTCAGGGAGTAGCCGGTTTCCGGTTTGGGAGATCCCCGCCTGCGCGGGGATGACGGATAGTGCTCCGATGTCATTCCCGCGCAGGCGGGAATCTTCGGACGGACGCGCGAAACACCAAGGCACGAAGGACACCAGGGGTCACCAAGAGGCTTTTGGAACTCCCATATCGGGAGGGCTTGATGGTTTCTGAATTCGAAGATCGCTTTTTAGGATCAGTTGCTGAACCAAAAATCTTACTCCCCCGGTCTTGTACCGGGGGTCCACTTTTGACATTGGCACGGTGGACGGGTGGACCCTCGGTACAAGACCGAGGGAATAAATATGGGGGACGTGGATCGTGATCGCTGCTCAGGAAGATTCCGGTCTTTGCCGGAATGACAAAACGGTTAACCCTACGTCATCCCCGCGCAGGCGGGGATCTCCCGGAACCGCTTCCGCCGCGCCCTTACGCCTCCATCAGCCGGCCGTAGCCCGTCGGGCGGTCGTCGATGCCGAGCTTTTTGAGCGCGTGCCAGACCATGGCCTGGTTGGATGTCACCACCGGTTTGCCGATATCGGCCTCGATCGGCTCGATCGCCTCGACGGCGCGGATGGCGGTGCAGCTCAGGAAGGCGGCCTGGGAATCGGGTTCGTCCTGGTCGCCGACGCGGCGGCGCCATTCCTCGGGTTCGACGGCGAGCATCGCGGCCCCGTCGCCGGTGATGCCGAGGCCGGTCTCGGACAGCACCTCGACGCCGTGGGATTTCAGGAACACGACCTCGCGGTCGTTGGTATCCTGGATATAGGGCGTGGTCAGGGTGATTTTCGTGGCGTCGAACGTCTCGAACGCCTCGATGCAGCCCTTGGAGGTCGAGGTCGCGGGCTTGCCGGTCGCGGTCTCGATGCGCGCGATGATGCCGTCATCGAAGCCGGGCGCGAACATCGACGCCGCCGTGCAGTGGAACACGATCAGGTCGACATCGGCATCGGCGAGCATCACCGCGCCCCGTTCGACGTCGTCGACCATCTCGTTGATGTGTTCTTCCTTGCTCGACAGCAGGCGCAGACGCGTCGTGTGCAGCGCCACGCCGCGGGGCAGCATCGCGGTGATCTGCGGCTCGGCCGCCCGGTTGACCGAGGGCAGCAGCATGCCGATGCGGGCGCGGTCGCCGTAATTCGCCATGGTCAGGTTCCTCCGATTGTCGTTCCTGTGAGGGGCTCAGACCTTGCCGATATAATCGGCCATGTTCGGCTGGCCGGCCACGCGCTCGATGCCGTCCTCGCCAATCGCCCAGGGCAGCGCGCTGTCGGACCAGATATGCAGCTTCACCGGCACCCAGCTTGGGTCGTCCAGCGTGCCGGCATAGATCACGCGGATCTGCGGCCGGGCGGCGGGGGCGGAAAACAGCGGGGTGCCGCAATCTGCGCAGAAATTCAGCGCAAGGTCGTTTCCGCTGTCGGCGGTGCGTACCCGCGTCGCCGGCGTGCCCTTGTCGATTACCAGGTTCTCGGTCGGAATCTGGAAGTTCAGCCCGAACGCGCTCGACGTGCGGCGCTGGCATTCGGTGCAGTGGCAGAGATAGGAAATCAGCGGCTCGCTGGTCACGGAATAGCGGATCGCCCCGCAGCCGCAGCCGCCGGAATAAGGTGCCGTCATTTGTCATCTCCCTGTATTTGAGAAGCGATAGTAAGGCGTGGCGCTCTTTACGAAAACCATTATTGAGATACACTTTCCCCATGTTCCTGAAAAACTGCTGGTATGTCGCGGCATACGATCGCGAACTGGAAGACGGCGGGCCGCTGGGGCGGACCCTGCTTAATGAGCCCGTGGTGATGTTCCGTGACAGCGCCGGCCGCGCCATCGCGCTGGAGGACCGCTGCTGTCACCGGCATCTGCCGCTGTCGCTGGGACAGGTTGCGGGCGACCGGCTGCAATGCGGCTATCACGGGCTCGAATTCGATGCCTCGGGGGTCTGCGTTTCGGTGCCGGGCCAGTCCAGGGTGCCGCCGGGGGCGGCGATCCGGGCGTTTCCGCTGGTCGAGAAATACGGCTTTCTGTGGATATGGATGGGCGATGCGGCGCTTGCCGACGAAGCCCTCCTGCCCGACTGGTGGTGGGTCGACGATCCGGGCTGGGCGCATAATCCCGGGGCGTTCCTGCATATCAAATGCCACTTTGAACTGATCACCGACAACCTGCTCGACCTGTCGCATCTCGGCTATGTGCACACCCGCACGCTCGGCAATGAGGCTATTGTCGACTTTCCGGTGAAGACCGAACGCCTGGGCGACCGGGTGCGCATGTCGCGCTGGATCCGGGACCGGCCGCCGCCGCCTTTGTTCAAAACCGGCGGCGGGTTCGACGGCACAGTCGACCGCTGGCAGATCGTCGAGACGCAATCCCCCGCGCACACCGTGGTCTATGCCGGGTGCGGGCCGGTGGGGGCCGGCGCGTTCGGCGGGCGCACCGAATATGACGACGGCATCCATATCCGCGCCCTCAACGCACCGACGCCGGAGACGGAAGACTCCACGTTCTATTTCTACGCCCATGTGTGGGATTTCCGAATCCACGATGCCGACTGGAAGCAGCAGATGTATGACGGCTTCCTGATGACGTTTCTCGAAGACGTCGACATCCTCGAAGCGCAGCAGGCCTCGCTCGCGCGCGACCCGGACCGGCCGCTGATCGATCTGAACGTCGATGCGCCGGGGCTCGCTGCGCGGCGCATGGTGGCGGAACGCCTCGCCGCCGAAAAGGACGGCGCGACGGTTGCGGCCCGGTAGGGAATAGCGCTAAACATTCGTTATCTAAGCGATTGGGAGTGAAAACCGATGTTTCTTAAAAATGCCTGGTATGTCGGCGCCTGGGATACCGAGGTCGGCCGCCAGAACCTGCTGCGGCGCACGCTGCTGAACGAGCCGGTGGTGTTCTACCGCCAGGAAGACGGCACGCCGGTCGCGCTCGAGGACAAGTGCGCCCATCGCCACGCGCCGCTGTCGGAAGGCAAGCTGGTCGGCGACATGATCCAGTGCCCGTATCACGGGCTGGAGTACAACGCGGACGGCAACTGCGTGCGCGTGCCGGGCCAGTCCACCGTGCCGCCGGGGTGCCGCGTGCGGTCCTACCCGGTGGTCGAACGCAACCACTGGATCTGGCTGTGGATGGGCGACCCCGAACTGGCCAACCCCGACGATATCGAGGATTTCCACTGGATGGACGATCCCGGCTGGCGCGCCAAGGGCGAGCTGATGCACCTGAAGGCGGATTACAAGCTGCTAGTCGAAAACCTGCTCGACCTGTCGCACCTGTCCTATATCCATGCGACCACGCTCGGCACCAGCGCGGTGGCCGAGACGCCGATGTCGGTCGACCGCAGCGAGGCCCACGTCACCGTGACGCGCTGGGTGATGGATTCGCCGCCGCCGCCGTTCTTCGAGAAAGCCGGCGGGTTCGCCCCCGACGAACATGTCGACCGCTGGCAGCACATCACGTGGACGCCGCCGGCCTTCGTGCGGCTCGATGTCGGCGCCGCCAAGGCGGGCACCGGCGCCAAGGAAGGCGACCGCAGCCAGGGCATCACCATGCGGAACCTCAACGCGATCACGCCGGAGACCGACAAGACGACCCATTACTTCTGGGCCCAGGCGCACGATTTCCGCATCGACGAGCCGTGGATCACCGACCTGCTGGTCGCCAATATCCACGAGGCGTTCCTGGAAGACCTGGAGATCATCGGCCTGCAGCAGATCAACATCGACAGCGGCACGACGTCGCCGCGCATCGACATCAACCACGACGGCGGCGGCCTGCAGGCGATCCGCACGCTCGAAGCGATGATCGAGGCCGAGAACGACCCCGGGTCGGGCCGGACGGCGCAGGCGGCGGAGTAAGCGCGCCTGACCGAAAATATCGACCTCGGAAGGGGCGGCTCAGGCGCTTCGCAAATCCGAACGCTGGTATGATGGAGGATCAGGCAAAAGGTCCTCGCCTCGTGGCGCGCGTCCTCGCCTGCCGTGACGATCACGCCCGCTCCTGACCCGATGCGGTCGGCGAATAGTCGTCACAGGCCGCTCCTCACGCGGATTTTAAACGGCGTATTTCGACTTCGAGCTCCGCAATGCGCTCATTACGTTCTGCAAGAGCGTCTTCGACATCTTCGGCGTCCAATCGAACGGGAATGTGCTGAGGGCAGTTGGCGTCCCAAGCCGCCACGTGAAAGACGATCACTTGTTCGATCTGCGCCTTGTAGTCTGGTGGCGTAAGGCGTTCCAGGAGCTGCGGATCGTTTTCGACGACGTTCGCGCTGCCCCAGATCTTGATCCGCTGACGCCTCGCATAATCAATCAGGAATATGTGCGCGCTCGGGTTCTCGGCGAGGTTGCCCTGGGTGATGTACTGGCGATTTCCCCTGAAATCGACAAACGCGAGTGTCGATTCATCGACGACGTGGAGAAATCCTCGCGGACCACCACGATGCTGGATGTAAGGTATGCCCTCTTGTGACGCCGTTGCGAGAAAGAAACTCCGCTGATCGGCAATAAACGTGGCCAGATCATCACTGATCTCGGTTTGCCAACCCGCTCTTTCTTCCATGCGGCGATAGGACTCGCGTGATCCCTTGCGGGACTGGATCGCCTTTACGCTCGGAGAAAAGGCGATGTCCGAGGGTGGTTTTGACATGTCATTCATCCTCTAAAGGCCTAAATCGGAGAGGCTGGAATGGTCATCCGGGCGTCGCCCGATTGGCCAGTGGAACTTGCGCTCGCCTTCGCTGATTGCGAGGTCATTGATGCTCGCGATCCGCCGCTGCATCAGGCCGTCTGCGGCGAACTCCCAGTTCTCATTCCCATAAGAGCGGAACCATTGACCATCCCCGTCGCGCCACTCATAGGCAAAGCGAACCGCAATCCGGTTTTCGGCGTAAGTCCATAGCTCCTTGATCAGGCGGTATTCCTGCTCGCTTTGCCACTTGCGGGTCAGGAACGCTTCAATCTCAGTGCGGCCGGTTAGAAACTCGGCCCGATTTCGC
Organism: uncultured Rhodospirillaceae bacterium; assembly: GCA_963977005.1. GTDB lineage: Bacteria > Pseudomonadota > Alphaproteobacteria > MPNO01 > UBA830 > CAXBCP01. The sequence goes on from CAXBMQ010000019.1 coordinate 9,502, forward strand.
CACTGGCTGTCCTCAGTATAGGCCTGCGCGACCTTTGCGGGATCGCGTGAATTCCAGCCGTCTTCGGCAGCACGGACTTTCTGCGTTGCGGTTTCGTCATTAAAGGGCGGTAAAGGTGGGCGGGACATGGTCTATCTCCGGTGTTTGTATCTCAGGCCGCCGCGCGGGCGGGCTGTTGCGACAGGCGCGCCGCGAGATCGCGCACAGCGCGATTGGCTTCTGCGATGGACCGCTCATGGCGGGCATCTCCGAATTCCTGATATTCAATGCCGACGTGATGAAACTCGGATAGGCCGAGGTAGCGGGAGGCGAACCGCAGGTGGGGCACCAGATTGTCGCCACCCTCGTTTAGCTCGCCCGGACCAAAGCCAAACTCGCCGCAGGATGTCAGCGCGACGACCGGCTTGCCCGGAAGAACCGGTTCCAGCGGACGGTCGCCGCGCGCCAGATCGAAGGTGAAGGTCTTGTTGATCCGCACGACCTGATCGAACCAGGCTTTCAGGGCCGCCGGCATCCCGTAGTTGTACATCGGCGTCGTGATGACGATCATTTCGGCCGCAGCAAGTTCGGCGATGAGCTCGTCCGAGATCCTGGTCAGCGCTTGCTGCTCCGGAGTCATCTCCCGGCTGAAGACGGCGGCAATCCAGTCGTCGGAAATGATCGGTGGCGGCGTCTTGCCTACATCACGCAGGGTAACGTCCGCCGGACGGTTCAATGCAGACCAATCCGCAATGAACCGATCGCCCAGCTTGCGGGACAGCGAACCTTCGGTGCGCGCACTTGCGTCAATTCTCAGAATACGTGTCATCGTGATTTCCTTTTATCTTGCCTGAGGGGATGGATGGTTCGGCGGGCTCACTGTCCCGGTCCTGACGCGCAGGGTCCGGGACAGTGGCGCCCTGCCTGGCTCAGAGATCGCTTATCGGAGTCGTGCGGATGCCCGGCCATTTTTCAGAGGCACCGCGGAGGACCTCGTCACGGTTCGCCAGATACTTTTCGAAGATTGCGGCGTTGACGAAGAGGTAGAGCTTGCCATCGACGACATCTGCGAACCGCACATCGCCATCCAGCTTCTTGCCGACAAAGACGCCATAAGCGCAAAAGCCGCCGAACTGGGGGAGGAAAGCGGCAGGGTCCGATTTGAACTTCTGCTGTGCCGCCTTGGTTGCGAAGTAGTAGTCCACGCCGTCATGCGCTGCGGTGTAAACCGCATTGCCGATCCGGGGCGAGGCAGTATCGATGACAGACACCGGATCGAAGCCATGCATGCCGAGCGATTTTCCGGTCAGCGTGAGACCATTGGAAACGTTGTACTCGTCCGCGGCGAAGGCGGCTGGCGTGATGGCGAGTGTTGCGGCGAGAGCGAGAGCAGCAAGGGCGATAGAGCTTTTCATCGGTTTGATCCTTTCAGTTGATCGAGAAGAGGGCCGCCGGTCAGCCGGAGAGGCGGGGGCGCCAGTCGACTGACCGGAGGCGGGTTTGCGCCGGGTGAGGGAGAAGCAATCCGGCGCGTTGAGGTGGTCGGGCGCGCAAGATCCTGCGTCCCCCGGTTTTCCCTATGCCGCGCGTTGCATCGGGTCCGTCCACGCGTTCGGGGCGAACGCCTCGTCCAGCCGTGTTTGCGTGGTGTGGTTCGTGTAGTTCGACATGATCTTCAGGCTGGTTCCGAGGATGACCTCGAGGACCGATTGCTCCGAATAGCCGGCGGCGATAAAGGCATCGATCTTGTCTTGCTCAACCCAGCCGCGCTTTTCATTGACGATTGCGGCAAAGGTGCGAAGCGCCTCGAGCTTGGGGTCGGCGATCGGCGTTCCGTTGCGCAAAGCCTCGATGACGTCATCTGGAACCTTCGACATCTGCGAGATCGTCGTGTGTGCTGCCATGCAGTAAGTGCAGCCGTTCAGACGGTTGTTGGTCATCAGAATGATCTGACGCTCGGTCTCCGACAGGGCCGTCTTTTCGAAAATGCCTGCCAGGGTCATGTAGCCTTCCAGCAATGCAGGCGCGGTCGCCATATTGCCCAGCAGGTTCGGTACGAATGAATAGGCGTCCTTTGCGGCCTGGAGAAACGGCTTGGCGCTGTCGGGCGCCGTTTCGATCGTGTGTTGCGTAAACTTTGTCATCGGATAGTTCCTTTTTCTGTGAGTTGAAGGGGTGTCTCCGGCCGTCCGGGGGCGTGGATGGCCGGAGACAAGTGGGCCGCTTGCGCGAGAAACAAACGGCGCGGGGGTGGATCAGTTGGTCGCCGCGGCTTTAATTGCGGCAACGGCGGATTCTGTGTTGGTGACGTGGCTCGCGATCATGCGGAAGTTGATCATCGCGGCCTTGTAGCCGTCGTAACCCGGCACCTGTGCGGCAGCCGTCGCATCGGTAACGACCATCACCTCGAAACCTTCCTCGATCAGGGCGCGCATGTGCGATTCGGTACACAGATTGGCTGACATGCCGGCGATGATCACCTTGTCGATGCCGCGCTTGCGCAATTGCAGAACCAGGTCGTTACTTTCCGGACCGAAAACCTTGTGTGGGCTGGTCACGACGGTGGCGCCGTCGTCGATGTATTTCTTGTAACGCTCTAGCCAGTCGGCGCCCGATCCTTCGACATCCGCCGTGTGGAGCGGACCCTTGCGGTCGAACATGCCGATCTTGTGCATCAGGGCCTCGAGGGCGCCTTCGAAATGCCAGGCGTGATCGTGCGGATAGTAGTAATGCGGCGACACAAATACCGGCATGTCCGTCGCTTTCGCGGCCGCGAACAGCTGCTCGATATGCTCGACCGTGCCGTTTTCCTCGACGTTCTTGCCGACGACGCCCCAGGTCACGCCTTCGGGGCTGAGAAAATCAACCTGCGGGTCCGTGACCAGCAGCGCCGTCCGTCCCTGGACAATCTCGAATCCGGGGTCCGGCAGGCCGCTATTGTCTGCCTGGGCGGTGCCGGCGATGGCAGACACGGTAAGAAAGGCTGCCGCGGCCAGCGCGGCGACGCTTGCGAGGGTTTTGGTGCGGGAATCAAAAATCGAATTGGTGTTCATGGTGTTCTCCTGTCTTTCCGGGCGCGCGGTGCGCCCCGATGTGAAACGCAAAGGGTACCGATCTGTACACCTTCGGATGGGAAAGTGGACAGATCGGTACACTATGTCAACCGGAAAATTTTGGCCCACAGAGAAAATTTTTCAGGAATGTTTCTAAATATCTGAAATTCAATGCATAAATAATTTGCGCTTGCGTGTATCCGCCGTCATAATTATGTACTGATCAGTTAATGATGGTGAGAAGAATGCGACCGACCAAACGGGACGAACTGGTTCAGAAAGCACTCCAGACGTTTTACCGGAATGGCTTCAACGCCACCGGCATGGACATGCTTGTCGCCGAAACCGGTATCTCGAAGACGTCGATGTACAAGCACTTCCGGACAAAGGAAGACCTGATCCTGGCGGTCCTGCGATTACGCGATGAACATTTCAGAAACTGGCTTTACCGGCGGATGGAGGAACTGGCGAAAACACCGGCGCAACAGCTCATCGCCATGTTCGACGCTCTCGAAGAATGGTTCTCCGAACCGGGCTACCGGGGGTGCATGTTCATCAAGGCGTCGTCCGAATTTCAGGACGCCGGCCATCCGATCCACAAGCAGTCGGCCGATCACAAGCGTATGCTCGAGGACCATGTGACCCGGTTAGCCAGGCAAGCGGACTTGTCCGAGCCAGAGTTACTCGCTCGGCAGCTACTGTTGCTAAAGGAAGGGGCTATTGTGACGGCTCACCTTGGGCATACGGAGAACGCGGCGCAAGATGCAAAAGCCGCAGCCCGCCGTCTCATCGACGCAAGTGCGCTATAGCACCTCAATGCCTGACTGATCGCCGAAGACAGGCGGCACCCAGAGCGCGGACCAATGGGGACCGCGCCTGTATGGGAAATTCAATCTGAAATCCGGCCACAAAAAAACCGGGCCCCAACGGGGCCCGGTTCGTTTCCTGGATCGGTACTGCGTAAGATCAGCGGCGGTCGCCGAAGAGCTGCAGCAGCATGATGAACAGGTTGATGAAGTCGAGATACAGCCGCAGCGCGCCGGAGATGGCGAGCTTGCCCTGGCTTTCGTCGTCCAGGTGCTCGGCGTATTCGTTCTTGATGTTCTGCGTGTCGTAGGCGGTGAGGCCGACGAAGACCAGCACGCCGATGACCGAGATCCCGAACTGCAGCGCGGAGCTGCCGATGAAGATGTTGACGATCGACGCGATGATGATGCCGATCAGACCCATGAACAGGAACGAGCCCATGCCCGTCAGGTCTTTCTTCGTGGTGTAGCCCCAGATGCTCATCGCGGCGAAGGTGCCTGCGGTGATGAAGAACACGCGGGCGACGCTCGCACCGGTGAACTGGATCAGGATGACCGCGAAGGATACCCCCATCAGCGCCGCGTAAATCCAGAACACCGCCTGCGCCGTCGACGCTTTCAGGGCGTGAATCCGCGCACTGAGGAAGAAGACGAGGCCGAGCGGGGCCAGCATCACCACCCATTTGAGCGGCGAGCCGAACAGCGTCTGGCCGAGGCCGGTATAGCCGACGAGCTGGCCGGCGTCGTTCGTGACAAACGACATCTGCGCGATGACGATGGCGAAAATGCCCGTCAGCGCGAGGCCGGACGCCATGTAGTTGTAGACCCGCAGCATATGCGCGCGGAGACCGGCATCGAATTCCGCCTGGTCGATGGAGCGTGAGCCGGTATAGACCGTTTTTTCGTTTCCGAAAGCCATGTCAGATCCTTTCAAGACCCGATTGTTAAACCCTGTCGGGAATATGGGGTGCTATCGACTCGAAATCAACCGGAACCCGTTGAAATCCCTGACATGATTAACAAAATTTAATGTTCGGATTTTCCCGGCCTGACTGTCATCCCCGCGCAGGCGGGGATCTTCCGGCGATGAAGCAATTTGCGATGAGGTCCCCGCCTGCGCGGGGATGACGAGTACGCGGGGATGACGCATACGCGCCCATCGCATTGATCAGCGCCGAAAACGTTTATTCGTTGCGCAGCAGCGGCGCGGCTTTCTGGCCGAGCGCCCGCCAGGTGCCGTAGAAACCGAGCGCCAGGGTCACCGCGATGGCGATGACGGCGGCGCCGGCGACCGCCAGCGGATCGAAGCCGAACTCGAATTTCATCACCTCGGTGACCACGGCCCAGGCGGCGACGGAGCCGATCACCGACGCGATCAGCGCCGTCACGAGGCCGAGCAGGCCGTATTCCAGCAGCAATGTGCCCATGATGCGCCGCCGCGTCGCGCCGAGCACCTTGAGGACGACCGAATCGTAGACCCGGCGGCGGTGACCGGCGGCGACCGCGCCGGCCAGCACCAGGGTGCCGGCGACGATGGCGATCCCGGCGGTCAGGCGGATGGCGAGGCCGAGCTTGCCAAGGAAGCCGTTCACGGTTTCGAGCACGTCGCGCACCCGGATGGTGGTGACATTGGGGAAGGCGGCGGCAACCGCGGTTTCGATCCCGGCTTCGCGTTCGGGATCGGCATGGACGGTCGCCAGATGGGTCTGCGGGGCGCCTTCCAGCAGGCCGGGCGAGAACATGAACAGGAAGTTCATGCGCAGCGTGCCCCAGCGCACGTCGCGCAGGTTGGCGATCTCGCCGGTGATGTTGCGCCCGAGGATATTGATCGTGATCGTATCGCCGATCTCCAGCCCGAGGCCGGCGGCCGAGCGGGCCGACAGCGAGACAAGCGGCGGGCCGGCGTAATCCGCCGGCCACCAGTCGCCGGCGACCAGGGTCTCGCCGTCGGGCAATTCGCGCGCCCAGGTAACGCCGCGGTCGCCGCGCAGGATCCACCGGCCCTCTTCGGGGATGTTCTCGGACCGGGCGGTCTCGCCGTTGAGCCGGGTGACGCGGCCGCGCAGCATCGGCGTGTTGCGCATCTCGCGGAACCCGGCAACGCCGGACACGGTTTTCTCGAACGCCGCGACCTGGTCGTTCTGGATGTCGATGAAGAAATAGCCGGGCGCGCGTTCCGGCAGGCTCTTGGTGATCTGGTTGCCGAGATTGGCTTCGATCAGCGCCACGGTCACCAGCACCGTCAGCCCGAGGCCGAGCGACATCACCACGCTGCCGGTCGGCGCCCCGGGCCGGTGCAGGTTGGCCAGCGCAAGGCGCAGGCCGGTCCCGCCGACGCTGCCGGCGAGCTTCGCCGCGCGTGCGATCAACATGCCGGCAATCGCGAACAGCGCCATGGCGACGGCCGCGCCGGCGACGAAATACATCGCGATCACGCGGCTGTGCGCAGTCTCGATCGCGAGCACCGCCAGGGCGGTGAGCAGAACCACGGTGGCGGCGACGAACGGCCAGCGCGGCACGCCGCGGAACCGCGCGATCGAATCGCGGAACAGCCCGGCGGCAGGCAGGTCGCAGGCCCGCGCGATCGGCCAGATCGAGAAGGCCAGCGCGGTCAGGATCCCGAACGCGGTGGCCAGGATCAGCGGCTGGGCATAAACGCCGATCCGCGCCACCAGCGGCAACGCATCGCGCAACAGATCGGCGAGCAGCGCCGGGGCCAGCCCGCCGACCAGAAGCCCGATGGCGATGCCGACCAGCGCCATCGCCATGATCTGGATCAGGTAGGCGCCGAAAATCAGCCCCGACGACGCGCCAATGCATTTGAGCGTCGCGATGGTCTGCATCTTGCCGGCGAGAAAGTCGCGCACCGCGTTGCTGACGCCGACCCCGCCGACCAGCAGGGCCGTCAGCCCGACCAGGGTCATGAACAGCGTGGTGCGGTCGATGAACCGCTTGATGACCGGCGAGGCGTTGCCGCGGTCGCGCACGACCCACTGGGCATCGGGGAAGGCCGCGTCGAGATCCGTCTTCCAGGCGTCGAGCGTCGTCCGGTCGTCGAGCCGGATGCGATAGAAATACCAGACCTGGCTGCCGGGCCGGACCAGCCCGCTGTCGCTGACCGATGCGGCGGCCGCCATGAAGCGCGGCCCGAGCTGCAGCGCCCGCGCGCCGGAGACCCGGTCGGGTTCCACATCGATCGTGCCGCGTATCTCGTAGGTCGCGTCCCCGATCACGATTTTTCCGCCGACGCCGATACCGAGACGCCTGAGCAGCGCCGTATCGGCGACCGCGCCCCAGACATCGCCGCGCCGGGCGAACAGGTCCGATGGCGGTGCGGCGGGCGAGGTTTCGAGCGCGCCGAACAGCGGATAGGCATTGTCGACCATCTTCATCTCGACCAGCGATCGCTTGTCGCTGTCGGCCGCCCGCGCCATCGAACGCAGGTAGACCACGCGGGAGATGTCGGCCGATCGTTCGAGCCAGGCGCGTTCGTCGGGCGAAATGTCCCGGTGCGTCATCCGCAGCGCGGCATCGCCGCCGAGCAGGATGGCGCCGTCTTCCTCGAGCCCCGAAATGACCGATGACGCGATGGAGCCGACCGCCGCGATGGCGCCGACGCCGAGCGCCAGACAGGCGAGGAAGACGCGGAATCCACGGACCCCGCCGCGCAGTTCGCGCCGGGCGATGCGAAAGGCGTTTATCACGTTTCGAGTCCTGCCCAATTCACGCCCTGGTCTCTGCGCATCGTCACGCCCTGATCTCTGCCAGTATTCACGCGGTAACCCTGTCCGAGCCGATGAGCCCGTCCTGCAGGTCGATCACCCGGCCGCATTTTTCGGCGAGGGCCGGGTTGTGGGTAATCAGCAGCAGCGTCGCCCCGTGATCGGCGCGCAGCGAGAACAGCAGGTCGATCACCGCATCGCCGGTGCCGCCGTCGAGATTGCCGGTGGGTTCGTCCGCCAGGATCAGGCGCGGCTCGGCGACGATGGCGCGGGCAAGGGCCACGCGTTGCTGTTCGCCGCCCGACAGCTGGCCCGGGTAATGCGACAGCCGGTGGTCGAGCCCGACCGAGGCAAGCGCTGCCCGCGCGCGGTCGAACGCGTTGTCGAGCCCGGCGAGTTCGACCGGGATCGCGACGTTCTCCATCGCGTTCATGGTCGGGACCAGGTGGAAGTTCTGGAACACGATGCCGACATTGTCGCGGCGGAACCGCGCCAGGCCGTCTTCGTCCAGCGTCGACAGGTCGTGCCCGGCCACCCGGACCATGCCGCCCGTCTGGCGTTCCAGACCGCCGATCAGCATCATCATCGACGTCTTGCCCGAGCCCGACGGGCCGACCACGCTGACGGTGTCGCCGGCGGCTATTTCCAGATTAATCCCTTTGAGGATGTTGACGGAACCGGCTTCACTCTCCAGCTTAAGTTCAACACCGTCCAGGAGAACCATGGGTTCCCGTATGCCGTTATCGTCTTTCATTATGCTCCGCAGCGCCTGCGTTCAGGGGGAAGGTCTCTCTCGATATAGAGCGTTTACGCGGGTTCTCAAGCGATGGATCGCCGTTGTAATGCTCACGTTGGCGGGCCTGTCTCCCGTCGTTGCAGCGGACCCGGTCCGTCTGATGGTGCTGGGCGACAGCCTGACCGCGGGATACGGCCTGCCGGAAAAGGAGGCTTTTCCCGTCAAACTGCAGGCGGCGCTGGAAGACAGCGGCCTGTCGGTCACGGTCATAAACGCGGGCGTGTCGGGCGACACCACGGCGGGCGGCCTGGCGCGGATCGGCTGGGCGCTGTCCGACAAACCGACCCACGCCATCGTCGAGCTCGGCGCAAACGACGCCCTGCGCGGGATCGACCCGAAGACGACGCGCCGCAATCTGGATGCGATCGTCGCCAAACTTCAGGAAGCGGGCGTCAGGGTGATGCTGGCCGGCATGTATGCGCCGCCCAACTGGGGCAGGGAATACGAGGAAGACTTTCGCAGTATTTTTCCCGATCTCGCTAAAAAATACGATATCGATCTCTATCCGTTTTTTCTCGACGGGGTCGCTGCCGAGCCCGGCCTGAACCAGCCGGACGGCATTCACCCGAACGAAAAGGGTGTCGCGATCATCGTCGAACGTATATTGCCGTCCGTGCGCCGCCTGCTGGGCGCGAAGGAGTAACCATGGAAACCGATACACAGACGTTCCGTCTGGGCCACGCCGCCGATGCCGACTGGGAAACGCTCGTGCGGTCCTGCGTCGTCCAGATCGGCGATATCCCGACCGGCGCCAATCTGGGCTTCGTCTATGTCACCGACACGCTGGACGGCGACCTGCCGCTGATCGCCGACCGCCTGCGCGATGCGACCGGGGTCGAGCACTGGGTCGGGACGGTCGGATTCGGCGTGATGGTCGGCGGCAGGGAATATTTCGAAACCCCGGCCCTGGTCGCCATGGTCGGCGCGCTGCCCGAAGAATCCTTCCGCATCCTGCCGACCGTCGACACGCCCGGCGACCCGCTGCCCGACAACGTGATGAACTGGGCCGGCCGCGCGAACCCGGTGCTGGGCATCGTGCATGCCGATCCGCGCAACGCCTATATCGCGGATATCCTCAACGCGATCACCGACGACACCGACGCCTACCTGGTCGGCGGGCTCACCGCCTCGCGCGGGAAACAGGCGCAGATTGCCGACCGGCCGACCGAGGGCGGCGTGTCGGGCGTGCTGTTCGGCGAAGATGTGCGCCTCGTCACCGGGCTCAGCCAGGGCTGTTCGCCGGTCGGCGGCATTCATCAGGTCACCAAGGCGGACGACAACATTCTCATCGAACTGGACGGCCGTCCCGCGCTGGATGTGTTCCGCGAGGATATCGGCGAGGTCCTGTCGCGTAACCTGGAGCGGGTCAGCGGCTACATTCACGCGGCGCTGCCGATTGCCGGCGACGATACCGGGGATGCCTTCGGCGATGGGTCGGGTAAGGACCCGGATACGGAATCGGCTGATGACCCGGGCGACTACCTGGTGCGCAACGTGGTCGGGATCGATCCCGGCAACAAGCTGGTCGCCATCGGCGAGCGCATTGCCGCGGGCGACCGGGTGATGTTCGTGCGCCGCGACGGTCCCGCCGCCGCCGAGGACCTCGACCGCATGCTGGCCGACGTGACCGCCCGCGCGCAGGGCCGGCCGAAGGCGGCGCTGTATTATTCCTGCGTCGCCCGCGGCCCCAACCTGTTCGGCGCCGATTCGGAGGAACTGAAAGCGGTCCAGGCGGCGCTCGGCGACGATGTGCCGGTGGTCGGGTTCTTCGCCAATGGCGAGATCTCGAAGAACCGCCTGTACGGCTATACCGGCGTACTCACGCTCATTCTGTAGGTCCGCGCGGCACGAAAATGATCCGTCTGTTCACCGCGCTCGGCCTGCCCGAAGATCTCCGCGCCCGGCTCGCCGCCCTGCAGGGCGGGATCGACGGCGCGCGCTGGGTGGCGCCGCACAACCTGCATGTCACGCTGCGCTTTATCGGCGAGGTGCCCGAAGACCGCGCCCACGATATCGTCGCTGCGCTGGACAAAATCCGCACCGGCGCGTTTCCGGTCACGGTCGCCGGCGCCGGGCGGTTCGGCACCCGCGACCGGACCCGCGCCCTGTGGGCCGGGGTCGAACGCACGGACGCGCTGGTCGCGCTGCACGAAAAAATCGACCGCGCCCTGATTGCCATCGGCCTGCCGCCGGAGGGCCGCAAATACACGCCGCATGTCACCCTGGCGCGCTTCGGCGGCCAGGGCGGTGGGCGCGACCGCAGCCGCGATGCCCCGGCGGCACGGGTGCTGCGCTGGCTGGAAGCGCAGGGCGGGTTCTTCGCCCTGCCGTTCGAAGCGCGCGAATTCGTCCTGTACGAGAGCCATCTCGGCCGCAGGGGCGCGGATTATGCGCCGGTGGCGACGTTTCCGCTCGATTTCCAATAATCGGAAACAGCACCGGGCGTCGATATCCAATCGAACCGGTTATGGAACCGGATCGCGGAATAAGCGTTGTTCCACAGAATAAGCCTCACTCGGCTGTGGGGCGGTACGTGGCGAAACAGAGGCCCGCCGCTGCAACTCAAGACAAAACCGGAGCCTGACGATGTCCTATTGGCGCTTTGGTGCCATGATCGCCACGTCGACGCTGTTGATGTTCGGACTGATGTATCTGAACACCTATCTGTGGGCGCATTTGTTTTTCAGCGAAACAAGGGCCTACATGGCGCTCCTGATGGGGGCGACCATGGCAATTGTCATGCTTGCCTTCATGCTGTCGATGTATACGCGCAAGGGCGTCAATGCCGCGATCTTTGCCGGTGCGGCAATCGTTTTCGGCGTCTCGCTCTGGCTCGTACGCAGCCAGGTTACCGTCGGCGATACCAGCTTCATGCGCGCGATGATCCCGCATCACTCCATCGCCATCATGACATCGGGCCGGGTGGACCTCTCCGATCCGCGCGTGCGCAAACTCGCCCGCGAAATCGTTTACGCCCAGGACAAGGAGATCGCCGAGATGCGCTATCTGATTGCCGATATCGCAAATTCGGGCGACGCGGCGGCGCCGGAAAGCGGCGAACCGGCGCGTCTCGCAAGCCTTCGCGAGGCGCTTTCCACCGCGAATGTCGCCGTCCTCGATCCCGAATTCATGAGCGCGCAAGAAATCGGCCGGGTTTTCCCCGACGGCGCGGCCTGCACTTTCGCCTATACCGCGGACAGCCCGCCGGTTTTCGCGGCAGACAGGCGGCCGGACGGCGCCTCGGGCGCGATCAAGATCAGCGGCGACCTGGTCCGGCTGGACAGTGATGCCGACTTTCTGACGCGCATGCCCAGGCTGACGGCGGCGGGCGTGACCGTGCGTATCGCCGCACCCGGCGGGGCGGCCCTCGACGCGGCGCCCGGCAAAACGCTGGAAGCGGATCTATTGGTCGATCTCGATGCCGGGTTGAGCGCGGGATTCCGCGGTTTCTACACCTGCCGCGACTGACAGAAACAACCGACGGAGGCGACGCGACATGTCCGACAATACCGCGGCGAAATCCGCACATCTTCACCGGATGGTCATGGACGATCATCTCTGCCCCTACGGCCTGAAGTCGAAGGACCTTCTGGAGCGTCGCGGCTTCGACGTCACCGACCATCCGTTGACCACGCGGGCCGAAACCGATGCTTTCATGGAAGCGCACGGTGTCGACACCACGCCGCAGACCTTCATCGACGGCGAACGTATCGGCGGCTACGACGATCTGCGGGCGCATTTCGGCGAACCGGTCAAAGACGGGGACGCAACCACCTACGAGCCCGTGATCGCGATTTTCAGCGTGGCCGCGCTGATGGCGGTCGCGCTCGGCGCCGGTCTGTACGGCACGGTATTTCACATGCGCGTGCCCGAATGGTTCATCGCGATTTCGATGTGTTTCCTCGCCGTGCAGAAACTGCAGGATGTCGAGGGTTTCTCGACGATGTTTCTGAACTACGACCTGCTGGCGCAGCGCTGGGTGCGCTACGGATATGTCTATCCCTTCGGCGAAGCGTTGGCCGGGGTTCTCATGGTCGGCGGCATCCTGACTATCGTATCCGTACCCGTCGCGCTGTTCATCGGCACGGTCGGCGCGGTCTCCGTTTTCAAGGCCGTTTATATCGATAAACGGGAACTGAAATGCGCCTGCGTGGGCGGCGGTTCCAACGTGCCGCTGGGCTTCGTTTCCCTGACCGAGAACCTGATGATGATCGCGATGGCGGTGTGGATGTCGATCAAGTCGCTTTGGATCGGCTGACGCCTGTTTCCGCGGCATTGTCCGGATATCGGCCCCGCGCCGGCTGGAAGCGCAGGGCGGATTCTTCGCCATGCCGTTCGAAGCGCACGGATTATGCGCCGGTGGCGACGTTTCCGCTGGACGGCGGCGAGCACGCCGGGGACGGAGCAGGCGATCCTATAAAACGCCTGCGTTCGCCTTCCGACAAAACGCTTACCCGGCCAGGCCGGGTTCGCTATGGTCCGTCTCCCGATCAGGATGGAGCCTTACATGCCGGATGACCTTGTCGACCCGAAGGAGCCGCCAGCGCTGCCGATCGACGGCTCAGCCAGTGTCGACCGCGCGCGGTCGCAGTTCCACAACGACGGGTCGGTTCTGAAACCGCGTCTGCTGTCCGGCGGTACCATGGTGGCGCGCGATCTCGACCGGTCGCGCCGGTTCTATGAAGACTTCATCGGGTTCGAAACGGTGCGCCACAAGCCGGACGCGTTGTTGCTGCGCGACGGCAATCATCGCTACGGCGATCACCCGTACTGGTATATCGAGGTCGTCCAGCGCGAGGCGATCGACCATCCGCAGCATGTTCTCAACCACTGGGGTCTCGACCTGGAAGATGAAGCCGCTGTCGACCGGTGCCACGATTTGGCGCTGCAGCACAAGGACACGTACGGAATCCGGAAGATACAGCGCGTCAACCGTCAGCACGGGGCGTATTCGTTTTATCTGATGGACCTCGATAGCAACTGGTGGGAGTTCGAGGCGTATGGCGGGCCGCGCATCACCCGGCCGGATGCCGCCGACGTGGTGCCGACCTACGAGCCTGCCGCGCTGCCCGGCGGCCCGCCCCGGAGACTTCGCCGCCGGACGGGAGACAGCTGATGCAGGCCGACCCCCTCAACAAGCCGGTGTTCTTTTCCCACGGCACGCTCCAGGTGGGGGACCCGTCGAAGACCCTGACCTTCTACCGGGACTTCCTCGGTATCGGATGCCGCCGGCACCACACGGCGGCGCTGAGCGCTTTCCATGGCGGGTTGTGGATGATCGCCTGCGTTATTGCCGGCAAGGGATTGCATCGGCAGGGGCCGGAAAACCGCTGGCTTCTGGATATGGACACCGCGGACTCTGTCGGGGAGGCCCGTGCGGAAGCGCTGACATACCAGGACCATTTCGGTATCCGCACCGTGACCGACCTCACCCCGACCGACGATGGCGGTATCTCGTTCATGATCGAGGATATCGACAGCAACTGGTGGGAGATCCTGCATCGGCCCGGCAAAACCGGCCGCTGGGTCGACGAAGCCTTCGCCCGGGGCGATGTCTGCTAGAACAGAGCACGACGCGGAAACGCCCTAGCCGCGCAGGCCTTCGAACAGCGCCCGGAAGCTTTGCTCCAGCGCGGACCGTTCGTAGCGCCCGCTGCCGAGGCCCAGCGCGGCCTCGTTAAACGCCGCGCCCAGCATGTTGGCGATCTCGTCCAGCGGCAGGGCGCGTAGAACCCCCGCGTCCATCCCGGCCGCCAGTCCCGCGCGGAGCGTCGCCCCCGCATGGCGGTCGTCGATTTCCCGCCAGTCGTCCCACCCCAGTGCCGCCGGGCCGTCGACGAAGACGATGCGGTTGGTGCCGGGATCGGAGGCGGCGGCGAGGAAGGCCCGGGTACCGGCCATCAGGGCTTCGACCGGGTCGTCGGCCAGCGGGCCGGAGTCGCGGTCGATCCGGCCGGCCAGCGCGGTTTCCTCGGCCTCGAGCACGGCGCGGAACAGGTCGCGCTTGTCGGCGAAATGATAGTACAGCGCGCCGCGGGTGACCCCGGCGCGGGCGACGATTTCCGGCGTGCCGGTCCCGGCGAATCCCTTTTCGGCGAACAGTTCCCGGCCGGCCGTCATCAGCGCGGCGCGGGTCTCCGCATGGCGTTCGGCATTGCTGCGGCGGGCGGCGGGGCGTTTTTCCGCCCCTTTCGGTTCAGCCGGTTTTTTCGCGGATCGGGCCATGGGGCATTTGACACACATACAGTCTGTATGTAAATAGACGTCATAAACATACATTGTGTATGTTATTTCGCGAAGGAGAGAGGCCGATGAAAACCACCAGTTCCTATCCCGTGATCGCCTGCGAAAACGTGGCCGGGACCGCCGCTTTCTACCGGGCGCATTTCGGCTTCAATGCCGTGTTCGAAGCCGACTGGTACGTGCATCTGCAATCCGCCGCCGATGCGGGCGTCAACCTCGCCGTGCTGGATTGCCGTCATCAGACAATCCCCGCGGGCTACCGCAAGCCGGTGCAGGGGCTCCTGATCAATTTCGAGGTCGACGATGTCGATGCCGAATACGCGCGGCTCACCGCCGCGGGCCTGCCGATGCTGCAGGAACTGCGGTCGGAAGATTTCGGACAGCGCCATTTCATCACCCACGATCCGGCGGGCGTGATGATCGACGTGATCACGGTCATCCCGCCGAGTGCCGAGTTCGCGGAACAGTACGAGGACTGAGCGGGCCAGATGAGGCTTGCCAGCGAGACAATTCAAAAACTCTGTCACCCCGGCACAGGGCCGGGATGACAAATGAGTGATATACATGCCCGGCACAGGCCTGCCCCGGACTTGGTCCGGGGGCCGGGATGACAATCGGACAATAAGTCCCGGCGCGCCTCAGTCCGACGGCTTGCTGTCGGCAAAATTGGGGTGGGCGTCGTTGAACCCGTCGAGCCATTCGACCAGGGCGGGGAATTCCGGGCGCCAGTCGTACTGCTTGCGGAAGTCGATGTATTCGAGCGCGCAGGCGAGGCCGATCCCGCCGACGGTCAGCGGGGTTGCCGCCGGGGGCGCGTCGGCCATGGCGGCCAGGCCGCGCTGGATCTTGCCACGCTGGAAATCGAGCCAGGGTTCGTACGGCGTCTGGTCGGGGCGGTAGCGGCCCTCGTATGTCACCAGCAGCGCCGCTTCGAGAATGCCGTCGGCCATGGCGGCATGGCGCAGCGCGTCGAAACGCGGGCCGGTTTCCGCCGGGATGATCCGGCCGCCGCCGGCCAGTGTGTCGAGATATTCGAGGATCACGCGGCTGTCGAACAGGGCCGTGCCGTCTTCGATGACCAGCGCCGGCACCTTGGCCAGCGGGTTGAGTTTGCGCAAGGACTCCTCGTCGTCGGGCACGCCGACCTCGACGCGGTCGGACAGGCCGAGATGGGCGATGGCGAAGGTTCCCTTGCGGCCGAAGGGCGACGGTCCGCGCAGCAGCAGTTTCATCTTGGTCGGGGTCATCGGTCTTCCTTCCGGCGAATTGATGTCAGGTCTCATTTGTCTTTGCCGCCGCCCGTCCGGTCAAGCCCTGTGCCCCACCGTCAGGGCCGGTGGACAGGCGCGGGGGCCAGGTGCGGGGCCAGGTGCGGGGCCAGGTGCGGGGACAGGTGCGGGGACAGGGTGATTCGGCTACACTCGATCCGGCTGCGTAACGAATTACCAGAACTCCGGCGGTTGGGGACTCCCGCCGAACGGAAACGGATAAGGCGATCATGCCGGTTTATCTCAATCAGGACGATGCCCTTGCCTTGTGGCGCGACGCGCTGAGTGCCGGCGTGCGCGGCGACGGCCCGGACCTGTCGGCGCGCCAGATGTCGATCCTGCTGACCGTCTACACGATGACGCCGCCCCATACCGTGCGGGGCCTGTCGGACTCGCTCAATATCTCGAAACCGGCGATCTCGCGGGCGCTCGACCGGCTCGGCCAGCTCGGCTTCGTGCGCCGCCGGCGCGACGATTACGACCGGCGCAGTATCGAGGTCCAGCGCACGGTGAAAGGGGCGGTTTTCCTGTCCGAATTCGCCGACCAGGTGTCCGAAGCGGGGCGCGAGCTCGACAGCCCGACCCCGTTCGAGGCCGGCACCCCGCCGGAAATGCCGCCGCCGGAAGAAGAATACTGACGGGCGGTTCATAAAACGGTGCCATCGTTCAGGTGCCGACAGTATCGGTCCTGATGGCCTCGATATTGAATGCCGCCGCCATCAGCGCCTTGGTGTATTCCTCGGTCGGGCTGTCGAATATCCGGTCCGCCGGGCCCTGTTCGACGACCTTGCCGTCCTTCATCACGATCAGCTCGTCGGCCAGTGCGCGCACCACCTTCAGATCGTGGCTGATGAACAGGTAGGCGAGATCGTGCTTGTCCTGCAGGTCGCGCAGCAGGTCGACGATCTGGGCCTGGACCGACATGTCGAGCGCCGATGTCGGCTCGTCGAGGACGATGAATTTCGGTTTCAACACGATGGCCCGCGCTATGGCGATACGCTGGCGCTGGCCGCCGGAGAATTCGTGGGGGTAGCGGTCCTGCGCGTCCGCCGGCAGGCCGACCTCGATCAGCGCATCGGCAATCACGTCGCGGCGGGCATCGTAGGTATCGCCCGCAAGGTTATGCAGCCGCAGGCCTTCCTCGATGATCTGGCCGACCGACATGCGCGGCGACAGCGACGAGAACGGGTCCTGGAACACGACCTGCATCTGCTTGCGCAGCGGGCGCATTTCCTTCGCGCTGAAGCCGTCGATGCGCGTGCCGTCGAAGGTGATCGGCCCGTCGCTGTTCTCGAGGCGCAGCAATCCCATGGCCAGCGTCGTCTTGCCCGAACCGGATTCGCCGACCACGCCGACGGTGTGCCCTTCGCGCACGACGACATCGACGCCGTCGACGGCTTTCACATGGCCAACGGTGCGCCGCAGGATGCCTTTTTTGATCGGGAACCAGACCTTCAGGTCGTCCGCCTCTATTATGTGTTTGGCGTCGTCGCGCGCCGGCAGGGGATTGCCCTTGGGCTCGGCGGCGAGCAGGTGCTTCGTGTAGTCGTGCTGCGGCGTCTCGAACAGTTTTTCGGTCTCGGCGACCTCGACCAGTTCGCCGTCCTTCATCACGCAGACACGGTGCGCGACCTTGCGCACGATCACCAGGTCGTGGGTGATCAGCAGGATCGACATGCCGCGCTTCGCCTGGATATCGCGCAGCAGCGCCAGGATCTGCGCCTGGATCGTCACGTCGAGCGCGGTGGTCGGCTCATCCGCGATCAACAGGTCGGGGTCGTTGGCGAGCGCCATGGCGATCATCACCCGCTGGCGCTGGCCGCCCGACAACTGGTGCGGATAGGCCGACAGGCGTTCCTCGACATCGGGCAGGCCGACCTCGCTCAGCAGTTCGATCACCCGCGCCCGCGCGGCGGCCTTGTCCATTTTCTTGTGGATGAACATGATCTCGCTGAGCTGCTTCTCGATCGTGTGCAGCGGGTTCAGCGATGTCAGCGGTTCCTGGAAGATGATGGCGATCCGGTCGCCGCGGATTTTCTGCATCTTTTCCGGCTTCGCGCCGACCAGCTCCTCGCCTTCCAGCATGATAGAGCCCGACGGATGATGCGCCGTCGGATAGGGCAGAAGCTGCAGGATCGACAGCGCGCTGACCGATTTGCCCGAGCCGGATTCGCCGACCAGCGCCAGCGTCTCGCCGCGCCCGATATCGAACGACACGTTCTTTACCGCGCGCGTCTCGTTTTCGCCGCGGCCGAACGACACCGACAGATCGGCAATTCTGACAAGGGGGTCGGTCATCGGCCGGTTACTCCCCGAACGTCTTTCTGGGATCGAACGCGTCGCGCACCGCCTCGCCGACGAAGATCAGCAGGATCAGGGTCAGCGAGATACTGATGGTCGATGTGAGCCCGAGCCACGGCGCCTGCAGGTTGGACTTGCCCTGCTGGAGCAGCTCGCCCAGCGACGGCGAACCCGGCGGCAGGCCGAGGCCGAGGAAGTCGAGCGCCGTCAGGCTGGTGATCGAGCCGGTCAGGATCAGCGGCAGGAAGGTCAGCGTCGCGACCATCGCGTTGGGCAGGACGTGGCGGAACATGATGGTGACGTTGCCGACGCCGAGTGCGCGCGCCGCCTTGACGAATTCGAAATTGCGCGCCCGCAGGAATTCGGCGCGCACCACGCCGACCAGCGATGTCCAGCCGAACAGCAGCAGGATCAGCAGCAGCGTCCAGAACCCGGGGATAATCACGCTGGACAGGATGATCAGGATATAGAGCTGCGGCAGCCCGCCCCATATCTCGATAAAGCGCTGGAAAATCAGGTCCAGCCAGCCGCCGAAATAGCCCTGGAAGGCGCCTGCGACGATGCCGATGACGGACCCGATCAGGGTCAGGATCAGCCCGAACAGCACCGATATGCGAAAGCCGTAGATCACCCGCGCCAGCACGTCGCGGCCCTGGTCGTCGGTGCCGAGCCAGTTATCGCCCGACGGCGGCGCCGGGGCGGGAACTTTCAGGTTCAGGTTGACCGTGTTGTAGCTGTAGCGCACCGGCGGCCAGATCATCCAGCCGCCCTTTTCGGTGATCAGGTCCTGCACGTCGGGTTCGCGGTATTCGGCTTCGGTCTCGAAATCGCCGTCAAAGACCGTCTCGGCATAGGTGTTGAGCACCGGGGTATACAGCGATCCCTCGTACCAGATGACGAGCGGGCGGTCATTGGCGATGAATTCGGCCGGCAGGGTACCGAGGAACAGCACGAGAAACGCCCACAGCGCCCAGCGTCCGCGCCGGTTGCGGCGGAAATTCACCAGGCGCCGGGCGTTCAGCGGCGAGATGCGCAGGCCCAGGAATCGCGGGTGCTGGACGGGGGGCGCTGACTCCGCCGTTGCTGCCCTAGACATGACGGCCCTCGAAATCGATCCGCGGATCGATGATCGTGTACATCAGGTCGCCGACCAGGTTCATCACCAGGCCGAGCAGGGTGAAGAAATAGACGGTCGCGAACATGATCGGATAATCGCGCTTGATCGCGGCCTCGAAGCCCAGCAGGCCGAGCCCGTCGAGCGAGAAAATGATCTCGATGAGCATCGCGCCCGTGAACAGGATGCCGATAAACGCGCTCGGGAAGCCGGCGATCACGATCAGCATGGCGTTGCGGAATACGTGGCCGTACATCACGCGGCGCTCGGTCAGGCCCTTGGCGCGCGCGGTCTGGACGTAGAGCATGTTGATCTGGTCGAGATAGGAATTCTTGGTCAGCATGGTCAGCGACAGGAACCCGCCCAGCACCAGCGCCGTGATCGGCAGCACCAGGTGCCAGAGATAATCGAGGACCTGGCCCATGATCGACAGTTCGCTGAAGTTCTCCGACGTCAGCCCGCGCAGCGGGAAGATGTCGAAAAAACTGCCTCCCGAGAACAGCACGATCAGCAGGATCGCCATCACGAAGGACGGGATCGCGAACCCGATGGTCAGCAGCGTTGTCGTCCACACATCGAACCGGGTGCCGTCCTTGACCGCCTTGCGGATACCGAGCGGGATACACACCAGATAGACGATCAGCGTGGTCCACAGGCCGAGCGAGATCGAGACCGGCATTTTGGACAGCACCAGGTCGATCACCGTCTCGTCGCGGAAAAAGCTGGTGCCGAAATCGAAGACGATGAAATCGCCCATCATCTTCAGGAACCGTTCGTGCAGCGGCTTGTCGAAGCCGAACTGGCGTTCGAGGTCCTTGATGAATTCGGGGTCGAGGCCCTGCGCGCCGCGATACCCGCTATCGGCGGTCGAGGCGGATGCCGCGGCCGACGCGCTGCCGCCGGAAATCTCGCTGCCGCCGCCGCTGATGCGCCCGGTGGTGCCGGCATCGGTGCCGGTGACCTCGGCGATGATCTGTTCGATCGGCCCGCCGGGGGCCAGCTGCACGATGGCGAAATTGATGATCATGATTCCCAGCAATGTGGGAATCATCAGGGCGAGCCGGCGGACGATATAAGCGAGCATTCGGTTCCGTTCTTCCCGCTATTTTCCGCCCGGCGGGGGCAGGGCGCCCGGCGGTGGCGGCGGGGCCTGTCCGTCATCGATCATGTCCGCCTTGGCCTTATCGTACCACCATGTGTCGAGAACGCCCGGATCGAATTTCGGCGATATGGCCGGGCGGCTGAACTTGTTCCAGTAAGCGACGTTATGGGCGCCCTTGTACCACTGGGTAATCACGAAACGGTTCCACATCAATACCCGGTCGAGCGCGCGGACCGCGGTGGTCAGGTCCTCGCGCGACCCGGCGGACACGACTTTTTCGATCAGCGCGTCGACCACGGGGTCCTGGACGCCGCCGATATTGAACGACCCGGGCACATCGGCGAATTCGGATCCGAAATAGTTGCGCTGTTCCAGCCCCGGGGTCAGCGGCTGCGATATCCGGCGCACGACCACGTCGAAGTCGAAGCTGTCCTGGCGGCGCTTGAAGTTCGCGACGTCGACGATGCGGATGCTTGCCCGGATGCCGAGGCGTTTCAGGTTGCGGATCATCGGGTTGATGATCCGCTTGAAGCTCGATTCGAACAGCAGGAATTCGACTTCCAGCGGCTTCCCCGCGCCGTCGACCAGAACGCCCTTGCGAATCCTGTACCCGGCTTCCCTGAGCAGCGTGTTCGCCTTGCGCAGGCTGCCGCGGATGCGGCCGGTGCCGTCGTTCTTCGGCGATTTGAACGGCGTCGTGAAAACCTCGTCCGGCACCTGGCCGCGAAACGGCTCGAGCAGGGCAAGTTCGGCCGACGATGGTGGCTTGTGCGCGGCAAGGGCCGAGTTTTCGAACATCGAATTGGTGCGCTCGTACAGATCGTAGAACAGCGTGCGGTTGGTCCATTCGAAATCGAAGGCCAGGTCCATCGCCGTGCGCACACGGATGTCCCTGAACTTGTCGCGCCGCAAATTCAGGATAAACGCCTGCACGCCGGACGGCGTTTCGTCCGGCAGGGTCTCGCGCACAATCAGCCCCTTGTTGACCGGCGGTTCGTCGTACTGGATCGCCCACTGGCGCGAGGTGAATTCCTCGCGGTAATCGTACTGGTTCGAAAAGAAGGCCTGAAAGGCGATTTCCCGGTCGCGGTAATATTCGACCGTGATTTCGTCGAAATTGAACCGCCCGCGGCTGACCGGCAGGTCCTTCGCCCAGTATTTTGCGGCCCGGCTATAGGTAATCGACCGGCCGGGCTCGTATTCCTCCACCACATAGGGGCCACTGGCCAGCGGCGCCTCGAAAGACGTCTTGGTGAAGTCGACCTTGTCGTAATAGGCCTTCGACAGCACCGGCAGGGAGGCAAGCCGGGTCGGCAGGTCGCGGTGGGTGCCCGGCTTGAACGTGAATTTCACGCGGCTTGGCGACGTCGCCTCGGCGCGGTCGACATCCCGGAAGTTGATCCGGTAGCGCGGATGGCCGTCCCTGGTCAGGGCGTTGAAGGTGAAAACGACATCTTCGGCGGTGATCGGCGTGCCGTCATGAAATCTGGCGCGCGGGTCTATGTTGAACGCGACCCACGTCTTGTCCGCCGGTTGCTCCACTGTCCGGGCGACCAGGCCGTAATAGGAATCCGGCTCGTCGAACGAGCGCGCCATCAGGGTGTCGAACAACAGCCCTTCGGCGAGCACTTCTTTTCGGCCCTTCAGGATAAACGGATGCACGGTCTCGAACGTATCGAGGCCCGGCACCTTGATGCTGCCGCCCTTCGGCGCAGTCGGGTTCACGTAGGCGAAGTGGGCAAAACCGTCCGGGTATTTCAGGTCGCCGAACACGCTGAGCCCGTGACGGGGGGCAACATCCTGCGCGCGGCCCGGCCCGGGAAGGGAGAGCGCGCCGGCCGCCAGGGCCGCGACGGCGAAGATGGACAGGGTCAGTCGGTTCATTTCGCCCGCATCTTACGTGTCATTCGCGGCGATGCGCTAAGGATTTTTATTCCCATTTTCGAGGGCGGCTTCCCTGGCCGGGTCGATCCACCAGCTCATGACGTCGGGGCCGTATTTCGGATGTTTCGGCATGCCGAACCGGTCCCAGAAAGCGATGCGGTCGATCCGCACGTGCCATTGCGGGATGACGTAATGGTTCCACAGCAGGACGCGGTCGAGCGCCCGGGTGGCGGTAACCAGCGATTTCCGGTCGGGCGCGTCGACGATCTTTTCGATCAGCGCATCGACGGCGGGGTTCTTGATGCCGATGGTGTTGCGGCTGCCCGGCCGGTCGGCCGCGTCCGAGCTCCAGAAATCGCGCTGTTCGTTGCCCGGCGATTCGGATTGTCCGGCGCCGCCGACGATCATGTCGTAGTCGAACGAGCGTATCCGGTTGATGTATTGCGACTGATCGACCGTGCGCACGTTCGCGACGATGCCCAGCCGTTTCAGGTTCTGGGCAAACGGGGAAACGATGCGCTCGAAGGCCGGGCTGACCAGCAGGATCTCGAATTCCACGGGCTTGCCGGTCCTGGGCGAAATCAGCCTGTTGTTCTCGATTTTGTAGCCGGCGCCCTTCAGCAGGCGCAGGCCGGTGCGCAGGTTCCTGCGGATATTGCCGGACCCGTCGGTCGCCGGCGGTGCGTAGATTTCGGTGAAGACCTCGTCGGGGATCTTGCCGCGCCACGGCGCCAGCAGGGCCAGTTCGGCCTTCGACGGCAGCGCCGTCGCCGCCAGGTCCGAGTTCGAAAAATAGCTGCTTGTCCGGGCGTATTGTCCGTAGAAGAGGTTCCTGTTCGACCACTCGAAATCGAACGCATAGGCCATGGCCCGGCGCAGAACGGGATCCTGGAACTGTTCGCGGCGAATGTTGAAAACGAAGGCCTGCATGCCGGTCGGCCGCGCATGTTCGACCTCCTCGAGCTTTACGCGCCCCGCCTTGCGCGCCGGAAAATTGTACCCGGTCGCCCAGACAAGGGACGCATTCTCGCTGCGGATGTCGTAGCGGTGCGATTTGAAGGCCTCGAGCGCCACCGTCTGGTCGCGATAATAGTCGTAGCGGATGCGGTCGAAATTGTTCTGGCCGATATTGATCGGCAGGTTTGCACCCCACCAGTCCTTCACCCGGTCGATCTCGACGTAGCGTCCCGGTTCGAAGGCGCCGATGCGGTAGGGTCCACTGCCCAGGGGGCGTTCCAGCGTGGTCTTGGTGAAATCGCGCGTCGACCACCATTTTTTCGACATCACCGGCAACTGACCGGTGATGTGGGGAAGCTCGCGGTTCGGCGGACCGGTGAACTCGAACTTCACCTTGTGCGGCCCCAGTTTCACGGCGCGCGCGATATTCTTGTAATAGAAGCGGTAAAACGGCGCGCCGTCCTTCTTGAGGGTCTCGAACGTCCAGATCACGTCGTCGGCGGTGACGGGGGAGCCGTCGTGAAACCGGGCTTCGGGCCGCAGCGTGAAGGTGGTGTAGGAAAGATCTTCCGGCACCTCGACCGATTTCGCGATCAGCCCGTACCCGGCGGAAATTTCGTCCATCGGCGACGTCATCAGGGTCTCGTATACCTGGCCGATGCCGGCCGAGGGGTTGCCCTTGATGATATAGGGATTGAACGTATCGAACGTGCCGATGGAGAAACGCCGCAGCGTGCCGCCCTTCGGCGCGTCCGGGTTCACGTAATCAAGGTGCCTGAAACCGGCGGGGTATTTCAGCTTGTCCAGCAGGGTCAGGCCGTGGCTGACCTTTACGCCGGGTTTGCCCTGCGCTGCGGCGGGCGTGGTGGCGGCGCCGACGGAAAGTGTCAAACCGGCGCAGATCAGCGCCGCGGTCAGGATTTTCATGGCCTTTGGTCCCTGCTTCGTTCTTCAAGCCTAATGTGATTGTTCCTGCCCGAATGACAAGCTCATCCGTTTCGACACGGGAAACCGGCGCGTTAACCGTCTAGAAGTGTCAGGATTTCGGCATGGGTCCGCCGGTCGCCACAGGCGAGGATCGTGCCGTCCGAGGACAGCGAGACGGGCTTGCCGTGCCAGTCGGTCACGATTCCGCCGGCCGCCTCGATCACCGGCGCCAGCGCGCAGAAATCGTAGGTCTGCAGTCCGGCTTCGAGCACCACGTCCACGAATCCCGATGCGATCTGTGCATAGGTGTAGCAATCGCCGCCATAAACCACGTGTTTTGCGCCGTCCGCGACCGAGCGCCAGGCCTCGATCTGCCCCGGGCCGAACAGTTCCGGCGCCGTCGTCCCCGCGATCGCGTCCGCCAGGGACGGGCAGGCCCGCACCTGCACCGGATCGTCGTTACAGGACGCACCGGATCCCGCCGCGCCGACCCAGCGTTCGCCGTTCACCGGCTGGTCGATCACGCCGAGTATGGGGATGCCGTCGCGCACCAGTGCGATCAGGGTGCCGAAGATCGGCCGGCCGCTGATGAACGATTTCGTGCCGTCGATCGGATCGATCACCCAGACATATTCGGCGTCGGTATCCGTGTTGCCGAATTCCTCGCCGATAATGCCGTCGCCCGGCCGGGTCTCGGCGAGGATCGCGCGGATGGCCTGTTCGGCCTCGCGGTCGGCGGCGGTGACGGGCGATGCGTCGGTTTTTCCGTCGACCCGGATGGGCTGGCGGAAATAGCCGCGGATCACAGGCCCGCTGGCATCTGCCAGGCGATGGGCAATATCGATAAACTCGGGGGGGCAGGCGTCGGTCATGCGCGCAGTCTGTCGCGAATCACGGTCGTTTGAAAGGGCGGCTGAAAGGGCGGCGCCGCGCGCCGGTCGCGATCGCCCGCGGCGTTAATGCACGACCTTGTAGCTGAAGGCGGAGACCACGCGATTGACGCGGCTGCCATCGTCCGACAGCGGCAGCAGAATGCTGCGATACAGCACTTCCTGGCCCTTCTTGTTGAAGAACCGCCCGACATCGGCCATCGGTTTTTTGAGATCGACCGACGCACGACAGAAAGAGAGACCCATTTCGGTGGAGGAAGGCAGCGTGTCGAGTACGGAAAGACCCGTCGGGTCGCGGCCAAGAGCCGCCTGGACGCGCGCGCCCGCGGCAACCACCCGGTCTTCAAGCTCGCTGACGCCGACCTCGATCACCAGGGAATCTTCTGCGCCGAACGGACAGTCGTCCATGTCCAGCACCGATGACAGCGGAAGATCGCCGTCCCTGCGTACGCTTTCCCAGAATTTAAGCGCTTTTCCTACCAACCGGTTTTCGACATTCGAGCGAACTTGCTCTGTCGGCCCGGAGACCGCACGCTGATGGTCCAATGTAACCCCCCCTAAAATACGCAAACGCACCTACTACCAAGCAGAGTCTACTCTGTCCCGGTAATGGTTTACAAATGGTTAATGCGTTCCCGAAAGGGCCGGCACGCGCCGGCTCCGGGGTTGGGGCGGTATTATTGCAGTGTTACTCCAGTGTTATTTAAGCGGTGCAGGGGTATCCGCGAGGGTGCGCAGATAGGCGATAACGTTCGCCCGGTCGCTGTCTTTGCGCAGCCCGGCAAAGGTCATCTTGGTGCCTTTGGCATAGTCCCGCGGCTTGCGCAGGAACGCGTTCAGGTTCTCGTATGTCCACGTGGTGCCGGCCATGCCTTCAAGCGCTTTCGAATACTTGAAGCCGTCATGGGCGGCCTTCTTCGCGTTGACGACATTCCACAAATTCGGCCCGATGCCGTTCTTGCCGCCTTTGTCGACGGTATGGCAGGCCTTGCATTTGTTGAAGACGCGTTTGCCTTTGTCGACGTCGCCGGCGGCGACCATTTCGGCAATGTTCATTTTGGGGGCGGTGGCTTCCGCAACGACCTCGGCGGCCTGTTTGACCTCTCCGACGACGGCCTTCACCGGTTCGGCGACGGCTTCTGCCGCCTTGATTGCCGCCTGCTTCGCGGCTTCGAGCGCTTTGGCGAGCGTGTCGATTTCTTCCTGGGTCGGCAGCGGTGCCGGCGTGTCGGCCAGGGTCCGCAGATAGGCCACGAGGTCTGCCCGGTCCGATGTTTTTTTCAGCCCGGCAAACGACATCTTGGTGCCCGGAATATAGTCCTTCGGTTTCGCCAGGAAGGCATTCAGACTTTCATAGGTCCAGGTGCCTTCTTTTTCGAGAAGGGCGCTCGAATACTTGAATCCTTCATGCGAGCCGCGCTTGGCGTTGACCGTGTTCCACAGCTTCGGGCCGATCTTGTTCTTGCCGTCTTTGGCGAAGTCATGGCAGGCGGCGCATTTCTTTGCGACCTTCATGCCGTCTTCGACGCTTGCCGAGGCAAGCAATCCGGAAATCGGTTCCAGCGGTTCCTCGACCTTCGGTTTCGGCGCGCTTGCGGTGACGGTTGCTTCGCCGCCATGTCCGCCGCCGTGGCCACCACCATGTCCGCCGCCCGTGGTCACCAGATTGTCACCGATCTTGCCGATAACTACCAGGGTGAGCACCGCGACCAGAAGTGCACCGACGATCTTGTTAAGCTCGAATGACGACATGCCGAATTTCCGTTGGAGTGTGAAAAGTTGCAACCGGTTGAACCGGCGACACAAATTAACCGTTGCGCACCGATCTGTCTAATATCCCAGATCGTCTGTGTCACGAATACGGCATTCCCGCAAGCGTACAAGGGGTATAATGTCGCACCCGCGCGCCGTTTGCGCGCGGAAATCGTTCCAAACACCCGAAGAATGCGCCCCAACCTATGTCCAGATCGTTAAATCCCGTGGTTATCGTGCCCGCACGGATGGCCGCGACCCGTTTCCCCGACAAGCCGCTTGCCGATATCCACGGCGTCCCGATGATTGTCCAGGTCCTGCGCCGCGCGATGGAGGCCGATATCGGTCCGGTCCTCGTCGCCTGCGGCGATGCGGCCATTGCCGACGCGGTCGCCGCCGCCGGCGGACAGGCCGTCATGACCGACCCCGATCACCCCAGCGGATCCGACAGGGTGCATGAAGCGCTCGGTCTGTTCGACCCCGACGGGCGCTACGATACGGTGGTCAACATCCAGGGCGATCTGCCGACCATCGATCCCGGCGTTATCGCCGCGGTGCTCGATCCGTTCGACGCCGCGGAGGTCGACATGACGACCCTTGCGGTCGAAATCACCGACGACCGCGAACGCACGGACCCCAACGTGGTCAAGGCGGTGATCGCGTTTGCCGATGCCGATACCCGTATCGGGCGGGCGCTCTATTTCAGCCGGGCGACGGTGCCCGCCGTGGCGGACGGGCCGCACTATCATCATATCGGGCTGTACGGTTTCCGCCGTACGGCGCTCGACCGGTTTGTCGCCCTGCCGCCCGGACGGCTCGAAGTGCTCGAGCGGCTCGAACAGCTGCGCGCGCTCGAAGCCGGGATGCGGATCGACGTCGCGCTCGTTGACACCGTTCCGCTCGGTGTCGATCCTCCCGCCGATCTGGACCGGGCGCGGGCATTGCTGGCGTCCGGTTTGTCCTGACTCGAGAGTCGAAAATCATGGTTTCCCGCAAAAAAACGGCGCGTAGCGCCCGCACGTCACCTGCCCGCACGATCGCGTTCCAGGGTCAGCCCGGCGCATTTTCGCACCTCGCTTGCCGTCAGTACTACCCGGAGATGACGCCGCTGCCGACCGCGGCGTTCGAAGACACGTTCGACGCCGTGAGTTCCGGGCGGGCCAAACTCGCGATGATCCCGATCGAGAATTCGGTTGCCGGCCGCGTTGCCGACATTCACCGCATCATGCCGGATTCGGGCCTGCATATTATCGGCGAGCGGTTTTTGCGGGTGAACCTTCATCTGCTGGCGCCGAAGGGGGCGACGCTGAAGTCGATCAAACGCGTGCACAGCCATGTCCATGCGCTCGGCCAGAGCGGGCGGTTCCTGCGCCAGCACGGCCTCGAAGCCGTTGTCCATGCGGATACCGCCGGGGCCGCCGCCGACATCGCGGCGTCGGGCGATCCCACCGAGGCGGCCATCGCGTCCGAACTGGCCGGAGAAGTCTACGGTCTGAAATCGATCCGTGCCAATATCGAGGACGCCGAGCACAACACCACGCGCTTTGTCGTCATGTCCAAAAAGCCGGTACGGCTCAAGCGCGACAGTGGGCCCGTGGTGACGAGTTTCGTCTTCCAGGTGCGCAACGTGCCGGCGGCGCTCTACAAGGCGATGGGCGGTTTCGCGACGAACGGCGTCAACATGACCAAGCTGGAAAGCTACATGGTCGACGGCGATTTTGTCGCCACCCAGTTCTATGCCGATGTCGAGGGCGATCCGCGCGACACCGGCCTGAAGCTGGCGCTCGAGGAACTCGACTTTTTCACGCATAAGGTCACGATTCTGGGCACCTACCCGGCCGATCCGTTCCGTTTCAGGACCTGAAGCGGGCCTTGCAGCCCTGAAATGACGGGCTGAACGCCCTGTTTTAGGGATTGGCGCGGCTTATATCCGCCGTTATGATTGTTTTGTGCCCGAAACGGTCACGACAGGTGCTTTTGTAGAGATTTGTAGAGAGTTGGGGACGGTAAGATGGGTGCGAAGCGTTTAATCCCGGTTGTATGCGGCGCGGTATGCGGGTTGATGATGGGCATGATTGCGCTGCCGGCGGGCGCCACGATTATCGGCGGTGCGGTGACCGGCGGCACGGCGCTGGGCGCCGGCGGTGTTTTCCAGAAGCTCATTCTGCCCTTTGCCGCCAGCCCGACATCCAACACCATCGGCGACGACAACCTGCAATCGCCGAACCTGTTCGGGTTCGACGAAGAACAGAACATCGTCATCACCTCGACAATCCAGGTGAACATCGGCACCAATCCGGTGGCCGGCGACGTTGTCGCCAGTCACTATATCGGCTTCGACCCGGCAACGTCGCTGAGCCAGATCGGCTATATCGACTTCGACGCCGATATCTACGGCGTCGCGACCAACCGGACCAACCTCAACAACAGCGATTTCCTCGCCAATACCGGGGTGACCTATCTGAGCGACAGCCTGCGCGGCCTTGAAAGCGGCGATTCGGTGATGATCGATCCGACGAATTCAAAGCGCCTGCTGGTCGACTGGTTCGCAAATTCTCCCGGCGACTACGTCCGGGTGTTCACGCAGTTTTCGGCCGCCGCGGTGCCGGCGCCGCCGGTTGCCGGGTTTATTCTGCTCGGGATCGGATTTCTGGCCGCGCGACGCCGCGCGCGATAGGCCGAACGCGCCTTAGCCCCGGCGGATCCATTCGTCGATCAGCCGCCGGGCGATCGAATCCGACCGCGGGCGCTGGGCGATGCCGGCGCCGCCATCGGCAAGCTCAGCCCGTGTAAACCACTGCAGGTCTTCGAGCTCCTCGTCCCACGGGGTCAGTTCCTCGGTCACCGCGTCGGCGAAAAAGCCCAGCATCAGCGATGACGGGAACGGCCAGGGCTGCGACGAGTGATAGCGGATATTGGCGATCCGGACGCCGGATTCCTCCATCACCTCGCGGGCAACCGCCTGTTCGAGGCTCTCGCCGGGCTCGACGAAACCGGCCAGGGTCGAATACATGCCGGGCATCCATTCCGCCTTGCGCCCGAGCAGCGCCCGGTCGTCTTTTTCCACCAGCATGATGACGGCGGGATCGGTGCGCGGAAAATGACCGGCGCCGCAATCGCGGTTCAGGCATTTCCGCAGATGGCCCGCGTCCTGGCTTTCGGTCGGGCTGCCGCAGACGCCGCAGAACAGGTGCCGCGAATGCCAGTGCATGATGCCCTTGGCATAGGCGAGGATCGAGGCTTCGGTCCGGTCGAGCACCGCACCGACCGAGCGCAGGTCGACGAACTCGCCGTCGGCCCGCAATTCATTGACCTCGTGGGCCTCGAGCGTCGAGATATCGATGGCGAAATGCGCGATGTCGTTGCGCACACCGAGCAGCACGGTGGTGGTCGCCATTTCCATCAGCGCCCGGGTTTCGGCGATCGACATCATCACGCCGCGCGGTTCCGCCCCCTGTTCGATCAGGCTGCGCGACCGCCAGACGGGAATCACCATGGTGTGTTCGGCAGCGTACTGGGCGTTGACCCAGTCGTTATTTCGCCGGAATTGCGCCACCCGGTCGAGCACTTCGTCGGCATAGTGATTCTGTGCATTCATGGCGCTATAAGTCGCATAGAAGCGGAAATCGCGCAATTGGACTGTTCGCACAGGCCAGAGTCGGCCCCGTCAGTGGGGCTGGCCGTTTTCCGTCCGGGCAAGCGCCGTACCGATGCGATCAGCGACGTTGCGGATATGAATGTTAAGGAGATTCGCTGCAATGTCGGCCTTTCCTCCAAGGGCGGCCCGCACGAGTTCTTCGTGCTCGTCTTCGGTCCGAACGGACGGTGCGATCCCCTCGAGTATTCTCACCCGGTGGTAGCGTGCGACCTGTTCGTGAAGGGTGCGGCAGAAATGGAGCAACCACGGCGATCCGCAATCCGAGATCAAGGCGGCGTGAAAGCCCCGGTCTTCCCTCGCCCAATCTCTCAGTGCGTCCGGCGAGCCGAGTTTTAATGATTTTTGCGCACTCGAAACCCGCTGGTGAGCGGCGGCGACGCGCGCTTCCCACTCGATATCGCCGCGTTTTATGGATCGGTAAAGTGCATCGGGCTCCAGCCGGAGCCGCATTTCGACAAGGTCTGCATACTCTTCGGTGGACACCGACGCCACCCGGTATCCCCGCTGCGGAAGCGCGACGATCAGGCCGGTTTCGGCTAAGCGCGACAGGGCCTCCCGCACCGGGCTGATACCGGTCTGGTAACGGGTGCAGATATCTTCGATGCGGAGTTTTTCGCCTGGTTCGTAACACCCGGCCAGCAGATCGGCGCGAATGCTTTGGAAGGCTCGATGCTGAGCCGACCCGCCCTGCAGTGGGGTGTCCGTCATCAGTATCCCATAACGTTGCGGTAATGATGATAAAATCCGCGGATCGCAGCCTCCGTCACCATGTGTTTTTCCGGAGGCGGTTTCGGACTGCGACCGTCGAGTTCCAGAACCGCCGCATTGCCAGGGTTGGGACGAACGCCTGCGCCGGAGAATTCCATAACCTCGCTGTCGTCTACCGACACGTATCCTGACGGGCCCGTCAGATTCGCGTGACGCAGACGCCGGAGTATCATTTCCTCGTCATCCTCGTCATATCCGAGATAAGTCCATGCCAGTTCGAATTCATCCGGCCCGAGCGGGATAATATAGCGAAGCTGCAGCGAATTGGTTTGCTGCTGGACAATCAGACCGGGAAACAATGTCTGGATCATGATCGATATATCGTCGGGAAATTCCGGTACGGGAATGACCATACGGGGGTCCTGAAGTTCGTAATCCGGCTTGTAGGATTGCATTTCCTCGGCCCCGTCCGCATCGTCCCGCTTGTTGCGCATGGAGGCGAAAACGCAATGCGCACCGGTGCGTTCGTCCTGCTCGGTGACGCCGATCTGGTCAATTCGGTAGATGCCGAAACTGACGAGAAATACGTGGAGCAGCGTCGCGTGATAGGGGTCCTTGATGTTCTCCATATAGAGTTTCCAGTTGCCACGCAGTTTCTGGCGCTGGTAGCCGATAATCCGGAGCTTTTTGCCGCTGAAAACGCGTGTCATGTATTTCATCATCACCGGGCCGATATAATCGGCGAAGGTTGGTGCGGAATCGTCAAATGTTGCAAATACCGCACCATTTACGGTTTCCGTCTTAAGCCGTTTGAGACCGTGCTGCGCCGGATCGAAATCATCCGGGAAGCCCCCTTGGCCCTTTACGCCGTTGCGGAACGGTACGCCCTGCAGATTTCCTTTCAGATCGTATGTCCACTGGTGATAAGGGCAGATAAGCGCCTCGCTGCTGCCAAACGTTTTCTGACAGACCTCGGTGCCGCGATGGGCGCAACTGTTGAGCAACGCGTTTATCGAATTGTCGCTGTCCCGCACCATGAGCACGGATCGTTCGCCGATGGTCGTACGTTTGTAGTCGCCGATTTCCGGCACTTCCACATCGACGCCGATGTAGTGCCAGTGCGGCCCGTAGAAGATGCGGTCGAGTTCGCGCTGGTAATTGGCCTTGTCGCTATAGACCCAGAGCGGTACGCGCGACGCATCGTCGCCCGGCCAGATCAGGGGTGTTTCGGCGGTTGTAGCCAGTACGGCATGTCCATCATCCATCTCGTATTCTCCTTTAGACCGGATAAATCAACGCGCCGGGAACGCGTTCGGTATCGAAAATCACGACACGTTCCATGAAACGGACTTCTTCGCCAAGTTCTACATGATCGAACGTGCGCGCTACCATCAAGAGGTGGCTGTCGCCATCGTCGAGGGTGTGATAGGCGGAGAACATGCTGCGGGTGCGTGCCGTATCTCCATCGGTTTCAACCACGCGGGTTGTGCCGATTACGTAGCACATCGCCCGCGGTGCAAAGACCATTGAATTGCGAATGGCGACGACGCGGTCGACCAGGGCGCCTTTGCTCTCCGAAAAGATCGGGCCGAGCATCATGCCACGGTCATTGTTGCTGCGGGGCTTGACGTGATAGAGGCAATCGTCGGTAAAGAAATCTGGCCATGCCTCGATGTTGCCGTCGCAGATGGTTTCGGCGTATCGCGCGTACAGATCATCGATACGCGCTTTCAGGTCTGCGGCTACCGGTCGTTTGGCGGTCAAAGCGGTCATCCTGCTTTCCCCTATTCGGCAGCGGTTCGGACTTTGGCGGCCGCGGATTCCGCGAAGGCAGGTGCGATATCGCGCATGAAGCGGTCCATCTGTTCGATCACCATCGAATGCGGCTTGCCGCCGATATTGAAATACAGGATTACTTCGTCCATTCCCGCCGCCTCCACCTTTTTCAGAGATTCGATAATCTGGTCGGGCGGGCCGATTAGGATCGAGCGGTCGTTCATGCTCTCCTTGGTCGCAGAACCGAGTTTTTTGCGTATATCGAGGAAATAGCGCATGTTCGGCGGCACTTTGGCCGGGTCGTCGGGGATATTGCGCAACGCGCTGTACTGGTAATAATCCATCATCGTCTGACGCCCGAGTTCGTCTTCCTCCGGGGTTTCAGCGATATGGATGAAATAGCTGCACATTGCCCGGCCCGGTTTATGTCCGTGCGCAATGCAGGCCTCGCGGTACACATCTACGCCCTTGTCGAGACCGCCGAACACCATTGCCGCCGCGAATGGCGCGAAGATCACATTAAGACCGCGCCGTCCCGCCATCTGCAGGCTGGTTTCCGAGAATGACGCGACATAGAACGGGATCGGTTGCTGCATGGGCTTTGGCGTGATGGCCATGCTCTCGATATCGTAATAGGTGCCCTTGTGCGACCATTCTCCGGGTTCGGTCCAAGCCTTGAGAACAACGTCAATGCCTTCTTCGAACATCTCGGCCGACTTAAAGAAATCGGCGCCGAAGGGCTGGTATTCCTCTGCGTCGTAGCCGCGCCCCGCCGCGAAATCGACGCGCCCGCCGCTGAGCAGGTCGAGCGTCGCCCATTCCTCGGCGACATGCACCGGATGATGGATTGGCAGTACTGTGATCGCAGGTGCGAGGCGGATATTCTCGGTCAGCGCGGCGATGTTCGACAGGACCGTCCCGGGCCGTGAGTTGACACCGAGCCGGTCGAAGTGATGTTCGCCGATCCACGCTGAATGCATGCCGAGTTGGTCAGCGTAAACGGCCTGATCTCGAATCTCCATGACGAAGTCGTTCGCTGTGCGCTGGTTTCCCGGATAGTGATTATCGCTCAGGGTGAAATAACCGAACTTCACAATATGGATCCTTTCCCGTTTTCTTGAGACGCTTTTTCTCGTGTTTGCTGATGCGATGGTTGCACATAAAATATATTTTTTAAATAAAAAATATATTTTTAACGCGAATAACAGGGCGGCGAAGATTTCGGGCGGTTCGAAGAGCCATGCTTTCTTTCGCCCCAAGATGTGAGAATCCGGAAATTCAGGCGGTACCGGCAGACTCCATTTGGCCCACCCCCGCCCGACCTGATATACTCCCTGCGGGAGGCTGGCGGCGGACGGATTGCTCGCCAACCCGGTCAGGTCCGGAAGGAAGCAGCCGTAACGAGATTTACCCGGGTCGCCTCACCAGTCTCCCACCTTATGACCCCCCGCCGCCGCCCGAATGTGTCGCGCGCCGGCAGGGCTGGAGAAGTTTGAAGCCCCTTATGGCAGACGCCCCGCACAGCACAGACCAGACCAGCACAGACACCGCCGACGCCCAGCCCTATCGCGTTCTCGCCCGCAAATACCGGCCGAGCGATTTTTCGTCGCTGATCGGCCAGGAGGCGATGGTCCAGACCCTGTCCAACGCGATCGCGTCGGGCCGTCTGGCCCATGCGTTCATTCTGACGGGCGTTCGCGGCGTCGGCAAAACCTCGACCGCGCGCATCATCGCCCGCGCCCTGAACTGCACCGGGCCCGACGGCAGCGGAGAGCCGACGGCCGAGCCCTGCGGCGTCTGCGAAAACTGCGTCGCTATCGCCGAGGACCGCCATGTCGACGTGATGGAAATGGATGCCGCGAGCCGCACCGGCGTCGACGATATCCGCGAGCTGATCGACGGCGTGCTCTACCGCCCGGTCTCGGCGCGCTACAAGATCTACATCATCGACGAAGTGCACATGCTGTCGCGCAACGCGTTCAACGCACTGCTCAAGACGCTCGAGGAACCGCCGGAGCATGTGAAATTCATCTTCGCGACCACGGAAATACGCAAGGTGCCGGTTACGGTGCTGTCGCGCTGTCAGCGCTTCGATCTGCGCCGCGTCAAGTTCGACGTGCTGGTCGATCACTTCGCCCGCATCGCCGAGATCGAGGGCGCGACAATCGCCCGCGGCGCCATCGGGCTGATCGCGCGCGCCGCCGACGGCTCGGTCCGCGACGGCCTGTCGCTGCTCGACCAGGCGATCGCCCATAGCGGACCCGAAACCGAAATCAACGAAGATATCGTCCGCGACATGCTGGGCGTGGCCGAGCGCGTGCAGGTATTCGACCTGTTCGAGCAGTTGATGAAGGGCGAAATCGCCGCCGCACTGACGCGCTTCGATTCGATGTATCACGCCGGGGCCGACCCGGTGACCATCCTGCAGGATCTTGCCGAGCTCACCCACTGGCTGACCCGGCTCAAGGCGGCCCCCGACGCGGCCGAGGCGACGCCGACATCGGATCTCGATCTCGACCGCGGCCGCGACGTCTCGGGCCGCCTTGCGATGTCGGCCCTCGCGCGGACCTGGCAGATGCTGCTGAAAGGCCTGTCAGAGGTACGCAACGCGCCATCCGCCGCCCAGGCGGCCGAAATGGTGCTGGTGCGCATCGCCTATACCGCCGAGCTTCCGTCTCCGGCGGAAGCGATCGCGGCGCTCGACAAGGCGGCGCCCGCTGCTGCCGCCCCGGCCCCCGCCCCCGCGAAATCATCCGCGACGCCTGCCGCGCCGGCACAGCCCGCCGCCGACGCGGTCGCCGGAGCGCCCGCCGTCGCTGCGGATGCCGCTGCGGATACCGGGGCGATGGCCGACGGCCCGACGGCGCGGTCGCCATCGACGCCGCCCTCCCCATCGTCATCGGCATCGCCCGCCGCGTCACCGTCAACGCCGCCGTCGGCCCCTGCCGCCGCACCGCCCGTTAACACCCCGGCCCCGTCCGATCCCGCCCCGTCCGATCCGGCGCGCGCCGAACGGACGGCGCAGGGCGCGGCCGCAGCGCTCGCCCTTCAGCCGATGCCCGCGGTGGACGACACCTTCGACGGCGCCGA
This sequence comes from uncultured Rhodospirillaceae bacterium, assembly GCA_963977005.1. Taxonomy (GTDB): domain Bacteria; phylum Pseudomonadota; class Alphaproteobacteria; order MPNO01; family UBA830; genus CAXBCP01. The sequence goes on from CAXBMQ010000019.1 coordinate 45,528, forward strand.
TGCCGGCATCCCGCGCACGTTCGAGGACATGATCGCCCTGTTCTCGGCGAATGGCGAGCCGCTGCTCCATGCCTATCTGGTGAATAACGTTCATCTGGTGAATTACGAGATCGGCAAGATTTCGCTGCGTGTGTCCGACGAAGGCCCGCGCGACCTCGCGAAAGACCTGAGCCGCTGCCTCAAGGACTGGACCGGACGCGCGTGGTTCATCGAGGCAAGCCAGGAAGAGGGTGCGCCGACCCTGCAGCAGCAACGCGATGCCGAGGTAGCGGCCCGTCATGCCGCGGCGGTCGCCCATCCGCTGGTGCAGATGGCGCTTGAAGCCTTTCCCGGCTCGAAAGTGGCCGAGGTCCGCAGCGTCGCCGATCGCGAGGCGGCGGACGATGCCGCCGCGCTGCCCGCCGATCCGGCGATGCCGGGCGTGCCCGACGACCTGGGTTTCGATCCCGAATATTTCGATCCGGACGATTTCGATCCCGACCGGTTCGATCCTGACAATACCGACGAGGACTACATATGAAAAATTTCGGCAACCTGATGAAACAAGCGCAGGAAATGCAGACGAAAATGCAGGAAATGCAGGACCGTCTCGCCGAAGTCGATGTGACCGGCGCCGCCGGCGGCGGCATGGTAACCGTCACCATGAACGCCAAGAGCGAAATGAAAGCCGTGAAGATAGACCCCTCGCTGTTCAGCGCCGAGGATGCCGAGGTCGTCGAAGACCTGATCGTCGCCGCCTGCAACGATGCCAAGACCAAGGCAGAAACCACAATGCAGGAAGAAATGGCCAAGATCACCGGCGGGCTGAACCTGCCGCCGGGCATGAAGCTGCCTTTCTGATACCGGTCCGTCACCGGTGTCTTCTCCCGAAATAGAACGTCTCGTCCAGCTCCTGGCGAAGCTCCCCGGCCTCGGCCCGCGCTCGGCGCGCCGCGCCGCGCTGCATCTGATCAAGCGCAAGGACATCCTGCTCGAGCCGCTCGCCGCGGCCATGGCGCAGGCGGCGCAGTCTGTGCGGACCTGCGGCATCTGCGGCAATCTGGATGCAACCGATCCCTGCGGTATCTGCGCCGACGACCGGCGTGACCGCTCGGTGATCTGCATCGTCGAGGACGTCGCCGATCTCTGGGCGCTGGAACGCACGGCGACCTTCAAGGGGGCGTATCATGTCGTCGGCGGCACGCTGTCGGCGCTCGACGGCCGCGGCCCCGAAGATCTCAATATCCCGTCGCTGCTGGCCCGGGTCGCCGCCGGCGGAATTTCCGAGGTGATCCTCGCAACGTCGGCGACGGTCGAGGGGCAGACCACCGCGCATTACATTTCCGACCGGCTGGAGGATATCGGCGCCGAGCGCGGCGAGGGGCCGCATATCACGCGGCTCGCGCACGGGGTGCCGGTGGGCGGCGAACTCGATTATCTCGATGACGGCACCCTGTCGGCGGCGCTCAAGGCGCGCCGGCCGGTCTGACGCCGGAAAAGTCTCTTTAAATCAATCGGTTGGAACGAAATATCCGCCGAATTAAGCGCTCTTTAGGAACTGCGGGTCCATAGTCGTCGCCCGGCGAAGCGAATTTCCAGGCAGATGAACCAGATTCAGAAAATCGAACCGGCGACGGAAGACCGGTGGGCGGACAGGCTACAGGGCACCAATATCAACCCTGTCACCCTGCTTGCGACCGATTATCTGAATCATTTCAATGAAGTGATCATGCTGATCGAAATGGTCGCCGATATGCCGGACATGATCGAGGACGTCCTCGCATGGGCGCCGAAAACCTATCCCCAGCATTTCGCCGATAGCGGATTCAAGGACAAGGATCTCGCGATCGAGGCGTACGAAGCGGCGCCCGAAGACCTGAAAGCCCAGTTCGATGCGCTGGTCGCCTGCCTGGACGGCAATATTTCCAAGACCCAGCAGCGGTTGACGGCAGTCGATCCGGAGGCGCCGGACGAAACCCTGGGCGAAGAGATCCGGGTCTCGGTCGACAAGTTCCACCGGCTTGTCGAAATGATCAGCAGCGTCGTCAATGGCAGCACCGTCAAATCCACCCCGGACGAAGCGGCCGCCCCCAGCGCCCAGGATGAAATCGACGCGATGTTCTAGGCGTTCGCCGACGCTGTGTTCCGAGCGTCTGCCGACGGGGTGTTCTCGGTGGGAGGGGGCTCACTAGCTGTTTCCCCAAAACATATTTCATCCAAGCCCTGTGCCGGGACGATACCCTCACAACTATTTCCTCGCCCTTGTGGCGAGGATCCACGGTGACAGCAAGTCTGGTTCAAAAGTGGACCCTCGCCACAAGGGTGACGGAATAAAGTGTGAGGCCGGTTATCGGCGGGACCTCTTTGGAGATGATGGACGGCTGTTTTTCAACGGCCTTCCTCCCGCCGTTACGCGTCTTCCAGCGTCACTTCGGCGTTGCGGCGCATGGCGGCGATCATCGAGGCGCCGAGCAGGAAATTCCGCGCCTTGACCGGGTCGGCCGCCATGTCGCGCAGGTTCTGCATGTTGGCCGCCCGTGCCTCCGGCTCGGTGGCTTCCAGCCGTTTCTTGTTGGCGATGGTCTGCTCCTGGACGAAATCGACCGCGTAGGTCCGCCGCTGCTTGTCGTACAGGTCCATCAGGCGTTCGTCCTCGCCGTCGACGATGACCGCCGCCAGCTTGTCCGTCAGGTTGACCGCATCCTGGATGCCGCCGTTCAGCCCCATGCCGCCTATCGAATTGTTCACATGCGCCGAATCGCCGGCCAGCAGTACCCGGCCGAGGCGGAACGTCGCCGCCACGCGCTGGTGCACGTTGTAGAGATTGCGGTGGACGATGTCGTAATCGGCGTCGCGCTTGAAGAACTTCTGCATCTTTTCCTGGACGAATTCGTCGGACAGCAGGTCTGCCTCGTCCGCTTCCGGGTCGGCGGGGAAGACAAGCCGCCACAGGCCGGGTGGGCCGTCGGCGGCGACCTTGAAGCAGTTGCACCACTCTTCCGGGTCGGCGATGTAATTGCGGAACGACATGCCGCGCTCCGCCTGGAAATCGAACGGGGTCGACAGCACCAGGAATCGTTCCGGCCAGGTGAATCCCTCGAACGCGATCCCGGCGGATTTCCGCACAACGCTGCGTCCGCCATCGGCGCCGATCAGCCAGTCGCCCTCGAATGTCTTTTCGCCGTCCGGCGTGGTCGCGGTGACGGTCACGCCGTCGGGGGTGTGGTCGATGGCGGTGACGTCATGGTCGAACAGCACCGTGGCTGTCGCCTCACCCCGCAGTTTTGCGAGGAAGATTTTCGCCAGCTTGAACTGCTCGCACTGGACGACGAAGGGGAATTTGGTGTCGTCCGAGAGGGCGGCATGGTCGAACGTCGCGATTTTCTCGCCCGTCGGGCGGTCCCAGAATTCGAATTCCTCGGCGACCAGCCCCTGTTCGATGACCTGGTCGATCACGCCGAGCCCGTCCAGCACCTCCAGCGTTGCCGGGTGCGTCGTCGCCGCCCGCGGATCGTCCTGCAGCTCGCTGTTCTGGTCCAGAACGGTGACGGTGACGCCGCGCCGGGCCAGCGCATAGGCGCAGATAAGGCCGACCGGTCCGCCGCCTGCGATGACAACCTGGCTTCTGCTCATGACGGGAAACTCCAATTCCTGATGGGTGATATTGCTGACTGGAGCGGCAACCTATAAAGAAAATATACGTTAGTCAACTAAGGTAGTTGACTATGATAACGGCGCATGGTCCATTGACCGTCCTTCTACCGGGACTTGTCCGACATATGACGCAAAGCCGCACAGTCAAAGCGCGCGACAAGCGGGACGATCGTGACGATCGCGCCCGGCACGACTATTTCGCCGAAGTCGCCGAGGCGCGTTACGTGCTGCGCCGGGTGTTCCGCATTGCCGAAGAACAGGCCCGCGAGTCCGGGCTCGATCCGCTGGCCCATCAGGCGCTGATCCAGATCTACGGCAGCCCCGACCGGCGCCTGCGGGTGAACCAGTTGGCCGACAGGCTGGATATCACGCCGGCTTTTGCCTCAAGTCTTCTGAAATCGCTCGACGCCGACGGCATGATCGCGCGCCGGCGCGACGATGCCGATCACCGTGTGACCTGGGTAACGGTTACGGAACGGGCGGTCGAGAAGCTCGTCGCGATAGATGCTGCGGTGGGCTTCCACGTCGAATACTTCGCCGCCCAGATCCCGGCGAAAGACCGCAAACGCGCGCTGGCGACGCTGAAATTCTATGTCGGGCTGGGGTAGCGACCGGGGCCGCAGCGACGCCTGACAGAGCGGTTTCGGCCGTCCGGCGGTTAAGCTTTTCTTATGTATCGCAGGCTAATCTGGTCGCCTGCGATCCGGACGAAACCCTTACCTCAACCGATTTGGCGATGCGTTATGACTGTCATGCTCCCTGTTCAGCCCGAACCCGATAATGCGACAACCCCCGACCGGGATAATTCGGTCGCCGATGCGCTTGATCTGCTCGCGGAAGGACGGTTCGAAGACGTCCCCGCCTCCACGGGCGGTCTGCTGGGCCGGGTCCGCGATATCGGCGTGGGCCTGCAGGGCCGTTTCCGCGATAATCTGCGCCACATGGTCGCCATGTCGATCAAGCTCAACGAGGCCGTCGTGGTATCTGCGGCGATGATCCGCGATACCCGCGAGGTCGACCAGGGCACGCAATCCATGGCGGCGGCGACCGAAGAACTCGTCGCATCGGTACGGGAAATTTCGACGAATACCCGCGATGCGGCCGAGCAGGCGACGGCGGCCCGCGCGACGTCGGACCGGGTGACGAAGGCATCCGAGCAGGCGGTCGCGTCGATGGAACAGATTTCCAGCGCCGTCGGCGACGCCGCGGCCAAGGTCGGGGTCCTCTCGGAGGCGTCCGACCAGATCGGCGAAATCATCGGCCAGATCGACGTGATCGCCAAGCAGACCAATCTGCTTGCGCTCAATGCGACGATCGAGGCGGCCCGGGCAGGCGATGCCGGCAAGGGATTCGCGGTTGTCGCTTCCGAGGTAAAGAACCTGTCGAACCAGACATCTCAGGCGACCGACGATATCCGGCAGCGCATCGAAACGCTGCAGAACGAGATGCGCGAAATCGTCGAGTCCATGGAACAGGGCGCCGGCGCCGTCGAAGCGGGCCGTACCACGATCGCGGAGGCCGGTGAGGCGATGCGCGAACTGTCCGGCCAGGTGGTCACGATTTCCGACAAGATGGACGACGTCGCGGGGATTCTCGATCAGCAGACCGAGGCCAGCAACGAGGTGTCGTCCGGTATCGCGAAAATCGCGGGCATGACGGCGGACAATGTCGGCCAGATCGAATCGATCGTCGATCATCTCGCCGGGGTCGATGAAGAGCTGACAGCGACCCTCGACGAAACGATGACACAGCAGATTCCGGACATGACAATCTACCGGGCCAAATCGGACCACGTGATCTGGAAAAAGAAACTCGCCGAGATGGTTGTCGGCCGTGCGCGGCTGGAACCCGACGAACTGGCCGATCATCATACCTGCCGCCTCGGCAAATGGTACGACGCGATCGACGATGCCGAGATCACGGAACATCCGGCCTATAAGACCCTTGCCGAGCCACATCGCGCGGTGCACGCACACGGCATCGAAGCCGCCCGCAAATACAATGCCGGCGATCTCGCCGGCGCCACCGAGGAAATCGCGGCGGTCGAGCGCTATTCCGTCGACGTCCTGCGGTGTCTCGACGAGTTGCTCGACCGCTAGTCCGGCAGCCTAAACCGGCGACTGCGGATGAAACAGCCGGCCGACAGGCGGGATATCGCTAAAGTCTCCTGAAACGGCGCAACGCCGGTCACCGCCTGACCCGGGGGCCGGCAACGGAGCGGGCGGTCGGGAAACCCGTCGCGACAGATGCTGCGGCCGGCTTCCACGTCGACTACTTCGCCGCACAAATCCCGGCCAAGGACCGCAAGCGGGCGCTCGCAATCCTGAAGTTTTATGTGGGCTGGGGTAGGCGTTAGGCACAGGGGGAGAGCTTCTCTCTTCACTTACCCCCCCGGTTTTATACCGGGGGTCCACGCGTCCAGCGGTTCAATGTTTGGCATGGACCCTCGGTACAGGACCGAGGGAATAGAAGCGGGGAGCACCGGCTCCTCGGTGGATGACCGACTTGCCACAGCTATTCAACACCAAGGCACCAAGAACGCGAAGTTCACCAAGGAGAAATTACTCTCCGCGATCTTGGCGCTCTTGGTGACTTGGTGGTCAATGGCAAAGCTGGCTATGCGCCTGCCGTACGAAAACCCTCACCCGTGGTGATGATGATCGCCCGCGTTCTCGTAGTGCAGCCGTAACAGATCGATGCCGTAATCGTTGCCGTTGGGCGTGCGCACAATGGTGTGGACGTGGAACTTGGCGGGTTCGTCATTGGTCAGGAACACGCCGGCGTGGTGGTCGAACTCGATGAACGTCACCGGGCTCTGGATGCGGTAATAGAACGCGTCGTCTTCCGACGTGCCGCCGATCCAGCAGAAATGGGTGTCCGCCAGATGACGCTCGACGTCTTCCATCCGGGCCGCGCGCGGGCCGTCGGGCAGGGTGACGAGATAGGCGTCCACGAGGTCCAGCAGGTCGCGCTGCTGCGCCTTTGTCATGGTGTCGGCGCGCAGGCCTTCATACGGCACGATGCGGTTGTCCTGATAGGCGCCGCCGAGATGCAGGTTGTCGGCGAAATGCCGGCGGCCCTCGGGCAGGTCGCCGCCCATCATCGAATGGGCGACGATGGCGGCGTCTTTCTGGCCGTTGTCGAGGCCGCGCATCAGTGCCAGCCCGCCGCGTTCCTCGTCCTCGAACAGGCGGATGCCGTCATAGCGGCCCTGGTCGCCATAGGCCGGCTCGGCCCCCATGAAGGCAGGCGTCAGCACCATCTGGTCGCCGATCATCAGGCAGTTCAGGCACAAATGATGGCCGAATAGCTGCCAGCCCCAGGGTTTGGTCGCGGACGGCTCGCCGAACAGGCAGAAGATGTAGCTCCATTCGCCGAGCACCAGCGGCGCGCCGATCAGCTCGCCGAGGAACCCGTTGAGGCGCATCACGTCGCGCGACATCTCGTAGCCGCGCGCGCTCAGGCTGGCGCGCACCACGTCCATCACGGTTTCGCGCAAATCCATGGGGTGTTCGTCCAGCCGCAACCCGTGGGTCTCGACATACAGTTCGGTGTTCTGCCAGTTGCGCCACTGGTCGCTGTCGACCGGGAAATGCATCGCCGCTTTCTGGTCCGGGGTGAGGGCGGCCATCAGAACGGCGACCGCGTCGACCACGGCGGCGGTCGGCGCGCCTTCGGGCTTCAGCGCGAACAGGCCGGGCGTCACCGTGCCGTTCGCGGTCAGCCCGCGTAACGGTTTCTCGAACAATGCGCGCCACGCGGCGAACAGGCCCTGCGGGCGTTCGCCCTGCATGCGCGTCTCGGTGTGACCGCGCGCCGTAGTGGTCGGATCGCGTTTCTCGCGCGGCAGGTAGGGACGGTAATCGGGGAGGTTCATGATGCGCAGGCCTGTTTGCGGGGATGTCTATCTTACGGAGATTGGGGCGCTCGATGTAGGGTAAAAACGGGCGGTGCGGTAACGCCGCACCCGGGCCCGTCCGGCTTTCCGCTCTTGACGCCCGGCGCGTGGCGCGCGAGGAGTGGCGCACATGAACACACGGATGCACCCATGAAGAAAATCGGCTTCCTGTCTTTCGGGCACTGGAATCCGGCGGAAGGATCGCAGACGCGCTCGGCGTCGGATGCGCTGTTGCAGTCCATCGACCTCGCGGTCGCCGCGGAGGAGCTGGGGGCCGACGGGGCGTTTTTCCGGGTGCATCACTTCGCCCGCCAGCTGGCGTCGCCGTTCCCGCTGCTGGCCGCGGCCGGCGCGAAGACGCGGCGCATCGAAATCGGTACCGGCGTGATCGACATGCGTTACGAGAACCCGCTCTACATGGCAGAGGATGCCGGCGCCGCGGACCTGATCGCCGGCGGACGGCTGCAGCTCGGCATCAGCCGCGGTTCGCCCGAACAGGTCATCGACGGCTGGCGCCATTTCGGCTACCGGCCCGCCGGGGACGAAACAGAGGCGGACATGGCGCGGCGTCATACCGAAGTGCTGCTCGATGTGCTGCGGGGCGAGGGGTTCGCGCAGCCCAACCCGCAGCCGATGTTCCCGAACCCGACGGGCATGCTTCGCCTCGAACCCCATTCGCAGGGCCTGCGCGACCGGATCTGGTGGGGGGCATCGACCAACGCCACCGCGGTCTGGGCGGCGAAGCTCGGGATGCACCTGCAGAGTTCCACCCTCAAGACGGACGAGAGCGGCGAGCCGTTTCACGTCCAGCAGGCCAAACAGATCCGCGCCTTCCGCGCCGCATGGGCCGAAGCCGGTCATGGCCGCGACGCACGGGTGTCCGTCAGCCGCAGCATCTTTGCCCTGGTCGATGACCGGGACCGCGCCTATTTCGGGCGCGAACGGCAAAGCCAGGACCAGATCGGCCATATCGATCCGAACACCCGGTCCATCTTCGGCCGCAGCTACGCGGCGGAACCGGACCGTCTCGTCGAGGAACTGGCGCAGGACCAGGCGATTGCCGAGGCCGATACGCTTCTGCTCACGGTGCCCAACCAGCTCGGCGTCGATTACAACGCCCACGTGATCGAATCGATCCTCACCCACGTCGCCCCGGCTCTGGGCTGGCGCTGAGGAACGCGCCCGGAGGTCGTGCTGCTTACGCCGCTGCGCGCGCCTTCGCCCGGTAGGACAGGCCCTGTTTCCAGTCCGAATCCTTCGGGATCATGCCCTCGTAGGACGCGAGGTCGGTCAGGCTGACCGAGCGGCCCGCCGCGCGGGTGGCGATGGCGGGCTTGCCGTCGAGGTAATCGCGGGCGGCGGCAATCATGATACGCCGGAACTGGGCGACCGCGCCGTCGCTGACGCCGAGATAATCCTTCGTGCGGTCGGCGACGGGGCCCATCGATTCCCACATCGCCATGTCCTGGGACGGGATGCCGTAAATACCCGTGAAGTCGCCGTTCTTCATCGCTTCGCGGTCCTGCAGGAAATTATTGTCCAGCGTGCGGATCTTGCGGAAGTTCTCGTCGATATCGACGCCGATCTCGGCACCGCAGAACTTGCGCCACTCGTCGCTGCTGATGCCCTTCGTTTCATGGAAGGCGATCCAGTAGAACATGGTGTTGCCGTCATCCATCGGCACCAGCATCTGCGCCAGCCGGTACTGGTCGTTCGGCGGAATGATGACGGAGAACGGGGCGACGAACAGCGTGCAGCGGATATAGTCGTTGATCTCGGGATCGATGATCGGGGTGCGGACCGCCGCGTAGTGAAAGCCGAAATCGGTTTTTTCCAAGCGGATACGCGGCGCCTTGTCGCGCGACGGGCGCGGCCACGCGGTGGCGGTCGCCTTGGCGCTGTCGACCTCGGCCGGCGGCATGTTGGACGAATGCAGGCTCGACGAATGCGCCGAGTCGATCGATCCTTCGAGCACCTGCGCCCAGTTGCACGCCGTGTGGACCTTGACGATGGCGATCTTGTCGTCCGGGCAATGCGCCCAGGAGGGCGGTTCGAATTCGGCGATGTCGTCGGCATCGCCCATCCACACCCACACGAACCCGCCGGATTCGTGGGTCGGATAGGATTTGGCCTTTGCGTCTTCCTTCAGGCCTTCGCCGTTATTGGGCTCGGACGGCATGTCCATGACATTGCCGTTCACGTCGAACTTCCAGCCGTGATACAGGCAGCGCAGGCCGCAGTCTTCGTTGCGTCCGAACGCCAGCGAGGCGCCGCGGTGACGGCAGAATTCGTCGATCGCGCCGAGGCGGCCCTCGGTATCGCGGAACACCACCAGGTCTTCGCCCAGCAGGCGAACGCGGGCGGGCTTGCCGTCGGGCTCGGCGACTTCTTCCGACATGCAGGCGGGCAGCCAGTGACTGCGCATGATGCCGCCCATCGCGGTATCGCCTTCGACAAGGCACAAAAGGTCGTTTTCTTCACGTGTGGTCATGATGTTTCCTCCTGCCGGGCCGGTTCGCCCGTCTCCCTTACTCGATAAGGTTCGTCTCAAGGTTCTTAGGAACCGAAGAATATTCTTCGGAAACTAAGAAGTTTGCGCGCCCCTGTCAACAGGATTAGACTGGCGCTTCCCCCGCGACAGGATAGCAGAATGACGGCAATTTCAACGGACAGAAAGCTGAAACTCGGTATTGCCGGGCTGGGCCGCGGTTTCACGGTCATGCTGCCGACGCTCGCCCTTCATCCGCGTCTCGATGTCGTGGCCGCGGTCGACACCCGCCCGGCGGCGGGGGCGCGCTTTGAAGCCGATTTCGGCGGCACCGCCTATGACAGCGTCGAGGCGATGTGCGCCGGGGCCGATATCGATGCGGTCTATGTCGCAACGCCGCACCAGTTTCATGCCGAACACACCGAAATCGCCGCCCGGGCCGGCAAGCACGTTCTTGTCGAAAAGCCGATGGCGCTGACGCTGGCGGACTGCACGCGGATGATCGACGCGGCGGCGGCGGCGGGCGTGCATCTGCTGGTCGGCCACAGCCACAGCTACGATGCCCCGATTCTCGAGGCGCGCCGCCTGATCGAGACCGGCGATTACGGCCCGCCCCGGCTCATCACCGCCCTGAACTACACCGATTTTATCTACCGGCCGCGCCGGCCGGAGGAACTCGATACGGCGCAGGGCGGCGGCGTCGTGTTCAGCCAGGCCGCCCATCAGATCGATATCGCCCGCCTGCTCGGCGGCGGCATGGTCGAGACGGTTTATGCGACGACCGGCAATTACGATCCCGCGCGGCCGACCGAAGGGGTCTATAGCGCGCTCCTTAAATTCGCCGATGGCGCAGTCGCGAACCTGACCTATTCGGGATACGGCCATTTCGATTCGGATGAATTTACCGGCTGGCGCGGCGAATCCGGGGCGATGAAGGACCCGGCGAATTACGGCGCCGCCCGGCGGGCCCTCGCCGGGATCGGCGATATCGAGGCCGAGGCCGCGCTCAAGGCCGACCGTGCCTATGGCGGCCCCAAAGGGGCGAGCGCGCCGACATCGCCGCCGGAAAATAAAAGCCACGAGCATTTCGGGCTTTTTATCGTCAGCTGCGCGGGCGGCGACATCCGCCCCGGGCCCGAGGGCGTGCGGGTCTACGGCGATGACGGCATCGAAGACTTTCCGCTGGCGCCGCCGTCCGTGCCGCGCAGCGAGGTGATCGACGAGTTGTGCGCGGCCGTGTTCGACGACGCGCCGCCGCTGCATTCCGGCGCATGGGGCCGCGCCACGCTGGAGGTCTGCCGCGCCGTGCTGCAATCGGCAGATGAAGCCCGCGAGGTGCGCGTCGGCCATCAGGTGCCGACCCTCTCCGTGAACGGGGACGCCTAGTGGCCGATCTGCCGCCGGCCGATTCCCGTCTCATCCTGCAGCACTGGCGCGATGCGGTGCCCGACGACCGGCTGGCCCACCTGATCCGCGATGCGGGGCGCAGCCTCGGCCAGAGCCTGACGCCCCTGCTGGCGGCACACGATATCCCGTTCGGTCACTGGTCATTCCTGCGCGTGCTGTGGGACCGCGACGGGCTGACCCAGAAAGAGCTCAGCGATGCTGCGGGCGTCACCGAGCCGACGACGTTTGCCGCCGTCAAGGCGCTGATGGAAAAGGGCTATGTCACGCGCCGGCACAATCCGGGCAACAAGCGGAAATTCTACGTTTACCTGACGCCGGAAGGGATCGCGCTGCGCGACGTGCTGGTGCCGCTGGCGGAGGAGGTCAACCGCGTCGCCGTCCGGGGCATTCCGCCGGAAAACGTACGGATCATGCGCGAGACCCTGCTTGCGATTATCGAGAACCTTGCCGGCGACGCGCCCTAGTTACCGGCAGTTTCCGCCGCCAGCACCGCGCCCGGCCTCCGGCAGTTTCCGCGTAATTGGGCTGCGCGATCGGATTTCTCGTCACATTCGGGTGAGGTCTATCGGTCGTCGAGGGCGTCGAGCTGTTTCTTGAGCTGGACGTACTGGACGCCGTTGGGGTCGACGAATTCGAGCAGGCGGGTCCACCGCGTCCGCGCGGTTTCGACATCGCCGGCCGACAGCGCCAGCGCGCCCGACAGCCACAATGCGCGCGGCTCGTCCGGATCGCGGGCGAGGATGCGGTCGACCAGGGGTTTGAGCTCCGCCCGCGGCGGCGGGTCGGGCTCGGCGACGCTGACGATCGCATCGGCGTAGGCTACCAGGATCTCGACATCGTCGGGCCGCAATGCCGCGGCTTTGGCATAGGCGTCCCGTGCGGCGGCGCGGTCGCCGAGTACGCTGCGCGCCCGGCCGAGCCGCAGCCAGCCCGCGACATCGTCCGGGTTTTCCTTCAGCTTCTCGGCGAGGCCGTCGACCATGTTGCGGATCATCGCCTGGCGGTCTTCGGCGGACATGTTGCGCGCGGCTTCCATCTGCGCGCGGGTCGGGCCGGGCGCGGTATTCGGGGATGCGGCGGCCAGCGGCGGGGCGCGGTCGCGCAGCGCGGCCAGCGCGTTGCTGTCCATGCCCATCTCGCCGGCCAGCCGCGCGATCCGCGGCCGCAGGAATTTGAGCCAGGGCGCATCGGGCGGGGAAGCGGCTTCGAGCGCCACCCACCGGTCGAGGGCTGCGCGCAGCCGCCCGCCCTGCCGGTCGGCGACGCCAATATAGTACTGGGCACGGGGCTCCGCCGGGTCGCGGCGCAACGCTTCGGCGAATGCCGCCCGGGCGTCCGGCGTCACCTGTCCGTCGGCGGCCAGCGTCAGTGCCTCGCCCGCGCGGGAGGCGAAATCGGCATTGCCGGGCGCCAGGCGCATCGATTGCGTATAGGCGACGGCAGCCTGCCGGTGCCGCTTCATCTGCGTGAGTGCGTCGCCGAGCGCGATCCAGCTTTGCAGGTCCGCCGGGTTTTTCTCGAGCGCCGCCGCGAGCCGGGCGACTTCGGCGCGCCCGGCCGCATCGCCACGCGGTGCCTGTGGGCCCAAGGCGTTTTCCGCGCGCATTTCGGCCGCCGGCCTGCCGGGCAGGTTCGGGCTGCCATAGGCGACATAGACGAAGACGGCGAGCGCCGGCACGCACAGGCCGGTGACGATTGCGGTGACATGCCGGGGCTGTCCCCCGGGGGTGTCGGATGCTGCCCCGTCCGCCCGATCCGCCCCGTCGGCGGCGGAGATCATGCGCCGTCCGATCTCGGTCCGGGCCGCCTCGGCTTCATCCGCGCCGATCACGCCGCGCGCGACGTCGCGGTCGACCTCGTCGAGCTGGTCGCGGTAAATCTCGATCTCGTGCGCCGCGCGGGTCGCCGAGTCGCGCTTGCCGCGGATCAGCGGCAGGACGACCAGCGCGACGGCCGCCAGCGTCATGACGGTGAGGGCGATGCCGAGGATCATTTCCCGGGCTTCTCCGCCAGCAGGGCATCGACGCGGGCGCGCTCATCGGCGCTGAGCGGGGCCACCGGTGCGGCCACCGCGTCGCGCCGCCGCCGGTGCCACAGCGTCACGCCGATAATACCGATCAGAAAAATCACGCCCGGCCCGATCCACAGGATCAGGGTCGAGTTCTTGAACGGCGGGCGCAGCAACACGAAGTCGCCATAGCGTTCGACGATAAAGTCGACCGCTTCGGCATCGGTATCGCCCGCTTTCAGACGATCACGCACCAGGATGCGCAGGTCGCGTGCAAGCGTCGCGTCCGAATCGTCGATCGACTGGTTCTGACAGACAAGACAGCGCAGCTCCTTGCTGATCTCGCGGGCGCGGGCCTCGAGCGCCGGATCCTTCAGGATCTCGTCCGGCTCCAGCGCCAGCGCCGCCGGCGGGGCGACGGGCGCGATCGCCGGCGCGATCAGCGGCGCGGCGAACAGGGCGGCGGCGAACAGGAAGGCTTTCATGACCCGCCCGCCTGCGCATCGCCCGCTGCCGGTCCGTTGCCGTCGCCCGTGGCAGCCTGCCGGAGCAGCGGCAGGATCAGCGAATCGAGCTGTTGCGGGTAAATCTGGCCGACATGCCGGTAGCGGATACGGCCCGATGCATCGACGACGAAGGTTTCGGGATAGCCGTAGACGCCCCAGTCGATGGCGGCGCGTCCCGTGGTGTCCGCGCCGATCTGTTTGAAGGGGTTCCCCAGTTCGCGGAGAAACCGCGCCGCGTCTTCCGGCTTGTCCTTGTAGTTGATGCCGTAGATCGTCACCCCCTGTTGCGCCAGGGTCATCAATACCGGGTGTTCGATGCGACAGGGCGGGCACCACGACGCCCAGACATTAACCAGCGATACCTTGCCCTTGAGATCGTCGGTCCTGAAGCCCGGGATGTTCAGCGACGCGGGCAGACCCGCGATCGGCGGCAGGTCGAATTGCGGCGCGGGTTTGTCGATCATCGCCGAGGGGATTTTCGAAATATCCTTGCCGCCCGGCCCGACCTGCCAGAGATACACGCCGAACACGACCGCGAGGACGACAAATGTGACGACAGGAACAAGGGTGAGCGGACGGAGCATCAGGCGGGCTTTCCGTTAATGATTATGCCGCTTCGGCGGCGGGAGACTTGCGCGCCGCGCGCTTCGGCGCCCCGACACGCAGCCGGCGGTCGCTCAGCGACACCATACCCCCGATGGCCATAAAGATCGCGCCGGCCCAGATCCACGGCACCAGCGGGTTGTGATACATCCGCGTCGCCCAACCGCCCTTGCCGTCGGGATCGCCGAGGACGACATAGACGTCGGCAAGCGGGGTGGTGTGGATGGCGGCCTCGGTCGTGTTCGATTTCTCCGCCGGGTAGGCGCGTTTTTCCGGGTACAGCGTGGTGATCTTGCGGCCGTTGGCGGTCAGGTCGAACGTGCCGCGCAGCGCCGTGTAGTTCGGTCCCGGCACATTGCCGGCCCCCCTGAACGTGACCTCGTAGCCGGCGAGATCGACGGTGTCGCCGGGGCGTACGATCTGGATGCGTTCGGTCTGCCACGATGATGACGCCGTGATGCCGGCGACCATGATGCCGAGGGCGCTGTGGGCGATGGCGGTCCCCCAGGCGGAACGCGGCAGGTTCGCCGCACGGCGCAGCGTTTCCGACAGGGATATGCGGAACAGCCCGGTCCGTTCGGCGAGGTCGACGGACGCGCCGGCGACCAGCCAGGCGGCAACGCCCATGGCGAGGGCCGCAACGATATCGGTGTTTCCGTCGATCATCACGGTCGCCAGCGCGACCAGCACGGCAAGCCCCACGGCGACCTTGAGCCGCCCGACCACGCCCGGCAGGTCGCCCCGTTTCCACGCCATCATCGCGCCGACGGGGCACGCGATCAGCAGCGGTACCATCAGCGGCACGAAGGTCGCGTTAAAAAACGGTGCGCCGACCGATACCTTGCCGCCGCCCACCGCGTCGAGCGCCAGCGGATACAGGGTGCCGAGAAACACCACGGCGGTCGCGGTCGCGAGCAGCAGGTTGTTCAGTACCAGCGCGCCTTCGCGGCTGACCGGGGCGAACAGGCCGCCGCCCTTGAGCATCGGCGCGCGCACCGCGTACAGCACCAGCGCGCCGCCGATGACGACGATAAACAGGCCGAGAATAAACACGCCGCGTTCCGGGTCGGTGGCGAAGGTATGTACCGAGGTCAGCAGGCCCGACCGCACCAGGAAGGTGCCGAGCAGCGACATCCCGAAGGCGACGATCGCGAGCAGGATGGTCCAGCTTTTGAGCGTGTCGCGCCGTTCGACCACCAGCGCAGAATGGAGCAGCGCGGTACCGACCAGCCACGGCAGGAAGGATGCGTTCTCCACCGGGTCCCAGAACCACCAGCCGCCCCAGCCGAGCTCGTAATAGGCCCACCAGCTGCCCAGTGCGATGCCGATGGTCAGCGTCGTCCAGGCGACCAGCGTCCACGGCCGGACCCAGCGCGCCCAGGCGGGATCGACCCGGCCTTCGATCAGGGCGGCGACGGCGAACGAAAACGCCATCGAAAACCCGACATAGCCGAGATACAGAAACGGCGGATGGAAGGCGAGGCCGGGGTCCTGCAGCAGCGGGTTCAGCCCCTGGCCTTCGAGCGGCGCGGGGTCGAGTCGGAGAAACGGATTGGACGTGAACAGCAGGAAGGCGAGAAAGCCGATGCCGATCAGCCCCTGAATGGCGAGCACGCGGGCCCGCAGGGTGCCGGGCAGGTTGCGGCCGAACTGGGCGACCATCAGCCCGAACAGCGCCAGGATCAGAATCCACAGCAGCATCGAGCCTTCGTGATTGCCCCACACGCCGGACACCTTGTAGAGCATCGGTTTCAGCGTGTGCGATGTCTGTGCCACCAGCGCCACCGAAAAATCGGACACCACATAGGCATAGGTCAGCGTGCAGAAGGCGATGAGGACGAACAGGAACTGGCCGCGCGCCGCAGGTTCGGCGACACCCATCAGGGCCGAATCGTTGCGGTACGCGCCGACCAGCGGCAGGGTGCCCTGAACGACGGATAGCACCAGCGCCAGAACCACCGCGTAATGCCCGATTTCGACAATCATCGGGCGCCTTCTTTCGCGGTGCCACCGGGCGCGCCGGAGGGTTTGTCGTCATAGGGCTTGTCGCTGCCCTTCCACTGACCGGATTTTTTCAGCGCTTCGGCCACTTCCTTGGGCATATAGTTTTCATCGTGCTTGGCCAGCACCTCGTCCGCGCGGAAGCTGCCGTCGGGCAGCAGCCGGCCTTCGACGACCACGCCCTGCCCTTCGCGGAACAGATCGGGGATGATGCCCTTATAGGCGACGCGGATCTCATGGGTGAGGTCGGTCACCAGGAAGGCGTGGGTCAGCCCGTCCGCCTGCTTGTTCCAGCTCTTTTCCTTCACGATACCGCCGATGCGCAGCCGCCGGTCCTTTTGCAGGTCCTGCTTGGTCGCGATGTCGGTCGGCGTGTGGAAAAACACGATGCTGTCTTCGAACGCCGTCAGCACCAGCGCCGCGGCGGTCGCCAGCATCAGCCCGCCCAGAAACACGACGGTGAGGCGGCGGCGCTTGCGGGTCACGGGGTTTCTCCGCTGGGTGTCTTTCCGCCCGGTGTTTCGGTGCCGGCGGTGTCCGAGGAGCGCCGGCGGCGGCGGGGCGCTTCCGCTTCCATCCGCGCGAGTTCGCGCTCACGGTTCCGCATGGATTTCAGGCTGGTCCCGATCAGGATCGCGAGCACCACGGCAGCGATACCCCAAGACGACCAGATGAAGCCGCCATACCCGCCCATGTTGAGGAACTCAGTCATGCGCAGCAGTCCGGCTGTCGGAATATCCCCGCCCGCGCGGGGATAGCGTGTAAATGGTGTTCGAACAGGGTTTCATCATCCTGTAAACACATATAGGGCCGTTTTCAGCCCGGAACACACTATGCGACATTCTGCGCGGCGCCTGTCTGCGCGGTTTCGGCATGAATCCGCGCGGCGCGTAGCGCGTTGATCCGCCGGTCCGCCAGTTCGGCGCGCGCGCGGATAATCACCAGCGTGACGAACAGCATGGTGAACCCCAGCGCCATCAGCAACAGCGGGACCAGCATCGACGAATGCACCGCCGGCATGCCGATCTTGGTGACGCTGGCCGGCTGGTGCAGCGTGTTCCACCAGTCGACCGAAAACTTGATGATCGGCAGGTTGACCGCGCCGACAAGGGCGAGGATCGCCGATGCCTTTTCGCCGCGCGCCGCATCGTCGAACGCATTGGCCAGGGCGATGAAGCCGAGATACAGGAAAAACAGCACCAGCACCGATGTCAGGCGCGCATCCCACACCCACCAGGTGCCCCACATCGGCTTGCCCCAGAGCGAGCCGGTGGTCAGGCAGATCAGGGTGAAGCACGCCCCGATGGGGGCGGCCGCCAGGGCGCAGACATGGGCGACCGGATGTTTCCAGATCAGCCCCACGGCGCTTGCCACCGCGATAAAGCCATAGGCGAACATGGCCATCCAGGCGGACGGCACATGGACATACATGATCCGCACCGTTTCGCCCTGCTGGTAATCCGCGGGCGAGGCGCCGAAGGCGAAATACAGCCCGGCGCCGATCAGGATAACGGTCAGCCCGGTTGCCCAGGGGAGGACCGCGTTGGCCAGCCTCAGAAAACGCGTTGGATTGGCAAATCTGTGCAGCATGTGTTTCCGTTATTCCGACGCGGCGTCACCCGCATTCCGTCCTGCCATCCGTCCTGCAGGAACATGGTTACCAAGTCGTTACCATTAGCCGCTTACGCAACAGGATTGAAGTTCTTTCCCGCCCGCGCACAAGGTGTTGAAGACGATCGGGGTGTTGACGTCGATCAGACACCGGGCGCGGGTATTGCCGCTTCGGCTTTATTCCATATGTCGTAAATCACCGACCCGGGGCCACCCGCTGGCGCCGGCGATGCCGAGAACACCAGACGGCCGTGTTCCATGGCGACGGTCTGTTCGACAATCGTGCCGACCTTGTTGATGTCGGCACTCACCGAGATCAAATGCCGCACCCTGTCGCCCGCCACTTCGTACCGCCCGCAATACGATATGCAGGCAATATTGCCATTCGCCCGCGGATAGTTCAGCGATTTGCACATGTGGCCCTCGGGCGTATAGATCAGGTATCCGGATGCGCTGCTGCCCCACGGGCGCTGTACCTTGCCGGTGGCATAGACCATATAGCAATCCGCCAGGTGCCAGGCGCCCGAGAGATCGGTTGCCGGGGCCTGCGTCAGGCCGCTCATTGCTGCGTCGCTTCCGTCCATCCGGTTTCCCGACTGAATGTATCGGGGCAGGATCGCCCCGGACGTTCCCCGCCCGTCGTTACGCTTTATCCGATGCTACGCGTTATCCGATGCTACGCTATTCCGCCGCCAGGCGCAGGGCTGCCGCACAGCCCCAGGGGCAGACCACGAGACAGGCCAGCAACAGACCGCCCAGCACCAGTAACTGCTGCGTCGCGGCGAATCCGCCGATGACGGCATCGACGGCGCCCGCGCCGAAGATCAGCACCGGTATCACCAGCGGTAAAACCAGAAGAGACAACAATACGCCACTGCGCCGGGATCCGAGGGACAGCGCCGCCCCCAACGCGCCGACCAGACTAATGATCGCCGTTCCCAGAGCCATCGCCGCCATCAATACGCCATACCCGCGCGGCTCCAAGTTGAGCATGATACCAATCACCGGCGCCGCCACCAAGAGCGGAAGCCCCGTGGTCAGCCAGTGCGCGGCGATCTTTGCCAGCGCCGTCAGCCAGAGCGGCTGCGGTGCGATGACGAGCAGATCGAGCGTGCCGTCGTCATAGTCGTTCTGAAACAGCCGGTCGAAAGACAGCATGGCGGCCAGCAGGGCCGTAACCCACAGGATTCCGGGCGCCATGCGCGCTAGCAGGTTCGGTTCCGGGCCCACGCCGAAGGGGAAAAGGGCCGCCGCGATGACGAAGAAAACGATCACCATCATCGTATCGCTGAGCTGGCGCAGCGCGATCCGGATATCGCGCCCGACAAGGGCGAAAAAGCCGTTCACCGCGAATCGCCCGCAGCAGCGTCGACCGGTTCCGGGTCCCACAGCATGTCCGCCGGCGCCGCATGGGCCGCCATATCGACGGTGTCGGCGTCTTCGATGCCCAGTGGCACATTCGTCGATGCCACGATCATGCCGCCGCCGGCCCGGTGGGCATCGATCGCGGCGCGCAGCCGGTCGACCGCTCGGTAATCGAGCGCGACCGTCGGTTCGTCGAGCAGCCAGAGCGGCGCCGGTGTCGCCAGAATGCGGGCAAGGGTCAGCCGCCTTGACTGTCCGGCGGACAGCATCCGGGCAGGCAGATCGGCAAGCGCCGACAGGCCCGCGCTCTCCAGCGCCGTCTCTATGTTTGCTTTACCGGGGCGCATCGCCGCGTGAAACGCCAGGTTTTCGCGCACCGTCAGGGCCGGCTTCACCGCGTCGCGGTGACCCACATAATGCATGTGGGCAAAAAACCGTTCGGGGTCGTCGGAAACCGGCGTTCCCTGCCAGACGATCTCGCCCGCGGCGGGCGGGGCGATGCCGGCCATCAGGCGCAGCAGGCTCGATTTCCCCGACCCGTTCGGCCCTGCCAGCACAAGCGCGCCGCCCGGCGATACGGCGAAGTCGAGACCGGCAAAGACGATGCGGTCGCTTCTGATGCAGGCAAGGCCCGTGCCGGAGAATCCGTCCATGTATCTGGGATAGCGCAATTCGGGCGAGTCGTCATCCGTGGAGGGCGGAGGGCGTCGATGTGATGACGATGGGAAAAAGAAAAAGGCCGCTGATCTTGCGATCAGCGGCCTAGGAGGGATCCAGCGTTTCCGCTGGGGGTGGACGTTCTGGGGGGAACGTCCGGGGGCTACAGTTCCATATGGGGCTGCAATTGGGGCCGGACAAGGGCGCAATTGTGGCAGGAATGTGATTTGTTTTCGCAACCCGCATATCGGTTCGATATGCCCGATTGCGCCAATTGACGGCTGAATGGGCGGAAAAGGGCAGGGAGCCGCGCTTTTCAGGGATATCGGGGCCGCGTGGCCGTCCCGGTCCCACGCGCCGGCCCCGCGCGGCAACGCGGCTTGACCGGCACTTGACCGACAAAGGATACCGGTTTCGGGAAAAGCGTCATTGCTATTGGATTCAGCGCCGTTTGCCGGTAGTTTCCGCCCCGCATCAGATAAAAGAAGGAGATCGACCGTGAGCGCAATCGGACAGGACACGCTGAAGGCCCGCCGCAGCCTCGAAGCCGGCGGAAAATCCTACGACTATTACAGCCTCAGCGCGGTGTCCGATGCCGGATACGGCGATATCTCGCGTCTGCCTTTCTCGCTGAAAGTGCTGCTCGAGAATCTCCTGCGTTACGAAGACGGGCGCTCTGTCACCGTCGCCGATATCGAAAAGGCGGCCAAATGGGTCGATACCCAGAAATCCGATCTGGAAATCGCGTACCGGCCGGCGCGCATCCTGCTTCAGGATTTCACCGGCGTTCCCGCCGTGGTCGATCTCGCCGCGATGCGCGACGCGATGGTTCAGCTCGGTGGCGATCCGCAGAAGATCAATCCGCTGAACTCGGTCGATCTGGTCATCGACCATTCGGTGATGATCGATGAATCCGGCACACCCGGTGCTTTCGAGAAAAACGTTGAGCTCGAATTCGAGCGCAACAAGGAACGCTATGAATTCCTGAGCTGGGGATCGAAGGCGTTCAACAATTTCCGCGTCGTGCCGCCCGGTACCGGCATCTGCCATCAGGTGAACCTCGAATACCTGTCGCAGACCGTCTGGGTGACGGACGATGCAAGCGGCAAGGCAATTGCCTATCCCGACACGGTTGTCGGCACCGACAGCCACACCACCATGGTCAACGGCCTTGCCGTTCTGTCCTGGGGTGTCGGCGGGATCGAGGCCGAGGCCGCGATGCTCGGCCAGCCGATCTCGATGCTGCTGCCCGAAGTCGTCGGCATGAAGCTGACCGGCGAGATGAAGGAAGGCATGACCGCGACCGACCTGGTGCTGACGGTCACGCAGATGCTGCGCGCCCAGGGCGTCGTCGGCAAGTTCGTCGAATTCTTCGGTCCCGGCGTCAGCGCGCTGTCGCTGCCCGACCGTGCGACCATCGGCAACATGGCGCCGGAATACGGCGCGACCTGCGGCTTCTTCCCGATCGACCGCGAGACCTGCGACTACCTGTCGTTCACCGGGCGTGAAGACTCCCAGGTTGCCCTGGTCGAAGCCTATGCCAAGGCGCAGGGCATGTGGCGCGACGAGAACACGCCGGACCCCGTCTTTACGGCGACGCTCGAACTCGATCTGTCGACGGTCGAGCCGTCGCTTGCCGGGCCGAAGCGCCCGCAGGACCGGGTCGTGCTGTCCCAGGTCGCCACGGTTTCGCAGAAGGCGATCGACGACCATCGCGGCAGTGCCGCGCCGGAAGCCGTTGCCCGCATGGAAGGCGAGGGCGGCCTGCCCAGCGGCGACGCCGAGCGCGATACCGGCCCCGATACCTATCATGTCGAAGACGGCGACGTCGTGATCGCCGCGATCACCAGCTGCACCAATACATCGAACCCGTCGGTCCTGGTCGGTGCCGGGCTTCTCGCGCGCAATGCCGTCGCCAAGGGACTGAAAGCGAAGCCGTGGGTCAAAACCTCGCTCGCCCCCGGCAGCCAGGTCGTGCGCGACTATCTCGCAAAGGCCGAACTGCAGGACGATCTGGACGCGCTCGGTTTCAACATCGTCGGCTTCGGCTGCACGACCTGCATCGGCAATTCCGGCCCGCTGTCGGAAAAGGTCGCCGATGCGATCGACAGTAACGATCTGGTGGTCGGCGCGGTTCTTTCGGGCAACCGCAACTTCGAAGGGCGCGTGCATCAGCAGGTGCGGGCGAACTTCCTCGCCTCGCCGCCGCTGGTCGTTGCCTACGCACTGGCCGGCTCGCTCAAGATCAACCTGGCGACGGATCCGCTCGGCAAGGACAGCGACGGCAACGACGTTTACCTGAAGGATATCTGGCCGACCAATCAGGAAATTCACGACACGATGCGCGAATGCCTGACCGCGGAAATGTATCGCAGCCGCTACGCGAACGTGTTCGAAGGCCCCGAGGAATGGCAGAAAATCGACAGCGTGAAGTCGGAAACCTACAGCTGGCAGGATGCCAGCACCTATGTGAAATACCCGACCTTCTTCGAAGGCATGGAGCGTGAGCCGGGCGAGATCACCGATATCACCGGCGCGCGGCCGCTGCTGATCCTGGCCGATTCCGTGACCACGGATCACATCTCGCCGGCCGGCGGCATTCAGCGGGAAAGCCCGGCGGGCGAATACCTGCTCGAACGCCAGATCCGCCCCGCGCAGTTCAACTCCTACGGCTCGCGCCGCGGCAACCACGAAGTGATGATGCGTGGCACGTTCGCCAATATCCGCATCCGCAACGAAATGGTCCCGGGCGTCGAAGGCGGGGTGACCACGCATCAGCCGTCGGGCGAACAGATGCCGGTCTATGACGCGGCGATGAAATATGCCGAAGAAGGCGTGCCGCTGGTCATCATCGGCGGCAAGGAATACGGCACCGGTTCGTCGCGCGACTGGGCGGCCAAGGGCACCACGCTGCTCGGCGCCCGCGCGGTGATCGTCGAAAGCTTCGAGCGTATTCACCGGTCGAACCTGATCGGCATGGGCGTGCTGCCGCTGCAGTTCACCGGTGGCGACACGCGCGAGACCCTCGGGCTCGACGGCACCGAGACGTTCGATATCAAGGGCGTTGCCGACGGGCTCAGCCCGCGCAGCGAACTCGACTGCACGATCCATCGTGCCGACGGTTCCAGCGTCGACGTCAAGCTGCTCTGCCGCATCGATACGCTGGACGAGCTCGATTACTACAAGAACGGCGGCATCCTGCAGTATGTGATCCGCAACATGCTCGACGCCGCCTAATAGGGCGAGGTTTTGGCGGTGCCGGCTGGTGCCGTCACTCCCCATAAAGAACAGGCCCGCTGCCGGTAACCGGTGGCGGGCTTTTTCTATGCCGGTTTTCTCCCAAACAAACCTTCACTCACACGTGAACGCGGTTGATTAGGGCATTTTAACCGGGCGCTCCTATACACGGGGCATGTTCAGCCCTGCCCGGACCTTCCTGACAAGCCTGGTCGTGTGTACCCTCCTTTCCCTGCCGGCTCTCGCCGGGGGCGGCAAGAAGGTCGTCGTCGAGCTGTTTACCTCGCAGGGCTGTCCGTCCTGCCCGCCGGCGGACGCGTATCTGGTCGAACTCTCCAGGCGCGACGACGTGATCGCGCTGTCGTTCCATGTCGATTACTGGAACTATATCGGCTGGAAAGATCCGTTCTCCTCGCCCGAAGCCACGGCCCGTCAGCGCGCCTACGGGCAGGCGATGCAAAAGCGCTATGTCTACACGCCGCAGATCGTGGTGGACGGGCGCGCCGAGACCGTTGGGTCGAACCGGGCGACAGTCTCCAGCCTGATAAAAATGGCGGCAGCGGCGCAGAAAATTGACATCGACGTCACCCACAACAAAGACGGCACCGCCGATATCGGCGTACCCGACGCGCTGCCCGGGGGCTTGCACGAAGGCGAAGTGTGGATCGGGTTCTACGATGCCGCGGTGAAAACCGAAATTCCGGCCGGCGAAAATCGCGGCGAGACCATTACCAACGCCAATATCGTGCGGACCTACAAGCGCATCGCTACGTGGGACGGCACCGCGCTTGCAACCCATGTCGATCTGAAGGCGCTCGGCGCGGCGGGCCGCGACGGTTGCGTGGTCATCCTGCAGGCGCCGCGCCACGGCCCGATTATCGGCGCCGCGTCGTTTGCGCTGCCGGGCGGCGGTTCTTAGCGCGGCTCCGCCTGGCCGGCGTTTCGCAGCATTTCCGCGCCACTCTCCAGCGCGCTGACTTCCCAGTTGACGATATGGTGCGAGGCGCTGGCCAGCAGGTTGCGGTAGCTCCTCTCCACCGGGGAGCCCTGGAAGATCGCGGTGCCGCCGGCCGTGTTGAACAGGCGGGTGCCCGCGTTCAGCGCCGTGCGGCAGGCCCAGGCCGAATTGCGCTTGGCCCGCAGCATTTCTTCGTCGTTCAATGTGCCGCCCGCGTCGAGAACCTTCATGGCCGCCGTAATGGTGTCCCGGTTCAGGGCTTCGGCGGCGTCGATGTCGGCCGCGCATTCGCCCGCGATCACATGGCTTGTCGGGTTGTCGGCGACCCTGTTGCCACGCGACATACGCGTCACGGTATAGGCAAGCCACTGGTCGAGCAGGCCCTGCGCCATGCCGACCGTCATCGAGGCGAACAGCGCCGGGGTCAGGGAGCCGCGGGGCAGCCGGTAGACGCCGCCCGGATTGACGGCGGCACCCGGGCCGTTCCCGGCGCGGGCGTCCTCGCCCCGCAGGATGGCGTATTCCGGGACGAACACGTCCTTGACCTCGAAGCTTTTGGATCCGGTGCCTTCGAGCCCGATGGTGTGCCAGTCGTCGATGATGGTTGCCTCCGACCGGCGCAGCAGAAAGAAATGCGGACCGTCGCGGGTGTCTCCGTCAACGATAAACCCGCCGCAGATCAGCCAGTCGGCATGGTCGATGCCGCTCGCGAACCCGAACCGGCCGGAAAACGAAAACCCGCCGTCTACCGGCGTCGCGATTCCTTTCGGATCGAACGAGGCGGACATCACGGCCTCGGCGTTCTCGTTCCAGACATCTTCCTGCGCCTGCAACGGAAACGTGCCGAGCATCTGGGCGTGATCCGCCATGATGGCCTGGACCCAGCCCTGCGCGCCGTCGCCGCGGGTGAGGCGCTGCGACACACCGCACAGCACGTCCCAGCCCATCGCATGACCGCCGAACCGTTCGGGCTGGGTCATGCGGACAAGGCCTGCATCGCGGAAATCGTCAACCGATTCCACCGGCACCTGGCGGGCGGTTTCGGCACCTGCCGCCCGCGCGCGCAGGGTCGGTTGCAGGGCTTCGGCCCGGGCGTAAAGGTCGGTTGCCGATGGCGGCGTCTCCATTGGGATCGACGGGGCGGTTTCAGCCATGTTCCAGCTCGAATTTCTGTTCTTACAAACCCGGACTTTCGGCGATATCCGGCGCCGATACAACGCTTTTCGCACGCGCCGCGAGCGTGCTAACGTCTCCGCAACATCAATGACGAAAGATCCGGCTCGGCGACAGACCGCCGATGAGCCGCGCTATCCTCAGCATCGTGACCGGCGCCGCCGGCCGGTGACCCATCAGAATAACGACAGGCAACGATGACCGAACCGTCCGCCCCGTCCCGCCGCGAAGGCGTCGCACATGTGATGATGCTGGTGGCGGTGCTGATTTTCGGCGTCAATTACGTTATCGGCCGCTGGGCCGCCGGCGATGTGCCGCCCTACACGCTCGGCTTCGTGCGCTGGACGTCGGGCATGCTGATATTGCTGCCCTTTGCCTGGCCGCACCTTCAGCGCGACCGGGATTTCATTCGCCGGAACTGGAAGCTGCTCTGCCTCGCGGGGTTTTTGATGCCGTTCATGGGGGCCGGCGTGACCTACGTGGCGCTGACCTATACCGAAGCGATCAACGGCGGCGTCATCCAGACATCGATGCCCGTGATGATCGTGCTGCTGTCGTGGATATTCCTGCGCGAACGCACGGCAGGCATCCAGTGGCTCGGGATTGTCGTCGCGATTTCCGGCGTGCTGTACATCGTCGCACGCGGCGATCCGTCGACCCTGGTCGACCTGTCGTTCAATGTCGGCGATGCCATCCTGATCGGCTGCAACCTCGGGCTTGCGGGATACGGCGTCGCGGTGCGCCGTCTGCCCGAAGGCATCCATCCGCTGTCGCTGATCACCATGGTCTGCACCGTCGGCGCGATCTGCCACGTGCCGTTTTTCGGCTACGAGATGGCGACGGGCGTGCCCATCATTCTCAGCACCAAGACGATCGTCTCCCTCCTCTTTGTCGCGATTTTCCCGTCCGTGGTGGCTATTCTATTGTGGAACAGCGCGATTTCGCGCATCGGCCCCAGCCGGGCCGGTTTTTACATGTATCTGACGCCGGTCTACGCGGCGATATTCGCGATTCCGCTGCTCGGCGAAACGATCGGCGTCTACCATGTCGTCGGCGCGGTGCTGATCGTCATCGGGGTCACGCTGTCCAGCCGGAAGCCCAAAGCCGCCGCTGCATGACGGAAAAAGTCCCGGCTGCCCGCCATAGCGCCGTCGCCCATGCGATGATGCTGTTCGCGGTGATGATCTTTGCCCTCAACTATATCGTCGGCCGCTGGGCGGTGGGGGATACCCCGCCTTACATGATGGGCTTCGTGCGGTGGGAGGCAGGGATGTTAATTCTGTTACCCTTTGCCTGGCCCCACCTGCGCCGCGACCACGCTTTCATCGGCCGGAACTGGAAACTTCTCTGCCTGGCGGGATTCCTGATGCCGTTCATGGGGGCCGGTGTAAGCTATGTGGCGATGATCCATACCGGGGCGATCAATGCCGGCGTCATCGTAACCTCGATGCCCGTGATGATGGTGCTGCTGTCCTGGCTGATCCTCAAGGAGCGCTTTACCGGCGGTGTGTGGCTCGGTATCGCAATCGCGATCGCCGGGGTGCTGTATATCGTTTCCCGCGGCGATCTGGCTTCGCTCCTGAACCTGTCGTTCAACATCGGCGATCTGATCCTGATCGGCTGCAATCTCGGTCTGGCGGGGTATGGCATCGCCATCAAAAAACTGCCGCAAGGCATACACCCGCTCTCCCTGCTGACGGTAGTCTGCGCCGTCGGCGCACTGTGTCACGCGCCGTTCGTCGCCTATGAGATGGCACTGGGTGACTATGCCGTGCTGAGTACGAAGACATTCGTGACGCTGGGCTTCGTTGCGGTGTTTCCGTCGGTCGTTGCCATCCTGATCTGGAATATCGCCATCGGCCGGATCGGCCCCAGCCGGTCCGCTTTCTACATGTATCTGACACCGGTCTTTGCTGCGATCTTTGCGATTCCGCTGCTCGGCGAATCGATTGGCGTCTATCATGTCGTCGGTGCCGGGCTGATCGTCATCGGGGTGACCCTGGCGAGCCGTAAAGCACAGACATCAAGCAAGACAGAGGCGACATGAAAGCAATACAGTTCTCGGAGACCGGCGGGCCGGAGGTTCTGGAGTATGTCGACCTGCCCGATCCAACGGCGGGTCCGGGCGAGGTGCTGGTCAGGGCGCATGCCTTCGGCGTCGGCAAGCCCGACGTTCTGCTGCGCTCCGGTGTCTATAAATGGATGCCGCCTTTGCCCGCCGTTATCGGCAATGAAATGACGGGCCATGTCGTCGGGGTCGGCGCGGGCGTCAGTCATCTTGCGCTTGGCCAGGCGGTGCTCGTTTTCGGCACGGGTGGCGGGCGTCATGCGGAACTGAATGCGGTGCCGGCCGATATCGTCACGGCGCTGCCCGGCGGGGTCGATCTCGATGCGGCCGTGTGTATTCCGAACTACGCCATTGCGTGGTGCCTGCTGAAAGAGGCGTGCGCCGGCACCGATGTGAAATCGGTATATGTGAACGGCGCCGCCGGCGGGGTCGGGTCTGCGGCGATCGATCTCTGCCGTCTTGAAGGCTTTGAGGTGATCGCCGGGGCAAGCAGCGACGCGAAATGCGCTTTCGCAAAAGACCTCGGCGCGGACCATACGATTAACTATGCGACCGGGAACGTGGCGGACCGCGTACTCGACCTGACGGGCGGGCGCGGCGTCGACCTGGCGCTCGATCAGCTCGTCGGTCCGGACTTTACCGACAATCTGCGTATGCTGGCGCCGCTCGGCATGATCCTGTCTTTTAATGCGCTGGCCGGGCTGCCGGAAAAAGAACTGTTCGCCGAAATGCGCGCGCATCTGGGCAAGAGCCCGGCGGTGCGGTGTTTTTCATGGCACAGCTACGATGCCAATCCGGAAGCACGGGCCCGGATTCTGGGCGAAGTGGTCGATCGCTTCGCCGCCGGCGATCTTTCCCCGCCGATCCATGCCCAGCTGCCGCTGGCCGAGGCGCGCAAGGCGCATGAAATGCTGGATGCCCGCGACATTCTCGGCAAGGTGGTTCTGAAGCCGTAGCAACGCTGCGCGCTCCCGCGACAAGCCGATCGGTTCCGCGATCACGGCAAGGTCCGAAACGACTTCCTGAATTGCCGGACACGGGCTCTAGATTCTCGACTCTGCGTCTTTGTTTCTGCATGCTGCGCATTCACAGCGCAGAAACAGGGACGCAGCGAAATGGCAGGCAACGAAGAACTCGATCATGTCTATCTGGTAGACGGGTCGGCCTATATTTTCCGGGCTTTTCACGCGTTGCCGCCCATGACCCGTGCCGACGGCACGCCGGTGAATGCGGTGTACGGCTTTTCCAACATGCTGACCAAGCTGGTCGAGGATTCGGAAGCCGATTTCCTTGCCGTGATCTTCGACACCGCGCGCAAGACGTTCCGCAGCGACATCTATCCAGAATACAAGGCGCACCGCCCGCCGGCGCCGGAGGAACTGATCCCGCAATTCGAGCTGATCCGCGAAGCGACACGGGCCTACAGCCTGCCGTGTCTCGAACTCGAAGGCTTCGAGGCCGACGATCTGATCGCGACCTATGCGCGTCACGCGGTCGAACAGGGCTTCGATGTCACCATCGTGTCGTCCGACAAGGACCTGATGCAGCTGGTCGGGCCCGGTGTGCGCATGATGGACCCGATGAAAAACAAGTTCATCGGGCCCGATGAAGTGGTCGAAAAGTTCGGCGTCGCACCCGACAGGGTGGTGGACGTGCAGGCGTTGCTCGGCGATTCGACCGATAACGTGCCGGGTATCAAGGGCATCGGCGAAGCGCCGGCCGCACAGCTGATCAACGAGTTCGGCAGTCTCGATGAACTATTCGAGGCAACGAAGGACCCGGAAGCCGTCAAGGCGATGGCGACCGAAAAGGCAGATGCCTGCAAGGCGCGGATATTCGAGCTCGCCGGGCGCGAGTTCAGTATCGGGTCGCCCAAGCAGCTCAAGGAAGTGTTGATCGACGAGCTGAAGCTGCCGGTGCTGAAGGACAAGAAAACCGGCAAACCGACCACCAATGCCGCGGCGATGAACGATCTGGCCTCGAAGGGTCACGAGATCGCGCAGCAGATTATCGACTACCGGTTCTACGCGAAGGTGAATAGCAGCTTTGCCGACCTCATCCACCGGGAACAGGAAATTGCCGATATCTCGCGTCAGCTCGTCACGCTGCGCGCCGACGTGCCGGTCGATCACAAGATTGCCGAGTTTCAGAAAAAGCGTCCCGATCCGGATGTGCTTATTCCTTTCCTCGAAGAGCAGGGCTTCAAGACCATCCTGTCGAAAGTCCGCGCCGAGTTCGGGGTGGAGGAGGCTGTCTCCACACCCGATTCGGAGACCGCGCCCGGCGATGCCGCCTATGAACTGGTGCAGGACGAGGACGCGCTGAAGCAATGGATCGCCGCGGCGGAGAAAGAAGGCGTCGTCGCGTTCGATACCGAAACCTCGTCGCTCGATTCGATGCAGGCCGATCTGGTGGGGCTGTCCCTGTCTGTCAGAGGCGGCAGTGCCTGTTACGTGCCGCTCGCCCATGTCGCCCCCGGCGGCGCGGCCGACGGCGAGCTCGATCTCGGTGACGATGCCGCGCCGAAAGCGGCGGCGCCGAAGCAGATTCCGTTCGAGACGGCGATCGCGCTGCTCAAGCCGATGCTCGAAGATCCGGGCATTCTGAAGGTCGGTCAGAACATCAAATACGACATGCAGGTAATGGCGCGCTACGGTGTCGAGGTCGCGCCGATCGACGACACCATGATCCTGTCCTACGTGCTTGAAGCCGGGTTGCACGGTCACGGGCTCGACGAACTGGCGACCCTTCACCTCGGTCACACCAATATCAAGTATTCGGAGGTCGCGGGCACGGGCAAGAAACAGATCGGCTTTGCCGAGGTCCCGCTTGAGGCGGCGCTCGATTACGCGGCGGAGGACGCCGAGGTGACCGGTCGGATCTACCGTCAGCTCAAGCCGCGCATCGCAACCGAACGCATGGCGACGGTATACGAGACGCTCGAACGCGCCCTGGTCCCGGTACTGTCGGATATGGAGCGCCGGGGCATCAGCATCGATGCGACTTTTCTCAAGGACCTGTCCGGCGATCTCGAAAAACGTGCGGCCGATATCGCCGCGGAAATTCACGAACTTGCCGGGCGCGAATTCAATATCGGCTCGCCCAAGCAGCTCGGCGAGATTCTGTTCGACGAGATGGGAATAGAGGGCGGCAAGAAAACCAAGACCGGCGCTTACGGCACCGGCGCCGATGTGCTCGAAGGGCTGGCGGCGCAGGGGCACGACTTGCCGAAGCGCGTGCTCGACTGGCGCCAGCTGACCAAGCTGCGCAGCACCTATACCGATGCGCTGGTGGCCCAGATCAATCCGGAAACCAAGCGCGTGCATACATCCTATGCGCAGGCGATCGCGTCCACCGGGCGGCTGTCATCGACCGATCCCAACCTGCAGAACATCCCGATCCGTACCGAGGAGGGCCGCAAGATTCGCCAGGCGTTCATCGCGGACAAAGGCAACGTATTGCTGTCGGCGGATTATTCGCAGATCGAATTGCGGCTTCTGGCGCACGTTGCGGGCATCGAGACCCTCGTTCAGGCGTTCCGCGACGGTCAGGATATCCATGCGATGACCGCAAGCGAGGTCTTCGGCATACCGATCGAGGGTATGGAATCGTCTGTCCGCAGCCGCGCCAAGGCAATCAATTTCGGGATCATCTACGGCATCAGCCCGTTCGGGCTGGCGCGCCAGCTAGCGATCCCGCAGGGCGAGGCCAAGAAATATATCGAGAGCTATTTCGAAAAATTTCCCGGCATCAAGGACTACATGGAAACGACCAAGACGTTCGCGCGCGAGCATGGCTACGTGCAGACCATCTTCGGCCGCAAATGCCATACACCGGGGATCGCCGACAAGAACCCGGCGCGGCGCAATTTCTCGGAGCGTGCTGCGATCAACGCACCCTTGCAGGGGGCTGCGGCCGATATCATCAAGCGCGCGATGATCCGCATTGACCCGGCCCTGTCAAAGGCGGGGCTGGGCGCGAAGATGCTGCTCCAGGTCCATGACGAACTGATCTTCGAAGTGCCCGAGGCCGAACTCGACAAGACGGCGGCGCTGGTGAAAAAGGTGATGGAAGACGCGGCCCATCTCGACGTGCCGCTGGTCGTTGAAACCGGGTCCGGCGCCAACTGGGACCAGGCGCACTGATTTCCCGGCCGGTCGCCGTACCCGCCTTCAGGTAATCGAGATTTCCTGGTCGGGTCGGTTGCGGCCCATCACGCGGGTCAGCAGGATGACCGGGATGACGCCGGCGGCGACGATGGTCAGGGCGCCCAGCGCGCATTCTTCCAGCAATTCATCCGACGCGAACTGATAGACATAGGTCGCCAGCGTGTCGAAGTTGAACGGCCGCAGCAGCAATGTCGCCGGCAGTTCCTTCATGCAGTCGACGAAGATCAGGATCGCGGCCGTCATCATGCTGCCGCGGATGATCGGCAGGTTCACTTTGATCAGCGCCTGTGCCGGGCCATGTTTCAGGGTACGGGCGGCATCATCCATATGCGGCGTGACGCGTCCGAGCCCGGCTTCGAGGGTGCCGTAGGCAAGGGCGAGAAACCGCACGACATAGGCAAACAGGACGGCGACAATGGTTCCCGACAGGATCAGGCCGGTGCTCACGCCGAACGTTGCGCGCATGAAGCCGTCGACGGCGTTATCGAACGCGCCGAACGGAAACAGGATACCGATGGCGAGTACCGCGCCGGGCACCGCATAACCGAGACTGGCAAACCGCGCGAGGTTGCGCAGTGTCGTGCTTTTGCGCAACCGCACGGCATAGGCGAGAAACAGTCCGATCAGCACGGCGACCCCGGCGGCGAGTGCCGCCAGCAGGATGCTGTTGACGGCTGCCTGCGGAAAGCGGTTGCTGAGCGATACATCGTAAAATTCGATTGCGTAGGAGATCAGCAGGCCCGCGGGGACGAAAAAACCGATCAGGATCGGGAGGGAGCATACGAGGAAAGCCAGCGTTCTGCGTCCGCCGCGAAGGTCGAACCGGACCGGCCGCCGCGGCCGGGTAGAAGTGTCGTGATAGCCGCGCCGGCGCCGTGCGACCCGTTCCGCGACCAGCAGAAAGATGACGAATACCAGCATGACAACGGCGATCTGGGCGCCGCCGCCGGTATTGTTCATCACCAGCCACACGTTGAACATGCCGGTGGTCAGGGTCTGGACGGCAAAGAAATCGACGGTACCGAAATCGTTCAGGGTTTCCATCAGCACCAGGGCAACCCCGACAACGATGGACGGGCGCGCCATTGGCAGGGATACGCGGCGGAATGCCGCCCAGGGCGAACAGCCTAGCGTCCGCGCCGCTTCGCCGACGCCGGAAGACTGTTCGAGAAATGCCGACCGCGCAAGCAGGTAGACGTAAGGATAGAGCGTCATCGTCATCACGACGATCGCACCGCCGAGCGAGCGTATTTCGGGGAACCAGTAATCCCGCGACGTCGTCCAGCCGAAGATGTCGCGCAGCATCATCTGTACCGGGCCCGCGTATTCAAGGATGTCCGTATACACGTAGGCGACGACATATGCCGGCATTGCCAGCGGCAGTACCAGTGCCCATTCGAATATCCGCCGGCCCGGAAAGGCGCACATGGTGACCAGCCAGGCCGTCCCCACGCCGATCAGGACGGTGCCGGCGGCGACGCCCGCCATCAATTCGAGCGTGACGATGATGTATCCGGGAAGGACGGTCTCCCACAGATGCGGCCAGATATTTTCGGTCGGGAAAAAAGCGGCGGCCAGCACCGTGAGGATCGGCAGTGCCACGATCGCGGTAATAACAAAAGCGCCCGCGGCCCAGGGGTCCGGCTTGAACCGTCTGGTGCTGCGGGCGCGTTCGTTGTCTACGGAAGCGTTAAGTCCGGTCATACGGGTCTTTTTTCAGGCAAAGACCCGCAGGTCAATGCTCAGTTCGTGGCAGGCCCGTCATTATAGCCGACCGTGTTGACGATTTTCAGCGCGGCCGCCCGGTTCTTGGCGATGGTGTCGAGCGAGACAGTGTCGCGCGCGAACTTGCCCCAGGATTCGAGCAGGGGCGACGCCTTCACATCCGGGTCGATCGGGTATTCGTTATTGACGTTGGCGTAAAGGCCCTGGGCCTTCTTGCTTGTCAGGAATTCCATCAGCTTGACGGCGTTTTCCTTGTTCGGCGCATGCTTGGTCATCATCACGCCGCTGACATTCATGTGGGTGCCCTTGCCCGCAAGCGTCGGGAAGACGAGATTGGCCGACGCCGCCCACGGTTTCTGCTTCTCGTTTTTGAGCATCAGCGCCATGTAATAGTGGTTGCCCACGGCGACATCGCAGACGCCTTCCATGATCGCTTTTACCTGTGCGCGGTCATTGCCCTGCGGTTTCCGTGCGAGATTGGCCTTGACGCCCTTGAGCCATTCGGTGGCCTTGGCTTCGCCGTAATGGCCGATATAGGCGGCGAGCAGGGCGATGTTATAGGCGTGGTCGCCCTTGCGGGTGCAAACCTTGCCGCGCCATTTCGGATCGGCAAGTTCCTCGTATGACGTGATTGCGCCCTTTGCCACACGGTCCTTCGAGGTATAAAGCAGCCGGGCGCGCAGCGTCAGGCCGTACCACATGCCTTTTGCATCGCGGTATTCCGCGGGAACGGCTTTCTCGAGAGCGGCGGTTTTCACCTGCTGGGCAAGCCCGGCATTGACGACGGCGGAGAGCCGGCCGATATCGACCGTAAACACCAGATCAGCCGGGCTGTTGCGTCCCTCGGCCTGCAGGCGCTTGATCAGGCCTTTGGTCGCAAAAACCACGTTGACCTTCACACCGGTTTCCTTGGTGAAAGCATCGAACAGCGGCCGCACGAGAGCGGCCTGGCGATACGAGTAAACATTTACTTCGGCTGCCGAGGCGGCGGTGGTGGTGGTTGCCATCGGGGCCGCAACAAGCGCTGCGGCGGCGAGGAGGCGGTATTTCATCCTGATACTCCCTGGAAGCTTTTGGGTCCTGCCCGGACCCGGGTTGTTGATCCAACTACAGTGTATTGACGAGAGGGTTTTCTAAGGGCTTTGAAACGGAGTGTCAACGTAAATGACAATCATTCGCAAATATGAAGAGAGTTGAAGTGAAAAAATAATATTAGAAATCAATGTGTTATAAAATTTCTCGCGGATGTCAGCGAATTTATTATTGTTATTGCGAATGAGTCGCAATACAAGAACCGTTCAACGACCGGTGACGGCGTTCAACTTCAGAGGCATCCAGATGAAAAATTCGAAGCACCCCGTGTCGTCGGCAAACCCTGCGGCGCTCGCAATCCTGCCGACGGCCAAGGGCGAATCCCATCGCCATCTGGACGCTGCTTCGGCGCTGGATCTGGCGATCCTCGGGGCGACGGCCTGCCGGATGACGCCCCTGGCGCGGCTGGTCGATACCGTCTGGTGTCTCACCGGCGGCGGCTGGCGTCCGCCGACGGATGTCATTCACGAAGCCCTGCGCACGGCGAATGCGGCGGGGACGGTCCTCGCCACCGAAAGCTGGGTCCGGTCGATCCCGTTTTTCTATACGTTGACGCCGAAAGGCGCCAAGGCATTCCGCACGCTCATGATGCGCCCGTTGCCCTCCTGGGACGACCCGATCTCGCGCTCGGCCGCCGCGATCAAGTTCGGCCTGCTCGATGTCACGGATGACAAGGATCTTGTGCCCGTCGCCGCCGACCTGAAGCGGTTCTACCTGGACTCGCGCCGCGGACTCGAATCCCGCCGCGAAAGTCTCGCCGCCGACCGCGCCTTTCTGCATGCTGCCGTCGGCGACCGCATCGCCTGGGCCGATCAGCGTATCCACGCACTGGACGACCTAAAGCGCGCGCGGGCGCGGCCAAAGGTGCTGCACTGAACCCGCCCGACACCTGACGAATAAAAAAGGCCGGCAATGAATGCCGGCCTTTTTCGTAATATGTAGCTGCGCGTTCAGGCGGCGGCGTGGATGCCCGCTGCCTTGACGTCGTCGGTGACGGCGTCGTTGAACTGTTCGAAGTTCGCCTCGAACCGCTGTGCCAGATCGCGGGCGGTGCTGTCGTAACCGCCCTTGTCGGCCCAGGTCTCTTTCGGGTTCAGCACTTCCTTCGGCACGTCCGGCACGGCGTCCGGGATCAACAGGCCGAAATTCGGATCGGGGGCAACCGCCACGCTGGCTAGTTTGCCTTCGACCACGGCGCGGACCATGGTCCGCGTATGCGCGATCTTCATGCGTTCGCCGGTGCCGTAGGCGCCGCCGCTCCAGCCGGTATTGACCAGCCAGCACTTGGCGCCCGATTTCTGGATTTTCTCGCCCAGCAGCTTCGCGTATTCGGTTGGGTGACGCGGCAGGAAGGGTGCACCGAAGCAGGTCGAGAATGTCGCCTGGGGCGTATCGACGCCGCGCTCCGTACCGGCAAGCCGCGCCGTGTAGCCCGACAGGAAGTGATACATCGCCTGGTCGGCCGTCAGCTGGCTGATCGGGGGCAGCACACCGAACGCATCGGCGGTCAGCATCACGATGTTTTCCGGCTGTCCGCCCATCCCCGTCTCGCTGGTGCCGGGAATATAATGCAGCGGATAGGACGACCGCGTGTTCTCGGTCAGCGAATCGTCGTCGAAATTCGGATATTTCGTGTGCGGATCGAGCGTGACGTTTTCCAGCACCGTGCCGAAGCGCATCGACGCGTCGTAGATTTCCGGCTCGGCCTCGCGCGACAGGTTGATCGCCTTGGCGTAGCAGCCGCCTTCGAAATTGAACACGCCGTTATCGGACCAGCCATGTTCGTCGTCGCCGATCAGGGTCCGCGTCGGGTCGGACGACAGCGTCGTCTTGCCGGTGCCGGACAGGCCGAAGAAGATTGCCGTGTCGCCCTTTTCGCCGATATTGGCGGAGCAATGCATCGGCAGCACGCCCTGCGCCGGCAGCAGGTAGTTCAGCACCGAGAAGATCGTCTTCTTTATCTCGCCGGTATAGTGCGAGCCGCCGACGAGAATCAGCCGCTCGGCAAAATTGAGCATGACGAACACTTCGGAACCCGTGCCGTCGATCGACGGGACCGACTGAAGGTTCGGCGCATGCAGGACCGTAAAGTCGGGCTCGAAATTGTCGTGCTCCTTGACCTTCGGGTTGATGAACATGTTCTGGGCGAACAGGCTGTGCCATGCCTGTTCAGTGACGACCCGCACCTTGATGCGGTAATCGGGATCTGCGCCCGCGTAGCAGTCCTGCACGAACACTTCCTTGTGCTGCATATAGGCCAGCATGCGGTTGCGCATGGTGTTGAAGTGTTCGGGCGAAATCTTGTTGTTGACCGGACCCCACCAGATATTGCCGGAATTTTCCGGTTCATCGACGATGTATTTGTCCTTGGGCGACCGGCCGGTGTATTCGCCGGTAGTCACAACCAGCCCGCCGCCGGCGGCCAGTTCGCTTTCGCCCCGCTGCAGCGAGTGCTGGTACAGGGCCGGAATCGACAGATTCCAATGCGCCCCCAAGAGGTTCTCCAGGCCGTGATTTTCAAGGCCGAATGAACTGGGTTTTCCTGTCTGCTGCACGTTTTTCTCCTGAACAAGAAAGGCGATTGCGCTGCGGCTGTTACGCACCGGCACAATGTCGAAACTTCGCCTTGTTATTATTGGACTGTAACTGCCCTGCAACATACTGCCGGCACCCCCGGAGTCAACGGGACTCCGGCGGAAAGAGTCACTTTTTCGGCAATTTTCGGAGGTGCGCGTTGCCGGTGTGTTACTGGCGGGCCGTCTTGACCATACGGACGAGTATGGACCGTGCGGCTTCCGCATCCCGGACAGGATTGTCGAACGCCAGGCGGGCGGTCCGGCCGCCGTCCCGCAGGTCCGCCCCTTCCGGGTCGATTCCCGTCATCCGCCAGTCGCCTGTATCCCGCCCAAGGAGCTTGGTCGCGTATAGCTGTATCGCGTCGGCGTGGTCCCGGTTCATGTGATCGACAATATCGTTCTCCGCCGCGGCGAGGTCTTCGTGTCCGGCCGTGTCGAACAGCAGGTCGGGGGCCGAAATCCAGTGGATTTCCCCGAATCCGGCAACGATATGCGCGCGTTCCACGGTCATCTCGAACAGGCCGAAATCGGCAAAGCCGATATACATTTCGGCATCCGGGTGGCGCGCGAGGTAGCGGGCTGTCAATGCGGCGTCCGCCGTCGCGGTCAGGCGGCCCATCACCGTGACCCGCGCGCCCGTCAAAGGGCTGTCGAGGCCTGCGGTCCCGTCGAACAGGAGCGATGCCCGATCGTCGTGCTTCAGGTTTTTCGTATGTTCCGCCAGCCCGGAGATAAGCAGCAACGGCCGGCCGGCATGGTCGCAGGCGGTCATCACCAGCGACCCGTAGGGCCAACCGTCACCGGTCATCGCCGTCGACAGGACGGCGCGGTCGGCGCAGCGAATCAATCCGCGGGCGCGGCTGTCCGGCGAGGCTTCTGGTGCAAGTGTATCGTCGGTCATGGGCGGAGAATCCGTTGGGCGATGATTGAGCGCGTGGGACGCAATCTAGCCCCAATTTCCTGTTGTATTCACGGATTTTCGGACATCGCTCTGTCTTCGGCAGGGTGTCGCGCATGGTCGACTTAGCTTGAAACGGGTGGATTCGTGCCCCATTTCCGCCGTAATTGCGGTGTATCTGATTGTCATCGACATAAAAGGCGCAAAAATGCCCGTCCAGAAGCCCGTCCGGCTCTTCCTCCTCTTTCTTCTGCTCATGGCAGGTTTGACTCTCGCGTTCTGGCCGAAATCCGGCGCGGATGCGGCCGGCGCCGTGATCTCGGCACCCGATGCCCGGGCGGCGGCCCGGGCAGGTGAGGTGATCATTGTCGACGTGCGGTCGCCGCGCGAATGGCGCGAGACCGGTATCGCCGACGGCGCAAAGACGGTCACGATCCATAACCGGCAGGGTATCGCGGCGTTTGTCGCCGAAATGACCCGGGCTGTCGACGGCGACAAATCGACACCCGTTGCCCTGATCTGCGCCGCCGGCGCGCGATCCGCCCGCGCCCTGAAAATCCTCGCCGCCAACGGGTTTACGAAAATCCACAACGTGTCCGAAGGCATGCTCGGCCGCCCCGGCGCCGGCCCCGGCTGGCTGAAGCGCGGCCTGCCCGTCACCCAACCTGTCTCATTACGCTAACCGTCCGGAGTGTTAAGATGACCGTCATGACCGATACCGCTATCCCCGCCGATACCTCTTCAACCGCCGAAACGCGCTCGACCATCGCGCTGGTTGACGACGACCGGAATATTCTCGCTTCCGTGTCGATGACTCTCGAAGCCGAAGGGTTCGATGTGCGCACCTATGTCGACGGCGATTCCGCGCTCCGCGGGCTGTCGGCGAAGCCGGTCGATCTCGCGATTCTCGATATAAAGATGCCGCGCATGGACGGCATGGAACTGCTCAGCCGGCTGCGCCGCCAGTCCAAAATGCCGGTGATCTTCCTGACGTCGAAGGATGACGAGGTTGACGAGATTCTCGGCCTGCGGATGGGCGCGGACGATTACATCAAGAAGCCGTTTTCCCAGCGCCTGCTGATCGAGCGCATCCGTACCCTGCTGCGGCGCCGCGACCGCCTGGCGGAGGACGAAGACGGCGAGGAACCCGACCCGCCGGTGCTCCGGGGCGACCTGCGTCTCGACCTCGACCGGTTCGGTTGTACGTGGCAAAACAGGCCCGTTGACCTTACGGTGACGGAATTCCTGATCCTGAAGGCACTCGCGCAGCATCCTGGCCATGTAAAATC
Source organism: uncultured Rhodospirillaceae bacterium (assembly GCA_963977005.1). Taxonomy (GTDB): domain Bacteria; phylum Pseudomonadota; class Alphaproteobacteria; order MPNO01; family UBA830; genus CAXBCP01. The sequence continues at coordinate 84,890 of CAXBMQ010000019.1, forward strand.
GCGCGACCAGCTCATGGACGCGGCCTATGGCGAATCTATCTATGTCGACGACCGGACCATCGACAGTCATATCAAGCGTCTGCGCAAGAAGTTCCGCGCGACCGATCCGGAATTCGCGGAAATCGAAACCATGTACGGCATCGGCTACCGTTATCGCGAAAGCTAGGGCCCCGGGCGCGCCGGACGGCCAAAGCCCGGGCGGATACCTGCAATGATGGGCCGGCTTCTGTCGCCGCTGACGCGACGCATCCTGACAGTCAATATTCTGCCGCTGGCGATTCTGGTCGCCGGTATCCTGTATCTCGACGAGTACCGCGAGGGCCTGGTTGTGGCCGAACTGGATGCGCTCGAAACCCAGGCCGAAATCTTTGCAGGCGCGCTGGGCGAAGGGGCTATTGGCACCCGGCCCGACGGCGCGCAGTTTATTCTGCCGAATGTGGCGCGGCCGATGCTGCGGCGGCTGTCCGCGCCGACCCGGACACGCGCACGCGTCTTCGATGCCGACGGGGCAGAGGTCGCCGACAGCCTGTTCCTGACAGGGCAGGGCGGGGCGGTACAGGTCGAAGCCCTGCCGCCGCCCGATGACAGCGATGTGCCGACCTCGGCGCTGAACGGCCTGTACGATCTTTTCGTCGCGCTCCTGCCCGCGGGCGAAAGACTGCCGCCGTTTCCCCGCACGGTGCCGTTGCGGGCCGCGGATCTACCGATCGCGGCGGCGGCGCTGAACGGCAATATCGGCACCGCCCGCTGGTCGCAGGAAGGAAGCGGAATGCTGCTGGGCGCCACCGCACCCGTCCAGCGCTTCAAGCAGGTGCTCGGTGCCGTTCTGCTGACCGCCAATGCCGACGATATCGACGCCGCCGTCCGCGCGGTCCGGTTCGATATCCTCAAGGTGTTTGCCGTTGTGCTGGCACTGACGGTCCTGCTGTCGCTGTATCTTGCCGGCGCGATCGCGCGTCCGGTCCGGCGCCTGGCGGCGGCGGCGGATCGTGTCCGGCACGGTCACGGGCAGGCCGACGAGATTCCCGATTTTACCCGCCGGCGCGACGAAATAGGCGATCTGTCCGCGTCGCTGCGCGACATGACCGAGGCGTTGTGGCAGCGTATCGAGGCGAATGAGAGTTTTGCTGCCGATGTGGCCCATGAAATCAAGAATCCGCTGACCTCGCTGCGCAGCGCGGTCGAGACAGTCTCGCGGGTGCGCGATCCGGCAAAGCAGGCGGCTTTGATGGATATCATCCAGGATGACGTAAAACGCCTCGACCGGCTGATCAGCGATATCTCCGATGCGTCCCGTCTCGACGCGGAACTTGCCCGGGGCGAGATGGAACCCGTCGATCTCGGACGCCTGCTGCCCGCCCTGGTCCAGGTGCATGAAACCGCCCTGGCCGCCGAAACGACCCGGGGAAGCCCCGATGACGCGGCGGGTGCCCGGAAGACGCGACTGATCTTCCGCGGCGGCAACGATAACTGTGCCGTGCTGGGGATCGAAGGGCGGCTGGTGCAGGTGTTTCAGAATCTGATCAGCAATGCCCGGTCCTTCACGCCGCCGGGCGGCGAGATTTCGCTGTCGGTGCGGCGCGACCGCCGCGACGTCGTGGTCCATGTCGACGATCAGGGCCCCGGCATTCCCGTCGACAGCCTGGATTCGATCTTCGAACGGTTTTATTCCGAGCGCCCCGAGGGTGAGAGCTTCGGCCGACATTCCGGCCTCGGGCTCAGCATCTCGCGCCAGATTATCGAGGCGCATGGCGGCACGATACATGCCGAGAACATTCATGGCGCGAAGGGAAAACGGCTCGGTGCGCGTTTCGTGGTGCGGTTGCCGGCGGCGGGATCGTGATGACGGCGGAGACGATTCACGCCACCTGCGTCGCCTTCGACGATGCCGGCATCCTGCTGCGCGGCGCGTCGGGTGCCGGCAAGTCCGATCTGGCGCTCCGACTGATTGAAGCCGGCGCCGTCCTTGTCGCCGACGACCGGGTGCGGCTTACACCGCGGGCGGGTGTGGTAACCGCTTCGCCGCCCGATGAACTTGCGGGGCTGCTCGAACTGCGCGGGCTGGGACTGGTGCGGTTGCCAATCCTGACGGAGGCACCGATTTGCCTGGTCGCCGACCTTGTCTCCTCCGGCGCACCCGGGAGATTGCCGGAACCGCAATGGTGCACGCTTTCTGGCGCACGGATTCGCCGGGTTGACATCGCTCCCTTGGAACAGACAGCGGTTGCGAAATTGCGCATCGCCGCTTATGACGCGTCAGGACGAACCGACCCCGTCACCGGGGCCCGTCGCCATGACAGGGATGCACCGCTCGAATGACAGAGCTACCGGGTAGCGAGCAAGCGACGACACCGCAGGCCGATGCGGCGATACCGGTGGTGATCGTTACCGGGATGTCCGGTGCCGGCAGATCGACCGCGCTGAAGGCGCTGGAGGATCTCGGCTACGAGGCGGTGGACAATCTGCCCCTGTCGCTGCTGTCCAGTCTTCTGACACCCGGTACCGGGGGTGGCAGGCCTCTTGCCATCGGCGTCGATGCGCGGACCCGCGATTTCGGGGCGGCGCCGTTTCTCGAAGAGCTCGACGGCCTGATCCGGATGGACGCTTTCCGGGTCCGCCTGCTTTTTCTCGACTGCGATTCCGAGGTGCTGCAACGCCGTTTTTCGGAAACCCGGCGGCGTCACCCGGTCACGCCAGACCGGCGCGTGACCGATGGAATTGCCCATGAACGGGTTCTTCTGGCGCCGCTTCGCGACCGCGCGGATGAGGTGATCGACACGACCGACATGGCCATCGGCGAATTGAAGCGGTTGCTGGATTCGAACTACGCGCTCGAACGCGCCCCCGGGCTGGCAGTGTTCGTGACGTCCTTCGCCTATCGTCACGGGCTGCCGCACGAAGCCGACCTGGTCTTCGATGTGCGTTTCCTGCGCAACCCGCATTATGTCGACGACCTGCGTCCGCAGAGCGGGCTCGACGAACCCGTCGGCGAATTTATCGCGCAGGACCCGGATTTCGAAGACTACTTCCGGCACCTGACGGAACTGCTTGAACCGCTGCTGCCGCGTTTCGATGCCGAGGGCAAAAGCTATCTGACGATTGCCGTGGGATGTACCGGGGGCAAACACCGTTCGGTCTATACCGCGGAACGGCTGGGCGCGTGGCTCCAGGAAAAGGGAGAGCGGGTCAGTATCAATCACCGGGATCTTAAACAGGAAGGATCGGGAAAATGATCGGACTGGTAATCGTCACCCACGGCCGGCTTGCCGATGAATTCGTCGCGGCGATGGAACATGTCGTCGGCCCGCAGAAGCTGGTCGAAACCGTGTGCATCGGCCCCGAAGACAATATGGAAACCCGCCGTCAGGACATCATCAAGGCCGTTGCTGCGGCGGAGATGGGCGACGGGGTTATCGTCCTGACCGACATGTTCGGCGGGACGCCGTCCAACCTCGCGATATCGATTCTGGAAGAAGCCAACATCGAGGTGATCGCCGGCGTCAACCTGCCGCTGCTGGTCAAGCTTGCCGGCGTGCGTAAATCCGCCGACATGACCACGGCCGTCTCCGAGGCGTGCGATGCCGGGCGCAAGTACATAAAGCTCGCGTCGAACGTGCTCGACGTGCCTGCCGGCTGAGCCGTTCCTCCGGAAGGCCGCGCAGGCGCTTCGCACAGGAATCCCAAATGGCCCGGCAAACACTGAAAATTATCAACGAACGTGGCCTGCATGCGCGCGCGGCAGCCAAATTTACGGCGCTTGCCGAAGAGTTCCGCGCCACGATCACGGTGTCGAACGGTCGGGACTCCGTCGGCGGCCGGTCGATCATGGGCCTGCTGCTGCTCGGCGCCGCACGGGGAACCGAGATCACGGTCACGTCGGAGGGCGCGGACGAAGACGCGGCGCTCGCGGCGATCGCCGCGCTGGTTGCCGACGGGTTCGGCGAAATCCCCGACTAAAGCCGACCCTCCCGCGCCAGTCGGCGCACCTGCTCGCGGTCCAGCAGCACGCTGTCGGGTTCCCCGGCTTCATGAAGTGCCAGCATCTTGTCGGGATCGAAATTTCCCTCCGACATTTCGCCGAACGCCTCGGTGAACTGGTAGAAGCGCTTGTAATCCTGCGTTTCCTGCGCCGGAAAATTATCGAGCATCGTTTCGACTTCGTTGCCGTCCGGATCCCGGTAATAGAAAGACGTCGAATTCCCGTGATTGACCGTCCAGTGCGGTGCCGGGTGTCCCGCCGCTTTCAGCGTTTTGTATATGAACAGCAACTCGGCGAGGCTGTTATAGGCAAAGGCGAGATGCGACAGTCCGACGGGGTGTTCGGGCTTCGTGCCCCAGCCCGGCCGCTTGATGATGACCACCCGGTGATCGTGGTCGTCATAGGTGATGAATGTCAGCTTGGCCTTCTTTTCGTGGACGTTGGTGACCTCGCCGTTGAAGATCATCTGGTAGAAGTCGACCATCGCATCGTAATTTTCGTCCGAAAAAATATGGACGTGATGCAATTCGCGCGGTGACGGCATTTTCGTCACCGTTCCCGGCGCGTCCATCCGATGGGGTGCGACGGGTTTCAACTCATATGTGTCGGTCGTTCTGGTCGCCATGACACGATTCCTTAACCATATTGCTGTATCCGGCATTGTGGCATGTCCGGTGCGGAAACGTCCATCTTCTCCGCGCAAGGATGCGCTTGATTTGTTAACCAACCGACTGCTATACCCCACGCATATCCTACTGGTCCTGTTTTTGAAATAAGTGGGACGAATGGTGGGACAACCACCCAGAATTTTTGTTTTATCCGAGACTGGAGCGAATTCATGAGCGCCGAAAACGATTATAAAGTTGCCGATATGTCCCTGGCCGATTGGGGCCGCAAGGAAATCGCCATTGCCGAGACCGAAATGCCGGGTCTGATGGCGCTGCGCGAGGAATTCGGCGACGCGCAGCCGCTCAAGGATGCGCGCATCGTCGGTTGCCTGCACATGACCATCCAGACCGCCGTTCTGATCGAAACCCTGACCGCGCTGGGCGCGACGGTGCGCTGGAGCTCGTGCAATATTTTCTCGACCCAGGACCAGGCCGCCGCCGCGGTTGCCGCCGCAGGCGTGCCGGTTTTTGCCTGGAAGGGCGAAACCGACGAGGAATTCTGGTGGTGTATCGAACAGACGATTAAAGGCCCCGACGGCTGGACGCCCAACCTGATCCTCGATGACGGCGGCGACCTGACCCAGATCATGCATGAAAAATATCCGGAAATGCTGAAGGACGTGAAAGGCCTTTCTGAAGAAACGACCACCGGCGTGCATCGTCTCTATGACATGCAGAAAAAGGGCGAGTTGCTCGTCCCGGCGATCAACGTCAACGATTCGGTCACGAAGTCCAAGTTCGACAATCTCTATGGCTGCCGCGAAAGCCTGGTCGACGGCATCAAGCGGGCGACCGACGTGATGGTCGCGGGCAAGATCGGCGTCGTCGCCGGTTACGGCGATGTCGGCAAGGGCTCGGCGGCGAGCCTGCGCAACCAGGGTGCGCGTGTCCTGGTCACCGAAATCGACCCGATCTGCGCGCTGCAGGCGGCGATGGAAGGCTACGAGGTCGTGACCATGGAAGAGGCCGCCTCGATCGGCGACATCTTCGTGACCACGACGGGCAATATCGACGTGATCACGCTGGACCACATGCGCGACATGAAAGATCGCGCCATCGTCTGCAATATTGGCCACTTCGACAGCGAAATTCAGATCGGAGCGCTGCGCAATTACAAGTGGGACAACATCAAGCCGCAGGTCGACGAGGTCGAATTCCCCGACGGCAAGAAGCTGATCGTGCTGGCCGAGGGCCGGCTGGTCAATCTCGGCTGCGCGACCGGCCACCCGAGCTTCGTGATGAGCGCATCGTTCACCAACCAGGTGATGGCGCAGCTCGAACTCTGGGAAAACAGCGCAAACTACAAGAACGAAGTCTATGTGCTGCCGAAGCATCTCGATGAAAAGGTTGCAGCCCTTCATCTTGCGAGACTCGGCGTAAACCTGACCAAGCTGACAAACGAGCAGGCCGATTATCTCGGGCTCGATTCCGCCGGACCTTACAAGCCGGATCATTACAGGTATTAATGGCGCGTTAACCATTCGGGGCCATCTATAAAGACCTCGATAACGCACATGCTGTAGCGGGCGCCGTTGCGACGATTTCCGGGAACCGAAACCCGGATCGTCGCGGTGGGTCCCGGGGAAACAGGTTCGCAGAAACATGCGTCCGACGCCCATACCGTCCTGCTTTAGCCCGGTTTTCGGGCTGGGCGCAGCCGTCTCGGCATTTCTGTCGACGACGGTCCGCGCCGCCGACGGGGCCGCGTCGGGCGGGCCCGCGTTCGACGGTGCAACGATCGTCGCGGCGCTCTGTTTCTTTCTCGCCCCGTTCCTGATATTTGCGACCGTGTATTTCCGGCGCAGGTTTCGCGAAGCCGATGCGCGCGCGGCCGAACTCGAAGCCCGCCTTGAACGCGAACAGGCGCTGCTCGAAAGCGCACCCCAGGCGATCGTCTGTTGGGACCTCGTCACCGGGGAGCAAAAAATATCCGAAGCCGCCGCCCGCATGATCGGCTGCGATCAGGCCGATGCCCTGAACGGAGAGCGTATTGCGGAAATCGTCTCGCCCCGGCAGCGGGCCGAGATCCGGACGGCGATAGATGCCCTCGTCGCGTCAGGGAAACCGTTCGACGAGCTTGTCCCGGGGCTGTCTGAAAAGCGTTACGCCCTGCGCGGTCGCGCGATCGGCGGTGAAGACGGCGGGTACCTCGCGGTCCTCTGGTTGCGCGATGACAGTGCTGCGGCTGCCGAGACCGCGGCAGCACAGCGCATGGGAGAAGGGTACCGAAAACTGCTCGACTCGTTTCCGTTCCCGGTTTGGCGGCGCTTGCGGACGCTGGACCTGGATTATGTAAATCCCGCGTATCGCGATGCGGTCGAAGCCGCGTCGGACGCCGACGCCGAAGTCCTTCCCGAACTGGCCGCCAGCGCCGTCGCGCAGAACGGCCGCGCCCTTGCCACACAGGCGGCGGAGACACGCGATCGCCAGACGGAGACCCACCGGATTGTCGCCGCGGGCGACCGCCGGCTGATGGAACTCACCGAAGCGCCCATCGGCGCCGACGGCGCCATCGGCGGGTTC
>CAXBMQ010000020.1:0-83096 GCA_963977005.1 uncultured Rhodospirillaceae bacterium
GTCTCTATCGCTTCAACAAGGCTATGGCTTAGAGATTATGAGTCCACTACCTAGTACCAGCGCTTCCGGACACTAAAGCTTCGGGTCGGGGCATCCATGGCCGAGCAGGATGTTGCCGTACAGCCCCGTCTGAAGATCCCACACCAACCCGATATGTTGCGACACCGCATGGACGTCTCGCCATGCGCGCTGCATGGGATGGGTGGTTTCGAGCCCGCGTCCGCCGGTCAGCGGCAGAAGCTCGTCGACGGCATCGCAACAGGACTGTGCGACATGTCCGAGATTGAGCCGGTAGCGCCCGCGGTCGGACATCTCGAAAGTTTCGCCTGCCTTCGCTTTTGAAACGATCTCGCCGCGAAGCTGGGCAATCACCGCATCGGCGGCATCGAGCAGCGCGGTCGCCCGGCCGATACGCTGCTGCACAGTGGCAACACGCGAAAGATCGGCCCCGGTGACCGACTGGCGGCTGGTCAGGTCTTCGATCACGGCGTCCAGCGCACCGCGCGCCGCCCCAAGGGCGGGCCCGATGATATTGAACGGGAACACCGCAAAGAGCGGCAGCCGGTAAAGATAGCTGCCATGCGCGTCGGAACCCGGCGTCGCGTCGCCGCGCAGGTCCAGCACCCGCATCATCCGGTGCGGCGGGATGACAGCTTTTTCGACGACGATATCGTTACTGCCGGTCGCTGACAGCCCCGCACTGTTCCACGCGTCTTCGACGCAGCATTCAGCAAGGTCGACCAGCGCAAAGACAGGGTCCGGCGGCCCATTGCCGCCCTCCGCCGGCACCAGGACGAGCAGGATCGCCCAGCCGCAGTGATCGACGCCGCTGGAGAACCGCCAGCGTCCGCCGATGGTCAGGTCGTCGCCATTGCGCTCGACCGAGACACCCACGGGTAGAAACGATGTCGCAATGGCGACATCCGCATCGTCACCCCAGATTTCGCCCTGGGCTTCGTCCGGCAGCATGCCGCCCATCCAGCCGTGACAGGCGATGATCCCGCCGACCCATCCGCTGGATGCGCAGGAACGGCCCAGTTCCCTGGCAAAGGCGGTCTGTGCGCCGTAATCCAGCTCCATCCCGCCATAGCGCGCCGGTTGCAGGGCCCGGTAGAAACCGGCCTCTCGGAAGTCACGGTCGGTTTCCTTCGAGATGCGCCGATCCAGCTCGGCCTGGCGCGCCCGTTCGACAAGGACCGGGCCCATCTTGCGGGCACGGTCGACAAGCTGCGCTTCGACGGCCGCCTTGTCCGTCATCCTGTTAGGCGTCCGCTGTAGCTTTGACCGGGAAGTATTTCGCCAACCAGTCCTGGATGATGTTGATCACCCGGGTGTTCGATTCCGCCATCATGAAATGATCGGTATCGGCGGTCAGATGCAGGTCCGTCGGCTGGCCGGCGCGCTTGAACATTTCGACCGACTGTTCGGTCGGGGTGACGGAATCGACCGAGCTATGCAGCAGCAGCACCGGCCGCGGCGCGATATTGCCGATCACGTCCTCGGCGGTGAAATCCATCATGCCCTGCGCCGTATCTGCCGTGAACTGCTGTACCGAGCCCGGCGGCATGTTTGCGCGCAGGTGTTCCGGGATGGGGACGATTGCGTAGCGGTCGACGAAGAGCGGCTCACCGGTTTCCTCCCGGTGTTTCTTGCCCTCCGCGAGCATCTTGGTGAAGGCATCCCACATCTCCGGGGTCGGGTGCTGGCCACGGAACTTGCGTTCGCCATTGCCCCAGCCGCCGGATGAAATCACCGCGGCGACCCGGTCGTCGACACCACCGGTATACACGGCGACAGCCGCGCCGAAACTGGACCCGACAAGACCGATCCGGTCGGGATCGACCTCGGGCCGGGACTGAAGGAAAGTAAGGGCGGACCGCGTGTCCTCCACCTGGTCGAGACACAACAGATGGCCGAACAGGCCCTCGCTCTCGCCGCACCCGCGCATGTCGAAGCGCAGCACGACATAGCCCCAGCGCGTAAACATCGCGGTCGGGCCGATCACATTGCCGGCGTCTTTTTTGCTGCCAAATCCGTGCAGAACGATGATCGCCGGGCGGCGTTCGCCGGCTGTCATATCGTCCGGTGTGTGGATAGCGCCTGACAGCGTCAGATCGCCGGATTTAAAAGTGACCGCTTCTTCCATTCGTGCCTCCATGGGGTTTCGTCGTTTATATCTGCCGGTCAGATGCGAGGCAACGCTGGACCCAGAATGCGCTGCTTGATAAACCGATGCGCATGAATTCATCCACCCACATTGTTACCGAATCCGCCCTTGTCCGCTTTGCGACCGAGATGTTCGCTGCGGCCGGCGCGCCCGAAGCCGATGCCGCCCTCGTCGCCCGGGTGATGGTCTGGGCCAACCTGCGTGGTGTCGATTCCCATGGCGTATTACGCATCCCGAAATACCTGTCGCGGATTGATGAAGGCATCGTCAACCCGACGCCCGAGATGAAGCTGCTGACCGATCTGCCAGCCGCCGCGGTGCTCGATGCCGACCGCGCTTTCGGCCAGGTAGCACTTGGCCGGGCATCGGCGATCGCCATCGAAAAGGCGTCGGAAGCCGGGATCGGCCTATGTCAGGTGCGCGGCGCAACCCATATGGGCGCTATCGGCTATTTCGCGCTGGAAGCCGCGGCCGAAGGTATGGCGGGAATCGTGATCAATGTGTCGCGCCCCAACATGGCCTATCCCGGCGCGCGCAGCGCCGGCCTCGCCACCAGTCCGATCGCCATTGCGGTCCCCGGTGCGACACACGCCCCGCTGATGCTCGACATGGCAACGGCCACCCAATCCATGGGCAAGATCGCACTGGCACGGGATACCGGCATCCCCCTGGGGGAAGGCTGGGCGGTCGATGCCGACGGCAACCCGACCACCGACCCGCAAAAAGCCGCGATCCCGACAGCGCTTGGCGGGCACAAGGGCGGCGGGCTGTCGCTGATGTTCGAATGCCTGACCAGCCTGATGGTCGCCAACCCGCTGATCGCCCCGTTTATCGAAGGCGCCCCGGACGGCCGACGCCATTTCCAGAACGGACTGATGATCGCCATCGATATTTCCAAGTTCGGCGATGTCGGCGATTACGCCCGCGAAGTTGACCGGCTTGCCGACGCGGTCAAAACCCTGCCCCGCGCGGACGGGGTCGACGAGATCCTCGTCCCCGGCGAACGCGGCGACCGGGTGCTGCAAGAAAGACGGGTGAACGGGATACCGCTGGCGGAGGGGACGTGGGACCGCCTGACGAAAGTGGCCGGGCCTTTGGGCGTGGAGATGCCGGAGACGGCTTAGGTACCGGACAGCGCCCGCTTGAATCTCAAGCGGCACTCCGCGAGATCCCAGTTACGCTTATAGGCCGTCGGCGCGCCGGGCATGACGCGCGCGCACAGGAATCTCGGGGCCGGGGTGTCGGTCAGGAATTTCGCAGTTGCGGGTATTTCGTCGGGCGACGAGATCGTCATGACGGATGGTATGCCGGCACCCTCCGCCATCTTCGCCAGATCGGTCCGGCGCGAGGTGTGGCCGGGCTGCCCGCCGGTCTCGCCGTGCTGGCCGTTATCGACGCAGACGATGGTCAGGTTGTCGGGCATCACCGATGCGACTGTCGCCAGCACGCCGACATTCATCAGCAGTTCGCCATCGCCGGTGAGCACCGCGATCTCGCGGTCGGGCGCGGACAGCGCCATGCCGAGCCCCATGGAGACCGCCGCCCCCATCGCGCCGCCGAGCGTGATCAGGTTGTCGGCTTCCTGCGTCCACGCCGCCGAATCCTTCGCCGTGCCGGCAAGGCCGGCAAGCAGCAGGTAATTTTCCGGGTTGGGGAAAAGCTGCGGCAGCAGGGTTTTCCGGTCGATGGTGCTGTCGGGAAAATCCGCCATGTCAGAACGCCTTCGCGCCGAGGAATTTCTGGGTCAGGATCAGCGCGACCCCCTGCCCGGCCACGTAAGACGCCGAAATCGCCGACTCCACGGCCTGATCCAGGTCGTCGTCGCGCTCAACGCGAATGCACTGGATACCCATCGCTTCAAGTACGGGCACAACCGCCTGGCCCATCGGATACTGCCACGGGTTCTGCTCGCCGTATTCGCCGCGCATGGTGACAATCATCAGCATGGGGAACCGCCCGCTCTGCACCAGCGACAACATGTTCGGCACGTTACCGACGCCCGACGACTGCATCAGCAATACGCCGCGCCCGCCGACCAGATCGGCCCCGGCACACAACGCCACGCCTTCCTGCTCGCTCGACAGCAGCACGGTGCGCGTGCGGTTATCGGCGTCCGCCATCTCGACAAGAGAGGTATTTCCGAAATCCGGCACGTAGGAAAACAGCGTCACGCCTGCATCGGCCAGCTTGTCGAAGATCACCTTCGACCATTCTTCGCGGGCCATCGCCGTGCTCATGTGTCGAACCCGTAAAGGACTGCGGGGTTATCGACGAGTATCCGGTGACGGGTAGCATCGTCCGCCGCCCAGTCCATGAACTGGTTGAACAGATCGCCATCGTTGGGCATCGGATGGTCCCACAGGATCGGATGCGGCCAGTTGGTGCCCCAGATAACGCGGTCGGGGCGGGCCTCTATCATCGCGCGGGCGATCGGCGTCATGTCGTCATAGGGCGGGCCGAGATCGGACAGACGGTACCAGCTCGAAATCTTGCCCCAGACGTGATCGGTCTCTTGCATCAGTTTCAACAGCGCCTGGAAGCCGACATAGCCTACGCCCTGCCCGCCGCGCACACGGCTCAGATGATCAACGACGATTGGCACCGGAAGCTTCCGGAAAACGTCATCCAGTTCCGCGATTTCCTTCGAATCGTTTACATGCAGCACGATATGCCAGCCGAGGCCTTTAATTTTCTCGGCCATGGGGGCGAGCTGTTCCGAACCGACACCGCCTTTCAGCATCGTCGACAGACGAATGCCCCGCATACCGCCGACGTTCAGGTCTTCGAGTTCCGAGTCCGATATATCGGGATCGACCACCGCGACGCCGCGCAACCTGTCAGGCGCCCTGGCTATGCCGTCGAGCGACGCCCGGTTGTCGGACCCGTGCGCGCTGCCATGCACGATCACGCCCCGGTCGAGACCGAGGATATCCAACAGGTTCAGATAGGTCTCGATCCCCGCATCTGGCGGTGTGTAGCCCCGGCCTTCGGCATACGGGAATTTGTCGGCCGGCCCGAACACATGGGCCTGGGTACAGCATGCGCCGGGTGGCGGTTTGATCTTTGGGGGTCGCGTGTCGTAATCGGGGCCGGGACAGGGGCGGATCATCGGCAGTTCAATCCGCATTCCAGGGCAGCGAATTGCCGACCCAGTGGGTCAGCGTCTCGACGTCTTCGGGCTCATAGACGTGACGCGGCGGCGTTTCGAACGTGGATTCAGGTTTAATACGGATGACGCAGCGCTCCTCCTCGATGGCAAGCTTCCGCAGTTTTTCGCGCTCTTCTTCCGGCATTGGCTGCTCGGCCATCAGTTCGCAAATGGCGATCAGCAGGTCGTCCCCGCCCTCTTTCTCGACAACCGCATTGCCGTAGACGGTGATATAGGTCGGCGGCCAGTTTTCATCGAGCACGCAGAGCGATACACGCCCGTCCCGCGCGACGGCCTTTGGTTTCGATCGGCCGAGCATGGATGAAACGAGAATGTCTTCGCCATCCATCACATAGTAAACGCAGGACATGGACGGACCATGGGCCTTGCGCGGATAGCCGAAAATGCAGGTCCTGTGGGTGCGCACAAATTCACGCCGTTCTGCTGCGTCCATGGTCTGTTCCTCCTGTTGTTTTATCTGTTTAACTTATTCTTTTTAACGCTTCTTCCACTCAGTCTCGTCTTCCCAGCCTTCTTCCACGTCGCGTACGGAGGTTTCCGGGGTAACGTCCGCCGGCACCTGGCGCTGCAGCGTGCGGCGGCCGTTTTCGGGCCAGTCGCCGGCGGCGGCGCGGTCGGCGGCATCGGTCCAGGCCTGCGACCAGTCGCCCAGCGAATAGCCGTGCCACGGCGATTCCGGTCGCAGTTCCGGCAGACCCAGCTTGTCCCAGAGCGCCTTGCCCGCTTCCATGTAGGGTTTGGTCGGCAGCGCCAGCGGCGGCATGGGCGATTTCATCGTCGCATCGATCAACAGGGTGGAATCCTCCTCGCCGGAGCTTTCGCGCTTCGGCCCGTGACCCTGCCCGCGGTGCCGCAAAACCTCGACATCCTCTGCCGGGTTTAACCGGTAACCCATCGCCCACAGGATCGCATCGGCATTGTCGGCATCGATGTCTTCGTTGACGGCGATGGTGATCTTTCCGCAATCGCCCTTGAAACTGGCCGCACCGTAGAGCGCGCGCCAGACTTCGGTGCGCGGCGTTTCGGGGTCGAGCGTGATGATGGTTACGCGCAGCAGACCTGTCAGCGGTTCATGCAACTGCACTTTCTTCACGCCCTTGATGCCGAGGTGATCGGTCAGATGGGCCTTGAACAGAGGCTCATAGGCGACCCGCTTGATGACCGAACTTTCGGAGGGTGCGACCTGCGAAATGTATGACGGGATGACCGCATCCTTGCGATGCGTGATCGCCGTCACCTTCATCGGCAGGTTCAGTTCTTCGAGCGCGACATGGCCGTGGCTTTCGCCGAACGGTCCCTCGGGTTCCAGCAACTCGGTATCGACGTACCCTTCGATCACGACCTCGGCCTCGGCCGGCACCAGCAGGTCGACGGTGCGCGCCCGCACGACGTTAATGGGCTCGCCGGCCAGTCCGCCGGCGACTTCCAGTTCCTCCATGCCGATCGGCAGTTTCTGCGGCCCCATGAATGCCACGTAAGGCGGACATCCGACGACAATTGCGCAGGGCAATTTTTCGCCGCGCGCCTTGTGCGTCTTCCAATGCATGTAACCCTCGGCGCCGCCCACCCGAGTCGCCATGCGCACCACCAGCCGGTCGGAGGATTTGAGCCCTGCGCGATAGGTACCCATGTTCTGGGTACCGGTATCGGGGTTCTTGGTGATGACATTGGTGGCCGCCAGCGTGGGCGTGGAATCGAAACCGGGGGTCGAAAGCGGCACCGGCAGGCGGACCAGCCCGCCATCCTCGGCCAGCAAATCTTCACCCTCTATGACCACATCGTGACAGGGTGCCTCGTTTACCAGGCGCGGCGGCACGGGGTTGGCGATCGCGTGGGACCATTTGGCGGCGATGCCGTCGACCGTGGTATCCATCCCCGTCGCATAGATGTCCTGATTGGCGGCAAGCGCGCCGATAACCACCGGAATATCGTATTGACGACCTTTCGAATCGGTCGGGTTGTTGAACAGAAACGCTTTACGCTGATCCTCTCTCAGCCCGCCCCGGAACTGCCAGCGGACAAGTGCCGACATTTCCGTATCCTTGTTTACGGGCTCGTCGACCACATACAGAAGATCCCGGGCCTTCAGTTCGTCGATATGCTCATGAAGATCCCGATATGCGCGTTTGCCTGCTGAGGCATCCATTTAGCTGTACTCCCTTTAGATCATGCCGCCTTTATGCCACGGCAACGACCGAAAGGAAAAACGCTATATCGGGAGTGCGGTCCAATAGGTCAAATGACGCTGTCCGCACCGGTTCGGCCGCATCGAAGCTCGCGGATCAGCCCCGGATAACCGGGTTCAGGAAACGGCCGATGGGTCCGGTCAGCTTCGTCGCGCCGTTACGCACGGTCAGGCAAAGGCAGGGTCCGTCGTCATCCGCCACCGGCGCATGATTCTTGGCACTGTCCGCCACCGACACGTCGCCCTTGGCAAAACGCGCCCCGCCATCGGTGTAGCTGCCGCTCAGGACAAGCGTATATTCCTCTCCGGCGTGGGTATGCAACGGCACTTTCTGCCCCGCCCGGATACGCAGAAGCGAAATCCGGACATCGTCCTGCCTGACCAGGCTGGCTTCCTCGATACCCCGTCCCGTCCGTTTCCAGTCGAGATCGGAGAGACTGCTGCCAAGATAGTCGCGCAGCGGCGGTGGGATCACCTCGAGCGTGTCGCGATCGAACTCGATCTGCGGTGCGGCATCTTCCTTCGCGGGGCTGTCTATCATTGCCAAAACAGCGTCGAGCGCGTCAGGCTCGACCTTTTCCAAGTCGCCGTCTTCCATCAGGACGGCGCTGACATTCTCGAAGGTTTCGACACGGGCGCGGCACTCGGTGCAAATCGCGAGATGGCTCCCGACGACAAGGGATTCAGGCGACGGCAGACTGCCATTCGCATATTCGACCAGAAATTCATCTGAAAGGTGATGGTTGATCATAACTCTGCTCCGGACAACTGTTCTCTGAGACGGCGCATCGCAATACGCAGACGCGATTTCACGGTACCAAGCGGCATGTCGAGTTCTGAGGCAATCGCCTGGTGGGTCATTTCTTCATAGAAAGCTTTCTGAACCAGCAAAAGCTGCTCCTCGGGAAGGGTCTTCAGGTATTCCCGGATAATCTTTGCGCGTTCGGTTTCCGTATAGACCTGCTCTCCATCGGGCTGAGCCGATATGTTCTGGAAAAACGGATCTTCCGGGTCAAGCGGCGCGCGCTTTTCGCGGCGCAACAGATCGATCCGCCGGTTCCGCGCGATCGTGTAGATCCAGGTGGAAGGAGATGCCTTCGCCGGATCGAACTGTTCGGCCTTGCGCCAGACCAGCACCATCGCTTCCTGCATCACTTCCTCGGCCTCCTGAACGCCGGCACCGCCTTTTATCAGCACGGCTTTCAGTCTCGGCGCGTAGAAGCGGAAGAGTTCCTCGAACGCTTTGCGGTCCTTGCTCTCGGCGATTGCGCGGATACATGCCGCCATTTGTTGCATATCGGCGTTCTTTCCCGGTGTCTTCCCGCCGGACTTTACACCAGGTTTGTGTTTCATGGTCGAATAGAACCCCCTGTGCTCAACCGGTGAGGCGGTTTTGGCAAGTACCCCGGCAAGGGCCGGAACGTCTCTCGGAGCTGATTCCAGCAATAATGGCATCTGTCACTCTTTTCTAAAGGTATCTGCGGTCGCTGTGGTCGAAGCAGTTTTCTCAGGCGAAGCGTTTTCTCTGTGGTTTACGTAGCCACGCACGGTTTGGATCTCGACAGCGGGTTTTTGGCGTCTTTTTCCGAAAGGACAAAAAACCGGCCCCGCCGAAGCGGGACCGGAATTTGGACTGGCCAGTCATTCCTGGCCGATTATTCCCGGGCGATTATTCCTGGGCGATTATTCCTGGGGAGGAAGAATGACCGTATCGACCACGTGGATCACACCGTTGGTCGCCGCGATATCGGCGCTGACCACCTTCGCATCATTGATCATCACGCCGGACATGGCGTTGACGTTGATCTTGCCGCCCTGGACGGTCGCAACGCTGAGCTTCTTTCCGGCAATGTCCCCGGACATCACCTTGCCGGGTACAACGTGGTAGGTCAGGATCGAGACCAGCTTCTGCTTGTTCTCGGGCTTCAGCAGGGATTCGACCGTGCCGGCCGGAAGCTTCGCGAAGGCCGCATCCGTCGGCGCAAAAACAGTGAACGGGCCCTTGCTTTTCAGGGTATCTACAAGCCCCGCCGCAGTGACCGCCGCGACAAGCGTTTTGAACTGACCCGCACTGACAGCGGTGTCGACGATATCCTTGGCCTTTGCAGGCAACGCGGCGACCGTAAGGGTCATCGCAACAGCAGCGGCGCCAAGTACAGTTTTCAGATTTTTCATCGTGATCTCCAATAATAAATAAATTTATAGAGAGAATCACTAAATTCTCCCATCATCACGAAGCATTTCGTTGATCTTGCGTGTTGATGTGAAGGTTACGGATAAATTTTATATTTGGATTTTCCAGATCGACATTTTTTTAAATTTAGCCTGAAAATCGCCCGGACCCGCCTGCCGCGTCACGCCAACCTGCCGGGATACGACCCGCTGGATCAGGCATCGGCTGTCCTCTCGTTCTTTACGATGCCGCTGGCGGGCCGGATTTCGGTCGGGGACGTTTTCGCGGCTCAACCGATGCCGCAGGCCACGAGAAGCTGCGGCCCGCCTGCCTTGCCGTTGCTCAGCAGAGCTTCGCGCGATGCTACGGGCAGATGTTCCTCGATGCCCGGATAAAAACTTGCGCGCGCCCGGACCCGGTCGAACCAGTCGGCAACGTTCGGCAGGTCGCTCTGCCACATGGCATCCATGTTCAGCATATGAAGGCGGTTCACATAGGGGGCAACCCCGATATCGGCGAGCGAGAAAGTGTCGCCGGCGAGCCAGGGACCGTCAGCCAGCGCCGCATCCATCTGTTTCAGCGCCTTTGCATAAACACGGACGGCTTCCCGGACACCAGGCGATTCGAATCCCAGGTGTATCCAGCCATGACGGCGTTCCCTGCTGACATCGTCGGGCGCGTCTTCGATAAAACGTCGCGTGTTCTCCTCGCCCTTGGCCATCACGGTATGGCGGTGGGAAACGGTGAAGGTGATATCGATAACGTTCGGGTGAAGTGCCTCGTCGACCAGCTTGGTCCAGATCCGCATCCGCGCACGCCCTGCCGCGTCTGCAGGACGGCACGGTATATCAGGATACACATCATCAAGGTATTCGCAGATCACGGTGGATTCGGTCACCACGATTCCGTTGTGAACGATCGTTGGCACGACTGCCTTGGGATTGAGTTTCAGGTAGGCAGGATCGAACTGGTCCCCGGCCAGGATATCCAGATAGTGGCTATGCCAGGAGATATCTTTTTCAGCGAGTAGAATACGGACCTTCGCAGCGCAGACCGACGATCCGTTGTGATAGAGCTCAAGCATGCCAGAATCCCCTCCAGGAACGCCCGATAGTAACGAGTGGCGCGGCGAAGTTCGAGGGGTCCGGCCGCAGCCGTCGCAGAACGACGGAACCAACGGTACATAGCCCGGAACTGTCGGATATTTTTACATCTATCATAAGCGCGGTTTTCTTTGAGGCGCCCGGACGCCCTGAAAACCGGCCCAGACCCATCTGGCACGAATTTTGCTGAGGGTAGACAGGGCGTCAGGATCTTTCGTCAGGATGACGGAAACTCCGGCCAAGACGGCGACAGCAGGCGCCTGATACCTACCCCGGGCGCCCTGCAAACAAGAACGGCGATCCAGCGTATCCGGGTCGCCGTTTTTTTGCCGGCAGAATTCCCGCCGGCGCCCCGGCACGCCACCATAATATTGCCACAGTTAAGTCACACATTGCCGGGTGCCGCTGCAGTAGCGTGGCGTCCGCGCAGCGCGCTCAAACGGCGCACGTTCGAACTTTACAAAAGGGAGTTAAAATGAATCTGAAATATTCGGCCTGGGCAGACATGCTCGGGCTTCGGCCACGCCCCTCGGCAAACCGAACCCAGCCGGCAGTCGGCGACGTCTTCGTTTGCCGGGTTGAAAACGGGCCGATTGAATATGCCCAGGTGATCGGCGTTTACGAAGAAGCCGCCCAGATCGAACATATTCGCTTCCGGCTGGTATACGGTTACCAGGATAAAACCGCCGAGATGGGCGAGCGCACGCTCGCCGCGGAACTTTTCCACAAGCGTTTCGCGCGCCGCATGGAAGACGCAGACGCCAAGTAGACCACGACCCCGGCATCCCTTGAAGCCCCCGGAAAATGGCCGAAGCGATGGGCGCCGGTCCGGGTTTAACGGCCCTTCCGTATATTTTTGGCCGGTCTTGCCTAGGCGCGACCTTCCAGCATACGTTCCCGTATTGAACCGCTGCCCGGTGCAGCCTTCTCACGAAAAGGGAACAAAAAAATATGGCTAGCGAGATCGACCGTCCGGACAATATTGGTAATCCGCAACTCCGCTGGGGTAGCGACGCGGTGGCGGAAACAATCCGGTCAATCGGTGTTGACTATATCGCCCTGGTACCGGGTGCCAGCTTCCGCGGTTTCCACGACAGCGTCGTGAATTATCTCGGCAACGCCGAACCGCAGATGGTGGTCTGTCTGCACGAGGAACATTCCGTGGCAATTGCCGACGGTTACGCGAAGGTCACCGACCGGCCGATGGCCGTCGCCCTACATTCCAATGTTGGCCTGATGCATGCGAGCATGGCGATTTTCAATGCCTGGTGCGAACGCAACCCTATGCTGATATTCGGCGCAACCGGCCCGCTCGATGCCCATGCCCGCCGGCCGTGGATCGAATGGATTCACACATCGTCGAACCAGGCATCGATTATTCGCGACTACATCAAGTGGGACGACACACCCGGTTCGGCCCAGGCAGCGGTGGAATCCGTGCTGCGCGCCTGGCAGATTACGCAGACCCCGCCTTACGGGCCGGTTTATGTTTGCCTGGATGTGGGCATGCAGGAAGGCGAAATTCAGGGTGAGATCGACTTTCCGCCGGCAGAGCGTTATGCACCGGCCCGCGATGTAGCCGCAACCGACGAGGACATCGATCGCATTCTCGATGCTTTCGAAAAGGCGGAAATGCCCGTCATCATGATGGGTCGGGTCGGCTGCGCCGAAGAGGAATGGAACAACCGTATCGCCCTCGTGGAAGCTCTGGACGCGGTTGCCGTCTCCAGCCTGCACAAGCGCTCGGCGTTCCCCACGACCCACGCGAACCATAAACTGGCAATCAGCCCGGAACGTCCCGGCGAGGCCCATACCGACCTGATGGAGAAAGCCGACGTCATTCTCGACCTCGACTGGCTGGACCTGGGTGGATACCTGAGGCTGTCGACCGGAGATTCGCAATCGCAGAAACCGACCTCGGCAACGGTGATAAAGGTGTCGATGGATTCGACCATCGCCGGCGGTTGGAGTGCCGATTATCAGGCGTTGCAGGCGGCCGATATCAACGTGCTGGGCCGACCGGATACGGTCGTCAGGCAGCTGCTGAAACGAATCGGGGAGCGAAAGGTCTCGGCATCCCGCCCGGCGGTTGCCGCCCTGCCCCACTGGACCGACTCCGTCTCCCCGCCGGAAACCTCTCCCGCCGGCGAGCCGATGTCCCTGCTCGAACTTGCCTGGACGGTGAACGAATTCTGCGAAGGACCGCGCGACGTCACGCTGACCCGTTTACCACTCGGGTATCCGGGCGGCTATTGCCGGTTCGAACACCCGCTCGCCTATCTCGGCAAGGATGCCGGCGGCGCGGTGGGGTCCGGGCCCGGGCATGCCGTGGGCTCCGCCCTTGCACTCAAGGATTCCGGCAGGATCCCGGTCGCCGTGATCGGCGATGGCGATTTTCTGATGGGCGTAAACGCCTTCTGGACGGCCTCGCACATGGATCTGCCGCTCATGGTCGTGGTCGCCAACAACCGGTCGTACTTTAACGACGAGGCACATCAGGAGCGTGTCGCGGTGATGCGCGACCGTCCGCCGCAGAATAAGTGGATCGGCCAGCGCCTCGACCAGCCCCCGGTCGATATCATCGCGCTCGCCGTCGCACAGGGCTTCGAAGGCAACGAGCCGATTACCGATGCCGACCAGTTGCTGGCAGAAATGGAGCGCGGCGAGAAAGTGGTAAAGGCGGGTGGGCGATACATTATCGACGCACGCCGCACCGGCTACGAAGGGTGATCACGCTCTACCACAACGACATGTCGAGCTGCGCCCAGAAGGTGCGATTGGTGCTGGCCGCAAAAGGGATCCCTTGGGACGGCAAACATCTGAACCTGCGCGGCGGCGACCAGCACCAGCCGGATTACCTGAAGCTCAATCCGGCCGGCGTTGTACCGACGCTCGTTCACGACGGGACAGTCGTCCGTGAATCCAATATTATCGCGGAATATCTGGACGACCTGAGCGCCGACCCGCCGTTGAGGCCGAGCGACCCCATGGCAAGGGCGCAGATGCGATTGTGGATGAAACGTCTCGACGACCGCTTGCATGCCGAGACGGGGGTGGTTTCCAGCGCGATCGCCTTTCGCTACCAGAAGCTTGCGCAGGGGCGCGAAGCGGCGGAAAAGCTGACGGAAGAGATCCCCGACCCGGCCAAGCGCGAACGCATGCGCTCGATCACGTTCGAGTGCACCGCCTCGCCCCTGTTTGCCGGGGCGATCCGGCAGTTCAGGCGACTGATCGACGATATCGAAACAGCCCTCGCACACCGGGACTGGCTTGTCGGCGACAGCCTCTCCCTTGCCGACATTGCCTACGCACCCTACGCGACCCGGCTCGATCATCTGCAACTCAGCGGTATGTGGCAGCCGGATTCACGTTTTGCGGACTGGTATGCGCGCTTGCAGGCTATGCCGGCGTATCAGGCAGGTCTGGCCGACTGGTTCAATGACGATTATCTCGCGCTGATGACAGAGAAAGGCGCGGAAGCATGGCCGCAGGTGCAGGAGATACTGGCTGAATAGACTGCGGGATATCCGCCTACCGAGACAGGCGGGAATTCCCGGTTTAAAATTGCGGTTTGCGAAACGTTCACGGGAGATTCGGGCTAATGCTTGCACTTTATCACGGGCTTGCTTCAACCTGTTCCAAGAAGGTCCGGATGTGCCTTTCCGAAAAGGGGCTCGACTGGGAAAGCCATCTGCTGAACCTGCAGAAATTCGAACAGCACGATTGCGAATACCTGAAGCTCAACCCGAAGGGCGTGGTGCCGACACTGGTCCATGACGGGAAACCGATCTGCGAATCCACGCATATCATCGACTATATCGAGGCGACATTTCCCGAACCGTCGTTGACACCAGCGGATAAAGATGGCGTCAGGCGGATGAAAGAGTGGGAAAAATGGTCGGACGAGGTCGGATATGCGGCGGTCTACATACCCACCTGGAACAAGCTGAGCAAACCGGTCGCGGAAAAGCTGTCGCCCGAAGAACTCGAAACCGTGCTGGCAGCCGTGCCGTCGGAAGAGCGCCGATCCCGTTGGCAGACTGTGGCAACCGGCGGTTTTGGCGATGCGGAACTGAACGAAGCCTACGACCAGATGCGCCAGACATTCGAACGTCTGGAGCAGTCCCTCGCCGGCAGTCCTTATCTCGCGGGCGACACCCTGTCGCTGGG
Organism: uncultured Rhodospirillaceae bacterium; assembly: GCA_963977005.1. Classification (GTDB taxonomy): domain Bacteria; phylum Pseudomonadota; class Alphaproteobacteria; order MPNO01; family UBA830; genus CAXBCP01. Next base: position 14,968 of record CAXBMQ010000020.1, read on the forward strand.
GGACATTGCGATGGTACCGTTCGTCGAACGGATGACGGACCTGCGACCGGATTTGACGGGGCCGGATATTTATCCGCTTACCCATGCCTGGCTTGCCCGGCTGGCGGCGCGTCCGAGCTGGCAGGACACTTTCTTTTTCGGCGGGGCGGACGCACGGACAGGCGCCGTCGCCGCCAAACTTCCCGTTTAGAAAGCCCGTTCTAGAAAAAAGCGATCGTCCGCATCTCGATGCTTTCACGCGGCGCCGCATTCGGCGGGCTGGTCGGATCGTCGAACGCTGAATGGGCAGTGAAGCGCGCGCGGCCGTCTTTCGCCGAATCGAACACCTTGAACACCAGTGCCTCGTCCCGCGCCATCAGCGGGAAGTAATACCATTCGTGGTTGGGATTATAGGCAATCTGATAGGTCTGCCCGATGCGGTCTGGATACCGGCGTTCTGAAACAACGAGATCCTGTTCCGCCAGACAGCGCGCATCGACGATACCCAGCGGGTGGGATTCGATCGGGTTCCGGATCGCGCGCCAGACCTGGACAATGGCGAAGCGCCGCTTCAGCAGGTCGTCCGCCTCGTCCGGCAGCAGGTCGCGCACCCGGTTGGGACCCGACCATTCGGTATAATCGTTGTGAACCCGGGTCACCGGCTCACGGATGGATTTAGCGTTGCGCTCGTCCTCGTCGCCCGAGCGCAATGTATGATCGAATACGTGAACGCGTTTCGCCCCGGTCCGCGCCTTCACGAGTTCCTCGACTTCCCTGTAATACACCGACTTGAGCTCTTCGGTATCGAAGAAGTCCCTCATCTGGGTCGGGTGATCGACGAACTCGAACCCGTGGGTTTCCAGATCGAAGGTGTCGCGCAGGGCGCGGCCATCGCGCACCGCCATGGTCTTGTCTTCGACCACCCCGGTCCGCCGGCGGCCCATATCGCCGTCGCCCATCGTCTCGTTAACGATTTTTTCGCCAGTATCGACGGCATAGGTGAACACGGCGTCGATAGTGGGTGTTTCGGTCTCGGTCGTTGTCTGTGACATGCTGCATTCCTCCGGTCGGCAAGAGTTACTGGCTCCCCGAAGCAACCGCAAGAGGCTGAAAACGCTGAAAAGAACAGCCGCTGATGTTTTTGTCTAAAATTGTCGGCGTTTTTGAAGAAAATTTTACGGTTAACGGATCTTTACCAGAATATTTTCCCGGTCGTTAAGCACTCGGACCCATCCTGTGCAACCGCGACGCGTAAATTTTAGTTCAATTGCGAGTAAAAACGATGTCCACCTACAGAGGCGATACCGGCAATAACACGCTTACCGGAGGGAGCGGCGACGATCTTCTCTCTGGCTATGACGGGGACGATAGCCTCAGCGGCGGCGCGGGCGACGATGACCTCTATGGCGGTACGGGTAACGACACGATCAGCGGGGGTGACGGCAACGACCTGATCTGGGACGACGACGGCGCCGGCGGCGACAGTAACGATATCGTGGACGGCGGCGCCGGGAACGATGAAATTACCATCTGGGGAGGCGACGACATCGTCACCGGCGGTACAGGTGACAATACTTTCAACCTCCGCGGCGCGCCCAAAGGTACGATCACCATCACCGACTTCTCGGCCGGGGACAGCGCCAACGACCGCATCGACCTCTGGGGGTACATGTGGGAAACAGAAGGCGTCGCATTCCCCAAAAACTTCCTCGAAATGCTTCAGGGGACAACCCAGGTCGGTGACGATACCCATATCGTTCTGAACGACGACCTGACGATCATCCTGCAAAACGTCGACATGAACGACCTCGTCGCCGACGATTTTCTGCGGTTCCATCCCGACCGGATCGGTACCCGGGGCGACGATATACTTCACGATGACGGTTATCTGGGTGGCACGTTTTACGGATATGGCGGCGACGACACCATCACCAGCTGGTCAGCGGACGACACCATCTACGGCGGCAACGGCAACGACACGATTCACTCGATGTCAGGTGACGACAGCGTATATGGCGGCGCAGGCGACGACACGATAGACGCTGGCAATCGATCGGACCTCATTGACGGGGGTACAGGCAACGACGTCATGACCGGCGGCGTTTCCGGTACCTATAACGGCGGCGGCGTTGTCGTGGACACGTTCGTCTTCGGTGCGAATAACGGCCATGACACCGTGACCGATTTTACACTGAATGCAGATATCGCCGATCTCACAGCCATTTTCAGTGGCAGCTTCGACGACCTGATGATGCTGGCGGAGGACACACCGGACGGTGTCCGGGTCGCAACCGGTGCCGACGCAATCGCCCTCGTCGAATCGCAGGGCAGCCAGCTTTCATCCACCCAGCTTGCACTGATCCGCCACGACAGTACGGACAGCATCACACTGACGGGTATTTCGAAAGCCGAGCTGTCATCTGCGGATTTCCTTCTCAATAACGGCGAGGACATCGACGGCACGAATGGCGCGGACGTTTTATCCGGCGGCAGCGGCGACGATATCATCAACGGCCAGGGCGGAAACGACACGATTTACGGCAATGCCGGCGACGACACGATCGATGGCGGCGCCGGCAATGACTATATTTCGGCGGGCGACGGCAACAACTCTGTCGACGGCGGTGCGGGCGACGACACGCTCCTCGGCGGCGGGAACGACGACGTGATCAACGGCGGCGACGGTAACGATTCTATTTCCGGCGGCGGCGCGGGCAACGATACCTTCGACGGCGGTGCAGGCGATGATCGCATGACTGTCAGTGGCGAGAACGTCAATACGATCATGACCGGGGGCAACGGCGTCGACGCGTTTAACCTCTATCACGCATCGGGCACCCTCACGATTACGGATTTTGAATCGGGCGAACAGATTGACCTGAACGGCAGTCGCTGGGAGCAATATGGCGACGTGGTCGCCCGAAATTTCGACGAACTGCTCGACGTGACCACCCAGGTGGGCAACGATTCGCATATCGCCCTGACAGACGACTTCACGATCATCCTTCAGAATGTGGACAAGACCGAACTTGTCGAAAGCGATTTCCGGAACTACGCGCCGACGAGGACGCCGACCGAAGGTGACGACACCCTGAAGGCGGTCGGCGACAACGATACGATCGACGGGCTCGGTGGCGACGACACGATCCAAGGCGGGACCGGCTATACGACGTTGTACGGCGGTGCGGGAAACGACAGCATCACCGGCGGCAACGCGGGCAGCTATATCGACGGCGGAACCGGCGATGACTGGCTCAAAGGTGCCATCGGGGTCGATGAAATCCACGGCGGCGACGGCAATGACAATATCTCGGGCCGAAGCGGAAATGACACGCTGCACGGCGATGACGGCAACGATTCGATCAGCGGGAACGAAGGCGACGACATCGTTTCCGGCGGACACGGCGACGATTCCCTGCACGGCGGCGCAGGCAACGATTCGATGAACGGTGGCAACGGGGCAGACACCTTCGTCGTCGGGGTAGACGACAACGCAGACATTATTACCGATTTCACCACCGGCACGGACAGGATCGATCTTTCAGCCGTCTTCAACGGCACATTCGGGAATCTTCTCCTTCTTGCAACCGACACCCCGGATGGCGTTCGGATCGCCCTTGACGCGCTCTCCCTATATGCGCTGAGCGGGGCCACCGAACCCCTTACCGCGACCCAGGAGGCGGTGCTCGCGACGAATGCGGCCGACCCGAATGCCAACAAACTGCTGCTGACGGGCGTTACCAGGGCGGAACTCTCCGCGACGGACTTTATCGGGTTGTCGGCGGAAGATACCCCTGCGGAGGATGAAGGTGACGACCCGGTCGTCGGCGGGGACGGTGACGATACCCTCGCGGGCGGTGACGGAAACGATCACATTTCCGGCGAAGGAGGAAACGACGCAATCTCCGGGAACGCCGGCGCCGACATCCTGAACGGGGGCGACGGCGCGGACACGCTGCTCGGCGGAACCGGTGACGATGCGCTGAACGGCGATGCCGGCAATGACTGGATGCGCGGCGAAGACGGCAATGACGCGCTGAATGGCGGCGGCGGCCGCGACAGGCTGTTCGGCGAAAACGGCAATGATCGTCTCGATGGCGGCGCCAGCAACGACGTCATGACAGGCGGTAGCGGCGACGACACCTATGTCGTAGATCACGTCAGCGACCAGGTGGTCGAACAGTTCGCCGAAGGTACCGACACGGTCGAAAGCGGTATCGACTACACGCTCGGCGAAAATGTCGAAAACCTGACCCTGACGGGCACCGACGCGATTGACGGTACCGGCAACGGCGCGGCCAACACCATTGTCGGCAACGATTCCCACAACCGGATAGACGGCGCCGCGGGTACCGACACCCTGACCGGCGGCAGCGGTCTCGATACGTTTGTCTTCTCGGCGGGCATGGGCCACGACACGATTACCGATTTCACAACGGGAATCGACCGGATCGATGTGACGGAAGCGTTCAGCGGCACGGTTGCCGAGCTTCTGGATACCGCTACCGATGGCGCCGGCGGGGTCACGCTGACGATCGGCGGCGACAGCATGACACTGAACGGTGTCACGAAATCGGCGCTGACATCGGCCGATTTCATAACCTCGGACACGCCCTTACCCGACAGTTTTTACGACGGATTCACCCTGACCGGCGGAGATAACGCCGACTGGATTACCGGTTCCAGCCGGAACGATTACATCACCGGCGGCGCAAACGACGACCGCCTCAACGGCCGGGAGGGACATGATTTCATCGACGGCGGCGACGGAAACGACGATATAAACGGCGACGAAGGCGACGACATTCTCGTGGGCGGCGCCGGCAGCGACGGGCTGGACGGCGGCCACGGAAACGACCGTCTTTCGGGCGGCACGGGAGCCGATTATCTCTCCGGCCGCAAGGGCGACGACATTCTGGATGGCGGCGACGGCGACGATTACATCAATGGCGGCGGCGGAAACGATATCGTTACCGGCGGAGACGGAAACGACGAATTCTGGGTGCGCCCGGAAACCGGCACCCTGACCATCACCGACTTCGCACCGGGCGGCAATGGAACCGACAGGATCAACCTCGACGGTGAGTTGTGGGAAATCGTCGGCAGGCCGATCGCACGGAATTTCGACGAACTTATCGCCGCCGCATCGCAGGTGGGCGACGACACCCATATACAGTTGCGTACCGATTTCGAGATCGTTCTCAAGAATGTCGACATGAATGACCTGGTCGCCGATGACTTCACCGAATACATGCCATACCGGGTCGGGACAGAGGGCGACGACGTCCTCTTCGGCGGCTCGGGCAGCACAGAAGTGATATACGGCTACGGCGGAGACGACATCATAACCGGGGGTACCGGACACGCGACCATCTATGGCGGCGCGGGCGACGATACGATTATCGCCAGCGGCGGCGGCCACCGGCTGATCGACGGCGGCGACGGAAACGACACCATCACCGGGCTCGGCGGCGGCGACGAAATTAGCGGCGGCAACGGCAACGACACCATCGATGGCGGCCGTGGCAGCGACACCATAGACGGCGGCGCGGGCGACGACATCATTGTGGGTGGACAAGGCAGCGATACGATCGATGGCGGCACGGGCGACGATACGATGACCGGCGGCCACGGCACCCGGAACACGTATGTCATTTCGCCGGATAGCGGAAACGACACGATCACCGATTTCACCACCGGCAGAGACAAGATCGATCTGACAAACGGTTTTAGCGGCACGTTCGCAAGCCTGTTGAACGCCACGACCGACGAAGGCTCCTCGGTGCGGATTAGCCTTGGCGACAACAGCCTGCTCTTGTTGGGAACGTCGAAATCCGACCTTGTCGAATCCGATTTCTTTGGCCTCACCGGCGTTGATCCGTTCACCGGCGGCGATGGCGACGATCTGATCTACGGTACGGATGGCGACGATGTCATTTCCGGCAATGGCGGGCGCGATACGCTTGTCGGTGGCGAAGGCAACAATACCCTGGACGGCGGTGCCGGCGACGACACAATTACCGGCGGCAACGGCAACGACATCATGCTGGGTGGCAGCGGAAACGACAGTTTCACGAGCTATGGCGGCATCGACACGACGACCGGTGGCACAGGCAACGATCTTTTCCACCTCAGCCCGGCAGACGGAATCCTGACGATCACCGATTTCACCGCCGGCAGCAGCACGACGGACCAGATCGATCTGGATGCTTTCCAGATGATGCTGGGCGGTATCGACGTACCGGTGTCGTTCGGCGCGCTGCAGACCATTATGTCCCAGGTCGGGAACGATACCCATATTGCGCTCGCACCCAACCGGACCGCCATCCTGCAGGATGTCGAGATGACCGACCTGATTGCGGGGGATTTTCTCAACTATGCGCCGAACACCGTGGCAACCGACGGTGATGACATTCTGGCCGTCGGATTCGACCAGGCACCGATCCATGCCGGCGCGGGCGACGATATTGTCGACGGCGGCAACGGAAGCGCCACGATTTACGGCGGCGACGGCAACGACATCATCACCGGTGGCGGCTCATACAGCTATGTAGAAGGCGGCAACGGAAACGACACGATCGACGGCAAGCATAACGGCGATGATCTTTTCGGCGGCAGCGGGGCCGATATCATCCGCGGCTGGGCCGGCAACGATACGCTGGACGGCGGCGACGGTGCGGACTCGCTGCTTGGCGGATTCGGCGATGACGTTATCGACGGCGATGGCGGCAACGACTGGATCCGTGGCGAGGACGGAAACGATACGCTGAACGGCGGCGACGGGCGCGACAAGCTGTTCGGCGAAGAGGGCAACGACCGCCTCGACGGCGGGGCCAGCAATGACACGATGACCGGCGGCACCGGCGACGATACCTATGTCGTCGATCATACGGTCGACGTTGTCACCGAACTGGCCGGTCAGGGCACCGACACGGTGGAAGCCACGATCGATTACACTCTCGGCGACAACGTCGAGAACCTGACCCTGACGGGTACGGGCGATATCGATGGTACCGGCAATGCCGCGGACAACACGATCATCGGCAATGGCGGCGACAACGTCGTCGATGGCGGCGCGGGCAACGATATCCTGACGGGCGGTGCCGGCACGGACACGTTCGTGGTCAGCGCGGGCAACAATGCCGACACGATCACCGACTTTACCGTCGGCACCGACAAGATCGACCTGTCGGCGGTCTTCGGCGGCACCTTTTCCGACCTGCTCGTCCTCGGGACAGACACGGCAGACGGCTTGCGGATCGCGCTCGACGCGGCCTCGATATCCGCCCTCGCCGGGGCGACAGAGCCGCTGACGTCAACGCAACAGGCCATTCTTGCGACCAATGCGGCAGACCCGACTGCCAACAAAATCATCCTGACCGGGATTGCCAAGGCGGACCTGTCGGCCGCGGACTTCCTCGGCCTGTCCGTACCGGCAAGCGCCGGGAACGACATGATGGCCGGTACGATCAATGCCGATGCCATGGCGGGTCTCGACGGCGACGACATCCTCCAGGGCGGCGGCGGCGATGACAGCCTCGATGGCGGCGCCGGTAACGATGCGCTCTACGGCGGCACCGGCGACGACGTGCTCACGGCCGGTGACGGCAGCGACCACGTCCAGGGCGATGCGGGCAACGATACGCTCAACGGCGAAGGCGGCAATGACTGGATGCTCGGCGGCGCGGGCGACGACACCCTGAACGGCGGCGCCGGACGCGACCGATTGTTCGGCCATGACGGCAATGACACGCTCGACGGTGGCAGCGGCAACGACATCCTGACCGGTGGCACGGGCGACGACACCTATGTTGTCGATCACAGCCTGGATATCGTCAACGAGAATGCCGGTGAAGGTACCGATACGGTGCAGAGCGCCATCACCTACACGCTGGGCGACAATCTGGAAAATCTGTCGTTGACCGGCTCCGCCGCGATCGACGGGCTGGGGACTGGCGGCGCCAACACGCTTATTGGCAATAGCGGCGCCAATACGCTGACCGGCAATGGCGGCAACGATACCTTACGCGGCATGGACGGCGACGATGTTCTCCATGGCGGCGCGGTCTACGACAAGCTATACGGCGGCGATGGTGCCGATGTTCTTAACGCGGGCGACGGTGGCGACCATGTCCAGGGCGATGCGGGCGACGACACGCTCAACGGCGAGGGCGGTAATGACTGGATGCTCGGCGGCACCGGGGCGGATACCGTCAATGGCGGGGCCGGTCACGACCGGATGTTCGGCAATGACGGCAATGACCGCATGACCGGCGGTGCCGGGGCCGACCGTATGGCCGGCGGTGCGGGCGACGACGTCTTCGTCTACACCGCGCTATCCGACGCGGGCGACACCATCACCGACTTCGATGCCACGGGCGATCTGTTCGACCTGTCGGCGCTGATGACGGCCATCGGCTATACCGGGTCCGACGCGGTCGCCGACGGCTATGTCGGGATTACCCAATCCGGCGCAAACACGCTGGTCCAGGTCGATGGGGATGGCGGCGGCGACGGGTTCGTCTCCCTCGCCACGCTCGAGAACGTCACCGCGACCGAAATCGATACGGGCGCCTGGACAATCTGACGGCGGCGGGATGGCAGACAGATGAAAGAGCGACGGCCACTAGGCCAGCCGCTTCGCGATTTCTGCCGCCAGTGCTTCGACCTCCAGCGCGGCTTTGCTCGTGCGCGCCTTTTCCATGACTGTCATCCCCTCGCCCAGGCATGACGCGAAAACGATCCGGTTGCCGAGCGTATTTTTCGCAATATCTCCGCCGAAGTCCCTGATCGCCTGGGTCATCTCGCCCGTCAGACGGCCGCGCGGCGGCACCCGGTTCAGTACGATAAGCCCGTCCGGCCCACCGCCGCCGAGCAATTCCAGCGTCGAGCGCGTCGCCCACAGGTCGACGGGCGTCGGCTGTACCGGAATAATGACCAGATCGGCGGCCTCTATTGCCGGTTTTGCATCCAGATCCGCATGCGGCGGCGTATCGACGACGACATAATCGAAATCGCGCGTCAGGCGCTGGGCTTCGCGCCGGGCGCCCCAACCGCTGGCCGTGCGAAATTCGAGTCCGGCACCGTCTTCACCGAGCGCGCGTTCGCGCGCTTCGAACCATTCGCCGAGACTGCCTTGCGGATCGACATCGACCAGCGCGACGGATTTGCCCTTCATTGCGGCCCAGGCAGCGGCAAGATGCACCGAAACAGTCGTTTTGCCGGCGCCACCCTTTTGCTGCGCAATCGTTACGATTTTGCCTGTCATGTTCGGTCTCCTTCGGTTTTGACTCTACTATGTTGCACCGCAAAATTCGAGGTGGAGATAGTTCGGACCATCAAAATTCCGAGACAGTACGTCCGCGCGCCGGGAGCGACGATATCGGCTTGAATGGCGACGGACGTGCCGGCCCGGCGGGCACCATCGGGACTTCGCGGATTTTCGCGGTCCCGGATCCGGTCTGTCGGCGGATCGATCGCAGCAATTGTGCGGAAACCCTTCGAAATTCAATATCTGGTATGTTATACGTGACGTCGTCCAGATATCGGACCAGCGTTCTGAGTAGCGGCCTATCGCGTAAAGAAAAAAATCGATGCCGAGGGACGAATAATGCGGGTGATCGCGATTGTATCGCGCAAGGGCGGTTCGGGGAAAACAACACTGGCCGGACATCTCGCCGTCGCTGCAGAGCAGCATGGTGCGGGTCCGGTCGCAATCATGGATACGGATCCGCAGGCCAGTCTGACCGATTGGTGGAATGCCCGCGAAAACGATGTGCCGCTCTTCGTTCAAACCAGCTTTGAAAATCTTGCAGATGACAGTCGCAAGCTGAAAGAAGCGGGCATCAAGGTTCTGATTATCGACACACCGCCGGCGATTTCCGCATCGATCGAAACCTGCATCGACATGGCAGATCTGGTCGTCATTCCGTCCCGGCCCAGCCCGCATGATATCCGGTCCGTCGCCACCACGGTCGAACTGGTCGAACACCTTGGGAAACCGCTGGTTTTTGTGCTCAACGCGGCGATCGGCCGGGCGAAAATTACCACAGAGGCCATTTCGATCCTGTCCCGCCATGGGCCGATCGCGCCTGTCCTGGTCGGGCAGCGGGTCGATTTCGCCGCGAGCATGACCGACGGCCGGACCGTGATGGAATTGCCCGGAAAATCGAAATCGGCGGCGGAAATTTCAGGCCTGTGGAGCTATCTCGACGCCCGCCTCAATGGCAACGTGGAGCCGCTGAGGCTATCCGTCCCGCGGCCCAAAACCCGCCGGATCGAGGACAGCCCCCTGTTCGGCGCCGCTCAATCTGTCTGAACCCGTTTTGAGGCGAGACATGATATGAGCGCATCCGACGGCCTTTTTGCGGCCAAAGGTCAGGCACGGCCCGTCGACGAGGCACGTGGCGACGCAGATGACCCGGCCGAACGGAACCCTGTCGCTTCCGGCGCATCCGATGACGAAACAACACCGCTGCCCGATCTGTTCGGTGAGGCCGCGAATGATCAGACAGCGTCTTCGTCCGGCGGCATCGACGACGACGCCGGCGACCCCGAGCCTTTACCCGCCGCAAGCCTGCTCACGATCATCAGCCAGCGGAGCGCGGCGAAGCGGCGACACTCGGTTGATGGCAGATCAAAGTCGCCGTCACCCGGAAGTTTCACGGAGGATCAGAGCGCCGAATCCCTGTCTGCACCCGACGAACCTGGAGCAGGGACCGACTCCCGAACCGCAACGACGGACTCCTCCCCGCAAAGCACGAACCTGCCGGTACCGGTGCCGATACAGCTCCCGATGGTGGGCGACAGGCCTGCCCCCGAAAAGCGGAAAACGGTCCGGCGCATAGTTGCGCTGGCGGCATGTCTCGCACTCTCTCTTGCCGGGGCGGCAGCAATCCTGATTGCCGGAGCGGAAGACGACACAATGACGACTGCGAAGGGCGAAGCGCCGCTCCCGCCCAAAGCGACGACACCCGATCAGGCGCGGAATCCGACGATCAGCGCTGTTTCAGACAAGACTGTCGGGACCGTCGGAGCTTTGCCCATAGCAATTCCCGAACGGCAGACCAACAGGATCGACAGCGTCCGTATCGAAACGGATGGCCTGGCGGTCATATCCGGTCAGGCGCCGCCGCAAGCGGAGCTGATCGTGCTGCACAACCGTCAGCCGCTGGGAACGGCCCGGTCGAATGGCGCCGGCACATGGTCCTTCTCGGCCAGGGTCCCCACGCAAACAAGCCGGAATGAAGTTTCGATCGTTCCAATGCGGATCGACAACAGCGTCGTGGTGACAGACCTGCCCGACGTGCCGCGCCCCGGCCGACGCCCCGCAATCCCCTCATACTACTTCGCCCAGATCGCGTCATTGCCGTCAGCGGCCGATGCGGGGCGTGAAGCAGGCAAGCTCGCCGGCAGACTTTCCGGCATCGTCGCCACCCATGAGATATCGGTGCGTATCGCAACCCTCGCGGACAATCGGAAGGTTTATCGCGTCGCCGTCGGCGGATTCTCGACGAAAGCAGGCGCCGCAGAAATTTGCGACCGGATCAGGGCCAGGAATACAAGCTGCCTGGTGATGCGGAGTTTCTAACCGCGTACGCGGTACAGTATTCAGCCGGAGGACACGGCCTCTCCGACTCCTATTTGCCGCAAAAGCCCCGCCATCTCGGCGGCGGCGGCCGCGTGACTCGGCGGTGGACGCTCGCCGTCTGCGGCGCCGGGGTCGAGTACTGTCACGCCGGTATGGAAGAGTTCGCGGTAAACGGTGCGCTCGCCAAAGCCCGGGGCGGACCGAAAGCCGACACGTTTGGCCAGTTTTTCCATCAGATCCGCAATATCGTGCTTGTTCCGGGAACCGATATGCGTAAGCCGGTTACGGAGGACGATCCAGTCGGTCGGGGGAAGCCCAGCCGCGATCCGGCGGTTGCTTGATTCCCAGACGATCCGGGTAAAATGGCTGGGACCGACAACCTCGCGCTTTTGCATGTCGAGATTCGCGATCACGTCGATATCGATATAGCTGTCATTTATCGGGGAAATAAGGGTGTCTGCATTTGTGACAGCGAAACGCGCGAGTGCGTTTGCGGAACCCGGCGTGTCGATCACCACAAAATCGCAATCGGCCAGTCCCCTCAGCGCCTCCTTCGCCCCGTCGACCATCGCTGGCCCGCCCACCGGGTCATCGGTGCCGCCCCCCTGCTTTTCGTCGAGACCGACATGCCGGGGCAAAAGCAAATTCCCGTCCCCGCGCTGCGCCGTCGACGCCCGGTTCGCGAGATACCTGGTCAGGGTTGCCTGACGCACGTCCGTATCGATACAGCCCACGCTGTATCCAAACTGCAGCAAGGATACGATCGTATGAAACGCCAGTGTCGATTTTCCCGTACCGCCCTTTTCATTGGCAAAGACCAGTACGAAGGGTCGCTCGGCAATTCCGCCGAAGACAGGATCAGCCAAGGCCATCCTGCGCCTGTGCGAACTGCCTCAAAAGTTTACCCGCCAGCCGGGTTCCGATGCATCGGTATCCGCTGCTCCTGAAGCAGATTTGGGCTCGGGCTCGGGCTCGCCAACACCACCATCGATACCCGACAAAGAGACAACATCGGAGCCGGACGGCCGGGCGGAAATCCGGGCGATTGCCCGAAGGGCCGCCGCGCGACGCGACAATGGCTCGGTCTCGGCCCACGACACGAATTCCTTTCCATCTGGATCGCGGTTTACCGAAACCCAGAGATTTTTCTCAACGGAATACATACAGAAGACAATATTCTCACCGGGCAAGCCAGCATCAAGCGACCGGGTAAACGGCACCACCATCTCACCGACGATGTTTTCGACGGTTTCGGCGGATAGTTCAGCCATCAGTCCGTGGATAGCAGGCTCGGTGACGGCAATCTGTTCCCGTTGAAGGTCGCGTCCTATCCGCAGATCGAGGACAGCGCTGCCTTCTGCAGCCTCTTCCAATGCGTTGACGAGATTGCGCATGGCGAGAATGTCGTTATCGCCCAAACTATCACCCAGAATGATCAGGACTGGCGGCTAACAAAGCATACCGCCAATTGGTATCGAATATGGGGACTTTACCAGTCCTTGCGGGCGACTTGAACCACGGCTCCAAAGAAATTTAGCACCCTTCCGAAAAAATCACCCGGTCCGGGCCAACCCGCGGCGACCGTCGCCCTACGGAGTCATAAAACCATCATATATTTGTCATACTTAACATCGGCACGACGTGTTTGACTGGAGACGCTCAATTGAATGCCATGGAGGGAAACCCCAACATTTCCGATAATCTATCGTCAGGGCCCGAAAACGACGGGACGCCGGCTCCGGTTCCCGCCAAATCAGCTAAACACCCCACAATCCGGGCGGCGCGCCGCTTTATCAACCGGGAACTATCCTGGCTGGATTTCAATGCGCGCGTTCTTGAAGAGGCGTCAAATCCGAAGTATCCGCTGCTCGAGCGGCTAAGGTTCCTGTCAATTTCAGACAACAACCTGAACGAATTTTTTGCCGTCCGCGTTGCCGGATTGAAGGGTCAGGTCAACGCCGGGGTCACAGCCCGGAGCCCCGACGGGCTCACGCCTTTGCAACAGTTACGCGCGGTGAACGATCGCGCCGGCGCGCTGATGGTTGAACAACAGATTCGCTGGGCGGAACTGCAGGAGCAGCTTGAAAAAACCGGTATTAGTATAACCACACCCGAATCGCTTTCAGGTTCGGACCTGAAATGGCTCGAACGGTATTTCATGGAAGAGGCGTTCGCCGTGTTGACGCCGGTCGCAATCGATCCAGCCCATCCATTTCCCTTCATCCCCAGTTTCGACTTCACCCTGGCACTGATGATGGAGAAAAAGAACGAAGACGAACCATTGATCGGTCTGATCACCATCCCACACAGCCTGCCCCGGTTCGTGCGGATGCCCGGCCGCAAAATCCGTTTCATCGCCATGGAACACATCATCAGTCTGTTTCTCGGCAAGCTCTTTCCGGGAATTAAGATCCAGTACCATGGCGTTTTCCAGGTCATACGCGACAGCGATATCGATATGGAAGAAGAGGCAGAGGACCTGGTCCGGGTATATGAAGAAGCGCTGCGCGAACGGCGGCGGGGTTCGGTCGTACGTCTCGCCCTGGAAGCTAGCCTGCCGGAAGAAATGCAGGAATTTCTGCAGCGTGAACTCAAGGTCGAGGACGAGAATGTTTTTCAGATCGCCGGGCTGGTATCGCTTGTCGATGTTTCAGAGATCATCACCGACGACCGACCCGATCTTTTGTTCAAGCCGTTCCGCGCCCGTTTTCCAGAGCGTATCCGCGACTACAACGGCGATTGCTTTGCTGCTGTCCGCCAGAAGGACATTTTGGTCCATCACCCCTATGAAAGCTTCGACGTCGTGGTCCAGTTCATCCGGCAGGCGGCGTCGGACCCCGATGTGGTTGCCATCAAGCAGACTCTTTACCGGACAAGCGAAAATTCGCCGATCATCGCCGCGCTGATCGCTGCCGCCGAGGCTGGCAAATCGGTCACAGCGCTAGTCGAACTGAAGGCACGTTTTGACGAAGCGCGTAATATCCGCTGGGCACGCGACCTGGAGCGCGCCGGCGTGCACGTGGTGTATGGGTTCGTGGATCTCAAGACGCACGCAAAGGTATCGTTGGTGGTCCGCAAGGAACGCCGGGGGCTGCGCTCTTACGTGCATTTCGGTACCGGCAATTATCATCCGATCACGGCGCGAATCTATACCGACCTTTCATTCTTTACCTGCGACCCGGCGCTGTGCCGCGATGCGGCGGTACTGTTTAATTACATGACGGGCTCGGCCCCACCGGAAAAGCTCGAAAAGGTATCCGTCTCACCCATCGGTATGCGCGCGCAGCTCTATCGTCTCATCGATGAGGAGATCGCCAATGCAAAGGCCGGCAAACCCGTCGGGATTCTGGTCAAGCTCAACTCGCTCGTCGACCCGGGAATTATCGACAGGCTCTACAAGGCGTCCCGCGCAGGCGTCCCGGTCGAGCTGATAATCCGCGGTATCTGTTGTTTGCGGCCCGGTGTGCCGGGACTTTCGGAGAACATCGTCGTCAAGAGTATTGTCGGCCGGTTCCTGGAACACAGCCGGATCGTGGCATTCGCCGCGGGCTTCGGCCTTACATCGCGCCGCGCGAAGGTTTTTATATCCTCCGCGGATTGGATGCCGCGCAACCTCGACCGACGAGTCGAAACGCTGGTGCCCGTCGAAAACCGCACGGTTCACCGTCAGATCGTCGACCGCATTCTTGACTCCAGCCTCAAGGACGACACCAATTGCTGGCAGATGGACCTTCACGGTAAGTACACGCGGGTTGAAAGCGGCCAGGAACCTTTTTCGGCGCACGAATACTTTATGACCAATCCGAGTTTGTCAGGACGCGGCAGCGCGCTTAAAAAAGGGCGTAAGAAGTCTGCCGAGAAGAAAACCACTCGAAATAAATAGGCCCGTCGGCGCGCTTGCCTCCGGCCACCCGTAGCCGATGGAGACCGACGCATTCCTCCTCTACTTTCGGATAAGTTCAAAACCTTCGCGGTCATTGATATCGGGTCGAATTCCATTCGGCTGGTAATTTTCGATATCACTGACGGATATCCGCACCCGCTGTTCAATGAGCGGGTTTTCTGCGGCCTCGGCACGGGGCTCGGGGAAACCGGCGCCCTCCCCGACGACGCGATGGACCGCGCGGTCGCCGCCGTCGTCCGCTTTTCGCGGCTGGCAATGAATAGTGGCGTCGACCGTCTGGAGGCTTTCGCAACGTCGGCTGTGCGCGATGCAACGAACGGCGAAGAGCTTCTCGCCGCCATCCATTCGATGACGGGGTGCAAGGTAGAGGTTCTCGACGGCCAGAAAGAAGCCCTGCTCTCTGCCAACGCTCTGCAGCGCGGCCTGCACGTCGATGACGGCGTTATCGCCGATCTCGGCGGCGGCAGCCTGGAACTGGCGGCGCTAAGGCATGGCAAAGTGAGAGAGATGGTCTCGCTGCCACTCGGCACTATGCGGCTGCAAGCGCGGCTATCAGGCGATATGACAAAGATGACAAAGGAAATATCCGCCGCGCTGGATGACGTCGACTGGCTCCAAAAGTATGCCGGAAAAACACTGTTTCCAATCGGTGGTGCTTGGCGCGCATTCGCCCGGCTGAAGATCAAGGACAGCGACTATCCGCTCGATATCATCCATGGCTATACCACCCCGGTTGATACGGTCCTCGAAACGGCAACATTGCTGACCGGGTTGTCAAAACGATCGCTGATGGGGCTGGAAAGCGTTGTCCGCCAGCGTCGGTTGTCGATGCCGCTGACCGGTCTTTTGCTCGAACAACTGATCGGGCGCACGAAGCCGGCGACGGTGACATTTTCGGCCGTCGGCGTCCGCGAAGGCTATGTCTACGGCCAAATGGCGGCGGACCAGGTCGCCGAGGATCCTCTGATCGCCGCCGCAACGGCCTTTTCCGAGCGCGAGGGCCGGTTCAGGGGTACCGCGGAGCCGCTTCTTGAATGGCTGTCTCCGGTCCTGTCGGCGGAGAACCGCCGGCGGCGGCGCCTGCAGTTTGCGGTTTGCGCATTGTCCGACATCGCCTGGCGCGATCACCCCGACTACCGCGCATCGTTTGCTTTCGACCGGACGCTCGAGTACCCGTTTTTCGGCATCGACCACACCGAACGCGCGTTTATCGCCCTCGCCGTCTATATCCGCTATGGCGGCAAAACCAGCGATGCACGTGTCACCCATATCGGCAGCCTGCTCTCGAAGCGGGCGATCCGACGCGCGGAAACACTTGGATCAGGCCTGCGGCTCGCCTATCGGATTTCGGCCGGAAACCCCGAATTGCTGGAACATGCCCGCCTCCACATCAAGAACAACCAGCTATCTCTTGTATTGCCGGGCGGCGGCGCGGCACCGACCCGGGACCGGGTCAAGCGCAGTTTCGAACGTCTGTGTCAGGCCCGGAAAATCAAAATGGGATCGATTACCGAGGCCCGGTGACGTACCCCGGGGAAACGGGTCAGAGTCCGCCGGTCTCCTCGATGAGGGCCGCGACATCGGCGACACCGATACCCGCCTTGATATTCGTAAAGATGAAAGGCTTTTCGCCCCGCATCTTTTTCGAATCCCGGTCCATCACATCGAGGTCTGCGCCAACCAGCGGCGCCAGGTCGATCTTGTTTATCACCAGCAGGTCCGAGCGCGTGATCCCGGGCCCGCCCTTGCGGGGAATCTTGTCGCCGGCGGACACATCGATCACATAGATCGTGATATCGGCAAGCTCCGGGCTGAACGTTGCGGCCAGATTGTCACCGCCGGATTCGATGACCACCATGTCGAGGTCGGGAAACCGCACATTCATATCCGCGATGGCGGCAAGATTAATCGACGCGTCCTCGCGGATTGCCGTATGCGGGCACCCGCCGGTCTCAACCCCGACAATACGGTCGGGTGACAGCGCGCCGGACCGCGTCAGGAACTGCGCATCTTCCTGCGTATAGATGTCGTTTGTGACAACCGCGATGTTATAGCGGTCGCGCATGTGTTTACAGAGCGCATCGGTCAGCGCCGTCTTGCCGGACCCGACGGGGCCGCCGATTCCGACCCGGAGCGGGCCGTGCGGGGATGTGGTCATGATCTGAAAAGCCTCGTGTACTGGGTTTCGTGATTCATCGACGCAAGATCGATCAGCGGCGCCGCCGAGCCGATATTGTCGAGCGGCATGGTCAGCGCCTGGTCCTGTGCGCGGGATACGGCGTCTGAAAGCGCCGCGATTGCCCGTTGCCCGTCGGTCTGACCGAGGGGCACCAGACGGACGGCGGCGGAAACAAGGTTTGCCGAAAAGGCATGAAAATATCCGTGAAGTGCCGTGCCGAGCTCAATATCGTGGGCGGCGCAGGCGACCGCGACCGCAACCGGATACACCGCACCGTCCTCTATGCGCATCAGCGCGTCGGCCGGCCAGGCAGCGAGCGTCGCTTTGATAAACGCGTTTCCCTGCGCCCGGGTCTCTAATGCGAATTCCGATGTCGCCTGAAACGCATTCCCCAGATCGACAACCTCAGCCAGATGGTCCCAGTTCGCGTCGGCGACCGCAGAATACGCCTCGCGGAACAGGATACCGTCAACCCGGCCTGTCCCCTGCAGCAGAACCGTCGATATCCAGTCCGAGACCTCTTGCGCGGTCCCGACCGTGCCGGTCTCGACCGCACATTCCAGACCGTGGCTATAGGAGAATGCCCCGACCGGATAACTGGGCGAGAGCCAGCTGAGCAGGCGGTAAAGGTCACCGGTATCAGTCATGGTGATGCCCGTGCACCTGGTTTTCCTCGTCGTAAGCGCCGCGTTCGGGGTCGAACGGCGCCGTCACGGGTTTTACGGCCGCGCCGATCCCGCGCAGCATTTCTTCTATGACGTGATCGCGCCGTATCAGGATACGGTCTGCCTCGATTGCAGCGGGGCAGTGACGATTGCCGAGATGCCAGGCGACCCTGTGCAAAGCGTGCGCCGACGTACAGGTGACCTGAACCAGGTCCTCGACGGCGGCCTGAACGGCAACCCAGCCGCCATCCTCCAGCGCCAGGCCGTCGCCATCCCGGAGCGCGGTCGCCTTTTCGAGATCGAGCAGCACCGGGGTTTCATTGTCGCAGACCAGCCGGATTCGCCGGCGATGCCGCGCTTCGTAGTCGAGGACTACCGTGCCGACGGCATCCGCCGCCGGCCAGTGTCCCCGCCCTGCCATCCGGGTTGCCCGCTGCATCAGAACAGGAAGTAGCGCTGCGCCAGCGGCAGCACCTCTGCCGGCTCGCAGGTCAGAAGCTCGCCATTTGCCCGGACCTCATAGGTTTCGGGGTCGACGTCGATATCGGGCGTCGCGTCGTTGAGCAGCATTGCGCTTTTGCCGATACCGCCGCGGGTGTTTTTGACCGCCAACAATTCGCGGTCGAGCCCGAGCGTATCGCCAAGACCCGCATCGAGCCCGGCCTGGCTGACGAAACTGACCGAGCTTGCCGTCAGCGACTTGCCGAACGCGCCGAACATCGGCCGGTAATGGACCGGCTGCGGTGTTGGAATGGACGCATTCGGATCGCCCATGGGTGCCGCGGCGATCGTGCCGCATTTGAGCACCACGTCGGGCTTGGCGCCGAAGAAGGCCGGGTTCCACAACACCAGGTCGGCCAGCTTGCCGACCTCGATAGAACCGACATGCTCGGCGATGCCATGCGCGAAGGCCGGGTTGATGGTGTACTTGGCGACATAGCGGCGCACACGGAAATTGTCGTTGTCGCCGACCTCATCCGGCAGGCTGCCACGCTGTTTCTTCATCTTGTCAGCGGTCTGCCAGGTCCGCGTGATGACCTCGCCGACCCGGCCCATGGCCTGGCTGTCCGACGCGATGATCGAAAACGCGCCCATGTCGTGAAGGATATCCTCCGCCGCGATGGTTTCGCGGCGGATCCGGCTTTCGGCGAAGGCCACGTCTTCCGGTATCTTCGGATCGAGATGATGACACACCATCAGCATGTCGAGATGCTCGTCCAGCGTGTTGACGGTGAACGGCCGCGTCGGATTGGTCGATGACGGGATCACGTTAGGCTCGCCGCAGACCTTGATGATATCGGGTGCATGACCGCCCCCCGCCCCTTCGGTATGGAAGGCGTGGATTGTCCGCCCCTTGAAAGCGGCCACCGTGTCTTCGACGAAACCGGATTCGTTCAGCGTGTCCGAATGGATCAGCACCTGCACGTCCATGTCGTCCGCAACACCGAGGCATGTGTCGATGGCGGCAGGCGTCGTCCCCCAATCCTCATGCAGTTTGAGCGCGCAGGCCCCGGCATTGACCTGTTCTTCGAGCGCCTGCGGCGTCGACGCGTTACCCTTGCCGAAAAAACCGAGATTCATCGGAAAGGCTTCCGCCGCCTGCAACATGCGCGCGATATGCCACGGACCCGGCGTACAGGTCGTCGCATTCGTACCCGCCGCCGGACCGGTGCCGCCGCCCATCATGGTGGTCAGGCCGCTATAGAGCGCATCGTCGATCTGCTGCGGGCAGATAAAATGGATATGGACGTCGAGCCCGCCCGCCGTGACGATCTTGCCTTCCGCCGCGATGGCCTCGGTGCCCGGGCCGACAATGATATCGACGCCGGGCTGAATGTCGGGGTTTCCCGCCTTGCCGATGCCGGCGATCCGGCCGTCTTTAAGACCGATATCGGCCTTGTAGATACCGGTATGGTCGACGATCAGCGCGTTGGTAATCACGGTATCGACCGCGCCCCCAGCCCGCGTGACCTGGGATTGCCCCATTCCGTCGCGGATGACCTTGCCGCCGCCGAACTTGACCTCTTCGCCGTAAACCGTCCGGTCGTCCTCAACCTCGATGATCAGATCGGTATCGGCAAGGCGCACCTTGTCGCCGGTGGTGGGGCCGAACATGTCGGCATAGGCGCTCCGTTCTATTTCATACGCCATGGTTCAGCCCTCCAGCTTTCCGTTGATCTTCGCGTTGAAGCCGCTGACGACGCGATCGCCCGCATAGGCCACCAGCTGCACCGGGCGGGTCTGGCCGGGTTCGAACCGCACCGCGGTTCCCGCGGGGATATCGAACCGGAAGCCCCGCGCCGCTTCGCGGTCGAAGGACAAGCCTTCATTGGTTTCATAGAAATGATAGTGAGAGCCCACCTGTATCGGGCGGTCGCCGGTATTCGAGATTTCCAGTTCCAGCGTTTCCAGCCCCGCGTTCAAAGTCAGCGTGCCGGGGGCGGTAATGATTTCTCCGGGTTTCATTATGCGCCCCTCAACGGATCGGTTCGTGGACGGTGACCAGCTTGGTCCCGTCCGGGAAAGTGGCTTCGACCTGAATGTCGTGGATCATCTCGGCGATCCCGTCCATGACCTGGTCGCGCGAAATCACGGTTGCCCCGTCGCGCATCAGGTCGGCAACGGTGCGTCCGTCCCGCGCGCCTTCGACAACGAAATCGGTAATCAGCGCGATCGCTTCGGGATGGTTGAGCTTTACGCCCCGCTCGAGGCGCTTGCGTGCGACGATCGCCGCCATCGCGACCAGCAGCTTGTCTTTTTCCCGCGGTGAGAGTTGCATCTCCCGTCTCCCTATACTTCCCAGACCCGTGGCAGGGCCGCCGGCAGGCCGGCTGTTTCATGTCGGAATGTTTTCCAGAATTGTGCGAAACCGGCGCGAAGGGCCGCGGCATCGCGATCGACCATCCGCACGACGAGAATGCCGTCGATACAGCTCGCCCCGCCATTGCCGACCATGTCGCGAGCGGCTTCAAGGTATGCAGCCGCGTCGGGGGCGCAATAGATCGCCGTGGCTACGGCTGCCGCGCCATCAAACGCGTGAACATTGTCGATTGCCGCACCGATATCGCCGCTCAAATGCAGCGCATCCGCCCAGACCAGATTACCATCCATGAAGACCCGCCAGTCATCGTGCAGAAACCCGTAGGTGAAGGCCTCATCGCGTGCCCGACGCCCGAACACGACGATTTCGCCGGCAAGCACGCGCGCTGTTCCCCCGATATCGAGCCGGGTCCGGCGGCGCAAGCGGGCACCATCGAACAGGATCGTTTCCTGCGGCATCCATTCCAGAAAGCCGCAATCCGTCGCCGTAACCGTCACGTCGATCTCTGAATCGGCGCCTGCCGCACGGTAGATCTTCTCGGCGGCCTGGGTGGTTACCGTCGCGACGCAACCCGCAGATGCCCCGATCGCGAACCGCAGCCGGTCGCCACCGACAACCCCGCCGGACGTGGTGACGATCACCGCTTCCTTCGGCGCGCCGCCCGCCTGGCGCGGGAACAACACGCGGCAGGGATCCGATTGATACAGATGGCGAAGCCTCGTTTCGCCGTCCGTCTGCACGAAGGACACCTCCGCCGCGCCGTCGGCCCAGCGGCGCAGAGGAACGACCCCGGATACCGGAGCAGTGTTTTCAGACGGTGAGATAACGGCGTACATCGGATTCCACCATATCCGAAGCGGCACCGGCGATCACTACCTCGCCCCTGTCGAGAACGATATAGTCATCCATCAGTTCCCGCGCGAAATCGAAATACTGTTCGACCAGCAGGATCGCCATATCGCCGCGCGCAGCCAGCGACCGGATGACCTCGCCAATGTCCTTGATGATCGACGGCTGAATGCCCTCGGTCGGCTCGTCCAGCAATAGAAGCCTGGGCCGCGTGACCAGCGCCCGGCCAATCGCGAGTTGCTGTTGTTGGCCGCCCGACAGGTCGCCACCGCGTCGCCCGAGCATATCCCTGAGCACGGGAAACAGGTCGAAGATCTCGTCCGGGATAAACCGTTCGCGCCGCGGGACCGCGGCGAAACCCGTCTTCAGGTTTTCCTCGACCGTCAGCAGCGGAAAGATTTCCCGCCCCTGCGGCACGATGGCGATCCCGGCCGAAGCACGGTCATACGGCGCCATCCGCGTAATCTCGCGACCGTCCCATTCGATACTGCCGGCACTGACCTTCTCCTGGCCGACGATCGACCGCAAAAGGCTCGTCTTGCCGACCCCGTTACGCCCCAGAACACAGGTGACGGCGCCCACCCTTGCGGTCACGTCGATGCTGCGCAGGGCCTGGCTGGCGCCATAGAACAGATCGATCCCTTTGACATTCAGCATATTTCAGCGCCCCAGATAAACTTCGATGACACGTTCGTTGTTCTGAACGGTGTCGAGCGACCCCTCGGCAAGAACCGAGCCTTCATGCATCACGGTGACCCGCGTGTTCAGGGCGCGCACGAATTCCATGTCGTGCTCGACGACGACAACCGAATGGTTCTGCGCTGTTATCTGGCGCAGCAGATCGGCGGTCTGTTCGGTTTCGGCATCGGTCATACCGGCGACCGGCTCATCGACCAGCAGGACGTCGGGATCCTGCATCAGTAGCATGCCGATTTCGAGCCACTGTTTCTGCCCATGCGACAGTTCCCCCGCCTGTCGCGCGCGGTCAGAGCCGAGCGCGATAATGCCGAGCACCTCGTCGATCCGGTCCAGTTGTTGCGCGTCGAGGCGAAAGAACAGCGACTTGCGGACGGATTTGTCGGCCTTCAGGGCCAGCTCGAGGTTCTCGAACACGGTATGGTTCTCGAACACCGACGGTTTCTGAAATTTCCGGCCGATACCAAGCTGGGCGATCGCTGTCTCGTCGAGCCGGGTCAGATCGGTCAGCCCCTGGAACACGACCTCCCCCTCATCCGGGCGGGTCTTTCCGGTCACCACATCCATCATCGTGGTCTTACCCGCGCCGTTCGGGCCGATGATCGCCCGCATCTCGCCCGGTTCGATGAAAAAGCTCAGCGAATTGAGCGCCTTGAACCCGTCGAAACTCACCGAAACACCGTCCAGATAAAGCACCGGTGCATTTTCGGGACGCATCTTGATCTCAGCCATCGGCAGTCTCCGTCACCGGTCGGCCGCCTTTGCGTTTCCAGATCGACTTCACCCCTTCGAAGGCGGGGATGCTGCCGACGATGCCTTTCGGCATAAACAGCGTCACCGCGATAAACAGCCCACCCAGCATGAACAGCCAGATTTCGGGAAGCGCGCCCGTGAAATACGTCTTGGCGTAGTTGACCAGTACCGCGCCCAGCGCCGCACCGTAAAGCGACCCGCGCCCGCCGATCGCCACCCAGATGACGATCTCGATCGACACTGCAGGGGCAAACTCGCTGGGATTGATGATGCCGACCTGCGGCACGTAGAGCGCGCCCGCAACACCCGCGAGGCCGGATGACAGCGTGAAAACGAACAGCTTGTAGTACTCGACCCTGTACCCGAGGAACCGCACGCGGTTTTCCGCATCCCGGATACCGACGAGTACACGGCCGAGCTTGGACGACACGATATAGCGACACAGAACATAACCGCTCGCCAGGGCCATCACCGAGGCAACGAACAGCCCCGCACGGGTTTCGGAGGCCTGCAGGTCAAAGCCCAGGATATCCTTGAAATCCGTCAGCCCGTTATTGCCGCCAAACCCCATATCGTTGCGGAAAAACGCGAGCAGAAGCGCGTATGTCATTGCCTGGCTGATAATCGACAGATACACGCCCGTCACCCGCGAACGGAACGTCAGCCAGCCGAAGACGAAGCCGAGGACACCGGGGACCAGCAAGACCATGATCATGGCAAAGCCGAAATTGTCGAACCCGTGCCAGTACCAGGGTAATTCCTTCCAGTTCAGGAACACCATGAAATCGGGCAGTTCCGGATTGCCATAGACGCCGCGGTCGCCGATCTGGCGCATCAGGTACATGCCCATGGCATAGCCACCGAGCGCAAAGAACGCCCCGTGCCCGAGGCTGAGGATCCCGCAGAATCCCCAGATGAGATCGACACTGAGGGCGAGCAGGGCAAAACACAGGTACTTTCCGAGCAGGGACATCACCCAGGTGGGTACATGCCACGCCGATTCGACGGGGAGGGCCAGGTTCAGGACCGGCACGAATACCGCCAGCAGCAGCAGGATACCGAGAAAGATCTGACCGCCGCGATCGGCGTACAGGAAAGCGAAGGGTGCGCGATTGCTCATCCTTCCGCCGCCCGACCTTTAAGGGCGAACAGCCCGCTGGGTCTTTTCTGGATAAACAGGATGACCGCGATCAGAATCAGGATCTTGGCAAGCACCGCGCCGGACCAGGCCTCGAGGAATTTATTGGCGATCCCGAGCGACGTCGCGCCGAGCAAGGTGCCGAGCAGATTGCCGACACCGCCGAAGACCACCACCATGAACGAATCCACAATATAGGCCTGGCCGAGATTGGGGCTGACATTGTCGATCTGGCTGAGCGCTACGCCGCCCATCCCGGCAATCCCCGAGCCGAGCCCGAAGGTCATCGCATCGACACGGCCGGTACGGATACCCATCGAATTCGCCATCCGCCGGTTCTGCGTCACCGCCCGCATCTGCAGACCGAGCGCGGTTTTCTTGAGAATCAGCGCCAGCATGGCGACCACCATGAGACTGAAGACGATGATCCAGATCCGGTTATAGGTGAGCAGGACACCGCCATCGAGTTCGATTGCGCCGCTCATCCAGGACGGGTTGCCGACCTCCTTGTTGGTGGGTCCGAAGATCGTCCGCACCATTTGCTGCAGAATCAGGCTGATGCCCCAGGTTGCCAGCAGCGTCTCCAGCGGACGCCCATAGAGAAACCGTATGATTCCGCGTTCGATGGCGACGCCGAAGGCGCCGGCAACGAGAAACGCCATCGGAATGGCGACCGCGAGAGACAGATCGAAACTGTTCGGAAACGTCGAACGAAAAACTTCCTGTACGACAAACGTCGTGTAAGCCCCGATCATGACCATTTCGCCATGGGCCATGTTGATGACCCCCATCACCCCGAAGGTGATGGCGAGGCCGATCGCCGCCAGCAGCAACACCGACCCGAGGCTCAGCCCTGTAAATAACTGGCCGAGCAGCTCCCACAAAAAGACCCGTTCCTCGATATCTTCGAGCGCTGCCTGCGCCGCCGCGCGGACCGGTTCGTCCGTATTGGATGCGACGATTCTTTTGAGCAGGGCGCTGACGCCGCGGTCGGTATAGACACCAAGCGCGCCAATCGCCGCGATTCGGATTTCGGGGGTCTTGCCGTATAAGAGTTCCGCCGCACCGAGCGCGCGGACGATTTCCGGCAGTACCGCGTCGTCGGTCTCTTTTTTCAGCGCCGAGCGCAGTATCTCGATCTGTTCGGCCTTTGGCGATTTGAAGATCGACTGCGCGGCAATCGCGCGTTTCCCGGGATCTTTGCTGGCGAGGGTCAGGGCGCCGAGCGCTGTCCTGATTGTCCGCCGCAGCCGGTTATTGACCCTGAGCCGCGAGAGTTCGGACGATTTTGCAGCTCCTGCAGCTTCTCCGGTAATCGGATCGGTGATTTCTAGCTGCCCGTCCTTTTTGCTACCGATGACGATACGGTTGTCGGATTTCCGGGAATACAGGTTCCGGCTGACCATCGCCTGCAGGATCGCGGCAGCCCGGTCATCGCCGGTCGCCGCCAGCCTGTTTACCGCCTTTATTTTTGCGCTGTAGCTTTTGGCGCCGAGACCCTGCACGAGATGGGCGAAGCTATCCGCTGTCTGCGCTTTGGTCGGGGTCGGGGCCTGCATCAGCACCGTCGCCATGACGGCCAGCGCTATCAGCGCCGCCCATGCGCCCGTTCTAATTCGTTCTGCCATCAGTACCGCCTGTCCGAATGGACCGGTTTTGGAGGGAGGAGCCGGGCGGGAGAATCGTCGATGCGCCCGCCCGGCATTTCATCGTCGCGAAGTCGCCGGTTTAGTTGAACTTCGGCTTTTCGCAGTTTCCGCAGACCCACGGGTAGCGCCAATCCGCCGTGAGTTTCTTGCTTTCCGGAATGAAATCGCTCCAGGCGTCGCCCGGCACCGGACCGGATGTCTTCCAGACGGTTTCGAACTGACCGTCTTCCTGGATTTCACCGATCAGCACCGGTTTCGTCAGATGATGGTTCGGCAGCATCTCGGCAACCGAGCCCGTCAGCGAGGTGACCTTCTGGCCGTACATCGCCTGGCGAACCGCATCGACGTCGGTCGTGCCGGCCTGCTTGACCGCCTGGGTCCACATTTTGAAACCGATGTAGTGCGCTTCCATCGGATCGTTGGTCACGCGTTTCGGATCCTTGATGAAGGACTTCCACTTTTTGATGAAATCGGTGTTTTCAGCCGATTCGGCGCTCATGAAGTAGTTCCACGCGGCAAGGTGTCCGACAAGCGGGCCCGTATCGATACCGGAGAGTTCTTCCTCACCGACGGAGAAGGCCACCACGGGAATGTCCTCGGCCTTGATCCCCTGGTTGCCCAGTTCCTTGTAGAACGGCACGTTCGCATCGCCATTGATGGTCGACACGACTGCCGTCTTCTTGCCTGCGGAAGCGAACTTCTTCACATCGGCGACAATCGTCTGCCAGTCGGAATGACCGAACGGCGTGTACTGTTCCATGATGTCGGATTCGGCGACGCCCTTGGCTTTCAGGAACGCCCGCAGGATCTTGTTGGTCGTGCGCGGATAGACATAGTCCGTGCCCAGAAGAACCCAGCGCTTGGCGGAACCGCCATCTTCGCTCATCAGATATTCAACGGCCGGAATCGCCTGCTGGTTCGGCGCCGCTCCCGTATAGAACACATTGCGCGAGCTTTCCTCGCCTTCATACTGGACCGGGTAAAAGAGCATGCTGTTCAGCTCTTCGAAAACCGGCAGGACGGATTTACGGGATACCGACGTCCAGCAACCGAAAACCACATTGACCTTGTCTTTCTGGATCAGCTCCCGCGCCTTTTCGGCGAAAAGCGGCCAGTTCGACGCAGGGTCGACAACGACGGCTTCGAGTTTCTTGCCCAGAAGGCCGCCCTTCTTGTTCTGTTCGCCGATCAGCATCAGCATGGTGTCTTTCAGCGTCGTCTCGCTGATGGCCATGGTGCCGGAAAGAGAATGGAGAATACCTACCTTGATGGTATCTGCCGCCCGGGCGGCGGTCGCTGTAACTGCCATCCCCGCTGCAATCGCCGCTACCCCTGCGTAGCGAACTGCGGATCTTAGTTTTGTCATATTGACGCTCCTTGGCACGGAATTGTGCAACGCAACATGCATTGCAAGAGGTGTGCCAGGTTGCGGGGAGCATCGAATTTTTGGCTAGGCGCCTGATTCAAAGCGGGAATTACAATACGAGGAGGAATGAACGCCACCGTGCGCAGCCCTTATTTGCCTATAATTTAGTCATTATATCCAAAATGACTAAATATTCCGCAGTTTACCCCCCCTAACGGTGTATCTCCGTTTCACCGTGACGCGCCAGCAGGTCCATCAGTAACTTGCGGACAATCAGCCCGGGCCGGTCCGACGGCATGTGCTCTTCGATCTTTCGGCTGACATCGACGCAGACATCCGGGTCGGTCGCCTCGAGAATGTCGCGGTCCTCGTCGGTCACCTTACGGTCGAAAGCGTTCAGATCCGCCGCCGGCGCATCCGCCTCGGTATCGTTCCGGTAAAGCCATTGGGTAAGGGCAATGTGCTCGTCGTCAATCGGCGTCGCGCAGTTGATGATCGTGTGGATCAACCCGCCCGGATAGGAACACCCGAACCGCCGGGTAAACGGCACATAGTAATTGTTGCTGAGATAGCGGATCGTCTCGGGATCGGTCGTTCCCGTCAGTGCATGGCTTTCCGGCGGGTTCTTGATCGGTACCTCGGTCTGCGCATCGAACCCCCATTGATGCTCGTTGATCTCGTAGCGCGACGGCTTCGGATTTTCGAACTGGCCGAACGTTTCCCGATGCACATAGCTGAAATGCGAATTGTCGAATGCATTTTCGAGAAACCGTACACTGCTGGTGTGCCAGACTTCATAGAACTGATTGATACGCCGAACCCCGGGCATGGATTCTTCAGGGATTTCCGGGATGTCCCGGAGGGGCTCTTCAAGCGCGACCCAGGCATAACCGCAAGCCTCCCTGCAGCGAAACGCCTCAATGCTGATCTTGTCCAGCTTGGCCTGGTCACCGTCCAGTTGCGGAATCCGGACGCAGGCGCCGGTCTTGTCATAGGTCCAGCCGTGATAGCCGCAGACGATATTGCCGTCATCGACAAAACCCTTCGACAATTTCGCGGTCCGGTGACAGCAGCGATCGCGAATCGCACATGGATTTCCGTCCGCATCTTTCCACAGGACGATATTCTCCCCCAGCAGTGTAAAGGGGAACGGGCCATCATCCAGTTTTTCGATAGGCACGATGGCGTACCAGAATTTACGCAGAACCGGTTGCTGGGTCACTAGCATCTGACTCTCCTTTCAGATTCAAAGGGCGAACAGCTAGCGACCGTCGCGCGGCAGGCTCCACGCGAAGAACAGCCGCTGAACGAGATTGACGAGCTGAAACAACGTGATGCTGAGCGCCGCCAGGACGAAGAGCCCGGCAAATGCCTGCGGGACCTTGAAAAACGACGTTGAGAACTGGATGAAGTAGCCGATGCCCTTTTCAGCGGCGACAAACTCGGCAACGACGGCGCCGATGACCGCAAGCGTGATCGATATTTTCAGCGCCGAGAAAATATAGGGAACGGCGAAAGGCAGCCGGACCTGCGTAATTTCGCGCACGGCGGATGCCCGAAGCGAGCGCGACAGCTCGATCAGTTCGGGCGGTGTTGCCATCATCCCCGTCGTGGTCGAGACGACAATCGGGAAGAAGGTGATCAGGAACGTGATAACCACGCGCGGCGTATCGCCGGCCCCGAGGACGACGATAATAATCGGCGCAACCGCGACGACAGGGGTCGACTGGATAACCACCAGCAGCGGGTACAAGGTGCGCGAAAGCAACTCGGAACGCGCAAGCATCACGGCAACGGGAATCGAAACGGCGATCGCGAAGAAGTACCCCATCAATGCGACCCTGAGCGTCGCCCAGACATGCTCGCCCCAGCGCGATACGGTCACGTCCTGAAAGCCGACAACAACGCCGCTTGGCGCTGGCAACAGAAAAGCGGGCACGGAGAAGACGCGGCAACCGACTTCCCAAGCGACAACAATCGAGACGATGGCGGCGACAGGCATGAACAATTTGCTGTCGACAAGCCTGCCGGCGAACGAGCGCGGCTGCTCCATGCCGGTCATAAGGCCGCTTCTTCACGCTTGAGCAGCAGACCGCGCAGATGCGCCGACATCTCGGTCATCCGCGGATGAGTCGTCGTATCGATATCGCGCGGCCGCGGCAGGTCGACACCCAGTGTCTCGACGATCTCGCCGGGGCGGGCGCTCATCACAAATACCCGGTCGGACAACAGGACGGCCTCACTGACGGAATGCGTGATAAACAAAACCGTTTTCGGGCGCCGCGCCCAGATCTTCTGCAGTTCGAAGCCCATCTCTTCGCGCGTCAATGCATCGAGCGCAGAAAACGGCTCGTCCATCAGAAGCACATCCGGGTCCAGCAGGAGAGCACGGGCGATCGCCGCGCGCTGCTGCATCCCGCCGGACAGTTCGTCCGGCATCCGGTCCGCAAAACTGCCGAGACCGACCATGTCGACCAGCTCCATCGCCCGGTCGCGCTCTCCTTTGCTTGCCCGTCCACGCTTATGGCGAATCGGAAACAGCACATTGTCGGCCACGCTGAGCCAGGGCAGCAAAGTGGGCTTCTGGAACACGATCCCGATCCCGTCAGGCGGCTCCTTGATGGCGTTGCCGAAAATTTCGACCGTACCCGTACTTGGAAAAATCAGACCCGCGGCCAATCGCAAAAGGGTCGACTTGCCGCATCCGGAAGGGCCGACCACCGCCACGAATTCGTGGCGGTGGATTTCCAGGTCCACGCCGGCCAGTGCCTCGACGCCTGCGCCGCCCCGTGTCTGAAAAGTATGACCGACACCTTTGAAACTGAGCGCAACGGTGCCGGTACCGGACATCGACCGCCCCTAGTTCAGGAACGAACGGTCGACCACGGTCTCGGGATCAAGCGAGTCTTCTTTCAGCTTCTGCGCCCTGGCGACCCATTTCCAGGTCGTGGCGAGCCGTGCCTTCTCGAACACCCCCTGACCGTCTTTTTCGGTGACCTCGTTGAACAGCAGCGGGATCGTATCGGTTACCGATCCGATCGCCGTCGTCGCCTTCACCTCGGGCACAACTGTCGCCACGGCTTCCGCCGCCATTTTCGGATTGTCGCGCATGAACAGCGCACTCATCCGATACGCTTTGACAAAGCGCTTCGCGACCGCGGGGCGCTCCTTCAGGAATTTGTCGCTCGCCATCAGGCTGGCGGCATACATGGTCAAACCGACATCCGACCACGGCAGCACCACCAGCTCCTTGCCGGCGGCCTTCGCCTGCCCGGCATAGCGGGTGGCGTTGGTCTGCCACGCGATGATCGCCTGAACCCGGCCCGTCATCAGCATCGGCCCCATCGCACCCGGTTCCGTCTTGGTGAGCTTGACCGAATCTGCCGGTACGCCGTTCGCCGCCAATACCAGCGGCAGAAATACGTTGGACGACGAGAACGGGGCGGTGGCAACGCTTTTCGCTTTGATGTCGGCAAAGGCCTTGATGCCCGTATCCTTCGTGGTCAGGAAAGCATGCGGCCCCTTGGTCATATAAGACATCACCGCTGTGACCGGCACTTTTTCCCGCGCCTTGGCCGCCATCAACGCACTTAATCCGGCGGTCCCTATATCTGACGCGCCGGCCGCCATTTTGGTGATCGCATCGGAAGAACCCCGGCCCGGCGCGATCGTGACATCCAGACCCTCCTTGGCGCAAAACCCCCTGGACACACAGATATAAATCGGCGCCTTGTCGCCACCCGGTAGCCAGTCGAGCTGGAAAGTCACCTTGTCGGCCGCAAGCGCCGCGCTGCCCGTCCCGGCGAACAGCGCCGCCGCCGCCAGCAGTCCCACATGTCTCGCTGTCATGAGTATTCCCTTTCCGGATCGTGATGATTTCAGACTTACTACCCTGCTCATTGCAATCCCTATGCCATTCCCGAAAGCGATGGTTTCCGCCGGATTTCAACTGTGCCCGCCGAACACCCTGTTCAGTAATTAGGCGACCGCCCCATCGGTGGTTAAATTTTATGCAATTTAAAAAAATGGCGAAAAATTAGCCAATAACTGCTGGACCTATGCCTCCAATCCGGCTTATCTGATGCCGGATTGATCGAGGAGCGCCCCAATGGGAAAGCTGAATGCACGCCACGTTTCGGATAACGCCCTTCCCGTCATAGATGTTGCAGGACTGCGAAGCCCGGACCCGACCGAACGCAAGGCGGTTGGCGCCAACATCCGCGCAGCCTGCCTGGACCTCGGGTTTATGTACATTGTCGGGCACGGCGTTTCGTCGAAATTGCGGGAAGCGGTGTTCGATCAGACTGCGGCATTCTTCTCCCTTCCGGAGGAAGACAAACTCGCGATCGACATGAAGCACTCCATCGGGAACGCCGGATACGAACCGATGCGGGCGCAAACGCTCGAGGCAGGCGCCCCGCCTGATCTGAAGGAAGGCATGTATATCGGCGAAGAGCTTGCGCTGGACCACCCGCGGGTCGTCGCCGGCGGCTTCAATCTCGGCCCGAACCAGTGGCCGGCAGACATGCCCGAATTCCGCACCACGATGAACGCCTATATCGACGAGATGCTCGACCTTGGCGAGACCCTGATGCGCGGCGTCGCCTTGTCACTGGAGCTGGAAGAGGACTTTTTTGCGGATTACTGCACAGATCCATTGATCGGCCTGCGACTGCTGCATTATCCGCCGCAACCGGCAAACGCCCATCCGGACGAGAAAGGCTGCGGCGCCCATACCGATTTCGGCGGGATCACGATGCTGATGCAGGACGATCTCGGCGGGTTGCAGGTCATGGGCGCGGATGACGAATGGATCCATGCCCCGCCGATGGCGGATTCATATATCGTCAATCTCGGCGACATGATCGCGCGTTGGACCAACGACAAGTACCGTTCGACGCTGCACCGGGTCGTCAACTTTTCCGGCAAGGAACGCTATTCGATCCCGTTTTTCTACAGTGGACGACTGGACCACGAAGTCGCCGCCCTGCCGGGGTGCCTGGAACCGGGAGAAACGCCGCGTTACCCGCCGACGACCGTCGAAGCGCATATGCGCGATATGTATGCCCGTACCTATATCTGACCACCTGCAAACCGAAAGCCGTACATGACCGACGCCACGCTTCCCGATCTCGACCATGAGTTCTTTATCCGCCGTTCGATCGAACTGGCCGTCGAATCCCGCGACGCCGGAAATCACCCCTTTGCCGCCCTGCTGGTTGGGCCGGACGGGGATGTCCTGATGGAACAATTCAACACTTTCGGCGAAAAGGGCGACAGCACCGGACATGCCGAACGCGTCCTGATGACACGGGCCTCGATCGAATATCCGACGGAATTTCTCCGCGGCTGCACC
The DNA here is from genome assembly GCA_963977005.1 of uncultured Rhodospirillaceae bacterium. Classification (GTDB taxonomy): domain Bacteria; phylum Pseudomonadota; class Alphaproteobacteria; order MPNO01; family UBA830; genus CAXBCP01. The sequence continues at coordinate 47,913 of CAXBMQ010000020.1, forward strand.
ATGTATACAAGTGCCGAACCCTGCGCGATGTGCGCGGGATCGGTCTACTGGGCCGGCGTCGGCCGCGTGGTCCACGGGATGTCCGAACATGACATGAAAGAAATGATCGGTCCCAATCCGGAGAACCTGACGATGGACCTTCCCTGCCGCACGGTCTTCGCTGCGGGCCAGCGGAAGGTCGAGGTCGTGGGACCGATACTGGCCGAGGAATCGGCCGTCGTTCACAAGGATTTCTGGTAGACGCCGGATCGCAGCCACCGCGACCGCAGCCACACGGGCGGCATCGCTCAGGGCGTTACGACGTCCCGAACCGCCCGGTCCAGCATTTCCGACAACAATACCGGATCGGCAACCATCGGCGCATGGCCGGTATCGATACTGCGAACGGTCGCGCCGGGTGTGAGCTGCTGCATGCGGCGCTGAACGAACGGGACAACGGACCGGTCTTTCAGGGCCTCGATATAGATGCACGGCACCGTCCCGAAACGTTCCTCAGTGATGTGCGGCGACGCATCGCGCGCCGCATTGCTTTGCGGTGTCAGACGCGCCGCCGCGCGGGCGGCCGCCGCGGGCGCGCCGTCGTGGAAGAAAATGTCGATTGCAGCCGCTTGGGGCACCGCCGACATGCCTTCAAGATGTTCGAGATACGGCCATACACCAATCGCGGAGGGCTCATCCACCTGGCAGGCTTCGACGATTTCCGCGAACCGCGTTCCGTCGGGCAGCATGATGCCGGCGACATAAACGATGCCCGCGACACGATCAGGCCGGTTTTCTGTTAATTGCGATGCTGCGAGCCCGCCGCCACTATGAGCCACAATGACGACCGGCTGACTGATTTCAGCGAGCAAATCCTCAAGATGCGCAACCTGCTGCGCGAAAGTAACATCAGCACGATTTGGAGAAAATTCTTCGCTGCCCGGCAGGTCGACGGCGTGGCACCGATGCCCGGCATCGGTCAGCCGCGGCACGACATCGTCCCACACCCAGCTTCCCTGCCAGGCGCCGTGAATCAGAACGATTTCTGTCATACTTCCCTCCGGTTCAGCGCATAAAGTTCTGCGGATCCGACTCCATTCCCGCGCGGCTGCCGTCTCCCGCCGCGCAGACTTCGAGCACGCGTATCATCTCTTCGGCCTGACGCCGCCGGCTAAACCGGCCTGAAGACGCCGATCCTCTCCGTCCCAGCTTTTCCAGCAGACGCGATTTCTCAGCAAGCCGCGCGGCGATATGCGCCAGGCGGTGCGGCTGTTCCGCCGGGACCCAAACGCCGGAGCGGGTCGACAGAACGATATCGCTGGCAACCCCTTTGGGTGCGACCAGCAGGATCGGAATGCCCATCGCCATGGCCTCGAATATTTTCGACGGGATGACCTCGCTGAACACGGCGGAATCGCGCAGATGAACCAGGGCCACGTCGCAGACACTCCAGATACCCGGCATTCTTTCCCGTGGCTGCGATTCGATGAACCGCACATTGTCCAGCGCCTTCTGCGCGGCCTGCCCGATAAGGTCATCGCGTTCCGCGCCGTCGCCGACGAACAGAAATGTGACAGGGTCGTTCTCCGGCAGGTCGCCGGCCGCATCGAGCACGTTCGACAGACCGTGGGCCATGCCATGGGTCCCGATATATCCGATCACGAACCGATCCTTCAGCCCCCACTCTGCCGCCAGTGCGTCATCGCGTGGCGTTTTCCGGAATCTGTCGGTATCGACGCCGTTGATCACGATCGGGATCTTGTCGCCGTCTATGCCCCGGCTGACCAGGTTCTCCTTGAACGCAGGCGTCAGCGCAACGATGGCGGCGGATCGACGGTAGAGGAAGAGTTCGATACGCTCGAGCATCCGTATCATGAAACCGGGTTCCATCGCCCCGACGGCAATAATAGATGCCGGCCAGATATCGCCAAGCTCCATAACGAATGGCCGGCGCCGACACAGCCCGACAGCCCAACCGGCCACCGCCGTAAAGAATTGCGGCGATGTTGCAACCACCACGTCGGGGCGCTTCTGAAAAAGGCTGGCAACGAACCCGGTTACCATGAAACTCAGAAAATCGAGCATCCTGAGCGCGACGCCCTCGTTGGCGCTTATGAAGGTCTTTACGCGGACAACCCTGATCCCGTCGACCTCGCTGGTCTGGTACCACTTGTTGGCATATCCCTCGTGCAGCCTGCCCTTCGGGAAATTAGGCGCGCAGGTGACCACCGTCACCTCATGCCCCCATGCCGCCCAGAACTTCGCCCGCTCGTGCACCCGGTTTGCCGCAGCGTTTGTCTCGGGCGGATAGTTTTCGGTCAGAAAAAGAATTTTCATAGCGCAAACACGCCGGAGATTGCGGACCTCCGCGGGGACACGGCGTATCCCGACGACACCGACAACGGAAGACACCGGCAGAAAGGCGGTTTCTCATACGCCGGACAAAAGGTCTTTACCGGCTGGTCTGAGAGGAAATGTATCAAGGATAGGTTCGCTGCTTCTTGTCATGTTCTGGTGGCTGAACCGCAGCCGTGCCGTACATCAACATAAACCACCAGAGCGCAAATAGGCGAATAATTACGACTTCGGTAAAACAAATCCGGTGTGACCGACCATCGAATGCCCGGCGCGAAATGGCGCCGTCAATTCGTGGCGAGGAGGGGCTGGGGCGACAGCCAGTCCGCAATATGCCCGGCCGGAATCGGTTCGCTGTAAAAAAAGCCCTGCACCTCTTCACAGCCGATATCCCGGAGACAGGCCGCCTGTTCTTCGGTTTCGATGCACTCTGCAACGACCCGAAGATCCATGCGGCGACCAAGGTCGACAATCGATTCCGCGATTGCGGCATCGACAGCGCTTGAACAGATGTTTCTGACGAAGGAACCGTCGATCTTGATGCTATCGACGCGCAATCTCTTCAGGATCGAAAGCGACGAATACCCGGTTCCAAAGTCGTCGAGCGCAACCTTGATACCCTGGCGCCGGATAGCCGCGACGATTATCGCGCATTCTTCAAGGTCGTCGATAACGGCGCTTTCGGTAATTTCGACAATCAGGCGATCGGGCGAAAGATCAGCGGCCGAGATTATATCCGCCAAATTCCGGGCGAGATCTGGCTGGCGCAGCTCCCTTGCCGAAACGTTTATGGACACCGGTACATTCGTGGGCAAATCGGCGATCTGTTCGCAAGCCGTGCGGGCAACCCATTTGCCGATGCCAATGATCTCCCCGCTGTCTTCGGCCACATCCATAAATTCACACGGACCAACCAGCCCGACTGACGGTCGTTGCCAACGCAGCAGTGCCTCGAAACCTGTCGTGGTGCCGTTCGTGAGGCTCACCTGCGGCTGATAATGAAGCCGAAACGCGTCACCTCCGATCGCCGCCTTCAACTCGACCTCACACCGTTGGCGCGACTCCACGGCCTCCAGCATTACCGGATCGAAAAACGCATACCGGTTGCCGCCGTCGCGCTTGGAGCGATAGAGCGCGAGATCGGCGTTCTTAAGGCATTGTTCGGGCGAGGTTCCGTCACTCATCGCGATCCCGATACTGACCCCCACGTTTACCTGCTTACCGTCGATGACCCATGGTTCCCGAACGGCCTCGAGAATGTGGTCGGCGGCCGCGGCGGCGCCCAGAGGGGAATCCAGGTTACTCAGGGCGACGACAAACTCATCTCCGCCCAGCCGTGCGGCAAAATCCGATTCGCGAATGCAGGAATTCAGTTTCCCCGCAAAGATCCTCAGGACTTGGTCGCCCGCCTGGTGCCCATAGGTATCGTTCACATCCTTGAAGTCATCCAGGTCCAGGTAGAGAATGGCGACGGCGGTGTCATTGCGCTGGTTGATCGCAAGCGCACTCGGCAGAAGGTCCAGGAAGGACGCCCGATTAAGCAGCGACGTCAGGGGATCCCGTTGCGCCAGATCGCGAACCATCGTTTCGGCCTGACGCCGCTCGGTAATATCCATTACCGTCACGAGGACGGATTCTATCTGCCCCGCCGTGTCGAGCATCGGACATCCTGAAATCGCGAGGTCCCGGAACGGGCTTGTACCGGTCGTTGCCAGCCTGGATTCGAAACTCGATGCCATGCCCGAAGCCCAGACAGCCAGTTCCCTGCCGGCCCGCTGCCGGTCCGGTTCGGCGAACATCGAAACAAAGGCCTCATCGGCCAATGCCGAGTCCGACTCCACGCCCAGCAACTGGCACATATGTACATTTGCATGGATTGACCGGCCGTCGGGACGGATGTGCCAGACACCCACCGTGCACGCTTCGGCGACGGCTTCGTAGCTGGAACGCGCACTGTTCACGGCATTTCGCTTGGTCTGATCCTGATCCGGAGGTTTCGCCAGATGCTCGGCCAGCTTGATGACGTTCGCCGCTTCGGCATCTCTCCGCACGGTGTCTTCCGCCATTTTCCGATTGGTCGCCTGGAGATGAGAGACACTGCTGCTCAGACGCTGACTGTGTTGGCGGCGTTCGATAGAGTACCTGATCGTGCGATCGAGGATTTTGCTGTCGATGATATCCTTTGGCAGGAAATCCGCTGCACCGGACGTCATCGCCGAGACATCGAGTTCCCGGCCGGTATATCCGGTAAGCAGAATTATCGGCGGTTTGATTTTTGCGGACACTTCGCCAACCAGATCAAGACCGTGGCCATCCGGCAGGTTATGGTCGCAAAACACGACATCGAATTCGTCGGCCGAGGCCAGCAGTATTTCCCGCGCAGATGCGATCGTTTGGGTCCATTGGATGTCGAATTCGCAGTCTGCGACCTGGGACAGGTGAATTTTCAGCAATTCCATATCCGCCCGATTATCTTCGAGCAGCAAGACGCGAAGAATCTTCTTTTTCGGATGCTCCGATCTGGTCAACGCAATCACTCCGAAGGCCGCAATATCAGGAATCGCGCCACACAGCCCTTCCCAGGGTATCGCCGGGAATCCCGATTGGATTCGTCGACAAATAATCACATTGGCGCCTTAAATTCCGATTAAGACTATGCCGCTCCGCCGGGCACTCGCTGCTCTACGAAGCAATCTAGGCCGGGCAGCTCAAATCCTTCAAGCTCAAAAGCCAAACGCTGATTGCGGCGGACGACCTGGCCAAGCAGGTGAAGTAATACAGTATCGTTTCGTCGTCTCGAAACCGGAACAACAGGAACGCCTTCTGATCCTGCAGGGCCGCAAAGCGTGGGCTCCGGCGAAATTTGTGTCCGTTGTCTCGACCGGCTGCACTCCCTTCGACAAGCTTGACGGCATTGCTACGTGAGATAGCATAACTGGAATCAAGAAAGACAATGCGATGGCAGAACTTCTTCTGTATTTTTCAGTATCTATCAAAGAGGTGAGGGCGAATTCGAAGGCGTCTATCGTAGCGCAGGAAACGTCTATCGTAGCGCAGGAAAAGGTGACATGAGACTGTCGTCATCTATCGCGCATGTAGGCTGTTTACTCTTTACCGGACTTTTGCTTGGCGCCTGCGATGAAATTTCGAATTTTGTTGAAAGTAAATATCAAAAAGGCACCCACAAGGGCGTACAGCTCTGCGTGGAGAGAAATAAAACCGACGTACTTTCGTTGGAAGCTACGAGGGACGCCTGTACTCGCAAGCATCAAAAAAAAATCGACTATATGGCGGCAACCGGGAGAGGGAGTATCACGCGTGAATATGGGGGCAACCGTGTAATATTTGACGGGTACGCCGAGAACATTAGTGACAACTCGGTCATCACACACATCGAAATTGTAGTTCATTATTATGATAACGATGGGCGGAAGTACACACGACGGGCATCCATAAACAAATTATGGATAGAGCCCAGTGCGAAGGCCAAAATTGAAGAGTTCTTCAAATTTGTTGAATGGCCAAAAGGTTCACAATTCAAAACCAATCCTCGCTGGTGCTCTGAACTACGGGAGGCAAAAAAGCCTTTGAAAAACTGCAAAGCTTTTGATTTTGACGAAATCCGTGGCGTCACCATATCAACTTCATGACCGACAAAACAACCAGGATGGGATGACGGACGGAGTCACAACAACGCGAAACACCGTAAGACCTACAAAGCAATCTGGGGTCGCCAACATCACCAGACGTCACGCTCGCACGCCAAGTACTGCTCCAACGCCCATCGCCAGGCAGCGTATCGCTTCCGCCACGGGGAGGCTTTTGCGAGGGCGATATTTTTGCTGCGGCAATAGCCGTAACAACCCAGTTCGAAAAAATCCGTAAATTCAATACCTTACCCGTTTGCAAACAGGAGGCTTTGCGTCCTGTCATTGGGGGTGCATCAGCACTGACAGAACTCATCAGAAAATCCGCGTCGATGTTGCAACCGTCGCGGTCTAGCCCCTAAACTAAAATGAGAGGACTGTGACCGAAAGACGGTCTGTCCTGTAATTCGTTGATGTCCATCCTGGAAAATATCATGAAAAAACTTACCGTTGTTTCATCACTATTTTTGTTCTCTCTATCTGCATGCGCCATAGCTTCAGAGACATATCTCCCAGATGGCTCAAAAGGATTTTCAATTAATTGTTCAGGAATGGTTCAATCATGGAATGACTGTTACCAGAAAGCTGGTGAACTATGCCGTGAACGAGGTTTTAAGGTGGTAGCGGGAGGTACCGAAAGAGGTTACATCGCTACCCCGCAGTCCGCTGGGACCGTGATTAACCGCAACATGTTGATTTCGTGCAAATAGGACCCAGTATATAACCGGCGTCCCACTCGCTGCCACATCCAGCGACAAAAAAGCGCTCGAGAACCGCAATATAAACGCCAAGAACATGCTCCCCCCTGCTGAGATAACAGAAGGGATGATTTATAGCGTTTTGCTATGGCCTAGGCCGGATGCGAATGGCTTTAAGTCAGGGACGGCAAGGAAACGCGATGACAGGCTTTGGAGGGGTGCTCAGGCAGATCAGCGAGGAGAGCGGAAAATCAACGTGGAAGAGGATATTCGGGCGATGAAAGCAACGACACTGGCTGCGCTGCTAGTGCTGATGACGACGGGACCGGCAGCGGCACATGATGAGTACAGATGGATCCCGTATGGCTCGATCAGCTGCGGCAAATGGCTGGCGAGAAAACCGAATGCAGAAGGCGTTAATAGTTGGCACCGCATTACTCTGGCAAGCTGGCTCTCTGGCTTTATCTCGGCCGCTAACGCCTATCTCCCCGGCAAGGAGAACTGGCTTGAAGGCAGCGACATTGACAGTGCCATGCTGTGGATCGACAAGTATTGCGCCGACAACCCGCTGTCGCAAAGTGCAATTGCCGGCCAGGCTTTGATCGAGGAACTCCGCAGCCGCTGATTATTCCGCCCCGCCCAATGCGCGCCCTCGTCTGGCATACGCTAAAGCGATGCTCGCTAGCGCTTGTCCTCGAAACATTACGGCAACGACTCGGAGTAATTCTTGCGTTGAAAACACTGTAAGCGACCGCAATACCGCGCCACCTTTTCCGTATAATTTCCGTACAAACATGGAAAAAGCCACCTGATGGCAGCTAATCCCTTGAAAAAATTGGCGTCCCCTAGGGGACTCGAACCCCTGTTTCCGGCGTGAGAGGCCAGCGTCCTAGGCCACTAGACGAAGGGGACATGGCTTAGACTATTTAAGGAAAGCCGTTCTAGGTCATCGAACGGCTTCTTGCAAGCACTGCGGGCGATGCCGACATCGCGCCGCTACCTGACCACCCCTTAAGCGTCACACACCGGCCTGGGCACTCCGGCCTGGACGCTCCCACCTGGACGCACCCGCTGTGACTTCGCCATTCGGGGCTGACCGGTTGTCGTCTATCTGAAAATCAGGTCCGTCTGTCCAACCAGCCTGCCGGTCGCCGCATCCAGGACAACCAGCCGTCCCGAACCGTCCGGCAGGCGCAGGCGAAGAACGATCCTGTCCGTCCCCACCCGGGTCTCCATCACTTCCGCACCCGCCGGCAAAACGACACTGGATACCGTCGGCGCGGTATCCGCACCAAATCCGCCGCCAAGCCTGTCCCCCGATTTCTGGACGATCGCATAGATCAGAAAGACGAGGCCCACGACAATCAGCACGCCCATCCCGATTACCAAAGCCTTGAGACCGCGCATCGAATATGTCCTTATCCCGCAATGACCGATGATATCCCGACAATCGAACCGCTGGACATCGTTGTGCCCCCGGGCGCCGAAGGCGAACGTATCGACAGGCTGCTGGCAAATACCCTGCCCGACCGGTCCCGGTCGTTTCTCAAGCGGCTTATCGAAGACGGCTGCCTGAACCTGGCAGACGACCGCGGCGGGACGATAATTGAGCCGTCCTACAGGGTCAAACCGGGAGAACGGTTTTTGTTGCGTATTCCGGCATCCGTCGACGCCGAGCCGCAGGGCGAAAACATCCCGCTGGATGTGGTCTTCGAAGACGACGACCTGATCGTCATCAACAAGCCGCCCGGTCTCGTCGTCCACCCGGCACCCGGCAATCTCACCGGAACGCTGGTAAATGCGCTGATCGCCCATTGCGGCGACAGCCTGAAGGGTATCGGGGGCGTCCGACGGCCGGGCATCGTTCATCGCCTGGACAAGGACACAAGCGGCCTGATGGTCTCCGCCAAGACCGGCCCGGCACATGAAGGACTGACCCGGCAGTTTTCCGACCATTCGATAGAACGCGCCTACGCCGCCTTTGTCTGGGGCATGCCGAGCCCGGGACAGGGCACAATCGAGGGTAATATCGGGCGCAGCCCGCGTAACCGGAAGAAAATGGCAGTACTGGCACAGGGTGGAAAAGCCGCCCTGACGAATTACCGGACCGAGGCGGCTTATGCCGCGGGCGCCGCCTCTCTGGTCGAATGCCGGCTGGAAACGGGCCGAACCCACCAGATTCGGGTGCATATGGCGCATATCGGCCATGCGGTCATCGGTGATCCGGTTTACGGCGGCGGATCGACCCGGGCGCGGCTCTCGCAGTTGTCGTCCGAAGCCTCGGAGATGATTGCCGGACTGGGCCGGCAGGCGCTTCATGCGCGGCTTCTGGGGTTCGAACATCCCCTCACCGGCGAATTCCAGCAATTCGAGGCCGCCCTGCCGGACGACCTGGATGCGTTAGCGCAAATTTTACAGAAGTCTGGAACTTTATAGCCGAGATGACTATTTACTAGGTAGACGATGACCAAAATCAAGATCGGGTGGTCTGCTTATTAGCCACCGGGTGTTTGTTAGGTCGATGTATACGGTCAGACAACGGACGCTTCGCGGATGAACGGAAATCTTCCTTCGGCCCCCAATCTCAACCCGGACGGCAACCTGTCCCGGTACCTTCAGGATATTCGCAAGTTCCCCCTGCTGGAGCCGGAGGAGGAATACATGCTCGCCAAGCGCTGGAAAGAGCATGAAGACCCGGAGGCCGCGGCGCGAATGGTCAACAGCCATCTCCGGCTCGTCGCCAAGATCGCGATGGGATATCGGGGATACGGCCTGCCGCTGGGCGAGGTGATTTCGGAAGGCAATGTCGGCCTGATGCAGGCGATCAAGCGCTTTGAGCCGGAAAAAGGCTTCCGACTGGCAACCTATGCGATGTGGTGGATCAAGGCATCGATCCAGGAATACATCCTCCGGTCCTGGTCGCTGGTCAAGATCGGCACGACGGCGGCGCAAAAGAAGCTGTTCTTCAACCTTCGCCGGATGAAGGGCGAAATCAAGGCGCTGGAAGAAGGCGACCTGAACCAGGAAAACCTGAAGACGATCGCAACCAAGCTCGACGTCAGCGAGCAGGAAGTGATCAATATGAACCGCCGGATGTCCGGCCCCGACTCGTCGCTCAACGCGCCGGTCCGCGCCGATTCCGAGGGCGAATGGCAGGACTGGCTGGTCGACGATTCCGACAACCAGGAAACGGTACTTGCCGACCAGGAAGAAATGGCGGAACGCCGAAAGATGCTCGTCGACGCAATGAAGGTATTGAACGACCGCGAACGGCGCATTCTCGCCGCGCGGCGCCTTCAGGAGAACCCGAAAACGCTTGAAGAACTCAGTCAGGAATACGGGATATCGCGCGAGCGGGTAAGGCAGATCGAGGTCCGGGCCTTTGAAAAACTGCAAAAAGCAATGAAATCCGCCGCAATCGGCGACCGGATACAGCGCGACGGCATGCTGTCCGACGCCTGAACGAACAGACGGCTAGCGGTTCGCCGGGGTGTCCGGAAACCCTGAGAGCAAAGCTGTCACGCGGGCACGGTATTGGTCTCCGACACTTCTGCGTCGGTCGTGTCGTCGTTTTCACGCGGCCCCTCCGGCGTATTGCCCGAAATTTCATCGCCCCATTCTTCCTTGAGCTCTTCCAGCCGCCCGCGCAGCGCATTGGCGCTGCGTTTCGCACTATAGGTTTTGAATGAAGCGACGATGCCGGGAAGACTGACGAACAGAAGCCAGCCGACCCCGGAAGCGGCGTAGAAAGCGAGCCATGCATAGACGTCGGTCACAATACCGATCGCTGCAGGCAAATCGTTCGTCGACGTCCAGAGCCGGTTCAGAAACGGAACAACTCCGGCGATGTTCAGGCCCGCCACGCAACGGGCGGCGTAACGTCCGGGAGTGAGATCGATGATATAGGCAACGACTGTCGGGATCATCCCGACGAGGATGATGATCACGCTCGGCAGGGCTGCAACGATAAATGCGATAATCCCGCAAAAGATCATCAGGGCTGTCGACTTGCCCATTCGCTTTCCGCCGGGTTTCGGTGTCGCGTTCTGTTTTGCCATTAGGTCCTGCTTTCCTCATGCCGGTCGCGAAACGCTACCAACTGAAGACTCCGATTGTCGTGACGGTGCCAATGACAAGACTGATCCCGGCGGCAATCCGCCAGCCCGTCCGCTTGGCTTCGAACTGAAATTCCTCGGACTCGAGCCGTTTGATTTCACGCACAGAATCCGTGTATTCGCGTTTGGCCCGACTTTGCGCCTTCTCGTCCTTGGCGACGATATTCTTGTTGGATAGCGTCTGGTAAAGTTCGATCAGATTGCCGCTGACAGCGATCTGGTCCAGTTTGTCGCTAATGCGCTTTCGCAGCGATTTGCTGTTATACCGGCTGATAGCGGGCTGTAGCTCCTCGACGAGCCAGGCGGACAGATGGGGCGTCATCTGATGCTGGTATTCGTTTTGCACCTTTGCCAGCAAACCCGTCATGCCGATTTTCGCCCCGACGGACACCCCGGTCGTGTGCTCGAGCGCGACAAGCTGATTGTCGATCGATCCCTTGATCCGGCTGGCAATAAACGCGGCGATATGGCGATCGACCAGCTTGCCGAGACCGCCCTTTTCCTGAGCGACCTTGTCGAGTGCGGGAAGCAGGTCGCGCAGCGAATAGACATATGCGGACGCGACCAACTTGCTGCGGCAGGGCAAAAACGGATTCAGCTCGTAGAGAACCCGTTCCACGCCGTAACCCGGACCGGAATGGCGAACGAACTGCTGTAGCTTCTTGAAGGTTTTCGATTCCAGCGTCAGATCGGTCCGGCCCAACATGATCTTTTGTTCGAACCAGTCGCTGGCAATACCTTTATGTACCAGTTCCGTCACAAGGTTGATCGTGTCCTTTTCGCCACCCTCGACAGCGGCCGACAGGGCATAGCCCATGCCGTCCGGCATAACCGTCAGCCCCTTGTATTTCAGGGGACCTTCGGGATCGAGGGCAGAGCAAACCCGTGTCACGAGTTTTGCGTCTCCGAGATCGCCATCGGCGCCACCGCCCGCCGCGATGAGACTCTCGAGCAGTTCAACCAGATCGGCATCCGACAGCCCGCGATGAAGCCATGTATCGAACGCCTTGGATCTCAGCTGCTCGGCAGCCTCCTTCCAGTGGATGCCGTAGGCATGCGCCAGCATTCGCGTATTGCGGTATTCCCGATCGCGAAACTTGAGCGGCCTGTCGGTCTTGTAATCCCGGATCGGACGGGCAGAACGGCGAAGCGTACCCGAAGTCCAGTTGTTAAGATCGTCCAGCGTCCATCGATCGGCCGGATCGTCGCTCATCATGCCCCGGATCGGCTCGCGCAGACCGCCCGGGATCACTTCGCCGCCCAGCAGCGTCACAAATGACCCGTTTTCGACTTTCGCCGCCAGGAGGTCCCGGTCACTCATATTGGCGACCGGACATTGTCCCAGCCCCATGAACAGCATAGTCGCACCGAGCGCGTAGATATCGTCGGCGATGGTCCCTTTGCCCCGTCCGACGGCGGGCGTCATCGACGATTCGATCGTCTCGAATATTGTCGACTGCCCCCATGACGGCGGTACCGACACACAATCACCAAAAACGAAATTACTGGCATCGGGCCCGGTGGTGAACACGTTATCGGGTCTGATCGTTCGGTGCGTAATCTTACGTCGTTCGAAGAGAGACAACGTCGTCAATGCCGGCATCAGCAGGGATTTGATGATTTTTTCGGAATCGATTTTGGGAATCTGGGACTTCAGCGACGGCATCACCGGACCGCCCTCGGGACGGCGGAAGATAATCGCGAAACACCGGTGACCCGTTACCGGCCAGAAAACCGGACCCCAGTCCTCGGGTATAATGGCCGCCGCTTCACGCATGTTCTTGAGCTGGACCATTACCTCGACCCGCGGAAAAACATTGGGTTCGCAAATGCGCGCGAAAACCGCTTCACCGGGATTTTTCAGGTTGCGGGCAACATATGCTTTCGCACCCGTTGTCCCGAGCTCGACGATCGGGGATGAGGGGATAATACGATAGCGTTCGGCGAGGATGACTTCGTTTTCATCCTCCCGCTCCTCGCTGGCCGCAGCCATATCGGCTGACTGTGCGTTCAACTCAAATACTCCGTCATCGATAGAAGACGATTGACGACGTATTTTAGCGGCTCATTAACGAAAGCTTCGTTAACGCTGGATCGATTTCAACCCGTTGAATTTAAAGGCTTTGACGGCCAGCGAGGAACAGACGTTAAGCCTGCTCGTCAGGCGGCGAAGGGATCCCGGACCAGGATGGTATCGTCCCGTTCCGGACTGGTCGACAGCAGGGCGACCGGAACACCGATAAGTTCCTCGATCCGGCGGACGTATTTCACCGCTGCGGCGGGAAGCTCCGCCCAGCTCCGTGCCCCCTGCGTGCTCTCGTCCCAGCCTTCGAGCACTTCGAATACGGGCTCTATTCCGGCCTGGATATTCCGCCCGGCGGGAAGATAGTCGTATTCGATACCTTCGTGCCGGTATCCCACGCAGACGCTGAGGTCGCCTATACCGTCAAGCACATCGAGTTTGGTAAGGGCGATTCCGTTGATACCGCCGATTTTGGCCGACTGCCGCACGAGAACGGCGTCGAACCAGCCGCAGCGCCGTTTTCGGCCGGTAACCGTGCCGAATTCATGACCACGCTCGCCAAGCAGGTTGCCGATGTCGTTTTCCTGCTCCGACGGAAAGGGCCCTGAGCCAACCCGGGTCGTATATGCCTTGGTAATGCCGAGAACGTAGCCGACGCCGCCAACGGCGATACCGCTACCGGCCGCCGCCTGGCCGGCAAGCGTGTTCGACGAGGTAACGAACGGATATGTGCCGTGGTCGACATCGAGCATGAAGCCCTGCGCCCCCTCGAACAGGATACGTTTACTGCCGCGATAGGCTTCGTCGACGGACCGCCACACCGGGGCGGCGTAGGACAGGAGGTCCGCCGATATGCCCCGCAACGCCTCAAGCGTTTCCGCCCCGTCGATTTCCTCGGCCCCGAGGCCGCGCAACAGGGCGTTGTGATGCGTCAGGAGATTTTCGACCCGCTCCGGAAGGGTGTCGGGGTCGGCCAGGTCGCAGATGCGGATTGCCCGCCGCGCAACCTTGTCTTCGTATGCCGGCCCGATCCCGCGCCCGGTGGTGCCGATCTTGCCTGCACCCTGTGCCGCCTCGCGCGCCCGGTCGAGCGCACCATGCAGCGGCAGGATAAGCGTCGCGTTTTCGGCGATCCGGAGGGTTTCCGGCGTAATCTCGACCCCCTGGCTCCGCACGGTTTCTATCTCGGACATCAGCGCCCACGGGTCGATGACGACCCCGTTGCCGATAATCGACAGCTTCCCGCGAACGACGCCGGACGGCAGCAGGCTCAGCTTGTAGACCTTGCCGTCAATGACAAGCGTATGGCCGGCATTGTGACCACCCTGGAACCGCACCACCACATCGGCACGTTCCGAGAGCCAATCGACGATCTTCCCCTTGCCCTCATCGCCCCATTGCGATCCGACGACTGCAACATTGGTCATGTTTTTCTATCCCTGTTTCAGCGGTTCGGCACGGCCGGAAACCCAGACATGCGAACATTTCAGGCGGCGCGCCTCGGCCGGGGCATCGCCGGTTTCTTCAAGCCCGGCAACCGTGATCCAGCCGTCTCGACGCAGTTCGGACAGGTCTCCCGCCGGCACCCCCGGCGGGACATAGACGCGCAACCGCACCGCCGGCGACGGCAGCACTCTCATTATATTGTCGACATAAAGCGTGAAACCGGTCGCGGCCTCGCCATTGTCGTTGACCGCATCGTCGCCGTTCAACGTCGCGACATATCGCCCGCCGCCGCCGATCTCTCCCCGCTCGCCGCGGGAAAAGAACGTGAACCCGACACCTGTATGGTATTCGAACCCACGATTTTCGACAGGATCCACTGTTATATCGATATCCGGAAGCCGCCGGCCAAGGCCTTCGACCACAATCCGCAACCGGTCCAGTTCTCTTGCCGGTGCTGCGGGCAAAGACAACGCCGACAATACCTCAAGCGCGGATGCCGCCGGGCCCGTCCCGTCCATCAGACTGCACAACGCCCCGGCCTGCTCGCCGCCATGCGTCCGCACTGCCCCGACATCCTTCCGGTCCAGCGCATCCCTCAGCGCCCGGTATTCCGCGTCGCCGAGTGGCATTGCTTCCATCAATGCCGGCACGAGCGGCGGAATGGTCAGGTCCACAGACAGATCGGGAACGCCGATCGCGCGCAGAGAGGCGACGGCGATCGCGATAATCTCTATATCGGCTTCGGCGCTTTCGGCGCCAATCAGTTCGGCGCCAACCTGCGCGAACTGCCGTTCCGGGCGCAACTGGGTACCACGGACCCGCAGAACCTCTCCCGTATAGCTTAACCGCAGCGGACGGGGCACATCCGTCAGGCGGGTCAGGGCGATCCGTGCGACCTGGGTGGTCATATCCGCGCGCACGCCCATCATCCGCTGGGACACGGGGTCCATCAGCCGAAAAGTATCCGCCGATACCGCGGCACCCGCGCCACTTATCAGGCTGTCCTCGAACTCGACAAGGGGCGGCTTGACGCGGTCGTACCCGTGGCTGCCGAATTTTGCCGCAAGGGTCTCGCAGATTTCCGCTTCAAAGGCGGCTTCGGGCGGCAGAATATCTCTGAGCCCGGTCGGGAGCAGCGCTTGTCTTTCTAGGTCCGTCATTATCCAGTCTTCCTGAGCGCGGCTTTGGTAACGGCTTTAGCGCCGTTCGGCAAACGGAAAACGGCTCCCGTCGCCGGTTCGGCCGTCGATCAGAAAGAAAGCGCTTTCGCCTGCACCACGTCGGGAAGCGCCCGAAGCGCGGACAGAACGTCATCCGACAAATCGCCATCGACCTGAATCAGGGCCAGCGCATCGCTGCCCTGACTGACCCGCCCGAGCTGGAAGGTTGCGATATTGACGCCCGCATCGCCGAGCGTGGTGCCGAGACGGCCGATAAAACCGGGGC
The DNA here is from genome assembly GCA_963977005.1 of uncultured Rhodospirillaceae bacterium. Taxonomy (GTDB): domain Bacteria; phylum Pseudomonadota; class Alphaproteobacteria; order MPNO01; family UBA830; genus CAXBCP01. Next base: position 63,622 of record CAXBMQ010000020.1, read on the forward strand.
GGTCCTTGTTGATGATATAGAGCATGTTCTCGCTCAGCTCGGCTTCGAGCTTAATGCCATTGACCTCGACAATCCTGGGCTTGTCGCCCCCGAACAGAGTGCCGGCGACGGTGATCGGCCCGGTTTCCGTCTCCGCGGTCAGGCGAATCAGGGTCTGGTACTCGCCGTCGCGTTCATGGCGGACCTCGGACACGTCTACATCGCGGTCGCGAGCCAGGATCGGCGCATTGATCATGTTCACGCCGCTCATCAGCGGTGAAAGCAGGCCTTCGAGAAGACCCGACGTTACCGGCCGCGTGTTGATGTCGGCTGCAGACCCTTCGTATTCGATGGTGGCCGACGACAGACCGCTCTCGGCCACCTGACCGACGAGGCTGCCAATCTGGCCGCCCAGCGTCATATAGGGCTTCAGCCGCGGCGCATCCTCGGCGGATACGGATGGCATGTTAAGCGCATTGATGACCGCCCCCGTGTTCAGATAGTCGGACATCTGTTCGGCGATCTGAAGCGCAACCTTTTCCTGCGCCTCGGTCGTCGCCGCCCCGAGATGCGGCGTGGCGATAACCTGGTCCATGCCGAACATGCTGTAGTCTTCCGGCGGTTCCTGCGGGAATACGTCGACCGCGAAACCCGCGACTTTACCGGACTCGATCGCCGCCTTCATATCGGCTTCGACGACGAGTTCGCCGCGCGCGCAGTTTACGACAAGCACGCCATCCTGCATTTTGGCGAAATTCGCGGCGTTGAGCAGGCCTGACGTGCTGTCGGTCAGCGGCGTGTGCATCGTGATGATCTCGGCGCGGGCAAACAGCTCGTCGAGTTCCACCTTCTCGACACCGAGCGATTCGGCGCGTTCGGGCGTCAGGAACGGATCGGACGCAATAACCTTCATCCGCAGCCCCATCGCCCGGTCGGCAACGATAGAGCCGATATTGCCACAACCGATGATACCGAGAATTTTCCCGGTCAGCTCGACCCCCATGAATTTGGACTTTTCCCATTTGCCCGACTGGGTCGACTGGTTCGCCAGCGGAATTTGGCGGGCCAGCGCGAACATCATCGCGATCGCATGCTCGGCAGTCGTGATCGAGTTGCCGAACGGCGCGTTCATCACGACGATGCCGCGGCCCGATGCCGCGTCGATATCGATATTATCGACCCCGATACCCGCACGGCCGATCACTTTCAGGTTCGTGGCAGCTTCGAGAACCGCCTCGGTCACCTTGGTCGCCGACCGGATCGCAAGACCGTCATAGTCGCCGATACAGGCGATGAGTTCTTCGGGTTTCATCCCCGTGATGACATCGGTTTCGATGCCATTGGCATTGAAAATTTCAACGGCGGCAGCACTGAGGCTGTCCGAGATAAGTACTTTTGACATGATAGGTTTCCTGATCAGGCGGCCTGAGCCAGCTCTGCCTTAACGGTTGCATAGGCCCAGTCGAGCCATGGGAAAAGGGCTTCCAGATCCGATGTTTCCACGGTCGCGCCGGCCCAGATCCGCAGGCCGGGCGGTGCATCGCGATACCCGTTGATATCGAAGGATGCGCCTTCGGACTCGAGCAAGGTATCGATTTTTTTAGGCACGGCGGATTGTGCCGAGGCATCGAGCGCGGTGAACCATGGGTCCGTAATTTTAAGACAAACGGAGGTCGAAGACCGCTGGTCGGGAGTCTCGGCCAGGAAGCCGGCCCAGCCGGATTGGGCGACCCATGCAGAAATGGCTGCAAGATTGGCTTCGCTTCTGCCCATCAGCGCCTTGAGACCGCCAAGTCCCTCAGCCCAGGTCAGGCCGTCGAGCGCATCCTCGACACAAACCATGGAGGGAGTATTTATGGTCTCGCCGCGAAAGATACCCTCGATCAGGTCGCTGCCTTTGGTCAGCCTGAAAATTTTGGGCATCGGCCAGGGCGGAGAATAGGTCTGGAGCCGTTCAACGGCGCGCGGCGACAGGGCAATCATGCCATGCGCGGCTTCACCCCCCATGACCTTTTGCCATGACCAGGTGACCACATCGAGCTTCTGCCAGGGCAGGTCCATCGCGAACACGGCCGATGTCGCATCGCAGATGGTCAGCCCCTCGCGGTCATCCGGGATCCAGGCGCCATCGGGAACCCGGACGCCGGACGTCGTGCCGTTCCAGGTAAAGACCGCGTCGCGGGAAGAATCCCACTGGGCAAAATCGGGCAGTTCCCCGTAGGGCGCATCGAAAACACGGGCGTCTTCGAGCTTGAGCTGTTTCAGCGTATCGCTGACCCAGCCCGCGCCGAAGCTTTCCCACGTGAAAAGATCGACCCCGCGCGCACCGAGCAAAGACCACAAGGCCATCTCGACGGCGCCCGTGTCGGATGCAGGCACGATACCCAGACGATAGTCGTCGGGAATACCGAGCAATGCCTTCGACCGTTCGATGACGGCCTTGAGCTTCGCTTTGCCTGGCGCAGATCTATGGGACCGGCCTGTTAACGCGTCCGAAAGCACCGCTGGCGACCAGCCGGGTCTTTTGGCGCACGGACCGGATGAAAAACAAGGATTGTCCGGACGGGTGTCCGGCTTCGAAATAGTATCAGACATTTAAGTCTCTCCCTCACAGAAGAGCAGCAACCCGTTGGGGGGTTGTGGCCCGGAGCCAACGTAGGTGCAGTGCACAATAAATGCAATGAACTTTTATCGCCCTCGGGGCGTTTGGCCCTGTATAAGTTCGGCGAACCGCCCGATGACCGATCAAGGACAACCATGACAACGCCGCAGATTACCGCCTTCGCTATCATCTTGGCGTCGCTGATCCTGTTCGCCTGGGGACGGTGGCGATACGATATTGTCGCAATGGGCGCGCTTGTGGTGGCAGTCGTCTGCGGCATTGTGCCGTCGGAAGACGCCTTTTCGGGCTTCGGCGATCCCGCGGTCATCACCGTCGCCGCCGTCCTGATCATCAGCCAGTCGCTGCAGCGGTCCGGCGCCATCAATGTGTTGGCGTCATCCATCGGGAGACTTCCGAGCAACCCGACGATCCAGATCGGCGCGCTGACGGCGACGGTCGCGATACTGTCCGCATTCATGAACAATGTCGGCGCACTTGCCCTGATGCTGCCGGTCGCCATCCGGGCAGCGCAGGCGTCGAATATGCCGCCGTCGCGGGTTCTGATGCCGATCGCGTTCGGCTCCCTGCTCGGCGGACTTGCGACGTTGATCGGCACACCGCCAAATATCATCATTTCGAGCTACCGGGCGGAAGTCCTGGGCAAGTCGTTCGGCGAAGGCGGCGGGTTCGGGATGTTCGATTTTGCCCCGGTCGGCGCGCTTGCAGCCCTGGTCGGCGTTATCTTCATCGTCACCATCGGGTACCGGCTGATCCCCCACCGGGAGGGCGGCGACACCGCGCTGGACGACCTGATGCAGATTGACGAATACGTCACGGAAATCACCGTACCGGAAGATTCGCCGCTCATCGGCAAGCCGATCCGGGAAGTTGTCGTTCTCGCCGACGGCGATATTTCGGTGGTCGCCCTGGTGCGCCACGGCGACAAGGAACTGGCCCCTCCCTGGTACACCCGAATGCAGCCGGGCGACCATCTGATGATCGAAGGCGGGACCGAAGCGATTGCGATGGCCGTCGAAAAATCGGGTTTCGACCTGGTGACGGACCGTGACATATCGTCGGAAAGCCTCTCCTCTGAAGAGGTCATCGTGGTCGAAGCCGTGGTCAATCCCGGATCGCGGCTCGACGGGCGCACCGCCGGCGGACTGCGCATCAATTCGCGCTACGGCGTAAATATTCTGGCCGTGGCCCGGCAGGGCAAGCCGATCCGCGACAGAATCGGCCATATCAGGTTCCAGGCCGGCGATGTTATCCTGATTCAGGGGGCGGAACAGCTTCTCTACGAATCGCTGAACTCGCTCGGGTGCCTTCCGCTCGCATCCCGGGAAATCACGGTTCCCGGCCGGAACAGCTACCTGCCGCTCGCAATCTTTGCCGCCGCGATCGCAGCGGCGGTGTTTGGCCTGATGCGCATAGACATCGCCTTTGTTGCCGCCGTGGTGACGCTGGTCGCGACGCGTCTGTTTCCCCTGCGGGAAATGTACGACAGCGTCGAATGGCCGGTGATTATATTGCTGGGCGCATTCCTGCCGGTGGGCGCAGCGCTGAACTCGACGGGCGCGACCGACCTGATCGCGGACAGTATAACGGCAATCGCAGGCGGTCTTCCGCTTTGGGTAATGCTGATCACGATCATGACGATTTCGGCCGTACTCAGCGCCGTCATCAACAACGCGGCCACCGCCCTCCTTATGGCGCCCATCGCCGTCAGCGTCGCGAATATCGCCGGCGTCAACTTCGACCCGTTCCTGATGGCCGTGGCCATCGGGTCGTCCAGCGCGTTTCTGACGCCGATCGGTCACCAGTCCAACCTGCTTGTCATGGGGCCCGGCGGTTACCGGTTCGGCGATTACTGGCGCATGGGCCTGCCGTTGACCGCCGTCACATTCGCCGTCGCAGCACCGTTGCTCGTTCTGTTCTGGGGGCCCTGAAGTCTATTCAGCGGCACCAGTTCCTATCGGCTGCACCCCGTATCTACCGAGATAGGCGTTGCGAAGCGCAGCTTCGGTTACACCGTCGACAAATGTATAGGCGGGCGAAATGACCGGCTTCGCCTCCAGCACCTTTACGAGCACCGCGTCGAAAACGGGGATCGCATCGCCGTGTTCCGCGGCGACGTCCTTCTTCAGCGCCAGGTAAAGCGGGTCGTCACCGGCATGGACCGTCGCCCGGCCAGCAAACCGGTACCCGCGCCGCCCGAAAATATCGACGCAATTGATTTCGACCCGGGGGTCGCGCTTCAGGTTCCGGACCGTGCCCGGGGACGCCATGTTCGCGAACATTAAATGGGTCTCGTCATATACCCGCAGGGAGCTTTTGGGCGACAGGTTCGGGCTGCCGTCTTCATTTGTGGTCGCGACGAAACACAGAATGGTCTCTGCGACGATGCGCTTCATATCCTCATCGAACATGCTTTCCTCCGCGGATGAATTTCACAACACCGGGACAGCCTAGCCTGAATTTATACGCAACGATATTTGGCTAAATCCAGCATATGCGTGCAATAATGCAACACATGCTGGATTGGGACGACCTGCGTATTTTCTGCACAACGGGACGTTTCGCTTCATTGAACGGTGCGGCGAACGCACTCGGCATCCACCGTTCGACGGTCCTGCGGCGGATAGAGCGGCTGGAAAAACAGCTAGGCCAGCGGCTCTTCGACCGCGGCCCCGACGGCGTATCGTTGACCGCGGCCGGCGAACGGCTGCTCCCGCATGCCGAGAAAATGGCCGACGAAAGCGCCGCCCTGCTGCGCGGCGCCGACGTCGATCACGGACGTCCGGCCGGCGTCATTCGGGTGGGGGCGACGTTCAATCTTGCGTTTGGTCTGCTGCCCCGCGTTCTCGGCCAATTCCGCGATGGGTTTCCGGAAATTTTCGTCGATCTGATCGCCACCCCGGACGGATACAGCCCGGTTCACCCGGACGATATCGATATCGCATTCCGCACTTTGGAGGCTGGCACAAAAGGCCATGACGACATGGTCGGCCGGCGTCTCGGCCACCTGCCGGTCGCGATTTACGGGTCGAAATCCTATCTGCGGAAAAACCCCGCGCCGACCCGGCTTTCCGATCTAAGTGCCCACAAGCTTGTCACCTGCGGCGAAAATCTCGCCCATATGGCAGCCATGAAATGGCTGGCGGCCAATACAGCAGGTACAGAACCGGTCTACCGGACCAGCAGCATGCTTTTACTCCTCGCGGCGGTCCGCGAAGATATCGGGCTGGCCTGCCTGCCATGCTATCTCGGCGACCCCGAACCCGGTCTCACAAGAGTACTGGATCTCGCACCGGAGCTCGGCGCGGATCTCTGGATACTCCGTCACCCTCATCATCGCGACACGGCACGGATGCGCGCGTTCAGCGATTTCATGTCCGCCCGCATCCCCGACCTGCTATAGATGAACACCCCCCAGAACAGGGATTATCGATATGCCAATTCAATTATTCGAACTTGCGGGGCGCGACGATCGCCGGTTCAGCCCGTATTGCTGGCGCACCCGCATGGCGCTCGAACATAAGGGCCTTGCATACGAAACGGTCCCTGCACGGTTTACAGACAAGGATCTGATCGCTTTTTCGGGACAGGAGCGTGTTCCTGTCATCCGCGATGGCGAGACGGTGGTATCGGATTCATGGGCCATTGCCGAGTATCTCGAACAGACCTATCCGGACGCGCCCTCGCTTTTCGGCGGCGCGACCGGCCATGGCCTGGCGAAATTTCTGAACGTATGGGCCGACCGAACCCTTCACCTGGCATTGATAAAACTGGTGATCGCCGACATCCAGGACCACCTGGACCCGGCGGACCGGGAATATTTCATCGAGAGCCGCTCGGCCCGGTTCGGCAAGCTGCCGGCCGAGGTTCAGATAAGGTCCGAGGAAGACATCAAGGCCTTCCGCGGCGCTGTGTCGACCCTGCGCGCGGCGATTGAAGGACAGGATTTCCTGTCGGGCGACGCCGCAGCGTATGGCGACTATATCGTTTTCGGGGCCTTCGCCTGGGCAAGGGCGATCAGCGACTACCCGCTGCTGAAAGCCGATGATCCGGTTTATGCTTGGCGCGAACGGATGCTGGACATGTTCGGTGGCATGCCCCGAAAGGCGCCGGGATACGACTTCTGAGACCGGCGGCAGTTTACTGATATACTGACAGGATGGACGATCAGCCCCATATTCTGGTTGTGGATGACGACGACCGGCTTCGGGAGTTGCTTAGCCAGTACCTCGGTGAAAACGGCTTTCGCGTAACGACCGCGTCGGATGCGCAGGACGCGCGCATGCGGATGCGCGGTCTGCAGTTCGACCTGCTGGTCGTCGACGTGATGATGCCGGGTGAAAGCGGGCTCGAGCTGACGGAATCGCTACGCTCCGTATCACGTGTGCCGATTCTGCTGCTGACCGCGATGGGCGAGCCGGAAGACCGGGTATCGGGGCTGGAACAGGGGGCGGACGACTACATGACCAAGCCGTTCGAGCCCCGGGAACTGGTGTTACGCATCGAATCGATCCTGCGCCGGGCAGCGCCCGCCGTAACGGAAGGCATCGTCAGGCTCGGTCAGTGTGCCTTCGACATGGGCCGGCGCGAATTGCGGCGAGACGATGCGATCGTCAGACTGACGACGATCGAGGCAAATCTGCTTTCCGCGCTGGCGCGTAACCCGGGCATGACGCTTTCACGGGACGAACTGATCAGCCAGTGCCGTATCGACGGCAACGAACGGACCGTCGACGTACAGGTCACGCGCCTGCGCCGCAAAATCGAATCCGACCCGCGCGAACCACGCTATCTGCATACCATCCGGGGACAGGGCTATGTGCTACACCCGGACTGATCGCGCCCGCGCCAGAAAAGGTGTCCGGTGAGAACGCCGATACGGCTGCGCATCGCCGTGAAGCGCTACCTGCCCAAGTCGTTCCTGGGCCGGTCGATCATGATCATCATCACCCCGCTGATCCTTGTCCAGGTCGTGTCGACATGGGTTTTCTACGACCGTCACTGGAGCACGATTACCCGGCGTCTTTCCGATTCGGTGGCCGGTGAAATCGGACTCGTGATCAATGCACGGAGCCATTTCACGGATGAAAAGAGTACCCGCTGGATAATGTCTTCAGCGGGCGATATGGGTCTGACGCTGAACTTCAAACGCGGTGAAATTCTGCCGAACGCACCGCCGGTTACCGGCGGCGGCATTCTCGACACCCGTCTTGCGAATTCCATGCGGGAACGCGTACGTCGCCCGGTCCATATCGACACCTGGAGCCACGACCGGCTGGTACAGATGAAAGTTCAGCTGCCGGACGGCGTGATGGAAATATTCGTCCCCCGGGAACGGCTGTTCAGCTCGACAACCTATATTTTCCTGATGTGGATGGTCGGCACATCGCTTCTCCTGTTCGCGATCGCGACGATGTTCATGCGCAACCAGGTCAGACCGATAAGACGCCTCGCCGCCGCGGTCGACAATTTCGGAAAGGGACGGGACGTCCCGGACTTCCGGCCGGAGGGTGCAACGGAAATCCGCCGGGCCGCTGCGGCTTTCGAACGGATGCGCGGACGGATCAACAATGCACTGACCCAGCGGACGGAAATGCTGGCCGGGGTCAGCCATGACCTGCGCACCCCGCTGACACGGATGAAGCTCCAGCTCGCGATGCTCGCCGATTCGAAAGGCGTGGAAGAGCTCAAGGAAGACCTTCGCGAGATGGAAGTGATGGTCGAGGAGTTTCTCGCCTTTGCCCGCGGCGAGGGCACGGAGGAGCCGGTCGAGAGCGATCTCGCGGAAATCGTCACCTCGGTCGCGCGCGCAGCCTCGACCGACGACCGTGTGGTGAAGGCAACGACCGACGGCGACCTGGAGATACTGGTGCGGCCCAATGCGATCAGGCGGTGCATCACGAACCTTGTCGTCAACGCGCTCACCCACGCCCACACCGTGGAGGTGTCGGCCATCCGGCGGGGCGCACTGGTTGACGTCACGGTCGATGACGACGGACCCGGAATACCGGAGGAAGAGCGCGAGGCTGTCTTCAAACCGTTTTACCGGCTCGATTCTTCCCGCAACCCCGGGACCGGCGGAACGGGTCTCGGGCTGTCAATCGCCCGCGACCTCGCCCGCGGCAGCGGCGGCGACGTGACGCTCTCGGAATCTCCGCTGGGCGGTCTCCGCGCGACGATAACGCTCCCGGTATAAATATCGCGGGACCTGCCCTCCGGGCAGCAACGGCATGCCTTCGCCTAGAACAGCCGGGCGCCGTTTGCGACGGGCCGGTCTATTGTCGTCAGGACGACATCACCGTCGTCGTCCGGAAAACCGAGCACGAGAACCTCCGACATGAACTTGCCAATCTGGCGCGGCGGAAAATTGACCACCGCGGCGACCTGACGTCCGGCAAGCGTTTCCGGGGTGTAGTATCGGGTAATCTGGGCCGAGCTTTTCAGTTCGCCGATTTCGGCGCCGAAATCGATCCAGAGCTTGATCGCCGGCTTACGCGCTTCGGGAAAGGCCTCGGCACGGACAATCGTGCCCGCGCGGATATCGACCTTCAGGAAATCGTCAAACTCTATCGTCACCGCCGCCTCCACCGTCTTTACGAAGACGATCATCGACGATGGGGAAGCAAAAGAAAACCGCCGCCCCGGAAATCCGGAGCGGCGGTGTATTCGGCGCGGGAAAGCGCCTGGATCACGGGATGATCGTGGTTAGGCGGCCTTCGGGGCAGCCTTCTCGACATAGGATACAACCTCGTCGAGACCTTCGGCCCAGCGCTTGGACACGATATCGACCGTCTGGTTGGCCGTCTTGGCGGCGATTTCCTGCGCTTCGCGGGCGGTCGACAGACCGTTCTCGAAAGCAGCCTTGGCAAAAGCAGCCTGCTTGGCGACCTTGTCGGTCGGTTCCTTCGCGGAAGCGACATCCTGTGCGAACACGCCGGTGTCTTCAACGGCGGCCTGCCACAGTTCGGCCTGCTTCTTCGCAAAACCCTGCCAGCTTTCGACAACCGTCTTGTTGGCCAGGTTCAGTGCTTCAATGTTTTTCTGCTGCGCCGCGACCATCGCGTCGACATTGAATTCGGGCATTTTCATATCGGCCCAGACTTTGGTGACGTCCCATTCCGGGAACATCGCGCCTTTCGTTTTTCCGTTAGCAGCCATTATATGCTCCTGTTGCGTGTTAAATGTGAACAACTCTTCTGAACTCGTTTCAGGAATATATGTTGTGCAGCGCAACATGTCAACAAATTATTGTGCGTTGCACAAAATTAAAAATGAATAATATCAATAACTTAAAAATTTAATGTGGTTCTTGCTCCCAAAATATTGCAGCGCACCCCTTCTCAGACGGGCAGCATGATGTCATAGACCCCGCCACCTTGGGGGCCGCCGGTCTCAGCCACGCGCCCATGCGATTGGCTAATCCGCCGGTTCGTCCGCAACAGGACGCCGGCGGCCCCTGAACGGCGACATCGAAATCATTGACTCTGCCCTTTTCAGGTTCTTGTCGAGATACGCCATCGTCACCGACAGGTCCTGCGTGTCGTCCCGCAACCAGACCCGCAGCGCGCCCAGATAGATTGCCGCCAGCCCCTTGACGCGTGCCAATCCGGAAAGACCCGAACTGCCGACGCCGGCGGCTTCCAGCGACCACGCCATCGCATTCATGAATGCAGGTCCGGCACAAAGCAGCCCGCCAGGATTCCGACCGATATCCCGGGTAATCGACGCAACGGCGTCCTTGTGAGGCGCCAGCGCATCCAGCCGCCGCATCAATACATCAAGCAGGCGTTCGCGCACGGGTTCGGATACATCGTCGAAGTCATGACCCGCGAGAACAGCCCGGTCCGTCCGCCGGATAAACCCGTTCAGCAGCGCGGCTTTCGAGGGAAACAGCTCGTAGACCCGCGCCAGTGTCGCGCCGGACTCGTCTGCGATCATTTCCATCGACACGTCCCGCCAGCGCATACCGCCTGCGAGATCGAGGGCAGCGTCGAGAATCCGATCGGCGCCCGGCTGCCGGCTGGTTGCTTTCTTCGCCATCTGGTCCTCCGTAATTGGTTGTATCGTAACAGTTTTATACGACTTCGCGAACATTCGCCGCGATCCGAAACAGTTGATCCTGCAGCGACTGTATGCGACGTTTTGTGCAGAGTGTTACTGGAGAGATAATGCGTTCACCCGTTCCGGCAAATATTGCGCGCGCCCTGCGGCGTACGCCGCATCTTTCGGCAATGGAAGAACGCGATCTGTTTCGCAAGGTCCATAAGGGCGACACGCGGGCGCGGGAGCGCCTGGTTCTGAGCCAGCTTCGATACGTGATCCGCATCGCGGGCCGCTACCGGCGGTATGGCTGCCCGCTATCCGACCTGATTCAGGAAGGAACCGTCGGACTTCTCGAAGCGATCAAGCGCTTCAATCCGGAAAAAGGAACCCGCCTGTCGACTTTTGCAATGTGGTGGATTCGGGCGGCAATACAGGATTACGTCCTGCGCTCGGGCTCGGTTGTCCGCTCGGTGACCACGCCGCGCCACCGGACGATGTATTTCAGCGGTGCCCTGGCCGGTCTTGACGAAAAAGGCGGCGACGCGGTGCGGGCACTTGCCGGTCGCCTGAATACGACGGTCGATGACGTACGGGCATTTGCCCAACGACTGCGGGCGGCGGACCAGCCGCTTGATGCAAAGCATCCGGACGGCCGAACCCTTGCCGACACCTTGCCCGATTCATCCCCCGACCCGGAGATCCTCCTGACAAGCAAACGGGAACGTATCGCGCTGGTACGCCTGTTGCGGGCGGCGATTCCCGCGCTGACCCGACGGGAGAGACACATTCTGCGCCAGCGCTTCCTGGGCGAAAAACGTCAAAGTCTGACGAAAATCGGCCGGGAACTGGGTGTTTCGAAAGAACGCGTGCGCCAGCTTGAATCCCGTGCGCTCGAAAAAATACGGTCGGGGTCGCTATACCTGCAGGCAGCAGAATAATCTTCGAAGCGGCGAATACAGCCTGACGGCAGCCGGGGCCGGATCAGCCCGCGAGCTCGCGGGACCGCTGCGTCGCAGCTTTTATCGCCCGATCCATCAACTGCTGCAGACCGTCTTCGTCGGCCATCAGAACATCGAGGGCGGCGGCGGTCGTGCCGCCGGGACTCGTTACATTTCGCCGCAGGATGTCTGCAGCCTCGCTCGACTGGCGCGCAAGTTCGCCCGAACCGGCAACGGTCGCCCGCGCCAGACGGGCAGCGATATCCGCCGGCAGTCCCTGCGCTTCGCCGGCATTCGCCATGCATTCGATCATCAGAAAGACGTAAGCGGGGCCGCTGCCAGACACTGCCGTCACCGCATCGATCATCTCTTCGCTTTCGACCCAGACCACATCGCCCACGGCTTCCAGCAGGGTTTCGCACGCGGTCCGCTGCGCGGCACTGACATGACCGTTCGGGCATGCCGCCGTGATCCCGCGCGCCACCGCAGCGGGCGTATTGGGCATGGTCCGGACAATGGCGGCATGGTTACCGAGATGCGTCTCGAAATAGGAAATCGTCCGGCCCGCCGCAATTGACAGGCTCACCGCCCCGTTTGCGGCAAAGCGGGCATAGGACGGAACGATATCGTCCATGCCCTGCGGCTTGACGGCGAAAACAACGATATCCGGGTCGAAATCTGCATCGAGCGCCTCAACGCTTTCAACCACGGAGACAGAGAGTTCCTGGCGCAGCGCTGAAGCTGCCTCGGCAAACGGTTCGATGACCCTGACATTGCCGGGGGCGACACCGCGCGACAGCCAGCCGCGCAGCATTGCGCCGCCCATCTTCCCACAGCCGACAAGAAGTATGTTGTGCGATTCAGACATATATCCCGCCCCGATAAAAATGTGATTCGATGACTGCGCCGGCCCGGCCGCTTAACACGGGTCACCCGTACCGGTCGTTTTCAGGCTTCGCCCTCGGTCTCCAGAATGGCGGCGGCCATGGCATCTTCCGGGGACTTGCCGCCCCAGATTACGAACTGGAATGCCGGGTAGTAGCGCTCGCTCTCGGTGAACGCGATATCGACGACATCTTCGAGCTGTTCCTGACTGGCACCGGCGACACCGCGAAGCAGAAGCGCATGGCGGAAGACCGGCAGCCCATCGTCCGACCACAGGTCGAAATGACCGACAAGCAGCCGTTCATTGATGATCGCCAAGAGCGGATGGATGGAATCGGATTTTTTCTCCGGCACACGCATATCGAATGCGCAGGCAAATAGCAGGGCATGTACATCGGCATGCCACGACACGAACATGCGGTAGTCGCACCAGTGGCCGGTGACCTCGACGGCGATATCCCGGTCGCTTGACCGTTCATAGAGCCAGTCGTGGCTGGTCGCGATCTGCTCGATCATATCGAGCGGATTCGGAACCGATTTTTCGAATTCTTTACTTAAAGCCGTCATGCCTGAACCCCCTGGGACACTGTGTTCGCATCGACATCCTGGCAGCCCGCGATAACGGCGCTTCGCCCGCAAAATAGTGGGGGTCTTGGATGTTTCGACACAACATTTAGCGTGCCAGAACAGTATTTCAGGTGCAAGGGGAATTGGTGTCTCAGCTGCGCCGAAACACAAAATGTAGTGGATAAGTGTAATCCGGGTCGGCTAGTCTTTTTTCGTCGCGGGTCGTTTGGCGGCGGCTTTCGCCCGGTTGCGAGAGGCGGAAGCAGGCTTCGCGGTCGCTGTTTCGAGCGCCTGCAATCGCGCTTCCAGTTTTTCGTTCTCTTCGCGCGCACGGATCGCCATCGCCTTCACGGCGTCGAATTCGTCGCGGGTGACCATGTCCATGCCGGAAAGCATTTTCTCGAACTGGTGACGCACCAGTACTTCGATCTCGCGCCGGATACCGGACAATGTGCCCATGGCACCGCCGGCCACGCGGGCGGCATCGTCAAATACACGGTTACGGTTTTGCATGTTTTCATGCCTCCAGCAGGTTGGAACTGTGTTTCTAACATAAGTCGAAGTTTGCGGCTTGTCTCGGTTGAACCTATAACCAACCTGTCGAACCACGGAGCAAACTTCGCGCATGATTATCGTCACCGGCGGCGCCGGCTTTATCGGCTCAAATCTCGTCCAGGCGCTAGAGGCGCGGGGCGACCGCGACATCGTCGTCTGCGACATACTGGGTCATGACGACAAGTGGAAGAATATCGCGAAGCGCGAACTGGCGGATATCATCCCGCCGGACGACCTTCCCGCCTTTCTCGGCGATAATGCGAAGGACATCGAGACGGTCTTTCATATGGGCGCCGTCTCGGCAACGACCGAGCGCGACGCGGATCTCATTGTGCGGTCGAATATACGCCTGTCGCTCGACCTGTGGGACTGGTGCGCCGATTCTGAAACGCCCCTGATCTATGCCTCGTCTGCGGCCACGTACGGCGATGGCGAACGCGGCTTCCGCGACGACGATTCTATAGACGGGCTGGCAAACCTGCGCCCGATGAACGCCTATGGCTGGTCGAAGCATGCTTTCGACCGGCGCGTGGCGCGTATCGTTGCCGAGAACGGGCCGCGCCCGCCGCATTGGGCCGGGCTCAAATTCTTCAACGTCTACGGCCCGAACGAATACCACAAAGGCGGCCAGATCAGTGTTGCCCTGAAAAATTTCCGGGAAATATCCGACGACGGCAAGGCGGTTCTGTTCAGGTCGCACAACCCGGATTACCCCGATGGCGGTCAGAAACGCGATTTCGTCTGGGTCGGCGACTGTGTCGACGTTGCGTTGTGGCTGTCCGAAACCCCGGCGGTATCCGGTATTTTCAATGTCGGCACAGGGGCGGCGCGTACATTCGAAGACCTGGCGAAGGCAGTCTTCCGGGCAATGGATATCGAACCCGTGATCGATTTCGTCGATACGCCCGAGGCGATCCGCGACCGGTATCAGTACTTCACGGAAGCCGACATGTCCCGCCTGCGCGACGCGGGTTATCGCAACGCGCCCACCGGACTCGAAGAAGGTGTCGCCCGGTATGTGCGCGAAAGCCTGACGACCGCCGATCCCTATATCTGACGCCGGTATCTGACACATGACCGCGCTTACCCTCACCTACCCGACCATCGATCCGGTTCTGATCGAAATCGGCCCCTTTGCCATCCGGTGGTATGCGCTTTCCTATATCGCCGGCATCCTGCTCGCCTGGCGCTACATGGTCGTGCTTGCCCGGCGCTCGCCGGTGGGAATCACCAAAGCGCATATCGACGATTTTATCGTCTGGGCGACATTTGGTGTGGTGCTTGGCGGGCGCCTGGGATACGTGATTTTCTACAAGGCCGACTACTATCTCGCGCATCCGCTCGAGGCCTTCGCCGTCTGGCAGGGCGGCATGTCATTCCATGGCGGCCTGCTGGGGGTAATATTCGCCATCTGGCTGTTTTCGCGGCGGCGCGACTATCCCTGGATCGCCATCGGCGACATCGTCGCCTGCACGGCCCCGATCGGGCTGTGCCTGGGCCGGATTGCGAATTTCATCAATGGCGAACTTTACGGCCGGGTGACCGATTCGCCCCTCGGCATGGTGTTTCCCGGCGGCGGACCCCTGCCGAGGCACCCGAGCCAATTGTATCAGGCGGCACTTGAAGGCCTTCTTCTGTTCCTGATCCTGGCCTGGCTCGCCTCGCGCCCCGGCGTGTTCGAGCGGCGCGGGTTTCTGTCAGGTGTTTTCCTCGTCGGATACGGTATAGCCCGGCCGGTTGCCGAATTTTTCCGCGAACCGGACGCCCATATCGGTTTTCTTGCCCTGGGCTCTACCATGGGCCAGTGGCTATCTCTGCCCCTGCTGGCGGTCGGCATCTGGCTGATCGCGACGTCGCGGAAAAATGTCACCGCTTGAAAACCTGATCCGCGACCGGATCGCCGGGACAGGGCCGATATCCGTCGCTGAATTTATGGAACTCGCGCTCGGCCATCCCGACCACGGCTATTACATGACCCGAGACCCCTTCGGCATCGCCGGCGATTTTATCACGGCGCCCGAAATCTCCCAGATGTTCGGCGAACTGATCGGATTGTGGGCAGCGATTGCCTGGCAGCAGATGGGGTCTCCCGACAGGCTGTCCCTCGTCGAATGCGGACCCGGCCGCGGCACCCTGATGAACGACCTGTTGCGGGCCGCAAAATCGGTACCCGAATTCCACAACGCCATCGACATCCATCTGGTGGAGAACAGTCCGGCGATGCGGCAGCGGCAGAAAGAAACCCTGTCGGGCCACTCACCGCGCTGGCATGAAACGGTCGCTACCGTACCGGCGGGACCTGTGATCCTGATCGCGAACGAATTTCTGGACGCGTTGCCCGTCCGTCAGTTCGTTCGCACGGACACCGGCTGGGCGGAACGCTGCGTCGATGCCGGACCGGACGGTCTTGTCTTCGTGGCGGGCGAGCCGGTGACGGAAAAGCCGAGCATCCGGTTACCGCAGGCGCGGCGCGATGAGATCTTTGAAGTCTGCCCGGCGGCGATGGCGTTCGCAGATCGTGTGAGCGACCGCCTGACCTCATCGCTTGGCGCGGCGTTGTTCATCGACTACGGACACGGAGAATCCGCGATCGGCGAAACCCTCCAGGCGGTACGGGAACATAAATTCACCGCCCCCCTCGCGGAACCGGGCAGGGCCGACCTGACCGCCCATGTCGATTTCGACGCCCTGGCACGCCGACTGAAATCCGGCCATGCCGCGGTGGCCGGCCCGATATCGCAGGCGGATTTTCTGAATGCGATCGGGATCCGGGAACGAACGCAGCAACTTGCCCGGAACGCCCCGGCCGAAACCCGCGACGCAATTCATGCCGCGGCGGCGCGGCTGACCGACCCCGCGCAGATGGGTGAACTTTTCAAGGTTATGGTGGCGACATCGGCCGAAATGCCTAGACTGGCCGGGTTTGAATCCTGGGTGGAAAAACCATGCTGAAATCCGCTTCGCTCGGCAGTATAGCCGCTATCCGTCACGCCTTTTTCACACGCGAAGGCGGCGTCAGCGGCGGCATCTATGGATCCTTGAACTGCGGCGCAGGGTCGGCCGACGACCCGGAACATGTGGTCGAAAACAAGCGCCGGGCGGCCGCCCATCTCGACCTCGCCGAGGACAGGCTGGTAACGCTCTATCAGGTTCATAGCCCGGATGTCGTGACGCTGACGGACCCGGCGCCGGTTCTGGCAGACCGACCGGAAGCAGATGCGATGGTGACACGGACCCCCGGCATCGCCCTTGGCATCCTGACGGCCGATTGCGCGCCGGTGCTGTTCGCAGACCGCGAAGCCGGCGTCATTGGTGCCGCCCATGCAGGATGGCGCGGAGCGCTTGGCGGCGTTGTCGAAAATACGGTTGAGGCCATGGAAAACCTTGGGGCGATGCGGCGAAATATTCGGGCGACCGTCGGCCCCTGTATTGCGCAAGGCTCCTATCAGGTCGGCACGGATTTTCCCGACCCCTTCATCGAAGACGATCCGGGAACCGTGACGCTTTTCCGTCCCGACGGCGAGACGGGCAAGCACCTTTTCGATCTCCAGGGCTATGTGCTGCGCCGCCTGAACGAAGCCGGTATTACGGCGGCAGATGCACTGGATATCGATACCTATGCCGCCGAAGATCTGTTTTTCAGCTACCGGCGTACCTGCCACCGCGGAGAAGACGACTACGGTCGCGGGCTATCCGCGATCGCGCTGACGGAGGCATCCTGACCTTGCCGCACATGATTGTTTTCCTGTTCGTCCTGATCCTGGGTCTGATGGTGAGTTGTGCGATCTAGTCGGCAGGCCATAATGTTTTTCCCGGCGCTGGCGCTGCTGGTTCTGGCAGTCGCCGCATGCCAGCCTCTGCCACAGCCGTTCCAGCCCGACGCCTCAAAAAAGACGGCGAACCCCCTTCTGAAACTGCCGGACCGGTCCGGTGTTGTCGTGCGTCCGGTGGACGGCATACCGGAAGACAGCGGTGCCGTGCTCGCGCGCGAGATGGCGGCCGCACTGGTATCGCGGAACCTCCCGGCCTTCACCGGGCGTGGGAACCGTTCGAGCCTCGTACTCACGGGACAGGCCATCGCAACGCCGCGAGGCGGCAATCGCAGCGAAATACGCGTGATCTGGCGCATATCCGACCGGAACGGCATTCAGCGGGGCGAACACGCCCTGGATATCGCGGCCCGGAAAACCGCCTGGGCCGGGGGCAGCCCGACGCTCATGCGCGATATCGCCCAAAAATCAGCCGGCAAAATTGCCGAAATCGTCCAGGGGCCCGCCGAACGCGACCGAACCGCCGATGGCGTAAAGCGCACACTGCATGTCTGGAAGATCGACGGCGCGCCCGAAACCGCGGGCGCCCTGCTTCGGAGCGAGCTCGAAACGGCGCTCCGCCGACAGGCGCTGCGGGTCTCATCGAGAATGCGCGACGATTCCGTCATTATCGTCGGAACCGTCACATTATCCGCCGGCGCTAAAGGCAACAGGCAATTGGGGCTGGACTGGACCGTGATGAGCCCGGACGGACAGGATCTCGGCAGGCTTCATCAGAAAAATACGGTCTCGCCCGACGCGCTTGAGAGCGACTGGCCCGTCATCGCCCGTGGCATCGCGCTCGGTGCCGCCGAAGGCATTAGAGATGTTCTCAGAAAAGTTCCCGAAAGCGCTTTGTCGGCGTCGCCGGGTACGCCGATACAACCCGTCCGCTGAAAGCTACGCGCAGAGAATCGTTCAGCGTTTACTCCCCCCTGCCCCGCTGGTAATTTGCGCCTGCGTCGGCTCGGGAGGCGGACGCAGGGGTCAAACATAAATTTCCGGGCGCACACCGTCCGGCATGGAAGTGGACACTCATGAAGATTATTGCGTGCAACAGCAATCGTCCGCTGTCCGAAGCAATTGCCGCCTATCTGAATCTGCCCCTGACCGAAGCCAGTGTCCGGCGGTTCTCGGATATGGAATGTTTTGTCGAGATTCACGAGAACGTTCGCGGCGAAGACGTCTTCATCGTTCAGTCGACATCCTACCCGGCAAACGATCACCTGATGGAGCTTCTGGTCGCACTGGATGCGGTACGCCGTGGGTCGGCAAGCCGGATTACGGCGGTGATGCCGTATTTCGGCTATGCGCGCCAGGACCGGAAATCAGGCCCGCGCACGCCCATATCCGCAAAACTGGTCGCAAACCTCATCACGGTCGCCGGGGCAGACCGGGTGCTTACGATGGACCTCCATGCCGGCCAGATTCAGGGTTTTTTCGATATCCCGCTGGACAACCTGTTCGCGGCGCCCGTTTTTATCCGCCATATCGAGGAAAATTTCGACAATGGCGATCTGATCATGGTGTCGCCCGATGTCGGCGGCGTGGTGCGCGCACGTGCCTTTGCCAAGCGGCTCGGCACCGACCTTGCGATCATCGACAAACGGCGCGAACGCGCCGGCGTATCCGAGGTCATGCACATCATCGGTGACGTCAAAGACCGGACATGCATCCTGGTGGACGATATCGTCGATTCCGGCGGGACGCTGTGCAATGCCGCCCAGGCCCTCAAACAGGCGGGCGCGAAAGCCGTGCATGCCTATATCACGCATGGCGTACTGTCCGGTGGCGCAGTCAGCCGGGTCTCTTCCTCGCCTCTGGAATCCATGGTGATCACGGATTCGATCCTGGGCACAGAAGCGGTCCGCGTGGCCAGCAATATCCAGCAGATTTCCATCGCCCCCCTTATGGGTGAGGCAATTGAGCGCATCAGCGATGCCAGATCCGTCTCCAGCCTGTTTGACTAGGCTCTGATTTACCGGTAATAACGCGCGCCCCGCCGGTTCCGGCGGGCGTTTTTTCTGTGACCGGCACCCCTGGAGGCCGGCACACTTATCTTGAAGGAGACTATTATGG
>CAXBMQ010000021.1:0-80320 GCA_963977005.1 uncultured Rhodospirillaceae bacterium
CAAACGCCATAGGCAGTTGCGGCGCCTCCGACTCTGTCGCCACCCGCCAGAACTGTTCGGCATTGTCGACAATGTCCGACCGCACGCGTTCGAGCCAATCGACGATTTCGGGCATCAGACGGTATTGCCGCTTGAGCGTCTCAATCAGATGGGTCGCAGCATATGCCGTGACCTCTCGGTTAAGGTCGTGGATTTTCTCGGCCAGTTCCTTCCGCCAGCCGGGAATCTTCCGGACGATCTCTTCGAGCTTTCGTTCGAGGTCGGCCACGTTGCGGCGAATGCTCTCCTGCTCCGCCTCCGGCAGGTCCTGAAAAACGGCCGGCTCGATTACCTTTCCGTCGGCCACAGGCGCGATCGCAAATCCCATCGGGGTACGGACCAGCGCCGCCCCCGATTTCGCAGCCCTTTCGTGAAGCGCCTGAAACTCCGCTTCCTGTCGCTCGTTCGTCTCGGCCTCGATCGACTGGCGCCGCTCGCGGTAATCGTCACTGTCAAATGCGGCCGGGATCGCAATACCGAGATCCTCGACGAATTTTTCCATATCGACGGAAAAGGTCCGGGCCGAACCGGGTGGCAGGCTGATCGCCTCGGGCTTTTGCGCATCCAGGAAATTATTGACGAAACACCAGTCGTCCGGAGCGGGCAGTTTTTCCGCCTGCGTCGTCAGCGACGCTTCGATAAGTGTGTGCTTGCCGACGCCGTGTTCGCCGAAGGCAAACAAATTGTAGCCTTCGTGCGACATGCTTGTGCCAAAGGCGATTGCCTCTTCGGCCCGCATCTGCCCCTGACTTTGGCGGAGCGGCTTGACGTCGTCCGTCGTGGCAAACCCCAGCGCGGCTTCATCGACGCCGCGATAAGCTTCGTCCGGTGACAGTTTTTCGATTCCCGGTTCCATACCATCTCCCGTACTCGCAAACACCGCGCCGGTCGGGCGGTGCGTACAAAGAGAGATAATAGGTCGGGCCGGTTACCCTGCTTTAACCTGGAACAAGGTCGAAAAACACTTACCGAAATCCGTCGAACCGAAGCGGCTCGCCGCGGCGGCGTCGATCAGACCCCGGCGCCGAGAAAAGCCGTCGCTTCGATTTCGACCAGCGCGCCCGGCTGGGCCAGTGCGGTAATCGCAACGAGGGTCGAACACGGCATCCGGCCGGAGAAAAACTCGTTCCGCGCCTTGCCGACGGCGGGACGGTTTTCCATATCTGTCAGATAGATATTCAGTTTGGCGACATCTTCGATGCGGCCACCGGCGGCCTCTACCAGTTCCTTGATCTTGTAGAAGCAGTTCACCGACTGCTCGTATGCGTCTCCGTCAGTATCGCTGGCAATCATGCCCGACAAAATCAGCTGCGGGCCGATTTTCAGGCAGTTGCTGTATATATTCCCCTGGGGTTCGGGCACGGTCGTGACCGAAACTTTCGTAATCTTGTCCATCTTGTTCTCCCTGTTTCAGCGACTGCTGTTCCTGTGGCTATTCGGCGGCAACCGCTTTGTCGTTCAGCGCCTGCGCCTGTTGTTCCGCCTCGTCCGCCATCAGCTTTCGGACGCGGGCGACCCCTACGTCGTGACCATACAGATATTCGTGGCGGTCGGCATCCCCCGCCATGCGCTCGGCGACAAGGCGATCCTGTTCCAGCACATGCCAGTGCCGCCCTTCAAGCCGGTTTTTGTACAGAAAACGCCATGTGTCGCGTTCCCAGCCGGACACCTTTCGATGGCGCCAGAAAAAGCATGCCGACGATGTTTCGTCTATCGGCGTGATATGGAAGACGATGCCGAAATTACCGCCGGGACCGCCCGTGTCGGGATACGGTATCTCCAGACAGACCGCCTGAAAGTCGACATCGTACCATTCGGACCAGTCGAAATTGACGTCCTTCTGGTCCTTTTTCTCGAACACGAATCCCGTATTCGTCTTGCGCGTCTTGAACACCGCCTCGCTCGCCCCTTCGGCCATCGAATGCGACACCCGGTGCAGGAAAGCACCATGCATCGGATCCATATTGTTATCGATCATGTAGCGATACGGTGTGCGCCATTCCGCATAGGCGAGGAACGCGTCATAGGAATCGCTGGTAAGCCGCTCGGGCAGCGCGAGCGGAGCGACAGGTGTGCCCAGGCCATCGCTCAGCCATGCATAGATCACACCGCGATGAATTTCGACCGGGTAGGTCTGAACCGCGCATGCGCCGACCAGGTCGCATCCGGGCTCTCCCGGCAGACTTGCAACGGTGCCGTCACCCAGAATCTCCGCCCCGTGGTAGACACAGCTCAGACGGTCGCCATCATGACGGGCGATCGATAACGGTGCGCCGCGGTGCGGACAGCGATCGTCCTGCAGATGGACATCTCCGTCACGATCGCGCCACAAAACCAGATCGCGCGACCAGCGCTTTATCGCGACCGGTCTATCCGCAACCCGGTCCGCCGGGCAAATGCCGTACCATTTGTTACGCAGCCCGGTGTCGAGAATTTCCCGAGCCTCATCGCTGATGCGGTATCTCGGCGGTTGCTGTGCCATCGCGGTGTCCTCCTTCGCTAGCGACCGAGTTTTTCCATGACGTCGGCATAGGTCTGTTCGGTCCAGTCCTCTCCGTCCGGCGTCTTTATGCCCATCCTGTTCAGGGCGGCGACAATGCCGGGAAGGTCGTGAATACCGGCACTGAAAACCTCTTCCAATGCATTCCCCAGCGAAGCTTCGTATGGCGTCGCCTTGCCGGTGCCGGCCTGCCACTGCTCCATGTAAAGACCGTTATGCGGAAGCCGTGCATGATCGCCGCCGCCGGCACCGCTGTTTATTTCGTCCGGGGTAATGACTGGGGCAGTGACCGGGGCAGTGACCGGGGCACTCTCGCCGGTACCGGCCTGCTGACGCACCCTGGATTCCCGCGCAAGCCGTTCGCGAACTGCCTTGAAATCGTATGTTGCAAAAACTTCCGTTCTGAAGACGCCCCAGGCGAACTTCTCAAGCGCCACATTGACCGCCTGTATCTTCAACGGCGGCATTTTAAGCGTCGCGATCTGACCGATTCCCATCACCACATTCCATGAGACGATCTCGACACCCTCCGGCGGAAAATTTTCCCACCATCCGCGATTGTCGAGTTTGGTCTGAAATTCTTCCAGCGGCTGACTTTGATCGTGCTTCAGGAACACAGTCAGCATGATGTCGTCGCCCTTGATATCGTCCATCTCTCATTCCTGTCGCCGCCATTATCCTTGGCGACACATTCAATACTATATAGTATTGAATGGCGAGTCCGAATTCACAGTTTTTCAGGCGGCAGGAGCAATGGACCCATTACTGACAGAGGTCGCAAAGCGGTGCAGCCTGACCGCCGGGTCGGACCGTCCCAAGTACCGTCGGCTGATGGTGGCACTTCAGGAAGCGATAGAAGCCGGCATTATCTCCCCGGGAGACCGGATCCCGACCGAAAAGGATATCGCCCTGGCCCTGCCCTTCGCCCTCGGCACGGTTCAGAAAGCACTGAACGGCCTCGTTACGCAGGGACTGCTCCACCGGAACCGGCGGCGCGGGACATTTGTCTCGGATATTGCCCGGCCGCTCGACGACATGTCACAATTTGTCTTCGAACGCGCCGACGGCTCCATCGTCGACACCGTCATGACCGAGATCACCGATATCGCCCGAACGCATGAACCCGGGCAATGGAGGGCCATGCTGGGGCCGTGCGCCGACGGGTATATCCGAATTACCCGGATCGATCGCGTAGACGGGCATTTTCTCTGCTATGTCGAAATGCACCTTCGGGCGGACCGTTATCCGGATTTATTGATGGAAACGGCCAACAATCTGTCGGGCAGGAACATACGAACGCTTCTCGAGACCCGGTATGGCACTGTCCTGTCCAATCTCGAAATCACGGCGGCCGCCGCACCGCCGCCACAACGGGTCATGGAGCATCTGAAACTGGACAAGGAGGCCTCGGTCCTGCAGATCAACGTCACGGGGTTCGACAGCAGGTCCCGGGCACTGTTCACGCAGGCGGCATACGCGCCGCCGGGGCCGTATCGGGTAAAATTCAGAAGCGGCTTGCGCTGATCGCGCCTCGACCCTTTAACGTAAAACCATGCGGATAGAATGTATCTGTGGCGTTATGGCACCCATGGTATTAACGTCTTCTAGTCAGAGTTGAATGCCAACAGTAAGTAGATTTAAATACCGGCAAACCTCGAGGATATGGATTTGAAATGAGAGTCCTGATTGTTGAAGACTCGAAGTCAGAAGCTCTACTCATCGAAACACTTTTCCGGGACAGTGGCGAATTCACCGGGAAACTGGTCCACGTCACCGGGATGCAGGATGCTCGTGATCATCTGGACTCCGGGCGATACGATATTGCGTTCGTCGATCATATTCTCGGTTCGGAAAAAGGCACGTCGCTGATCCGCCGGGCCGGCGGCAGACGCAGCCCGACGCCGATGGTCCTGATTACGGGGGTCGGCTCCGCCGAGATCGAAGCGGAGGCGCTTGACGCGGGGGCGATGGATTATATCGACAAGAACCACCTCTCGGGCGAACTCCTGCACCGGACCATGAAATTCGTGCTGAAAAATCATGAGCAAACGCTCCAGGCGCGCTCGAACGAACTCTACCATCGGGAACGGGCGCTCGAGGCCCGGATATCGAACGACGAAAAGTCCAATTTCCTTGCCAATATGAGCCACGAGCTCCGCACGCCGCTGAATGCCATTATGGGTTTCAGCGAGGCGATTCAATCGGAGATATTCGGGGCGGTCGAGGGTCCCGGCGCCACCCGTTACAGCGATTACGTGGACGACATACACCGCAGCAGCCAGCACTTGCTCAAACTAATTGACGATTTGCTGGACCTGTCGCGCATCGGGTCGGGCGGATTCGAAATCGAGCTGTCCGAGACGTCGCTGAACGATGTCATTGACGATGTGATCCTGATGACCGTGATGCAGGCTTCCGAAAAAGACATCGGGTTGGAATTCGATATACCGGAGACGCTACCGGCGTTCAGCGCCGACACCCGCCTTCTCGCGCAGGTACTGATAAATCTGGTCGCAAACGCCATCGCACATTCCCCGCCGGGTCGCCGGATCAATGTGTCGGCCGTACTGGAAAACCGCAATCTGGTGATCGCGGTTTGCGACAACGGATCAGGTATTTCCGATGCCGAGATATCGCGATTGTCCGGCCCCTATTTTCCACCCGTCGGTGGACCGGGCAACCGCGATACGAAAGCGGGGCTGGGACTGAGTATCAGCAAATCCATCATGGAAACGCATCTGGGCGGCCTGTCGGTAGACAGGCGCGTCAATGGCGGCACGAAGGCAAAAATCTGGCTGCCGATAAACCTCGAAATGCTGAACAAACGCCCAAGCTAAACGACAGAAACGCTCTGAGACGGTTATTTCCAGCACCCTATGCGCGCCACGAATGCATAGGCGACATCGAACAGCACCTTGTCGTCGAGCGTCGGACGGGCGTCCCCTCCGCTATAGGCGACGTTGAATCTCTCCAGAAACCTGAGCGCCCGGTCCTGGCGGATAATAATGCCGATATCGCGGTGGACCTTGCCGGTCCGCTTGAACATGACGGGCGTGTTGATCTTTGCCGACACCACGCCGACGACATAGCCACGTTCGTCGATCACCGGTCCGCCCGAATTCCCCCGCCGGATGTCCGCATCGATCGCGAAGCGCCCCATGCGCTGCAGCCGTTCGTTTTGAAAGTCGCGGACTTTTCCCGTCACGAAAATGGGTTTGATCGCCACCAGACCATGCAATGGATGACCGATGACGGCGATCCTGTCGCCGACTTTCATATCCAGCGGCTTGCGGAATTTTGCCACCGCTCTCGTCTGGCCCGAATACGCGAGCACGGCGAGGTCGTCGATCTTGTCGGTGCCAATCACCGTTGCCGGCAGATGGCGGGGCGCCGATGACGGCTTGACGGATACCCGCGCACAGCCCTCGATAACGTGGTTGTTCGTCAGCAGGTGCCCGTCCTGCGAGACGAAAAAGCCCGAGCCGCTCCCCCGCATCCGCAGCCCGGGAAACAATGCCTTGGCCGGCTGCAGTTTTTGCTTCGCGCGCTGAATACGGCTGGCCCTGATTTCCTGTGCCCGTGCATCGGAAACGACGTCACCCCGGCATTTCCAGAGGACGGTCCGGCGAACGATATTGCGCTCGACATCATGGCAATTGATGACTTTCAGGCGATCGGATTTATCCTGTGCCGCCGCCGGGAAAGAGACTGCGACGAGTCCGGCCGCGAGAACAAGGCAAGATTTCATTCAGCGGCCATGGCGCTGGCCTCCGCGGCGATCCTGTCTGCCAGGATACGGCGAAACTGCAAGGGCGCGTTATCGATATTGATGTCGACAACCGGTCGCTCTCCGACGATACCGAGCGACTGTTGCTGGCGTTCAAGGACGACGACGTCCTCCATGAAAGTCTGAAGCCCGCCTTTTGCCAGCACCTCCGAAACCTCGGTATCGTCGAGTTTGTAGTTGCGGGCGAAGGCCCAGTGATAGTGGGTCGACGTTTCGGTCTCCGGCGTGATGATGTGGTTGGACCACATTGTAATGCCGTGGGACCGGTCGCCCTCGGGCGCCCCCGTGCCCGCATCGGCGCACCCTATGTCGAGCGTCACCGTCGATGGCGCCTGCCACTTGATCAGTTGCCACCGATCGACCTTCCCCTCGAACTTACGGGCCATGTCATACATCGGCGGTGCTGTGAAGCCGAGCATCCAGCGCTCGACACGGATCGTGTCGCCCTCTCGTGTCGTGACCACCGGCACCAGGGCCTCCTTCGGGTCTCCGGCGATGGTGTTTTTATGAATATAGCTGACATGCGTCAGGTCGAGCAGATTGTCGATCAGCAGGCGGTAATCCGCCTTCATATGGATCAGGCCGCCGGTATGCACCCAGCCCGGACTATCGAGCCACGGCAGCTCGGGAATCGATCCTTCATCCGCACAGTCCGGGTCGCCGGGCCAGATCCAGACCATGCTGTATTTCTCGACAACGGGGAATGAACGCACTTTCGCGCCCGGTGGCACCCTGGTCTGACCGGGCACCTTCACGCAGTTGCCGGCCGCATCGAATTCAAGGCCGTGATAGCCGCACTGAACGGCGTCGCCCGTAACGCGACCGAGAGAGAGCGGCAGGTGACGATGACAACACCGGTCTTCCAGCGCGACGGGAGCCCCCGCGGCGTTGCGCCACAGGACGACGGGATCGCACAGGATCGTCTTTGCCAGCGTTTCGCCGGGTACCAGGTCGCCGGCCCAGCAGGCCGCATACCACGAATTTCGCAAAAAAGTCATCGACGTCTCCCGCCTGGAACTAATGCATGATCATACCGCCATCGACAACGATGGCCTGGCCGGTAACGAAATCGGATTCCGGCGATGCCAGAAATATCAGCGCGCCCAGCAGGTCATCCGGCACCTGATCGCGCTTCACGGCACGGCTGTTAAGACTGAGATTGACGTAAAACTCCAGATCGTCCCGCTGTGCCTCGATCTGGTCGCTCATCGTGAAGCCCGGTGCGATCGTATTCACCGTGATGCCGTCGCCGCCGAGTTCGCGCGCCAGCGCCTTGGTCATGGCATCCACCGCCCCCTTCGACGCCACGTAATGAAGCATCAGGGGAACGCCGGAATAGATGGTGCTGGACGATATATTGATGATCTTGCCGTAACCTTTTTTCTTCATCTCCGGTGCTGCGGCCTTGATGCAGTTGAAGACGCCGCGGGTATTGATGGCCATCACCCTGTCCCATTCGTCTCCGCCGATCTCGAGAAAACTACGGCGTTTCAGGGCCGCAAAGAGCGCGGCGTTGGTCACCAGGACATCAACCGACCCGAATGCCGATACGGTCTCTGAAACCATTTCTTCACAGGCTGCCAGGTCAGTTACATCGGTTGTCATCCCGATCGCCTCGCCGCCCGCATTGCGGATTTCTTCAACAGCCGGCGCCGTATCCAGAATATCCGACAAGCACACCCTGGCCCCTTCCTGTGCAAGGGCCCGGGCATAAACAGCGCCGATCCCCTGCGCTGCCCCTGTAACAACCGCCGTCTTGCCTTCAAGTCTCGCCATCGCGCCTGGTTTCCTTTCCCGGTCTACCCGCCGAACGATGCATTTAAATATTCGAAAGTGCAACATTCGGCGCGACTACCTGCCGCAGTTGGCTTGGCGACCCGGGGGTGACAGAATATCGGCGAGAATGAACCCATCCCGGTGAAACGGATATGTCCGACCTTTTTCCGAAAGACGACTGGTATGCGATTGCCGGGTCTGCGGCGCTCGAAGCCGGCGAAGTCGCGCCGGCACATCTTCTTGGCGAAGAGCGGATCGTCTGGCGCGGCGAAGACGGAATCAGCCATGTCTGGCACAACCAGTGCATCCATCGCGGGATGCGGCTGCAATACGGATATGTCGACCAGAACCGCCTGAGCTGCCGGTATCATGGCTGGCGTTTTGGCGGGGACGGTAAATGCGCCTATATCCCCGCCCACCCCGACATGACCCCGCCCGACGATTTCTGCGTTCCCTCATTTCCGTCGGTTGAAAGCGCGGGATTGATCTGGACCACGACCGGTGCGCCCGAGGACGCCCTGCCGGATCTGTCCGCTTTCGAGAACCTGACATTCTGTCGATCCATCGCAATCGATGTCGGTCCCGCCGAGGCAAACGGGGCGGTGTCGGCCCTGCCAACCGCCCGACCGGTTGCCACGGCTGTCACCTCGCTCGAACGCGCCGACGACGAAACCTATCTCGTCGCCATTCAGCCGGTCGACGATGCCAAAACGCAGCTTCATATTCTCATATCATCCCCGGAAGCCGCCGGGCCGGCGGCCCGGCACCGGGCTTCTGCCTGGGCGCGGCGGTTCCGCTGGCAGATCGAGAACGCCGCCGCCACTAAAACCGCGGCCTGACAGGAGGCGACAGCATGACAAAAACCTCGGATCCGGTAGCCCTGAACGACTGGCAGGCGGTCGGCAACATAGATGAGATCACGTCCGGCAAGCGCCGTAACACGCGGCTGCTGGGTCAGGATATCATCGTGGAGATGGATGGCGACCGTCCCCGTATGTTCGAAGCCGATGCAGATGGCGGCATGGGCACGGAACATCCCGCTCAAGTTCTGTATGGTCATGTCTGGACCACGCTTGGCACACCGGCGAAGCCGCCGCTGGACATGCCTGAATTTCTCGAAGACGGCCGGCGGCTCGTTGCCTGCGGTGCCGTCACTGTGCGGGCATCGGCCTTGCGTATCGTCGAAAATTTCCTCGATATGTCGCATTTTCCTTATGTCCACACCGGTGTTTTGGGCGAAGAACCGATTACCGAGGTCACCGACTACAAATCCGAAATCCGCCAGCCCGACGATGAGCTCTGGGCGACCGACTGTAACTTTTTCCAGCCGCAGGCCGCCATGTCGGCCGATGACGGACAGATCAGCGAATACATGTACCGCGTCAGTTCGCCCTTCGTGACGGTATTGTACAAGACCTGCCCGGCGGTCGCCGGCGCATGGGATCTGGTCGGCATCTTCGTTCAACCGCGCGAAGAAGACGTCTGCGACGTTCACACGTTCATGCTCGTCTTCGACGACACGTCGAGCTACGCCGACCTGGTTCACTTTCAGCAGAAAATTTTTCTGCAGGATCGCAGCATTCTCGAAAACCAGCTGCCGAAGGGGCTGCCGCTCTCGCCCAAGGACGAATCCGCAATCCGCGCAGACGGCTCGTCCATGCTTTACCGGCGCTGGTTGCGTCAGAAAGGGCTCGTCTTCGGCACCTCGCGGAGCGACGTGGCATCGCGGGCGGCATGATCCAGCTATACGACTATGTCCTGTCGGGCAGCTGCTACAAGGTGCGTCTGTTCCTGTCCATGATCGGCAAGGAGTACGAGACGATCCCGGTGGATTATTATCCGGGCAGCGAACACAAAACGTCCGAATTCCTTGAAATAAATCCACTCGGACAGATCCCGGTCCTGCGCGATGGCGACCTTACCCTGCGCGACGCCCAGGCGATCCTGGTCTATCTGGCCGCGAAGTACGATGCCGGACGGACGTGGTACCCCGAAGACGCCAAAACGCAGGGACAGATCGCGATGTGGCTGTCCTTCGCCGGGGGCGAGATCATGAATTCCTCTGCCGCCCGGCTGCACGACATGCTGTTTTACGATTTCGATATCGACAAGGTGCGCAAAGCCGCGCGATCCGCATTCCGCGTGCTGGACGACCACCTGACGGACCGCGAAATCGCCGGCGCGGACTGGATCGTCGGCAACGCGCCGACGGTCGCCGATATCGCCTGTTTTCCCTATGTCGCCTTGAGCGGTGACGGCGGCATCACGCTCGACGACTACAATGCCGTCCGACGCTGGATCGCCCGGATCAAGAAAATTCCCGGCTTTACGCTAATGCCTGGAATTCACGCCAACTAGGACCGCGAACCGCCGCGCTGGACCGCCCGCCAGATCTTCTCCGGTGTTGCCGGCATATCGATATCGCGGACACCGTAATCGCGCAGCGCATCGCATACCGCGTTTATAAACGCTGCGGTCGCCGACACGGTCGCCCCTTCGCCGCCGCCTTTTACGCCGAGGGCGTTGTTCATCGTCGGCACCTCATGCAGTCCGGTTTTGAAATCCGGCACATCGTCGGCCCGGAGCAACCCGTAATCCATGAACGACCCGGCGACCAGCTGACCTGTTTCGGGATCGTAAAACCCGTTTTCAATCATGGCCTGGCCAACGCCCTGCACGATGGAGCCATGCGCCTGGCCCGTCAGAATCATCGGGTTGATGGCGCGGCCCGGATCGTCCACCGTCGCATGGGCGATCAGCGTGAGGCTGCCGGTCGCGGGATCGATCTCCACCTCCGATACCGCCGCGCCGTTCGGATAGGCGGCAGAACGGCCGCGGAACAGGGAATCCGCGCTGATGTTCTGGCCCTCTGCATGGGCCGCAACGTCAAACAATCCAACAGATTTATCGGTTCCCGCGACACGGTATACGCCTTCCGAAAAGGTTACGTCTTCGACAGCCGCCTCAAGAAGTTCGACGGCAATTTCCCGGCCTTTTTCGATCACTTTTTCCGATGCCTCGCGCATGACGATACCGCCAAGCCGCATCGACCGGTCGGAATGCGATCCACCGCCGATTCCGACAATATCCGAATCCCCGGTCACGATATGAACGGCATCGTAGGGTACACCCAGGATCTCCGACACGACTTGCGGAAACACGGTCTCATGACCCTGCCCGCTCGACTGGGTCCCGATCGGCACTTCGACCGTGCCGTCACCGCGCACCGTAACAGCGGCAAACTCCACCGGCGCCCCCACCGGTGCCTGAATATAGGACGCATACCCGATGCCCCGCAGCTTTCCGGCAGCGGCCGCGGCTGTCCGCCGGTCCTGAAACCTGTCCCAGTCGCTCATATCCAGCGCCTTATCGAGACATGCTTCGAATTCGCCGCAGTCATAGGTTGTCTGCATCGGATTGGTGGCGGGAAAGGCGTCCGCGGCAATCAGGTTCCTGCGGCGCAGATCGATCCGGTCTATCCCCGTTTCAGCGGCCGCCATATCGATCAGCCGCTCGATCACGTGCATTGCCTCGGGCCGCCCGGCGCCGCGATAAGGGCCGGTGGGCACCGTATGGGTCAGAACGCCTCTGATCCGCGCATAGCCTGCATCGATGCGGTATACCGACGGCAGCAGCCGCGGCCCGTTCGACAGCGGCACAAACGACACCGTGTGCGCACCCAGGTTGCCGACAAGATCGGCCTTGAGCGCCAGAAACCGGCCATTTACGTCGAGCGCGAGGGCCGCATCGGTGTATAGATCGCGGGCCTGGTAGTCGGTAACGAACGCCTCGGACCGGTCGCCGCACCATTTGACAGGTCGCCCGAGCCGTTTCGCGGCCCAGCACACCATGACAAATTCGGGATACATCATATTGCGCGGCCCGAAACCGCCCCCGACATCCTTCGACGTCACGCGGACGCATTCGGGCGCAAGTCCGAACATCTGACCGAGGATCATTTTATGCCGGTGCACCCCCTGTCCCCCGGCGTGGAGCGTCAGTTTCCCTGTCGTTGAATCCCAGTCGCCAATCGCCGCGCGCGGCTCCATCTGGCAGTTGATAACGCGGTTGTTGAAAAACCGGGCCGAAACAACGTGAGCGGCACGCGCAAAGGCGGCGTCGGTTGCCGCAGCGTCTCCCATTTCGGCGTCGAGCGGCACGTTGCCGGGACAATCGTCCCAGACGGCCGGGGCGCCCGGTTCCAGCGCTTCGAGAGCATCGGTCACGACCGGCAGCACATCGTAATCGACCTCGACCAGATCCGCGGCGGCCTCGGCGGCAGCCTCGGTCTCACCGACCGCCACTGCCACGATCTCGCCGGCATGGCGCACCCGATCCCGAACAATCGACGGCTGCGCCCGATCGAACGGGACAGAACCGTCGCAATTGACAAAAGCCGGGTTCTGCCAGTCTTCCGCGCCGGCCGGGTTCGCCACGTGGCAGAGATCGCCAATGCCGTCCGCAACGTAATCCGCCCCGGTCAGGACCGCTGATACCCCCGGGACGCCAAGGGCTGCTCTTGCATTCACCGCCCGGATATCGGCGTGGGCATGCGGCGCACGCACCATCACGGCATGAAGCTGCCGTGGCAGATTTATATCGTCTGAAAACTGCCCGCGCCCCTCTAACAGGCGCGCATCTTCCCGACGTCTGACGGAAGCGCCGACGCCGAGGCCGACCGGGGAACGATCAGAATCCATGCGCCAAATTCCGGTGTGGTATCGTCTTTCGGGCCGACGCCATGTTTCCGATCACCCCAAATGGTTCTATCCTGTCGGCTTTATCATAGGTCTTCGCGATCCCGTGCTCTAGCGTTCGCCAATAACGTCTGCACAATGCGAAACCGACGGCAGGAGTAAAACCATGTCCAACCCGGCACCCGGCTATAAGAAGAACCCGGATCATCATATTCGACTCGAGGCGTCGCCACGCCGTGTGCGCGTACAGTTCGGCGGGGAATGGATCGCGGATTCGACCGACATGGTACTGATGTATGAAGCGAACCACCTGCCGGTCTACTATTTCCCGGTGAAGGACGTCCGCCTCGATCTGTTGCACCCCACCGACCACACCAGTCACTGTCCGTATAAGGGCGATGCGTCCTACTGGACGATAGAGGCCGGGGGGCAGACCGCCGAGAATGCCGTCTGGGCCTATCAGACACCGTTCGACGAGATGGCGGCGATAAACCTGCAGGATTACTGCGCATTTTACTGGGATCGCGTCGTTCACTGGTACGAAGAGGACGAAGAAGTCTTCGTCCATCCGCGCGACCCTCACAAACGGATCGACACAATCCCGTCCTCAAGGCCGGTTAAGGTCGTGCTTGGCGGCGAAACCGTCGCGGAAACAACCCGCGCCCATTTCCTTTTCGAAACCGGGCTTCCGACGCGCTATTACATCCCGGTCGAAGATATCCGCACTGACCTGCTGACGCCGTCCGATACGCATAGCCGCTGCCCGTACAAGGGCATTGCCTCGTACCGGACCGCAATGATCAACGGGCAGACCTATGAGGATATCGTCTGGTTCTACCCGGATCCGATCCCGGAATGTCCGAAAATCAAGGGGCTCTTCTGCTTCTACAACGAACGGGTCGATGCGGTCTTCGTTGACGGCGAGGAAGTCGAGAAGCCCGTGACCAAATGGTCCAGGTAAAACCGCCGAGGCCCCGCGGACTGCACGATTGAGTATGCAATGAAGATAAAATTCCGATGCGCGCCCGGTCTCTCCGACATTTTGCCGCCGCCGGTGCCGGCCGGGCGCGCTCTGCCCGACTGGCTGCGGGGTATGGCGATGACACAGGACGTCGGCGCATTCGGCGAGGACCGGACGGTCAAACAATGCCCGCCCTTTATCGATGCCATGACGGCCGGCTTCGTAATACCGCTGCCCTGCGACATCCATATCGACAAAGGCAGGTTCACGTGGGACTGGGCCTATGACGATTCCCCACTGGCGTTTCATTTCGCAAGCCAGGTCGCCGGCACGCCGCTGGATATCGAAAACGTCTCGGTGCTCAAATTCATCAATTTCTGGGCGATCGAGACGGAGCCCGGCGTTTCCATCCTGTTTACCCACCCGCTGAACCGCCCCGACCTTCCCTTCAATACGCTGACCGGGCTGGTCGATACCGACGGGTTCACGGATCTGCCGGTCCTGTTCCCGGCGCAATGGACGGACCCGGATTTCAGCGGCACCCTGTCAAAGGGAACACCGGTAGCGCACTGCATTCCCGTGCGGCGCGAGATTTTGTCACTGGAACTGGATATCGCAGAGATGTCCCCGGAAGACGCCAGAGGGGCCACCGCGCTGAAAGCGCAGATGGCGGCGACGCCGGGCTACTACAAGGACCACTTCCGCCGCACCGCCAGTACGGACGTAGAGACGGACCAAACCTAGTCCTCCGCGAGAAACACCTCGAGCTGCCTCGGATCGAGAAACAGCATGCCGGTGCCGAGTGCGGACAGGTTCACGGCGATCTGGCGGATAGTCCGGGGTTCGAGCCGGTAAGCCTTGCGATACGCGGCAATGGCATCGTCGAGACGCCTTGCGGTCTGAAGCGCCAGGCCCAGATTCGCAAATGCCCGGAATTCGTCTGGCGCCGCGGTCGCAACGTCTTCAAGGATATCAATCGATTCATCCAGCCGCCCGAGCCGGCGCAGAACGACACCGAGCGTCATCCGTGCATCGATGTCCGCCGGGTCCTGCGCCAGCAATTTCCGGTAAGCCGCTTCGGCAGCCGCAAAATCACCGGCGCGGTAGGCATCGAAAGCGGACTGGCGAAGATCGCTCATCCCGTCTTTTCGAGATGATCTGCGATAGCGAGAACCCGCAGCATCGAGCGGACGACAGGGCGCTCGATCAACTCGCCGTCGACGACGACGAGCCCCGTCGTGTCTTTCTCGAATTCGGCAAGAATACGCCGCGCACGATCGACCAGTTCGGCAGATGGCGAAAACACGTCGTTAATCACCGAAATCTGTTTGGGGTGGATCGACGCCTTGCCGGTAAAGCCCAGCGCATCCGACATCTCCGCCTCTTTTTTAAGACCGTCCTGATCGTCGAGATTAAGCCAGGGAACATCCAGCAGGTCGAGGTCGTAGCGTGCCGCCGCGTGGACCACGCGGGACCGCGCATAGAGCAGCGTTTCCCATGTCTTGGCAGCCCGCAGGTCCGCCGACATATCGACCGCGCCGAATAAAAGGGAATCGATTCGGTCGGACGCGCTGGCGATCTCCATCACGTTCGCCAGGCCGTCGGTGGATTCTATAATGACGTGAAACCGGATATCGGCACAGGCGCCCTGTAACAGTTCGTCATACAGCCTGATTTCCTCGGCCGAACCGGGCTTGGCGAGCATCAGCGCCTTCGGCGGCGCCGCACACTCCCGCAGCGCCAGAATGTCTTTGAGACCGTCGGGCGTCGATAGCGGATTGACGCGGACCATCGTCTCGACATGCGGATGGGTGTCTTCCGCGAACACCGGCAGGGTGAGGTCACGTGCTTCCTGCTTGCGTGGCAGGGGAACGGCATCCTCGATATCGACGCACACGATATCGGCGCCGCTGTCCAGGGCCTTTGCGAAACGGTCGGGACGCAGGCCAGGCACGAAGAGCAGACTGCGGCGGGGGCGAATTTTTGTATCGGTCATGATGATCTCCTGATGCTTTCGCTACACCAATCCTGCCCGCCGGTCCAGATAGCGGAGCATCGGTGCCGTCGAGAAACCGAGGACGCAGGCGATGACCGTCAGCCATGCGCCGGACTGCCAGTCGCCCGTCGCTGCCACCAGTGCGGCCATTGCGGGCGGGCCAACAAACTGCCCGATGCTGACGACCTGGATAACGAGCCCCATCGTCGTGCCGTAAAGCGCCGGCGACGGCGCATGGACCTGTGCGCGGGCCAATACGATCGGCGGGATCAATCCGCCGCAGAACGGCAGGGCAAGTGCCAGCGCGTAGCGCAGCTCGAACGTTATGTCCTCCTGATAGAGCCCCGCCGCACATATCGCCATTCCGGCATGCGCGACGGCGATACCGAGCCACGCAGGCACATTACGTTTCAACAACCAGCCGCCGACGAAACACCCCGGCGCGTTCATGAATATGGCGAAACCTATCAGCAGGGATGCCGTGCCGGCCTGAAATCCCTCCCGCTCGATCAGAAAGGTCGGCAGAAAGGCCATCGACGACAGATAGACAAGCGAGTACGAGCCCATCGCGATGGCGACCACCCACGGACCGGCGCCGGAGACCGTGCGCCAGACGTCCCGCAGACCGACAGGATTGTTATTCGGGACCGGCCGGAACCGCTCGCCCCGAAGTGCGTGCATCAGTCCCAGCAGGGCGATTGCCGCAAGGACCCCGTTGATGACCCAAAGCCCTCGCCAGCTGCCGGTCGCAGAAATCAGAACCGGCGACAACGCCACCATCGAAGCCATCCCGAACGGCATGTAGAACGACCAAACACCGAATGCCATGGCGCGATGCCGGTCTGCGACCGATCGCGTAATCAGGGCGGGTCCGGTGGAAATAATGGCGATGTATCCGAGTCCTTCGACGATCCGGCTCGGTATCAGCGTGAAGCTGTCGGGCGCAGTCGCACCTGCGAGACTGCCGAAGGCAACAAGGGCGATGCCAATCAGCAGAATGCGGCGGTGACCGAAACGGTCGCCCGTCATACCGGCCGCGACGCTGCAAATCGCCCCGATCAGAACGAAAGTCGAAATGATCCAGCCTGCGGTGACCAGGCCGATATTCAGGTCAGCGCGGATTTCAGGCAATGCGCCCGGCAGTTTCCCGAGTTGCGCCGCACCGACCGACCCGGCGAACAGGATAAGGAACACGACACCCCAACGGGTGGAAGAGGCCGTCGCGGGATCCGGGGTCAAATGACGGTCTCGGCGCGGTCGGGCACGGAGCGTTCAGGCGCCGAAGACGGGTTCCGGCAGGCCTGTAACATCCGTTTCGACGGCAAAAAGCGAGCCTGCGTCGGGTTCGCGCTCGAAATCCGCCGGTTCGAACTTCGACGAGGCCGTGGTCACATACAATGTACGCAGGTCCGGCCCGCCGAAGGCCGGGCAGGATGTAAGCGATACCGGAAAGGCGATTTCGCGTTCCGCCTTTCCTGCCGGGTCGTAGCGCTTGACCTTGCCGCCCCGCATATGCGCCACCCAGACAAATCCTTCGGAATCGACCGTCGCGCCGTCGGGAACGCCCTCGCCATCGGCAACTTCAAGGAAGACACGACGGTTTTCGATAGCACCCGAGACGGCATCGAAATCGTATGCCCACATGGTTCGTTTGCGGGAATCCGCGAAATACATGATCGTATTGTCGGGGCTCCAGCAGAGCGCATTCGAGATCGTTACCGGTCCGGCCATCCGGTGGATCGAATGATCGTGATCGAAGCGATAGAGCGACGCGACCTCGGCATAGCCCGGATCGTCCATTCCGCCGCACCAGAACCGGCCCTGCCGGTCGACCTTGCCGTCATTCATGCGCACGGCGTTCATCCGGCCGTCGCCTTCAGGGTCCGCCAGTTCCTCGAACGAATTGTCATCGAGACCGATATAGGCAATCCCCATCCGGGTTCCGGCGATGAGCCGTCCCTCACCAGCGAGGCCGATGGAACCGATTTCGGTCTGGACCCGCCAGTTCCTGACATCGCCGCTGGCCGGATCGAGGCGATAAATCATCGGGTTGCGGATATCGACCCAGTACAACGCCTGCTCGGCGACCGACCAGACGGGCGATTCCCCGAGGATGCAGGATTGTTTTACGGCGATATAGGGTTCGGACATTGATTAACTCCGCAAATAGGCCGCGAGCGGCTGGTTGACGAAGTTAGTAACACAAGCCGTGCTTTCTTGCCTCCCCCGCCTACGGAAAAAACGGCGTCAGTTCCGTCTCGGCATCTTGCCCTTGAGGCGGAAAACATAGCCGATGATTTCCGCGACCGCCTTGAAATGCTCCGGCGGGATTTCCTGATCGACCTCGACACCGGCATACAGCGCGCGGGCAATCGGCGGATTTTCGACAATGGGAATATCGTGCTCCTCCGCGATTTCCCTGATTTTGAGCGCCAGAAAATCCTGCCCCTTGGCCAGAAGCACGGGCGCATCCATCTCATCGAGCTCGTATTTCAGCGCGACGGCAAAATGGGTCGGGTTGGTGATCACAACGGAAGCTTCCGGTACGGCAGCCGTCATCCGTTTGCGGGCGCGTTCCTGCCGGATCTGGCGCAATCGCGCCTTGACCATGGGGTCGCCCTCGGTCTGTTTGAATTCGTCTTTGATTTCCTGATGGCTCATCCGCATCTGCTTCATGTATTCGAAGCGCTGGTAGAGAAAGTCGATCACGGCGATAACGGTTACGACAGCGAGAACGCCGACCAGCAGGCGGGAAACAAGCGAATGGAGGATGGCCGCGGCACCCGTCATCTCCATTTTGACGAGTTGTTCGAGACCCTCGAAATAGGGCAGGACCAGCATCGTCGCGACGGCGCCGACAATCGTGATCTTGAGCACGCCCTTGATGAATTCGGCAACGGATTTGAAGGAGAACAGCCGCTTCATGCCGGCCATGGGCGACGCGCGTTCCATTTTGGGCGTTATACGGTCGACCGCGACCACCATGCCGCCCTGAACCGCGCTGGAGCCGAGCGCTGCGGCCAGAAACAGGATGATGGGAATGGCCATGATAAAACCGACCTCGGTCGCAGCGTCCCCGATAATCGTCGCAAGGTTGCCCTTCTCGACCGGAATCGCATGGGGCATGGCCAGGAATTTCTGGAGGACAAGCTTGATTTCGGTCGAAAGCGACGGCGCCATCAATGCCACGACGATTGTCGCGGCGAGGATCATGAACCAGTGGCTGACCTCGCGTGAATTTGCGATCTCACCCTTTTTGCGGGAATCATCGAGCTTCTTTTGTGTCGGTTCCTCTGTTTTTTGTGACTTGTCCGAACCCTGATCCGCCATGAGCTGTTCTCTATCCCTGCCCGGTAAAGCGCAGCAGGTTTTCCTCGAACCGGCCGAGGAACCAGAACATGATGACCGACAACGTCATCGCCATCACCACGAACGCGAGCGTTATCTGAAGGGACATGGCAATGAAAAACACCTGAACCTGCGGCATCAGGCGCCCCAACAGCCCGAGTCCCGCATAAAACACCGTGCCCACCACGACAAACGGGGAAGCAAGCTGCAGGCCAAGGGCGAAGGTCTCGGACAGCAGTCGAACCAGCGTTTGCGCAAAATCGCCGAACGGCAATGGCGCGCCCGGTTTGAACAAGGTGTAACTATCGGCAATCGCCATCAGCATCAGGTGGTGCAGATCGGTCACGAACACCATCAATACGCCAACGATATTCAGGAATGCCGCGATAAGCGCACCCTGCTGCGCATTCGACGGATCGAAGAACGTCGCCGACGACAGGCTCGCCTGGAAACCGACGATGACACCGGCGACATGAAGGGCCGACATCAGCATTCGAACGAGACCGCCCAGAAAGACACCGATAACGACTTCGCCGCCAACCAGCAGGGCGGCGCTCAGCATCGACGCCGGCATGGGCGGCAGGTGCACGGAAACGACGGGCGTAACGACAAGGGCAAGCGCCAGCGCAAACATAAGCCGGATACGCGGGCTAACATAGGATTCCGCAAATCCGGGCAACAGCATCACGGTCGAGCCCATCCGCGCGAAAACCAGCCCCAGCGCGAAGGCATCGGTCGTCAGAATGTCGTTCAGCATAGGGCGGCGGCCATTTGAACGTCAGCCAAGGGCGACGATCTTGTCGACGATCTGCTCCATAAAGCCGTTCAGCGATGCCAGCATGAACGGCAACAGGACAAGCACCGATACGAAGATCACGATAATCTTGGGCACAAATGCCAGCGTCATTTCCTGTATCTGGGTAAGCGCCTGAAAGAGCGACACACCCAGACCGATGATCAGGGCAATCAGCATCACCGGTGCGCCGACCTTGAGCAGCGTCCAGATCGCGTCGCGCGATATTGAAATAACTTCGACTGCGTTCATTATCCCCCCGGATAACCGCGACGCCCGGACCGATCAGATCGGCATCCGGGCTATTTCCTGATAGGCTGCAACCGCCTTGTCGCGGATCGCGACAACGGTCTGCAACGTGATTTCGGCATTGGTTACCGCCGTGACGACATCCGTCAGATCGGCCTTACCCGCAATCGCCTGGGCACTTATGTTTTCGGCCTGCTTGCCCGTATTCATCGCATCGCTGAGCGTCTCACCGACGAATTGCGAAAACGACTTTCCCGGGTCCGAGGACCTCGGTTCCATCCCGGATTCGGCGGGCTTCTGCGCATTGCGCGCGTAGGCTGCGGCGGCGTTTGCGACGCTGAACGTGCTCATGAATCAGTCTCCTTCAAATCGCCGGCGAACAGGGGTCGAGGTCGGGACGTCACTGGCGCAACATGTCGATCGTGCGCGTCAGCATGCTTTTCGACACGTTGATGATACTGAGGTTGGCCTCGTAGGACCGCTGGGCTTCCCGCATGTCCATCATCTCGACGAGCGAATTGACATTCGGTACCGCGACATAGCCGTTCTCGTCAGCGGCCGGATGCTGCGGGTCGAACTTTTTGTCGAAATCGGTTTTATCGAGCAGAATCTTGTCGACCTTCACACGCTGGCCGTCAATGGACCGATCAAGCACGTTCTTGAACGAGACCTGCTTGCGCCGGTACGGCAGATCGCCGGGACCGTCGGGCAATGAATCCGCGTTCGCGATATTTTCCGAAATCACCCGCAGGCGGGTACCCTGCACGCGCATACCGGCAGTCGATATCTTGATGGAATTAATCAGATCCATATCAGGTTACTCCGAGTCCAGAGACTGTCATTTACCGGCCTAGCGCGGCGGACGCCCGAGGGCGAGTTTGATCATCGAAAGCTGCTTCGTATAAATATTGCTGGCCAACCGGTGGTTCGCCTGGGTTTCGGAAACCTTGGTCAGCTGTTCTTCAAGAACGACCGCATTGCCTGCAGGGGCCGTTTCGTAGGTGTCCTTCTTGCTGTCGTTCCTGTATTTCGGGTCCTTGCGCATTGCTTCGATATGCATCGAGCTGGTCTTCTGCAGTGTCGACCGTTTTAACTGGGGACGCAGAAGGTCGTGAAATTTCAGCTGTTTGAGATCTTTAGGCCCGTAACCCGGCGTGTCAGAGTTGGCGATGTTCTGAGACAGCACCTGCTGACGCTTGGACAGCCAATCCATGCGTTTCGTCGCCATCTGGAACAGTTTTAGGTTGGTAAGATCCATTGCCCCTCGCCGCTTTCCGGCCTCTGCCATAAAGAGTAGATAAAACTTTACGGGAATTTGCAGTTTCCCAAGCCTGTGTTAAGAAACTGTAAAGCGGCGACGGCGTGCGCTTATGCGCGGTGCCCGGACGTTACAAGTAGTGACGGAGACCAAATGCTCTACCTGACAAGAAAAGCCGGCGAGTCCGTCGTTATAAATGACGATATCGAGGTCACTGTCGTCGATATACGGGGACGCTCCGTTAAGCTCGGGTTTACCTTTCCGCAAGGGGCTTCCGTCCTGCGACGGGAACTCTACGAGAAAATCCAGAAAGAGAACCAGGAAGCCGCTCAGGCCAGCGCGGATTTTCTGACGGCGCCGTCGGAGGCCCCGAACAAGGCTGGAGAATAAGACCATGGCGGGGGCCGGGATTCCCACCAGAACGGTCCGGCGCTCCGTCGACAGCCCCACAAACATTCAAGGCGATATCTGTGTCGTCGGGTCCGGTGCCGCGGGACTCTCCGCCGCGCTCGAAGCTGCCCGGGAAGGAAAACGCGTCGTCCTGGTCGAGGCGGCGCCGTCGCTCGGCGGTCAGGCCGTCAATTCGATTATCGGCACCTTCTGCGGCCTTTATTCGAACGGTCCGGACATTACCCGGCTGACCTATGGAATCGCGGACGACATTCTGCGGGATCTGTTCGCCGATGGTGCGGCGCAGTACCGGACCGCGCGCAATTCGATTATCGTCCAGTATGACGAGGTCGCACTGGCGCGATGGATCGACAAAGCCGTGCGGGATGCCGGCATCACGGTGCTGCTGGGTGCGGTTCTGCGAAATGTCGACTTGTCGGACCGCCGGATAACGGCGCTCGATGTCGCCACGAAGTTCGGCGACATTGTCGTTGAGGCCGATGGTTTTATCGACGCATCGGGCGATGCTGCGGTCGCGTGGCATGCGGGGCTTGCCGTGCGCGAGCCCGAAACGCCTATATTCGGCACACAGGTCGTGTTGTTCGAGAATTTCGAAGAGGACGCGGCAAATGCCGTCGACCGCTGGGAAATGCAGGACCGACTGTCCAGAAAGGCCGACGACTATGGCCTGATCCGCAAAGACGGCTTCGTATTCTCCTTTCCGGGACACGGTACAGCGCTGGCCAACATGACCCATGTCGAAACGCCGCTCGATCCCGCGGGCTACGCGGATACGGTGTTCAATGGCCGGGACCAGGCAGACCGCCTGCTGAAATTCCTGCGTACCGAATACCCGGCCGCCTATGGCAACGCCCGCATACGGATCTACGCAGCGCCGGGCGTACGCCAGACACGCTGGATCACCGGGACCTACAGCCTGACTGCGGAGGATGTTCGCGCCGGACGGATATTCGACGATGCCGTTGCGCGCTGTTCATGGCCAATCGAACTGCACAACAATGCCGCAGATGCCTATTGGGAGGAACTGGGAGACAATCATGTCCACAGCATTCCGCTGGGCAGCCTTTTACACCGGGACGCGGACAATCTTGCAGCTGCGGGCAGGTGCGTCGACGGAGACACCGTCGGTCTGTCGTCCGTGCGTGTTATGGGCCCGTGTATTGCGATGGGTGCAGCAGCGGCACACACTCTGATCCTCGCCGGAAGCGGAAGCGTGCATCAGATCGATATGGCTGTTTTGCGAAAAAAGATTTCCGACAACCTCGACAGGAACGATCCGCACCGGAATTGAAAACGGAGGATGCTCGAATGACGGCACCGTTGGACCTCATCGCCATCGACGCAGACGGGCATGTCCATGAGGACAATATTCTGTTCACCGAATACCTTGACCCCGCGTTTCGCGACCGAACCGCTGGATGGGTGCTGAACGCCGACAATAACCGGCGGTTCGTCGTCGACGGTGCGGAGCACCCGCCTTTCCCCAGGGAAATCTCGGTCCGCAAGCCGATGACGGCGGAAAACCGGATCAAAGTGCTGAACAAGGAGCGCATTCGTCTCGCCGTGCTGTATCCGTCGGCAGCGCTGGTTGCCGGGTACCTGGAGCCGGGCTTCGCGGCTGCCGTCATGCGCGCCTATAACAGCTGGATGTCCGACTGGTGCAACCCGCATGCCGACCGGCTTCGTTTTGCCGCGGCGGTCGCCTTGTACGATATCGACGAGGCGATACGCGAAGCGCAGCGGGCGGTCGGCGACCTCGGCGCGGTCGCGGTGACCGTTCGACCCAACCCCGCTGGCGGATTACGGCTCGACGACCCCAGCCGCGAGCCGTTTTACGCGGCAGTCGAAGAGCTCGGTGTGCCGCTGGTTGTCCATGAATCGACGGGCGATCCCGCAACGCCGGGGGGCGATCGATATGGCGGCATGTCGGTGCCCGAAAGCTATGCATTCAATCACGTAATCTCGCACCCGTTCGAACAGATGATGGCAATGATGGCATTGATCTGCGGCGGTGTACTGGAACGTCACCCTTCCCTGAAGGTGGGCTTCTTCGAAGCCGGGTGTTCGTGGGCGCCTTACTGGATTTCACGCCTCGACGATCATTTTTCCCACCCGAAACTCGGACCCTACATGCCCGGCCTCGAGATGAAACCCAGCGACTATTTCCAGCGGCAATGCGTCGTTTCCTGCGATCCGGGCGACCCGACCATACCGCTTGCCGTGCAGGGGCTCGGTCCGGACAAGCTTCTTTTCGCGACCGACTATCCGCATTTCGATTCCGGTGGCGGTGCCGTTAACGAATTTCTTGACGTCGCACAGGTGGGGGAAGCGGATTGCCGGCGCATGCTGTGGGACAATACGCTGGAATTCTATGGATTGTCCGTCAATTGACGCACCGGCGGACACCCGCTTCTTCAGCCTTTCTTAACCATACTCCGTAAGACTCCCCGCGATACAAATTGCGGGATCAGAACGTGGATTCGACGAATTCCGGCTCACCGGCCGATGTAGATATCGAAGCGGCGCTGCGCGAAGCGGCGACCGCGATCGACACCGCCCGTACCCTGCTGAAGCAGGGAACCATCATCGACCTTAATGGGCTCGAAGCACATGTCGAACAGGCGTGCGGCGGCATCCCCGCCCTCGCTGCCCCGGATCGGGAGCGCCTGAAACCCACACTCGTTTCCCTGATTGACGGGCTGAACATGCTGTCGGAACAGCTCTCCGCTCAACATCAGGAGATTTCTGGCACCCTTCAGAACATCGGCGCACGGACACGGGCCGTCTCCGCGTACAAACCCCGCGGCTCGCGCTAGACCGCGGCGGAAGACTCCCATGGACGCCAGCAATTACATAAGATTCGTCGCTGCCCTGCTCTTCGTGCTCGCCCTGATCGCCTTCGCGACATGGTTGGCCAAACGGT
Organism: uncultured Rhodospirillaceae bacterium; assembly: GCA_963977005.1. Taxonomy (GTDB): domain Bacteria; phylum Pseudomonadota; class Alphaproteobacteria; order MPNO01; family UBA830; genus CAXBCP01. The sequence continues at coordinate 24,739 of CAXBMQ010000021.1, forward strand.
TCGGAATGGGCGGACGGGTAAACGCTGTCAAACGCGGCGAGCGGCGGCTCCAGGTCGTCGAAGCCCTGACGGTCGATGCAAAACACCGCGCCGTACTCCTGCGGCGCGACGATATCGAACACCTTGTCCTGCTTGGCCCGGCAGCGGATGTCGTCATCGAGACGGGCATAAACCCGCCGTCGGCGACCCCGGTTTCCGGGACAGACGGCGCCCCGCAAACAAAAGATCTCAAACGATGAAGCGCTGGTTTCCTCTCGCCCTCGGCGCCGCCGGACTGCTCCTGATGGCCGCAGCCGCATGGACCCCCGCCGCCGCGCAGAATTTCTCGCTCGATCTTGGCTCCGGCGGCTCGACCACGGGACGTGTGGTTCAGCTCATCGCCCTTCTGACGATCCTCAGCCTGGCGCCGTCGATCCTTGTGATGGTTACTTCGTTTACCCGGATCGTCGTTGTTCTGTCGTTCCTTCGCAGTGCCATGGGGGTCCAGCAGACACCGCCGAATGCCGTACTGGTCAGCCTTGCGCTCTTTCTGACGGCGTTCGTGATGGGACCGACGCTGGAGACATCATACAAGAACGGCCTTCTCCCGCTGATCGAGAACCAGATTGGCGAAGAAGAGGCCTTCAAACGCACCCTGGAACCGATCCGGACGTTCATGCTCAAACATGTCCGCGAACAGGATTTACGCCTGTTCATGGATCTGGCGCAGAACCCGGTCGCGGCAACGCCGGCGGAAACGCCGTTGCGGTCGCTCATTCCCGCCTTCATGATCAGCGAACTGCGCCGCGCCTTTGAAATCGGCTTCCTGCTCTTTCTGCCCTTTATCGTGATCGACATGGTTGTCGCATCGATCCTGATGTCCATGGGCATGATGATGCTGCCGCCGGTGATGATTTCCCTGCCGTTCAAACTGATTTTCTTCGTGCTGGTGGATGGCTGGTACCTGGTTGCCGGCAGTCTGGTACAGAGTTACGGGACGATCGGGAGCTGATCCGGGACGTGACCCGAAACACCTGATCGAGAAACACGGGTATAGAAAACCCGGCGCCCTTCGGCACCGTCCCTACCCACTCGCAATAACGATGGTTTCCGCAGCACCGGCGGTAACAAACAATCACATCCCGCTGGCGTGAGACATATATCTACTATCTACGCGCGCCGGTTGTCCGGACATCCCGGCTGGCGAGAGACCCCGGCCCCGCTGGCGGCACGGCCGCTAGTTGATCGCGCTGAGCGCGTTGCTTTGTACCTTGTCGCGGTAACTCGCGAGGAATGACTGGAAATCGTCCAGGTCTCCCGTCTTCCGAACCAGTTCCTTGAAGTCGGGGACGAGACCGATTTCCACGCCCGCGATTGCCTTGAACGCTTCTTTGTATTTCGTCTTTTCCATCGCGGGGCCGAAACGGTCGCGCAACGACGTCAGGCCATCCGTATCGTTTTCCATCGTCAGCGCGATTCCCCAGCGCAGCACGAGATCGGCATATTTGGGATCCAGCGCATCGACGGTCTGCTGCGGAATGATGCGGCGGACCGTACGGGCCACATTTTCCCAGTTGGCGTTTTTCCAGTACAGGCCGAGACGCAACATCTCCGCCTCATGGCTGACATCGCCTGCCAACAGCTCGAGCGCCTTGTCCGGCTCGTTATTGTCGACATACGCGCGCACCTTCAGATAACGCCGCTGGAACTCCAGACCCTTCGGCAGTTCCTCGCTATCGCTGAGCTTCAGTGCTTCTATCGCCTTGGCCGGTTCGCGATTAAGCATCCGCAACAGGGCCAGCCGACTACCGACACGGCTGCGTTCAAGGCCCGTCAGACGGAAGCGAACCTGATGCTCAAGCAGTCTGCCCGCCTCCGACAGAAGATCCACCTTTGCCAGCCGGTCCGCCAGTTTGCGGATCATCTCGTCACCGTCATTGCCGGCCGGGGTCAGTTCACGGAATTCTTCGTATAGCGCCAGCGCTTTGACGGGCGAGAGTTTGTCGGCATTGCCATCGAGAAACAGCTTGCGGAAACGCTTGCGCATATCCTCGGCAATCGCGCTTGCCCCCTCCACGTCCTTGAAATGGCTTGCCGCCTGACGAAGCCTTAGCAGGGACGCCCGGTATTCCCCCTGCTCGGCATGAATATCGCCGAGCCGACGTTTCAGATCGAATTCAAAGGCATCTCCGCGCCACGCAAATGCCAGCCCCTCGAGCGCTTCTATCGCCTTCTTGCGATCGGTCTGGTTGGTTGCGAGATCCGCATTCACAAGCGCAAAGGCGGCCTTCGCCCGCATACGGCGATCGCCGGACTGAATAACTTCCCGCCAGAGACTTTTTGCAGCGCTCGGTTTTCCCTGCAGCCGAAGGGAATGCCCGCTGAGAAACTTCAGATACTGTGCGTCCTTGGCATCAAGCGCCGATCCCCTCAGCGCATCGAGCCATAATTTTGCGCCGTCGGTGTCGTTCACCGCCAGGGCGGATTCCGCACCGATCAACTGAAAGCGGGTTTTCAGCCACTTCGGAAATGACGCCACGATCCCGCGGGTATCCCGGATCAGTTTATACGACGCAAGCCAGTCCCCTTTGGCCGCGGCAATGCCAGCCCGCCAGGGAGCAACCGACGGGTCGTTTACCAGGTGAACATGTTCGAAATCGGGCGCAGCGGCGGCGTAGTGCCCGAGCAGATAGTGGGCTGCCGCCCGCAAAGCGATAAATCCAACGTCGCGACCGATCGCCGGTTCCTGTCTCAGCGCAACGTCGAGAACGCCCAATGCATCGGCCGCCATCCCGTGGGAAACGAGAAACCGCGCGTATGCGAGACGGGCATCGTTTCGTTTCTCTTCAGGGGCAACGAGAATCTGCCCCAGCTTGACGTATTTTTCGTCCCTGTACTCTTTCTCCGGACCTCCACCCCAGTCCGAGAGGGCCCCGAACGCATGGCCGGTGTCTTTCGCCGCGCTGTTGGAGGCAATTTCCAGCGAGCGTGAGACGCTCAGGCCGCCGGGTGCGGCAATATAAACGCCCTCCGCGTTGCGGATCAGCGCGATATCATCGCGTCGCGGCACCAGCACCAGACCGGCAGCACTGGCGGGGATCGCCACGTCTACGAGATTTCTCGCCACCCGGTTTCCCAGCCCCGGCTTCAACACCGGGTACACATGCACGATATCGCCCACACTGCGATCGGCAAAAACATGCGGTCTGCCCAGTCCCTTTGCCGCGATCAGGACTGCGGGCTGTTTGTTGGCATCTATATCGGACCGCACCTCGATCGGTGTCGCAAGCGGGCCGGTCATTCGTGCCGGCGCGAGACGCACATTCCAGCTCGTACCCTTTTTCGTTGCCGTCGCGAGCAGATGTTCGGGGACTTTGAGCCGAAGAAGCGATTTTTCGGCCGCATCCGTCTGTTCGATCTCCTCGACCATCCCTTCACCGTTCACGTGCAGACTGCCGAGACCCAGGCGCGCGCGCCCGTCGAACAAAATCCAGTACTCCTCGCCGCGCCGGAACACCGCTGCGGCGACGTCCTTGCGCCAGTTGAATTTTATGTCGAGGGCCGCCCCGCGCCGCGTCGTTTCGACCGTCACCAGGGGCGCGCCCTTGAATTTTTTAGCGTTCCGCCGCCGTTCGCGCTCCGCCAGACGTTTGAGCCGACGCGCCTTTTTGGTCAACGATAACGGCTTCCTGGTATCGTTCCCGGACGCCTTTTTATCGGCTTGTCCTGAATAGGCTTTCTTCGATGTACGCGCCTTTTTATGTTCGGCGGTTTCAGCAACATGGCTTTGATCTGACCCGTGCCTTTTTTCCGCAGCCGGTTCAGGAGCGATGATATCGAGCGCCACCTTGGTGCCGTCCCGGAAATGCCGGATTTCCGCGGCTTGCGGAATGATCAGGCCGACCCGTACCGCCGATTTGGTCGTTTCGGTGCTCGCAGCGGACACCCGGCCGGGCAAAGTCGACGACAGGCGCGACACATCTACCCGGGCCGGACGGTCGAAACGCATGCGCACGACGTCACCGTCCCTCTGGATGTCGTATCCGACCTCGTCATTCCAGTCGAAGACAAGACGCCCGAAACTGGGATGCTTTCCGGCCCGTACGGCAATTTTGGGCGTGCGTTTCAGCCAGGCATCGGGGTCTTCGGCCTCCGCCTGCTTGGCCGATTCCTCAGGCGTCAGGTCAATAACCACCGCGTTCTCATTCGAAAACGAGCGAAGGCTGTAATATCCCTTGAGGTTCGCCGATACCGTTCTGCCGCCAGCCTGTAACCCAAGCTCGGACATATAGGGTTCGAGGCTCTTTGCCGCCTTGGCGAATTCGGTTTTGAGCGACCGGTCGAAAGTCACCCGTAACTGGCTGCCGACAATCTTGGCCGTAAATTTGACCGGCTTACGCCAATCGAAAACAATTCGCCCAAATTTTTTGTTTCCCCAGCCCCGCGTCACAACCACTTCAGGCGCAGCAGGCGGCGCGGCGTTAGGGTCGGTCAGCGGCCGCATCATCCTTTCCCTGTCGGTTGGAGACTGGGCCGATACGCCAGACGGCGCGGCAAACGCGATGCACAGCGCCAATGTCAGACAGGCACGAATCCACCGGGTCATTGAATACCCCGCGTTGGCCAGATTACGATATCGACCCGGCGTGCCACGGCGTTACGACGCCTCTCGGGCACCGTTGCGGGCAGTTCGCGAAACGCAGATTCACCGAAACCCGACGGCGACATTTCACGATGATATCCCGCTCGCCGCAGTTCGTTGGCAACCGCAATCGCCCGGGCAATCGATAGCTGAAAGTTCGTCGCGAAATGAGAATTCCGAAGCGGTCTAGGATCGGCGTGCCCGATAACGTCGATACGGTTGCCAATCGTCCCGAGAACACCGGCCAAAACAAACAATATCGGCCGCGCCGTCTCGATCGGATCGGCTTTGCCGCTGAGGAACAGAAGCTCCGCAGGCAGCGTAACGATCAACCTGTCTTCACGGCGCCGCAGGTCTAGCCCAGCAAGTTCCGGTTCCGTGCGCGCCTTGTCCCGGATGACGTTCTCGAGGTAGTCGAGATCGATCGCTCGCTTACGCGACAGTCTTTCGGCGTTCTTGTCGGCAGACGGTCGCGCAATCAGAATTGTCTGATTGGGATTGAGGCGCATCGACAGGGTGTCGACGAGCGATTCCCACTTCCCGATATCGACCTTCTGTGTCGCGAACAGCATCACGAAGAATGTGATCAACAGCGCCACGAGATCGGCGAATGTCACAAGCCAGGCGGGCCTCCGGGCATCCTGCCGATCGATCTGTCGGCCCGCGATCATGGCGCCCTGACCGGGGTTACCGGCTTTCGTGCATTGACGTCTTCCGGACGCGTTTCGGGATCGACGCGATAAATCAGGCTTACCTGTTTTTTCGCGCCGTGCCGGGTGCCACCCGATACCGTGCCTGCCAGCGCTCCCCGTGCGAGGAGCATCTCGGCAAGCCCCGACGCGCGGGACACCGGTAGCGGAACGCTTTTTGTCATCTGATCGGGCGGGATCCAGCCGCCGACCATATAAATCTGGACTTTATGGCGCATGCCCGGCGGCGATTTTCCAAGCAAACCGGCAAGTCTGTCGACGAACCTGTCCTTGTCGGAACGGATACCCGGGCTCGATCTCTCGAAAAGGTCCTCCGGGTTCAGGGTGACCCGCAAAAGCTTTCCCCGCTCGACGTTTTCGATCTTCGCGACTTTAAGTTCCGTGCGGATCAGGTCGGCGAAACTGTCGAGAACAAGCTCGGCGCCCGGGGTCTCCCCCTGGTCCGACGACCGCACAATTTCCTTGTCGGCCGGATTTCCATGCACGCGGAAAGTGGATGAAAGGCTTTCTTTAACCGCGGCGGCCTTGCCGCGGTCATACTGGGATGCATTGAACAGAAGCACGAAGAAGGCGAGCAGGAGCAGATACAGGCTGAGCACCTGTATTAGTGTCGGATCCTTCTCAGGAAGGCGCCGCATTCCCCCCTCCGTGAAAATCGGGTTACCCCATATCGGCGAGCAGCGCGTCGATATCGTCCTGCGAATTCGCGTTTTCGGCGAGCTGCGGGCCCTGAAGTAAATCTTCCTCGTTGACATCTTCAGCGCCGGTCTCGGCGCTATCCTTTTCAGCCTGTCGCTTGCGTTTCATTTCGTCGCGGGTCTCGCGGTCCGGACCGAATTTCTCAACCACGGTCTCGACCTTTTTCTCGATTTCCTTGAGAGCGCCCACGACTTTGTGAATGCGCTGGCCGGTGATGTCCTGGAAGCTGCAGGCCTCATATATCTGGGTAACGGCCTGCGACAGGACGTCGGCCTGTTCATCGGAAACGTCTTCGGCCACGGATTCAATCATCTCCGCCGCCTCCATGATCGAGTTGGTTGCAACTTCCGTCGCCTCGATCACCGCATCAAGTTCGTCGGTGGCCTCGGGAATATGCTCATCCGGAATTTCCTCCGGGTTGATCGCCGCAATCTCTGACTTGGTCTGTTCGATAAAGGCAGACAGCTCTTCAAGTTCTTCAAGGACGCGCGGGTCGGCACTGCCGATATTTCCGTTCATCGTCGAGAGCATCTCTTCGAGAACCGAGCGAATCTGTTGCGTATCTACGCCTGCTTTCATCTGATGTCCCACTTCGTCCAAACGCGCCGCAAGATCGGGGTCGATTGCCTGCCGAACCATCTCCGAAGTCCTAGAAATCGCCAATGACGCCGACGAGCTTCGCTTTGAGCGTCGCGGCATTGAACGGTTTCACGATATAATTATTGACGCCGGCCTGCTTCGCAGCGACGACATTTTCGGTCTTGCTCTCGGCGGTGACCATGATGAAGGGCAGATCGGCCAGCTTGGCGTCCGCACGTACTTCTTTGAGAAGCTGAAAACCGGTCATCGGCTCCATATTCCAGTCGGAGATACAGAGTTTGAAATTTCCTTCGCGCAGCTTTGTAAGCGCGCTACTGCCATCGGTGGCTTCTTCTACATTGTGAAATCCCAGCTGCTTCAGCAAATTACGGATAATCCGTATCATCGTTTTATAGTCGTCAACGACCAGGATTTTCATTTCTTTGTCGACGGTCATCTATTTTACTCCGTAAGTGCGACAGCCACGTTTAGGCAGCCGGGATGTGAACTTGGTCACGCTAACCCGATTGCGTTAACGCACCCCTAATAAGTGGCAAGTTTTCAGCGGTTTTGGCCGAACATCCGGGTTCCGATTCCCGATCAGCTATCGTCGGTCGCAACGGACGGATGGGGAAGTTCGCGACGTTCGGCGAGCCTGGACGTAACCGCTTTTGCCTTCGCCGGATCCATCGCCGCAAATATCAGCGACGTCTTCGCCTCGCGCATCCTTTCAACGACATCCAGCAGGATATCCATTTCCAGCCGCTCGAAAATCCGGGCGGCGTTCTTCGGTTTCATAGTTTCATAGATCTTTACGAGGCTTTTGAGCTTTGCCTCCTGTTCCTCGTCATGCTTTTTGAGGAGGCTCTCTATTTGAGACTTCAGGCCATTGAGCTCCGCCAGCTTCGTGTTCAGCTTTTTCTCTGTCGCGGCCAGAAGTTTTTCCCGCAGCGCAAGGTCCCCCCGCAGCTTGTCGATTTCGGCACGCCTGTCGGCAAGGCGTTGAAGTACCTGGAATTCTGCCTGGGTAACACTTGTCGGGTCGAAGGCGTCGCCGACGCTCTTCTTTTTCGACGACTTCGCGGCGTCTTTGTCGGCTTGACCCTTTGCGTCCTTGCCAGGCGATTTTTCTGACTTCTGCCCTTTGTTCCCGGCATCGGGGTCTTTCGCCTTCTCGGCGGCAGTCGCTGTCGATATCGCGACTTGGTCGCCCTGCCAGATCCCACCGACTTTCAACGTCAATGCGAGGGTCGCGGTAAAGATAACAAGCGGCAGTATTCTGATACGCGTCTTCATTTACGCGACTCCTTCTTTGGCGGCGCGAATTGCATCAAGCAGATGGCGTTCCGCCTCGCTTCTGGGTTGCAGGCCGCCGGACGGTGCTTTCTCGGCAGTCGCGCGCACGACTTCGTCGGCGGATCTCACCGGTGGGCTGAACGGCTGAACGTTACTCCGGGGCGCAGGCCTCTCTGGCCTTGCGGCTGCCGGTTGCGGCGGAACAGTCGCACGTGCCGGCGGAGGTTCCCCGCCGGACGACGGCGCTCCCGTCCGCTCGTCCGAAAACTGTGAAGTCCGGGTCGCGGGCGCGGCGGGCGGGACGCGGTAGCGGTCGTCATCGAGACGGGACACGAGCAGGTCCGCCTGATCGAGCATGATCTCCAGATCGTTCCGCAACGCCATTCCCTTGGCAATCGCCGCCTTTACGCCAAATTCGGCCTCGGTGCCCGCTGCTTTGAGTTGTCGGGCGGATTCCTGCGCAACGAGGGACGATTCGCTGAACTGTCCGATCATCCGGTGCAGCGCACCCTCCCCGTCACGGAGTACCGCAATGCGTTTGTTCAGGCGAACGGCATAGAAAATCATCACCGCCAGCAATCCCGCCAGCACAAGGTCGAAGACCAGTGAAAAATCCGCAATTGTCATATCTGTACCTTGGGCGCCTTGTCTTCCACGCGAATGGCAATATTGCCGTCGTTCTGTCCCATCTTGCCGACGAATAACGGCGCATTGCCGCACCGCAGGACCACGTCGCTTTGGGGGCTCGCGTTCAGCAGAACCTGCGCGCCGGGCTCGAGATTGATAACGTCGTCAAGCGACAGGGAAACTTCACCAAGCAATGCATTGATTTCCACATCGGTGCGCCACAGTTCGTTCGCCAGATGGGTTTCCCAGATCGAATCCCGGCCGAATTTCTCACCCATGAACATCTGCAACAGAAGTTCACGGATCGGCTCGAGCGTCGCATAGGGAAGGCAAAGCTCGATTTTGCCGCCCCGGTCCTCCATATCCACGCGCAGTTTGGCGAGGATCACGGCGTTTGCCGAACGCCCGATTGTTGCGAAGCGCGGGTTTGTTTCCAGCCGGTCGAACCTGAATGTCGCCGGGCTGAGCGGATCGAAGGCAGCGCTGAGATCGTTTAGGATCACGTGCACCATGCCTTCGACCAGATTACGTTCGATCGTCGTATAGGGCCGCCCTTCAATGCGCAGCGATGCGGTTTGTTTGCGCCCCCCCAGCAAGACGTCCACGATGGAGTAGATCAGCGCCGAATCGATCGTCAACAGGCCGTAATTGTCCCATTCCTCCGCTTTGAAGACCGCCAGCATCGCCGGCAGCGGAATTGAATTCAGATAGTCGCCGAACCGGATCGAGGTAATGTTGTCGAGAGATACCTCGACGTTGTCCGATGTAAAATTCCGCAGCGACGTCGAGAGCATCCTGACCAGGCGGTCATAAACGATCTCGAGCATCGGCAGGCGCTCGTAGGAAACGAGGGTGCTGTTGATGATCGCCTTGATGCCCGACTGGGATCCGTCTTCATCCGCATCGCCGCTGAAACCGAGCAGGCTGTCAATTTCGTCCTGGTTGAGGACGCGGGTAGACTGGATTTCTTCGTCATCGCCGCCGTCGTCCGCAAGGGCGCCCCAATCATCGGCCATGGCGTCCTGGTCGATGCTGTCGCCATCGCCGGCATCATCGCCCGGTTCGTCATCATCGTCTCCGGCCATCGCTGCCCATTCGGCGGCGACGTCTTCGTCGTTGATCTCTTCCTGGTCGTCGTCGGCCATTACCGTGTGTTCCCCGCTTCACGTGATGTTGAGTAAGACAGTTTCGAGTGTCCCGTCGGCGAAATCCTCACTGGACGAGAACTTCCTTGAACAGCACGTCTTTTACCTTTGCCGGTCGGACAGCCATGTTGATGCGGGCCAGCAATTCCTCGCGCAGCCTGTAAATACCGGCCGAACCCCGCAGGTCGTCGACACGGAGTTCGCGCAGGTAGACCTGGAAATTGTCGACAATTCGCGGACTCATCTTTTTGACGTACTCGGCATCCTGGTCGCTTGTCAGTTCAAGACTGACGTGGATCTTCAGGAATGTCGGACGCCGTGAGTTGGTGTTCAGATTCACCAGCATCTCCGGCAATTCGAAGAATACGGTCTTGGGGATCACATCCGGCGCGGTTTTCGCCGGCTCGGCGTGTTCCGCCTTGTCGGCTTTCTTATCGCCACCGCTCATCATCATGAACGCAGCGCCACCCCCGCCCAGCAAGAGAACCGGCAGCACGATGAAGAGAATCATCTTCTTGCCGCTGAATTTCTTCTTGCCGCCGATGTCGTCAAATTCCTCGTCGAAATCAGTCGCCAGTGCTTCGTCTGCCACGATTGAGCCTCGTCATGATGTCCGGTTTTCGTCAGCAACAACCTATCGCCCGACTGGTTAACAAGTGGTTGAATATCCGGTGCTGATGGGAAAAAACTGCCGGGCAATTGATGCCGAAACGCGGCAGCCCCGGCGCCTCCCGGCCGACGAAAACTCTAGCGCACCCCTGACACCCCCGTAATTCCGCCATCGCACGGTTGGCACGCTTCGTGCATGTGGGCTGGGGCACCGCTGCGCATTGCTCCGGCAGGTTCGGCGGATCGGGATTTGGGATAGAAAATGGAAAACACCCTCTTCATCGCCTTGTCACGTCAGATGACGGTCCGCCGTCAACTGGAAACCGTGGCGAACAATCTGGCGAACGCAAATACCGCGGGCTTCAAGTCCGAAAAGCTGATGTTTGTCGAATATCTGTCGAAGTCCGACAACGGCAAGTCGCAGATGCATTTCGTGCAGGACCTGGCGAGTGCGCGAAACCACAATCCCGGGAAATATGACAAAACCGGCAATGCATTCGACATGGCGATCGAAGGTCCGGGGTTTTTCGTCGTCGAAAATCCCAAGGGAGAACAACGCTATACCCGGGACGGACAGTTTCGTCTGAGTCAGGAAGGAACCTTGATCAACCGCAACGGCCTGACCGTGCTGGGAGAGGGCGATGCACCGATCGTATTTCAGCCGAACGATGTCGATATTTCCGTCAACGCCGACGGGACCGTCAGCGCCGGAGACCAGGTTCGCGGGCGGCTGAAAGTCGTCGAGTTCGAAAACCCCTACAAGATGAAGAAGGCCGAGGGGAACCTGTACAAATCCGACGTGGAACCCGACGCACCCACGAAATCATCGGTGGTCCAGGGGATGATCGAAGGGTCGAACGTGCAGCCGATCCTCGAAATTACAGAAATGATGCACGCCATGCGGAGCTACCAGCACGCAGGCAAACTGATCGAAAGCGAGCATGAGCGCCAGCGCCGCGCGATTGACCGCCTCACCAGAGAAGCTTCTTAAAGGGCAGATAATACCATGAGTGCACTTGATATCGCCGCAACGGGCATGCTCGCGCAGCAGCACAACGTCGAAGTAACGTCGAATAACCTGGCCAACATGAATACGACCGGGTTCAAGCGTCAGCGCGCCGAGTTTCAGGATCTGATCTATCAGGATCTCGTCCGCGTGGGCTCTACCTCGTCGGATGCCGGCACGATCGTGCCTTCGGGTATCCAGCTCGGTGTCGGCGTCAAGCTTTCGGCAGTATATCGCATCATGCAGCAGGGCAATATCGCGTCTACCGGGAACACCTATGACATAGCGATACAGGGTAAAGGCATGTTGGCGGTCGAACTGCCGAACGGAGATGCGGCCTATACCCGCGCCGGCTCCCTCCAACTCAGCCCCGAAGGCCAGATCGTGACGACGGATGGTTACCCGGTCCAGCCTGGCCTGACAGTGCCGCAGGACGCGATCGGCGTCACAATCAACTCCAGTGGCGAGGTACTCGCGACCATTGCCGGACAGATTGTGCCGACAAATGTTGGTCAGCTCACGCTCGTATCCTTTGCGAATGAAGGCGGCCTCGAGGCCATGGGCGACAACCTGTTCATCGAAACCGCCGCATCAGGCGCGCCGATCGAAGGGACCCCTGGCCAGGACGGCTTCGGCACGATCCTGCAGGGATACGTAGAGACATCGAACGTGAATTCCGTCGAGGAGATCACCAACCTGATCACAGCCCAGCGTGCATACGAGATGCTCGCCAAGGTGATTCAGACATCGGATGAAATGTCCGCAACCACATCGCAACTGAGCTAGTTGAAACGGGGTTCGTTATGCATTTTTTCATTCTCACCATTATCGCTGCGGCTATCGCATTCGCCGGGTTTGCGCCCGCCTATGCACAGGTCAGCCTGCGGGCAACCGTCGCTGTCGATACGCCTGAAATTACGGCCCGGGACGTCTTTCCCGGAACGCAGAGCGAGGCGGTAATCGCCAAAACGCCGGTCCCTGGCCGGCGACTGGTGCTGGATGCCTACACCCTGCAGCGGATTGCCAAGCGCCACAATATCCCCTGGCGCGCGCGCACCCGGTTCGAACAAAGCGTGGTGACACGGCAGAGCCGGGTTCTGAGCACCGCAGAGATTGAAACGACGCTGCGCCGATCGCTGATCCGGCAGGGGCTCTCCGACGACCGCCAGGTCGAACTGACGAACCGCTCTCTCAACATCCGGGTGGCGACCAGTATGTCGCGTCCCTACCATATCGAAAATCCTGTGATTGATAGCCGCAGCGGCCGCGTCTCTGCATTTCTGTCGGTCGGAACAGAAACCGGCGAAACCCTAAAATACCGGCTCGACGGTTTTACCTATTCGGTGATCGAAATTCCCGTACCGAACCGGCGTGTGCGCCGTGGCGAAGTCATCCAGGCCGGCGATGTAATCTGGAAAAAGATCCGCAAGGACGATGTCGGCCGCAACGTCGTACGTGACCGGGAGACCGTCGTCGGCCAGGCGGCCCGCAGATACCTTGCGGCCAACCGGGCAATGATGATCGACGACCTTGAGGCCCCCAAGCTGGTTCGCAAGGGCTCTCTCGTCACAATCCACCTGGAAACGTCAAACCTGCGGCTGACCGCGAAGGCCAGGGCGAGCGAGGACGGCGCTTTGAATCAGACAATTCGGGTTGTGAACGTCCGCAGCAGGAAAACCGTGGAAGCGATCGTCCGCAGCCCGTCGAAAGTCGTCATTCCGACCGAAACCATCGTCACCAACTGACCCGGATGTATGAATTCATGAACACTCTCAAAACTATTCTCTCATGCGCGGCACTGGGTCTGGTTATTTCCGGCTGCACTGTTGTCGACAGGCTGGCCTCTGTTGGACAGAAACCCAAGCTCACTGCTGTACAGAATCCTGTTCAGAACCCGAACTACCGGCCGGTATCGCTCCCGATGCCGACCCAGCGACCCGACGTTCGCCACGCAAATTCGCTGTGGCGCGCTGGGGCGCGGCAGTTCTTCAAAGATCAACGTGCGGCAGGTGTCGGCGACATCCTGACGGTCATGATCGCTATCTCCGACAATGCAACCATCGCCAATAAGACGACCCGAACGCGGACGAATACCGAAGACGCCTCGGCCAACAGTTTTCTCGGGTATGAAGCAACGCTCAACCGCCTGCTCCCGACCAATATCAGCCCCGGCTCGCTGGTCGACCTGGACAGCTCGAACAAGACCGAAGGAGACGGCAACATCACCCGAGGCGAGACAATCAACCTGAAAGTCGCTGCGGTCGTTACCCAGCGTCTCCCCAACGGCAACCTGGCGCTGCACGGCCGCCAGGAAATTCAGGTCAATTACGAGGTCCGGGAACTGCAGATTGCGGGGGTCATCCGTCCCGAAGATATCGGGTCGGACAACACGATCTCTTACGAAAAGATCGCCGAAGCCCGCATAGCGTATGGCGGCAGAGGCCAGATTACCGATATCCAGCAGCCGCGATACGGGCAGCAGATATTCGACATTCTATTCCCCTTCTGAGCGCCCGGGGCGAAAACGACGAATACCTACGAAAAACGGCCTGCCGGCACAGGGCAGGCCGTTTTTTCCATCTATCCGCAGGGACAAGGAGCCGCCGGAAAGGCGGTGTCCCGCATAGCGTAACCCGCTACCCGTCAAACGTCTCTCTGGGTTTTTTCCATTTTCTCGTGACGCTCCTGCGCCTCCAGGCTGAGCGTCGCGACCGGCCGCGCTTCAAGTCGCTGGACACCGATCGGGTCACCGGTCTCGCTGCAATATCCGTATGTTCCGTCTTCTATTCGCCTGAGCGCCTCATCGATCTTCAGCACCAGCTTGCGGGCGCGATCCCGGGTCCGCAACTCGAGATTTCGACCCGTTTCCGCCGATGCCCGGTCTCCGAGGTCGGCCGATTTTGCCGTATCCTGCTGCAGATGCTGCAAAGTTGTGTCCGCGTCGTGCAGCAATTCATCCTTCCACGCAGAGAGCTTCTGGCGGAAGTATTCAAGCATCACTTCGCTCATATACGACTCGTCGCCCGACGGCCGGTAGCCTGGAGGAATTGTAGATGTCATGTCAGTTCATAATCCGCAAAAGCGGGCGGATTATATGGTTGGCTCCGGCGCGCGCGCAAGCCCGTCGCTGCAATTCAGATGCCCGGATTCAAGCCATCTGACCGAGTTTGGCGAGTTCCACTGCCGCCCGAAGCTCGATCTCTTCAAGAATCTCCGTGAGACGGGGATCGGTGAAGGTCTGGCGCTGCTGGCGTACCTGAGAAAGCAGGTTTGCGAGCGTCTGCGGATTTACACGGCCGGTGAGCAAACCGTGTCTGATTTCGTCGAGCCGGTCCAGAATGGCTTCCCCCCGCTCCCGCTCTTCGCGACTCCCGCGGCCATCTTCATCGACTTCCTGGAGCGCGAGGATGCCGTCGATCGTCCCCGCCGGCCCGGCCGGCGCGGTCGTGGCCGGCGGCCGTGTGCCGGACAGTTCGCTCGCGAACTTTGCCCCGGACCCGGCTTTGGACTGATCGCGCCGGCGAATGGTATTGCTCTGAACAGGTTGTGCGCCGGCGATTTTCATTACGAATTTCCGTCAACATTTCCGGGCGATAATTCCGGTCTCAGAAGCCTGCACCATTTTCGGTTAAGAACCGGTTAAGGAGGGCAACACCTGCCGGTCCGGGCGGAAATTTTTGCCGGTCACGACCATTCACGGACAACAGCCGGAATATTTTGTTCATATATTTCAACGGATTGGCAATCCTCCGTAACTGGCACGGATTTCGCTAGGAGAGGTACGTTCGAACACTATTGGTAATATAAATGACCCTTCGCCCACGCTCCCTTTTCTCGGCATACCGATCAGGTTTGCAGCGCGCCGTTTTCGGCTTTGGCGCCGCAATACTCAGCCTCGCCGTTCTGACCGGTGCGACGGGTGCATCAGCGCAATCCCGTATCAAGGACGTCGCCGATTTCGAAGGCGTTCGGGAAAACCTTCTCGTCGGGTACGGGTTGGTCGTGGGTCTGAACGGTTCGGGCGACACGCTCACGAATTCCGCATTCACCAAACACAGCCTTGTCGGCATGCTGGAGCGTCTCGGCATCAATACCCGCAACGACAGCCTTAAGACGGCAAATGTCGCGGCGGTAATGGTCACCTCAACCCTG
Organism: uncultured Rhodospirillaceae bacterium; assembly: GCA_963977005.1. Taxonomy (GTDB): domain Bacteria; phylum Pseudomonadota; class Alphaproteobacteria; order MPNO01; family UBA830; genus CAXBCP01. The sequence goes on from CAXBMQ010000021.1 coordinate 40,183, forward strand.
CCGCCCTTCGCGGGTCAGGGAACCCGCATCGATGTCACGGTATCGGCCCTGGGAGATGCCAAAAGTCTTCTCGGCGGAACCCTGCTGGTCACACCGATGGTCGGCGCGGACGGAGAAGTGTATTCCGTCGCCCAGGGCCAGCTGGCCGTCGGCGGATTCTCCGCACAGGGGAATGCCGGAAGCGTTACCAAGGGGGTGCCGACCAGCGGACGCATTCCAAATGGCGGCATCGTAGAGCGCGAACTGCATTTCGATATGTCCCGCTTGTCGGACATCCGGATTTCGCTGCGCAATCCGGATCTGACAACCGCTCGCCGGATATCCCAGGCCATTAACGGCTTTCTGAAACTCGACGCTTCCTATTCCGTCGATCCGGGGACCGTGAAACTTACCGTGCCGGAGGCATATCCGGGCGGGCCGGTCGCGTTGCTCACGGATATCGAACAGTTGCGGATTCGCCCTGACCAGGTCGCCCGTGTCGTCATCGACGAACAATCGGGTGTGATCGTCATGGGCGAAAACGTGCGGATCAGCACCGTGGCGATCGCGCAGGGCAATCTGACGATCCGCATCACCGAAACCCCGCAGGTTTCCCAGCCGAATCCATTCGCCAATACGGGAACGACCCAGACCGTCGACCGGACAACCATCGAAATCGATGAAGACAAGGACAAGAAGATGGCCGTCCTGCCGAGCAGTGTCAGCCTTCAGGAACTGGTGAACGGGCTGAACGCACTTGGCGTGGGGCCCCGCGACATGATCACAATTCTGCAAACCATCAAGGCCTCCGGCGCATTGCAGGCCGAGATAGAGGTGATGTAATGGAAAATTTGACGGGCATCGTGCAAAGCCCCGCAGAAGCGCTATCGCAGACGGCAAAAGCGCCCAAGTTCTCCAAGGATATGAGCCCGGAGAAAATCCGGGAATCGGCGGAAGAGTTCGAATCTTTTTTCCTGTCTCAGTTTCTGAGCCAGATGTTCAAGGGGATCAAAACCGATGGCCCCTTCGGCGGCGGACATGGCGAATCCATGTACCGCGAAATGCAGTTCCAGGAATACGCAAAGGCGATCGCGAGTAACGGCGGTGTCGGTATCGCCGACTCCATCGTTCGCGAACTTATCAACACCCAGGAAGTTCCAAAAGGAGCCGCCAAATGAGCAACTCCCTCAAAGTCGAAGCGCTGATTCATATAGCGAGCCGGCTTATTTCGGTTCTGGAGCGTGAAGTCGAGCTGCTTCGGCAAATGAAATCGAGTGACGTCGCCGGCCTGCAGTCTGAAAAAATGCAGCTTGTCGTCGCGTATGAGGACCACATTCGCGCGCTGTCGGCAGCGCCGGAAATGCTGGATGAAATCGGGCCTGCACTTCAGGACGAATTTGCAACCGTCGCCGAACGGTTTGACGCCGCGATGACCGAAAACCGCCGGGCGCTGACCGCAGCGCACGAGGCCCAGGACCGCTTTCTGAAGGCGGTCGTCAAAGCCGCCCAGGAAAAGAAGGATACCTTCAACCCCTATTCGCCTCAGGGCACCGTCGTTGCCGGCGGTAAACCCAAAGGCGCGCCGAATTCGCTGTCCCTTACGCTGAACTCTCATATCTAGGGTCCCTGCGTCATGTCTCTAAGCATCGCTCTTCAGAATGCCGTCAGCGGGTTGCACCTCAACCAGCGTGCGCTGGACGTAACGGCGCAGAACGTCGCCAACGTCAATACGGACGGCTATTCGCGCAAGACGGTCAACCAGGAAGCGGTCGTAATCGTCGGCCAGGGTGCCGGGGTCCAGATCTCATCGATCACCCGGACCGTCAACGAATTCATGCTGAAAGATCTGCGTGTTCAGGTCAGCGCCATGGCCAATTTCGATGAGCAGAACGAATTCTATGGTCGCATGCAGGATCTGTTCGGATCCCCCGGCTCCGACTCTTCCGTCGGGGTCGCCATCGCGGACCTCGAAACCAGGATGCAGGCGCTCTCGGTCAGCCCCGAAAACTACTCGCTGATGACTGAAATCACGTCGCGCGCTGAACTTATTGCACTGCAGTTCAATCAGATTTCAGAGGAAATCGAAAGCCTGCGTCTCGAGGCCGATACCAATATCGGCAACGCGGTCACCAGCGTTAACACTCAGCTCGACCGTATCCAGGAACTGAACCTCCGGATCGCGGAAAACATCGCTCTGGGCCGCGGCGCGAGCGAATTGCAGGATCAGCGCGACGTCGCCCTGAACTCGGTCGCGTCGATGATAGACATCAACTACTTCGAACGTTCGAACGGCGAAGTTGTTATTTTTACGGATTCGGGTCGCCCCCTGCTTGACCGCACCGCGCAACCGCTTTCACATTCGCCGGCCAGTTCCTTTGCGCCGACGATTACCTGGGCATCCGGCGCCGTCAGCACGATCGACCTCGGCGGCAACGACATCACTGCCGAGATCGATTCCGGCGCGATCGCCGGCTGGATTGAAATGCGCGATACGATCCTGCCCGACCTGCACTCTCAATTCGAGGAACTGGCGCAGTCGTTCACTCGCGAAATCAACGCCATTCACAATGACGGCGTCGGGTTTCCGGGACGGGCACAGATGACCGGAACACGTGAGATCGCTGCGACGGATACACCGACATGGACCGGCGAATTGCGGGTCGGAATTCTCGATCCCGCCGGTACCGTTGTCGAATTTCAGGATTTCGACCTGGCGACCTATCCGACAACGGGCGATCTCATCACCGCCATCAATGCGATGACCAATGTCTCCGCGGTGATAAATGCGGCAGGGAATGTCGAACTGGATGCCGTCGGGACGAATGTCATTGCGATCAACGAATTCACCTCCGCCGTCACCGCCGGAAATCAGACAATGGGTGCATCGGCATTCCTCGGCCTGAACGACCTTTTTACCCAGCCGAACAATTTCGACGTGTACACCACATCTCAGCAGGCGCCGGGGACCTCCGCACTTGCAGGCGGAACGCTGACCTTCACCGGCGCATTCGGTACGGCGAACGTCGTGGTCACGGCAGGCGACGATCTTGCCACCATCGCGGCGGCCATAAATGCGGATGCAACGCTGACCGCGGCCAACGTAACCGCGGATGTCATCGCTGACGGCAGCGGCTTTCGGCTCCAGATATCCGATAGCGATGGCGACAATTTTTCAGTCGCGGATTCCGGCTCGCTCATCACCACGATGGACATGAAAGCCCGCGACCATGCCGTTGCCGCGACGATGGGCGTCCGCAGCGACATCATAGCCGACCCATCCAGATTGTCGCGCGGGGAGCTTAGCGACTCCGCAACCCTGGCAGTCGGTGACACAGGCGTCACCGCCGGTGGCGCGCAATCAATTCAGCGGCTTGCAAACCTGTTCAATACATCGCTGCAGTTCGAGGAAACCGGACAGCTTCCCGACGCCACGAAAACATTGTCGGACTACGCGACCGCAATCCTGTCCCTCAACTCGACACAGGCCCAGAACGTGGAAGATACGCTCGAAACCAAAACGTTCCTGCACGACACGCTGCAATCCAAGACCCGCGCTGAGAGCGGCGTCAACCTGGATGAGGAAATGGCATACATGATCATCCTGGAGAGCGCCTACGCCGCATCCGCCCGGGTCATCACCACGACGTCAGAACTGTTCGATGAACTACTCAATATTGCCCGGTAGGAAGCGCTCATGAACCGCGTCGCAAATCTCGGTCAATACGACCGCATCGTCTCCCTGATCATGCAGACCCAACGGGAGTCCGCAAACGCAGAATTGTCGATTGCCTCCGGGCGGAAATCGCAGGATTTCAAGGGGATCGCGCGGGATGCGTCGCGTCTGGTCGAACTCGAAACCACGCAGCTGCGGTCGAACCAGTATATCGAGAACAATCAGCTGGTCGAAGACCGGCTTCAGCTGATGGAAGGAAATGTCGGTCAGATCTTCAATATCCTGAGCGATTTCAAGTCGCTCCTCATTAACGCGCTGAACGAAGGAAACGCGACCGAGCTCGGGCTCCAGAATCACGCAAACGAGATGATGACCCAGGTTGCGACCCTTCTGAACGCCGATCTCGACGGTCGAAAGCTGTTTGCCGGTTCGATGACCAATATCGATCCGGTCGACCTGACCGGTCTGCCGATCGCCTATACCATCCCGTCGTCAGATGGCGATGCGAGCGGTTACTACCAGGGCGATGCGATCCAGCACACAATCCGCGCGGACGACAACCTTGATCTGACATATGGAATCACTGCTGACACGCTCGGCTTCGAACAGGTGATCAGGGCGATGGACATCGTCATAAAGGGCGCCCCTACCGATACGGACATGCTGAATCATGCGCTCGACATCGTGAACACCGCAACTTCTAGCGTGGCGGATATCCGCACACAGATCGGCAATACCCGGTCTTCTCTCGCCGAGATCGAGAAGACCCATCAGGATTTCATCCTTTTCGCCAGCGAAACCATCGGCGAACTGGAAAATACCGACATTACCTTTGCGATTACCAAGCTGAACGAAACCCAGACGACACTCGAAGCCTCGTACATGACGCTTTCGCGGCTGGGCCAGATCAGCTTGCTGCAGTTCTTACGTTGATAGCTGCGTGATGAATGACACGACCTGGAACGAAGGAGATCGACCATGACAACCGCCGCAATGCCTGAGGCACTGGACCTCAATCCGTTCAATGCGCCGGCAGCCGACGCATCCGACGATCCGCTTCGCGTTATCGAGACGCGCTTCGGCCCGATGGAATTTGCCGCCAATCAGACGATATACATGCCACGCGGCGTTCTGGGATTTGCAGAGCACAAGGAATTCGGCATCGCTTACCTGCCGAACAAATTCATTGATCAGCTCATGCTGCTGCAAAGCTTCACCGAAAACGATACGTCTTTCCTCGTTCTACCGTTGGAATTGCGGTCAGGCATCATCGACGAGGCCGACCTCGTCGCGGCCTGCAATACGATGAATGTCGACCCGGAGAGCGCAGCTATCGTGGTCATCGTCACCATTCGCGATGTCGGGGGACAACCGCATATCTCAACCAACCTGCGTGCCCCGATCATTCTCGATTCCGACACCCGAAACGGATGGCAATACGTCCTGCCAAACGGAAAGTATTCGGTTCGGCACAATCTGAGCTCCCAGACCGCCGCTCCGTCTCCTGACCAGGACGGCATGTCGACGGAGAATGGTTAAACGAAAATTTACCCTAATCGGCAACAATCATCACGGTCGCCAAGTCAGGCAGAGGAAAATCTGAAAATGCGTGTGCGAGACTTAAGCGTCGTCGTCCTCTGCGGAGGTCTGGGAACGAGGCTGCGCGAAGAAACGGAGTTCAAGCCAAAACCGATGGTCACCATCGGGGGGCGGCCGATTCTCTGGCATATCATGAAACATTACCGTCACTTCGACGCCCGCAACTTCGTATTGTGTCTCGGATACCGGGGTGACGTCATTCGGGATTTTTTCCTGAATTACCCCATCTACAATACCGATTTCGCCGTCGACCTCGGCACCGGAGACGTTGAGACCCTGTCGAATGGCTGCCCCGAGGACTGGCGGGTGGTTCTTGCGGAGACCGGCGAGGAAACATTGACGGCCGGCCGGATCCGTCAGGCCCTCAAATACATTCCCGGCGACACTTTCCTTGCGACCTACGGCGACGGCGTTTCCGACGTCGACCTGGATCGCCTTCTTGCGCATCACCGCGCGTCGGGCCGACTCGCGACCGTCACGGCAGTACGCCCGTCGTCGCGTTTTGGAGAACTGTCGATAAACGGCGATATCGTCACCAATTTCCGCGAAAAACCGCAGGTTAACGACGGCTGGATCAATGGCGGCTTCTTTGTTTTCAACAAAAAGGCGTTCGACCGCGTCGGCCCCAATGAGAGTGTCGCGCTCGAACAGGGCGTTCTCGAAACCCTGGCGGACGAAGGACAGCTGGGCGTGTATCAGCACGCCGGCTTCTGGCAATCGATGGATACGTTCCGCGAAATGCAGTTGCTCAATGAAATGTGGGACGTCGATAACGCTCCCTGGCATCTCTGGAAGGAGCAACGGCTATCGGCATAACCTCAGATTTCTGGCGCGGCAGGCGGGTTTTCGTCACAGGTCATACCGGTTTTTTCGGCGGCTGGATGACGCTCTGGCTTTCTCATCTCGGCGCCGACGTTACCGGATATTCGCTGGCCCCGTCGACGCGCCCCAATTTCTTCGACGCGGTTGGCCTGTCGGAGGGTATTTCGTCGATAACGGGCGATATCCGGCGGTTTAACGTCTTGTCCACCGCCATGCGGGCAGGCGATCCGGAATTCGTGTTCCATTTCGCTGCCCAGCCCTTGGTGCGCGAAGCCTATGCTGCGCCGGTCGATACCTTCTCGACCAACGTCATGGGGACCGTCAACGTGCTGCAGGCCATGCGGGGCTGCGAGAACATAGCGGCCGCGGTCATCTTCACAACCGACAAGGTATACGAAAACACCGAAACCGGTGTCGATTACCGCGAAAACGACCGGCTTGGCGGGCGCGAACCATACGGCGCAAGCAAAGCCTGCACGGAAATCGCGGTCGAAGCCTACCGGCAATCGTACTTGCAGGAAAAATTTCCTGTCGCCACCGTCCGGGCCGGCAATATTATCGGCGGCGGTGACTGGTCTGCGGACAGGATCATTCCCGACGCCGTGCGCTCTTTCAGCGCCGGCCGCCCTCTCAAGATCAGAAATCCGGACGCCATCCGTCCCTGGCAACACGCGCTCGATCCGGCCCGAGGGCTACTTCTCCTGACCGAGAAGATGGTCTCGGGCGGCACCGCAGCTCCCGCCCTGAATTTCGGACCGGCAGCAGAAAACGCCGTAACGGTCGGTTCCCTTGCCGATACCCTGACCGCGCTTTGGGGCAACGGAGCAACCTGGGCAAACGAAAGCACACAGGATGCGCCCTATGAAGCCAAACTACTGAATTTGAACAGTTCGCTCGCACTCTCCGAAATCGGCTGGAAAACAGCCTGGTCACTGGAACGGGCGCTGAATGCCACAGTCGACTGGTACCAGGGGTTTCTGGCGCGGAAAGACATGCGGGCGTTATCCCTGGCACAAATATCCGCGATGGAAGGTGCGAACTGACATGTTGTCTCCTTCAAATCGTCCCAATCTCAAGACCAGCGCATGCCGTTTCTGCGGAACCCCGCTGACCAGGACTTTCGTCAATCTGGGCGCTGCGCCCGCGTCGAACAGTTATCTGCGCGCGGCGGATCTGCACCGGTCGGAGATGCACCATCCGCTCCACGCATATGTCTGCGGTTCCTGCTATCTGGTGCAACTCGAAGAATTCGAGTCACCCGAACAGATATTCTCCGATTATGCCTATTTTTCGTCCTATTCGGAGAGCTGGCTACGGCACGCAGCGACGTATTGCGCGAGCATGTCCATGCGTTTCGGACTCGGTCGCAACAGCCATGTGATCGAGATCGCGAGCAATGACGGCTACCTGCTGAAGAATTTCGTCCGACAGGGTATGCGGGTTCTTGGCGTGGAACCTGCGGGCAACGTGGCAAAGGCCGCGATCGATGCGGGCGTGCCAACAATGATCTCTTTCTTCGGACGTGAAACGGCGCGGCGTATCGTCGGCGATGGCGTAAAGGCCGACCTGATGGTCGCCAATAACGTCATGGCCCACGTTCCGAACCTCAACGATTTTGTCGGCGGCTTCAAGATACTGCTGGCGGCCGAGGGCGTTGTTACCGTTGAATTTCCTCACCTCCTGAACCTGATGCGCGAAAACCAGTTCGACACCATTTATCATGAGCATTTTTCGTATTTCTCGTTCCTGACGGCGCAGTCGCTATTCGCCGCACATGGATTGCGCATATTCGATGTCGAGAAGCTGACCACCCATGGCGGATCGCTGCGGATATATGGGTGTCATACCGAAGCTCGCCACCAGACCACATCGCATGTCGAGGATCTCCTGGCCGAGGAACGCGATTCCGGAATGGACGATATCGCTGCATATACCGGGTTCGAAAAGAAGGTCCATGCCGTCAAATGGGGCCTGTTGTCCTTCTTGCTGCGCACGCAGGAACAACGGAAAACCGTTGCCGCGTTCGGCGCGGCCGCCAAGGGCAATACGTTGCTCAACTATTGCGGTGTGGGTCCGGAGTTTATCGAGTACGTCGTGGATTCGAACCCGCACAAACAGGGCCTGTACATGCCGGGTTCGCGCATACCGATATACGCTCCGGAACATATTCGCGAGACACAACCGGACTACGTCCTGATCCTCCCCTGGAATCTCGCGGATGAAATCGTCAACGCTCACAACTATGTCGGAAGCTGGGGCGGACGCTTCGTCGTGCCGATACCCGAAGTCAGGATATTCGAATGATTTTCCGGGAAACAGGTCTCGAAGGCGCCTATCTTATCGAACCGGAGCGGATCGCCGATCAACGCGGATTCTTTGCCCGCACCTGGTGCATCGATGAGTTCGATGCGCAGGGAATCACGACGGATTTCGTCCAGACCAGCGCATCGTTCAATGAACGCCGGTCCACCCTGCGCGGCATCCATTTCCAGGAAGAACCAGCCAGCGAAGCAAAACTGATCAGGTGTACGCGCGGCCGGGCTTATGACGTGATGGTAGACCTGCGGCCGGATTCCGCCACGTTTGGAGAATGGAAAGCGTTCGAGCTATCCGCAGATAACGGACGGCTCGTCTATATTCCGGAAGGGTTCGGCCACGGCTTCCAGACCCAGGAGGACCGGACGGAAGTAATCTATCAGATTTCGGAATTCTACCGCCCCGACCTCGCCGTCGGGATTCGCTGGAACGATCCGGATCTTGGGATCACCTGGCCCGACCCGGAAACGCCGGTCCTTTCCGGGCGCGACCAGACCTTGCCTTCCTTCCGCGACTTCGTTTCCGCCTCGTCGGGCCAGCCCCGACGGGCCGTGGGGTAGCGAAGACACCATGTTGAAAATATCTCCGAACGCCCGAATATCGCCTCTGGCGGATATCGAAGACTCCGTGCGCGGGACCGTTATCGATATCGACGCCGGTGTAACCATCGATTCTTTCGTAAAGATCAAACCGGCAGGCGGAACCGGCGACGTGCGCATCGGTGCCGGTACGACGATAAATTCGGGCGTCGCTATTTATTCGGGGAATGGCGTCTCAATCGGCAGGCGCTGCGCGATCGCCGCCAATTGCACGTTCGCTCCGGTCAATCATGAATACAACGACCCCTCGAAACCGATCACGGAACAGGGGTTTGCCCCCAGTCGCGGCGGCGTCCTTGTCGAAGACGACGTATGGATCGGCGCAAACGCCGTTCTGCTGGACGGCACCATACTGCGCGCCGGGTGCGTTGTCGGCGCAGGCGCGGTGGTTCGGTCTGAAATTCCGGCGAATGCCATCTGTGTCGGTATTCCGGCACGCGTCATATCGCATCGCGGTACGGCCACGCCCGAACAGGCCCTGAAATCGGCGGAGGCATAGACAAGTCTATGGCCCTTTTTACGATTTTCGGCGGAAACGGCTTTATCGGGAGACATCTCGCGACTGCCCTCAAAGCGACCGGTCAGCCCGTCTCCACACCGGAACGCAACACGCCTGTCGACTCCCTCGGGGCGCTCGGACATGTCATCTATTGTGCAGGCCTGACCGCCGACTTCCGAACACGACCGTATGACACGATGGAGGCCCATGTCGGCCTTGTCAGCCGAATCCTCGCCGCCGGCGACTTCGACTCGCTGGTCTATCTTTCATCGACGCGGATCTATGACGGTGCCGCGCGCGGCAGCGAAGAGATGACGTTTTCGATCGATCCATGGTCACCCAACGATCTGTATAATATATCGAAACTGGCAGGCGAATCCGTCTGCCTGAACCACACAAATCCTAAAGTACGCGTGGCGCGGCTGTCGAATGTTTACGGCACCGGCATGTTTTCGGATGGCGCGGGCGGTGAAAACTTCCTCGGCAGCGTCATCCGCGATGCGACGTCGGAGCGCCATGTCGAACTGCACTCGGCGCCCGGATCCGCCAAGGATTACGTCCACATCGGAGATGTCGTACGCGCGCTTGCGCTGATCTCGATAGATGGCAGGGAACGGATATACAACGTCGCCTCCGGCGACGCCGTCTCTCATGAACAACTCCTCGACCGGTTGTCGGAAATTACCGGCTGTACATGGTCGACCGCACCCGACTCGCCGCATGTCGGCTTTCCGATGATCACGACGGGCCGGATTGCCGCCGCTTTCGCAGGGGCGGGGCTTTCATGGTCCCCGTCCCGCCTTCTCGACCGCCTACCGGAACTCACACATGCCGCAGGAAGCGGCGCCCATATTACCGAAGGAGCCTTCGGATGAACGCCATTAATACAATTACCATCGACCCGGCCAACGATACCGTCATTGTCCGGGACGGAGACACCGAGAAACATCTCGGCATGGATACGCCGGAAGCGTTTTCGGCTGTCAGCAAGGCCTGGCTGCGCTGTGGCTGGGATACCAAATACGTATACGGTTTCAGCTGGATGGGACGCCCGATTATCCAGCTTCCGGAAGACATGATCCGGATACAGGAACTAATCTACACGTTGAAGCCCGATGTCGTGGTGGAAACGGGAGTCGCCCATGGTGGCTCGCTGATCTTCTATGCCAGCCTTTTCCAGGCCATCGGCAAGGGACGCACGATCGGTATCGACATCGAAATCCGCCCCCATAACCGCAAAGCGATCGAACAGCATGAACTGGCACGCCACATAAACCTCGTGGAAGGCAGTTCGACGGACCAGAACGTTGTCCAGAAAGTGAAAGATCAGATCGGCCGTAACGAGACGGTTCTGGTGATCCTCGATTCGAACCACAGCAAGGACCACGTGCTGGGAGAGCTGGAGGCATACGCCTCACTGGTTTCCAAGGGATCCTATATTATTGCCTGCGACGGCATTATGGGCCTCGTCGCCGGCGGACCGCGCACAGAGCCCGAATGGACTTGGGACAACCCGGAACAGGCAGCCCACGAATTCGTCAAGACGCATCCGGAATTTGTGATCGAAGAACCCGCCTTCCCGTTCAACGAAGGCAGCGTCACCGAGCGCATCACCTACTGGCCGAGCGCCTATCTGAAAAGGATATCCTAAACCGAAACCCCGGAGGTAAATCCGGGGACCGCGGTTAAAAAAAGCGGCGCATCATGCGCCGCTTTTTTCGTAGGCCCCGGCGATGATTTTCTGGAAATTGCCGGTGAAACGCGCCCCCTGACACAGCGCAGAATTCAAGAGCGCCGGGCGCATGTTATGGCGGTATTCACGAAGGCTGGTGATATCATTGCCGAGCATCACCGCCTTCTGCATGTATTCTTCAAGCGAGAAACACGCCAACTCGCCGCAACCTGCGTTTTCAAGCAGGCTGTAACTCACCCGCTGGTGCATCGACGGACCGACAAGCGAGATGACCGGGACCCCCATCCAGATCGCGTCGCACGTTGTCGTCCCGCCGGTCTGCGGGAAACTATCCAGCGATATGTCGATCATGTTGTAATAGGCGAGATGCGAGTTGCCGAATTTGCGGTTATTCAGGAACTGAATGCGTTCGGGTGCGATCCCGCAGCGGGCAAAGTGCTCCCGCAGATTATGCTGCAATATGGTGGAATCAGCCTCCGGCCGAATGAGCAAAAATTTGGAATCCTCGAATTCCTTCATGATTGTCGCCCATACCGCGATCGTATCGCGCGTGAATTTATACGGGGCGTTCAGGGTACCGAAGGTGAGATATCCGTTCAGCTCGACGGGCAGTTTGTCAGCGATGTCAACATCGAGGAATGAGTCGAAGGCCACCCAGGACTCGGGCATAAGAAGGGGGTCTTCGGCCAGCCAATCGTTGTTTTCAGGTGCAAAATAGTTGTCGACCAGAATGTGGTCCATTTCCGGCAACCCCGTCGTGAACGGGTATCCAAGCCAGTAAACCTGTACAGGTGCCGGCCGATGGCAAAGCGCGCCGATCATTGTGTCCTTGGTAAATCCGTTGAGTTCCAGGAGGACATCAATGCCGTCATTGCGGATGGTCTCCGCCGCGCGACGCAAGTCCAGGTTTTGGAAAAAATGAAAATTGTCGACCAGTTCCTTGACCTGTTCCTGCTTGTAGTCGTTTCGTGCCTCAACGGGCGAATAACAATGGACCTCAAACTGATCGCGGTCGTAGTGCCTGAGGATCGGCATGACGAAATTGAGAACCGAATGCGATTTCAGGTCGGAAGACAGAAACCCGATTTTCAGCTTCGAACTCGGAGAACTCGCCGGCCGCGGCGGTAAAGACCGCTCCGTCCCCTCGGGTAGGGCCAGGTTTTCGCCCCAGTAAAAATGAAGATCCGCGAGACGGGCGATCTGTTCCGGTGTCGATGTCTCGGGCAACATTGCGAGGAAACACGTGATGATGTCGGTTTTCCGGTATCCCTCGGCAAGCGCAAAAATATCGCCGACGTCGTCAAGCGCGTCGTAATCGCACAAGCCGCGGAATATCTTGACCGGGTTCCCGAAACCGCCTTCACGCATCACAGGCATGTTGAGTGTCATGTGAGCATACAAATATGCCTCGTCCATCCTGCCCATGAACATCAATGTGAGACACAGATTCATATAGGGATCGGCGTAGGTCGGCGAAATCTTGATCGCCTTTTTGTATTGTTCGACGGCATCGTCGAGGAAGTCGCGACGCGACGTATTCACAGCCAGACTGTTCCAGGTCCGCGCGTCGTCCGGGTTGATATCGATCGCTTTCCAGAATGCCGTATCGGCCTCCTCGAGCCTACCCGCCCGGGTCAGCGTTATGGCGTAGTTCGTCCACATTTCGCTGTTGTTGGAATGCGCTTCCTTGATCTGTTCGAAGATCGACAGCGCCCGGTCGTTGTCGCCGGCATTCATATATGTGACGGCCATCCTGACAGGGTCCGACCAGTGATCCGCAGGCGAGTTGAGAGCCCGGTCGTAGTATTTCTTGCCTTCCTCTTCGTTCCCCGCCCGCCAGAGTACGCCGGCGAGGTTGTTCAGGATTTCAGGGGAATTCGGCCGTATTTCGAGAGCCCGCCGGTAGTATTTCTCCGCTTCGGCGGATTTTCCGAGCCGTTCGTAAGCATAGCCAAGGCTGTTGGTAACCTCGGCATGTTCGGCGTTAATCGCGATACAGGCTTTGAAAGCATCCACCGCTTCCTCAAAACGATCGGTCTGGCAGCAGCAATCCCCAAGCTGTTTCGCGTATTTGAAACTATCAGGACCCTCGCGATGTGCCTTTGCCGCAAAGGAATATGCCCTGTCGAACCTGCTCTGCTCCAGCAGAACGCTGGCCATATTCGCGTTTACGCTGGGATTGTCAGGTTGATAGGAAAGCGCCTTTTCCAGCGCCTGTTCGGCTTTTTCGAAGTCGCGGGTGCTGAAATACGCCGCACTGAGATTGCTGTGAAAATCGGCATTCTCTGGCGCGATACTGATCGCTTTCTCCAGAAATGCGATTGCGGCAGCGGTGTCGCCTTTCTGCTGATGGAGGGCGCCGAGCAGGTTCAACGCACCCGGATGATCAATGGATAAGGCCAGTATCTCGCGGTAGGCAATTTCGGCCGCCTCCAGGTCGCCGGCGCGATGGGTTGCAGCGGCGTCTTCGAATTTTTTGACGATACCGGGATGGTCGTAAGCAAGGTTCAGGCTGCCCGGAGCGGGCTGCGGCACGCTGGAATTCATCGACGGAGTCTCCGGTATTTCAGGAAAGCCAGTGTCGGCGAACAAGGTTTATTTTTGGTAAATCTGGACGACGAATAGGCACATCTTGCCGGGGGTGGGCAACATTTGCCCGGCAGAATCTGCCGTTGGGGCACAATTTGCCCGGCTGATTTTTCCTACAATCGTTGAAAATCAACACTTTAGAAAACTGGCACGCGGCTTGCTTATAGGAATTCGCGGTTCGGCGTGTGCCGGACGCAGACGACTGAGGCAGGAAGCCTCTTTGGCATGAAGCCAGCAACCATATCCATGTAGGAGTTACCAATGCCCCTTAACGTAATCTCGAACTTTGCCGCCAACGTTGCCAATCGCAATCTCGCGATGAACGACGCGGCAGCAACCAACTCGCTTGCCAAACTTTCTGCTGGCTCGCGTGTTATTTCCGCCAAGGACGATGCTGCCGCGCTTGCGGTTGGTAACCGTTTGGCCGCGGATGTGGCCGGGCTGAAGCAAGCCCAGGTCAACGCCGGTCAGGGCGTTTCCATGCTGCAGATCGCCGACGGCGCCATGTCGAAGGTCAACGATATCCTGCAGCGGATGAAAACCCTGTCGGTTCAGGCCGGTTCTGAACAGATTTCCGCGACGGAACGCACCATGCTCAACACCGAGTACACGGCGCTGGTTTCGGAAATTGACCGTATCTCGAGCGATACGGAATTCGCCGGCACCAAGCTGGTTGACGGCGCAATCGCTCACAATGCCGGCACCACCGGCAATATGGGTGTGCAGGCAGGTGTGCTGTCGATCTCGTTCCAGGGTAACTTCGATCTCACAACGGCCGGCGCATCGCAGGCCTCGATCGATTATGCGTCTTCGGGCGGGGGTACGTTCACCCTTACGCACGACGGTGCAACCTTCTCTGGTTCGCTCGGGTCCGATACCAACGACGGAACGGCCATGTCGACCGGTGCCGTTGTTACGCTGTCATCCGCTGGCACGGATAACTCGATCGATCTGGTTATTGCCGAATCGTTCGATTTCGATGCCAATATCGCGGCGGTGACCTTGAACCTCTCCGGTGCGAGCGAAGCGTCGTTCACATACAAAGTGGGTACCGGCGTGAGCACGTCTGCCGATGAAATCGCGGTCAACGTGAACTCGATTTCGACGGCTACTCTCGGCATTTCGGCCACCGACATCCTCAGCACAACGACGGCTGATACGGCGTCGCTCGCGATTTCCAGCGCGATCAACGACATTCAGACCTATCGTGCGGAGGTTGGCGCCAACCAGAACAGGTTGGAATTCGCCGCGGCGAATATCGCCACGACGGTGGAAAACACCGAAGCGGCCCGAAGCGCCCTGCTTGACTTGGATGTCGCCCAGGAGATGGCGAACTTCACGTCCAAGCAGATCCTGGTGCAGGCGGGTGTTGCGATGCTCTCGCAGGCCAACCAGCTGCCGCAGAACCTTCTGCGTCTGCTGCAGTAAGTCGAAAGACAAGCGTAGCGTAGTAAAAGCGTACCGGGGAGGGACTTCGGTCCCTCCCCCACTACCCTCTCAAGGCACAGTACCGTCATTGAATTTTGGGTAACAGGTTATGGAAAAAGTATCGGCACTTTCAGGAACAAAGCCCCCTCCCGCACCGGCACAGCCCCTGCCGTCGCGTCTCGAAAAAGCGGTAAATGCCGCCAAGAACGTGGCAGAACGCCAGGTTCCGGCCGCCGCCGAGGACACCCTCACAAAAACCTACCACCAGATATCGGGCGATGATCGAGTCGCCCAGGCGGACACGCGTGTCCAGCTTGACGTGGATTCCTCGACCGGGCGGGTCATCGGCAAGGTCGTCGACAAACAATCCGGCGAAGTCATGCATCAACTCCCCACGCCCGAGATGCTGCAACTCATCGCAAAAGCCAAAGAGCTTTTCGGCGACCTCGTTAACGAAAAAGTATGACGATAGGCGTTAACTTCCGGATCGAATGCAAAGAATCCGGATAGGCAGAGAACTCTGATGGATCTGAACGTCAACAATCTAAGCGTCGACAAGAATGGCCGTGTGTCGTTTTCCGGCCTGGGGTCGAATATCGATTTCCAGGGAGTCATCGACAGCATTGTCGCCGCCAAACGCATTCCGATCGACAGGCTCGAAACCGAGGTATCGACCAACGAAAGCAAGATCGCCGCGCTGGGCGACCTTCGGACGTTGCTGACGGACGTAAAGGACTCACTCTCTACGCTGCATGGTGCCGTCAGCTTCGGTAGTACAAACGACGCGTTCGAGATCAAGGAAGCGTTCGCATCGGCGAGCCGGACCGATGGCGCGGTGGCATCAAATGCTGCGAATCTGATCGGCGTGACTGTTTCGAATACGGCCCCGGTTGGCGGTCATACACTGGAAATACTTCAGACGGCCAAAGCCCATAAAATCGCGAGTGACGCGATTTCGAGCACAACCGCAGCGTTGGGTTTTTCGAGCGGAGACACGTTCACATTCGCCATAACGGACGCAAACGGCGACCCGGACACGGTGGACCTTGCCGTTAATTCAACGATGAACCTGCTGGGATTGCGCGACCTCATCAATGCCGCGAACAAGGGCAGCACGGCGACCGGGGTATCCGCGTCGATCGTATCGGTCTCGACGACCGAACATTATCTCGTCATGACGAATGAACAGACCGGCGCCGATATCGCAATCACTGAAACTGCCGGTACGCCGCTTCAGTCTATCGGGATTTTCGATAGTGGCAGCAGCGTCAAAAACGAACTTCAGGCATCGCAAAAAGCGCAGATGTACGCGGACGGCATCCTCGATCAGACGAATACGATTTATGAAACCGCCTACCAGACCGCGTCGACAGTCACGACATCTGCCGATGGCCAGCTTGAATTTTTCGATTCGGGCGGCGCATCGATCGGAACGGTCGATTACCTCGCAACGGACGACCTGACCAGCCTTGCGAGCAAGATTACTGCTGCGGGCCTCGGGATAACGGCGTCGGTCGTGACCGACGGCGCCGGCGCTCGGATGGAGATCACCAGCGGATCGGCATTCACGATCGCCGAATCCGGAGCCGGTGCGGCGTTGACCGAGCTTGGGGTCGATAACAAACGGCGCGTGATCGAACGCGAATCCAATACCGTGGACGATCTGTTTACGGGCGTCACGCTGAGCCTTTTTCAGGCCGAGGTCGGGACGACGATAAACCTGGATATCGAGCGAAATCTGAACGAGATCAAGAACTCGGTCAGTACCTTTGTCGAATCGTATAACGAACTTCGCCGGTTTATCAACGACCAGCGAACGCTTGTCGAAACCGAGGACGAGGACGACGAGACCGTTCAGAGCGGCCTCTTGTTCTCGAGCGAAGCGCTCGACCGTGCGGACACTCAGCTCAGCGCCATCATCGGTGGCGGGGTCGCCGGTGTCAGCAGCAGTTACAGCGTGCTCGCGCAGATCGGCGTCGATTTCATTCCGCTCGGTTCCGAGGCCGACCCGCTGGATGCCAACATCCTCGAAATCGACGAATCGACGCTCGACAATGCGCTCCTGAACAATGTGGAAGACATCCGCCGGCTGTTTTCATTCGACTTCACGCCGTCGGACCCGCGCGTCTCCCTGCTGAACTTTGACGGCAATACCGAATACAACGCCGCAGGCTTCACCCTCAACGTCCAGCCGAATACCGGGAGCAACGATAGCCTGTATTCGGAAGAGTTCGATAACGCATACTGGAACAAGGTCCGCTCCTCGATCTCCGCCGACGCCATCGCCGGACCGACGGGCCAGATGACCGCCGACGGCCTTATCGGCGATGCGACAAACAATACCCATTTCATGACCAACACGACGCCGTTTACCGTAACGGCGGGTGAAACCTACACTTATTCCGTCTATGCGAAGCAGGGTGCCAACGATTCCACCCGCGTTCAGCTCGCGGGCGCACAATTTCCGCCTGAGTCGTCTCTGGACGTAAACCTTACGACCGGCACGGTAACGAATGAAGGTCTCGGCCTTGACGGCTATAACGTCGAAGACGCCGGGAACGGCTGGTACCGGATCAGTATAACGGCAACCGCGTCCGCCAGTGGAAACGCGACCACTGAAATGTATTCCATGGCCGGCATAAACACCGTCTATACCGGTGACGGCGCGACGGCGGATACGTATTTCAGTGGCGCTCAGCTGGAAACCGCGCCAAGCAATGCGACGCATGTCGATACGTTCTCGAACATCAATTCGAGCACGGCTGCTTCGGGGGCCGTAGACGACCCGGTAAATTCCGGCAATTTCGGCGCGACCGAGATTATCGCCGACACAAACAACTCGGATCACGGCATAAGCAATGGCAGCACAGCGTCTGTCACTGCCGGCGAGACCTACGAGTATTCCGCGTATCTGCAGGCCGGCGACCGGTCGCGTGCACGGCTGTCGCTGAATACTGGCTTTGGGCCAAGTACCCTGGTCGATGTCCGCCTCGATAACGGGACTATTCTGACCACGGGCGCCGGCGCTGATTCTGCCGAGATCGAAGACGTCGGGAACGGCTGGTACAAGGTCACCCTTACCGCCACGGCGACATCGAGCGAAACGACCACGAGTATGGAGGCCCGCGCGATCGATGCGGTCTCCGGCCTGGCATTTACCGGCGACGGGGCTACCGCCAGCACCTATATCTACGACATGAAGATGGTGGCGACCTCGACCACGGTACCGGGCGACTATGTCCCGACAACGGACACAGCACAGACCGGCGCCACCGCAAGCGCCAATATCGATGGCACTTCGGACGGGGCAGATGACGGCTCCGTTACCCTTGCCGGGAACGTTCTCACCATCAATTCAGGCGATGCCGCCGGAATGGAGCTGTTTTTCGATGGTCTGACAGGCCCGACATCGATTGATCTGAACTATACCGTCGGCGTCGGCGCGCAGATGTTCTTTGCAATCGAAGACATGCTCGACGAGGCCACCGGCACGGTCGAGACGGAGATCGACGGGCTCACGGACACCAATACAATCAACGAAGACCGCATCACTGAAATGCTGTCGCGCCTGGAAATCCAGCGCCGCAGCCTGTTGGAACGGTTTATCGCCATGGAAACGGCGCTCGCGACAAATGCCCGAATTCTCGAAAGCGTGCAGGCATCAGCCGAATCGTTGAACAGTTCAGGCAACTAACCCCGCGACCCCACCGAAACCCGGCCCCCAGCGGAGAATACTGTGAACGGCAACGTCACCAAATACCTTAACCAGCAAGTCCTGTCGGCATCGCCGTCCAAACTGGTCTATATGCTCTACGATCGTGCCATTTCTTCGCTCCGTGAAGCAATCTTGGCGATAGAACAGGGCGAGGTCGAGAAACGCTGGAAAGCAAACAACCGGGCCATGGAAATCGTTCAGCATATGTGGGCTACGCTGAATATCGATGACAGCGGTGAAATCGGCGACAATCTGAACAAACTGCTGCCCTACATGATGTTTCGCCTTCCCGACGTCGATATTCATAACGACCCGGAACCGGCGCGCGAAGTGATCATACTGCTCGAACCGTTACGCGATGCCTGGCGACAGATCGCGATGAACGGCGTCGCCGAAGGCGGTGCCGTCCGGACCGAAGCGGAAGCCGCCTCTTCGGCCGCGACCCACGCGGAAATCCCGACAAGCCGGACAATAATCTCCGCCTGAATCCCGATCTTCGGATCGACGAGAACGCTGCCCACGGGCGGCGTTTTTTGTGCGTGCCAGTTGCCGCTCCTACCCGGCAAACAACGCCGCCGACCGGCACAAAATACCAGACCAACCAAGCAGTAATTGCCGGAATCATGCCGGCAGGCTGTCACCGGCTTTCGCCGGGATATTTTTTATATATAAAAATCAGATACTTAGAAGAGATTTCCACAGTTGGCCCGGGAATTGCAAATGATGGCCCGTGTTATCGCGTTCTTGAACGTTTCCGGTAGGACCGGAAAACCACAAGGGGCGACACGTTGAGATGAGTAACGCCTATCGCAGGAATGCGAGAGACAGAGGAAAGCGAAGGCCGGGCGGTCGGATGCGTATTTAATCCGGATCAGCGCCTCGCAAACCAGGAACGAGGAGACCAATTATGGCGCTCAATGTGATTTCGAACTTCGCGGCCAATGTCGCGCTCCGTAACCTGACGGAAACGGATATGAAGATGACCGACTCGCTGGCAAAGCTCTCCGCCGGCACCCGGGTCATCTCGGCCAAGGACGATGCCGCCTCAATGGCGATCGGCTCGCGGCTCGCGGCCGAGGTCAACGCTCTGACCCAGGCGCGCGTGAACAGCGGGCAGGCCGTCTCCATGCTGCAGGTCGCCGACGGCGCTATGGCCAGAGCCAACGACATTCTGCTGCGTATGAAAACGCTCGCGGTTCAGGCTGGCTCCGGCCAGTTATCGGGAACGGAACGCGGCATGCTCAATACCGAGTATCAGCAGCTGATTTCAGAAATCGACCGGCTCGCCGAAGACACGGAGTTCAACGGCGTTACCCTGGTGAACGGTGCACTGGCACTCGACATCACGACGGGTGCGACGGCATTTGCGCTGACCGAAGGCATTACGTCGATTACCCCGCGCGGCAGCTATGACATCACCACCAACGGCGCGAGCTCGGCAGCGATTTCCTACACCGTCCCGGCCGCCTTTGCGATCGAACATAACGGATCGACCTACACCGGATCGATGGCGTCAGACACCAATGACGGCTCGAACATG
This sequence comes from uncultured Rhodospirillaceae bacterium, assembly GCA_963977005.1. Lineage (GTDB taxonomy): Bacteria > Pseudomonadota > Alphaproteobacteria > MPNO01 > UBA830 > CAXBCP01. Next base: position 60,635 of record CAXBMQ010000021.1, read on the forward strand.
TTGCAGGGAACAATCGTGACGCTGACCACCGGCGGCAGCGATAACAACAAGATCGATCTTGCTATCAATACCGCCTTCGACGTCGATGCCGCACACACGGCCGGCCAGATCGACTTCAGCGGTGCCGCGGAAACGTCATTCAGCTACAAGGTCGGCACCGGCACAAGCTCTACGGCGGACGAAATTTCGGTATCGCTCAGCGGTATCAGTTCGACTGCACTGGGCTTGTCGGCCTCGGACATCACGGATGCCACAAGCGCGGACAACGCCTCGACGCTGATCACCAACGCGGTCGATCAGTTGAACATCACCCGGGCGAATATCGGCGCTAGTCTCAACCGACTGGAATTCGCCGCGGCGAATATTGCCACCACGCTCGAAAATACCGAGGCGGCGCGAAGCAATCTTCTCGACCTCGATATTGCGGCGGAGATGAGCAACTTCACGTCGAAACAGATTCTGCAGCAGGCAGGCGTGGCGATGTTGGCCCAGGCCAACGAAACCCCGCAGACCTTGCTGCGACTGTTCCAGTAAACCGGCAGTAACAAGGCGTTTGGGCAGCCAGACCCACCGTCCTGGATTCCGGCGATCAAATTTTAGGAGTGATGAGATGAAATACAGCGAAACCAGCACCGAAGAGATCGCGCAGCTTGCTGCGGAGTTTCCCAGCCGGCTCGTGGTGATGCTTTATGACGACATGCTGGAGAACCTGGATGTGATCGTCGGGGCGATCGAAGCCGGAGATATCGAGGCGCGCTACATCGCAAGCGAACGCATCGCCGAGGTTCTCTATCAGCTCTGTATAGCCCTCGACCTGCGGAACGGCGGCGTCATCGCAGCCAACCTTGCTTCACTCTACAAACATGGCATCCAGCAGATGACAGAAATCAATTTCTCGAACGACGCGTCAATTGCGGTTTCGCTGAAGAAGATTCTCGAGCCGCTGCGCGTATCCTGGTCGGAACTCGATGAACGTATCCAGTCAGACGTGAACGAGGCAGAAGCAATGATGCTCGACCCCGCTTTCGCGGCGGCGTTCGCTGCGCATCACGGCATGGCCAGCACTGCTAATACGCGCTGAAGCACGATAGAAATTGAAACGGTGGAAACAGTACCCCTGCCCTGTATCGATCAAAGAGCGTGTCCCGCAACGGACACGCTCTTTGTGTTTTTACGCGCCGCTCCTGGCCTGGTGCCAGCATTCGCTAGGCAGTTAGTGCCCGCCAAGGGTGGCCAAGTTTTCCGCCGGGCAATCGTATCCATCCGCGAAGAACGGCAAAACGCGCGGAAACAAGGGCTTTCAATGATGTCAGAAGTTGGCCCGGAAATTGCATTGAAGACAGCAGCGCTCAAATTCAACGGCAGCAACAAAGAGTAGATACCGAGTAGATGACTTCCGTTTCCCATCCCCTGATTGCAGATATTGCACCTGCCCGGTCAACGAACCGGCCGGACGCACCTGCGCGCGAGGAGCGGTGGGACGACGAGAAATTTTCGCTACCCGCCGACCCGCGGGCGGCCCGGGAACGGAGAGAGGTTCCCGATGCGCCGGCACCACCGGAATTGCCGGTTCAGTCCCGTGTCGATCGTGCCGCGGGAACACAAAACGTCCCTGCCCCCGCCGAAAGCTCTACCTCGTCTTCTATCGTCAACGAGGAGGCGATTGATCCCGCCCGGTCAGCCAGCACAGCGACACCGCCGACGATCGCGGCCGGGCGATCAAGCGGCCTGATCGCCAGCGTCGCCGGGAACATCGCGGGCGGCAACGCAAACGGACAAACGACATCGGCAATAGCAACGCCGGCAACGCCCACAGCTGCACAGACGACCGGCGCGGGCAATCCCGGCACAACGGTCTCCGGTCAGTCCGGCGTGACGCAAATCACTGCCCCCGTCTTGCCCACCCAAAGTGTCACCATCCAGGATAGCGCACAGCAACAGCCTGGTGCCGCGACCGCTACGGATCAGTTGGCCAAGACGGTTCACCCTGCCGACCCAGCAAACACGGCGCCCGGCACATCGAACGCTCAGAGCACCCAGACAACTGCGCAGATTGCCGGGATCACCGTCAATGCCGGCCGCACCGGCGCGGGTGGAACAACATCGTCCGGCGCAAACGTGTCCGGTTCCGCTTCGACAGCCGGCGAAACTGATGTCGCTGACCAGCAAACCGGGCAGAGTGATCCGTCACTTAACACCGCCAAGAAGCCGGCCAACGCTCTCGCGACAGACGTAAGCACCGCGTTCAGTTCCGCCGGGACGACGGCTAAACCAGCCCAGCCCCAGGCCAGCACGCAGATACTGGCCCAGGCCATGGCAAATACGCCGGCGATTGCAGCCGCAACTCCCGACGCCCCGCCGCCGTCGCTGACAGCGCCAGCATCCGTTACTGCCGACGCGCTTGGCGTTACACAAAGCTTTAATGCCGAAATGCGGGCAGCGATCGATGCCCCGACACAGGCCGCGGCCTATACAGCCCGTGGGGCTCTGACGGCGCCACCGGCCGCCGAACAGATCGCCATGCAGATAAGCCGCGCAGCCGATCAGAATATCGACCGGATGACGGTTCACCTAAAACCCGCCGAACTCGGAAAGGTAACGATCGACCTCGAGGTCGGGCCCGATAACCGTCTTCTGGCCGTTATTTCCGCAGAGCGGAGCGAGACACTCGACCTGTTGCAGCGCGACTCCAAAAGCCTTGAGCGAGCATTGAACGACGCGGGGGTTAAAACCGATTCCGGCAGCCTGGAATTCAATCTCAAAGGCGAAGGCGGTACCGCCGAAAACGGTGGCGACCGTGACGGGAAATTGCATGACGGCGCGATCATGCTCCCGGGCGACATTGACCCTGCCGACATCAACAGCATCCCGACAAACACCCCACTTATCCTGCCCGAAGGCCGGATAGACATTCAGGTATAAGGACCGATTACGATGGACGTTTCTGCCGTCAGCGCGCTGACCAACCAGCCGACCCAATCCGAAAATGCCGCCGCGACATTGTCGGACTCGTTCGACACGTTCCTCACACTGCTGACCACGCAGCTCCGCTATCAGGACCCGCTCGAACCGATGGATTCGGCTGAGTTCACGAACCAGCTTGTCCAGTTCAGCCAGGTCGAACAATCGATCAGCACAAACTCCAATCTGGAGAAGTTGCTCGGCTACCAGGGCGCTAACCAGGCGGTCGCGGCGATCGGCTATATCGGTACCACCGTCGAGGCGCTGGGCAATGCCCTGCCGCTGGTCGATGGGTCGGCAACGATGAACTATGTCCTCGCCGAGAAAGCCGAAAGTGCGAAGGTCATTATCTACGACGCAAACGGCGATCAGGTTCGATCGATCGAAAGCGCCACTTCGCTCGGCAAGCATACCGTGACCTGGGACGGCAAGGACGATGACGGCAATACGTTGCCTGACGGCGCCTATACCGCCGTCGTATCCGCCCGCGATGCCGATACCAATCTTATAGAAGTTGCGACGTCGATCACGGCCAGGGTTACCGGCACGCAAAACAACGAAAACGGCACTCAGCTCATCTTCGGTTCGGTGCCGATCGATCTCGACAAGGTCATCTCGGTTTCGGACCAGCAAGCCAATGGCGGCGGAAACGGCAACCAGGCAGACGATGAAGAAAGCGGCGGCGACGAAGAACCCGCCGCATAGCAAAGATTTTTTGGGGGACCACCGGTCTGTTTCGACAGGCTTAAATTCACGGCGTGAGAACGCCTGAAACCAAGGCGTAAGGAGTTAAGTAAATGAGTCTCTATGGAGCAATGTTCTCTGGCGTATCCGGGCTAAATGCGCAGAGTCAGGCGCTCGGCATGATTTCCGACAATATTTCGAATGTTAATACGGTCGGTTACAAAACGAGCAAGGCGGCTTTTTCAACCCTGGTCACACGCCAGTCCCTGTCCAGCTTTTACGCACCAGGCGGCGTGCGTTCCAGCCCGCTCTCCGAAATCGACCGACAGGGTCTGCTGCAGTCTTCGGCAAGTCCCACGGACCTTGCGATCTCCGGGCAAGGCTTCTTCGTCGTCACCCAATCGAACGTTCCCAATGCAAGCACCGCGCCGTCCTATTCGCGCGCCGGCCAGTTCTCGACGGATTCGGAAGGCTACCTGCGTTCCCCCACCGGTCACTATCTGAACGGCTGGGCGACCGATGCGACGGGCACGCCAACCGCAAGTAACACGTCCGTGCTGACCAGCCTGGAGGCGATCCGCGTCAATTCGGTCTCGGGCAGCGCAACGCCGACGACGACGATCGAGATTGGCGCGAACCTCCCCGCAACCGCAGCCGTCACGCCCGGCACAGGTTCGGCCCAGACGACCAACGTGCAGGTCTTCGATTCGCTCGGCGTCCCCCATGACGTCGAGTTTCTCTGGACCAAGACCGCGATCAACGAATGGACCGTGACTGTCCCGACAGCGACCGGCACAACGGGTATCGTAGAAGATCCCACGGGTACGGCGGCTGCCTTTAGCCAGGTGATCACATTCGACGGATTGGGAAATCCATTGGATTTCGATGGTAACGCCACCCCGTATTCACTGGGCCTGACAGGTCTCACCAGTGGCGCCGCGGACATGGAAATCACGCTTGATTTCGGTACTGTCGGCGCGGCCAATGGTTTGACGCAGTTCGGCTCGGTCAACACCACGATACAGACCGCTTTCGTCAACCAGAACGGTGTACAGTTTGGCAACTTCCTGAATGTCGCCGTCGACGAGGAAGGCATCGTTACCGCCCTGTACGACAACGGCGAGACGCTACGCATTTATAAAATTCCGATTGCGACCTTCCCGGCGCCCAACGGTCTGAGTGCCGGCAGCGGAACCGTCTTTAACCAGTCCGAGGAATCCGGCGATTTCTTCCTTCGTTCGGCGGGCGAAGCGAATGCCGGCACAATCGCGCCGTCATCGCTTGAAGCATCCACGTCGGATCTGGCCAGCGAATTCACAAACATGATCATTACCCAGCGCGCATACGCGGCCTCGACCAAGATTATCACCACGGCCGACGAAATGCTGGACGAACTGATCCGGATCAAACGATAAAAAAATGACGGATAAATAGCAACAATCGGGAGGGTCGAAACGGCAGAAGAGAGCCATTCCGACCCTCCCGAAACGGCCTGAAACATCCTGTTAACCCAAGCGCTCAACAGTTCTTTAAAGCCCCGGGGGTAGACTGTGACAGCATTAGAAATCAGCAATGCCGACAAGAGGAACAAGCTCGTGGCAGATGGAAATTTTGGACGCAAGGAACCGGTCCTTGGACCGGGCGGGCGTCCCATCACAATGGCGGATCTTCCGCCGCCAGGAACGCGGCGATGGGTCATGCGACGCAAAGCCGAAGTTGTGGCGGGCGTTCGTGCGGGCCTCCTGTCGCTCGAGGAAGCGTGCGAACGCTATACCCTCTCGGTCGAGGAATTTCTGTCCTGGCAGCGTCTGATCGACGATTACGGCGTCCGCGGATTACGAGCGACCCGTGTACAGAAATACCGAAAGCGTTCGGGATCGGATTCAACGTCCTGACCCCCGCGACTTTTCGTCTAAAAAGCCCGGTAAATCCGGGCTTTTTTTATACCCGGCGACCACCCCGGCAAATTTTGCCGCCAACCCGGCAATTTTTTCCGGTCGTTAACGTCTTTTTATTCACCCGGCCATATTCTGACGATCCGGCAGCCAGCAGGGCAATCGGGTTTTTTTGAAATTGAATCAAAAGGTTCAGGCCCCACCTCGTGGATAATATTCTAGATACCTTCAAGAGCCTGGGAACCGCCCGGCTGGCAGCGATCGGCGCAGTTGCGATCGGCCTGATCATCTTTTTCGTCTTCCTCACATCCCGCCTCGGTGGCACCGACATGACTTTGCTCTTCGGTGAACTGGAACGCACGGATAGCAGCAAGATCGTCTCGAAGCTCGAAACCCAGAACATTCCATACGAATTACGCGGTGAAGGGCAACAGATATTCGTGCCGTCCCAGATGGTACTGCGTCTGCGAATGCAGATGGCGGAGGAAGGCCTCCCGACCGGCGGTTCGGTAGGCTACGAAATTTTCGATAAATCCGATTCCCTCGGGACAACCAATTTTGTCCAGAACGTCAACCTGTTGCGGGCGCTCGAGGGCGAACTTGCACGAACGATCCGGTCCATCGGCAGCGTCGACGAAGCTCGCGTCCACCTCGTGATGCCCAAAAGGGAACTGTTCAGCAGACGGGAGCAAAAACCCAGCGCATCCGTCGTGATCAAGTCGCGCGGCGCAGGAAAACTCAGCAAAGCCCAGGTCATGGCGATCCAGCACCTGGTCGCAGCAGCCGTTCCGCGTCTGGAGCCCGACAGAATATCGATCATCGATTCACGCGGACGCCTGCTTGCCCGGGCGGGCGGCGAGGGCGACGACGATGCCGGCTTTGCCTCTACGTCCGATGAACTTCGACGCGCCCACGAAGAACGGGTGACGCGGCAGATCGAACAACTTGTCGAACAATCTGTCGGGATTGGCAAAGTCCGCGCGCAGGTATCCGCAGAGATGGATTTCGACCGGGTCACCACGAACATCGAACAATACGATCCGGACGGTCAGGTTGTCCGGTCTACTCAGACTGTCGAGGAAAACGCCCAAAGCAACGACAAGGATGGCCAGAACGCCGTAACCGTCGCCAACAACCTGCCCGATGCACAGCAGAATGCCGGTGGCGCCGGCAGCGCGAGCCAGTCGAACCGGACCGAAGAAACCGTTAACTATGAAATCACCCGGACTGTCAAAAACCACGTTCATGAAACCGGGAGCATCCGCCGTATATCCGTCGCGCTCCTGGTTGACGGCACCTATACGACCAACGAAGAGGGAAACCGGGTATACGCGGAACGCAGCCAGGAGGAACTCGAGAAGATCGAGAAACTGGTCAAGTCCGGTATCGGGTTCAATGAAAAACGGGGCGACACGGTCGAGGTCATCGGCATGCGGTTTCGCGCGCTCGACGGCCAGGACCTTAATACCAAGCTGCCGCTTTTCGGTCTGACAAAGTCCGACCTGTTCCGGATCGCCGAAATATTCGTTCTAGCAATCGTCGGCATTCTCGTGATTCTCCTGGTCGTACGGCCACTCGTCGCCCGCTCGCTCGACGCACTGCCGAGCGCTCTGGACGCCGCGAAGGAACAGGCATTGCTCGCCGACCAGAGCGAAGACGCCCCTGCCCTCTCGGGACCCGCGGGTACCGGAGTCAGCGGCTCGCTAGATGACGAGGAGGATGAGGATCAACTCATCAATCTGGACCAGGTCGACGGACGCGTAAAGGCATCGACGCTGAAGAAGATTTCGGAAATCGTCGAGCGCCACCCGGAAGAAACCGTCGGGATACTGCGCCAGTGGATGTACCAGGAATCATAGGCAGGTAGGGCAAGATGGCACAACGTGAAGATTTCCGGGGACTGACGGGGCCGCAAAAGGCAGCGATCCTGATTCTGTCCGTGTCCGAAGAAAGCGCGATGAAACTGTTCGCGCTGATGGACGACGAAGAAATCAAGGAAATGTCACAGTCCATGGCAGCCCTTGGACGCGTTGATTCCGAAATGGTTGAACGCCTGTTCGTCGAGTTCGCCGATCAGGTCTCCTCGACCGGCTCCCTGCATGGCTCCTACGAGACGACCGAACGCCTCCTGATGAAGGCCATGCCGGGCGACCGCGTCGAGCAGATCATGGAAGAAATTCGCGGGCCCGCAGGCCGCACCATGTGGGACAAGCTCGGCAACGTCTCCGAAGAGGTTCTGGCAAGCTATCTGAAAAACGAATACCCGCAGACCGTGGCGGTTGTGCTGTCCAAAATACGGCCCGATCACGCCGCACGTGTGCTCGAACTTCTCCCCGACGATTTCGCCATGGAAGTGGTGACCCGGATGCTCCGGATGGAAGTGGTGCAGAAAGAAATTCTCGACGGTGTCGAGAAAACCCTGCGGTCTGAATTCATGAGCAATTTGGCGCGCACCAATCGCCGTGATGCGCACGAAATGATGGCCGAAATCTTCAATAACCTGGACCGTTCCAATGAAGCCCGCTTCATCTCATCTCTCGAAGAACTGAACCGCGACGCAGCGGAACGCATCAAGGCGCTGATGTTCACCTTCGAAGACCTGATCAAGCTCGATACCAGCGGCGTCCAGACAATGCTGAGAGTAGCAGACAAGGAAAAACTCGGCGTCGCTCTGAAAGGCGCATCCGAAGAACTCCGCGACCTGTTCTTCTCCAACATGTCCGAACGGGCCGCCAAGATCCTGCGAGAAGACATGGAAGCGATGGGGCCTGTCCGTCTCAAAGACGTCGACGAGGCGCAGATGTACCTCGTCAACCAGGCGAAAGAACTGTCAGCCAAGGGCGAAATCGTTATCGCCGAAGGCGGCGGTGAAGATCAGCTGGTTTACTGACGGGAGCCGGATAATTCATATGGAAACCTCACAGAAATTCCTGTTCGAAGACTGTTTCGACCTTGCGACACCGTTCGAGGCCGAGGTCGAGGAAGAAGAAAACGCAGAACCTCCGCCGCCGACGTTCAGCGAGGAAGAGATCGCCCTCGCGCGCGCGCAGGGCTTCGCGGAAGGCAGGACCGAAGGCATTGCCGAAATGCAGGCCTCGCTCGATAACCGCGTCGCGGATCTCGTCGACGCGATGGTCGAGAAACTCCGCCAACTCGACACCGCGCAGGCCGAAGCTGCGCAGGCAGCCGAATTTCGACTGATGGGGCTTGCCGGCGCCATTGCAAGAAGGGTCGTGCCGCCGATCGTGCGGGACACGGCCCAGGCGTCCGTGGAAGAGGTCATTCGCGAATGTCTACCCAAATTGATGGCCGAACCCCGCGTGGTTATCCGTATCCATCCGACACTGATGGATCAGCTTCGCGATAAAATCGACACGCTCGCGGCGAAAAGCGGGTTTGCCGGCGACATTATCCTGCTTCCCGATGATGATTTCGCGGAAGCCGACTGCCTGGTCGAATGGGCGGATGGCGGAGCGGAAAAATCCACCACGGACCTGTGGGCCGGCATCGACACGATAATCGATACCTATCTCGACACCCCGACGCCGACCAGCGGCGACGAAACACCAAACACTCAGCCCGACCCGGAGCCGCAGACAACCGCGGCAACCGGAACGGAAATTCCCGAGGAGAACCTGAATGGCTGACAACGAAGAAACCGATGTGCCGGAAGACGGCACGGTAACCCCCGAGACGGCAGCCGATGCGGCTGCGGACGGGGCGGATGAGGCGGCCGTTGGCGGCGAAGGGTCCGGTGACGGCAGTGACGATGGCGGCAATATCGATTTCGACGAACTCGGCGAAGCCGGCGCAGTCGCATCGAACGAGGACAGCGATAACGAATTGCTGGCCCAGGAAGACCCCCCGGACATCACCCGCACCGCGCGGGATCTCGATGCCGTCTACGATATTCCTGTACAGCTGTCGGCTGTTCTCGGCCGCGCAAATATGCAGGTCAGCCAGTTGCTTAAACTGGGCCGTGGTGCTGTCGTCGAACTGGATCGCAAGGTAGGCGAAGCGATCGATATCTACGTGAACAACCGTCTTGTCGCACGCGGCGAAGTGGTTGTCGTCGAAGAACGGCTCGGCATCACGATGACGGAAATCATCAAGTCAGATCGCACGAACTGACCGGGAAGGCAGGCTGTCATGGCGCGGACGCAATTCAGTAATTCCTATGTTGCCGGCGAGGTCCTCGAAGGCCGGCAACGCCGGCGGATCGACCCTGCTACGCTTCTGGGGCTTTTTGCGGCTTTCGGGCTGGTTGCGCTTGCCATGGCGATCGGAGGCTCGCCGGAATCCTTTCTCGACGCGCCCGCTCTGTTGATCGTCCTTGGCGGTACGTTCGGCGTCACCATTATTTCGTATTCGCTGCAGGATGTTCTCCGCACCCAGCCGATAATCGCCAAGACACTCTTGCGTTCCGCTGCCCGGCCGGAAATGACCGCGCAGAAGATGATCGAAATTGCCATGCAGGCTCGCCAGAACGGACCGCTTGCCATCGAAGATGCGGTCAACCGGGAAATCGGCAATCCGTTCGGCCGGCGCGCGCTGCAGATGGTCGTCGACGGACAGACGCCGGAAGATATCGAAATCGTCCTGAAGCGCGAAATCGACGAGATGACCTATCGCCACTACAACGGCGCGGGAATTCTGCGCAAGGCCGCGGAAACCGCGCCCGCCATGGGACTGATCGGGACATTGATCGGGCTGGTCCAGATGCTCGGCAACCTCGATGATCCGGCGACGATCGGCCCCAATATGGCCATCGCCCTGCTCACCACATTCTATGGTGCCGTGCTGTCGAGCATGCTGTTCGCACCGCTGGCATCGAAACTTGAAATGAATTCCGAAAAGGAAGCGCTTAACGCGCGCATGTACATGATCGCCGCCACATCGATCGGCAGGCAGGAAAACCCGCGACGACTGGAAGCCATGATGAATGCGCTTCTGCCGCCGGCCAATCGTATTTCAACGTTCGCCTGATCGACCGGGCAAGGAGAAAAACAAGATGCGACTTCTAATTGTTGGTTCGTTAAACGGACAGATCGGCGCTGCCAGCCAGATTGCCATGGCACGCGGCGCTACGGTCGCACACGTTGACGACATCGAAAGCGCCCTGCACTCGCTGCGCTCCGGCCAGGGCGCCGATCTTGTCATGGCCGACATCAAGCTCGATATCAAACACCTTGTCGACAGCCTGACGCTGGAACGGATCAGCGTTCCGGTGATCGGTTGCGGGATCGGGAACGATACGGAATCCGCCGTGCGCGCGATCAACGCGGGCGCCAAGGAATATGTTCCGCTTCCTCCGGACGCGAACATGATCGCGGCAGTCCTGGAAGCGGTTACCGAGGAATCCAGTGCCATCGTGTTCCGCGACCCGGCGATGGACAACCTTCTAAAACTCGCCGACCAGGTCGCAGGAAGCGACGCGAGCATTCTGATCACCGGCGAAAGCGGTACGGGTAAGGAATTGCTTGCACGCTACGTCCATCAGAAAAGCAAGCGTTCCAAGGAACAGTTTATTTCCGTGAACTGCGCGGCGATTCCTGAAAACCTGCTGGAATCCGAACTCTTCGGCCATGAGAAAGGCGCATTTACAGGAGCCGTCGCCCGACGTGTCGGCAAATTCGAAGAAGCGAATGGCGGCACGCTGCTTCTCGACGAAATCAGCGAGATGGACCCACGTCTCCAGGCCAAGCTTTTGCGCGCGGTACAGGAACGCGAAATCGATCGCGTCGGCGGAACGACCCCTATCAAGGTGGATATCCGTCTGCTCGCGACGTCCAACCGCGACCTTGAAGCAGAGGTCCGCAAGGGAAATTTCCGGGAAGACCTGCTGTTTCGTCTGAACGTCATCAGCCTCCAGATCCCGTCATTGCGGGACCGGCCAGCCGATGTCCAGATGCTGGCCTCCCACTTCATCCGAAAATATTCGGAAGCCAATGACGTCGCGGCCCGCCCGCTTAGCGAGCAGGCCCTCGAAAAACTGCGCTCCCACACATGGCGCGGGAATGTGCGGGAACTGGAGAACACCATGCACCGGGCGGTTTTGCTCGAGACCGGCGAGGTTATCGGCCCCGAAGCCATCATGCTTGCCGGATCGACAGCCCCCAACGGTCCCGCCGGTGAGGCACAAAGTGCGCCGATCTCCGGCGAGGCCGAGACACCCGATGGCGCGGATGCAGACGATGCAGCATCGGTCCGGCTTCTGGTCGGACGCACTGTCGCTGATGTCGAACGCGACCTGATTGTCGACACGCTATACCATTGCCTGGGCAACCGGACACATGCCGCCAATATTCTCGGCATTTCGATCCGCACCCTGCGCAACAAACTGAAGCAATACACCGAAGACGGCGTCGCCATTCCGATCCCCGGCGAAATCAATCGTGCGGCGTACTAGGCCATTCCGGAGAAACTGACAGATGGCTGACGCAGCAGCCGACACCGGCCCCGCGCCGGCATCCGGCGGCACAGATGGTGACGGCGCAGCGGGTGGCGTCGCGCCCGTAACGATCGACGGAACGGCGAGTCCCGCCGGATTTTCCGCATCGTCGCTGAAATTCAATCCGATCGCCGCCATATCCAAACGCGGCGACATCGCCCTCGCGCTTGGCCTGATGTGCATACTCGCCGTGCTCATCATGCCGATGCCGCGCTGGATGCTCGACTTCGCACTGGCGTTGTCGATTACGTTTTCCGTCCTGATTCTGATGACTGTGATGTTCATCAACCGGGCGCTCGATTTCAGTTCTTTCCCGACGATCCTGCTATTGGCAACCGTCCTGCGATTGTCGCTCAACCTGGCATCGACACGGCTGATCCTCGCAAACGGCCACGAAGGCACCGCCGCGGCAGGCTCGGTCATCGAGGCCTTTGGCGGTTTCGTGATGGGCGGCAATTTCGTCATCGGGATTATCGTCTTTGCGATCCTCGTCCTGGTCAATTTCGTTGTCATTACCAAGGGCTCGGGCCGTATCGCCGAAGTTGCGGCGCGGTTCTCCCTCGACGCGATGCCGGGCAAACAGATGGCAATCGATGCCGATCTGTCTGCAGGGCTTATCGACGAAAACACCGCCCGAACGCGGCGCAAGGAACTTGAGGACGAGAGCAATTTCTTCGGTTCGATGGACGGTGCGGCGAAATTCGTCCGCGGCGATGCGATAGCCGGCCTTATCATCACGCTGATCAACGTTGTCGGCGGCATCATCATCGGCGTCGCCCAGAACGGCATGTCGCTGGGCGACGCATCCCAGGCCTATACGATGCTGACCGTGGGCGACGGTCTGGTGAGCCAGATCCCGGCGCTGATCGTTTCGACCGCCGCCGGCATGCTGGTGTCGAAATCCGCTTCGGTCGGATCCGCCGACAAGGCAGTGTTTGGGCAGCTCGGCGGCTATCCCAGCGCGCTTGGCCTCAGTTCCTTCCTGATGGCCGGTCTCGCCATGCTGCCCGGTATACCCATGGTACCGTTCCTCGGCATCGCCATAATCGCCGGCGGCCTCGCCTATATGGTAGGCAAGAAGCAGGCCCGTGCCGCAAACGATATCGCGGAGGCAGACGTCAGGGACATGCCTCCGCCCGCCGAAGAACCGATTTCATCCGCACTCCAGCTTGACGATATCCGGATCGAACTCGGTTACGGCCTGCTTGCCATGGTCAACTCCCCGGGAGGCGCCCTCCTGACCGACCAGATCAAGGGATTGCGGCGCCAGCTTGCGAACGAGATCGGATTTGTTATGCCGGCCGTGCGGATCCAGGACAACATGCAGCTTCCCGCCAACAGCTATATGATCCACGTCAAGGAAATAGGGGCGGGCGACGGCGAGGTCAGGCCCAACAGCCTGCTCGTGATGGACCCGCGAGGCGACAAGATCGAACTCCCCGGCGAGGAAACGGTTGAGCCGACCTTCGGTCTGCCCGCCATGTGGGTGCCGGAAGGATCGCGGGAAGAGGCGTCCTTCCGAGGCTACACGGTGGTCGATCCGCCGACCGTCATCACCACGCACCTGACCGAAATCATCAAAGACAATGTCGCCGAGCTGCTGTCCTATTCCGAAACGCAAAAGCTTCTGGACGAGCTCGATGCCGACCAGGGCAAGCTTGTCGAGGACCTGATCCCGAACCAGATATCGGTGGGCGGCGTTCAGCGTGTCCTCAAAAACCTGCTGCAGGAACGTATCTCGATCCGGGACCTACCGACCATCCTCGAAGGCATCTCGGAGGCCAGCTCGTTTACGCAGAATCCGGCGATGCTGACCGAACACGTGCGGGCGCGCCTGGCACGCCAGATCAGCCATACGGCAACGAATGAATCCGGATACGTGCCGCTTGTCACGCTTTCCTCGGACTGGGAACAGTCCTTCGCGGAATCCCTTATCGGACAGGGCGAGGAAGTTCAGCTATCGCTGCCGCCGAGCCGGCTTCAGGAATTCATCGGGGAGGTCCGCGAAACCTTCGACCGGTTCGCCATGATGGGCGAAACACCTGCCCTGTTGACCAGTCCGGCGCTGCGCCCCTATGTCAGGTCAATCGTGGAGCGGTTCCGTCCGACAACGATGGTACTGTCCCAGAACGAGATCCATCCTAAAGTTAAGATCAAGACCCTCGGCACCATCTGAGCGGTTCCCGTTCGCCAATCGGGCTGTTTTGGGTAAACTCCGTCCCATGAACCGTTCATTTGCCCAGCTCCCTGCCGACGACGATGCGTAGCCGTTCTTCGCTGATCGCTCTCAGCCTTCTCGTGATTGCCATGGGCGGTCTTGCCTTGTGGCAAACCGGGTACTGGGCTCGAAGTTTCGTTCTGTCGGATATCCGCGAGCGCAGCAGTGATATCCTCAATCTGGTCGTAGAAAATCTTCGGGGCGAGCTTTCCAAGTTCCAGTACCAGCCAAGCCTGCTGGCGTTCGACCCGGCATTCGAGCGGGCGCTGTCGGACGATGCATCGGACCCGGATGTCATACGGGCCAACGCACAGCTCGTCAGGTTCAATGATATTTCGGGTGCCGCCGCCACATTCCTGCTCGACCGGGCGGGACGCACGATCGCTGCCAGCAACTGGCAGTCCGCCGACAGTTTCGTCGGCCTCGGCTTCAGCTATCGCCCGTATTTCCATCAGACGATGCAGGGCAGTCTGGGGCGGGATTTTGCGCTCGAACCGGAAACCGGGGAGCGCAGCTACTATTTCGCCCACCCTATACGTGTCCGGTCCAGAACGCTCGGCGCCGTCGTGCTCAAGATCGCAATCGACCGGCTCGAACCAAGTTGGCTTTCGTCGGATAACACGATCCTGGTGGTCGACCGCGACGGCGTGGTGTTCCTCAGCACGCATCCGGACTGGCGATTCAGAAGCCTCGCTCCCCTGACGGAAACAGCGAGAAGCAGGCTCGTTCTGTCGCGGAGATACGGCACGCGCGAGATTCCGGCACTGCCGGTTACCGACAGGACAAAGACCGGTTTTCTCACGATCCAGGATACGCCCTGGCAGGGATCCGGAACAGCCCGGGTCGTTCCGACAACGACTTACCTCGTTCAAAGCAAGGAAATGAACGAAGTCGGCTGGCGTGTCTTGATCCTGTCGAATACGGCGAGCGTCGACCAGCAGGTAAAGATCTGGAGTGCTATCGTCGCGATCGTCATCGTGAGCCTGTTGCTGCTTGCCGCCAATATTTACCAGCGCCGCCGGCGCTACAGCGAGCGACTGGCGCTTCAGGAGACCGCGAAGGCGCAGCTTGAAGGCCAGGTCGCTGCCCGGACAACAGATCTGACCGCGGCAAATACGCATCTGCGAAACGAAATCGCGGAACGGCACAAGACGGAGATGCAGCTGCGCCAGACCCAGGCGGAGCTGGTTCAGGCCACAAAACTGGCAGCACTGGGTCAGATGTCTGCCGGTTTGAGCCACGAACTGAACCAACCGTTAACGGCAATAAGATCCTATTCCGATAATGCCCGCACATACCTCGACCGCGACCAGATCGAGCCGGCCCGGACCAATCTGAAAGGGATCTCCGAGTTGACCGAACGCATGGGCAAGATCATCCGAAACCTTCGGACTTATGCCCGCAACGAACCGGTTCCCCTGCGCCCGGTATCGGTAAACCAAACCGTCGCCGAAGCCCTTGCGCTGATGGATGCACGGATCAAAGCGGATAATGTAGACGTATCGACCGAGCTTCCGGCGAAGGACCCGGTGGTCACCGCAGGTGCCGTCCGGCTCCAGCAGGTGCTGGTCAACCTGATCGCGAACGCGCTAGACGCCATGCGGGATACGCCTGCCCGTCACCTGGATCTGTCCGTCACAGCAACATCAACGGATGTTCGAATCGCCGTCCGCGATACCGGCAGCGGTATCGTTCGCGAAGATATCGACAAGCTCTTCGATCCGTTCTTTTCAACCAAGGATGTCGGTGAGGGCATGGGGCTCGGGCTTTCCATCACATACGGCATTATCAAACAGTTCGGCGGCGAGATAAGTGCGGCCAATCACCCGGATGGCGGCGCCGTCTTTACGGTCAGTCTTGCCGCCGCAACAGCTGCCGCGGGAGAGGCTGCGTGACCGGGCAGGTTCTCTTTATCGATGACGAGGAACACCTGCGGGTTGCCTGTTCACAGGCCCTGGAACTTGCGGGGTTCGATGTCGAATGCCACGCCTCGGCCAATGATGCACTGGAACGTATCGACAGCCATTGGCCGGGCGTTATCGTCACGGACGTAAAGATGGCCGGTATGAACGGTCTCGAACTGATGGCCACGACGCTGGAGCGCGATCCGGAACTGCCTGTCATCCTGATATCGGGACACGGCGATGTGCCCATGGCGGTCGATGCGATGCGCGACGGTGCCTACGACTTCATAGAGAAACCGTTTGCGTCCGACGTTCTGGTCGATGCCGTCCGCCGTGCGGCGGACAAGCGCGCCCTCGTCCTCGAAAACCGGGCCTTGCGGGAAGCGATCAGCGGTGCGACCCGCCTCGAAAACATGATCGTCGGCACCAGCCCGGCCGCGATCAAACTGCGAACCGATGTCACCAGCCTTGCCACAACCGACGCCGACATTCTGATCCGGGGAGAAACCGGCACCGGAAAGGAACTGGTGGCCCGGGCACTTCATCAACTCAGCCCGCGCGCAGACCGCCATTTCGTGCCGATCAACTGTGCGGCTTTACCCGAAACCCTGATCGAGAGTGAATTGTTCGGTCATGTGCGCGGCGCCTTTACCGGGGCGAATGAAAACCGCGTCGGCAAGTTCGAATACGCCACCGGTGGCACGCTTTTTCTCGACGAGATAGAAAGCATGCCGCTTGAACTGCAGGGCAGACTTTTGCGCGTGCTCGAGGACCGCCTGGTCGTGCCACTTGGCGCCAACACCGAGATCCCGGTCGATGTGCGCGTCATCGCCGCAACCAAAACCGACCTGAAAACGATAGCCGGCGGTTCGTTCCGCGAAGACCTTTTCTATCGGCTCAACGTTCTTGCCATCGGCGTGCCGCCGCTGCGTGACCGCAAGGACGACATTCTGCCGCTGATGCTCCACTTTCTTCACCAGGCTTCCGTCCGGTTCAAACGTCCGGTGCCGGAAATGTCGGGCCAGGACATTGCGGCCCTGGCCACCTACCCCTGGCCGGGCAATGTACGGGAACTCAAAAACGCCGCCATGCGGTTTGCCCTCGGACAGGGACTTGGGATGGAAACATCGGAAACGGATACAGCCATGGATCATGACGGCGCGCTTGCGGACCAGGTCGCCGTTTTTGAGAAATCTGTCATTCGCGCCTGTCTCGAACGCCATCAATATCGTTTGAAGCCAACATACGAAGCACTCGGCATTTCCCGCAAAACGCTCTACGACAAAATCCGGAAATACCAGCTCGAAGGGCTCAACGCCGCTGATGCAGGAGAGGCCGATTGAGACTTACCGGTATAAGAGCGCCCTGCGGGCAAAGCCATCTATTGCAAACGAGCCAGAGGCCCTCAATTGAACACTAAATCGACGCGTACCGAGCACCGCCCCCTTAAAGTACTCGAAACTCTTCAAACCCTTGGTTTCAGTGTAGCCGTGTCGGTGCCCGACAGCTGGCTGGGCGAGATTCTCGTCAGGATAGACAGCGCGCCGGATATGAGGCTGATCCGGGCGACCCACGAAGAAGAGGCTCTGGCGATCGCCTGCGGCGCACGGCTTGGCGGCGCCCGTACAGTCTTGCTCATCCAGAACGCGGGGCTGTTGAGCATGGGCGCGGGGCTGGTAAGCCTCGCCCAGAGGTATCAGTTTCCTGTTCTGATACTGGCATCGTACCGGGGCGCGGAGGACGATCCGGTATTCTATCATATTCCGAAAGGCCGGGTGACCGAGCCCGTTCTGAATGGTCTGGGACTGGCATATAGCCGCATCGACGCCAACCGCCCAATCGGACCCCAGGTCGCCGCGGCGGCCGCCTTCGCCGAAGAAGGAAACTGCCCCTACGTGTTGCTGATGTCGAAGGAGGATATCCAATGGTAAGCGGAACGACTCCAACGCGGGAAGATTACTACCGTGCACTGGCGCAGGTACTTCCGGAGGATGCCCTGGTCGTGACATCGCTGGGTAACGCATCATACCTGTGGGCGGTCATCCAGGATCGGGCCGAGAATTTTTACGTCGAGGATGCGATGGGACTGGCGCTGCCATTGGCCATCGGCCTGGCCGTCGCCCAGCCTGACCGGCAGGTGATTGTTGTACAGGGCGATGGGGGGATGCTGATGCATATGGGGTCGCTGGTCACCGCGGGCGCTGTCGCACCGCCGAATCTGACCATCCTGCTGATCGATAATGGCGTTCACGGTGCATCAGGCGGACAGGCACTGACCAGTACGTCGCTCGATTATACCGCGCTCTCGAAAGCAGCAGGACTGGAGGCGACATCGATCGATCAACCCGGGATATTCGCCGCGGAACTCCAAACCGCCATCGATAGCGCACAGGCATCGTTGCTGACGCTGAAGACGGCGCCGGACTTGGATGTTGTCGTTCCACCGGAACCGTTCGATCCCGTTCTGATCAAGCGGCGTTTTGAATCCGCAATCGGCGTCGAACGGTATGTGCACGGCACGTTCGCAACCTGATATCGATTGATCATCGCATGGGTCACCGCACCGTATGCTTGGCGCCACGCCCGGGTAAAATACCATGCATCGTTCAGACGTCTTTGGGTAGCTTTCCACACATGCCGGGTTCGGGGACGCCGCCGTCATCAAGCGCCAAGCCTTAAGAATTATTAACAATTACAGATTGTTAGAACCCATATTCGTCCAGAAGGCTGATAATGGCGGAAACTGGCACAAATGTTGCTTTCTTAAGCCTATCGGACGCTGTACCGGATTAACCGGCCACGCCGATCTGTGTCTTTCTAGGGAGGATTCCTATGCGCAAAATTATCGTCGGCGCCCTTGCGGGCGTTTCCGTGGCCGCCATGGCCGTACCCGCCTACGCGAACTGCGACAAAGGCGAAATTCATATCAAGTTCAGCCACGTTACCAACACCGACAAGCACCCGAAGGGCATTGCCGCGACACTTCTTCAGAAGCGCGTCAATGAAGAGATGAACGGCAAGGCATGCATGACCGTTTATCCCAATTCGAGCCTCTACGACGACAACAAAGTCCTCGAAGCAATGCTTCAGGGCGATGTGCATCTTGCGGCACCCTCTTTGTCGAAGTTCGAGAAATTCACCAAGAAATTCCGTATTTTCGATCTGCCCTTCATGTTCACCGACATCGACGCGGTCGACCGTTTCCAGAACTCGGCCGCCGGTCAGGCGATGAAAGATTCCATGCGCCGGCGCGGTCTGCAGGGCCTCGCCTTCTGGCACAACGGCATGAAACAGCTCTCGGCCAATCGCCCGCTGATCAAGCCCGAAGACGCCAATGGCCTTAAATTCCGTGTTCAGGCATCCGACGTTCTGGTCGCCCAGTTCAAGCAACTCGGCTCGAACCCGCAAAAAATGGCATTCAAGGAAGTTTACGGTGCGTTGCAGACCAAGGTCGTCGACGGTCAGGAAAACACCTGGTCGAACATCTACGGCAAGAAGTTCTTCGAAGTGCAGGACGGCGTGACCGAGACCAATCACGGCATCATCGACTATCTGGTCGTGACATCGACCGAA
>CAXBMQ010000022.1:0-78221 GCA_963977005.1 uncultured Rhodospirillaceae bacterium
TGCAGCTGCGCAAGGGGCCGAACGTCGTCGGGCCCTTCGGTCTGCTGCAACCCGCCGCCGACGGGCTGAAGCTGCTGATCAAGGAAACGATCATTCCGTCCGGCGCCAACCGGGTGGTATTCATCCTGGCGCCGATGCTGACGTTTATCCTCAGCCTGATCGCCTGGGCGGTGATTCCGTTCGATTCCGGCTGGGTCCTTGCCGATATCAATGTCGGTATCCTGTACCTGTTCGCGATCTCGTCGCTCGGCGTCTACGGCATCATCATGGCCGGGTGGGCGAGTAATTCGAAATACGCCTTCCTCGGCGCCTTGCGCTCCGCCGCGCAGATGGTGTCCTACGAGGTCGCCATCGGGTTCGTGATCATCACGGTGCTGATGTGCGTCGGCTCGCTGAACCTGACCGACGTGGTCATGGCGCAGCAGGGCAGCGGCTTCTGGAACTGGTACTGGCTGCCGCTGTTCCCGATGTTCATCATCTTCTTTATTTCTGCGCTGGCCGAAACCAACCGCCATCCGTTCGATCTGCCCGAAGCGGAAGCCGAGCTCGTGTCCGGCTATAACGTCGAATATTCGGCGATGACCTTTGCCCTGTTTTTCCTCGGCGAATACGCGAACATGATTTTGATGAGCGGGATGACCGTCATCCTGTTCATGGGCGGCTGGCTGCCGCCGATCGATATCGCGCCGTTCAACTGGATTCCGGGCGTTATCTGGTTCGCCGCCAAGATCGCGCTCTGCCTGTTCGTGTTCCTGTGGGTGCGGGCGACGTTCCCGCGCTACCGCTACGATCAGCTGATGCGTCTCGGCTGGAAAGTCTTCCTGCCGTTCTCGCTGCTCTGGGTGGTCGTTACCGCAGGTGCGCTGATCGCGTTCGACTGGCTTCCGAAAGCGGCGGGTTAAGGGAAGGAAATACAGATGTCGTTTATCAAAAAATCTTCCCGTGCTCTGCTGCTGACCGAGCTTGTCTCCGGCATGGCGCTGACGCTGAAATACATGTTCAAGCCGAAGGTGACGGTGAACTACCCGTTCGAAAAAGGCCCGTTGAGCCCGCGTTTTCGCGGCGAGCATGCGCTGCGGCGCTATCCGAACGGCGAGGAACGCTGCATTGCCTGCAAGCTCTGCGAAGCAATCTGCCCGGCGCAGGCGATCACCATCGAGGCCGAACCCCGTGCCGATGGCAGCCGCCGGACGACACGCTACGACATCGATATGACAAAGTGCATCTATTGCGGTTTCTGCGAGGAAGCCTGCCCGGTGGATGCGATCGTCGAAGGCCCCAATTTCGAATTCGCGACCGAGACGCGAGAGGAACTGATGTACAACAAGGACAAGCTTCTTGCGAACGGCGAACAGTGGGAGGGCCATCTCGCGCAGCGCCTTTCCGCGGACGCGCCGTACCGGTAAGGCAGGCAGCATGATCATTCAGACCCTTGCCTTTTACGCCTTCGCCGCGGTGACCGTGGCGGCCGGCGTCATGGTGATTTCCGCCCGGAACCCCGTGCATTCGGTGCTGTTCCTGATCCTGGCGTTCTTCAACGCCGCCGGGCTTTTCGTGCTGATGGGGGCGGAATTCATCGCGATGATCCTGGTGATCGTCTATGTCGGCGCCGTTGCGGTGCTGTTCCTGTTCGTCGTGATGATGCTCGATATCAACTTCGTCGAACTGCGGCAGGGATTCCTGCAATACCTGCCGATCGGCGCACTGGTCGGGCTTGTCCTGCTGGCGGAACTGGTGCTGATTTTCGGCAGCTGGATCGTCGCACCGGACTCAGGTGAACGCGCCGCATCGCCAACGCCGCTTCTGACCGAGACCACCAATACCAATGCGCTCGGCCAGATTCTCTATACCGACTACGTGTTCCTGTTCCAGACCGCCGGGCTGATCCTGCTGGTAGCCATGGTCGGCGCCATCGTGCTGACGCTCAGGTCGCGCGAAGGGGTGAAGCGCCAGCGGATCGGCGCGCAGATATCGCGCACCCGCGAGGAATCGGTCGAAATCAAGCAGATCGAACCGGGGAGCGGGGTCTGATGATGGAAATCGGTCTTTCCCATTACCTGACGGTGGCGGCAATCCTGTTCACGCTGGGCATTTTCGGCATTTTCCTGAACCGGAAGAATGTCATCATCATCCTGATGTCGGTCGAACTGATCCTGCTTGCGGTCAATATCAACCTGGTGGCGTTCTCCGTTCACCTGAACGATCTGACCGGACAGGTATTCGCCCTGTTCGTGCTGGCCATTGCCGCGGCGGAGGCTGCCATCGGGCTCGCAATTATCGTCGTTTACTTCCGAAATCGCGGCTCCATCGCGGTTGAAGATATCAACCTGATGAAGGGCTAGGGCCGGATGTACGCGCTTGCCATATTCCTGCCGCTGATCGGGGCCATTCTCGCCGGGTTCGGCGGACGCTGGCTGCAGGATCGCGGCGCCCAGATCGTCACCTGCGTCTGCATGCTGATCTCTGCCGCCATTTCCTGTGTCATCCTGGCCGAGGTCGCCCTTGGCGGGGCGCCACGGACGATCGAGCTGTTCTCGTGGATCAGTTCGGGCACGTTCGACGTCAACTGGACGCTGCGCTTCGATACGCTGACCGCGGTGATGGTCTTTGTCGTTACCGTTGTCTCGTCGATGGTGCATGTCTATTCGGTCGGCTATATGAGCCACGATCCGCATATCCCGCGTTTCATGGCCTATCTCGGCTTTTTCACGTTCTTCATGCTGATGCTGGTCACGGCGGACAACCTGCTGCAGATGTTCTTCGGCTGGGAAGGCGTGGGGCTGTGTTCCTACCTGTTGATCGGGTTCTGGTACGACAAACCGGAAGCGAACGCGGCGGCGATCAAGGCATTCGTCGTTAACCGCGTGGGCGATTTCGGGTTTGCGCTGGGCATCATGGGCGTGTTCCTGTTGTTCAACTCGATCAGCTTCGAGACCATTTTTGCCGCCGCGCCCGACAAGGCGCAGGCGACGATACATTTCCTCGGTTACGAGATGCACGCAATGACAACGCTGTGCGTCCTGCTGTTCATCGGGGCGATGGGCAAATCGGCCCAGCTCGGGCTGCATACCTGGCTGCCGGACGCGATGGAGGGCCCGACGCCGGTCTCGGCACTTATCCACGCGGCGACGATGGTCACCGCCGGCGTGTTCATGGTCGCGCGTCTTTCTCCGCTGTTCGAGCATGCGCCGTCGGCCCTGATGTTGGTGACGATCGTCGGCGCGACGACCGCGTTGTTCGCGGCGACCGTTGCCCTGTGCCAGACCGATATCAAACGCGTGATCGCCTATTCGACCTGCAGCCAGCTCGGCTACATGTTCTTTGCCTGCGGTGTGTCGGCCTATTCGGCGGGGATCTTCCATCTGACCACGCATGCCTTCTTCAAGGCGCTCTTGTTCCTTGGCGCCGGCTCGGTCATCCACGCGATGTCGTCCGAGCAGGATATGCGCAAGATGGGCGGGATCTGGAAGATGATCCCGGTGACCTACACGCTGATGTGGATCGGCAGCCTCGCGCTTGCCGGCATTCCGTTCTTTGCCGGGTACTATTCCAAGGACATCATCATCGAAGCGGCGTTTGGCGCCCATAGCGGGGTCGGTATCTACGCCTTCTGGATGGGCATCGTCGCCGCGATCCTGACGGCGTTCTATTCGTGGCGCCTGATCATCATGACGTTCCACGGCGAAAGCCGGGCGGACGAGAAGACGCTCGCCCATGTGCATGAATCGCCCAAGGTGATGCTGATTCCGTTGCTGGTTCTCGCCGCCGGGGCGATTTTCGCCGGCTGGCTGGGCTATGAATACTTTGTCGGTCACGACATGAAGGCATTCTGGGGCAATTCGCTCTATGTCCTGCCGGGGACCGACCCGATTGCCGCGGCGCATCATGTGCCGGGCTGGGTCAAGCTGCTGCCGATCATTGTCGCCGTCGTCGGCATTATCGCGGCGTATTACGCCTACATGATGAACAAGGACCTGCCCGGCAAAGTCGCCGCGCGTTTCCAGGGAATTTACCGGTTCCTGCTGAACAAATGGTATTTCGACGAATTGTACGACTTCCTTTTCGTGCGTCCCTCCCACCGGCTCGGCCGCGCCCTGTGGAAAGACGGCGACGGCGCCGTGATCGACGGGCTCGGCCCCGACGGCGTGGCATCCGCGGCGCGCTATGTGGCCGAGCGTGTTGCCCGGCTGCAGTCGGGTTTCGTGTACCACTACGCCTTTGCGATGCTGATCGGCGTCGCCGGGATCGTGACCTGGTACCTGTTTACGAGAGCGGGGTAGGGACATGATCGATTTTCCCATCCTTACGCTGACCACGTTCCTGCCGCTGATCGGCGCGCTGGCCATCCTGCTTATCCGTGGCGACGAGAAGATCGTCGCGCGCAACGCCCGGGCGACGGCGCTCTGGACCTCGCTGGCGACATTCGTCGTATCGATCTTCCTCTGGGTCGGGTTCGACAATTCGACGGCTGATTTCCAGTTTGTCGAGAAAGTCGCCTGGATCCCGTCTTTCGGCCTGAACTATCACATGGGCGTCGACGGCATTTCGGTGTTTTTCGTCATCCTGTCGACCTTCCTGACCCCGATCTGCATCCTGGCGAGCTGGGAATCGATCCAGCACCGGGTCAAGGAATACATGATCGCGTTTCTGGTTCTGGAGACGCTCATGGTCGGGATGTTCTGCGCGCTCGACTTCATCCTGTTCTATATCTTCTTCGAGGCCGTGCTGATCCCGATGTTCCTGATTATCGGGATCTGGGGCGGCGGCCGGCGTGTCTACGCGGCGTTCAAGTTCTTCCTCTATACGCTGACCGGTTCCGTCCTCATGCTGATCGCCATTCTTGCGATCTATTTCGATGCGGAAACCACCGATATTCCGACCCTGCTGAAGACGGTCCTCGATCCGCGGATGCAGCTCTGGCTCTGGCTCGCCTTTTTCGCCAGTTTCGCCGTCAAGGTGCCGATGTGGCCGGTCCATACCTGGCTGCCGGACGCCCATGTCGAAGCGCCCACCGCGGGCTCTGTCATTCTGGCGGGTGTGCTGCTCAAAATGGGCGCCTACGGCTTCCTGCGGTTCTCGGTTCCGATGCTGCCCTATGCGACCGATTTCTTCACGCCGCTGATCTTCACGCTGTCGATCGTTGCGATCATCTACACCTCGCTCGTCGCCCTTGCGCAGGAAGACATGAAAAAGCTGATTGCGTATTCGTCGGTCGCACACATGGGGTTTGTGACCCTGGGCATCTTTTCGCTGAACTTCCAGGGGGTTCAGGGCGCCGTATTCCAGATGATCAGCCATGGTATCGTCTCCGGCGCGCTGTTTCTCTGCGTCGGCGTGATTTACGACCGCATTCACACGCGGGAAATCGCGCGCTATGGCGGACTTGTCGAGCGTATGCCGAAATACGCCGTCGTTTTCATGGTGTTCATGCTGGCTTCGGTCGGTCTGCCGGGGACGAGCGGGTTCGTCGGCGAATTCCTGATCCTCGTGGGTGCGTTCCAGGCAAACACCTGGGTCGCCGCACTCGCAACGACCGGCATCATCCTCGGCGCGGCGTACATGCTGTATCTCTATCGCCGGGTGATTTTCGGGAAACTGAAGAAAGAGGACCTCAAATCGATCCTCGATCTTAATGTGCGCGAAATCGCGATATTCGTGCCGCTCATTATCGTGACGATCTGGATGGGTATCTGGCCTGCGCCGTTCCTCGAAGTGATGGACGCGTCGATTGCCAATCTTATCGAGCAGCACAAGACCGCGATGAATGCGCTGCAATCCGTCAGCTTTGCGGGTAAATAGGCGGGAATAGCAGAATGGTCACCTCAGCCGATCTTTACACAATCCTGCCGGAACTTATCCTGGCCATTCTTGCGATGGCGCTGCTGATGTACGGTGTGTTTCGCGGCGACAAAGCCGTAACCAGCGTATCGTGGCTTGCCGTTGGTACGCTTGCCATCGCCGCGATCGCCATTTCCGCCTCGCCGGATGCAACGCAGGCGGCTTTCCGCGGACAGCTTGTCGTCGACCAGTTCGCAACTTTCATGAAACTGCTGATTCTGCTGGGCTCGGCGCTCGCGATCGTCATGTCGATGAATTACAACGAGCGCGAGGGCATCGGGCGGTTCGAATTCCCCGTGCTTATCCTGTTCGCTTCGCTCGGCATGCTGTTGATGGTGTCGGCCAACGATCTGCTCTCGCTTTACGTGGGCCTCGAGCTGCAGAGTCTGTCGCTCTATGTGATCGCGGCCTTCCGGCGGGATTCGACCAAGTCGTCCGAAGCGGGGCTGAAATATTTCGTCCTCGGCGCATTGTCGTCGGGCATGCTGCTTTACGGCGCATCGATGATTTATGGCTTCGCTGGCACAACGCAGTTCGACAAGCTGGCGACGCTGTTTACCGGTCCGAACGCGGATCCGGGCGTCGGCGTTATCGTCGGCCTGGTCTTCCTGCTTGCCGGTCTTGCCTTCAAGGTGTCCGCGGTGCCGTTCCATATGTGGACGCCCGACGTTTACGAAGGCGCGCCGACCCCGGTGACGGCTTTCTTTGCCGTGGCGCCGAAAATCGCGGCGATCGCATTGCTCGTGCGTACCATGGTCGGGCCGTTCGGCGAGCTGTTCGGCCAATGGCAGCAGATCGTCATCTTCATTTCGATTGCGTCGATGCTTCTGGGCGCGCTGGCGGCAATCTGGCAGACCAATATCAAGCGTCTCATGGCATACAGTTCCATCGGCCACGTCGGCTATGCGCTGGTCGGGCTTGCCGCGGGCTCCGAAGAGGGCATTCGCGGTATCGGTGTATACATGGCGATCTATCTCGCCATGAATATCGGTACCTTCTGCTGCATCCTGTCGATGCGCCGCCAGGGCGTAATGGTCGAAGGGATCAGCGACCTTGCCGGGCTTGCCCGCAATCATCCGATGATGGCGGCCGCCATGGCGATCTTCATGTTTTCGATGGCGGGTATCCCGCCGCTTGCCGGGTTCTTCGGCAAGCTCTACGTGTTCATGGCCGCGGTCAATGAAGGGCTCTACGTACTTGCGATCATTGGTGTTCTGACCAGCGTGATCGGCGCGTTCTACTACCTGCGCATTATCAAGGTCATGTATTTCGACGAGCCCGCCGATGCGTTCGACAGGACGGCCGGCCGCGAAGTCGGCACGATCATGGCGATATCGGGTCTGTTCACGCTGCTGTTCTTCGTTTTCCCGACCCCGATCGTCGGCGCGGCGAGCAGGGCGGCGGCGGTGCTGTTTTCCGCAGGATAGAATGACTGCCTCACCTGCCGGGGCATTTTCACTGCCAGACGGGTATATCCTTCACCGGTACGACGAGATCGACGGCACCAATGCCGAAGCGCTCCGCCACGGCGCACCCGACAGGCATGTTTTCGTCGCATCCGGCCAGACAGCGGGGCGTGGCCGCCAGGGCCGTGAATGGGTGTCCCCCCGGGGAAACCTGTTCGCGACGATCTGCGTGTCCCCTCCGGTTGCCCGGAATCCGGCACAGCTGGCCTTCGTTGCCGGTCTCGCGGTGCTCGATGCCTTGTCCGAAGCGGCACCGGCCGCGGAGTTAGCGTTCAAATGGCCGAACGACATCCTTGCCTCGGGGCGAAAAATCTCCGGTATCCTGATTGAAGCAGGCCAAACCGGCTACGCAATCGGCATCGGCGTCAATCTCGTGTCGTCGCCACCGGACGCTGACGTCCGGTTCCCGGCGACACACCTTGAATCTGTCGCGGGTGACGATCCGGTGCCCGCATCGGAGCAGCTTCTCGCGGCGATTTGCCGGCATTTTGGCGGCTGGTTCGACCGTTGGGCGACGGACGGGTTCGAGCCGCTGCGGGCGGTCTGGCTTGCGTCGGCCCACGGGATAGGCGATACCATCGCCGCATCGACGGGCGCCGGCCGTCTCGAAGGCCGCTTCCAGGGGCTGGACACGGACGGTGCCCTGGTGATCGAAGGTGCCGGCGGCGACATTCATATTGTCGCGGCGGGCGACGTATTCTTTCCGGGAGCCGATTGAGTCCAATGCTTCTAGCCATAGATTCCGGCAATACGAATATCGTCTTCGCCCTGTATGAGGGGGAAAAGCAACGCGGGGAATGGCGCCGCGCGAACGACTATCGCCGCACGGCGGATGAATACGGCGTCTGGCTGCTGCAATTAATGGCGCTCGCCAAGCTGCATCCTGCGGACGTCGACGCCGCGATTATCGCAACCGTCGTGCCGGATACGCTGTTCAGCCTGAAGGGGCTGTGCCGCAACTATTTCCAGGTCGATCCGATGACCGTCGGAGAGACGGGGATAGAGCTCGGTATCAAGGCGCTGGTGGATTCCCCGGAATCCGTCGGTGCGGATCGCCTGGTAAATGCGGTAGCGGCCCATGAAAAATATGGTGGACCCCTGATTATCGTCGATTTCGGTACGGCGACGACCTTCGACGTTATCAACGGGGATGGAGATTATGTCGGCGGCGCGATTGCCCCCGGCATCAACCTGTCCGTTGAAGCGCTGCACCGGGCTGCGGCGATGTTGCCACGGGTCTCGGTCGAACGCCCGTCTACCGTGATTGGCAAGCGTACCGAGTCGGCGATGCATTCGGGTATTTACTGGGGTTATGTCGGCTTGATCGAAGGCCTGGTGAAACGTATCCGGGAAGAATTTGGAGAAGATATGCGCGTAATAGCCACCGGCGGTCTTGCACCGCTGTTCGAAGCGGCAACCGACGCGATCGGCAAGGTCGACGGCGACCTGACACTGCGCGGGCTGATCAGCATTCATGCGCGAAATACCTCTGTATGACATCTGAAGAATTGCTCTTCGTTCCGCTCGGCGGTGCCGGCGAGATCGGCATGAATATGAGCCTGTACGGGTATGACGACCGTTGGCTCATGGTCGATATGGGAATTGCCTTCGGCGACGACACCACGCCGGGCATCGACGTGATGACGCCCGACCCGGCGTTTATCATGGACAATCTCGACCGGCTCGACGGATTGGTCATTACCCATGCCCATGAAGACCATTTGGGGGCGGTGCCGTATCTGTGGCGCAAAATCCGCTGTCCGATCTATGCAACGCCGTTTGCCTGCGGCCATTTGCGCCGCAAGCTCGATTACAGCGGCATGCTGCACGAGGTGGACCTGATCGAGGTTCCCGTCGGCGGCGGTTTCAAGGCGGGGCCTTTTTCGGTCGACCTCGTACCGGCCGCGCATTCCATCCCGGAGGCGAATATCCTGGCCATCCGCACCGGCGCCGGGCTGGTGGTTCATGCCACCGACTGGAAGCTGGACCCGGAACCGCTGGTCGGCAAGCCGACGGACGAGGCGGCGCTCCGGGCACTCGGCGATGAGGACGTATTGGCGCTGGTATGCGATTCAACGAACGTCTTCGTTGACGGCGAAGCCGGTTCCGAGGCCGTTCTGCGCGAAAGCCTGGTCGAAATTATCGGCAAATGCACGGGCCGCGTTGCCCTGGCAACATTCGCGAGCAACGTGGCCCGGGTCGCGACGGTCAACTATGCGGCGACGAAGACAGGCCGGAACCCTAGCCTGGTCGGGCGCTCGCTGTGGCGCAGCGTCGATATCAGCCGGGAATGCGGGTACCTGCAAGACATCGAGCCGTTCGTGCCGGAATCGGAAATCCGTTTTATCCCGCCGGAAAAAATTCTCATGGGCGTGACAGGCAGTCAGGGAGAGCCGCGCTCGGCTCTGTCGCGCATTGCCGACGGCTCTCACCAGAGTGTCTCGCTCGAACCGGGCGATACAGTCATTTTTTCATCCCGCGAAATTCCGGGAAACGAGTTGTCGATCGGCAAGGTGCAGAACCAGTTGGTCCGCAAGGGCGTGAAGGTGCTGACAGAGCATGACGGGTTCGTGCACGTGTCCGGTCACCCGGCGCGGGGCGAACTGATGCGGATGTATCAGTGGCTGAGGCCGCAGATGCTGGTGCCTGTGCATGGCGAATTGCGGCATCTGCAGGAACAGGAACGCTTCGCGCGCGACTGCCAGATTCCGCATACGGCCATTGCCGAAAACGGGACAATGCTGAGCATCTCGAAGAACGGTGTCGAGGCGGTGGACCACGTCGAGACCGGCAGGCTCGCCGTCGACGGCAATCGTCTTGTACCGATAGGCGGCAGCGTCCTGCGGGAACGAAACAGGTTGCGCATCAATGGTGCCGCCGTTGCGACCGTTGTGGTCGATGCGGCCGGCAAGGTGCTGGGCGATCCGCAATTGACCGTGCAGGGCGTTCTGGACGATACCGAGGACGAAAGCTGGGACGATGCGATCGATGCCGTCATCGAGGCGGTCAACGCCTTGCCTGCCAAGAAGCGGCGCGATGACGAAGAAGTCGCCGAAGCGGCGCGTATTGCCGTGCGCCGGTCGTTACGCGAAAGTATCGGCAAGCGTCCGGTGACGGACATCCATGTGGTGAGAGTTTGATCGAATGACCTGGTTTTCCGCTGCACTCGTTTTCGTCGTGATCTGGTGGCTGGTCTTTTTCATGTCGTTGCCCATCGGTGCGCGTTCCTATCATGAGGCGGGCGAAGAAGTGGAAACCGGCAATGTGTCGAGCGCGCCGATGCGTCCGCGCATCTGGCTAAAGGCCGGTATCTCGACGCTGATAGCGATCGTGCTGACGATCGGCGTCTATTTCCTGATCGACAGCGGCACGCTCAGTTTCCGGCCCTGAGCTTTGCCGGGCCTGACCTACACCGGGCCGGACTCAGACGTGAAGGCTGGCACCGTTTCCCTCGAACCAGACCTCGTCGCAGTTCTGGCCGGGCCCGCCGCGGTCGACCACCAGAAAGTCGGAATCGGGCCTGACGACGAGTAACGGATGGTGCCAGATGCCCGGTCGGTAGTTCACACCCTGACGCCCGTTTGCATGGAATGCCCGCAATTCGCTGACATCCGGCGTCCCGTCAGATGGCGCAACGACGACAAACCAGTCCCGGTCCTGCATCGGGATGAATGCCTGCGATCCCAGGGGATGGCGTTCGACCATGCGTATGGCGATGGGCTGCGGGCGCGGTTGCCCGCGAAAGATACTTATCAGCGGACTGCCGCCCCCGGCGGAGACGTCGATACCGGCAAGATCGTGGAAGCGCTCGGTCGTCCCCTCGTTGATCGACAGGCGCTGCGCGCTATCGGTCTCGATGACGTCGCCGAAGGGCGCGAATGCTTCTTTCGTCAGGGGGGCAGGGAAGAGTTCGAGCGTATCCAGGTTCAGTCCTCCTGTGCCAGTGGCCCGAATATCCGGACCCGGCTGACGCCGCCGTCAGGGAAGATATTGAGGCGGATATGCGTGATCGGCCCGATCTCGTTGATCGCGGGACCCTCGAATTCGTGGATATGGTCCATCTGGAGCTTTTGCTCACCCATCAGTTCCGGCCAGCCTTCGCTGGCGGCCACGATGTCGCCATCCGCCATGTCTTCCATGTACGCGGCCTGAATGCTGCAGCGATCGGGATAGTTGCCTTTGAAATGGGCCGTGTCGATATGGATTTTCCGGGCGTGTCCGGGCGCGCCCAGTGCGATGACGATCCAGTCATTGCCGGGGCCGCGGCGGCGGCGTGTTTCCCAGCCGTCGCCCATGTTCTGGCCGCGCCCCGGGGTCAGGATGATCCAGGGGTCGCCGTAATGTGCGTCGCTGTATCCGATGACCCGTCCGGCGTTGATAACCGCTGACAATTCATGGTGACCGGCCGGGTCCTGGCGCTTCCATTCGCAGACGGGGGTTCCCCAGACGCGGAACCGGGCGATACCGCCATCCGGAAAGATGTTGAGCCGCAGCACGTTATAGGGGCGGTCATCTTCGGTGGCGAAAAGGTTCTGGCTGTCGGGTGCCAGGTCCGATTGTGCCACGATCTCGGTCCAGACCGTATTTTCGTCCGGCAACCCGTCGACGAGGGCGCCTTCGATGGAGGCAAAAGGCGGATGATTGCCGGTGAAAAACCGGGTGTTCAGTTCGAACCCTGCCAGGACGCCCTTGGCGCCAAGCTGGACGATGCAGTGATCGTGTCCGCCCTGGCGGCGGCGGCGGGATTCCCATCCGTCCATCCATTTGCCGTGCTCGTCATATCGGTCGGGGAAAAAGATGGGCGGCGCGTCGTTCAGCATGCGGTCTGCCGCGCCGAAGAAATCGTCGCTGACCTCGACGATGTTCGCGCCAAGCCGGGGAGAGGCGAGGTTTACGCTGCCGAGGGCAAAATCCGGTTTGTCTTCGGTTGCCCGGATGGCGGTAGAGGTGTCGGACATGTGCTAGTTTTCCTGAAAGAGGGCTTCGATACGGAGAAGGGCGATCCGGTGGACCTGCTTGAGCGCTTCGGCGAACTCGGTTTCGGCGTCGTTATCGATCCGTGACCGGAAGTTTTCGAGTATTTCCTGCCGGTTCCGTCCGCGTACCGCGAGGATATAGGGAAAGCCGAAAGTTTCCTTGTAGCGGTCGTTGAGCGACTGGAATTCCGAGAACTCCCCGGGCGTGCATTCGTCAAGCCGGGCACTTGCCTGTTCGCTGGTGGATTCCGCGGTCAGTTCGCCGGCAACCGCGAGCTTACCGGCAAGATCCGGGTGGGCCCGCAGCAACGCGAGCTTCCTGTCCTCATCCGCCTCGTCCACGATCGTGCGAAGGGTATCGTGCAGGCCGGCAACGGTGTCCTGGGTACCGGTGAGCCCGTCGGCATAGGCGGCTTCGGCAATCCAAGGGGAATGCTCGTAAACCCCACCGAAGACTTCGACGAACCCGTCGCGGGTCATGTGGCTGGGCAGATAGCGGCGGTTTTCGTTTGCGGCCTCCATCAGGAACTCCCTCCCGTGTCGTAGGGGTGATGGGCGCGCCAGTGGCGGGCGATATCGATCCGCCGGCAGAACCAGACGTCTTCGTGGCGTTGGGCATACTCGACAAATCGCTTGAGGGCGGCAAAGCGGCCCGGACGGCCGGCCAGGCGGCAGTGCAGCCCGACAGACATCATCTTCGGTGTCTCGGCGCCTTCTTCGTACAGCGTATCGAAGGAATCCTTCAGGTAGGCGAAAAACTGGTCGCCGGAATTGAACCCCTGTGCGGACGCGAACCGCATGTCGTTGGCGTCCAGCGTGTAGGGGACAACGAGGTGGGGTTCGCCGGCGGCCTCGGTCCAGTACGGCAGGTCGTCGTTGTAGTCGTCCGCGTCGTAGAGAAAGCCGCCTTCCTCCGCGACGAGGCGGCGGGTGTTCGGGCTGGTCCGGCCGGTATACCAGCCGAGCGGGCGTTCGCCGCAAAGCCGCGTATGGATCTCGATGGCCTTTTCCATATGTTCGCGCTCGGTCTCTTCCGGCACGTACTGGTAATCGATCCAGCGCCATCCATGACTGCACATTTCGTGCCCGGCCTTCAGCGCCGCGTCGACGACGGCGGGATTGCGTTCCATCGCCATGGCAATGGCAAAAAACGTCACGGGAATCCCGGCGCGGTCGAACAGGCGCAGCAGGCGCCACACACCGGCGCGGCTGCCATACTCATAGATGGATTCCATGCTCATGTGGCGTACGCCTTCGCGGGCGTCCGCACCGATAATTTCCGACAGGAACGCCTCGGACGCCCTGTCGCCGTGCAGGATCGCGTTTTCGCCGCCTTCTTCGTAGTTGATGACAAACTGAACGGCGATCCGCGCACTGCCGGGCCAGTCCGCCCGGGGCGGGGTTGCGCCGTACCCGGCCATGTCGCGCGGATAGACGTCGGGGGAGGAGGGGCTTGTCATTGCGGCTTGCTCACCTTTCTACTGCTCTACTGCGCGGCGACGACATCGGCGAATACCGACCGCAGGTCGTTCCGGGTTTCCGGCGTCTCCAGCATCAGCCGGCGTTCGCAGGCCGACAGGTGTTCGCGCATGATCGTCCGGCTGATTTCGGCATCGCCACTCGCGATCGCGGCGATAAGCCGGTCATGGTCGTCATCGTCGCACATGCCGTGTCCCGCGGGAACGTAGCGCGCGATCGCAAGCGATGTCTGGGCGACGAGTTGACGCAACAGTTCGCGAAGCGGCCGGTTACCCGCGATCTCGGCCAGTTTGAGGTGAAAGTCGCCGGACAGGCGAATGGCGCCGCTGATATCCTGCGCGGCGATGCATTCATGCTCGCGGCGTGTCATGCTCTTTAGCGCATCCGTGTCCGTCCGGCGGCACTTCTTTGCGGCTTCGGCCACGATTCCGTCTTCGAGAAGCCTGCGCGCCTCGAAAATCTCGCGGACTTCGCGCGAATCCGGTGCGGCGATGATCGCGCCCCGGTTCGGCCGCAGTTCGACCACCCGGTCGAGCGACAAACGCAGCAGGACCTTGCGGATGATGGTGCGGCTGACGCCGAAGACGTCGCAAAGCTCGGCTTCCGTCAGCTTGGTTTCGGGGCGCAGCCTTTGCTCAAGGATCGCACCGAAGACCTGATCGTAAATCCAGGCTTCGGAAGGCTTTTTGTTCCGTTTCATGAAGGAATATCCGGTTCCATGTGTATTTTATAATTGTATACAATCTGAATAACAACATGGCTGTCCCGGATCGCGTCGGTGTACGGCATGTTCTCGCTTCCCGATCCGCCTACAGGATGGGCACAGTGCCTCATTTCTGGCCTTTTGCGCCGTTATGCGTGGGCCTGGTCACCCGGAACGGGATAATCGGGTTGCGTCCGGTTTCCGCGACAGGTAGGGTTTTCTGCATCGGTTGGAAAAAGAAAAACAACGCCAATCGGATACAATTACTATGCGGGGCGATTCAGGATGGGGCGTCTGACAACTCACATTCTCGATACGGCCAGCGGCTCTCCGGCGGCGGGTGTGCCGATAGAGCTGTTTTCGCTCGCCGGCGACGACCGGCGGCGGATTGCCGGAGCATCGACGAATGACGACGGGCGGGTCGACGGCCCGCTGCTGGAAGGTGACGCTTTCCGTCCCGGTGTTTACGAACTGCTGTTTCATGTCGGCGACTATCTTCGTGCGCGGGGCGCGGAGCTTCCATCTCCGGCCTTTCTCGACGTCGTGCCGATCCGTTTCGGTATCGCGTCGCCGGACGAGCATTATCATGTTCCGCTGCTGATCTCGCCCTACGGGTATTCAACCTATCGGGGGAGCTAGGCCGGAATGCTTGAAATCGCCTATGCCGACTGGCTGAACCTTGGTTTCAGGTGGCTGCACGTCATCGCCGGTATCTCGTGGATCGGCACGTCTTTCTATTTCATCTTTCTCGATCTGAGCCTGCGCAAGCACGCGAACCTGCCCGAAGGGGTCGGCGGCGAATCCTGGAACGTGCATGGCGGCGGCTTTTACCTGATGCGCAAATACGTGGTCGCGCCCGCCGAACTGCCCAGGGAACTGCACTGGTTCAAGTACGAAGCCTATGTCACCTGGCTCTCCGGCTTTGCGCTGTTGGCAGTGATCTATTACTGGGGCGCCGAGAGCTACCTGATTGACCGGGACGTGCTTGACCTGGAATCGTGGGAAGCGATCCTGATCAGCATGGCGTTCTTCGCGTCGGGCTGGATCATCTACGACCTGCTCTGCCGCTCGCCGTTCAGTTCGCATTCGCTCCTGCTGTCGGCGGCCGTATTCGCGCTGATCGCCTTTTCCGCCTATTTCCTGACCCACCTTTTCAGCGGGCGGGCCGCCTTCGTTCATGTCGGCGCCATGGTGGGCTCGATCATGGTCGGGAACGTGTTTTTCATCATTATTCCCAACCAGAAAAAGGTCGTGAAATCTCTCCTCGCGGGAGAAGAACCCGATCCGCGTCTCGGCGCGATCGGCAAGCACCGCTCCACCCATAACAACTACCTGACCCTGCCGGTCATCCTGATGATGATCAGCCAGCATTACCCCATGCTGTACGACAACGAGCACAGCTGGCTGGTCGTGACGCTGATCCTGCTGGTCGGGGCCTCGATTCGCCATTTCTTCAACCTGATGCATACCGGCAAGCCGATTTTCACGCTGCGCTGGCAGTGGCCGACAGCGGCGGTGCTGATGGCGGTGCTGATTGCCTACCTGAGCTGGCAGCCCGCGCCCGACCCCAATGCGGAGAAGGCGGAGGTGCCGTCGGCGCTCGACGTGCTGGCAATCGCGCAGTCGCGCTGTGTCTCCTGCCATGCGGTAAAACCGTCCGATCCCGATGTCGAAAAGGCGCCCGGCGGCGTGATGCTGGAAACAGCGGCCGATATCCGCAAACACAGCGCGCGGATACTCAAACAATCCGTCCTGTCGAAAGCGATGCCGCTGGGCAACAAGACCAAAATGACCGAGGCAGAGCGCAAGGCGCTTGGCCTGTGGATCCGCAGCGGCATGCCGGAAGGCGAAAAAGAGTGATCCGGTTCACCCTCAATGGTGCGCTCCATGAGACCGGGGAGGTTTCCCCTACGACGACAATGCTCGACTACGTCCGCGAGAATCTTCACCTGACCGGTACCAAAGAAGGCTGCGCCGAGGGCGATTGCGGGGCCTGCACCGTGGTCCGGGTTGTCGATGGACGTTTCGAAGCGGTGAATGCCTGCCTGATGCAGATCGGGCAGGCGGACGGCATGGAAATCCTGACCGTCGAGGGGCTCGAGGCCGCAAACGGCAATGCGCTGACGCCGGTGCAGGAGGCGATGGCGACGGGCGACGGCACCCAGTGCGGTTTCTGCACGCCGGGCTTTGTCGGCGCGCTGTTCGCGCTGGCGCAATCCGGCGAAGAGATTTCCGATGCCGTTATTCACGATGCGTTGGCGGGAAACCTCTGTCGCTGTACCGGCTATCGTCCGATTGTCGAGGCGGCGCGTTCGGCCTGCGGCAGGACGGTCGATTACGCGCCGGCAGCCGTATCGGGCCGGTCGACCGAACATGCAACCGGCGATCAGGTTTTTCATGCGCCGGAAACGCTGTCGGAACTGATCCGTCTCCGCGCCGCGCATGCGGACGCGATGCTGCTGGCGGGCGGGACCGACCTCGGTCTGTCGGTCAGCAAGGACCGGCAGAAGCCGGGCGTCGTCATCCACACCGCGCATGTGGCGGAACTGCTGGGCATCGAAGAGACGGAAGAGGCGCTGGTTCTCGGCGCGGCCGTCAGCTACACGCGGGCCTTGCCCTATATCGAGCGTCTGTATCCGTCATTTGCCGAGTTGATCCGGCGTATCGGGTCCCGGCAGATCCGAAACCTCGGCACCATCGGCGGCAATATCGGCAATGCA
This sequence comes from uncultured Rhodospirillaceae bacterium, assembly GCA_963977005.1. Classification (GTDB taxonomy): domain Bacteria; phylum Pseudomonadota; class Alphaproteobacteria; order MPNO01; family UBA830; genus CAXBCP01. The sequence goes on from CAXBMQ010000022.1 coordinate 17,183, forward strand.
TCGCCCATCGGCGACACGCCGCCCTGTCTGATCGCGCTGGACGCGACGCTGACGCTGTCGTCGACGGAGGGCGAGCGCGAAATCGCGATTGAGGATTTCTTTCTCGATTACCGCAAGACGGACCTGCGCCCGGGCGAAGTGATTGCCGGCATTCGCATTCCCAAACTCTCCGCCGGCCAGTCGTTCCGCACCTACAAGGTCTCCAAGCGCTACGATCAGGACATCTCGGCCGTGATCGGCGCCTACCGCCTGACGCTGGAGAACGGGACCGTGACGGACACGCGCATCGCCTATGGCGGCATGGCGGCGACGCCGAAGCGCGCGGCCGCGATGGAGGCGGCGCTGACCGGCGCGGCCTGGAGCGAAGACGCCGCTGCCGCTGCCGGGCAGAAAGCCGCGGAAGATTTCGCGCCGCTGAGCGATCATCGGGCGAGCGCCGACTACCGGGCGCGGGTTGCGGCCAATCTGTGCACGCGGCTTTACCGCGAGCTCGCGGGCAGCGAAACCGAACTTGAAGTGGTGAGGGTCTGATGGACGGTGGCGACATTCGCGGCGCGGTTCACTCGAACATGCGCCATGACAGCGCGGTCAAACATGTCACCGGCCGCGCGGTGTATATCGATGATATCCCGGTACCGCCGGACTGCCAGGAAACGGCGCTGGTTCTGAGCCCCCACGCCCATGCGCGGATTGTGTCGATCGATGTTTCCGAAGCGGCCGGGATGCCGGGGGTTTCCGCCGTGGTGTCGGCACAGGACATTCCGGGGAAAAACGATATCGCGCCGGTCTTTGCCGACGAACCCTTGCTGGCGGATGCCACGGCCGACTACGCTGGGATGCCGGTCGCCGCTGTTGCCGCCGATACCTACGACCAGGCGCTCGCGGCCGCAAAGGCGATCAAGGTGGAATACGAGGAACTGGAACCGGTTCTGTCGATCGAGGACGCCTGGGAGAAGGAGCTTTTCACCTACGCACCGCCCAAAATCGTCATGGGCGACGCCGAGGCCGCGATCGGGAAAGCGCCGCACACCGTTTCGGGCGAGGTGCGCTGCGGCGGGCAGGACCATTTCTATCTCGAAAGCCATATTGCGCTGGCGGTGCCGGGCGAAGACCGCGAGATGACCGTCTATTCGTCGACGCAGCACCCGACCGAGGTTCAGCACGGGGTCAGCCATGTGCTCGGCATCGCGCAGAACGACGTGACGGTCGAGGTGCGCCGGATGGGCGGCGGGTTCGGCGGCAAGGAAAGCCAGTCGACGATCATCGCAGGCATCGCGGCACTGCTCGCCGCGAAATGCCGCAGGCCGGTCAAGCTGCGCCTGCGCCGTGACGACGACATGATCGCGACCGGCAAGCGCCACGATTTTCTGTTCAAATACCGCTTCGGCTTCGACGATACCGGGCGCATCGACAGCGCCATCATCGATATGGCGGCGCGGTCGGGCAATGTTGCCGACCTGTCGGCGGGGGTCGTCGCCCGGGCGCTGTGCCATGGCAACAATGCCTATTACATCCCCAACGTGCTGTTCCGCGGCTGGCCGTGCAAGACGAACACCGTCTCGAACACAGCCTTTCGCGGGTTCGGCGGCCCGCAGGGTATGATCGCGATCGAAACGGCGATCGAACATATCGCGCGCGACCTCGGCAAGTCGGTCGAGGAGATCCGGTCGGTGAACTGGATGGGCACGACGGACCGCAACGTGATGCCCTATGGCCAGACGGTCACCGAAAACATCATGCCTGATATCGCGGAACGGCTGGCGCGCGAGATCGATCTCGACGGACGCAGAAAGGCCATCGACGAATTCAACGCATCGCACACGACGCTGAAAAAGGGCATCGCGCTGATGCCGGTGACGTTCGGCATTTCGTTCAATGCGCCGGTGCTCAATCAGGCGGGCGCGCTGGTGCATGTCTATACCGATGGCAGCGTCCATCTGAACCACGGCGGCACCGAGATGGGGCAGGGCCTGTTCACCAAGGTCGCCCAGGTCGTCTCGTCGGTGTTTCAGATCGATATCGATCACGTGAAAATATCGGCGACGCGTACCGACAAGGTGCCGAACACGGCGCCGACGGCGGCATCGGCCGGGTCGGACCTGAACGGAATGGCGGCCTTTAACGCGGCGGAAGAAATCCGCCAGCGGATTGCCGGCGTTGTCGGCGATCATTTCGGCGTGCCGGCGGACGACGTCGCGTTTCGCCAGAACCGGGTCTACGCCGGAAACGAAAGCCTGTCCTTCGCCGAAGCGGCGGAGAAAACCTGGCTCGAACGCGTATCGCTGTCGGCCACGGGATATTACAGGACACCCGACATCCATTGGGATGCCGAGACCATGACCGGCAGCCCGTTCTACTACTTCACCTATGGCGCGGCGGTGTCGGAAGTCGTCATTGATACCCTGACCGGCGAATCCCGCGTGCTCGCAACCGATATCCTTCAGGATGTCGGCGCGTCGCTGAACCCGTCGATCGATCTCGGCCAGATCGAGGGCGCATTCGTTCAGGGCATGGGCTGGCTGACGTCGGAAGAACTGGTCTGGGGTCCGAAAGGCCGGCTGATGACCCATGGACCGTCGACCTACAAGATTCCGGGCAGCCGCGACGTCCCGCCCTGTTTCAAGGTGCATATCCTGGAAGACGTACCCAACCCCGTGCCGACGATTTACCGGTCCAAGGCGGTCGGGGAGCCGCCTATCATGCTGGCAATCGCCGTGTGGCTCGCGCTGCGAGATGCGGTCAGCCGAACGGGAGATCCGGGCCTGATGCCGAAACTCGACGCCCCCGCGACGCCCGAGGCTATTCTGATGGCACTTGAAGATCTGAAAGAACGGAGCACCGCCCAATGACGGAGACGCCGCGCCTCGAACTGATCGGCATCACCAAGGCCTATCCCGGTGTGATCGCGAACAACAATGTCAGCCTGAAGATCATGCCGGGCGAAATCCACGCCCTGCTGGGCGAAAACGGTGCGGGGAAGTCGACTCTCGTGAAGTTCATCTACGGCGTGCAAAAGGCCGATGCCGGACGGGTGCTGTGGGAAGGACAGGAAGTTCAGATCGCCAGCCCGAACGCCGCGCGAAAGCTCGGCGTCGGCATGGTGTTCCAGCATTTCTCGCTGTTCGACGCGATGACGGTCGAGGAAAACATCGCGCTCGGGATCTCGCCCGAACTGACTAAGGGCGATCTGTCGGGCCGTATCCGCGACGTCTCGCAGCAATACGGTCTGCCGCTCGACCCCGGGCGCTACGTGCACACCCTGTCGGTGGGCGAGCGCCAGCGCATCGAGGTCGTGCGCTGCCTGCTGCAGGACCCCCGCCTGCTGATCATGGACGAGCCGACATCGGTGCTGACGCCGCAGGAGGTCGACGAACTTTTCAAGACGCTCCGCCGGCTTTCGGAAGAGGGGGTGTCGATCCTGTACATTTCGCACAAGCTCGAAGAGATAAAGTCGCTCTGCCATACCGCCACCATCATGCGAATGGGCGAGGTCGTCGCCGAATGCACGCCGGAGAACGAAACCGCGCGGTCGATGGCGGAGATGATGATGGGGGCCGATCTCGTCAGTCCCGAACGGGCCGACCGGGAAATCGACGGCTCCGTGAAGCTCGAACTTCGGGATCTGAACGTCCGATCGACCCACCAGCACGGTACCGACCTCAAGGACATCAATCTGACGGTGCGCGCGGGCGAAGTCCTGGGCGTGGCCGGAATTGCAGGTAACGGACAGCGCGAGCTGATGGAAGTGCTGACCGGCGAAGTATCCTGCGAAAACCCGACGGCCGTCCTGATCGACGGTATCGCCGCGGGCAGGATGGACCCGAACCAGCGCCGCGCCGCCGGTGTCGGACTGGTGCCCGAAGAACGCCTCGGTCATGGCGCGGTGCCGGACATGTCGCTTTGGGAAAACGCCTTCCTGTCGGCGGCGACGCGGATGCACCTGGTCAGGCACGGTTTCGTACAGGTTGCGGCATCGACGTCGTTCGCCGAAAAGGTCGTGGACGCGTTCCGGGTCAAAACCCCCGGCGTCACGCATTTTGCGACGAGCCTGTCGGGCGGCAATCTGCAAAAATTCATCGTGGGACGCGAAATTCTCCAGAACCCGGGCATCATCGTCGTGCTGCAGCCGACCTGGGGCGTCGATGCCGGTTCGGCGGCGGCGATCCGCCAGGCGTTGATCGATATGGCGGCGGCGGGGGCCGCGGTACTTGCCGTGTCGCAGGACCTCGAGGAACTGTTCGAGATATCCGACCGGATTGCGGTGATCTGCGAGGGAAGGATGTCCGAGGCCCGCCTTGCCGAAAACGTGACGGTGGAGGAAGTCGGACTGCTGATGGCGGGTATCGGTCTCGAAGAGGAGACCGTGCATGCTGGTTAGGCTGGAGCAGAGGCCCGAAGCCTCGAAGTCTATGGTCTATGTATCGCCGGTCATCGCCGTGGTGCTGACGGTACTGACGGCGATGGTGATGTTCGCGCTGCTCGGCGTGGATCCGGTCAAGGCGATCGAGACGTTCTTTGTCGAACCGGTCTCCAGCCTCGACGGGCTGGCCGAACTGCTGGTCAAGGCAACGCCCCTGGTGCTGATCGGGGTCGGCCTGTCGCTCGGCTTTCAGGCGAATGTCTGGAATATCGGGGCGGAGGGCCAGCTGGTTATCGGTGCGCTGGCCGGCGGCGGTCTCGCCCTGGCGTTTTTCGACCAGCAGAGCGTCTTTCTGGTGCCGGCCATGCTGGTCTGCGGCATCCTCGGCGGTATGGTGTGGGCGGCGATTCCGGCCTGGCTGAAAATCCGGTACAACACGAACGAAATTCTCACCAGTCTGATGCTGACCTATGTCGGCCTGCTGGTGCTGAGCTATCTGGTGCACGGGCCGTGGAAAGACCCGCAGGGCATGAACTTTCCCGAATCGCGGCTGTTTCACGATTCCGCGCTGCTGCCGATCCTGATCGACGAGACGCGGCTCAACGTCGGCTGGCTGATCGCCCTGTTCGTGGTCGTGCTAGGCTGGATATTGATCTCGCGTCATATTATCGGCTTTCAGATCAAGGTGATCGGTCAGGCGCCGATGGCGGCGAGCTTCGCCGGGTTCAAGGAAAAACGCCTGATCTGGCTGACGCTGCTGATTTCCGGCGGGTGTGCCGGGCTGGCGGGCGTGATCGAGCTTTCGGGTGCGATCGGACAGATCGTCCCGTCGATCTCTCCCGGTTACGGGTTTACGGCGATCATCGTCGCGTTTCTGGGAAGGCTTCATCCGGTCGGGGTGCTGTTTGCCGGACTTTTGATGGCGCTGACCTATCTCGGCGGCGATTCCGCGCAGATCACCATGAACCTGCCGAACGCGGTCACCGGCGTCTTTCAGGGAATGCTGCTGTTCTTCCTGCTGGCGTCGGATGTTCTGATCAAGTACCGGGTGCGTTTCGGTACCCCCAAAATCGTCAAGGAGGCGGCGGAATGAGTGTCGACTGGCTGATCCCCGCGCTGCTGACAATCGTCACGGCCGCAACCCCGCTTGTTTTCGCGGCGGTCGGCGAGGTCGTGGTCGAGAAGGCGGGCGTGCTGAACCTCGGCGTCGAGGGGATGATGATCATCGGCGCGATCGCGGCCTTTGCCACGGCGGTGTCCACCGGCAGCGAGGTACTGGCAATTCTGGCCGGTGCCGGTGCCGGCATCCTGCTTGCCATCATTTTCGGCGTGCTCACGGTCTACCTGCAATCCAACCAGGTCGCGACCGGGCTTGCGCTGACGATCTTCGGTCTCGGCCTCAGTGCGCTGATCGGACATTCCTATGTCGGCAAGACATTTGGCGGCCTGGCAAAGCTCGATATTCCGGGGCTCTCGGACATTCCGGTGATCGGTCCCGTGTTGTTCGGTCACGATGCGCTGGTCTATCTGTCGGTGGTCAGCGTGGCGCTCGTCGCCTGGGTGCTGACCCGGACACGCTGCGGGCTGTTGATCCGCGCGGTCGGGGAAAACCACGATGCCGCTCATTCGATCGGTTATTCCGTCACCCTGATCCGGATGGGCGCCATCATGTTCGGCGGCGCCATGGCCGGTATCGGCGGCGCCTATCTGTCGGTCGCGTATACGCCGCTCTGGGTCGAAAACATGACGGCGGGCCGGGGCTGGATCGCGCTGGCGCTGGTCGTCTTTGCATCGTGGAAGCCGTGGCGCGCGTTTTTCGGCGCCTATCTGTTCGGCGGCATTACGATTATCCAGCTCTACGCCCAGGGTATGGGGGTGGAGGTGTCGGCCCAGTTCCTGTCGATGCTGCCCTATATCGCGACGATCCTGGTGCTGGTCGTTATTTCCCGCGACAGCGCGCGGGCGCGGCTCGATGCGCCGGCCTGTCTCGGGAAAAACTTCCATGCGTCAGGCTGAAAAAAGTATGGGATAAAGCACCATTCATCGGGAACGACCGACAGCTTGTCCGGCATCGTTCCCCCGGTTATCAAAGGAGGCACTTATGCAATTCAAATCAAGACTGACAACGGCCGCCGCGGCGGTCATCCTCGCCGCCGGGGTGTCGTCCGCGGCGCAGGCGCAGCTCAAGATCGGTTTCGTCTATGTCGGACCGATCGGCGACCACGGCTGGTCGTACGAGCACAACCAGGGCCGTCTCGCGATCGAAAAGGCGCTCGGCGACAAGGTCACGACGACCTATGTCGAAAAAGTGCCGGAAGGCGCGGATGCCCAGCGCGTGATTTCCAAGCTGGCATCGTCGGGCCACGGGCTGATTTTCACGACCTCGTTCGGCTATATGAACCCGACGCTGAGGGCGGCCAAGCGCTTTCCAAAGGTGAAGTTCGAACACGCGACCGGTTTCAAGCGGGTGCCGAATGTGTCGACCTATTCGGCGCGGTTCTACGAAGGCCGCTACGTGGTCGGCAAGATCGTCGGCAACATGACCAAATCGAATGTCCTCGGTTACATCGCGTCCTTCCCGATCCCGGAAGTCATTCGCGGTATCAACGCCACGTATCTTGCCGCCAAATCGGTCAACCCGAACATCAAGATGAAGATCGTCTGGGTGTCGACCTGGTTCGATCCGGGCAAGGAAGCCGATGCTGCCAAAACCCTGATCGACCAGGGCGCGGACGTGATCATGCAGCACACGGATTCGCCGGCGCCGGTACAGGTCGCCCAGCAGCGCGGCGTGTGGGCTGTCGGTCAGGCGTCCGACATGACCAATTTCGGACCCAAGGCACACCTGACGTCGATTATCGATAACTGGGGGCCGTATTATGTCGCGCGCGCCAAGGCGGTGCTCGACGGGACGTGGAAATCCACCGACACCTGGGACGGCTTCAAGCCCGGCATGGTCCAGATGTCCGCGTTCAACAAGGCGATCCCGGCGGACGTTGTCGCGCTTGCCAAAAAAACGCGGGCCGACATCACGTCCGGCAAGCTTCACCCGTTTACGGGCGAGATCAAGGACCAGGAAGGCAAGGTGCGGGTCAAGGCCGGCGCGAAGGCCGATGACGGCCTGCTGGCCGGCATGAACTTCTACGTTCAGGGTATCGAAGGCGCGATCCCGAAATAGGGCAGATGACGCAATCGGGCGGCGCGGAGGTTTCCGTTGCCGCCCTTTTTGCGCCGACTGACAGAAACCGGACAAACTGACTGAAATGGCGTCGAAACCCATATTAATGACCGGTCGAACCCTGTCCTTCGACGGCGATCCGACCGTCGATCCGGGGGCGGTCCGCTATACGGAAAAGGGTGCCGTTCTGATGGCGGACGGGCATATCGTCTGGACCGGCCAGGCGGGCGACGAACCGGCGGAGCTGAGCGCCGGCGCGGTGCGTCACGCCTATGGCGAAAACCTGATCCTGCCGGGCTTCGTGGATGGTCACGTGCACTACCCCCAGATCGGCGTGATCGCGTCCTTCGGTACGCAGCTGCTCGACTGGCTGGAAAAATACACGTTCCCCGAAGAATCCCGGTTTTCCGACCCGGCGTATGCCGCCCGGACGGCGAAGCTTTTTCTCGATCTGTTGCTGGCCAACGGCACCACGACGGCGGCGGTGTACTGCACGGTGCACCCGGAATCGGCGGATGCGTTTTTTGCGGAATCGAGCGCCCGCAACCTGCGCATGATCGCGGGCAAGATTCTGATGGACCGGAATGCGCCGGAAAGCGTGCGGGATACCGCGCAGTCCGGCTATGACGAGACGAAATCGCTGATCGCAAAATGGCACGGGCAGGGGCGTAATCTGTACGGCGTGACACCGCGCTTCGCGCCGACCAGCACGCCGGCGCAGCTCGAGGCCTGCGGCACGCTGATGTCGGAACACCCCGATGTTTATCTGCAGTCCCACGTCTCGGAAAACACCGATGAAGTAAAATGGGTCGCGGAGCTGTTTCCAGAGGCGCGGTCGTATCTCGATGTCTATAGCCGGTTCGGCATGCTGGGGGCACGGGCCTTGTACGGTCATGCCATCCACATGGACGAGGCCGATCTGGTGCTGGCCGCCGCGACGGAGACGAAATTCGTCCATTGCCCGACATCCAACCTGTTCATCGGCAGCGGCCTGTTCCGGATGGAGCAGATCCGGAAGGCCGGCGTTTCCGCAATGCTGGGGTCCGACGTCGGCGGCGGCACATCTCTGTCGCCCTTCGCGGCGATGAAAGCGGCCTACGAGATCGCCCAGTTCGGCGGTTATTCCCTGTCACCGGAGGAAGCATTCTGGCTGTCGACGTCGGGCGGGGCGGAAACGCTGTCGCTGGGCGGGCGGATTGGCCGGCTGAAACCGGGATACGAGGCCGACATTGTCGTTCTCGACGTCAATTCGACGCCGATGATCCGCCAGCGCATGGAGCGGTCGGAGTCCCTGCGCGATCTGCTGTTCGCCCAGATGATTCTGGCCGACGACCGGGCCGTTCGTGCTACGTATGCTTCAGGCGCGCTGGTTTATCAGGCGCCGGCGTGAACGTTCAGGGACGGGGGCGGACGTGAGTGAGACGGTTGAGACGACACTGGAAAGCCCGGATTTCGGCACCATCAAGGTGGTCGAGCGGACCTGTCCCCATTGCGGCCGCGACAATTCGGACCGGCCGGCGCACCGCTATTCGCATTCCGTCTGGAAAATCCGGGAATGCGCCGATTGCGGCTTTGTCTATATCGACCAGTCGCCGGTCTATGAAGCGCTGAAATCGGAGATGGCGTGGGAAAAGACGACGCTTATCGAGGAAAAGCGACGTGCCGATATCCGCCCGATTTCCTACAAGTTCAGCAAGCTTACACGCGCGCGCATGCATCTTTTCCCGCGCACCCGGATGCCGGATCTCGTGCACGCCCACGCGCAGCCGGGCAGGGTGGTCGACCTCGGCTGCGGCGCGGGCGACCAGCTGCGCGGGCTCGACGACCGTTTCATCCCCTACGGGATCGAAATCTCGGCCGAACTGGCCGCCGCCGGGAACGCCTGTTTCGGCGAACGCGGCGGGCAGGTGATCTGCGCGCCGAGCCTGGACGGCCTGATCGCCGTGGAGGACGAGTTTTTCAGTGCGGCGACGCTGCGCTCCTATCTCGAACACGAAAGCCACCCGCAGGAGGTTCTCCGGGAACTTTACCGCACCCTGGCGCCCGAAGGCGTGGCGATCGTCAAGGTGCCGAATTTCGGCGCGGTGAACCGGATGATCATGGGCAGTAAATGGTGCGGCTTCCGCTATCCTGACCATCTGAATTATTTCACGCCGGCATCGCTGCGGAAGATGGCGGAAAAATGCGGGTATTCGGTAAAATCCGCTTTTTCCCAGCGTCTGCCGACCAGCGACAACATGTATGCGGTTTTGAAAAAGCCCTCCTAGGCCCGGTTTCGTCCGCTGCGCCCGTTACCCTTCGTTAACCGGCAGCGGCGAAAATCCCCGGATGACACGCATGCCTGCCTTTCTGACCCTGCTTCTGCTCGCCACGCCGGCAGCGGCCGAGACGGCCACGGTCACGGTCACGAAGGCCGACTGCCGGAACATCGTCGCGCATACGCCCGATGCATCCGTCGCCTATACGCCCGGTGTGACGGCGGATGGCAGGCGCGTAGCGCCGGCGGATCTTGCGGGCGGGTCGACGATCAAGCCGCCGGACTCGTTTTCGATGCAGATCAATATCGATCTTCAGGAACGCTTCGGTCTGCCGGCCAACAAGGGCCAGTATATGGGCGAGCTGAATGCGGGCAAGGTCGAGTACAAGGACGGCAAGCTGACCTATAACGGCCAGGAACTGGCCACCGGGTCGCAGAACGCGATCGCAGAGGCCTGCCGCAAGCTGCAAAGGCAGTAACGGCTCACCTGTATCCGCCTATTCTGCGGAAATTCCATCGGTTCGTTCTTTTTGGGTTGCCGCCCCGGCGCCAATCGTCGAGGATTTGCCGGAGCACCCGTCCTCAGAGACGGGACAGGGAACTTGATGAGGAAACATCCATGACCAGCCCCCATAAACCGCCATTTCGTGCAGACCATGTCGGCAGCCTGCTGCGGCCGGCGAGCGTCGCCGACGCACGGAAGAAGTTCTATACCGACGCGCCGACCATCACCGCCGACGAACTGCGCGAGATCGAGGACGCGGCGATTGCCGATGTCATAAAAATGCAGGAAGACGCCGGCCTTCACGTTGTGACCGACGGCGAATTCAGGCGCTATTTCTGGCACTACGATTTCATGGGCATGCTCGACGGGTTCGACATGGTGACGCGCGGGGAGGGCATCCAGTTCGAAGGGGTCAAACTGCCGCCGCTCTATCCCACGATCACAGGCAAGCTCGACTTCCCCGACGATCACTCGATGCTCGACCATTTCCGGTTTGTCGCGGCCAACGCAAAAGAAACGCCGAAAATTTCCATCCCGGGCCCGAGCTGCTGTCACTTCCGCACCGCGCCGGAGGATATTCTGCCGGAACAATACAAGGACATGGATGTCCTGTTCGCAGACCTTGCGGCGACCTATAGGAAAGCCGTCGCGAAATTCTACGAGGCGGGCTGCCGCTATCTGCAGATGGACGATATCTATTTCGCCTATCTGTGCGATCCGAAACAACGCGAAGAGAAGAAAGCGGCGGGGCAGGACCCCGATATGCTGCTCAATAAGTATGCCTGGATGATGAACGAGGCGATCAAGGATCGCCCGGACGATATGGTCATCGGCATGCATATGTGCCGCGGCAATTTCCAGTCCACCTACGCGGCGTCCGGCGGCTACGACCCGGCTGCCGAGGCGATCTTCAGCACAGGCGTGGATATCTTCTTCATGGAATACGACAGCGAACGCGCCGGCGGGCTGGAACCGCTGCGTCTGCTGCCGAAGGGCAAGCAGCGCGTGATGGCGGGTTTCGTTACCACAAAGACGCCGGGGCTTGAGTCGGTAGACGACCTGAAGCGCAAGTTCGACGAGGCGTCGAAATACGCCGATATGGACCAGCTGGGCCTCGCCCCGCAATGCGGCTTCTCGTCCACCGAACACGGCAACAAGATCACGTTCGATGACCAGCGCCGGAAGCTGGACCTTGTGGTGAAGACGGCGGCGGAAATCTGGGGGGATGCCTGAACGCATCGCCGGTGACGTTTCGCGTCGGTGACATCGGGGGGCTGGCCCCGTTGCACTTCCCATTGCGGCTGAGGGCGGCATTCCCTATGTTCGCGTCGCACCCTCAGGAGGCTCGCAATCCCCATGCGCATGTCGCGTTATTTTCTGCCGACCCTTAAAGAAGATCCGTCCGAAGCCCAGATTGTCTCGCATCGTCTGATGCTGCGCGCGGGCATGATCCGCCAGTCCAGCGCCGGCATTTATTCCTGGCTGCCGCTCGGCCTGAAAGTGCTGCGCAAGGTCGAGGATATCGTGCGCGAGGAACAGGACGCGGCGGGCTGCCAGGAACTGCTGATGCCGACCATCCAGCCCGCGGAAATCTGGCAGGAAAGCGGTCGCTACGACGATTACGGCGCGGAAATGCTGCGGATCCGCGACCGCCACGACCGCGACATGCTGTACGGGCCGACCAACGAGGAAATGATCACCGAGATCGTCCGCGCCCATATCCGCAGCTACAAGGATCTGCCCAAGAATCTCTATCACATCCAGTGGAAGTTCCGTGACGAGGTGCGTCCCCGGTTCGGGATCATGCGCGGGCGCGAATTCCTGATGAAGGATGCCTATTCCTTCGACCTGACCTACGAGGGCGCGCGCGCCGCCTATAACCGGATGTTCGTCGCCTACCTGCGCACCTTCGCGCGGATGGGGCTGAAGGCAATTCCCATGGCGGCCGATACCGGCCCCATCGGTGGCGATCTGAGCCACGAATTCATCATCCTCGCCGAGACCGGCGAGAGCGAGGTTTTTTGTCACAGGGAGCTGCTGGAATACGATGTCCTCGGCGAAGAGGTCGATTACGAGTCCGACCTGCAACCGGTCGTCGACCGCTGGACCGGCCTGTACGCGGCCACCGACGAAAAACACGACCCGGCGGAAGCCGCCAAGCTCGGCGACAGCCTGATGAACGCCCGTGGTATCGAGGTCGGCCACATTTTCTATTTCGGCACCAAGTATTCGAAGGCGATGAACGCCGCCGTGACCGGGCCGGATGGCGAGCAGGTATTCCCCGAAATGGGTTCCTACGGGATCGGCGTGTCGCGGCTTGTCGGCGGGATTATCGAGGCCTTCCACGACGAGAACGGCATCGTCTGGCCGGAAGCGGTCGCCCCGTTCGGCGCCGGGATTATCAACCTGAAATCCGGCGACGTGGCCTGCGACGCGGTGTCGGCCGATCTGTATGGACAATTGCAGGCGGCGGGCCGCGATCCGATCTATGACGACCGCGACGAGCGCGCCGGCGCAAAGTTCGCCGACATGGACCTGATCGGTATTCCCTGGCAGGTCGTCGTCGGCCCGCGTGGCGTGAAGAACGGCGTGGTCGAGTTCAAGAACCGGGCAAGCGGCGCGCGTGAGGAAATCTCCGCCGAATCCGCACTGGCGCGGCTGACCGCATGATCTTCAACGCTTTCGAGCGCATGGTCGCCCTGCGCTACCTGCGGGCGCGGCGCGAAGAAGGATTCGTATCGGTCATTGCCGGGTTCTCGCTCGCCGGGATCGCGCTGGGTGTCGCCACCCTGATCATCGTGATGTCGGTGATGAACGGCTTCCGCGCCGAACTGCTGGACCGCATCCTCGGTCTCAACGGGCATATGGGCGTCTACAGCCTGACCAACCAGCCGCTCCGCGATTTCGACCGCATCGCCACGGAAATCAAAAAGCTTGACGGCGTGACCCGGGTGATCCCGACCGTCGAGGGCCAGGTGCTGGTCAGCGGGGGGCGCGTAGCGGCAGGCGCCATCGTGCGTGGCGTGCGCGAAGCCGATATCCGCGCGCGCGAGATCATCGCCGGGAATATCCGCGCCGGCACGCTGGATAATTTCAGGGGCAAATCGAGCATCATCATCGGCACGCGCATGGCCCGGAAATTCGGCGTCGGGCCGGGCGACACGCTGCGGCTGGTCTCGCCGCAATCCAACGCGACCGCGTTTGGCAGCGTGCCAAGATCCAAGAAATACCGGATCGCGGCATTGTTCGAGGTCGGCATGTTCGAATACGATTCCGGCTTCGTCTTCATGCCGCTCGAAGCCGCGCAGGTCTATTTCCAGTCGAAGGACGCGGTGACCAATATCGAGGTGTTTCTCGACAACCCGGACCGTGTGAATTCGATCCGGGTCGAAATCCTCCGCGCCGCCGGGATGCCGTTGCGGCTGGTCGACTGGCAGCAGGCGAATGCGAGCTTCTTCAACGCGATCAAGGTCGAACGCAACGTGATGTTCCTGATCCTGACGCTGATCATCCTGGTCGCCGCGTTCAACATCATTTCCGGCATGATCATGATGGTGAAGGACAAGGGCCGCGATATCGCGATCCTGCGCACGATGGGGGCGACGCGCGGCATGGTGATGCGCATCTTCCTGCTGGCCGGCGCCTCCGTCGGCATTATCGGCACCGCGGCGGGCTTCGCCCTCGGCGTCGCGTTTGCCGGCAATATCGAAACGATCCGCCAGTGGATACAGGGCCTGACCGGCGCGGAGCTGTTCGCCGCCGAGATTTATTTCCTGTCGCAGCTGCCCTCGGTGGTCGAAACAGGCGATGTTCTCAGCGTCGTCGGCATGTCGCTCGGCCTGTCGTTCCTGGCGACGCTGTACCCGGCGTGGCGGGCCGCGCGCCTCGATCCGGTGGAAGCGCTGCGATATGAATGAGAGGTATCTGGGCGACTCGCTCGTTCTCCGGGATATCCGCAGGACATTCCACCAGGCGGGGAACGATCTACAGGTGCTGCGCGGTGCGGACGTCTCGATCGCGCCGGGGGAAACCGTCGCCCTTGTCGGGCCGTCCGGGGCCGGCAAGTCGACGCTGCTGCATATCGCCGGGCTTCTGGAACGCCCGGATAGCGGCGAGGTGATCGTCGGCGGCGAAGCGTGTTCGGGATTGTCGGACGACCGGCGGACGGCGCTGCGGCGCACGGCCATCGGCTTTATCTACCAGTTTCATCACCTGTTGCCCGAATTCACGGCGCTGGAAAACGTTGTCGTGCCGCAGATGATCGCGGGGGCGAGTAAATCGGCGGCGCGCAAACGGGCAGGCGAACTGCTCGGCATGGTCGGGCTGTCGGAGCGCGAAGGCCACCGGCCGGCGAAGCTGTCGGGCGGCGAACAGCAACGCGTCGCCATTGCCCGCGCACTTGCCAACAGCCCCGCGGTGCTGATTGCCGACGAGCCGACGGGGAACCTGGACCAGGAAACGGCGGACCGGGTGTTTGACCTGCTGATGCGTCTGACCCGCGAAACCGGCGTCTCTTCGCTGGTTGCGACCCATAATCCGGACCTTGCCGCCCGCATGGACCGTACGCTGGCGCTCAAAAACGGCGTTCTCGCGGATTTCTGACACATATCCACACCTGATTCTCTGTACCGGCTGATGCTGACCGGCGGGGCGCGCTAAGATGAGCGCATGACCGATCCGGGCTTTATCCATCTGCGGGTTCATACCGCCTATTCGCTGTCCGAAGGCGCGATCAAGCTGCCGAAGCTGATCGAGCTTGCCACCGGCTACGAAATGCCCGCCGTGGCGGTGACCGACACGAACAACCTGTTCGGCGCGCTTGAATTCTCGCTCGCCGCATCGAAGGCGGGTATCCAGCCGATCATCGGCTGTCAGTTCGACGTCGCGCGCGAGGGCGAGGCGTCGCGCCAGACGGGGAACAACGCCACCGCGCGGCGGCACGACCGGCTTGTGCTGCTCGCGCAGAACCGGACCGGCTACGAAAACCTGATGGAGATATCGTCCGACGCGTTCCTGACGACCGAGCACGGCGACACCCATACGACGCTGGAAAAACTGGAAGAACGTGCCGACGGCCTGATCTGTCTGTCCGGCGGGCCGGACGGACCGCTGGGGCGGCTGATCGGCGACGGACAGATCCCCGCCGCCGAGGCGATGTGCGAGCGGCTGCAGTCGATCTTTCCCGGCCGGTTCTATATCGAACTGCAGCGCCACGGCCTCGCCTTCGAGCGCCGGATAGAGCCGGGCCTGCTGAAGCTCGCCTACGACCGGGATATCCCGCTGGTTGCCACCAACGACGCCTATTTCGCGACCCGGGACATGTACGAGGCGCATGACGCGCTGCTGTGCATCGCCGACGGTCGCTATGTCTCCGAATCCGATCGCCGCCACCTGACCGACCGGCATCATTTCCGCACGGCGGACGAGATGCGCGAACAGTTCGCGGATCTGCCCGAAGCGATCGATAACACCGTGGTCATCGCCCGGCGCTGCGCCTTCATGCCGTCGGAACATGCGCCGATCCTGCCGCCGTTCGAGATCGAAGGCGCGTCGAACGAGGAAGAAGCGCTGCGGCTGATGGCGCGCGAGGGGCTGGACGCGCGGCTCGACATCCAGGTCTATACCGACGACATGGACGCCGCGGCGCGCGAGGACGTCGCGAAGCCCTATCGCGAACGGCTCGAATTCGAGCTCAACGTCATCATCGAAATGGGTTTCCCCGGTTATTTCCTGATCGTTGCCGATTTTATCCAGTGGTCCAAGGACAAGGGCATTCCGGTCGGGCCGGGCCGCGGCTCGGGCGCGGGTTCGGTCGTCGCCTGGGCGCTGACGATCACCGATCTCGATCCGCTGAAGTTCGGCCTGCTGTTCGAACGTTTCCTGAACCCCGAACGGGTATCCATGCCCGACTTCGATATCGATTTCTGCCAGGACCGCCGCGACGAGGTGATCCACTACGTCCAGGAAAAATACGGCGACGACAAGGTTGCCCAGATCATCACCTTCGGAAAGCTGCAGGCCCGCGCTGTGCTGCGCGATGTCGGGCGCGTGCTCGGCATGCCCTACGGCCAGGTCGACAAGATCACCAAGCTGGTGCCGTTCAACCCGGCCCACCCGCCGACGCTGCAGGAAGCCATCGACGGCGAAGCGGAACTGCGTCATCTGCGCGACAGCGACGAGACGGTCGGCCAGCTGATCGACAATTCGCTCAAGCTCGAAGGGCTGTACCGCCACGCATCGACCCATGCGGCGGGCGTGATTATCGGCGACCGGCGGCTGGCCGAGCTGGTGCCGCTGTATAAAGACCCGCGCTCGGACATGCCGGCGACGCAGTTCTCGATGAAATACGCCGAGGCCGCCGGGCTGGTGAAATTCGACTTTCTCGGCCTCAAGACGCTCACCGTACTGCAGCGCGCAATCGAGCTGATTGAACAGCGCGAGGAAGCGCCGGATTTGCTGAACCTGCCGCTCAGCGACCCGAAGACGTTCGAGATGCTGTCGCGCGGCGAGACGGTCGGCGTGTTCCAGCTGGAAAGTTCGGGCATGCGCGACGTGCTGCGCCAGCTCAAGCCCGATACGTTTGAGGACATCATCGCCTTGGTCGCTTTGTATCGTCCCGGCCCGATGGACAATATTCCGCGCTATATCGCCTGCAAGCACGGCGAGGAAGAGCCGGATTATCTGCATCCCGACCTGCAGCCGATCCTGGAAGAGACCTACGGCGTGATGATCTACCAGGAACAGGTGATGCAGATCGCCCAGGTCCTGTCCGGCTATTCGCTCGGCGGCGCGGACCTGCTGCGCCGCGCCATGGGCAAGAAGATCGCCGCCGAAATGGCCGCCCAGCGCGAGGATTTCGTCAATGGCGCGGATGCCCGCGGGGTCGACAAGGCGCAGGCCGGGCGCATTTTCGACCAGGTCGACAAGTTCGCAGGCTACGGCTTCAACAAAAGCCACGCGGCGGCCTATGCGCTGGTCGCCTATCAGACCGCCTTTCTGAAGGCGAACTATCCGGTCGAATTCCTCGCCGCCTCGATGACCCTCGATCTCGGCAATACCGACAAGCTGAATATCTTCCGCCAGGAACTCGACCGTCTCGATATCCCGCTGCTCTCGCCGGATATCAACAAATCCGGCGTCACCTTTACGGTGGAAACCATTACGAATGGGACGACGACCTATGCCGTGCGCTACGCGCTGGCCGCGATCAAGAATGTCGGGCGCCAGGCGATGGCCGATGTGGTCGCCGAACGCGACAGCAACGGCTCCTTTGCCGATCTTGCCGATTTCGCGACCCGGCTGACATCCTCGGGCGCGAACAAGCGCCAGTTCGAGAACCTGGTCAGGGCAGGGGCCTTCGACAGCCTGGATTCCAACCGCAAACGCCTGTACGAGGGCGCCGAGGGCGTGATGCGCCTCGCCAACACATCGGCGCAGGAACGCGAAAGCGGCCAGGACAGCCTGTTCGGCGGGGCGGTGGCGGAAGACGACAATGCGCGCTTGCGCCTGCCCGATACCCTCGACTGGCCGGTGATGGAACGTCTGACCCATGAATTCGAAGCCGTCGGCTCGTACCTCTCGGCCCATCCATTGGATGCCTATGCCGGGCAGTTACGTAAACTGCGGGTCACGCCCGCCGCCGATATCAGCCCGCGCATGGCCGGCACCGCGCCCAATGTGGCCGGCGTGGTCATTAGCAAGCAGGAACGAACCTCCGCCAAGGGCAACCGCTTCGCCTTCGTGCAATTGTCGGACGGCTCCGGCGTGTTCGAGATCGTCGTGTTCTCCGAAACCCTCGCGCAATCCCGCGAGCTCCTCGAAGGCGGCCAGCGGGTCATCGTCACCGTCGACGTCCGCGCCGATGACGGCGATGCCGCCCGCATGTCAGCCACCATGATCCGCCCGCTCGACGAGGTGCTGGCAAGTGCCTCGACCGAGCTCAAGATCGTTATCGCCGACCCCATCGCCATCGACGGCGTCAGACACGCGCTGGATGCGGGCGAGGAGGGGCGCTGCAAGGTCGCCCTCATACTCGATGTCGGCGATCATCAGGAGGTAGAGATCAAGCTGCCGCGCAAGATCGCCCTGACGGGCAATTTCCGGGCCGCGGTGGCGCATCTGCCGGGCGTGGCGGCGGTGCTGGACCCTTAGTTTTCGAACTGCAAGCTGGGGCGGGTGCTGCTCCGCCGTATCCACATCCTTGCTGTCTATTCCCTCGCCCTTATGGCGATGGTCCATTTTTGACATCGCACGACCATCTGAAGCGGACCCTCGGTACAGGAGCGGGGAAGGAGATGGTGTTGGCCGCGAATGGGGGCGGTGCGGGATTCTTAGGGCATCTTGTCCATATATATCACCTTGTCACCCCGGCCTCGTGCCGGGGTCCGGTCTCGTGGCGGCAAGATAAGGCAAGGCTGGATCCCGGCACGAGGCCGGGATGACAATTTGAGGGTCGATTGATATTTTGGCCTCTAGGTTCGCTATTTGTTCGTTTTTGTGGTACCTTGTCAGGTCTTTAAATAAGCATGAAACCGCCTCACAGGCGATGGAGGTGTTGCCCATGCAAACCTGACTCTGCTTGCGGCGGGAGAAGACCGCTCGAGAGAGCGATTCACGCGGCACTGGGCTACAGCCCCTTCGGGTGCATGGGGTTGAATTGCGACTTTTGTGACGGCGCAGGATTTCGCTGGGGATTTCACCGGGGGTTACCGGGGCGTTTTCCAACAAAAGCGCTTGCGAAATCATTGCTTTAGGACTATCAACCCGCTCGTAAATCCACACGCGGGGTTACGGGCGGCGGCGTCATAGGCTGATCGTTCGATCCGGTGTCAGGCCGACCGGGCCGGGAATGTTCTTCGGAATGCTTCCAAGTCCCTGAAATACCTGACCAAATCCCCGCGGAGGTCTAACCGGAAAAGGACACTGAAAATGGCTATGCCAGAATTCTCGATGCGTCAGCTTTTGGAAGCGGGCGTTCACTTCGGACATAATACCCGCCGCTGGAACCCCAAGATGCAACCGTACATCTTCGGCGTTCGCAACAAAGTTCACATTCTCGACCTGCAGCAGACCGTGCCGATGCTTCATGCGGCGCTGGCCGCTGTGCGCGAGGTTACCGCGCGCGGCGGACGCGTGCTGTTCGTCGGCACCAAGCGCCAGGCGAGCGAGATTGTCGCCGAATCCGCCGGCCGCTGCGGCCAGTACTACGTCAACCACCGCTGGCTCGGCGGCATGCTGACCAACTGGAAGACGATCACGGCCTCGATCAAGCGTCTGCACGAACTGGACGAAATGCTCGGCTCGGCGGAAATCGCCGAAGGTCTGACCAAGAAGGAACTGCTGAACCTGACGCGCGAGCGCGACAAGCTCGAACGCTCGCTCGGCGGTATCAAGGACATGGGCGGCCTGCCGGACATGCTGTTCATCATCGACACCAACAAGGAAGAGCTCGCGGTGGCCGAGGCCAGCACGCTGAATATTCCGGTGATCGCGGTGATCGACAGCAATTCCAGCCCGCAGGGCGTCACGTTCCCGATCCCGGGCAATGACGATGCCATCCGGTCGATCGCGCTGTATTGCGATCTGCTGTCGGCGGCCGTGCTTGACGGTCTGCAGCAGGAAGCCATCACGTCCGGCGAGGATATCGGGGCGGCTGAGGAAGCCCCGGTCGAGGCTCTGCCGGCGACGGAAACGGCGGCCCCCGCGGCCGAGGCATCCGCCGAAGCCACGCCTGCGACCGAAGCGGCACCGGCGGCAGACAAACCTGCGGCTGAATAAGAAAACTCTTTCTTATCAGCTTGTTGTAGAACTTTATTGAGAAGGTGAGTTATGGCTGAAATCACAGCTGCGCTGGTCAAGGAACTGCGCGAAACGTCCGGCGCCGGGATGATGGACTGCAAGAAGGCGTTGACCGAAACCGATGGCAACATGGAAGAAGCCGTCGACTGGCTGCGCAAGAAGGGCCTCGCGGCCGCGGCGAAGAAATCCGGCCGTGTCGCGGCTGAAGGTCTCGTGGCCGTCGTCACCGACGGGCCCAAGGGCGCCGTGATCGAGCTCAATTCGGAGACCGACTTCGTTGCCCGGAACCCCGAGTTCCAGGCATTCGTCGGCAGCGTCGGCGAGGCCGCGCTGGCCGCGGGCGGCGATTTCGACAAAACCGGCGCGTCCGCCATGGCGGGCGGCAAGTCGGTGGTCGATACGGTTACCGAGATGGTCGGCACGATCGGCGAAAACCTGTCTTTCCGCCGTTCCGCGGGGATAACTGTCGGCGACGGCGTCGTCGCCAGCTATGTCCACGGCGCGGTGGCGCCGAACCTCGGCAAGATCGGTGTGCTGGTCGGGCTGGAATCGACCGGCGATGCCGCGAAACTGGCTGAATTCGGCAAGCAGCTTGCGATGCACGTGGCCGCGGCGAACCCCCAATGGGTGTCGCAGGACGAGGTCGATACCGAAGCGGTCGACCGCGAGCGCGAGGTTCTGGCCGAACAGGCGCGGGCATCGGGCAAGCCCGAGGAAATCGTGCAGAAGATGGTCGATGGCCGTCTGCGCAAGTATTACGAAGAGGTCTGCCTGATGGACCAGACCTTCGTGATCGACGGCGAAACCAAGGTTTCCAAGGCGGTCGAGGCGGCGGCGGGCGATGTCGGCGCACCGGTCAAGGTCACCGCATTCGCCCGGTTCCAGCTTGGCGAAGGCATCGAGAAGGAAGAGTCCGATTTCGCCGCGGAGGTCGCCGCGACGGCGGGCGGCTGAGGGGAGACCCCGGATGCCGGATAGCGCCCAACTTCGCTTCAAACGTGTCCTGCTCAAGGTCTCGGGAGAGGCGTTGATGGGGGACGGTTCCTACGGTATCGACCCGGCGACGGCGAACCGGATTGCCAATGAGATCAAGTCGGTAACAGATCTCGGGGCGGAAGTCTGCCTGGTGATCGGCGGCGGCAACATCTTTCGCGGCATCTCCGGCGCGGCGGCGGGGCTCGAACGCGGCACCGCCGACTACATGGGCATGCTGGCAACCGTGATGAACGCCCTGGCGATGCAGGGCGCGCTGGAAGACATCGGCGTGCCCACCCGGGTACAGTCGGCAATCCCGATGTCGACGATCTGCGAGCCGTTTATCCGGCGCCGGGCGATCCGGCACATGGAAAAGGGCCGCGTCGTCATTTTTGCGGCTGGCACGGGCAATCCCTATTTCACGACCGATACGGCCGCCGCGCTGCGCGCGACCGAGATGAACTGCGACGCCATCTTCAAGGGCACGCAGGTGGACGGCGTGTATTCCGCCGATCCGCACAAGGTTCCCGATGCCGAAAGGTACGAGACGCTGACCTATATGGATGTGCTGTCGCGCGACCTGCGGGTAATGGATGCATCCGCGATCTCCCTGGCACGCGAAAATAACATACCGATTCTGGTCTTTTCGATACACAATCCCAACGCCTTTGCCGCAGTGGTGCAGGGCGAGGGCACCTTCACGATCATCAGCGACGAAGGTTGAGGAAGAAGGATTTCAGACTATGGCCGACCCGGATATTAACGACCTCAAACGACGGATGGACGGTGCCATCGAGGTTCTTCGCGACGAATTTGGCGGATTGCGGACCGGCCGGGCATCCCCGGCGCTGCTCGAGCCCATTACGGTCGATGCCTATGGATCGCCGATGCCGATGAACCAGGTCGGGACCATCAGCGCGCCCGACGGCCGCATGCTGTCGGTCCAGGTGTGGGACAACTCGCTTATCAGCTCGGTCGAAAAGGCGATCCGCGATTCGGATCTCGGGCTCAACCCCCAGACCGAGGGGAACGTCGTTCGGGTGCCGGTGCCGCAGTTGTCGGAAGAACGCCGCGTCGAGATGACCAAGGTTGCCGGCAAGTATGCCGAGCAGGCGCGCATCGCGGTGCGGAACGTCCGGCGGGACGGCATCGACATGCTCAAGAAAATGGAAAAAGACGGCGATATCTCTCAGGACGAACAACGTGCCTGGACGGAAGAAATCCAGAAGCTGACGGATAGCTCGATCAAGACGATCGACGAATCCGTCACGTCGAAGGAAGCCGAAATCCTTCAGGTGTAGTTGTATGAAACCAGTCCCCACTCAGCCGGAATCGAACGGCATACCTGTTCATGTCGCCATTATTATGGATGGCAACGGCAGGTGGGCGAAGGCCAAGGGCCTGCCCCGCGCGGCCGGCCATGCCCAGGGCGCGGAAGCCGTTCGGCGGACGGTCAAGGCGGCAAGCCAGCTGGGGATCCGCTACCTGACGCTCTATGGCTTCTCGCTTGAAAACTGGAAGCGTCCGGCCAAGGAAATTGCCGATCTGATGGGGCTGTTGCGGCTCTACCTCCGGAAGGAAATCGCCGAGCTTCACCGCGAAGGCGTGCGTATCCGGTTTATCGGCGACCGGTCGCTGCTGGAACCCGATATCGTCTCGTTGATCGAAATGTCCGAACAGAAGACCCGGGCCAACACCAAGCTCGATCTTGTGATTGCGCTGAGCTATGGCAGCCGTCAGGAGATCACGACCGCGGTGCGCAGCCTGGTCAGGGACGTCATTGCCGGCGAATTGGATGCCGAGGCGATTGATGAGAATTCGATCGAGAGCCGGCTCTATACCGCCGACATTCCCGATCCCGACCTGATCGTGCGGACGAGCGGCGAACAGCGCATCAGCAATTTTCTGCTGTGGCAGTCCGCCTATGCCGAATTCGTGTTTACCGATGTGCTGTGGCCGGACTTTTCGCGCGAGAAACTGGAGGATTCCATCGAAGAATTCAGTCGCCGCGAAAGGCGCTATGGCGCAACCACAGCCTGATCGCATAACCGCCAATCGTGGTTTTCGGAACCTTGGCCTGCGGCTCAAGTCTGCCGCGCTCCTCGCGCCCCCGGTCTTCGCCGGCATATATTTCGGCTCTCCCTGGTTCGATCTACTCGTCGGCCTCGCGGCGGCGATCATGATCTGGGAATGGGCGACCATGTGTTCGAGCGGGAGGTTCGGCCTTCTTGGCTGGTTGATGGAGGCCGGAATCGCCGGTTGCGTTTTCGCACTCTACGCCGGCAGGCCGGAATTCTCGCTGATTTCGCTCGGAATCGCTGCTGTCCTGGTCGCCGTCGTGGCGGTCGGCCGACAACATGCGAGCCCGGCACGGCTGGCGATGGGGACGGCGATGGTCGGCGTCTTCTGCCTGTCGTTCATCTGGCTGAGGGCGATGCCGGGGGCGGGGCTCGAACTCGTCGTCTGGCTGGTGATTGCCGTGTGGTTTACCGATGCCGGCGGCTATTTCTTCGGCAAGACGATTGGCGGCCCGAAGCTGGCGCCGCGAATCAGTCCGAACAAGACCTGGGCGGGGCTTGGCGGCGGTATCCTGCTCGCCACGGTCTGGAGCGCGGTTGCGCTGTTCTGGGGCAGCGGCTACGCCATAGGGCCGGTTATTGCCGCGGCGGTCTGTATCGCCGTCCTCGCTCAGCTCGGCGACCTGGCGGTTTCGTCGGTGAAGCGGCGTTTCGGGGTGAAGGATGCGAGCGCGTTGATACCGGGGCATGGCGGTGTCCTTGACCGGCTGGATGGCATGTTATTGACGGGGCCGGCGGCTGCATTCGTGCTAGTGTTGTCGGCAAGAGGGTGGATTTGATGACGAACGAAAAACCGGCCCGGACGGATGTGCCGCGACGGGTCACCATTCTGGGATCGACGGGATCGATCGGCTGCAGCACGATCGATCTGATAGAGCGCGATCCAGATGCGTATGTAATCGAAGCGCTGACGGCGAATCGCAGCGTCGATGCGCTGGCGGCGCAGGCGCGGCAGTTTAACGCCCGGTTTGTCGCGGTTGCGGACCCCGATTGCTACGGCGCGCTGAAAACGGCGATGGCCGGCACGGATGCGGAAATCGCGGCCGGCCCGGAGGCCATTGTCGAGGCTGCCGCGCGGGACGCCGACTGGGTGATGGCCGGCATTGTCGGTGCCGCGGGCCTGGAACCCACGTTACAGGCGGCCCGGGCAGGGGCCGTTGTTGCGTTTGCTAACAAGGAATGTCTCGTCTGCGCCGGCGACCTGATGCTCGAGGAAATCGCAAAAAGCGGCGCCACCCTGCTGCCGGTCGATTCGGAGCATAATGCTATTTTCCAGGTGTTCGATTTCGACCGGCGCGAGTCGATCGAGAAAATCATTCTGACCGCGTCGGGAGGCCCGTTCCGCGAAACCGGCCTTGAAGAAATGCGCAAGGTGACGCCCGCGCAGGCGGTTGCGCACCCCAACTGGGACATGGGCGCCAAGATTTCCGTCGATTCGGCGACCATGATGAACAAGGGTCTTGAACTGATAGAGGCCTACTATCTTTTCGGAATTCCCGAAGAACGGATCGATATCCTGGTTCACCCGCAATCCATTATTCACAGCATGGTGTCGTATATCGACGGATCGGTACTGGCGCAGCTCGGGACTCCCGATATGCGGACGCCGATATCCTATACCCTGGCCTGGCCGCAGCGCATGACCGCGCCCAGCGCCCGGCTGGACCTCGGCGATATCGCGACACTGACCTTCGAAGCGCCTGATTCTGAAAGGTTTCCGGCGCTGACGCTCGCACGGGAAGCCTTGAAAACCGGCGGCTCTGCACCTACTATCCTGAATGCGTCAAACGAGGTTGCCGTGGCGGGTTTTCTCGAGGGCAGGCTCGGTTTTCTGGACATTCCGCGGGTCGTTGCGGAAACGCTTGAAAAGATGCCCGGGAGCGCGATCGGCTCGGTCGATGACGTTCTGTCGGTCGATGGGGCGGCGCGGCAGGTTGCGGCTGACATAATGTCCGATATTCGAATTCGGGCCTGATAACGGAATGTTTGGGACCGAAACAGTACATATTGTGATTTGATGCTCGAATTATTTGCGGTGATCTGGGACTACGTAATTCCCTTTCTGGTGGTCCTGACCGTGCTCGTGTTCGTGCATGAGATGGGGCACTACCTTGCCGCGCGGAAATGCGGCATCCGGGTAGAGGTGTTCTCGGTCGGGTTCGGACGCGAGATCTTCGGCTGGACTGATAAGGTCGGCACCCGCTGGAAACTGAGTGCGATCCCGTTCGGCGGCTACGTCAAGATGTTCGGCGAGATGCAGACCCACAGGGATGCGCCGCCCGAGCGGGAAAACGGTGCCCCGGCGCCGGCAGATGACGGCAGCGGCATTGCCACCGGCGCGCCCGACGCCTTCGATTCCAAATCGCTGGGCCAGCGCGCTTTCGTGGTTTTCGCGGGACCGCTTGCAAATTTCCTGTTTGCGATCGTTATCCTCGCGGGGATGTTCATGACGGTCGGCCAGCCCTTCACGCCGTCGGATATCGGCACCGTCATTCCGAATTCCGCGGCGGAACGCGCCGGCTTTCAGCCCGGCGACGTGATCACCGGCATCGACGGCACGCGCGTCGAGCGGTTCGAACAGGTCATCCGGACAGTCCAGTTGCGCCCCGGCGAGACGCTGGTCTTCCAGGTCCAGCGCGGCGACCGCGAAATTTCCCTGACTGCCGTGCCCGATGTGCTGGATCAGAAAGACCGCTTCGGCAACCAGCAGCGAATTGGCCGCCTCGGTATTTCCCGTGCCGGTACGGATATGAAGCTTATCAAGCACGATCCGTTGACGGCGGTGTGGCGTGCGACGACTGAAACCTACGTGCTGACCGGCAGTATTTTTTCGGCCCTGGGGCAGATCATCCGGGGGACCCGCTCGACGAAGGAACTCGGCGGTCCGATCCGGATCGCGGAAATGTCGGGCAACGTCTGGCAGGCCGGTCTGATAAGCGTGCTGATGTTTGCAACGATCCTGTCGATAAACCTCGGACTGATAAACCTGTTTCCGGTGCCGATGCTGGATGGCGGACATCTGCTTTTCTATGCGATCGAAGCGCTGCGGGGTCGGCCGCTGGGGCTGCGGGCACAGGAATACGGCTTGCGGATCGGGATTGCGATGGTCATGGCCCTGATGGTCTTCGCAACCTGGAACGATCTTGTGCAGTTACGGGTCGTCGACTTTTTCGTAAATCTGGTAACGTGAAGATCGACGGCGTGATGAAACCGAAATCAAAAAGCGTCGGCCGCGCGTTCCACCGGTTGCTCACAACGCTGTTCGCAATAACAGTGTTGGCTGCGGCTTTCGCGCATACAGCGCAGGCGCAGGGACTTGACAATCGTCTGCGCGAAATCCGGGTGGAAGGCGCTCAGCGGATCGAAGCGGATACAGTGCGGTCGTACATGGGACTGCGCGCGGGCGATCAGGTTACGGCGGCGGGGCTCGACAAGTCGCTCAAGGCGCTCTTTGCGACGGGCTTGTTTGCAGACGTCAATATACGCCAGGACGGGCCCGACGTTGTCGTGCGGGTGGTTGAAAACCCGATCATCAACCGGATCGCGTTCGAGGGAAACAAGCGGATTTCGAACGAGATTCTGAACGACGAGGTAAAGCTGCGGCCCCGTATCGTGTTTACCCGTGCCCGGGTGCAGACCGATCTTCAGCGGATTATGGACGTATACCGGCGCAGCGGGCGTTTCTCGGCGACCGTCGTGCCCAAGGTGATCCAGCTTCCCCAGAACCGTGTCGACCTGGTCTTCGAGATCAGTGAAGGCGAATTGACCGAGATCCGCAAAATCGCGTTTGTCGGCAACAAGGAATTCGACGACGGCGACCTGAGGGAGGTCATTCAGACGCGGGAGACCGCCTGGTACCGTTTTCTGTCGTCCGACGATACGTACGATCCGGACCGGCTGACCTTCGACCGCGAACTGCTCCGCCGGCATTACCTGGCGAACGGGTATGCGGACTTTCGCGTGATATCCGCCGTGGCCGAACTGACGCCGGACAGCTCTGCGTTTTTCGTGACATTCACCGTGGACGAGGGCGAGCGCTATAAATTCGGCAAGATAGACATCACGACCCAGCTGAAGGACCTCGATGTCGCCAAACTCCGCGAAGAGCAGTCGATCGAGACGGGCGACTGGTACAATGCGGACGAGGTCGAGGGATTGATCGGCAAGTTGACGGATGCCGTCGGCGTCCTCGGCTATGCGTTTGTCGATATTCGTCCCCGCGTTCGCCGCGACAGGAAAACCCGGACCATCGACGTCACTTTCGTTATTCAGGAAGGGCCGCGTGTCTTCGTCGAACTGGTGAAGATATCGGGCAATGTGCGTACGCTGGACAAGGTCATCCGCCGTGAAGTCCTGCTTGTCGAGGGCGATGCCTTCAACACATCGAAATTGCGACGGACCCGTCAGCGCATTCGTAATCTCGGGTTCTTTGAGCGGGTCGAGATTGAAAACAAGGCGGGGTCGGCGCGCGACAAGACCGTCGTCGAGGTGTCCGTCAAGGAACGTTCGACCGGCGAGATTTCGTTCGGCGCCGGTTTTTCGAGTTCCAGCGGTGTGCTGGGCGACGCCAGTATCCGCGAACGAAACCTGCTGGGCAGGGGCCAGGATCTCCGTCTCGGGGTGCAGATTGGCGAGCGCCAGCAGCAGATCGACCTGTCCTTCACGGAACCCTACTTTCTGGACAAGAACCTGTCTGCCGGGTTCGACATCTTCAGTACCAGCAGGGATCTACAGAACGAAAGCTCCTTCGATCGCGAATCTCTTGGTTTTTCCTTGAGGACCGGTTACCGGATCACAGAGCCTTTGTCACAGACGTGGCGCTATACGTTGCGCGAGGACAAGATCACCGACGTCGCATCGGATGCTTCTCTGGCGATCAAGGAACAGGAAGGCGAATTTATCACCTCCTCGGTCGGCCAGTCGCTGCTTTACGACAAGCGGGACGATAAATTCAATCCGACAAAGGGCTATTTCGTCGAACTGGAAAATACCGTTGCCGGGCTGGGCGGCGATTCCAATTACCTGCGGAACGAACTGTCCGGCGGCACGTTCTATCAGATCTACGACAAATGGATCGTCAATGTGGGCGCGGGCGCGGGTTATATTATCGGCCTCGGTGACGATATTCGAATCATCGACCGGTTCTTCCTGGGCGGCAAAACCCTTCGCGGTTTCGAGGATTCGGGTGTTGGGCCGCGGGACAGAGCCTCCGGCGACTCTATCGGCGGCAACTGGTTCTACCGGACCACCGTGGGCCTGACGTTCCCGCTGGGGCTTCCGAATGAATTCGGTGTCCGGGGACGCGTCTTTACCGATGCCGGCAGCATCGGGGAGAATGACAGCTCGTTCGCAACCGTGACGGATACCGCTTCTGTTAGAATGTCCGTCGGAACAGGTATATTATGGGACTCTCCGTTCGGTCCGGTGAATATCGATTTCGCCAAAGCGTTGTTAAAGGAGGATTTCGATGAGACAGAGCTTGTCAGGTTTAGTTTCGGGGCAAGATTTTGATACATAAAATCAGCGTATCGATATCTCTCGCCCTTTTAGGGGCGTTCGCCCTTGTCGTTCTGCCGGCGAAGGTAGATGCGCAGGAAATTCCCGTGCCGAAAATCGGTGTGGTTGACGTCCAGAAAGTCCTGAGGGATTCCAAGGCTGCCAAGAGCATTCGGCCTGAATTCGAGAAAATGCGTAAGGCATTTCAGAAACAGGTGAGCGAACAGGAGCAGAGACTGCGTCAGGCTGAACAGGAGCTCAGCCGTCAGCGGGCTATTCTTGCGCCGGAAGCTTTCAGTCAGAAACGCCGGGCCTTTAGCGAGGAAGCGCGGAAGGCGCAAAGCTCTGTACAGGAGCGTCGGCGGCAGCTCGACCGGGCTTTCAATGATACCAAGAACGAAATCCTGAAAAACCTGGTCGTCGTCGCCCAGGAAGTTGCCGAGGCCAAGAAGCTCAACATGCTGCTGGAAAAGCGTTTTGTGTTTTTGTCAGCGAAAACGATGGACGTGACCAATGAGGTGATTGCCCGGCTGGACAAACGTTTGCCGAAACTCGCCGTCAAAATGGGCAAAGCGAACCAGGGCACCGGCAAAGGCAAGAACTAGCCATGGCGCCGGATCCCAGGTTTTTCCCCGCCGCCGGACCATTTTCGCTGGAACAGCTTGCAGAGATCGCGGAAGCGACTGTTGAAGGAACCGCGCCCGCAGGCACTGTTTTTACCAATGTCGCCGCGCTCGACGATGCCGATGCCGCCACCGTCAGCTTCCTCGACAACAAGGCGTACGCGGATCAATTTCGCCAGAGCGAGGCCGGGTGCTGTATCGTCGCGCCGAAGTTTGCAGCCGAGGCACCCGACGGGATGACCTGTCTGGTGACGGATACGCCTTATCTTTCCTATGCCCGGGTGGCGGAGGCTTTCCATCCGGATATCGAAAATTCCTATTGTCCCGCCGAGAACGGTCCGAATATTCATCCGACTGCGCAAATCGGCGCGGGAACGATAGTGGGTGCCGGAACGATTGTCGGTCCGGGCGCGGAGATAGGCGCCGATTGCCGCATTGGCCCCAACGCCTATATCGGAGATGGGGTCCGCATCGGCGACCGGTGCAGGATCGGCCCGTCGGTGTCGGTTCGCTTTGCCCTGCTGGGTAATGACGTCTCGCTTTTTGCCGGCGTGAGAATAGGCGAGCCCGGATTCGGGTTTGCGGTATCATCGACGGGCGCCGTGACGGTCCCTCAACTTGGACGTGTCGTTATCGAGGATCATGTCGAGGTTGGCGCAAACTCGACAATCGATCGCGGCGCCGGGCCCGATACGGTCGTCGGGGCGGGCACGAGGATTGATAATCTGGTACAGATCGGGCACAACGTCCGGATCGGAAAGAGTTGCATTATCGTTGCACAAACCGGGATTGCGGGGAGCTGTAAAATCGGTAACGGCGTCCAGTTGGGCGGACAGGCAGGCATCGCGGGGCATCTCGATATCGGCGACGGCGCGCGGGTCGCTGCCCAGTCGGGAGTCCATCGCGACGTCGAAGCAGGGTCTACAATCGGCGGTACGCCAGCTGTGCCGCTGCGCGAGCATTTCAGGCGTCTCACGGCCCTCGCGCGACTAGCAGGAGAAAAAGGAAGGTAGAATGGATACTGTGGAAACAACTGGCCAGTTGGATCTGATCGATATCAACCGGATCATGGAATTGATCCCCCATCGCTACCCTTTCCTGATGATAGAACGCGTGATCGATATTGTGCCCGGCGTGAAGGCGACCGGCGTCAAGAATGTGTCGATCAACGAGCCGTATTTTGTCGGTCACTTTCCCGAAAAGCCGGTGATGCCGGGCGTTCTTATCATCGAGGCGATGGCGCAGACCGCCGCCGTTCTGGTGGTTCACACGCTTGGTAAAGAGGCCGAAGGCAAGCTCGTCTATTTCATGTCTGTCGACGGGGCCCGGTTCAGGAAGCCGGTCGAGCCGGGCGACCAGATTCACGTCGAAGTGGTCAAGCAGCGAACGCGGGGCAATGTATGGAAATTCGCCGGCCGGGCAATGGTTGGCGACACCCTGGTCGCGGAGGCTACCTACGCCGCCATGATCATGACGGATTGAGAACTTTATGAGCAATATACATCCCACGGCAATCGTGGATGCCTCGGCGGATATCGGCGACGGTGTCGCGATCGGCCCCTATAGTGTTGTCGGGCCCGACGTGACCATCGGTGACGGCTGCGTCTTGCTGTCCCACGTGGTGCTCGACGGCCGGACAGCCCTGGGCCCGAACTGCCGGATTTATCCGTTTGCGTCGATCGGTCACCAGCCGCAGGACATGAAATACCATGGCGAACCGTCGACGCTGACGATCGGGGCCAACAATATCTTTCGCGAACATGTGACGGTAAATCCCGGTACCGAGGGTGGCGGGATGGTCACGTCGATCGGGAATAACTGCCTGTTCATGGTGGGCGCCCACGTCGCGCATGACTGTGTTGTCGGCAATCATGTCATTATGGCGAATAATGCGACCCTTGCCGGACACGTGGTCGTTGACGATTTCGCGATTATCGGCGGGCTGTCCGCCATCCACCAGTTCTGCCGGATCGGCCGTCATGCGATGGTCGGCGGCATGTCCGGCGTCGAGAGCGATGTCATTCCCTATGGTTCGGTCATGGGCGACCGTGCGCGGCTGAGCGGGCTGAATATTGTCGGTCTGAAACGCCGCGGGTTTTCGCGGTCGGATGTGACGGCGCTTCGCAAGGCTTATCGTCTGATGTTCGCCGAAGAGGGCACGATGGCCGAACGTCTCGACGATGTGCATGAAAGCTTCAGCGAGCATGAAGCCATTATGGAAATTCTCGACTTTCTGAGGTCGGATTCGAGCCGCGCGATCTGTCAGCCAAAAGCCGAGCAAGGTGCGTAAGCTTGGCATAATTGCCGGTGGCGGTGCGCTGCCCGGACAAATTGTCTCTGCCTGCCGCGATACCGGAAGGCCCCATATCGTTCTGGCTTTCGAGGGGAGCGCCGATCCGGCATCGTTTGACGGTGCCCCGGTAGAATGGATCCGGGCGTCGGGCATCAGCAAGGCGCTTGATATCGCTCGCCGGGAAAAGGTCGAGGAACTCGTTCTGGTCGGCGGCATTCAGCGCCCGTCGATGTTAGAGTTGATGCGCGACGCCAGGTCCGCGAAATTTCTCGCCAAGGTCGGCACCCGTTTGTTGGGAGACGACAATCTCCTGTCCGCGGTTGTCCGCGAAATAGAAGAGTCCGAGGGCTTTCGCGTCATCGGGCCGGAAGTCATTCTGGAAGATATCCTCGCAACAGCGGGCAGTTACGGTGCGGTGGCGCCCGATGACGATGCCCGCGCCGATATTGCGCGCGGCGTCGCGGCCCTGCGTGTCATGGGCGAACTCGATATCGGTCAGGGGGCGGTCGTTCAAAACGGCCGGATCCTCGGGGTCGAGGGTGCCGAGGGGACCGATCGGCTGATCGAACGCTGCGCCGAATTCGTTCGCAGCGATTCCCCCGGCGGCGTGTTCGTCAAAGCGCCAAAGCCGTCGCAGGAACGCCGGATCGATCTGCCCGCCGTCGGGCTGTCGACGCTGCGGAACGTGATCCGGGCGGGCCTGCGCGGGATGGCGGTGGAGGCCGGCGGCGTGCTGGTGCTGGATCGCCAGGAAATGATCGCGGAGGCCGACCGTGCAGGCGTATTTTTCGTCGCTTTCGATCCCGCCGGCGACGCCGGCTGACCGGCGCGGGCATGAACGATCCTGAAGAAACACCGTTGATCTGGCTGATCGCCGGCGAGCCGTCGGGCGATCTTATCGGCGCGCGGCTGATCGCGGCCCTCAACGAGCGGGCAGGCGGGCAGTTCCGCATCGCGGGGATCGGCGGCGAGGCGATGGAGAGCGCCGGGCTGCAAAGCCGGTTCCCCATTTCGGATATCGCCGTGATGGGGCTTATCGAGATTATCCCCCGAATTCCCCTGATAAAGCGCCGGATGCGCGAGACGATCGCGCAGATCAAACAGGATAACCCGGCGATTGTGGTGTCGATCGACGTGCCGGGCTTCTGCTACGACGTCTGGAAGGAGCTGCGGGGGACCGATATACCGCTTGTGCATTACGTTGCGCCGACGGTCTGGGCCTGGCGGCCGGACCGGGCGAAAAAGTTCGCCCGCGAACTGGATCACCTGATGGCGCTTCTGCCGTTCGAGCCGCCCTATTTCGAGAAAGAAGGCCTCGATTGTACGTTTGTCGGGCACCCGGTGCTCGAAGGCGGTGCGGACAAGGGCGACGGGCTGCGGTTCAGAACGCAACACGGCATCGGCGCAGAGGCTACGGCGATCTGCGTATTGCCGGGAAGCCGCCGCGGAGAGCTCAAGCGTCTGGCGGAGGTCTTCAGGCAATCGGCAGAGGTTATCGCCGCGAAACATCCCGATGCCGTGTTCGTGTTTCCAACCGTGTCATATCTGAAGACGCAGGTCACGGAACTGGCGGAGACCTGGCCGGGGCGTACGGTTGTCGTCGGTTCGATCGCCGAGAAATTCGATGCGATGCAGGCCTGCGATGTGGCAATGGCGGCGTCCGGCACGGTATCGCTCGAACTTGCGATGGCCCGGGTGCCGCATATCGTGGCCTACCGGATGAATGCGCTGACCGTCAGAATCGTGAAGCTGCTTCACGGGGTGAACCAGAAATTCGTCAATCTTGTAAATATTCTGCTGGACCGGGAAGTCGTTCCCGAATTCATCCAGGAACGCTGTCGCAGCGACCTTATCGCCGACTATATATGCCGCTTGCTGGCCGATCCCGCCCTGCGCGAAAATCAGATGAATTCGATCGACAGCGCACTATCGATGCTCCGTCCGGCAAGCGGCTCGCCCAGTGCGGCTGCGGCATCGGTCGTGGCGTCCTTGATGGCGCCGCACCACGCTTCACCAGAAAAGAGGTAAATCATGACATCAGAGAAATCCGGCTTCCGGCTGCTGCACACGATGATCCGCGTGAAGGATGCGGATAAATCCATCGATTTCTATTCGCGTCATCTCGGGATGACGGTGCTGCGCAAAAAGGATTTCCCCGGCGGGAAATTCACCAACATCTTTATGGGCTACGGCGACGAGACCGATCATACGGTGCTCGAACTGACCCATAACTGGGATCAGGACGAGCCTTATACCCACGGGTCGGGCTTCGGGCATCTCGCGGTCGCGGTGCCGGATATCTACGCGGCGTGCGCGGAGATGGAGAAAGAGGGTGTCAGCATTCCACGCCCGCCCGGGCCGATGAAGCACGGCACGACCGTGATCGCCTTTATCGAGGACCCGGATGGCTACAAGATTGAGCTGATCGAGCGCGGCTGACCCGCGGGCCGGTCGAAAGACATAAAAAAAGCCCCGCATTTCTGCGGGGCTTTTCGTGATTGGTGACGTTCAGCGTTTGTCGAGCGGTGTGAAATCGCGCATCGTTTCGCCGATATAGAGCTGACGCGGACGGCCGATTTTCTGGCCCGGGTCCTCGATCATCTCGTTCCACTGGGCGACCCAGCCGACGGTACGGGCGACGGCGAAAAGCACCGTGAACATCGTTTCCGGAATGCCGATGGCGCGGAAAATGATGCCCGAATAGAAATCGACGTTCGGGTACAGCTTGCGTTCGACGAAATACTCGTCTTCCAGCGCGATGCGCTCGAGCTCCATGGCAAGGTCAAGCAGCGGCTCGTTCTTGATGCCAAGCTCGGCCAGAACCTCGTGGCAGGTTTCGCGCATCAGCGTCGCGCGGGGATCGAAGTTCTTGTACACCCGGTGGCCGAAGCCCATGAGGCGGAAGGGGTCGTCCTTGTCTTTCGCCTTTTTCACGTACTCGTCGATGTTATCGACGCTGCCGATTTCTTTCAGCATGTCGAGAACCGCCTCGTTGGCGCCGCCATGGGCCGGACCCCAGAGGCTGGCGATGCCGGCCGCGATACAGGCAAACGGGTTGGCGCCCGACGAGCCGGCAAGCCGGACGGTGGATGTCGA
Source organism: uncultured Rhodospirillaceae bacterium (assembly GCA_963977005.1). GTDB lineage: Bacteria > Pseudomonadota > Alphaproteobacteria > MPNO01 > UBA830 > CAXBCP01. The sequence continues at coordinate 51,842 of CAXBMQ010000022.1, forward strand.
TGCGTTCTGTTCGTGATCGGCATGCAGGGTCAGGATCCGGTCCATCGCCTTGGCGATGACGGGGCTTACCTTGTATTCCTCGCACGGGGTCGCAAACATCATGTGCAGGAAGTCTTCGGCATAGGACAGGTCGTTACGCGGATAGACGAACGGCTGTCCCAGCGAATACTTGTAGGCCCAGGCCGCGATCGTGGGCATCTTGGCGATCAGCCGGTAGGACGCGATCTCGCGCTGGCGCGGGTCGGCGATATCGGTGGAATCGTGATAGAAGGCCGAGAGGGCGCCGACGACGCCGCACAGAATGGCCATCGGATGGGCATCGCGGCGGAAACCGTCATAGAACTTGTGAAGCTGTTCATGCAGCATCGTGTGATAGGTGATGTCGTGGACGAACTTTTCCTTTTCGTCCTTGGTCGGCAGCTCGCCTTTCAGAAGCAGATAGGAGACTTCCGGGAAGTCGCAGTTCTTGGCGAGCTGGTCGATCGGATAGCCGCGATGCAGCAGGATGCCCTGGTCACCGTCGATATAGGTGATTTTCGAATCGCAGCTGCCTGTCGCCATGAAGCCGGGATCGAACGTGAAATAATCGAGCTCCGAATAGAGTTTCCGGATATCGATAACCTTCGGGCCGACGGTGCCTTCCATCAGCGGCAAGTTGAGTTCGCGTCCCGTGGAGTGGTCGAGCAGCGTGACGCTGTCTTTCGGGGCGTTGCTTCCGGTTTCCTGACTCATGTCGGTATCCCTCTTCGTCAATATTTTTCGGTGTATCCTGAAGGGCCAGCGCAGGGCAGGCCAATTTGATGCGCGGAAAATAGCGCTTTAACCAAGTTTAATCAAACGCTGCACTGCACAATATTTTTATCGCGGTGCAACGGCATCTTCTATCCGGCCCAGAGCCTCATCCCGGCCGAGCACCGCAGCGACTTCGAAAATACCCGGAGAAACATTCGATCCGGTTAACGCGGCGCGCAGAGGCTGGGCAATCATACCGAGTTTCAGACCTTCCGCCTCCGCATAGCTCTTTACCGCGGCCTCGACCGTTTCCTGGTTCCAGGTGTCGAGCGCCGCGAGCGGCGCCCGGAGGCCGGCGAGGCGCTGCTTTGCGTCAACGTCGAGCATCTTGGCCGCTTTGTCGTTATAGGAAAGCGGTCTGTCGACGCAGTAAAACATCGATAATTCAATAAGTTCTGGGATGGTGTTCGCGCGGGACTTCAGGGAGTTCATGCCATCGGCAAGGCGCTGGCGGACCGTGTCGGAGGCCGGTTTCCCGAGCGCCGCTTCGATATCCGGCAGCGCGAGGTCGATCAGCCGGTCATTGTCACTTTCATCGATATATTTCGCGTTGAGGCTGGAGAGCTTGTCGTAATCGAACCGGGCCGCCCCTTTGTTGACGTTGACAATGTCGAACCACTCAACCGCCTGTTCCATCGAGAAAATCTCGTCGTCGCCATGACTCCACCCGAGCCGGCAGAGGTAGTTAAGTACCGCTTCCGGCAGGTAACCCATATCGCGATAGGCATCGACCCCGAGCGCACCGTGGCGTTTCGAGAGCTTCGCGCCGTCGGGTCCATGGATCAGCGGGATATGAGCGTAAACCGGCGCGTCCCAGCCGAGCGCATTGAATATCCGGGTCTGCCGGAAGGCGTTGGTGAGGTGGTCGTCGCCGCGGATCGCATGGGTAACGCCCATGTCGTGGTCGTCGACGACGACCGACAGCATGTAGGTTGGCGTGCCGTCGGCGCGGAGCATGATCAGGTCGTCGAGTTCGGTATTGGCGACCGTGACGCGTCCCTGAACCGCATCGTCGATCACGGTTTCCCCGTCGAGCGGCGCCCTGAAACGGATAACCGGGTCTATTCCGGCGGGAGCGTCCGCGGGATCCCGGTCGCGCCACGTGCCGTCATACCGCATCGAGCGTTTCTCGGCCTTGGCCTTCTCGCGCATCTCAGCGAGTTCCTCGGGCGAACAGTAGCAGCGATAGGCAGCACCGGTATCGATCAGTTGCTGTGCGATTTCGGCATGGCGCTCGCGGCGGGAAAACTGATAGATGGGCGCCTCGTCCGATTCCAGGCCAAGCCAGGACAGGCCGTCGAGAATGGCGTCGATCGCTTCGGGCGTCGACCGCTTTCGGTCGGTATCCTCGATGCGCAGCAGGTATTTGCCGCCGGTGTGGCGGGCATACAGCCAGTTGAACAACGCGGTACGGGCGCCGCCGATATGCAGGAAGCCCGTCGGGGACGGGGCAAAACGTGTGACAACGCTCATGCGCGGTTCGCTCTTGAATGTGTGAATGACAATGCGCGCGGGGTTTAACACAAATCCGGCACTTGCGGTACACTCTGCCGGCCGGCCCCGCTGTCAACCTGCCAGTCAACTGCCAGCAAGCTTGCCGGTCGGCGCGATCATGGGTGTTTCATGGCAACGTCAATGGCCCAGCTACGGGGAAATACGACGCAATTCGCGTCGTCCCTGCGCGTGCGTCTGTCGCGACGCCGGGGCCGGGACTCCGCAGACCGGGTGGCGCCGAACCACGGACGTCTTGCCCTGTGGACACCGGTCGCGTTTGCCGCCGGTATCGGCGGATATTTCGTGCTGCCCGTGGAACCGGCGATCTGGCTGGGTGGCGCTGTCTGTCTTGCGGCGGGCGCATCTGTGCTCGCTTTGCGAAAACGTCGCGGGCAGGCCTTCTTTGCGCTACTGGCGGTGATGGTGGCGGCCGCCGGTTTCGGGGCGGCCCAGATTCGCACCGTCGCCGTTTCGGCGCCCGTCCTGGAACGCCAGATCGGGCCGGTGAGCCTGTCCGGCCGGGCGGTGCGGGTCGAGCCGACGGAGAAGGGCTACCGGCTGACCCTCGACCGTGTACGAATGCCCGGCGCCCGGCTGAACGACATGCCGGCGCGTGTGCGGATTTCCGTGCGATCGCGAACGCCGCCGCCAAACCCCGGCGATATCGTGGCCGCCCGGGCGATCCTGCAACCGCCGCCGCAGCCGTCTCTGCCCGGCGGGTACGATTTCGCCAGGAAAGCCTGGTTCGACCGCATCGGGGCAGTGGGCTTTGCGCTTGGCGCAGTCGCCGTGACGGAAACACCGGCGGTGGCATCCTGGCGGATCGGGCTGGCGCGGCTTCGGCTCGATATCACCAAACGGATTACGGCAGGCGTCGCCGTACAGGACGGTGTCGGGGCAGTGGCGGCCGCGCTGATGACCGGCGAACGCCGCTCCATCCCGCGGGAGACGCTCGCCAGCATGCGGGATTCGGGCCTCGCGCATCTTCTGGCGATCTCCGGGCTGCATATCGGGCTTGTCGCCGGGTTGCTGTTCTTCGCGGTGCGCCTGGGGCTGGCCCTGATAGAGCCGGTCGCCCTGCGCTATCCGATCAAGAAAATAGCGGCGCTGGGCGCGATCCTCGGAGCGTTTGCCTATCTGCTGATTTCGGGGGCGACCATCCCGACCCAGCGGGCATTTCTGATGGTCTCGATTGTCATGCTGGCCGTGATGATCGACCGGACGGCGATTTCGATGCGTCTGGTGGCGTTGTCAGCCATGGCCGTCCTGATACTGGCGCCCGAGAGCCTGTTATCCGCCAGTTTCCAGATGTCTTTTGCGGCGGTTGTCGGCCTGGTGGCGGTATACGAAGCGGCCGCGCCCAAAATGACTGCCCTGCGCCATCGCGGCGGATTGCTGGGCTCACGTATCGGCCTGTTCGTGGCGGCAACACTGCTGACGACACTGGTCGCCAGTCTCGCGACCGCCCCGTTCGCCATCTATCACTTCAACCGGATTGCGCTCTACGGCCTGCTCGCAAATCTTGTGGCGGTACCGGTGATGGCGATGTGGATCATGCCGCTTGGTATCGTCAGTTTCCTGTTGATGCCGCTCGGGCTGGAGAGCCTGGGACTGGTGCCCATGGGGTGGGGAATCTCGGTCGTTCTCTGGATCGCGGACAGCGTGGCCGCGTTACCGGGGGCGGTGGCGCTTGTCCCGTCGATGCCGACGACGGGTCTCGCGATCCTGTCTCTCGGCGGGATATGGCTTTGCGTCATGCGCGGTCCGGTCCGGTATTGCGGTCTGCCGGCCATCGCGGCGGGCATGGGAGCGATCCTGGCGGTGACGCCGCCCGACGTGATCGTCAACCGGGATGGCGACCTGGTGGCCGTCAATCTGGGCGCGGGCAGGGTGGCGATGTCACCCGGCGCCGGGAATAGTTTCGAGCGCGATATGTGGCAGCGCCGTTTTGCCGTGGACGCCGTGTCGCCATGGCCCACGACCGGGGTCGATGCGGCGGCCGGTATGGGATGCGACCGGACCGGATGTATCGCGACGATTGCGGACAATACCGTCGCGCTTGTCTTTGAGCCGGCCGCAGCCATCGAAGATTGCGCCCGGGCGGATCACGTTATCCTGCTGACGCGGGTTCCGCGCCGATTATGCCCGGACGCCAAGGTCGTGTTCTCGACGTTTCATATATGGCGGGACGGGGCCCACGCGGTTCGCTTCACCGGGGCGGGCCCGTCGGTCGAGACATCGCGCGAAACTCGCGGCGACAGGCCGTGGAGCCGGCTTTCCGAAAAACGCCGCCAGTATCTCGACTGACGCGTATCTCGACTGACCCGTCTCCGGACTGATCCGTCTCCGGGCTGACGCTCGGGACGGTCAGTACCTGCGGACCAGGCCGACCAGCCGTCCCTGTACCCGGACCTGGTCGGGGCCGAATATCCGGGTCTCGTGCGCGGCATTCGCCGGCTCGAGCGCGATCGATGCGCCCTTGCGGCGCAGGCGCTTGAGCGTCGCTTCGTGTCCTTCGACCAGCGCGACGACGATCTCGCCGTTATCTGCGGTGTCGGTGCGCTGGATCAGCACGGTATCGCCATCCAGAATACCCGCCTCGATCATGGAATCGCCCTCGATCTCTAGCGCGTAGTGATCGCCGCGGCCGAGCATGCCGGGCGGCACTTCGAACGTTCGGGAATTGTCGCGCAGGGCCTCGATCGGCGTGCCGGCGGCGATTTTGCCGTAAAACGGCAGGCCGACCATTTCCTCCGGTGCCGCCGTTTTGCCGCCGGCGGGGGCGGAATCGGGGAGACCGATACCGAAGTTGCCGTCGACGACACGCGGCTCGAACCCGCCCTTTGCCGGCGGATCGTCGATCATGTTCTGCGGTTTTTTGAGAACTTCGAGGGCGCGGGCCTTGTGCGGCAACCGGCGGATAAACCCGCGTTCCTCCAGACCGGTAATCAACCGGTGAATACCCGATTTGGATTTGAGGCCGAGCGCGTCCTTCATTTCGTCGTAGGAGGGCGGGACACCGTCGGTATTGAGGTGATTGTCGATATAGGTCAGCAGCTGGTGCTGTTTGCGCGTCAACATGCGTATTCTCCGTCGGGTTGCCCACCAGATGTGGAACAAATCATAAACATGGCTACATGTTCTAGTTTGGTTCTCCTGTAGCGTCAAGAATCACGCGCGACGCGCGGTATTCAGATACTGAAAATGCCGTCCCGGAGGGGGATAAACGACACATTCGTCCCTGCAGGCGCCGCGTCGGCGAAGGGTTTGCGGATCACCAGGGCGTCGGCGCGGGCAATCGTCGCGAACATCGAACTGTCCTGCTTGTCATAGGGCGTCGCGACGACGTTGCCGGTTTCGTCGCGCGACAGGCGGGCGCGCAGGTAATCCTCGCGCTCGTCGTTTTCGGGCAGGTCGCCGCCGAGCCGCGCCGTGGCGGTTTCGGGCAGCAGATTGTCCATGCCGAGCATTTTGCGGATCGCCGGCGCTAGAAACATGATCGCGCAGACCAGCGAGGAGACCGGGTTGCCGGGCAGGCCGATCAGGAACGTCCCGTCGATGCGGCCGAACATCAGCGGTTTGCCGGGGCGCATGGCGATGCGCCAGAAATCGACTTCGAGTCCGATATCGCCGAGAACGCTCTGGACGAGGTCATGATCGCCCACCGAGGCGCCGCCCGTGGTGACAAGTATGTCGCTGCCGCGCGCGCCTGCCGCGAGGGCGCGCAGACCGTCTTCCTCGTCCGGCGCGATGCCGAGATCGAGCGGCGTGCCGCCCTGTGCAGTGATGAAGGCCGCCAGCGACAGCGCGTTCGAACTGACGATCTGGTCGCGTCCGATCGGGTCGCCCGGCATGACGATCTCGTCGCCGGTCGCGAGTATCGAGATCCGCGGTTTGCGGTACACGTTCAGCCACGGCACGTTCATGGCCGCCGCAAGTCCGACATCGCGGGCCGTGAGCACCCTGCCGCGCGGCAGCAGAACATCGCCGGTGGCGAAATCCAGACCGGCCGGCCGGACATACCTGCCGACGGGGGCCGTCCCATCCACCACGCGGACGGTGTCGTCCGTTAGTTCGGTATTTTCCTGGATAACGATGGTATCGGCGCCGTCGGGGACGGGGGCGCCGGTGAATATGCGCACGGCTTCGCCCGGTCCGACCGCGCCGTCAAACGCATGCCCGGCCGGCGCGTAGCCGATCACGGTCAGCGTGGCGGGCAGGGAGGAGACATCGGCTGCGCGAACGGCGTAGCCATCCATCGCGGACACCGCCATCGGCGGCTGATCGCGGCGCGACGCGACGTCCCGCGCGAGAACCCGACCGAGCCCGTCGGCCAGCGAAATCTGCTCGGCGGGAAGCGGGGCGAGGGCGTCGACGATGCGTTGCTGGGCGTCGGCGACGGGGAGCAGGTCATTCGCGGCCATGATTATTCATCTGCCCGGAATTCGCCGGATTTCCCGCCCGCCTTGTGAACGAGCCGGATATCGGTCAGCTGCATCGAGCGGTCGACGGCCTTGCACATGTCGTAGACCGTGAGCGCCGCCGTCGACACGGCGGTCAGCGCTTCCATCTCGACCCCGGTACGGCCGCTGACCCGGCAGGTGGCCTCGATATCGACGGCATTTCGCTGCGGGTCGCAGGTCAGGTCGACATCCACCTTGTTCAGGGCAAGCGGGTGGCACAGGGGGATGAGGTCCGACGTGCGCTTGGCCGCCATGATCCCGGCAAGTCGGGCGACGGAGATAACGTCGCCTTTCTTGACCGTCCCGTCGACGATCAGCTTGAGGGTTTCCGGCGCCATCAGCACGGTGCCGCGGGCGGTCGCGGTGCGGTCGGTGATATCCTTGTCGGAGACATCGACCATCCGGGCCTCGCCGTCCTCGCCGATATGCGTAAGCTTTGCCATTATTCCGCCGCCCGGATCTGTGCCTGGCTGTCGAGCAGCTTACGCGTCGCCGCTTCGACATCGTCCTGGCGCATCAGCGATTCGCCGATCAGGAAACACCGCGCGCCCGCGTCGTACATCGAGGCGAGATCTTCCGGCGTGTAGAGCCCGCTTTCGCTCACTACCAGCCGGTCGGCATCGACGACGCGCGGCGCCAGTTGGCGCGTGGTGTCGATATCGGTCTTCAGGGTTTTGAGGTTGCGGTTATTGATCCCGAGAAGCGGGGATTTGAGCATCATCGCGCGGTCGAGTTCCCCGGCATTGTGAACCTCGATGAGTACGTCCATGCCCCAGTCCGTGGCCGCCGCTTCGAGTTCGGCGGCCAGGCCATCGTCGAGGGCGGCGAGGATCAGCAGAATGCAATCGGCGCCAAGGGCGCGGGCTTCGGGCACCTGATAGAGATCGATCATGAAATCCTTGCGGATCGCGGGCAGGGATACGGCGTCATGCGCGGCGACGAAATGCGCGTCTTCGCCCTGAAAATAGGGGATATCCGTCAGCACCGACATGCAGGTCGCGCCGCCGCGTTCATAGGCCCGGGCGATGGCCGGCGGGTCGAAATCGGCCCGGATCAGCCCCTTGCTGGGCGACGCTTTCTTGACCTCGGCGATCAACCCGTAGCGGCCGGCATCGGCCGCCGATTTCAGCGCCCTGTAAAAACCCCGCGGCGCGGCGGCCTGTTTCGCCGCCGTTTCGACGTCTGCAAGCGGTATCCGCGCTTTCGACGCCGCGACGTGTTCGCGTTTATCGGCGCATATCTTCGTAAGGGCGTCACTCATCGCCGGCCTCGTCCTCGTCATCGACGATAATCTCGTGGGAAATTTCGATCATCCGGTCAAGCGCCGCGCGCGCCTTGCCGGTATCCAGGCTCTCGGCCGCGATCGCCGCGCCGTCTTTCAGGTTGTCGGCTTTTCCGGCGACGATGAGCGCGGCGGCGGAGGTAAACAGCACGGTGTCGCGATAGGCGCTGGGCTCGCCCGCGAGCAGCGCGGTCAGGGCGGCAGCGTTGAATTCCGCATCGCCCCCCCGGATATCCTCGATATCGCAGCGGGGCAGGCCCGCATCCTCCGGTGTCACCTCGAAGGTCTCGACCCTGCCGTCTTCCAGCGTGGCGACATGGGCCATGCCGCTGGTCGCCAGTTCGTCCAGTCCGCCCTCGCCATGGACCACCCAGGCGCGTTCGGCACCCAGTTCGCCGAGCACGCGGGCGATCGGCTCGACCCATTCGGGCGCGAAAACGCCGACCATCAGCCGGTTTACCATCGCCGGGTTCGACAATGGCCCGAGCATGTTGAAGACCGTCCGGATCGCCAGTTCGACGCGCGGGCCGGCGACATGGCGGGTGGCGCTGTGATGCCGCGGCGCCATCATGAAGCCGATTTTGGCATCGGCGATGGATTTTTCGATCAGGCGCATGTCGGCGTCGATATTGACGCCGAGCGCCATCAGGACGTCCGCCGCGCCCGATTTGGAAGACAGCGCGCGGTTGCCGTGCTTGGCGACGGGGACGCCGCAGCCCGCGACGGTCAGCGCCGACCCGGTGGAGATGTTCAGCGTGCCGCTGCGGTCGCCGCCGGTACCGACGATATCCATGGCGTCGGGCGGTGCCGAAACCTTCAGCGCTTTCGTGCGCATGACCGATGCCGCGGCCGCGATCTCGGTAACGGTTTCGCCACGCATCCGAAGGCTCATCAGGAACGCGCCGATCTGCGCCGGCGTGGCATCGCCCGACATGATGATGTCGAAGGCCGTTTCAGCCTCGTCGCGATCGAACTTCCTGCCGTCGGCAGCAAGGGCGAGTATACTTTTGAAGTCCATCGGTTCCCCGATCCGGTAACGAATTCAGGATGTTTTATAGAACACCTTGGCGAGGAGCGTTAGTACGCGGATTTCCTGCCGTACGAAACGGTTTTGTGGACCTGCGCGCGGGGTCGAAACCATTCCTTAACCATAACGCCCCGAAAATAGTCCGGGATCATCGTGAATCCGGGTAGACCGTTTTGTGGAAACGCATTCAGCGATTTATTGAGCCGCTTGCGGGCCAGTCCGCCGGCCCGTCCGCCTGGCCGGTCCCGGCCGGTCTTGCCGTGGGCGCGATCCTGCTCGCGGTTACCACGGTCACGCAACCCGGCGACAAATCCCCATCCTCTGCGCGACCGGCGGATAAAACCTTTGCAGGCCTGCCCGAAAAAACCGCCCCCGCCCGGATTCCGAGTTCGCAGACCCTGTTGCTGCCGCCACGCGCAGTCGCGGCCGACGAGACCAGGCGGATTGAGAAGGGCCTGCCGCGCCGGCAACCCGTTCGACCGCCGGTCGCGGAAGCGCCGGCTGGGAAGACAGGTCCGGTTGAACGTGCCCCCGCGGCATCAACGCCTGCCGCCCGCCCGTCACCGGAACGGCCGCGCATAGCGATCGTCATTGACGACATGGGCTTCGACCGGATCAATTCCGCCCGGGCGGTTCGCCTGCCGCCGGAGGTCACGCTTGCCTATCTGCCTTTTGCACCCGACGTCGCCAGACAGGTCCGCCGCGCCCGCCTCAAGGGGCATCCGGTGATGCTGCATTTGCCGATGGAAGCGCCCGACCATGGCGGCAAGCCAGGGATGAACGTGCTGTCGGTCGCGTCGGGGCCTGAGGAACTGCGACGCCGGCTGACCGATATCCTGGGCCGCTTCGGCGGCTATACCGGCGTCAACAATCACATGGGCAGCACGTTCACCCGCGACCGCGCGCGGATGAATATCGTTATGTCGGAACTGAGAAGACGCGGTTTGTTCTTTCTCGATTCCCGGACAAGCGGAAGCTCGATCGGCGCGGCGGCGGCAGCGGATGCCGGCATCGCACACGCGACCCGCGATGTCTTTCTGGATCACGAGCCCGATCCGAAGAAAATCCGCGCGCGCATCGCCGAAACCGAGCGCATTGCGCGCGAGGCCGGGCAGGCGATCGCCATCGGGCATCCGCGCACCGCGACCATGAATGCGATTGCCCCGTGGCTGTGGGGCCTGAAGGCGCGGGGCTTCGATCTGGTCCGGCTCGATGCGCTTTTGACGCGGGTCGAGCGGAAAAAACTGGCGCAGGTCCGGACGGCGGAATAACGTCGGGTTTTCGATACATCCCGGAGCCGCCGCCTTGATCCGCCCCTGCACAGATGCCGATTTCGATGCTGTTCTGTCCATCGTCAACGACGGTGCCGAAGCCTATCGGGGGATCATCCCGGCGGATCGCTGGAAGGAACCGTACATGCCGGCTGACGAGCTGCGCCATGAAATCGCCTCGGGCGTGTCGTTTTCGGGCGCAGAGGCGGGGGGCAGTCTCGTCGGCGTCATGGGCGTCCAGCCGGTCGACGATGTCATCCTTATCCGTCATGCCTATGTGCAGACCGGCCGCCAGAATCGCGGCATCGGCTCGGAGCTTCTGACGCATCTGATCGCCCATGCGCCGCGTCCGGTTCTGATCGGGACGTGGAAGGCCGCACGCTGGGCCGTGCGATTTTACGAGAAGCACGATTTCGGGCTGGTCGAAGGCGACGAAAAAAACCGTCTGCTCCGACGCTACTGGGATATACCCGACCGCCAGGTTGAAACCTCGGTGGTGATGGCGGACCCCAGGGCGCTCCGCGAAATCGTCAGGACACCGTTACCGCCGCGTGAAGACGGCGATGACGGAATCGACATTTTCAATCTCTGAACACGGCGACCTGTGCGCGGCTGAAAACCCCGGTCAGCGGCCGCCCGCGCTGCCATAGCCCTGGCCGGAGAAATAGGCGTCGAGCCCGGCCTGATTGATCGACACCGAATACTCGTCGCGCAGAGCCCGCGTGTATTCCGACAGCACATCGTTGGCAATCGCGCTGGTCAGCGTTTCCTGGAGTCGCTTGAAATCGCCGTCATCTGCGCTCGGCGGATTGCTCTGGATATCCTTCAGGCGGGCAACCGCGAACCCGTCCGCGGTCTGCTGCATCACGATATCGCCGGTCTTGGCCTTGAACAGTTCGGGCAGCAGGGCGCGGGGAATGATCGTGTCGGTGCCGGTGCCGAAACGGGACACGGGCTTGCTGTTTTCGACCAGGAGATCGTGTTTCCGGGCGGCTTCCGACAGCGGCATGCCGCCCTTGGAGGCGTCGCGGATTTCCTCGGCCGTCTTTTGGGCGATTTCGTTCAGCTTGTCGGTTTTCCACGCTGTCTCGACCGCGGCGCGAACCTCGCTCAGCGGCCGTTTGGCCGCTTCGATGACCTGATCCACACGGAGCATGAAATACCCGCCCTCGGCGGTTTCGATCAGGTTGCTGGTGGCGCCCTCTTTCAGGGAAAACGCGGTTTCCATGAAACTCGTGTCGACCGGCAGGCCCGACACCACCGTTCCCGACTGAAGTTTCCGGGCGACATCGATGGGTTCGGTCTTGGTGATCCGGATGCCTGCCTCCTGCGAGGCGTCCTCGATCGAAGAACCGCCGGCGAGCGCGTCTTCAACGCGGTTGGCGCGGGTGACCAGGTCGTCGAGCGCCATTTCCTTCGAGAGATCGCTGGCGATCTCCTTGCGGACTTCGGCAAGCTTGGGTTCCCGCCCGGGCTGGATCTCGGTCACGCGAATGATATGCCAACCGAGCGGCGATTTCGTCGGCGCCGTGAACTGACCTTTCTCCAACGCGAAGGCGGCCTTCGCGAGATCGGGCAGCAGGTCGGGCGCGGTTACGAGGCCCAGTTTAATGTCGTCGCCCGATTTGCCGGTCGCCTCTTTCGAGACGGCTTCAAAGCTGCGGCCTTCGGACAGGGTCGCATGCGCCTTCTTCGCGGTCGCTTCGTCCTTGATCAGGATCTGCTCGAGCCGGCGGCGCTCCGGCACCGACAGACCGCTAAGGCGATCTTCGTATTCCCGCTGGATTTTCTCCTCCGACGGCGAAAGTTCCTTGGCGACCTGATCGGGGTCCATGTGGAGCACGGAAAGCCGCCGGTATTCGGGGGCCCTGAACTGATTGGCATTCTTTTCGAGATAGGCGTTGAGATCGGCGTCCGTCGGCGTCGGCGCGCTTGCGAGCGCCGCGCGCTTGATCCTGACGACATCGGCCGACCGGCGCTCGTTCCGATAGCGATAGACCGTTTCGGCAAGCTGCGGCGGGGCAGCGGCACCCGCGGAGATGACACCGCCGATGTAGTCCTGTTGCGTGTCCTGGCGGAGCGAAGCGACATACATGGCTTCCGATACCCCGTTATTCGCCAGGGTTACCTGAAACACCGACCGGTCGAACTGGCCCAGCGCGTTGCGGAACGCGGGTTGACGCCGGATGGCCTCGATCACCTGTTCGTCGCTGACAAGAAGGCCGAGATCCGCCGCCTGGAGACCCAGGAGACGACGGGAAATGAGCCCGTTCAGCGTAGATTCCGCGAGCCCGAGGTTTCGCGCCTGCTGGGCGTCGATGTTCCCGATACGGGCCCGGATACGGCTCATCTCGCGCTGGAACTGCTCCTGGAATTCGCGCTGCGTGATCGGCGTCCCGTCGACCTCGGCGACCTGGTTGTAGTTGGCGCCCGGTGTGACCATGTCGCCAATGCCCCAGACGGCAAAGCTGATGATCAGCAAAACGGCAAGAATGGTGATGACAACCTTGCCAACACCCTTTTTCATTTTCTCGAGCAGCATTCGTCCTCCAGTACCTTGCCGCGGCGCCGGCGGGAAGGTCGTTTTAAAGCGCGCGCATCATAGGCAGGCCGCCCATGGGCGGCAAGGCAATCCGGCGTGATTGCAGGCCCGGTCTGCGCGACGGTGCATAAGCAGACCGCAGACGGACGGGGTGCCGGGCGATTGGCGCTGGGCCCGCCATGTGCTAAAAACCGCGCCGCCCGGAAATTTAGGAAATATGGACTGCAATGACCCAATCCCTTCGCCCACTGATTGCCGGAAACTGGAAGATGCACGGCACCATTGCCTTTGCAACCGAGCTTGCCGGATCCCTTGCAGATAGGACCTCCGGTGCCGGAAACAACGGGGTCGACATGCTTCTGTGTCCGCCGGCGCCATTGCTCGGGGCCGTGCGGAGCGCTCTCGGCGAGTCCGCGATCGCACTGGGCGGCCAGGATTGCCATGCAGAGGAACAGGGCGCGCATACCGGCGATATCTCGGCCGCCATGCTGCGCGACGCCGGATGTGCCTATGTGATCGTCGGGCATTCCGAGCGCCGGGCCGATCACAACGAGGACGATGCAGCGGTCCGCGCGAAGGCGTCCGCCGCGCAGGCGAGCGGCCTGGTGCCTGTGATCTGCATCGGCGAAACGCTTGCCGAGCGGGAAGCGGGCAGGGCGGTCGACGTGGTCACGGGACAGCTTCGCGGCTCCGTTCCCGAAGGATCCTCTGCCTCCACCATCGTTGTCGCCTACGAGCCCGTCTGGGCCATCGGGACCGGCCGGACCCCGACGCTCGAGGATATCGCCGAAGTTCACGACGCCATCCGGGCGGCGCTGAAGGACGTTTCGGGCGATTTCGGGGGGGTGCGGATTCTGTATGGCGGGTCGGTGAAACCCGAAAACGCCGCGGATATTCTGGCGGTTTCCAACGTAAACGGGGCGCTGGTGGGCGGGGCAAGCCTGAAGTCCGACGATTTCTGGGCAATTGCCGAGGCCGCATCCTGACCGTCGGGATACCGGAATACGGCAAAGATTGACGGAAAACGCCAAATTTTCTGGCCAAACGGCCAAATTGGCATTACATACCGCCGCGTAATGAAGGCTGAAAGTCCATGATCCAGGTTCTGCTGATAATCCATCTCTTTCTCGCGATCGGTCTCGTGATCGTCGTGCTTTTGCAGCGAAGCGAGGGCGGCGCTCTCGGCATGGGCGGCGGCGGCGGTGGCACGATGGGCGGACTGATGACCACGCGGGGGTCTGCAAACCTGCTAACCCGGGCGACGGCGGTTATCGCGGCGTGTTTCATCACGACCAGTCTGCTGCTCGCGATCCTGTCTTCGTCCAACCGGGCGCCGACATCGATCCTCGATCAGCAAGGTGCGCCGCAGACCCAGCAGACGATTCCGGCGCCGGTTGCGCCGGCGGTGCCCGCCGTGCCGGTCGCGAAGTAGATATCCACAGAAGCGATTCGTTTTTTTCCGAAATAGTCTTTCAGGCGGGGTTCGTAATCCCCCGGAAGTAATGTAGTTTATCGCTCCATGACGCGGTTTGTATTCATCACCGGCGGCGTGGTTTCATCACTCGGCAAGGGGCTGGCCTCGGCCTCCCTCGGCGCGCTTTTACAGGCGCGGGGCTATCGTGTGCGACTGCGCAAACTGGACCCTTATCTGAATGTCGATCCGGGCACCATGAGCCCGACCCAGCACGGCGAGGTGTATGTCACCGACGACGGCGCGGAGACCGATCTGGATCTCGGCCATTACGAGCGGTTTACCGGTGTCGCGGCACGCCGGACGGATAACGTCACGACCGGGCGGATCTACACAAACGTGATCGAGAAGGAACGGCGCGGCGACTACCTCGGCGCGACCGTGCAGGTCATCCCGCACGTGACGGACGCCATCAAGGAATTTGCACTCAGCGATGTCGAGGACGAGGACTTCGTTCTGTGCGAGATCGGCGGCACGGTCGGCGATATCGAAAGCCTGCCGTTCCTCGAAGCGATCCGCCAGCTCGGCAACGAGCTAGGACGCGAACGCTCGATGTTCGTGCATCTGACCCTGGTACCGTACCTGAAATCTGCGGGCGAGCTCAAAACCAAGCCGACCCAGCATTCGGTCAAGGAACTCCAGAGCGTCGGCATTCAGCCGGATATGATTCTCTGCCGCTGCGAACAGGACATCCCGGCCGGAGAGCGCCGGAAGATTGCGCTGTTCTGCAATGTGCCGGTCGACAATGTCATCAGCGCCCCCGATGTCAGCACCATTTACGAGGTGCCGATCTGCTACCACGACCGGGGCATGGACAAGCAGATGACCCGGCATTTCGGTCTGGAAGACGACGGCGAGAACCTCGACCTCAGCCGGTGGACCTATATCACCAACCGGGTGAAAAACCCGGAAGGCGAGGTGACGATCGCGGTGGTCGGCAAATACACGAACCTGCTCGATTCCTATAAGTCGCTTGCGGAAGCGCTGGATCACGGCGGTATCGCGAACAATGTGCGCGTCAACATGAACTGGATCGATTCCGAGATTTTCGAATCCGAGGATGCGGTCCACCATCTGTCCGACGTGGAAGGCATCCTCGTACCCGGCGGATTCGGCGAGCGCGGCGCCGAGGGCAAGATCGCCGCCGTCCGGTTCGCCCGGGAACACAACGTGCCCTATTTCGGCATCTGTTTCGGCATGCAGATGGCCGTGATCGAGGCGGCGCGCAGCCTGGCGGGCATCGAAGGCGCCGGCTCGACGGAGTTCGGCACCTGCGCGGAGCCGATCGTCGGGCTCATGACGGAATGGATGCGCGGGAACGAAATCGAGCGACGCGGCAGCGGCGACGATCTGGGCGGGACCATGCGCCTCGGCGCATACGATTGTGCGCTCGCCGAAGGCAGCCTCGTCCGGGACATATACGGCCAAGCGGATATCAGCGAACGTCACCGCCACCGTTACGAAGTGAACATCAATTACCGCGACAGGCTGGAGGCGG
Organism: uncultured Rhodospirillaceae bacterium; assembly: GCA_963977005.1. Classification (GTDB taxonomy): domain Bacteria; phylum Pseudomonadota; class Alphaproteobacteria; order MPNO01; family UBA830; genus CAXBCP01. The sequence goes on from CAXBMQ010000022.1 coordinate 67,682, forward strand.
CAGGGGTGAAATTTTCGGGATTGTCGCCCGACGGCATCCTGCCCGAAATCATCGAGTTGCCCGATCATCCCTGGTATGTCGGGGTCCAGTTTCACCCGGAGCTCAAATCCAAGCCGTTCGATCCCCATCCGCTGTTCACATCGTTCATCCGCGCCGCGATGGACCGGTCGCGGCTGGTGTAGCCGATGACTGTCCCCAACCGTATCCGGATCGGCAATGTCACGGTCGCCAACGATGCGCCGTTCGTTCTGATTGCCGGGCCCTGCGCGCTGGAAAGCCGGGACCATGCGATGGAAATGTCGTCGGCGCTGGTCGAGATCACCTCGAAGCTGGGGATCGGGCTGATCTATAAAAGCTCGTTCGACAAGGCGAACCGCACGTCGCTCGACAGCCCGCGCGGGATGGGGCTGGCCGAAAGCCTGCCGATCCTCGCCGACGTCCGCGAAACCCACGGCTGCCCGGTCCTGACGGATATCCACCTGCCGGATCAATGCGCCCCCGTCGCCGAAGCGGTCGATGTGCTTCAGATCCCTGCATTTCTCAGCCGCCAGACCGACCTGATCGTGGCCGCCGCCGAAACCGGCAGGGCGCTGAATATCAAGAAGGGCCAGTTTCTTGCGCCGTGGGACATGGCGAACGTGGTCAAGAAAGCCCAGGCCGCGGGCAATAACAGCGTCATGCTGTGCGAGCGCGGGGCCTCGTTCGGCTACAATACGCTTGTGTCCGATATGCGGTCGCTGCCCATCCTGGCGCAAACCGGTTGTCCGGTGGTTTACGATGCGACCCACTCCGTCCAGCAGCCCGGAGGTCAGGGCGATGTTTCCGGCGGCCAGCGTGAATTCGTGCCCGTTCTTGCCCGCGCGGCACTGGCTATCGGCGTGGGCGCGGTGTTCATGGAAACCCATCAGGATCCGGACAGCGCGCCTTCGGACGGACCCAACATGGTTCGGCTAAAGGAATTGCCGGGCATTCTTCAGACCCTGGTCGAGATCGACCGCATCGCCAAGGCGAACCCCGTCGAAATCTGACCGAAATCTGACCCGTTTGCGGCGTCAGGCGTTGCGCTGAGACGGTGCGAACGCTATCACTCCGGCCTTGATTGAAATCGTTTCCCCGGGGAAAAGCCATGTCCGCCATTGTCGATATTCACGCCCGCGAAATTCTGGATTCTCGGGGAAACCCGACCGTCGAGGTCGAGGTCGAACTCGAAACGGGGGCCGCCGGCCGGGCGGCGGTGCCGTCGGGGGCGTCGACCGGCGCTTACGAGGCGGTCGAACTTCGCGACGGGGACAAGGGGCGGTATGGCGGCAAGGGTGTGCTGAATGCGGTGGAAGCCGTCAATACCGAGATATTCGAAGCCCTGTCGGGGATGGACGCAGACGAACAGGCGGTCCTGGACGAACGCATGATCGCACTCGACGGGACGGACAACAAGTCCCGTCTCGGCGCGAACGCGATCCTCGGCGTCAGCCTTGCGCTCGCGAAAGCGGCGGCCGACGATGCCGGCCTGCCGCTTTACAGGTATGTCGGCGGGGCGTCTGCCCGGGTGTTGCCGGTACCGATGATGAATATCCTGAATGGCGGCGCGCATGCCGACAACCCGATCGATTTCCAGGAATTCATGATCATGCCGGTCGGCGCGGATACGCTGAGCGACGCCGTTCGCTGGGGCGCGGAAATCTTTCACGCGCTGCGGAGCAGGCTTTCGCAGGCAGGGCACAACACCAATGTCGGAGACGAGGGCGGCTTTGCGCCGAACCTCGGCGGGACACGCGATGCGCTCGACTTCGTCATGCAGGCGATCGAGGAGGTCGGATTCAAGCCCGGCGACAATATCCAGCTGGCGCTTGATTCCGCTTCGACCGAATTCTTCAAAGACGGCAAGTATCACCTTGAAGGCGAAGGGAAAATCCTGTCGTCCGATGACATGATTTCCTATTACGCAGATCTTTGCGATGCCTATCCGATCGTCTCGATCGAAGACGGGCTCGCCGAAGACGACTGGGAAGGCTGGCGCGCGCTGACCGAGGCGATCGGCGACCGGGTGCAGCTTGTCGGGGACGATCTCTTCGTGACCAATCCCGCGCGTCTGCGCGACGGTATCGAGCAGGGAGCGGCGAATTCGATTCTGGTGAAGGTCAACCAGATCGGCACGCTCACGGAAACCCTGGCGGCGGTCAGCATGGCGCACAAGTCTTCCTACACGGCCGTGATGTCGCATCGCTCCGGAGAAACCGAGGATACGACCATCGCGGACCTGGCCGTGGCGACGAATTGCGGACAGATCAAGACAGGGTCGCTGGCAAGATCGGATCGCCTGGCGAAGTACAATCAGCTTATCCGTATCGAAGAGCATCTCGGGCCGGCGGCGATTTATCCGGGCCGCGATATTTTTGCCTGATTGCGGAATTTCGACCGCGGAAGTCAATAAAAAATTATGAGTCTTCCGACCGCAGTTTTCTGCGGTTATCCACATAATTTTTCCTGATCTGAGTCTTTTTTCTTGACCTGACGAATCGAAATGTGATTCGGTTCGACCATGGGAGCAACGCACGAAATCAAGCGCCGGTCGCGCCGGATGATCGTTCCGATCGTCGGGGCGCTGTTCGTCTGCTATTTCCTTGTCCATGCCTTTCACGGCGACAGGGGCGTCCTCGCCTGGATGCATCTGCAGAAACAGGTGGCCGTCGCCGAACTGACGCTGGAGCAGACACGCGCCGTGCGGCTCGATTACGACCGTAGGATTTCGTTACTGCGGTCCGAACAGCTCGATGCCGATATGCTGGACGAACGTGCTCGCATCATGGCGGGGCTTGTGCGGCCCGACGAATTCATCGTGATCGATACGGAGCGGGCGTCGAGCCGTTAAGTTTTGGCGAACGGTACAGAACCGCGCAGGCCGGAAACGCGCCGGTTTTGAAATTATCTTAAAATCTTAACCCTATAATACGATACATACTTGCCGAGGTCGCGGTTGCGGCTTTTGCGGGATTCTATATTCTGTGCGCAGTAAATCAGAAGAAAATACGCGCATATGCACGTATTTCAGACGGAGGATTTTATGGCGAGAGCTCCCAAGGGTGCGGCTTCCAAAGCCAAGGGCGGCAAGGGTAAAACCAAATCCGCATCACGCAGTCGTTCGGCAAAGTCGGGCGCGGATGCGGACCAGCTTCTGAAATACTATCGCGACATGCTGTTGATCCGCCGCTTCGAAGAGCGCGCGGGGCAGATGTACGGTATGGGCCTTATCGGCGGGTTCTGCCATCTCTATATCGGTCAGGAAGCAGTGGTCGTGGGCATGCAGGCCGCGATAGACGATCGCGACGCGGTCGTGACCAGCTACCGCGATCATGGGCATATGCTGGCCTGCGGCATGGATCCGAAAGGCGTCATGGCCGAACTTACCGGACGGAGCGGCGGGTATTCCAAGGGCAAGGGCGGCTCGATGCACATGTTCTCCAAGGAAAAGAATTTTTACGGCGGTCACGGGATCGTCGGCGCACAGGTGCCGATCGGTACCGGCCTCGCTTTCGCCGCGAAGTATAAAAACACCGGCGGCGTCTCGCTGACCTATCTGGGCGACGGCGCCGTCAACCAGGGCCAGGTGCATGAGGCATTCAACATGGCCGAGCTTTGGGACCTGCCGGTGATCTACGTGATCGAAAACAACCGCTATGGCATGGGAACGTCGGTCGCCCGGGCATCGGCGGCCAAGGAACTCTACCGTCTCGGCGAACCCTACGGCATGCCGGGCGAACAGGTCGACGGGATGGACGTTCTCGCGGTTCACGAAGCGGCGGAGAAAGCGGTCAAGCACTGCCGCGACGGAAACGGCCCCTATGTGCTGGAGATGCTGACCTATCGCTATCGCGGGCATTCCATGTCGGACCCGGCGAAGTACAGGACCAAGGAAGAAGTTTCCGACATGCGCGACAACCACGACCCGATTGCCAATCTCAGCAAGGTCATCGTCGAGTCTGGCTCGAAGTCCGAAGCCGATCTCAAGGAGATGGACAAGGAGGTCCGCGCGATCGTCGTCGAAGCGGCGGAGTTCGCGCAGGAGAGCCCAGAGCCCGATCCGTCGGAACTGTATACCGACGTGCTGGTCGAAGCCTGAGCCGGGATTAAGGAAAAGAAAATGTCGATTAATATTCTGATGCCCGCCCTGTCGCCGACGATGACGGAGGGCAACCTTGCCAAATGGCACAAGAACGAAGGCGATACGGTCTCTGCGGGAGACGTGATCGCCGAGATCGAGACCGACAAGGCAACCATGGAAGTCGAAGCGGTCGATGAGGGTGTTCTCGGAAAAATTCTGATTTCCGAAGGCAGCGAGAACGTCAAGGTGAACGAGGTTATCGGCGTACTGCTGGAAGAGGGCGAAGACGCCGGCGATATCGGCGATACCGGCAGCCCCAAGGCATCTGAACCTGCCGGCGACGCACCGGCAGAGAACGCCGATGGCGACGACGACAAGGCCGGGACAAAAGCCGAAGCAGCATCCGGGGAAAAAGCCGAGGCCAAGCCAGAGGCGCCGGCCGCCAAACCGGTTGCCGCGGAAAAGGAATTCGACGGGAAAACCACCAGCACGACGGTGCGCGATGCGCTGCGCGACGCCATGGCCGAGGAAATGCGGTCGGACGACAACGTGTTCCTGATGGGCGAGGAAGTCGGGCAGTATCAGGGCGCCTACAAAGTCAGCCAGGGCTTGCTGGACGAGTTTGGCGAGCTGCGCGTGATCGACACGCCGATTACCGAGCACGGTTTTACCGGCCTGGGTGTCGGGGCCGCGTTTGCGGGGCTGAAACCGATCGTCGAATTCATGACCTTCAACTTTGCCATGCAGGCGATGGATCACCTGATCAACTCGGCGGCCAAGACGAACTACATGTCCGGCGGCCAGATGGGCTGCCCGGCGGTGTTCCGCGGACCGAACGGGGCGGCCGCCCGCGTCGGCGCCCAGCATTCGCAGTGCTATGCGAGCTGGTACGCCCATGTGCCGGGGCTTTACGTACTCGCACCGTATTCGGCGGCGGATGCGAAGGGGCTCCTCAAGTCGGCCATTCGCGACCCGAATCCGGTGATCTTCCTCGAAAACGAGATTCTCTACGGTCAGAGCTTCGACGTGCCCGATGACGACGACTGGACCGTGCCGATCGGCAAGGCGAAGGTCGTGCGCGAAGGCAGCGATGTGACCATTACCGCGTTCTCGATCATGGTCGGCCATGCGCTTGCCGCCGCCGAGGAACTCGCTGAGCAGGGCATCGATGCCGAAGTGATCGATCTGCGCACCTTGCGCCCGCTTGATACCGAAACCATCGTCAACTCGGTCAAGAAGACCAACCGCATCGTCTCGGTCGAGGAAGGCTGGCCGGTCGCCGGCATGGGCTCCGAGATCGCCGCGATCATGATGGAGCAGGCATTCGACTGGCTCGACGCGCCGGTCCGGCGCGTGTGTGCGGTCGATGTGCCGCTGCCTTATGCGGCCAATCTTGAAAAACTGGCCTTGCCGCAGGTCGCCGACGTTGTGACCGCGGCAAAAGCCGTCTGTTACGCAGACTGACCGGGTAGGATCGCCGATATGTCCATCAAAATCCTCATGCCGGCTTTGTCGCCGACGATGACCGAAGGCAATCTTGCCAAGTGGCACGTCAAGGAAGGCGATCAGGTCAATCCGGGCGACGTGATCGCCGAGATCGAAACCGACAAGGCGACGATGGAGGTCGAATCCATAGACGAAGGCGTGGTCGGCAAGATCCTCGTGGCCGAAGGCACCGAAGCCGTGGCGGTTAACGACGTCATCGGCATTCTGCTCGAAGACGGCGAAGATGCGTCGGCCGCCGAGCAGGCGCCGGCAGAGGACGCGAAAGAAGCTGACAAGGCGGAACAAACGCCGGCCCCTGAAGCGGAAAAGTCCGCCGAAGCGTCGGGCGAACAAACCGGTACAGCATCGCCGTCCGCGTCGGACAGCGACGTGAAGGCAAGTCCGCTGGCGCGGCGTATCGCCGACCAGGCCGGGGTCGACCTGGGCGCGCTCAAGGGGTCCGGTGCGCATGGAAAGGTCGTGCGCTCCGACGTCGAAGCCGCGATGTCCGGCGGCAATGCGAGCAAGGCAAAACGCAGTGTCGATATCTCCGCGTCGGGCGCTTTGCCGACGGCCACGGATGCCGATGGGAACCGCCTGTTTGCGAGCCCGCTGGCGCGTCGCATGGCGGCCCAGGCGGGTGTAGATCTTGCTGCCGTGAAGGGCTCCGGCCCGGATGGGCGGATCGTGAAGCGCGATATCGACGATGCGGTCGCGAAGGGCATTGCAAAGCCGACTGAACCCGAGGCGGCCACGGGCGGCGCGGCGGCCGAAGAGGCTGCCCCCGCGCGCGACGACACATCGGAGATCGTCAAGCTGTCGACGATGCGCAAGGTGATTGCGCAGCGCATGGCGGAATCGAAGTCCGAGGTTCCGCATTTCTATCTGACGATGGATTGCGAACTGGATGAGCTTCTGAAGGTCCGCAAGGCGCTGAACGCCGCGCAGGAAGAGGTGAAGATCTCGGTCAACGATTTCGTCATCCGCGCCTGTGCGATGGGACTGATGGAAGTCCCGGCGGCGAATGTCGCCTACGAGGGCGAGGGCGTGATGCGCCAGTTCCACACCGCCGATATCTCGGTCGCGGTGGCTATTCCCGGCGGCCTGATTACGCCCATCGTGCGCGCGGCCGAGCAAAAGGGCTTCAAACAGATATCGGCGGATATGAAAGACCTCGCGACGCGGGCCCGCGACGGCAAGCTGGCGCCGGAGGAATACCAGGGCGGCTCGTTCTCGGTCTCGAACCTCGGCATGTTCGGGGTGAAACAGTTCGACGCGGTCATCAACCCGCCACAGGCCTGCATCCTGGCCGTGGGCGCGGGGGAACAGCGGCCGGTTGTCAAGGACGGCCAGATTGTTCCGGCGACCGTCATGAGCTGCACGTTGTCGGTTGATCACCGCGTGGTGGACGGTGCCATCGGCGCCGAGCTGCTTGCCGCGATCAAACGCTATATCGAAAACCCGGCCCTGATGCTGCTCTGACGCGATCCGTCAGGACTTGTTTTCGATCCAGAGGTTGAAGCGGTAAGGAGAATTGCCGTACCCGGCGATTTTCTGGGTCGTCGTCTCCGCCCTGCAGCCGAGCCGGTTGCTGAGGGCGATCATTTCGTCGCGACCGAAATACTGGTGTTTCAGTTCCGCATAGCGGCGTTCGTATGCCCCGTCCCCAAGCTCTCCGCGTCGAAAGCGCTCGCTCTCGTCCCGCAGATCCCTGTCGGGCAGATCCGTCACCGCGCCGTAACCGCCCGGTTTCAGCACCCGGATGAGTTCGGCCAGGGCGTCCGATGCGCTTCGGGCATCGGGAAGATAGAGGAAACACGACCCGGCGATGGCGCGGTCGAACACGCTATTCGCATACGGCAGGGACCGCGCATCGGCGGCCGCGAAATGTCCCGCCGGCATGACGTGACGCGCGGCCCTGAGGTGACCCGGTGAGAAGTCCACGCCCCATACATCGACACCGTTCAGATAGTGACGACGCAAAGCTGCACCGCTGCCACAACCCACTTCGAGCAGACGCATGCCCGGTTTGATGTCCAGCCGGGTCGCTACCCGCGCCGAGAAATCGTCCAGCGCATCGTAGCTGGCGATTCCGGCGCCGGAATCGTACCCGTTGAGCGCCATCAGGTCGGATGGCCCGGGCTCCCTGGGGGCTTTTGCTCCCTTTTTGCGCCAAACGTCTTTCCAGCCCATGTTTTACGGCCCGGATTTGCGTTCGTAACCGGTAACGATCGCCTCAATCGCGGCATCCATATCGAACCGCGTCATGGTCGGTTCGGCGGGTGTTTGGCGGTCGGGGATTTCCTCGAGCGTCTCGACGACATGCACGTTTTCGAGGTCGGTAAACTGCCACATATTCCGGGTCGATGTTTTGCCGAACAGGCCAATCCCGGTGACGAGATAGGTCGGGATGCCCATCATTGCACTTTCGCGCACGACAGAAGATTCCCCGTTGGTGACGACGAAGTCGAAATGCCGCGCCGCGACGGGGGGAGTCATGTTGCGGTCGACAATGTTGATCCCGCGATCGGTCAGAATCCGTTCGATCTCGGCAAACTGCGGAAACGGCGCAAACTTTATCGAGAGCCAGTCATGCAGCCATTTCTCCATGTATCCCAGCGTTTTCTCGGTCCCGTTCTCGACGAGAATGTATTCCATGCTCATCGTCAGCCAGAGACCGCGTCCCCACCGTTCGACCGGCGAGCCGATATCCGCAGGCGCTTTGATCCAGCCGACTTCCCGTACATGCGTTTCGTTCGAAAACATGTTTTCCAGAGGCGACGTCGCGAGATACAGGTCGATAAACGGCAGGCAGCCGGTTTCATTGGTGAGCAACGGCTGTGACAGGTCATGCGGATAATAGACCGTGTAACGCGGTTTGAGATCAGCGATGATCTCGACGAGCGCCGGGCAATCGGGTACCTCCATCGCCGACATCATATAGCGGTCGTCCCACGAAAAATGAGCCGAGGTCACCAGTATTTTGTCGGCGGGATCTGCAACTACCGCGGCGAGGTCGCGGCTGATGGAATGTTCCGGCGTGGCATGGAGTTCGGCGCACCGGTATCCCCGTTTCGTCATCTCCGCGAATACCGGATGGAGGACGTATTCGCTTTCCGCGCCGAAAAAGACGAATAACGGTTGCCGCTCGATCACACCCGTGTCTCCCCGAGGGGAAGGACGGAGCCGTGATACCAGCGGACGAAGCTGCCTTCATCGGCGGCACCGGTCGCAATCGCGGGCGCGCCGTCGAGATAGCGAAAGTTGGGTCCGTGCTTGTCCTCATCGACCATGCTGACGCGCGATATCCGGTTGCACCCGCTTGCCCGCTCCGGACGCGGGACGCCGTCGACCGTGGTCAGCACGTCTTCGACTTCGAAGAAGTTGTTGCTGTGGAACAAATTCCGCGTGAAGACATCCGAAAAGACAAAATGACTGTCGCTGCCGCGCGGCGAATAATTCGTCCCGTCTTCCGGTGAGAAATCGACAGACAGCAGCAGATCGCGTTTGATCCGCCGTGTCGCCGCGAAGAACAGGTCGCTGTCCATTGCCAGCACGGCCGACGCCGACGGCGCCAGCACCGCCATCGATTCCGCGGCCGGGCAGGCATCGGGTAATTCGTGCCAGCCGCAATGGACGATGTCGTAGGTCTGTGAGCCTGTGTCCGTCGGATCGGATGGTGGAACGGAACCCGGCCGGATGATGGTCACGCGGCGGCCCATCGCCGCAAGGGCGGACCCAACCAGCGGCGCGGCGGTGCCGACAAGGTTGATCCGTTCGCCGGGTTTGGAGATGTTTTTGGCCAGCGATACGAGAGCCGCGACAAACCGGGGGTCTGTTGCTGAATGTCGTGCCTGTTCGATTTCATTCCGGGCCATGCACTTGCTGAAGGCAACCCAGTTTTCGTCGCCAAGGCGTTCGCGGTCCAGGAGCCAGGTCCGTTTGAACCGCGCGCCGGCTATTGCCCCGAGGATGCCGAGGGTTGTCTCCTGGGCGCGTTGAATCTCGGCAAGTATTTCCATCGGTTCTGTCGCGGGGGCGGTCACGGGGGGATGGACGGTTGCCGAATCCGGGGCATTCTCATCCAGTTGCGCGCCTGTGATCCGGGACACTATTCCCGCGGTTGAGAGTTCGTCTGTGTAGGGAAACACAATGCCCGTTCCGTCTTCGAGCAGATCGGCAAGTCCCTCGCGTCGTGCAGGATCGCCATAATCGTCGCTCAGACAGGCATGATCGACATCGTATTGTGCCAGAAACGTTGCGTCGGGGGCTGCGGGAGCGGCGGAAACTACCTCGTCGACGCACCTCAATGCGGCAATCACCGCAATGCGTTCGTCCAGGGTCATGACGGGGACGTGGCTGAACCGCGTGGCAGTTTCGTCGTCAAAAACGCCCACGACAAGGATGTCGCCCAAAGAGCGGGCTTTTTGCAGGTGCCGGAGCTGGCCCGGATGAAACAGGTCGCCGATGAGATCGATATATATACGAACGGGGCTTTCTGCCGAGGGCTCCGTCATGAGCGCATGTTACCGGGCGGCTATTTCTTGCGCCGGCGTCGCCTGGCGGCGAGAAATCCGAGGCCTGCCGCACCCGCGGCGAAGGGAACAAGGCTGGTTGGTTCGGAAACGCTGGAAGCGGCGCCGGTTGTGACGGTGACCTGGTAAAATGCGTCGCCGGTACCGTCAAAGCCCAGGCGCAAATTCAGATCGCCGGTCGATAGCGCGGAGGTGTCGATGTCGAAGGTGAAGGATTTATCGCCGAAAACCTGTCCGTCGGGGAAGGGCCCGGCGCTTGCCGTCGGGTCGGGACCGCTGTCGCCCGCCAACGGATCGAATGCCCCGGTTTCATCGAGCAGATGGAGCGTAAACCCGACATCGGTCGGCTCGCCGCTTGCCGACCCTGAGGCGGTCGGTTCCTCGCTGCCGCTGGCGGATGCTTCTGCGCTCGGATCGGATG
>CAXBMQ010000023.1:0-73559 GCA_963977005.1 uncultured Rhodospirillaceae bacterium
CCCGCCGCTGCTGCTCGCCCTGTCGTCGGGCACCACGGGAATCCCCAAGGGACCGCTGATTACCCATAACCAGTTCTTTTCGCGGTTCATGATCTACTTCGTGACGCTCGGGTTTTCGGAGCGCACGCGGTATCTCTGTGCGACGCCGCTCTATTTCGGCGGCAGTCGCGGCTATTCGATGTGCGCGGTCTATGCGGGCGGTACCGCGCTGCTTTATCCGCCGCCCTACGACATGCCCGACCTGCTGAAATTCGGCGAGACCCATGCGGCCACCAAATTGTTCCTGGTCCCGACCCTGCTGCGCCGGGTGCTGGATCTGCCGCCGCGGACCGATGGCGAACTGCTGATGCCGTGGCTCGACATGCTGTTTTCGACCGGCGCGATCCTGCATGCGGAGGAACGCGATGCGCTGATGCAGAACGTATCGCCCTATTACCTGAACTTTTACGGATCCACCGATGGCGGCGGGGCCACGGCCCTGTTCTGGCATGACCCGCCGGAGGCCGCAGCATCGGTCGGACGGCCGGTCTTCGGTGCCGAGGTCGATATTGCGGGCGAAGACGATGCGTCGCTGCCACCGGGCGAGGTCGGACGAATCCGCTACAAGCACCCGGGGACGGCGACGGGGTATTACAGGGATGCCGAAGCCAGCAGGGAGGCGTTTCGCGACGGCTGGTACTATCCCGGCGATCTCGGCTGGCGCGACGCTGCCGGGTTCCTGTATCTCGCGGGGCGCGCCAAGGACATGATTATCCGCGGCGGCGTGAATATTTACCCGGCGGAAATCGAGCACGTGCTCAGCCGGCATGACGCGGTCATCGAATCCGCCGTTGTCGCCTGGCCGTCCAGGGCGTTCGGCGAGGAAATTGCCGCATTCGTGGTGGCTCGGCCCGGGGCGGCCGATGCAGACGCCCTGCTGAACTGGTGCGGCGACAAGCTCGCCCGCTACAAGCTGCCGCGCGGGATTTTCTTCGTCGAAGACCTGCCCAAAAGCGGCGTCGGCAAAGTGCTCAAAGCCGACCTGGCCGACCGGCTCACGCCGCTCGACGATTAGCGGTTTTACGCGCGCCGCAAACGGATCGCGAGCAGACCTGCGACCAGGAATACGAAGCCGCCGGGCGCCGGAATGGCTTCCGCGAACCCACCGGCATCGACGACCAGATCGATGCCGTCGAAATCATCCGCAAAAACAGTCATCGAGAAAGCAAACGAGTCTGCGAAGGCCGAATCGGGGGGGCCGAACAGCCCGTCGGCTTCGACGAATTCATCGACATCCACGTCACCGCCGAACGAGAAGACATTTACGGCCCCGCCGCTGAGCGCATCCTCGATCAGCGGATCGTCGACCGACGCTTCAGCCGCCAGGGAAAATTCGAGCATGAACGAAACGATAACGTCGTCCGTCGTCGAAAAATTGTCGATCAGGACCAGCCCGAACGACGCCGAGAAAACGTCGGCATAGCCGGCCGGATCCGCGGTGCCCGAACCCGTTGCGGTTATCGTCAGGCTGTCGCCGATACCGAGAACCGTCGGATCGTCGAAATCCGGCGGTGTCAGTGCCGGCGTGCCGGTCGATGTCGCCGAGGTGGTTGCCGCGCCTTCGGAAAATTCGAACGGGAAGGTGTCGCCGCCGAACGGGTCCGTCGAGGCCGTGCCTGCCAGGACTTCGACGTCCAACGGCGTCGTGCTGAACGGATCGGCATTCTCGATCCCCGTCAGGGTCAGCGTCACCGTGGCGGAACCGGAGAACATGGCCGTCGCCTGCGCGCCCGACGGCAATGCAATCGGGGCGAGGGCAAGGGCGAAAATGACAGGTACTACGCGAACAACACATTCTGGGAAACGCAACATGGCCTAACTCCCGTATGAGCGTGAAAAACTGCTGATAAACTGAAGCAAGAACCGTGCCACGAAAAACAACCATATGTATCAGGAGGTTGAAAACCACGCCTCCGCCAACCGTAAAAAAACCCGACAGATTCCGGGCCGGCGGAAGGCGCTACCGGCACTACCGGCCGCGCTCGTCGATGCGCAGCGCGGCGAAGACTTCTTCGGCACTGCCCGACGGCGGGTAGATCCACTGGGTGTTGATCATGGATTTGCGTTCCTTCGCATCCGCGCCCGTCTTTTCGACCTTGCGGTCCCAGCCCAGCGTGAACACCGCCCCGAAATTTCCGAGGTCGAGGCACGTGGTATAATCGGGCTGGCGATAGGGATGCGGCGCCTCACCCGCCAGGTCGCGGACAACGTTGAGACCCGCATACTTGCCCATCGTGCGCGCGTGCTGGCACGACATCAGGGCGTAGTTGCCGTCGTCGTCGACACGGGCGAGGGCGACATCGCCGGTGGCATAGACATCGTCGAGACCGGCGACCTTCAGATCGTCCCCGACCTCGAGCCGGCCCAGCCGATCGCGGTTGCCGGGAATCTGTGCCGTCAGTCCATTGGCGCGCAGGCCTACGGTGACCACCACCGTCGCGGCATCTATGCGCTCGCCGCCGTCAAGCATCACGCCCCGGGCGTCGAACCCGGTGACACGGCAGCCGAGGCGCTGTTCGACACCGGCCTCCGCCAGGGCCGTATCGATCACCGGGCGCGGGTTTTCGCCGAACTCGGGGCCGATCACATCGGCCATTTCGATCAGGATCACCTTTGCCGCCGCCGCCACGTCGTCGCCGCCATGCTGGGCGATGCGGTTGCGCATTTCCGCGGCAAGCTCGATCCCGGTCATGCCGCCGCCGACGATGACATAAGTGTCGTTACCGACTTGATCGGGCGACTTGGCAACAACCTGGAGCTGCCTGTCCAGCGCCACGGCGCCATCGTAGCTGTCGATGTTGAACGTATGTTCGGCAACACCCGGCACCGGCAAGGGCGGTAACTCGCTCCCCGTCGCCAGGATCAGCCGGTCGTAGGACAGCGACCGGCCGTCCCCGAGGGTCACCGATTTTGCCTCGGTGTCGATCGTCTCGACCGCGCCTTCGACAAACGCGACCCCGGCGGGGTCGAGTGCCGGGCGGATCGGCGCCCGCAGGGTTTCGGGGTTCTTTTCGTACAGGCGCGGGCGGATCGTCATCTGGTCGGTCTCGGAGACCAGCGTGACGGTGGCATCGCTCCCGTGCGAGCGGATTTCATCGGCCGCGACGACAGCGGCGGAGACGCCGGCAAAGCCGCCGCCGATAACGAGAATGCTGGTCATGCGTTTTTCCTTCCTTGTTGCGACCGCAGGCGTGCCGGGGTGCGGCGCGCCTCGTCACGGTCTTCGAACCATTTCTGTTTTTGCGAAACAAACCGGGCCGGGATCTTGTCATCGACCTCGGCGGCAAGGCTGGCGAGCGTGCGCTCCTTGAGGGCGGCGAACATGCGCTCCTGCGCCTCCAGCATCACGGCATGGATACCGCAGACGCCGCGGGTGGCCGATGCGGGCGGATCGTCGCCGTACAGGATGCAGTTAGCGCGGATCTCGCGGCACTGGAACAGGGGCTTGTCGCCGTCCACCGCGCGCACGACGTCGTACACCGTGATATCGCCCGGCGGTTTCGCCAGCCGGAAGCCGCCGCGAATGCCTTCGCCCGATTCGACGATGCCGGCCTTTTGCAGTGAGGTGAAGATCTTTGCCACCAGCGAGGGCGACACGCCCTGAAATTCCGCAAGGTCACGGCTGCTGGCCGCGGCACCTTCCGGCCGGTCGACGAGAAAAAGAAGACAGTGAAGCCCGTATTCGACATTCGTTCCGTAGAGGCTCATCTTTTAACTCCGAATAACCTTATCGTCGTTATATTAAGTCGCCGTTAATAAGTCAAACCCTGAATCCGCGCCCGCGACAGCGCGCTATAGATCACGCTATGATCGGGGCGAACCCGAGGGCGAAATAGAGGGCGAAACCATGGCCTATGACATTCCCCCGCTGCGTTTCGCGTATGACGCGTTGGAACCGCACGTCTCCGCCGCGGCGCTGAAACAGCAGCATGAAATCGTCCACCGGGGCTATCTCGACGGCCTGAACGCCCTGCTCGCCGCCCATCCCGAGATCGATCGCGAGACCGTCGAGGACCTGCTGCGCGGCATCGACGAGGTCCCTGCCCCACTGCGCCAGCAGGCGGCGCACCTGGCGGGCGGTCATGCCAACCACCAGTTCCTGTGGAAAATTCTCGGCCCGCAGACAGGTCCCGCGCCAACGGCACCCATCGGCGGCCTCGCCACCGCCATCGACGAAGCCTATGGCTCGTTCGACGCATTCCGGTCCGCCTTCGCACGCGCCGCGCTGGCCCTGCCCACCGAAGGCTGGGCCTTCCTCAGCCTGAGCAAACCGCGCACGGGCGATCTCGAAATCGTCGTCCTGCCCGGCAATGGCAGCGTGCTGCCCATCGCCAGGCCCGGCATCCTGATCTGCGACCTGTGGGACCACATGGGCCATGCCACCCGCGCCGGCTGGCTCGACGCGTTCTGGCACGTGGTCGACTGGGACGTCGGCGAATACCGCTATCACGGGCTCAGGGACGGGATGAGTTTGTTATAGGGACCGTAACGAGCCGACGCCGTTGCAGGTTTTCTCAACGCAAGGAGGACCGGAAAATTGACCAACCCGGCAAAGACGATCACGGGCCAAACGCCGGCCGGCGAAACGGTCACGGCGACCCTCGGCGAGCCGTTCGCTTCCTCAGACGGTCCCGAATGGCGTGTCGCCATCCATTGCCCTGTGCTGTTCCCGTCCGATAAGGCCGTTGCCGGCGTCGATACCGCCCAAGCGCTGGAACTGGCGGAGACGCTGGTGATGAGTTTGTTCGAACGCCATGGCATCAAGGCGACCCATCTCGCCGGTGGTCATACACCCGCCAAACGGCGTTAAAAACACAAAGTCGTAAAACAACCCCATGCACCCAAAGGGACGGGATAACGGATTCCCAAAAGCGGCAACCCGAAATGCACCCTTTGCGCGCGATCCGCTTGCACCTGAAAGACAGGACCCAACGGCCCTGACGCTGTGTTCCTCCTCGCTGCTGTTGAACTCTCTGCCAGCATAACACGAAAATGAACAAAAAGCGAACATACGGCCGGGAAATATCGGTAAGTCGGGCGGAACGATCCGTGCCCCCGACGCGTCACACACCCGTTGGTACTGTCATCGGCAAAGCTGGTGCGGACGGCGGGACTTGAACCCGCATGGTCTTGCGACCGACAGATTTTAAGTCTGTTGTGTATACCAATTCCACCACGTCCGCAGTCGGGGGAGATTAACCACGCCCGTAGCGACTTGAAAAGGGTCCGTTGCAGTTTGTCATCCGCGCGCAGGCGGAATGACGATGGTTTTTGCGCACCCGCCGAATCACCCGCTGGCGCGACCCCCATGCGGCGCGGTATGGTGGCGCCAACAAGAACACGTACACGACAGCCCCGCATTCCGGGGGAGGCATAATATGTCCGACACGGTTGCTGCTTCCGCAGCCCCCCGGCGGTTCCCCGCCGGCGATCTTCGCGATTTTATCGCCCGCGCGCTGATGAGCCTCGGCCTGCCCGACGGCGATGCCGCCGATTGCGCGCGGCTGATGGTCGCGTCCGACCTTGCCGGGTTCGAAACCCACGGCATTTTCCGGCTTGCGCAATACGTCAAACGCATTCGTGCCGGCGGCATCAACGTCACACCGAATATCACCACCGTGACCGAGGCCCCCGCCACCGCCGTGGTCGACGGCGACAACGCCATGGGGCACCTGGTGGTCGAATACGCCATGCGGATCGCCATGGACAAGGCGCTGGAGGCAGGCTGCGCCTGGGTGGGCGCGCGCGGATCGAACCATGCCGGCGCGGCCGCGACATACGTGTCGATGGCGGCGGAGAAAAACCTGATCGCGCTTTACGGCACCAATGGCAGCGCCAACCACATGGCGCCGTGGGGCAGTGCCGACCTGCTGCTCGGCACCAACCCGATCGCCGCGGCCATTCCGGCAGCGGACGGCCCGCCCGTGGTCATGGATATCGCGACGACCGTGTCGTCCTTCGGCAAGGTGCGCACCGCCGCCCAGCGCGGCGACGACATGCCGGCCGACTGGATGATCGACCGCGAGGGCAAGCCGATCACGGATTCGTCGCGCATCAAGGAAGGCATCCTGAACCCCATCGGCGGGCACAAGGGCTATGCGCTGTCGCTGGTGGTCGGCCTGCTGGCGGCGACGCTGTCGGGCGCCCAGATGGGGGTCGATGTCGAAGGCATGGGCGATGCCGAATACCAGAAAACCCCGGTGAATAACGGCCATTTCATGATCGTGGTCGATCCCGCCCGGTTCGGCGATGCGCTGGATTTCGGCCGGCGGGTCGATGCCGTCTCGGAAACCATGCGCGGTGCGACGCCGATGGCGGGCGTCGATGCCGTGCGCGTGCCGGGCGACGGCCGCGCCGCACATATCGAGGACTACACGGCGAACGGCGTACCCCTGCACGCCGCGCTGATCGACAACCTGAACACGCTTGCCGGCGAGCTCGGCATCTCCTCACTCACCTGACCTGACCCGAAGGATATTTTCCATGGCCGGCGCAAAGCCCTACGTCTTCACTTCCGCCCGCCCGCAGCCGGGCTCGGCTCCGAAAAAACCGGACGCCTTCACCATCGATATCCACTGCCATGTGCATATCCCCGAAGCGGCGGAGCTTGCCCAGCCCTATTTCAAGCCCGAGATGGAGCCCGGCATCCTGTATGCCAACGAGATGACGCGCGACATCAACATGCAGCAGAACGTCGACCGCATGCCGCATCTGACCACGGTCGATCACCGGCTGATCGACATGGACAAGATGGGCATCGACCTGCAGACCATCATCCCGCCGCCCTTCCAGGCCTATTACTGGCTGCCGGACGATATCGCGATGAAGGCGTCCGAGATCGTCAATAACGGGCTTGCCGAGATCGTCGACGACATGCCCGACCGTTTCGTCGCGTTCGGCAATATCCCGCTGCAGGATGTCGACATGGCGGTGGCGGAACTCGAACGCGGCGTGAAAAAGCTGGGGCTGAAGGGCTTCCAGATCCTGACCAACGTGAACGGCTCGGAAATTTCGGACCCGAGGCTCGACCCGTTCTGGGCCAAGGCGCAGGAGCTGGATACGCTGATCTTCATCCACCCGAACGGGTTTACCTCCGCCGAGCGGTTCGAGGATCATTACTTCAACAATGTCATCGGCAACCCGCTGGAAACCACCGTCGCCGTGCACCGGCTGATCTTCGACGGCGTGATGGAACGCTATCCGAACCTGCGCATCCTGCTGGCCCATGGCGGCGGCTACCTGCCCGCCTATTCGGGCCGCATCGATCACGTGTGGGGCGCGCGCGAGGACGGCCGGGCGGGCCTGCCCCAGGCGCCGACAAGTTATCTGAAGAAAATGTGGCTCGACACGGTGGTGTTCACGCCGCACCAGCTGAAATACCTGATCGAGCAATACGGCACCGACAAGATCGTCATGGGCACCGATTACCCCTACGACATGGGCGATTACAACCCGGTGGAACTGGTCGACCTGGTCGATACGCTGGACAATACCGACAAGGCGGCGATCTGGGGCGGCAACGCAAAATCGCTGCTGAAGATGGACGACTGACGCCGCCGCGCATAATCGTCCGATAACGAAATGTTGAATCGATCCGGCGGCCCTCCGGCGGTATTTTATCCCGATCGGCAATTCGGGATGATCGGATCAATGTTGTCTGGCCTGCGCTATCTCTGCGGTTTGGTCTTTTGTGCGGCGCTGCTGTCGGGTGCGCCGGTGCAGGCCCAGGGCGATTCGGCGAAATACGACGCCCTGAAAGCCGGGCCTGCGGTCGGGACACAAATCCCGCATGATCTCAAAACAGTCGATCATCGGAACCAGCACCAGGACTTCAAGTCGCTCGCCCACAAGAAGGGGCTGGTGATCCTGTTCTCGCGATCGCTGGACTGGTGACCCCACTGCAAGATCCAGGCGGTCGCCTGGAACCCCCGGATCAAGGAATTTCAGGCGCTCGGCTATAACGTCACGCTGATCACGCATGACAAACCTGCCGCGCTGAAGCGTTTTGCCGATGCCCGGAATATCGGCTACACGCTGCTGTCTGACGCAAAGGCCGAGATCATTCCGGCCTTCGGGATTGCCAACCCGCAATTCGCCAAGGGCAGTTCGTGGTACGGGGTCGCCCTGCCGATCATCTTCGTCGTCGGCGGGGACGGAACGATCAGGCACCGCTTCTCGATCCGGAACTACCGGGACCGCCCGGAGGTCGATACGATCCTTGACGTGCTCCGCGAAGACATCCGGGGGTAGGATTTGTCATGACGGCGGCAACCGTCAGTCATTCTGCCAGTGCATAGCCACTATTCGCGATCCGGGTGGCCGAACCCGTTGTACGGCGTAGAATCAAGGCATAGCCTTTGACACGGTCAGCCAATACGGCTGTCATTGTGAAGGGAGATCAAGATGAACAACAAGCTGCTGATCGCCACCGCTGCTGCGGTCGCGATTTCCGTATCTGCGCCGGCAATCGCCGCCGATGCCGGTTATTTCAAGAACAAGACGATGAAAATCGTCATCCCCTACGGTCCGGGCGGCACCTACGACAAGTACGGCCAGGCCTTCGCCGGGTTTATCGGCAGGCACATCCCCGGCAACCCGACGGTCATCGTGCAGCATATGCCCGGCGCCGGCGGCATGAAAGCGATGGGCTGGACATATAACGTAATGCCTAAGGACGGTCTTGGCATGCTCATGCCGGTCGACAATTCCGTCGTCACGCAACTCATGCGCCCTGACAGAGTCCGTTTCGACGTCCGCAAGTTCACGTGGCTGGGCGCCAGCAACCAGACCAACCTGGTCATGGCCGTACGGTCCGATACCGGCGTAAAAACCTGGCAGGACATGCGTGAAAAACAGTTGGTCGGCTCGTCGAGCGGACAGGATACGAGCTTTATCTTCTCCAATCTGGCCAGAGGCATGCTGGGCGCGAAAATCAAGGTGATCAGTGGCTACAAGGGTTCGTCAAAGGCGATGTTCGCGATCGAACAGGGCGAATCCCAGATGGCTGCGTATAACTGGCTCGCCTGGGGGTCGAAAGTGCCGCACTGGTTCAAGGGCGAAAAGCCGTTTGCACGCATCGTGATGCAGATGGGCATCTTCAAGGATCCCGATATCCCGCAGGATGTGCCGATGCTGTCCGAACTCGTGACCGACCCCGCCGACAAGGCCGCTGTGGCCTTCGTCGGATCGCTCGGCATTCTCGGGCGTGGACTTGTTGTGCCGCCGGGCGTGCCGGACGACGTCGTGAAAACGCTGCGGGCGGCGTATGACGCGATGAATGCCGACCCTGCTTTCGCCGCGGAACTCACAAAGCGCAAGTTGCGGCTGATTCCGTCGAAGGGCGAGAAGATCCAGCAGGTCGTCATCGACGCGGTAAACAACGCCACGCCGTCGGTCGTGAAACACGCGTCCAGGATCATCTACGGCAAATAGCCGGACCCCGGGGCCGCCATTGTCCGTCTGCGGGATGACCTGCGGAATGTTAGGGCGCGGCGGCCCCGCCTGAACGCACGATATCGACAAGCGTCGCCGGTTTGACGGGATAATCGGTCAGCCGTGCGCCGAACGGTTCCAGCGCGTGCTCGACCGCCGACACGATGGCCGCGGCAGCGGGCACCGTCCCGGTCTCCCCGACACCCTTTACGCCCAGCGGGTTGAGGGGTGAAGGCGAGTTTTCGTAGACCATGTCGATATGGGGCAGTTCGGTCGCGGTCGGCATCAGGTATTCGCCGAAATTGGTCGTCAGCGGCTGGCCCTTTTCATCATAGCCCATCCATTCATACAGCGCGTTGCCGATGCCGTGCACCACGCCGCCGGCAATCTGGCCGTCGACGATCATCGGGTTGATCAGGGTGCCGCAATCGCTGACCACGACGTAGTTCCGGAACGATACGGCGCCGGTGCCGATATCGACCTCGACCTCGACCGCCTGCACGCCGTTGCTGTAGGTCAGCGCATCGGGCTTGAAACTGATATCGGCTTCAAGCCCGGGGTCTACGCCTTTTGGCATGGAATAGCCCGGCGCGCCTGCCGCCATTTCCGCGACCTGTTTCAGGGTCACGGACAGGTCGGCGCCCTTCACGCGCACCTTGCCGTCGGCAAGTTCCAGGTCGTCTTCCGACGCTTCCAGCAGGTGTGCAGCCATTTTGATGACCTTGGCGCGGACCTCCAGCGCCGACATGTGAACGGACGATCCGGCGGTCACCGTCTGGCGGCTGGCAAACCCGCCAAGGCCGAGCGCGATGGTCCGCGTATCGCCGGAGACAACCTCGATTTCGTCGATCGGCACGCCGAGCTGTTCGGACGTCACCTGGGCCAGCATGGTTTTCAGCCCCTGCCCCATGGCCAGTGCGCCGGTAAACACCCGCACCTTGCCGGACCGTTCGATCCGCACCGCGCCGGATTCGAACGGGCCGCGCCCGGTGCCTTTCAGGCTGTTGGCGAGACCAATTCCCAAATAGCGCCCCTCGGCACGGGCCGTCGCCTGACGGGCCGCAAAGCCGGCATAGTCGATACGCTCCAGGGCGATCCGCTGGCATTTGCGGAAATCGCCGCTATCGGCCTGAACCGGCGATCCGGCTCGGGTGTTCAGCGGCGTCTCGTAGGGCATTTTCTCGACCGGGATCAGGTTGCGGTCGCGGATCTCCGCGCGGTCGATACCCAGCCCCTGCGCCGCCCGGTCGAGCAGGCGTTCCATCGTGTAATTGCCTTCGGGATATCCGGCCCCCCGGACCGGGGCCGCCGCCACGGCATTGGTCTCGACCACATGCACGTCGATATCGTAATGGGGCACGATGTAGGGTCCGGGGACGCCGGTCGACGCGTTATAAGCCATGTTCACGCCCTGCGGGGTGTAGGCGCCCTGATCGCTGAGCATGGAACCGCGCACGCCGAGGATGCGCCCCTCGCCATCGGTAGCGAGCTCCATCGTCCAGTCCTGTTCGCGTTCCTGAATGGCGGCGACGAAATGTTCGCGCCGGTCCTCGATCCATTTGACCGGCGTATCGAGCAGCTTCGCGGCCAGCGCGACCGCGATCTCCTCGCTATAGGCGATGTATTTCGATCCGAACCCGCCGCCGACATCGGGTGCTACGACACGCAAATGGCCCTCGTCCATATCGAACAGCCGGACCATGGCCGAGCGGACTTCATGCGACATCTGGGTCGACGACCAGAGCGTGATCGCGTCGTCCAGCGCATCGTAGCGCGCCACGGCGCCGCGCCCCTCGATCGGATGTGCCGCCCCCCGATGCTGGACAAGCCGCTCCCGGAAAACATGCGCTGCGCCGGCAAATACGCTATCGGTATCGCCGTAGGATTGCTGGAAACGCACCAGCACGTTGTCGGTTGTGTTCCGGTGGACCAGCGGGGCATCGGCGGCAAAGGCGGCGGCACAGCCTGCGACGGACGGCAGGGGCTCGTAATCCACCTCGACCAGTACAGCGGCATCTTCAGCCTGGTAGCGGGTATCCGCGATAACCAGCGCGACCACCTCGCCGACATGGCAGACCTCTTCACCGGCAAGCAACCAGGGCGTCACGTCCGGCCCAAAATCCTTTGACGGGAACTGCAGCGGCAGACGGCCTTCGACAATATGCGGCAGGAAATCGGCCAGGGTGTAGACCGCGCGGACGCCCGGCGCGGACATCGCGGCCTGAGTATCGATTGATTTTATCAGGGCATGCGGATGCGGACTGCGCACAAAAGCGGCCTGTAACAGGCCTGCAAAATGAATGTCGTCGACGAACCTGCCCTCACCGCGCAGCAGGGCCGGGTCTTCGATACGCTTCAGGCTTTCCCCGATCACCCGGATACCCCCGATTTGTTTCTCAAAAATCTAGCACAGCGGAGCCGTCTGCCCCATAAAGGGTTTTCGACGACGTATGGAAAGAAAGCAAAAATGAACATCATCTCACTGAAACAGGCAGATATCATTATCGATGCCATCTTCGAAAAGAGCCGCGAGCTGAATCTGCGCCCCATGACCGCGGTCGTGGTCGAGCCCGGTAACGTGGTCAAGGCCTTCAAAAAGGAGGATCACGCCTCGGCGCTGCGCCTCGAGATGGCACTGGGCAAGACATATGCGGCCCTTGCGCTCGGCCGGTCCTCCAGCCTTGTCCAGGTGCGCGCACAGGAACGCCCGTATTTCATGAAGTTCATCGACGATGCGTCCGAGAAACAGGTCTTTGCCGAGGGCGGCGGGCGGTTGATCCGCAACGAGGCCGGAGAAGTGATCGGCGCGGTCGGGGTGACCGGCGACCGCCAGGATGTCGACGAAGACATGGCCGCCCACGGCATTCACGCGGCCGGACTGAAAACCGACGAAGACTGCGCCGATATGGGCCAGCTGGTGCGGCTGGATAACTGACCGCCACATCTGTGGCGGTCATCCCCGGGCCTGGACCCGGGGATCCACATGCACCCCGTCAGGCCCCAACGACAGGCCTGGCTCAAGCCCCTTCGATCACCGCGCGGCACTCGCCGAATCCGATCCCGCGGGCGCCGTCGCGCTCGCACCAGGCGCGCATGATCAGCTCGTCGCCGTCGCCGAGGAACTTGCGTTCCTCGCCGGTCGGCAGCGTGATCGGGTTGGCACCGCGTTTGGTGATCTCGAGGATCGAGCCGAGCGCATCTTCCGTCTCCCCCGAAATCGTACCGGTGCCCATCATGTCGCCGGGACGCAGGTTGCAGCCGTTCGACGTGTGATGAGTCAGCATCTGGAAAATCGTCCAGTACAGGTTCTGCATGTTGGTGACGGCCAGGACCTCCGGCGGGATATCCTCGGCGCGCATCTTCTCGGACGCGATGGATACCTCTATCTGCACGTCGAACCCGCCCTCGGCCTCGTTCACCTCCGATGACAGATAGGGGAGCGGCGCCGGATCGCCGTCCGGGCGCGTGTACGCACCGATGCGAAACGGCGCCAGCGCTTCCATCGTGACAATCCAGGGCGAGACATGGCTCGCGAAGCTTTTGGCCAGGAACGGCCCGAGCGGCTGGTATTCCCAGGCCTGGATGTCCCGTGCCGACCAGTCGTTCAGGATGCTGAGCCCGAAAATGTGATCCTCGGCTTCGCCGATCGATACCGGCTGTCCCAGCGGGTTTCCCGGCCCGACATAAAACGCGATCTCGGTTTCGTAATCGAACGCCATGGACGGCCCGAAGGACGGCGCATCGGCATCCGGCGCCTTTGTCTGGCCGACGGGGCGCTTGCACGTCTCGCCGCTGACGACGATCGACGATGCGCGCCCGTGATAGGCAATCGGGATATGCTTGTAGTTCGGCATCAGCGGGTTATCGGGGCGCAGCATCTTGCCGACATTCGTCGCGTGGAAAATCGAGGCATAGAAATCCGTGTAGTCGCCGATCTGGGCCGGCAGGCGCATGGCCACGTCGGCCTGCGCGACGAGAATTTCACCGGCCAGGGCTTCCGCCGCTTCGCCTTCCTCGGTGTCGTAGCGCAGCGCTTTGGATGCCGCCGCCCGCAGGGCGGACCAGTGCCGCCCCCCCAGTGCCATCAATCCGTTCAGCGTCTCGCCCGCGCACGCACCCGCCGCATCGTCCGCCGCACCGCCGATGACGCCCTTGGCGCGCGCCGCGGTCACATCGAGGATCATGTCGCCGATCGCGATGCCGACCTTCCCCTTGCCGGTCTGCGGATCGGTATAGACACCGAAGGGCAGGTTCTGGACGGGAAAATCGGCGCCCGGTTCGTTGGCGCTGTCGACCCAGCTTGTCAGGGCCGCATCGTGCGTTTCGTTCAGCTTTGGCATTGTTATTTCTTTCCGTTGAAATTCTTTTTGAGTCCCTGCCAGCAATCCTGGTAGCCGGCCTGAATCTGCGGGCTGTTCGCCGCCCAGTCGGTCAGTTTGATCGGATAGCGGGTCTCGAACATGAAGGCCATGGTCGCGCCGAGGAATTCGGGCTTCAGCTCGGCATTCGTCGCCTTTTCATAGGCGCCGTCATCGGGCCCGTGCGGCGACATCATGTTGTGCAGGCTCGCCCCGCCCGGCACGAAGCCCTCGGGCTTGGCGTCGTACTGCCCGAGGATCAGCCCCATGAATTCGCTCATGATATTGCGGTGATACCAGGGCGGACGGAACGTGTGCTCGCCGACCAGCCAGCGCGGCGGGAAGATGACGAAATCGACATTGGCGAGCCCCGCCGGCCCCGACGGCGATGTCAGCACCGTGAAAATCGACGGGTCGGGATGATCGAAGCTGATCGAGCCGACGGCCATGAAGTTCGCGAGATCGTATTTGTACGGGCCCAGATTGCCATGCCAGGCGACCACATCGAGCGGCGAATGGCCGATCGGCGCGGACCAGAGGTTGCCGCCGAACTTGGTCACCAGTTCGAAATCGCCCTCGATATCCTCGAACGATGCCACCGGCGAGAGAAAATCCCGCGCATTTGCCAGGCCGTTGGACCCGATCGGCCCCAGGTCGGGCAGGCGCAGCGCGGCGCCGTAGTTTTCGCAGACATAACCGCGCGACGGTCCGTCCGGCAGGTCGGCGCGGAACTTGATGCCGCGCGGCACCACGATAATCTCGTTCGGCGCGGCTTCGAGAACGCCCATTTCGGTCACCAGCCGCAACCGTCCCTGTTGCGGCACGAACAGCATTTCGCCGTCGGCATTGTAGAAATACCGGCCGTCCATCGATGCGTTCGCCGTGTAAATATGGATGCCGATACCGGACTGCGCATTGGCATCGCCATTCCCCCCGAGGGTGATCATGCCATCGATCAGGTCGGTTTTTTCGTCCGGTAGCGGCGTCGGGTCCCAGCGCATCTGTTGCGGCGTGAGTACGCCTTCGTCGAAGGGCGGTGTGCGCAGCCTGCCATTGTCGACCTGCCGGAATGCCCCGTGAACCGCCGACGGCCGCATCCGGTACACCCATGTGCGCAGGTTTTCGGCGCGCGGCTGGGTAAACGCCGTGCCGCTGACCAGTTCGGCATACAGGCCGTAAGGCGCGCGCTGGGGCGAGTTCTGACCTTCCGGCAGGGCGCCCGGCAGCGCTTCGGTCGCGAATTCATTGCCAAAGCCGGATTGGTAGTCGAGCTTGGTGGTGGTGACGGTATCCATGTCGCGGCCTCCTGATCGGTCCCGATGCAATGTCATGTTAACCCGCGTCGGGTCACATTGCGATATGCAACGGATGCTGGAATTCCCTGCGGACGCGCTTATATTGCCTGTCATCCCGCCGGACGGTGCGGGCCCTTATTTCTGGACACAGCCATGAGCGCTCATAGCGGCGAAATCGCCGCCCGGCGGACTTTCGCCATTATTTCCCACCCCGATGCGGGCAAGACCACGCTGACCGAAAAGCTCCTGCTGTTCGGCGGCGCGATCCAGACGGCGGGTGCGGTCAAGGCGCGTGGCGCGGCCAGGCGCGCCCATTCGGACTGGATGAAGGTCGAAGCCGAGCGCGGCATTTCCGTCGCATCGTCGGTCATGACCTATGAATATGGCGGCTGTACGTTCAACCTGCTCGACACGCCGGGCCACGAGGATTTCAGCGAGGACACCTATCGCACGCTGTCCGCCGTCGATTCCGCGGTAATGGTGATCGATGCCGCGCGCGGCATTCAGGCCCAGACCAGAAAGCTGTTCGAGGTCTGCCGGCTGCGCGACATGCCGATCATAACGTTTATCAACAAGATGGACCGCGAAAGCCGCGAGCCGTTCGACCTGTTGCAGGAAATCGAGGAAACGCTCGCCCTCGATGTCACGCCCGCAAGCTGGCCGATCGGCATGGGTCGCGATTTCCTGGGATGCTACGACACGATCGACGACCGGCTGGTCCTGATGAAAAAGGGCAACGCGGCGGGCAAGATCGCCGAAGACGGCGGCGAGGAGACAATCTGCAAGGGCGTCGACGACCCGAAGCTTGACGAACTGCTACCGCCGCATGCCGTCGAAAAACTGCGCGAAGAAGTCCCGATGGCGACCGGCCTGTGCCCGCCGCTCGATCTCGATGCCTATCGCGAAGGCACGCTGAGCCCGGTATTTTTCGGCAGTGCCGTCAACAATTTCGGCGTCCAGGAACTGCTCAAAGGCCTGGTGTCGATGGCGCCGCCGCCGCGCCCGCAAAAGGCCGAGGAACGCATGGTCGACCCGGAGGAAGACCATGTCACCGGGTTCGTGTTCAAGATCCAGGCGAACATGGATCCGAAACACCGCGACCGTATCGCGTTTTTCCGGCTTTCGTCGGGTCATTTCAAACGCGGCATGAAGCTGCGCCATATCCGCAGCGGCAAGCAGGTCAACCTGCACAACCCGATGCTGTTTCTGGCGCGCGACCGCGAAACCGCCGAAGACGCCTATGCCGGCGACATCATCGGCATCCCCAACCACGGCAACCTGCGGATCGGCGATGCACTGACCGACGGCGAAGAGCTCCGCTTTACCGGTATTCCGAGCTTTGCGCCCGAATTGCTGCGCTCCGCCCACCCGACCGATCCGATGCGCGCGAAGCATCTGGGCCGCGCCTTGCAGCAGCTTGCCGAAGAAGGCGTCGCCCGGGTGTTCAAGCCGCGTGTCGGCACCGACTGGATCGTCGGCGTCCTGGGGTCGCTCCAGTTCGACGTGATGGCCGACCGCATCCGGTCCGAATACGATGTGCCGGTCCGCTTCGAGACCTCGTCGCTGCATACAGCGCGCTGGGTCGAAGCGGACGATCACCACATGCTGAAAAAATTTCTCGACGCCAACAGCAGTGCCGTGGCCGACGATCACGACGACATGCCGGTCTTCCTGGCACGCAATGCCTGGCATCTCGATAATGCCGCGGAAGAATGGCCGGACATCCGCTTCCTCAAGACCAAGGAACAGACGCAGTAGGCCCGGTTGGGCCGGACTACTTCGCGCCGGCTGCCTTCAGAATCCGGACCATTTCATCATAGCCGTGACGCCGCGCCAGTTGCAGCGGCGTTACCCCGTTGCCGTCGGCGATATTCACATCCGCACCCGCCTCGACCAGCGCTGTCAGGCACGCAACATGGTTCGGTCCGCCATCGCCCAACACGATGGATTCGATCAGCGCCGTCCAGTTCAGGTTGTTTACGTGATCGAGCGGCGCACCGGCGGCAATCAGCGTTTTGACCACCCCGACATGCCCGAGATGAGCGGCCGCGATCAGCGCCGTGCCGTCATAGGGGCTGGTTGTCTGTCCGGGTTTGGCGCCTGCTGACAGCACCAGTTCGAGGATGCCGACGTCATCGGCGACCGACGCGATGGTGACGACGTCGTAACGGTCGCGATCCAGTGCATCGAGATCGGCGCCGGCGGCAACAAGCGCCTTTGCCGCATCGACCTGCTGCGCATAAGCCGCGACCATCAGAGGTGTCCGGCCATAGGCGTCACGCGCGTCCAGCAGGGTTTTGTCCTTCCCGGCCTGACGGATCGCCGCAATATCGCCGGTCGCCGCCGCCCTGTGCAGCCCCGTATAGGCGGCAAGTTCAGCCTCGCTCGGCGCAACCTGAGCGGGCGCGGCAGCGGCGCCGACGCCAAAATAGATGGCGAACGCCGCAAGGAGATGTCGGAGTCCGGCTGTCATTCCGCCGCCTGCCGCCTTGCCGCCACAGGCATGGCAGACGCCGACAATGTTTCCGCCAGGGTCTGGCCATCGGGGTCGGCCAACGCGGCTTCACGCGCGGCGGCAATGTTTTCGGCCGCGGATGCCGCATCGATTTCACCGCTGAGTGCGGGGCCGATCAGCGCCGCGTTGATACGCCCGAAATTGCCGGTACCGCGCTTATGGGTATCGCTGTAACCCTTTATCAGGCGGGCGCATTCGGCGATTTCAGCGGCCAGCCCCGTTTTTCTACCATCCTCGAGTTTCTGTGCCTGCGCGATCAGACCGAGCCATGCCTCGATCGATTCCTGTTCCCGGCGAAAGCGCCATGTGCGGCGGCGCCAGCGGCGCATCCCGGCGAGCATCTTCAGTTTCAGAAAACCGGTAACAGACGACGAATTCAGCTCCATCCCCCGGTGCCAGGTGCGCAGTTTTTCGGATGTCTCCGCCCGCGCCAGAACGCGCCGGGCGATACCCTCGGGCAGCACATCGCAGAATTCGGCAATCCCCGGTTTGAGGAACTCGGTCACGACAACGGAATCGCCATCTGCCGCCCCGGTTTCCGCGCGAATGCGGGCAAGGCGTTCGGGACGGGTCTTGGCCTGCGCGACCCGGATCACATCTTCAAACGACATCCGCACCGCAAGGTATTTCGCGACCCGCGCCAGGACATCGACATCGCCTTCGGCATAGGGCGAGAGCCGGTCGAGATACATGCCGGCATAGGCCGCATCCTGGAAATCGATCAGCCGCCGAACGGCATGGTCCAGCGTGACCTTTACGTCCGCCGGAAACGCCTGCATGCGCTTTGCCAATGCGGGCGGGACAGAAATATGCGCGAAGCGGTCATCGGGCTGCAACGACTGAACGGCGACATCGCCTTTCGCCGCCTTCAACCCGGCCTCGAAGCCGGCAAGATTGGCATCCACCGCCTTGCCTTCGGCACGGATGCCGGCCCGGAACGTCTCGTCCGATATCGGCAGGGCGCCGCATCCGGCAATCGCGCCCAGCAATACGGCGCTGATATGGGCGCCGGCGTCGCGCGCGGCGTCTTCCATATCGAAAAATATCTGGGATTTCGACCGGTCGCCCGCCACCTGGACGAGCTGTTTCTCATCGGCGCGCCCATCGCCCATTTTCATCTTTTCGGAGGTTGCGAACACGCGGTGGGTCGAGGCGATCAGCAGGGTACGATCCGGGGTGACGTAACCCGACTGGATCTGCCGGCCGGTCTCCAAAAGCTCGGTAGAGGCGAACACATCGATCTCGCCCGGCGACGGGCTGAGCGCAAAGACGGGCTCGACCCCGCCGATCTCGTCCCAGGTCTGCGGCCAGATTTCGACGTAATAGGTCGTCGCTCCGGTCCGCTGCGCCACGCCCGGAATCGAAGTTGCCTGGACCGGAAGGTTGCTGTCCTGCGCGGCGTTGACGATCCAGCTTGTCAGCACCCCGCCACCCTCTCCGCCGAGGGCGGCGACGAGAAGTGTGAGCGGGGCAGTCATGCGCCGCGTCCCGCAAGCAGACCGATCACGGATTTGCGCATCCCTTCGACCGCCCGTTCCAGCATGCCGGGGTTGCGCACGCGTTCGGCCCGGTAGAACGACGGGCACAGCACCGCGGCATGGCTGACCTCGCCGCACAGCCCGCAGCCGACGCAGCTGTTGTTGACGCTGGCAACCGGGTCGTCGCGCAGCGGATCGGGGTTTGGCTTGATCGTCAGGCTGGGACAGCCGGACAGCCGGATGCAGGAATGATCGCCGGTGCAGACCTCGTCGTCGATCCCGAAACGTGGCAGTTCGACGCGTTTCCCGCTTTTGAGCTTCTCGGCGTTCTCGCCGCGCAGGCGGCGCTGCCGGGCAAGCTGGCATTCGCCGTCGGCAATGATGATCTTGAGCCCCTTTTCGGGCGTCGTCAGCGCTTCGCGCAGCGTGTCGACCATTTTGGCGACCGAATAGGTCCGCACCTTGCGCATCCACGGCACCCCGAGGGCCTCCAGCGTCTTTTCAATCGACATCCCGGGATTACGCCCGCCGCGCCCCTTGGCGCTGGACGGGATGAATTGCTGTCCCGTCGCCGAGGTGAACCCGTTCTGCATGATCACCAGAACGGCATCGCCCTCGTTCAGCATATTGGCGATGACGCCGGTGGTCAGGCCGTTATGCCAGAACCCGCCATCGCCCATGATCGAGATCGAGCGCTTGTCCTGAAACGGCGAGACGGCGGCGGCACTGGCAAGCGACATGCCGTAGCCGAGGATGGAATTACCCATCGAGAACGGTTCGAACGTCGCGAAAGCATGACAGCCGATATCGGCGGCGATGTGCACCTTGCCAATCTCTTCCTGCAGCAGTTTCAGCGCCGAAAATACCGGACGTTCGGGGCACCCCGTGCAGAACTGCGGCGGGCGCGGCGGCAGTGCCGCCGGGAACGCAGCCTCGGCGCCGGCCATCGCCGCACCGATACGATCGGCCTCGGCACGTATCCGGGCGGGATCGCCGATACCGAGCCCTTCGGCCTCGATAAAGCCCATCAGCCCCTGATGCATGACGGCGCCGTTATATTCGCCCGCCATCGGGAACACGTCCTTGCCGTGGATACGGGTCTGAATATCCGCCTTGCGCAGGATCGTGTTGATCTGGTGTTCGATATATTCGGGATTGCCTTCCTCGACGATCAGGACGGCATCCTTGCCCGCGGCGAACGCCGTCACCTGATCGGGGACCAGCGGGAAGACCACGTTGAGGACCATCAGCGGTATTTTGCTGTTGCCGAAATCGTCGGCAAGGCCGAGCCGCGCAAGGCGACGGATCAGCGTGTTGTACAATCCGCCCGGCACGATGATGCCGAGCCGGTCGATGTCGCCGTCGAAGAATTCGTTGAGCTTGTGATCGCGGATAAACGTCTGCGCGGCGGGCAGACGCTGTTCGACCTTCAGCTTTTCCTGGACAAAGGTTACAGGCGGATGGGCGAGCTTGCCGTAATTGAACGGTGCAGGCTCTTTTTGCCGCTCCCGCGTATTGATCGGCGGTTTCCTGTTGTCCTTCGCGATAAATCGCCCCTGGACATGGCAGGACCGGATACGCAATTGCATGATGACCGGCGTATTCGACGCCTCCGACAGCTCGAACGACTTTTCGACGGTATCGACGATCGATGTCAGGTTGGGACGCGGATCGACCAGCCACATGCTCGATTTCATCGCCATCGACAGGGTACGTTCCTGGATGATGCTGGCGCCTTCGCCGTAATCCTCGCCGCTGACGATCAGCGCACCGCCAATCACCCCGGGCGAGGCCAGATTACTGAGCGCGTCCGCCGCGACATTGGTGCCGACGATGGATTTCCAGCCGACCGCGCCGCGTAGCGGATAGTTTATCGATGCACCGAGCATGGCCGCGGCGGCGGCTTCGTTCGTGCCGGTTTCCACGTGGATGCCCATTTCATCCATCAGCTCCTCGGAATCGAGCAACACATCCAACAGATGCGAGACCGGCGCGCCCTGATACCCGCCGACATAGGCGACCCCGGACTGGAGCAGGGCCTTGGTGACGGCAAGGATGCCCTCGCCGTAAAAGACGTCGCCCTCGCCAAGCCGCAGCGATTCGACTTCCTTGCTGAATGATCTCTCGGCGCTCATATCCGTCTCCCCTGATGCCTGCGATGGCAGACTTTGGATAGATTTATACGCGCGTTTCACAATATTGGCACGAGTCCATCGCGCCGATTGCCTATCCTGCCACAGCCGGTATTCTCCCGGCGACATGACACAAAAAACATCTTCTCTCATGGCCCGGTTGCCGTCGGTCGACAGGCTGCTGAAAGCGGAAGCATGCGCGCCGCTGATCGACGCCTTCGGCCGCACCGAAACGACGGCAGCGATCCGCGAGACGCTCGCAGGAATCCGCGATAAAATGGCCGCATCGGGCGGCGAACCGCCGGAAGATCCGGCCATCATCGATGCGATATCGGATGCGCTGGCACGAAATGCAGCCCCGTCCCTGCGCCCGGTCTTCAACCTGACGGGGACGGTACTGCACACCAACCTGGGCCGGGCATCGCTGCCGGACGAGGCCATAGAAGCCGTGGCCGCTGCCGCGCGGGGTGCAAGCAATCTCGAATACCGTATCGCGGGAGGCAAACGCGGCGACCGGGACGAACATATCGAAGACCAGCTTTGCGCCATGACCGGCGCGGAAGCCGCCACCATCGTCAATAACAACGCCGCGGCCGTGATGCTGGTCCTGAATACTTTCGCACTCGGCAGGGAAGTGCCGACATCGCGCGGCGAACTGATCGAAATCGGCGGCTCGTTCCGGATGCCCGATATCATGGCGCAGTCCGGCTGCAGGCTGGTCGAGGTCGGCACCACCAACCGCACCCACCTGAAAGACTTCGCCGGCGCCATCGGGCCCGACACCGGCATGATCATGAAAGTGCATACCAGCAACTACGTGGTCGAGGGCTTTACCGCCGAGGTGCCGGAACCGGATCTCGCCAGACTGTGCCACGATAGCGGCATCCCCTTCGCCATCGATCTCGGCAGCGGTACCCTGACCGATCTGGCACAGTTCGGCCTGCCGCATGAGCCGACCCCGATGGAAGCCATGAAACACGGCGCCGACGTCGTCACGTTTTCCGGCGACAAGCTTCTGGGCGGACCCCAGGCCGGCATCATCGTCGGCACGAAGGAATACATCGCGCGGATCAAGAAAAACCCGATGAAGCGCGCGCTCCGCTGCGACAAGATGACGATTGCCGCCCTGTCTGCCGTGCTGCGGCTGTATGCCGACCCCGACCGACTGGTCGAACGCGTGCCGACCCTCCGCCTGCTGGCGCGGCCGGTCGATACCATCCGGGGTGTCGCCGAACGGATAGGCCCGGCGCTGGCGGCAGCGATCGACGGCTTCGGATCGGTCACCGATACAGCTTGCGAAAGCCAGATCGGCTCCGGCGCGCTGCCGACACGCCGCATCCCGAGCGCAGGTCTCGCGATCACGCCCAATGCCAAAAGCGGCACGGCCCTGAACGCCCTGGCGGAAGCATTTCGCGCGCTGCCGATACCTGTAATCGGGCGCATCCAGGACGATACATTCATTCTCGACCTCCGCTGTCTTGAAGACGAGGACGGCTTTACGGCACAGCTTCCGGCGCTTGATCTTCCGCGATGATTATCGCGACGGCCGGCCATGTCGATCATGGCAAAACGCTGCTGATCAAGACCCTGACCGGGATCGACACCGACCGGCTGCCCGAAGAGAAAAAACGTAACCTGACCATCGATCTCGGGTTTGCCTATCTGCCGCTGGAAGGCGCGGAAACAATCGGTTTCATAGATGTGCCGGGTCACGAACGGTTTATCCGCAACATGCTGTGCGGTGTCGCCGGGATTGATTTCGTGCTGTTCATCGTCGCCGCCGATGACGGCCCCATGCCGCAGACGCGGGAACACCTGGCGATCCTCGACCTGCTTGGCGTCAGACGCGGCGCGGTCGCCCTGACCAAGATCGACCGGGTCAGCGAGGAACGCGCCGCCGAGGTTGCCGAAGACATCGAATTGCTGTTCACGGATACCTCGCTGGAAGGCATTCCGGTCTTTCCGGTTTCCGCCATGACCGGTGCCGGGCTCGACGGGCTTAAAGAGCATCTGCTTTCCGTCGCCGCCGATTTGCCGCCGCGCCCGGTGACCGGCAATTTCCGTCTCGCGATCGACCGCAGTTTCGATGTCGTCGGCGCCGGGCTGGTCGTCACGGGGACGGCATTTTCGGGCCGGATCAACGCGGACGAGGCCGCCCGCGTGCTGGGCGCAGAGATGGACGTGCGCATCCGCGGTATTCACGCACAGAACGCAAAGGCCGAAAGCGGCCGCGCAGGGCAACGCTGCGCGCTTAATCTCGCCGGTACCGGTCTCGACAAGGACCTGATCGAGCGCGGCGACTGGGTCGTGACCGGCAACCTGCCGGCGCCTGCGCACAAGCTGGATATCCGGCTGCGCGTTCTCAAATCCGAAAGCCGCGCGCTGGCGCACTGGACGCCGGTCCATGTCCATCTGGGCGCTGCGGAAACCACCGGGCGCGTCGCCATCCTGGGGGCGACAAGCATCGCCCCCGGCGAAAGCGGTCTGGCGCAGATCGTCCTCGACCGGCCGGTCGGCGCGGTCCATGGCGACGGGCTGATCCTGCGCGACCAGTCGGCCCAGCGGACCCTGGGCGGCGGTCGGGTGATCGACCTGTTTCCGCCGGCCCGCGGCCGCGCCAGGCCCGACCGCCTCGCATTCCTCCACGCCATGGAAGACCCGGATGACGGCACCGCCCTGTCGGCGCTTCTGGAAGCGATGCCCAACGGGCTGCACCTCGACCGGTTTGCGGCGACGCGTAACCTGACGGATGACGATATGGCGGCGCTGGCCGAGCTCGTGCCGATGAAAGCGGTGCGGACCGAGACGGGCACACTGGGTTTTTCCGATGAACGCTGGGCCGCACTGCGCGACGCCGTGCTCGAAGGTCTCGCCGCCTGGCACAAAAAGTCTCCCGACACGGTCGGTCCCGGTGAAAACCGCATTCTCGCCGGGACCGGCGCCCGTCTGCCGCCGGAAGCAGCCGTTGCCATTGCCGCCGAACTGGTCCGCGAAAAAGTCATCGTCAAGGAAGGCATGGGTGTACGCCTGCCGTCACACCAGCCGAGCCTGCAGGGCGCGGACGCGACGAACTGGAAAAAGATCAAACCGCTTTTGCTGGACGGCGGTCTGCGCCCGCCCGTTGTGGTCGAGATCGCGGAAGCCATCGGCAGCGAACCCCGCAAGGTGGAATCGCTGCTGGTGCGTGCCGGGCGGCACGGGCTGGTGGTGCGGATCGCGAAAAACCGGTTCTACCCGCCGGAATCCCTGCGCAAGCTGGCGGAGATTGCCGAGACGGTGTCCGCCGATGTCGAGGACGGCATGGTCACGGCGGCGAATTTTCGGGATGCCACCGATGTCGGCCGCAATCTCGCCATCGAGGTGCTGGAATTTTTCGACAAGGTGAAATTCACCCGCCGCGTCGGTGACGGGCACGAGGTTATCCGGCCTGCGTCGGAAGCCTTTAGCGGCGACTGAAAGTCGGGTATTGTCGCGCCGCGTCGGAAGAGAATCGTTCCCCGGTGGGGCGCCCGGTCTTCAAAACCGGTGAGGGGCGTCAGACGTCCCTGGTGGGTTCGACTCCCACTCTTTTCCGCCAATTTTCCTTAAATTTATACCGGCCCACCTGTTTCGACCAACAGGCGGGAGTCGTCCGTCATTCATGCCAGGGATACAGGCCGGGACAGCAAATTCCCAAAAACCACTTGTACACAAGTTAAATGGCTGGCATGGTCCGGAAGCGTCAACCAACCGGAGCGTTCGACTTGCCCACACTCGCAGGCACTGACGGCACATCGCTGTATTACGAGGAGACCGGCACGGGCGACGCCGTGCTGTTCATCCACGAATTCGCCGGCAACCACCGGACCTGGGGCGCCCAGATGAAGGTGCTTGGCAAGACCCACCGCTGCATTGCGTATTCGGCCCGCGGCTACCCGCCCTCGGATGTGCCGGCAAGTGACGATGCCTATAGCCAGGACATTGCCGTCGGCGACGCGATCGCGGTGCTGGATACGCTGAACATCGACCGCGCGCATATCGTCGGGCATTCGATGGGCGCCTATACCGCATTGCATGTCGGCCTGAACCATCCGGAGCGCTGCCTGTCGGTTTCGGCGCTCGGCTGCGGATGGGGCTCCCACCCGGACGAGCGCGAAACCGCGCGCGGCCTGTGCGAAGATATCGCGGTCATGTTCCGCGAAAAGCCGATTGCCGAATCCGCTGCGACCTATGCCCGGTTCCCGATGCGTCATACGTTCGAAGCAAAGGATCCGGCAGGCTTTGCAGCGTTCGAGAAAATCCTCGGCGGATTGTCCCCGGAAGGGGCCGCGCTCACGATGCTCAACCTGCAGCGCGACCGGCCGACGCTCTGGGACATGGAGCAAAAGCTCAAAGAATTCGCGCCGCCACTGCTTGTGCTGGTCGGCGACGAAGACCACCCCTGCCTCGACGGCAGCCTGTTTCTCAAACGCACGGTGCCGACGGCAGCGCTTCAGATCGTGCCGCGCGCCGGTCACACCATCACCATGGAAGAACCGGCGATCGTGAACGCCGCGCTTGAAAACATCTTTGCCGCTGCATCGGACGGCACCTGGATGAATCACCGCAAAGACGAAAACGCATAAACACTGGACAGAGGAGTCGACAATGGACCTGCAACTCAAAGGAAAGACCGCCCTGATCACCGGCGGCAGCGAAGGCATCGGCAAGGGAATCGCCATGGGACTGGCGGAAGAAGGCGTCGATGTCGCCATCTGTTCGCGCCGGCCGGAACCGCTCGAAGCGGCGGCGCAGGAAATCCGCGATGCGACCGGCGTCAAAGTGGTCGCGATCCCGACCGACCTGACCGACGACGACCAGTGCCGCAAGTTCATCGAACAGGGCGCGAAGGAACTGGGCCGCGTCGATATCATGGTCAACAATGCCGGCTCGTCCCCCGGCGGCGTGATCGAGACCCTGACCGAAGAAGACTGGGCGCAGTCGCTGCAGCTCAAATTCATGGGCTATGTGCGCTGCCTGCGCTACGTGCTGCCGATCATGGTCGAACAGGGCGGCGGGCGCGTCGTCAACCTGATCGGCAATGACGGCGTGAAACCGTCATACTGGGAAATCGCGCCGGGTGCGGCGAATGCCGCCGGCCAGAACCTGACGATGTCGCTTGCCGGGCAGTACGGCAAGAACAATATCAGCTTTGTCGCCGTCAACCCGGGCCCGGTTCGCACCGAGCGCTGGGCCGGCCTGGTCAAGGCGATGGCGCGGGACATGGACCTATCCATCGAGGAAGCCGACAAACTGGCGCCGTCCTCTATCCCTCTGGGACGGATTGCGGAGACCAAGGAAGTCGCCGATCTCTGCGTCATGCTCGCGTCGCCGCTGATGCACTTCGTTAACGGCACCCAGATCGAGATCGATGGCGGTCAGGAAAAATCGCTCATGGACCGGCTGCGGGACCGTTAACGGACAACATGTCCCGCCAACCGGACCTGCATAATGCCTTTGTCGAACAGGCGGAAATCGAGGGCGTGCCCGGCGGGCCGCTCTCGGGCCTGACCTTTGCGGTAAAGGACAATATTGCCGTCAGGGATCGGATGTTTACGGCGGGTCACCCGCTGTTTGCCGACCGCCGCGCGTCGGACTCCGCGCCGGCCGTAGCGGCCCTGCTGGCCGCCGGGGCCGATTTTATCGGTATGGCGCAAACCGATGCGGGCGGGTTCGGTGCGTCGACACCGCAGACAAAAAACCCGGCCGCCCCCGGTCTTGTCGTCGGCGGGTCGTCAGGCGGGTCGGCCGCAGCGGTCGCTGCCGGTCACTGCGATTTCGCCGTCGGCACGGATACGGGTGGCAGTGTGCGCATTCCCGCCGCCTGTACCGGCCTCTACGGGTTCAAACCGAGCTATGGCCGCGTGTCGAATGACGGGGTGTTTCCGCTGACCCCGCAGATCGACCATGTCGGCATTATCGCCGCGGATCTGGATGTGCTGGCGCATGCCGGCACGGTTCTGATCGGCAGCGAGAAACAAGCCGGCGTCCTGCCGGGGAAAATCCGGATTGCCGTCGAGATCGACCGGGCAGACCTGTTCGATCCCGCGATCTCTGCCGAGCTCGACGAGGTCGCCGCGACGCTTGCCGCGGCGGGGCATGACGTCGAACGGCTGGCCGTTCCGGGCCGCGAGCAGATCGCCGATGCGCATGGTGTGATCGTCCTGTCGGAAGCCGCGGCGATCTATGCGGACCTGACCGAAGACCAGCGCAGCAATCTGGGCAAAGCCGCGGCAAGTGCCCTGCGCCATGCGGAGAATCTGCAGGCCGAGGAAATTACAGCGGCCTGGGAATGGGCGCGCGCAGCGGATGGACGGCTTCAGAAAATATTCGATAACCGCGATGTCCTGATCTCGCCGACCCTCCCGATAGCGCCGCCGCCGGTCGATGCCCGCCGGATTGCCCTGGGCGGTGCGGACCGCCCCGTCGTGGTTGCGATGACCCTGCTGACCTGTCTTGCCAACCTGACCGGCAACCCGGTCGTCGGCCTGCCCAATCCGTTATCGTCGGCCCTGCCGAAAACCGGTTTGCAGCTTCTCGGTGCCCTGCAGGGCGACGAGGACCTGTTCGGGATCGCCGCGCGGGTCGAAGCGGACCTCGCCGGGGAAATGCCGTCATGACAGCCGATCCGTCGGATATCGTCGCGCTGGACGACTACGCGCTGGACGAGCAGATCGGGTTCCGGCTGCGTCTCGCGCTGCAGCGGCACACGGCCATCTTTTTCGCGCATATGGACCTCGGACTGACCCAGACACAGTTCGCGGTCCTCGCGCGGCTCTGGGAATCGGGGGAATGTTCGCAGAACGAGCTGGGACGTTCGGCCGCCATCGATTCCGCGACCATATGGGGCGTCGTGCAGCGACTTCAGGCCGCCGGGCTGGTCGCGACGAAGCCTCACCCGTCAGACAAACGCCGCCGCATGGTCAGCCTGACGACGCTGGGACGCACCACGATGGAGACGGCAATCGCCAAGGCGCAGCGCTCCAACGAGGAAACGCTGGCGCCACTGACGGCAGCGGAACGCAAATCGCTGATCGCCCTGTTGAGCAAGTTAAGCGACTGAGGATAGGGACCCGACCATGAAGCCGCCCAAATTCGACTATTTCGCCCCGGACAGCATCGACGGCGCACTGGCGCTGATGGCCGAACATGGCGAGGACGCAAGGTTTCTGGCCGGCGGACAAAGCCTGGTCCCGATGATGAATTTCCGGGTCGCAGCCCCCTCGGCACTGATCGACCTGAACGGGATCGCCGACCTGCGGGGTATCCGCGTCGATGAACAGGGCCGCCTGCATATCGGCGCGCTGACCCGCACACGGCAAATCGAGATGGACGAAACGATCGGCCGGGTCAATCCGCTGCTGCACGCCGCCACCCCGCATATCGCCCATATCCAGATCCGCAACCGCGGCACCATCGGCGGCAGTCTGGCCCACGCCGATCCGGCCGCCGAATTGCCCGGCATCGTTCTGGCATGCGGTGCGGAGATACACATGATCGGGCCGGGCGGCGCGCGGTCGGTTGCCGCCGGCGACTTTTTCGAAGCTATCTTTTCGACCGCATTGCAGGACGGTGAAATGATTACCGGGATCGTCTTCCCGCCCTGGCCGCCGGCGCGGCGCTGGGCGTTCGAGGAGATTTCCCGCCGCGAAGGCGACTTCGCGATGATCGGTATCGCCGCATGGTTCGACCTCGACGATGCCGACAGGATTTCAGCTGCCGGCCTTGCCGCCATCGGCGCCGGCGACACGCCGCTGCGGCTGCCTTCCGGCGAACAGGTTCTTGTCGGACAGGCGCCGGGTGACGATATTTTTGCCGAAGCGGCACGTGCCGCAATTAGCGACCTTCAACCCGGCAGCGACATACATGCCTCCGCAGACTATCGGCGCGAGGTCGGCGGCGTGCTGGTCGAACGTACGCTGAAAACCGCGTGGGAGAGAGCATCATGACGGCGGACCATCGTCTTACCCTCAACGTCAACGGCACGGCGTATGATTGCGAGGTCGAATCCCGTATGACGCTGGCCGACTGCCTGCGGGAAAAACTCGACCTGACGGGTACACATCTCGGCTGCGAACACGGCGTCTGCGGCGCCTGCACGGTCATCATCGATGGCGCTGCAGTGCGATCCTGCCTGATGTTCGCGGTGCAGGCCCAGGGCGTGAAAATAACCACCGTCGAAGGCCTGTCCGACGGCGACACGCTGTCCGACCTGCAACAGGCGTTCCACGATAATTTTGCCCTGCAATGCGGTTTCTGCACGCCCGGTTTCCTGACGACGGCGGAAGCGTATCTGGCCGAAAACCCGTCCCCGACACGCGCCCAGGTCCAGAGTGCGATTTCCGGAAATATCTGCCGGTGCACCGGGTATGTTCCGATCATCGACGCCATTCTCGACACGGCAAAGCAGCGGCAGGAGGGCGGCAAATGACGACCTCGCCACCCTATATCGGGTCATCCGTCAAACGTCTTGAGGACCAGCGGCTTCTGACCGGCACCGGCCGCTATATCGACGACGTCAAACTGCCGGACATGGCGGTCATGGCAATATACCGCAGCCCCTATGCCCATGCCCGTATCAACGGTATCGACCTCTCGGCGGCAAGGGCCGTGCCGGGCGTAATCGACGCGTTTTGTGCCGCCGATATCGACATGGACCTGCCGGCGATCCCGCTGCGGCTTGCGCCGTTCGAGGGGTTCGAGCGCTTCCTGCAGCGGCCCATCGCCCGGGACAAGGTGCGCTTTGTCGGCGAACCGGTCGCGGTTGTCATCGCCTCGGATCGCTATATCGCCGAGGACGCACTGGACCTGATTGAGGTCGATTTCGATCCGCTCCCGGCGGTGACATCTGTCGACCAGGCGGCATCGGGCGAGACCCTGATCCACGAGGACGCCGGCGAAAACATGGGTACCCGCTATACCGTCGGGCGCGGCGATGCAGACGATGCCTTCGCGGGTGCCGCGTATACCCGGCGCGAACGGTTTACGACCAACCGTCACGGCGCCGTGCCGATGGAAACCCGGGGCCTGATCGCCGAGTTCTACCCGGATAAACCGCTTCTGCGCCTGCATGGCGCCACCAAGGTCAATTTCTTCAATCGTCGCCACCTTGCCGCGGCATTCGACCTTCCCGAGGACGCGGTCGAACTGATGGAAACCGATGTGGGCGGCGGGTTCGGCGCCCGGGGCGAGCTGTATCCCGAGGACTACCTGGTCCCCATCGCCAGCCGCCGCGTCCGCCGTCCGGTCAAATGGATCGAGGACCGCCGCGAGAACCTGACGGCGACGAACCATTCGCGCGATATAGTCTGCGACCTCGAAATAGCAGCGACGGCGGATGGACGAATTCTCGGCATGCGCGCCACGGTACAGGGCGACATGGGCGCCTATATCCGCACGAATGGCGGCGTCGTGGCATCGAAAGCGGGCCAGTTCCTGCCCGGTCCGTACCGCGTACCGTCTTTTTCCTGCGACGTGCAGTTTCTGATCACCAACAAGACCCCCGTGGGCACGTTTCGCGGGCCGGGGCGGTTCGAAGCGAATTTCTGCCGCGAACGGCTACTCGACATGATGGCCGCGGATCTGGATATCGATCCCGCGGAACTCCGCCTGCGCAATCTGATGCAGCCGGCCGACCTGCCGTTCCGTATCGGCGAACTGGTGCCGGGCGATGTGAACGCGACGTTCGACCGGGGGAATTATCCATCGGCCTTGAACCGGCTTCTGGACGAGGTCGGATATGCCGGCTGGAAAGACCGGCAGGGCGAGATCGTTGACGGTCGTGCATACGGGCTCGGCATCGCCTGCTTTATCGAGAGCAGTGCCGCGGGCCCGCCTG
The DNA here is from genome assembly GCA_963977005.1 of uncultured Rhodospirillaceae bacterium. Classification (GTDB taxonomy): domain Bacteria; phylum Pseudomonadota; class Alphaproteobacteria; order MPNO01; family UBA830; genus CAXBCP01. The sequence goes on from CAXBMQ010000023.1 coordinate 31,106, forward strand.
AAACCGCCCGCATCGCGGTTTCACCGGACGGGTCGATCGAGATTCGCACCGGCGCGTCGTCGGTCGGTCAGGGCACAGAGACCGGCCTCGCGCAGATCTGTGCGGACTATCTTGAGACCGGTATCGAGCGTATCGCGGTCCTGCACGGCAGCACCACGCTGGTACCGACCGGCGGGGGTACGTTCCACAGCCGCAATACCGTAATGGCCGGCAATGCCGTCAGGATGGCCGCTGAGACGCTTCGGGCGCGCTGCATCGAACTGGCGGCGCTGCGCTGGAATACGGAAGCCTCCGGGCTCGACTACCGGAACGGCGCCGTGCATCGAGGCGACGACCCGACGGTGTCGCTGTCGCTGGCAGACCTTGCCGTCTTTGCCCGGTCGCGGGGGACGGAAGAAACACTTGCCGCCGATGCCGCGTTCGATAACGAGGGAAAGCTGTCCTATTCCTATGGCGCGCATGCCGCGCTGGTCGCCGTCGATGTCGCCACCGGCGTTGTCGAGGTGGAAAAATATGTCCTGACAGAGGAAATTGGCCGGGCGCTGAACCCGGCAATGGTGCAGGGTCAGGCGGTCGGCGGGCTTGTGCAGGGTCTGGGCGGCACGTTTCTCGACCATATGGTCTATGACGAAGACGGCCAGTTGCTGACCGGCAGCTTTGCCGATTACCTGCTGCCGACCAGCACGGACCTGCCCGATATCACCGCCATCGCGCTGGAGGAATCGCCGTCCGAGTTTAACCCGATGGGGTTCAAGGGCGCCGGCGAAGGCGGCATCGTCGCCGTCGCCGCAGCGGTCGGTAACGCCGTCGTACATGCGCTGAACGCCCACGGCGTCCAGATCAACGACCTGCCCATCACGCCGGACCGGCTGCGGGCGGCGCTCCGTGCCACTGGCGCCTGAGAAAAGGAAAATCCCGATGACCGTTATCGATGTTCATGCCCATTTTGTGCCGCCGGATGTCGTCGAGACGCTGGCCGACCGCGGTCGCGATTTCGGCATCGACCTGGTCGAGACACAACCCGGCTGCCATTGCTGCCGCTTCGAATCCGGTATGCAGATTCGACCTTTCTTCGACACGTTGATGAATACCGGCCACCGGCTGGGACAGATGGACGATCAGGGCGTCGACCGCGAAGTGCTGAGCATCTGGACGGATATTTTCGGATACGACCTGCCTGCCGCCAAGGGCGCGTTGTGGCACACAGCCCTGAACGACAGCCTGATGCGCCTGTGCGATTCCCATGCGGAACGGTTTTCCTGGCTGACGTCGGGCGCGCTGCAGGACGCCCCGCTGGCCGCCCGGGAGCTTGAACGCGGGATGAATGCCGGCGCGGTCGGCGCCATCGTGGCATCGCATATCGACGGAAAAAATCTCGGCGAATGCGCGCTCGACGAATACTGGGCGGCCTGTGTCGAACTTCGCGCGCCGGTGTTTATTCATCCGGCACAGCCGGTTGCCCCCGCCCGGGCCGAACGGTTCGCGCTCAACCAGATCGTCGCCTATACCAACGACACGACCCTGACGGTGGGCTCTCTGATTTCAGCCGGCGTGATGGACCGGTTCCCCGGGCTCGAATTTATCCTGTCGCATGGCGGTGGATCGGTGCCGTTCCTGATCGGCAGGTTCGACCGGATGCACCGCGCCGCCAACCCGAAGGCGACCGGAAACGTGGCACAACAGGCGCCCTCCAGCTACCTGACGCGGTTCCATTACGACACCATCCTGCATCACGGACCCGCGCTGAACTATTTGCGCGACCTCGTCGGCATCGACCGCATACTGCTCGGCACCGACCTGCCCTTCCCGCCGGGAGACCCCGACCCGCTGAATTCGTTACGCGACGCGGGGTTCGATGCGGCGGACATCGAACGGATTGTCGACACGAACCCGAACGCTTTGTTCAGTTTCTAGGTGTTTGCGGCGCCGTTCTTCCGCGCCAGCCCACGACAGACAACGTAGAACAGCGGTGTGAACAGCAACCCGAAGAACGTCACACCGATGGTACCGGCAAAAACCGCGGTGCCCATCGCCTGCCGCATCTCGGCGCCCGCACCGGTCGCAATCACCAGCGGCACGACGCCCAGAATAAACGACATCGACGTCATCATGATCGGGCGCAGCCGCAACCGGGTTGCCTGCAACACCGCTTCGAACCGGTCGGCGCCTTCCTGTTCCGCCCGTCGCGCGAATTCGACGATCAGGATCGCGTTCTTGGCGGCAATTGCGATCAGAACGACAAGTCCGATCTGGACAAGAATATTGTTATCCATGCCCCGCAGATTGACGCCAAGGATCGCCGTCAGCAGACACATCGGCACGATCAGAATGACCGCCAGCGGCAGTAACCAGCTTTCATAGAGCGCCGCCAGCACGAGAAACACGAAGATAACGGCGAGCGCGAAGACCAGGATCGCGGTATTCCCGGCAAGCTTTTCCTGCAACGCCAGCTCGGTCCATTCGATCGAGAATCCCTCCGGCAGGGTCTTTTCCGCGAGCGCCTCCATCGCCGCAAGCGCCTCGCTGTTCGACACGCCGGGGGCGGCCGCACCGAACATTTCGGCGGCGTCGAACAGGTTATATCTGGGCAGGCGGTGCGGCCCCGTTCTTCGTTCGAGCCTGGCGACCGTCCCCAGCGGGATCATGGCGCCCGTCGTGGACCGCGCCCGTAGCTCGAGTATATCGCTCGGCTCATCGCGGAATTCCTCATCCGCCTGGGCCGTTACACGATAAGTGCGGCCGAGGAAGTTGAAATCGTTGACGTAGGCGGAGCCCAGATAAATCTCCAGCGTCTCCAGCAGCCGGTCCGCCGGTACGCTCAGCATCTCCGCCTTCACACGATCTATATCGGCATAAATCTTCGGCGTCCGCGTATTGAACAGGGTGAAGACCTGACTGAGGCCAGGTGTGCGGTTCGCCGCACCGGCCAGCTGTTGCGTCGCCGCTTCGAGCGCCGCGACACCGCGGGCCCGGCGGTCCTGGACATAGAGCTTCCAGCCGCCGGCATTGCCGATACCGCTGACCGAGGGCGGGGCGATAACGAAGATCGACGCTTCCTTGATCGATTGCAATGCGCCGAACGCGCGGCCGAGAATATTGAACGCATAATCGGTCGGCGCGGTCCGTTTGTCGAAGGGCTTCATCGTAAAGAATACAGCGCCTGAATTCGGCGCATTCGTAAATGTCGCGCCATCCAGCCCCGTGAAACCGACCGTGTGATCGACCCCCTCGACGTTGAGCAGGATATCCGACGCCTTGCGGATTGCCGCATCGGTGCGCGCCAGCGACGATCCCGGCGGCAGCTGCACGACGGCTATCAGGTAGCCACGGTCCAGCTGGGGGATAAATCCCTGCGGCGTCGACTGGAAGCGCTCGACGGCGACCCCGATCAGTGCGGCATAGGCGACCAGCATAATAATCGGCAGCCGGATCACGCGCCGCGTCATCGTGGCATAACCGCCGGAAATCTTCAGAAAGCCGGCGTTAAAGGCATCGCCGAACTTCCGCAGGGGCCAGAGCACATAACCGAACACACCCCTGGCATCCGCATTCTTGCCGGGCACCCTTAGATACAGAGCACACATCGCCGGCGACAGGGTCAGAGACACGATCGTGGAGATTACCGTCGCCGTTGCGATCGTCACTGCGAACTGGGCATAAAACTGACCCGAGATGCCTGCAATAAACGCGGTTGGAATAAACACGGCAAGCAGCACGCCGGTCGTCGCGATCAACGCGCCGCCCACTTCGTCCATGGTTTTGTGAGCCGCTTCGCGGGCGGTCAGGCCCTCTCTCAGAAATCGTTCGACGTTTTCGACGACAACGATGGCGTCGTCAACGACGATGCCGATGGCGAGCACCAGCCCAAGCAGCGACAAGTTGTTAAGGGAATACCCAAGCCCCGCGAGAACGGCGAACGTCCCGATCAGCGAGACCGGGATGGCAAGGATCGGGATGATTGAAGACCGCAAATTCTGCAGAAACAGAATGACGACCAGAATCACCAGGATCGCCGCTTCGATAATCGTCTCATAGACCGCGTCGACCGATTCCGCGATGAACTCGGTCGGATTGTAAACAACCGTATATTCAAGACCATCGGGGAACTTTTCCGATAGCTCCTCGATTTTTGTCAGTAGCCCCTCGGCAGTAGACAGAGCGTTGGAACCGGGGCGCTGGAACACCCCGATCGGCAAGGCCGAGTCCTTGTCCAGATACCCGATGTTGAGAATTTCCTGCGCCGCAAGTTCGACACGCGCGATATCGCGCACACGCACCGTGCTGCCGCCATCTCCGCGTTTCACCACGATATTGCCGAATTCTTCGGGACGCAGCAGCCGACCCTGCGTTTCGACGTTCAGTTCGTACGCGCCGGGATTTTTCGACGGCAACTGATTCAGCGTGCCGGCGGCAACCTGAACATTGTTGGATCGTAACGCGGTTACGACCTCGCCTGCCGTCATCCGGAAGGCGGCAATTCGGTCGGGGTTGAGCCAGACCCGCATCGAGTATGCGCGTTCGCCAAAGATGGTCACCTGACCGACGCCGTCGAGACGGGCCAGTTCATCGACAATCTGCGACCGCGCGTAGTTGGAAATATACAGGTTATCCCGCGTCCCGTCGGGTGACAGGATATGGATCACCATCATCAGATCGGGCGATGATTTCTGCACGGTCACGCCTAATCGACGCACCGCCTCGGGCAGGCGCGGCTCGGCGATCGCAACCCGGTTCTGAACCAGCACCTGCGCATCGTCGAGATCGGTGCCGAGTTTGAAGGTTACCGTCAGGGTCATCCGGCCGTCGCCGGTGTTTTCGGATTTCATGTAGAGCATGTCGCGAACGCCGTTGATCTGCTGTTCGATCGGCGTTGCGACGGTTTTGGCGACCGTTTCGGCGCTGGCGCCCGGATAGCTTGCCGTCACCTGGATCGTCGGCGGTGCAATATCGGGATACTGGGCGACCGGCAGCGACACATAGGAAATCGCGCCGATAATAACGATGATAACCGACAGCACCGTCGCGAGGATCGGCCGGTCGATAAAGGTGTGAACGATGCGCATGGGACCGGGCTGCTATTTCTTGCCCGCCGACGGATCGAGCCCGTCGGGTTTCGGTGTGATTTTCACGACGTTTGGCATTACTTCCATGCCGACACGTACGCGCTGCAAACCTTTGACGATGACCTTGTCGTCTCCGGTCAGGCCTTTTCGCACAACCCTGAGGCCGTCGATGATCGGCCCAGCTTCCACAATTCGGATTGCGACCTTGTTGTCGGCGCCGACCACCATAACAATCCGGGTCGCCTGATCGAACAGGATTGCCGAATCCGGAACCAGCACTGCCCTGTAATCGCTTGACCCAAGCAGCCGAATCTCGCCGAACATGCCGGACTGCAGGAACCGGTCGGTGTTTTCGAGAACGGCCCTGCCACGAACGGTACCGGTTTCCTGGCCGAGTACGTTATCGACGAAATCCATGAATCCCCGACGCGGCCAGCCTTTCTCGTCAGTCAGCCGGACATAAACCGGGTTCGGTGTCTCGCGCGAGGCCGGCCTCTGGCCAGATGCGCTCAGCCGGGCATATTTCAGATAGGCCTGCTCGGAGACGTCGAAGACGAAATGGATCGGGTTCTGCGACACAATAACCGTCAGAAGCGTCGCGCCCTCGCTGCCGCCGCCAATCAGATTGCCGACATCGACCCGACGGTCGGACATGCGCCCGTCGATCGGCGCACGGATGTTGGTAAAAGCCAGATTAAGCTCAGCCGTACGGACATTGGCGCGGGCGACAAGCACAGCGGCCGCGGCAACATCGCGCTCCGAACGGCGCCGGTCGACCTCTGCAACGGCGGTCACCCGGCGGCGCAGCAGTTCTTCGCCTCGCTTCAGGTCTGTTTCAGCGAGTTTTAGTTGGGCCTGCGCGCTGGTCAGACTGGCTTTGGCCGCCGCAAGCGATGCTTCAAGCGGGCGCGGGTCGATCACGAAGAGCAGATCGCCCTTCTTGACAAGCTGGCCATCCTCGAAATGAACCGATTTCAGATAGCCGGAAACACGCGCCCGCAGTTCGATACTTTCGACTGCTTCAAACCGGCCGGTATACTGATCCCATTCGCGGACGGTCTGTACGACCGGCGTCGCGACGTCGACCGCAGGTTTGGGCGCCTGGGCGGAGGCAGGTGCATCGACGAAAAACACCGCAGATGCGATGACGAGCGATCCAGAGAGGCGAGCAAGGACTGATGGGACGGATTGTATCAGTGGACGCGGCATGAAGTTCGCTTTCATATTCGGAATATCCGTCTTCCCGGATGCGGCACATGCCGGCAGACTTACGGTAAAGCCATTATCGCGGGCAAGCGGAATTGCGTGACGTTTCTGTGAGGATTTGAAGTGATCGTTAAGTTACAGAGATAGGGCTGGTCGTGACAATCTGACCCAGAGCGATTGGCAAAACAGTCATGCGCCAAATGCATAACCGGAGGGCACGCCGTTATCCACGGATTGACGTGTCCGGCAGGCAAAAATACAGTCAGATACGAACCATCGAAGGAACGCCCATGTCGACGATACAGTATGACGATTCCCCGTATGCCGTGCGCGACGACCTTGTCGGCGCCCATCAACGTGCCTGGGACCACCTGTCCAGACCGGGAAGCTGGCTGACCGGCGATGAACGCGTCAACGTCATGGCAGAAACCCGCCATGCCCGGAGTTGCGCGACCTGTGCCAGGATAAAAGACGCCCTGTCGCCCTTTGCGGTCACCGACGCGCATGAGGCGGGGACCGACCTGCCGGAAAACTGGGTGAACATGATTCATCTGATCGTCGCCGATCCCGGGCGGCTGACCCATAGCTGGTACAAAAAGACGCTCGAGAGCGGCATCGCCGAGACCCATTTCGTCGAGATTGTCAGCGTCGTCGCCCATACAACCGCCATCGACACCTTCGCCAAGGGGCTTGGCGTCCCGGTGCGCGAACTACCGGAACCGCAGGGCGGCAAACCGTCGGGCTACCGGCCCAAAGAAGCACGCCAGCACCAGGCATGGGCGCCCAATATTGCGTGGGACGAATTCGGCCCCGATGAAGCGGATTACTTTGTCGGGCCCGAATCCAGTATTCGCCGTGCACTGACGCTGGTACCGAACGAAGCCCGCAGCTTTTTCGATGTTACGTCTGCCCAGTACCTCGCCGGGCCGCAGATGCGGGATTTCAGCAAGGAATTCCGGGCGATCACGCATTTGCAGATCGAACTGCTGGCGGCGCGGGTATCGGCGCTGAACCAGTGTACGTATTGAACGACCAGCCATTCGGCACTGCTCCGTGCGAGCAGCGAACATAGCGGAGACGACCTGGACTTCAATGCGATTACCGGCGGCGTGGAAGCCGGCGACACGGGCATCGAACACGGCGACCTGATGATCGAATTCGCCGAAGCCGTGCTGGGTAGCGACGGTGATCGCCTGTCCGCCGCCCGCCAGGCGATCCACGATGCGTTGGGCGCGGATGCCGTCGTGGATTCCGCCGGTGTCGCGGCGCTGTTCAATGCGATCGACCGGATCGCAGATTCGACGGGCGCACCGCTCGAGGCGGATAAAGCGGCGATGACCGAAGGGCTTCGCGCCGCCATCGGAATCGACGCCTTTGCCGCGCAGAAAGAGGCGCTGGACGCCGGATCCAAAACCGCGGCGGAATAGGGCCCGCGATACACATCACTTTTCGGGGCGGCGCACAGCCGCCCCGTTGCTTTCCGAAATCGCGCATTGCATAGTCGTTCTATCGCGGTCGCTTTCAGCCGTGATTTACTTACGTAAAGGAGGACATATGTCCGAGAAACTTGGGATAGGCGCTTCCTTCCCCGACCTGACGATCAATCTCGTCGGCGGCGGAACGCTGGACCTGCCGGGAGGCCTTGATACGAAGTACAAGGTTATCCTGTTCTACCGGGGTCACTGGTGACCTTATTGCCGCCGGCAGTTGGTCGGCTTTGAAGAACATAAGGCAGAACTTGAAAAGTTAGGTGTGTCGGTCGTCGCTGCGAGCGTCGATCCGGCAGACAAGGCGCAGGAAGTGGCCGATGAGGTCTCCTTCCCGGTTGGCATGGAAGTCAGCCGCGAAATCGCCGACGCGCTGGGATCCTGGTGGGAAGACCGCCGGAACATCATCCAGCCGTCAGAATTCATCCTCGGACCCGATAACAAGGTTATGGCGTCGAGCTATGCAGACGGCCCGCTCGGTCGCATGCAGGCGGATGATATTATCAAGCTCATCACTTTCTACGAATCCCGCTAAGCAGCGGTTTCGTATAAACGATGCCTACGGTGCCGGGCGCGAAAGATCGCGCCCGGCATTTTTTACGAAAAATCTCAGAGGCGGAATCGAACGCTCGCGCGCGTCAGGTCTGCCGGACCGAAACGTCGACCGGCCCGTCGGGGTCGCCCGCGATATACGACGTCGAGACAAGGTCGCCGGACGCGATATCTTCGTCGCCATCCATCGAAACATGAACGCGGACCGCCACGTCCCGGGTGACCGGAACGTCGGAAGCCGACACCACGAAGGGGATTCGACCTTCCGACCCGCCAGCGTGTGCTATGCCGTTTAGCCGCGCCGCGCCCAGCCTCTGTGCCGATGCATCCACGCGGCTCACGTCCTCGAGATAAACATACGCCGTCGCATCCGCGAACGCGCCGACGTCGGCGCCTATGACAATATTCCCCGTAATCTGCACGGCTGCCCCCTAAAGTCCGAATGACGACGGTATTATGCCTTTTTCCGCCGGGTGCGTGCAGAGGCCTTGCGCGTCGGCTTTGCCGCGGCCGGTGAATCCTCGGCATCCTCGGCATCCTCGGCAGCGTCGTCGGGCGGCGGCGGTTCGCCACCGTCGTCGCCGGCCGGATCGGCATCGCCCGCAACATCGTCCGGTGGCGGTGCAAACCCGTCCGCCGCGTCGCCGGCGCCGCCAAAACCGGCATCGCTGTCGACATCGGGCGGCCCGGCCGCGACATCGGAGATATCTGCGGCGTCGCCGGGATCGTCCAGGGCGGGCGGTGGCGGTGCGGCATCGGCCTGGCCGACCGATATGCCCGTCGTTTCCAGATCGTCTGCCGAGGCGTTCACCCCGGGCAGATTGATCGTAATCGAGATACCTGCGGTCATGACGTATTCCTCTTATTGTTGGTCGATGCTCAACGCAGGGTCACGCGCTCGATAACATTGTTGGCGATATAGACATCGACCGGGCGGCCGTTCGCCCGCGCATCGCAGAGCGCGACGAAAACGTTGGTGACCCCGTCGGCCGCGCCGGTCTTGATTTTCTTCCAGCCGCTGACGCCGCTGATAATGGCATAGCAGTTCTGGCCGTGATGGGTTGTGTAGGTGCGCGATACGGTCCTGTTATTGTTCCACATTTCGTTATCCCTCCATTAAGGCAGCGTCCGGCGCTGCATTGAAAAAAATCAGACGAGTTGCACCCGGTAGACGGTGCTGCCATCCACCAGGACATGCATTTTCCGCTGGTTGGAAACCGCCTTGCAGCAGGCGGCAAAGGTATTCGTGTCGCCGTCCTTTGAATCCACCTTGATCCGCCGCCAGCCGATACCGCCGAACAATGCCCACACATTCCGCGAATGATGGGTGGCATAGGCGCGTTGTACGGTCACGTTGTAGTGCCAGACCTCGTACATCGAATGGATCGCGGCGATATCGCCGGCACTCAGCTCGCTGCGCTGACCGATGGATATTCCGGACGGAATCGTCTCGATCGTCGGCTGACCGTTCTTCGAGAAGGCCCAGGTGGGATAGTGCATGATCGAACGATAGTCATAGGGCCCGATATCGTCGCCATCGGCGATATGCTGGTTGAAATTGTGCTCCTTGCCGGCTTCGATATTCTGCCAGTTGATCTTGACGAAACGGTCGCGGTCTTCGCGGCTTTGTTCGTGCCAGAGACCGAACGCATGGCCGATTTCATGAATCGTCGCGCCGGTCCCGCACCCGTTCGCCAGGCCGATATCCTGGCGTCCGCCGCGCATACCCACCTGCGACCAGCAGCCGGTCGCCGGCCGAAAGCGCACGTAGTTCGGGTAACTGCCGGCGTTTGCCCCGGTCCGCGCAACGAACCGCATGGACGTGTTCTGCGTCCAGTGCGCGATTGCATCGGTCACACGGTTCTTGTTGGGCAGAGCCGGGTCGATCTCGTAGGGCATCAATCCGCCGGGCCAGCGATACTGGCTGCCGGTGATGCCGACGCCGTGGGCGACGTCGCCACCCTCGTCGTCGCTCTCCGCCGACTGGACGGTCGCGGCGATTTCTTCCATTTCGTCGGCCTTGCCGAGAACGATACAACCTTCGAAAACGGCGAGTCCATCCACGACACTGTACTGAACGGGCTTGTTCCGGAACGTTGCCCCCGAAACGAATCCCGTCCGGACATCGTCGCTTTGCAACATGCCGCCGCAGTCGTCGAAGCTTTCTTCTATACCGGCCATGAACCTACCCCTCGTTTTTTCGCGCTGACACGCGCCACAGCGAAAACGGTAGTCAGGCACCGATTGGATTCCGAGAGTCAAAAAAGGGACAGGCTGTGACTTTGTTGTGTCGTCGGGCCACCGCCGCTTCAGTTGCAGGCGACGGAACGCTGGATTGAAGGCCTTGAAGCGCAGGTGCCGCAGGTCGGTAACGTGGCGCCGGATTTCAACACCGAACGACCTGGCGAAGCCCGTCCTGCCGGCCGGCTGGGTCCGCCCGTTTATGTGCCAGACGACCGATTGATCTTGTCGTTCGGGTGAACCAGAATATGCGCCCAAATGCACGGAGGAAAATCATGAGCACCGACTCCACACAGGACGGCAAGATCCGGGCCCGTTTCAGCCATATGGGGCTGGTCGTTAAAGACATCGAAATGATGGAGGATTTCTACACGAACGTTGTCGGGTTCGAGCGCACCGATGGCGGCATGACCGGCGCCGGGGTCATCATGATCTTCATGACGCTGGACCCGGAAGAGCATCACCAGGTTTTTCTTGTGGAGGGCCGGCCGGACGATTTGCCGTCGAACACGATCGTCAAGGGCGGTGGCCCGTCGATTCATCACCTCGCTTTCCGTCTTGAATCGCTCAGCGACCTTCGCGCCATGTACCGGCGTATCGCCGACGACTACGACGCCAAGATTTTTACCGGCACGCATGGCAACTGCTGGACAATGTATACGACCGACCCGGAAGGAAACGGGATCGAGTTTTTCGCCGACACGCCCTGGTACGTCACACAGCCGTTCCTGAAGCCCATGGATTTCAATATGGACGAGGACGAGCTGATGGAAACGACCGAAAAACTGGTCCGCGAGGCGCCCGGGTTCACCACCCTTGAGGAATTCTACAAGGGCCTCCATGAGCGCGTACCGCCGCGCGAGAGCGTGCTCAGCTGACGCCGCTGCGGGAATCGATCAGAGCGGCCAGAAAATCAGGATTGTCGGCACGCCGACCGCAACGACGAGGATCTCGAGCGGCAGTCCCATCCGCCAGTAATCGCCGAACCGATACCCACCGGGCCCCATGATCAGCGTGTTGTTCTTGTGCCCGATCGGGGTCAGAAAGGCGCAGCTTGCCGCCACGGCGACCGCCATCAGGAACGGATCCGGGCTGACCTGAAGCCGGCCGGCGATATCGATAGCGATTGGCGCTGCAATAACAGCCGTCGCCGTGTTGTTCATGACGTCCGACAGGGTCATGGTCACGATCATCAGGAGGGTCAGCACCACCACGGCAGAATAGCCCGACGCTAGCGACACCACGGTGCCGGCGATCAGCGCCGTCCCGCCACTGGTCTCCAGCGCCGTGCCGATCGGTATCAGCGCACCGAGCAGTATGATCACGCTCCATTCGACCGAGGTGTAGATTTCCCGCAGCGGCACGATCCCGAAGAACACATACAGCGCGACCACGCAGCCGAGCGCGACGGTCAGGTACAACACCCCGAAGCTCGCCAGCAAAATTGCACCGGCAAAAATAGCGGTCGCCAGCAGCGCTTTGTCCCGCTGAAGCACAGCGAGCCCCCGTTCCGCCAGGGGAAGCACGCCAAGACGCTGGGTAACCTCTGCGAGCGAATCCGCCGACCCCAGCAGCAGCATCACATCGCCTGACCGGATCTGCTGCTGCCGCAGCCGCTCGCGGACCCTGTTTCCCTGCCGTGAAACGCCGAGAAGACTGACCCCGTTCTGTTTCAGCAGTCCGGGAAGATCGGTACTGCGGCCGGCCGCGCGCGCGCCATCGGGAACGACGACTTCGCGCATCTCGAGATCCGATTTTTTGAGCAGGTCCTCGCCCGGTTCGCTGGTGACGAATTCTAGCTTCAGCGCTGCAGCGAGTTTTTCGATCCCCTCGGGCGCTGCTTCGACGACCAGGACATCGCCCTGGGCAAGAACCGTCCGGCGCGCCAGTCCGGGCAACCGTTGCCCATGGCGGAAAACGCCCAGGAACTGGGCATCGGCATCTGCCGCCTGTTCGTCGAGATCGCCGAGCTGCTGGCCGATCACCTCCGCTTCCTCTGTGACGGCGAGTTCAGCGATATAGCCTTCGATATCGAAGAGTTCCTTGCCACTGTCGTGCTCGCCCCGTGCCTTGGGGATCAGCCGCCAGCCGATCGTCGCAATAAAGATCACGCCGAGGATCGCACAGGCAGCGCCGACGGGCGCGAAATCGAACATCGCATAGGGCTCGCCCAGCGCCTTTTCGCGAAACGCGGAGATAATGATGTTGGGCGGGGTGCCGATCAGCGTGATCATCCCGCCGAGGATGGACGCAAAGGACAGCGGCATAAGCGTAAGGGCGGGACTGCGCTTTTCCTTGTCGGCAGCCTGCAGATCGACCGGCATCAGCAGCGCCAGTGCCGCCACGTTGTTCATCAGTGCGGAGAGCGCAGCCGAAACACCCGACATCAAACCGATATGGACGAATAGCGGACGTCCGGCACTGATGACCTTGCCGGCGACGAATTCCACAACGCCCGAGTTGGAAAGGCCGCGGCTGATAATCAGCACGAACGCGATGACCACGGTGGCGGGATGACCGAACCCGGAGAATGCCTGGTCTACGGGAACCACCCCGGCGATCAACGCGATCATCAGGGCGGAAAACGCAACCAGATCGTAGCGAAATCGTCCCCAGATCAGAAAAGCGAACAAGAGCGCCATCAGGGCAAACAGAATGATCTGGGGAGTCGTCATGAAAACCGAACCCGTCGTGAAAGAAGCCCATTGTAGAAGAAGCGCCGGGATGAATGCACCCGTATCATGGGAGTGAAATCGGGTCTGTCCCGGGACCGGATTGCGTCCTGCGCCGAATCGCAGTATTGCCCTGACTGATAAAAAAACACGCGCGCGCAATGCGCCGGAGGAGCGACATGACAGCCGAGACAGAAACCCTGCGCGATATCGTTATCGCCAATCGTATTCTCGCCCACGAGGAAGTGGTCGACGCCTTCGGTCATATCAGCATCCGCGATCCCGCCAACCCAGAACAGTACCTGTTGTCACGGGCACGCGCGCCCGAACTGATCGAGGCGGACGACATCGTCACCTTTGCGCAGACCGGCGAAGGGATCGATATCGGCGACCGGCGCCCCTACAGCGAACGCATGATCCACGGGGCGATCTACGAAGCACGCCCCGACGTCAACGTGGTCATCCATAACCATTCCTATGAAGTCATTCCCTTCGCCGTCACCGACGTGCCGATGCGCCCGGTCACCCACACCTGCGCCCCGATCGGCGCCGATATTCCGGTATGGGACATGCGGGACAAATTCGGCGAAACCAACCACCTTGTGGTGACCATGGAACAGGGACGCGACCTGGCAGGGACTTTGGGCGACCGGTCGATCGCGTTGATGAAGCGCCACGGCTGCGTGGTCGCCGGCGCGACCGTGCAGGAAACGGTGATGAAAGCGATCTACCTGCAGGTAAACGCCCGGCTGCAGCTGCAATCCATGCAGATCGGCACGCCGGATTACCTGACGGATGTCGAAATCGCGGCCTGTACCGATATGCAGCAATCGCCGATAAGCCTGGACCGCGCCTGGGAGGCATGGTGTCGCCGCGCCGAAAAAGCTAGATAGAAGAAACGCAACCTGAGGAGTTTGAATATGTCGAGCATGGGACCTGAATCCGTAAAACCAAGGCGGGGCGCCGGTGGTGGCGGACTGTCGCTCAGTGTCGGTCTGACGCCGAACCTGCGCACGCGCCCGATCCTCGACGGCATGTTCCATGCCGACGGGGTCGATATGACCTGCCTGGAACTGCACCCGTCGGAACTGTTCTGGCGCCAGCTAAAATTTGCGGAGTTCGATGTCGCCGAAATGTCGATGTCCTCCATGCTTATGGCGATCGCGGGCGGCGACGACCGCTTTATCGGTCTGCCGGTTTTTACGACCCATTATTTCTTCCAGAACTGGATTCTGGTGCGCAAGGATTCCGGCATCGAAAAGCCGGAGGATTTTGCCGGGCGCCGTATAGGTGTGCCGGAATACCAGCAAACGGCGGCGCTGTGGTCGCGCGGGGTCTTGCAGCATGAGTTCGGCGTCGCACCCAAGGACATGGAATTCTGGATGGAGCGTACGCCGGATATCAGCCATGGCGGGTCCACCGGCTTCGAGCCACCCGAAGGCGTCACCGTCCACCGAATTCCGGCGGAGACCAATATGGGCGAAATGCTGCTGGCGGGCGAACTGGATGCGACGCTGCTGTATCTGCCCGGCGGCAATCTGGTCGACCGCAGCACGGCCGACCTGTTCAACCATCCGAATTTCGGTCCGCTCTTCCCGGACCCTTACGCGGAGGGCAAACGTTATTACGAAAAGACCGGCATGTACCCGATCAACCACGGCATGGTCATCAAGCGCGAACTTGCCGAAAAACATCCCTGGATCGTCCTGAATGTATACAAGGCGTTCGAGGATGCCGCGAATTATTGCGACCAGCAGCGCAAGGCGATGATGGTCAATCATATCGAAACCGGCCTGTTACCGCCGGAAGCCGAAGCCGCAATCGCGACGCCGCTGATCAGGCACGGCGTCGTCGCCAACCGCAAGGAACTGGAGGCGATTGCGCTGTATTCATACGAGCAGGGCCTGACCCCGCGTCAGCTCACGCTTGAGGAAATGTTCGCGGCCAGCACGCTGGACAAATAAACAAACAGGAAGACATCCGCGGGATCGGGATCAGTAAAGTCCCATCCCGCGGGCTTTCTGCGTCACCAGCGCCAGCACGGATTCCGATACCGGCATCGGCGTGCCGGTCGCGCGGCCGATTTCCACGACGGCGCCGACGATGGCATCGATCTCGGGCGGCCGGGATCTGTCGAAATCCTGCAGCATCGAGGTTCTGAAATCCCCGAGCGACGCGCCCATGGTTGTGCGCTCGTCCGCTGTCATCCCCGGCTCGAGTCCGATACGACGTCCCGCTTCGGCAGCTTCCTCGAACAGATCCCCGCAGAGTTTCCGCAATCCCTGGTCGGCCCCGATTTCGCCGTTGGTCGCTCCCGTTAGCGACGATACCGGCGCGAAATTGAAATTACCCAGGAGCTTGAGCCAGATTTCCTGGCGCAGGTTGTCGGTGACAGTTGCTGACAGGGTGGTACCCTCGAATGCCGCCGCGAACGCAGTTAAGCGGTCGGTCAGACCACCCGTCGCCTCGCCCAGGATCAGCCGATTATCGGCGACATGCCGGATAACGCCCGGTTCGGGCACCATCGACCCCATATGGACGACACATCCCATCACCCTGTGGACCGGGATCGCCGCCGCCAGGGCGCCGTCCGGATCGAGCTTCGGTACGGAGATGTCCGGGCCGTTTTTTGGAAAACCCTCGAAAAACCACCATGGAATCCCGTTCATTGCCGGAACGACGGCGGTGTCCGGGCCGAGCAGAGGCGCAATGCCCGCGGCAACGGACGGCATCGCGGGGGCCTTTACGGCAACGACAACGATATCCTGCGGACCGAAATCGGCGGGGGTGTCGCTTGCCGCCACCTGCACCGTGAAATCCTGACCGCCGGTTTGCACCCGGCAACCATTGGCCCGCAACGCATCCAGGTGCGCACCACGCGCGATCAGACTGACATCATGCCCCGCATTGGCGAGAACGCCGCCGATAACCCCGCCGATCGACCCGGCGCCAAAAATACAGATTTTCATTTTTCGTCGGCGTAGGGGCTGATTGTGCGTTCCTTGATCTCGCCGTCGCCGACTAGCGGTGTCGGGATATAGTGCGCAGGCGTCGCACCGCCCGCGGCGACCCGGGCCCGCGCTTCATCCGGGGTCTCGAGCACCGATTTTGCCGCGAGGGCTTCCTTGCGGTTGACGGGAAATGCACCCGGCTGGTCGGGCGCCGGCATCATGTTGGCGTGATAGTAGGCGACCTTCTGGCCATCGATATCGACCGGTTTGCCGGGCTCGATGTCGCGCTCGTTCGTCGCCTTGGCATCGGTGGTGACGCCGTCGATGATCTCGTGGTCGAACCACCACTTCTTGAGCGGATTGCGCATCCCGTTGCCGAGCTTGTCGTCCATCCAGGCGGCGATCGGCACCATCAGCGGTTTCAGGAACATCGCATTCACCCCGAGCCAGCTTGCGGCGCGCGTCACCAGCGCGCCGTCGAGATCGATGACCTTGTTGAGCGGGCAGGTCTTCATACAGCGCCCGCAGGCCGACCCCTTCGAATTCGTAAGACGATAGCGGGTGCAGCGTTCGACATCGGGCTTCCAGATCTCGTAGCCGTTGAACATCACCTTGTCGCCATGCGGGATCGCATCGCACGGGCATTCGCGATCGCATTTATGGCAGGAGCTACAGAACTTCTGCAGGCCGAAATCGATCGGCTTGTCGACTTCGAGCGGCATATCGGTGGTCAGCACCACCGATTTGAAGCGCGGGCCGACAAACGGATTGAGCACAAGTTCGCCGATGCGGCTCATCTCGCCCAGACCGGCCCAGAGGATCAACGGGATATGCAGCACGTCGCTCGCCGCATTGGTCTGCGATTGCGCCGGAAAGCCCAGACCGCGCAACGTTTCGCCCATAATACCGGCAATTTCGGCACCGCGCAGATACCCGCGCATGGACTGCACGCCGGACATCCAGTCATCGCCGCTGGCGCCTTCCATGGTCTCGTAGCCCTGGTCGATCAGCATCACCACGGCGTATTTGTGATACATCTCGATCGGCGTGCCGTCTTCCTTGTGAGAATTCCACGCATAGCGCGGAATTTCGCAGATGCCCGTCAGGTCCGAACCAAGAAAATAGGACAGCGCCTTGATCGCTTTGGCATTTGCCGCAGGATCGCCGTAATCGCTTTTATCCGTGTTTTCGGCAACGTCGCCGCCCTGATGCGGCACCATTGAGCGGATAACCTTGAGCAGGCTCATGCCCAGAGGGTGCTTGAACGAAAACCGCGCCCGTTCGCGTTGCGATTTTTCGCCGAGATCGCCCTGCAGGGAGCGTTCGAAGAACGCGGCGCGTTTTGGCACGCGCGGCACCTCGTCATCCAGGATCAGCGTGGTCGGCCGGTCGATCCGTTTGACCTGTTCCATCGGGTAGCGGCTGTCATGGGACTTTCTGTGCGCCCGGCGGTTGCGCTCGCGCCCCGATGTCGCCCCGTTGATGCCTTTCCAGTACGCCTTGTCGCGCGCGTTCGCCGCCGACGCGGCAAGCGGCAGATCGCAGGCGAGGTCATAACTGGTAGACACGACCGCCAGCGTGAAGCCGTTCTCTATAAAGGGATTCGCGAGTCCGTTTTCCGTGCGGACACACAGACCGGCCATCACCGCGAGCCGGTCGCTGTCGAGCAGCTCGTCGCCCGCGATGTGAATCCGCGTATCGAAACCCATCTGGCGGATATGTCCCGAAACGCAGGCCGCGATCTCCAGCGCGCGCATTTCGTAAGACGATTCGACAGCGCCCTCGACCCAGTCGCGCGCCAGGTTGCCCCGATCCGGCAGACGCGGGTGTTCGCACAGCATGACGACGGCATGCGTGTGCCCTGCGACGGGATCGACGCCGGCCAGCCACGCGTTGTCGGCAAGTCGGCAAATGCCGACCTGGCTGGCATCCATGAAATACGCGCAGCCCTTTACGTCGACGGACCTGCGTTCGAGATCGGACGGCACGGGCGCTTCCTTCTCCACCGCTTCGCCCTCGATGAACCGGGTAAACAGATCGCGGTATTTAACCGCCGCCTTCCCGAGCTCTCCCGTCGCCGGCGCAGCGGCTTTTGGCACTGTTCTCTCCCGCGCGCTCTCGGCGGCTAGGATCGTCTCATCCCGTTCCAGCCCCTCCAGCGGAAACGTACCGAGATGAAAGGGCCGGTTCTTTGAATCGGGATAGAACAGCATGGGCGCGGTCTCCGTTTTGGCAGTTACTCGGCGGCCTGTTCAGCGCTTTCGGCGGCGCGCCGATCGAGCCAGTCCTGCGTATTGTTTTTCTTCCAGGTCAGGACAGGGTGGATTTCCTGGATTTCCATCGAAATATTCAGCGCCCGCGTCTCGGCAAGCGCTGCGAGATGGTCGCAAATCACGGCGTAGATCCTGTCGCCCGCGGTTTTGAGCCGGTCTTCCTCGCGGCCATGACCGACGCGCAGGATCGTATGAACGAAAGCATTGTCGGGATGACCGTCCGATATGTGATAGCGCGGCCGTGCCTCGCCCCGCACACGAATGCCGCTGCGGGCGAAAACACCTGTCTCAACACCCGTATCGCACAGTTTGGGAAACAGGATATCGGTACGGATCTCGTCTTCGATATTTGTCGAATATTCGACGATCATGTGCGGCATCGCTTCCTCCTGCGGGCTTCTCGCCCGGCGTCGCGACAGTTATTGTGGCAGATGATGCCGTAACGTCCGGCAAACCGCCAGATTTAGTTGGGGAGACAACAACGTGAAAATAGTATCATTCGAGACTGGTGGGAACACTTCTTTCGGCATCGAGAAAAACGGGGCGATTGTCGATCTCGGCGGGCGGGTCGACGGCGCAACCGTGGCCGAGGATCTGCTGATTCCGGAACTTCAGGCAAAAGCCGCGGCCATCGCTGCGACCGCCGACGGAGATGTCGCGACCGCCGATGTGACGCTCCGGATACCGGTCCTGCATCCGGAGAAAATTCTGTGCATCGGCGTCAATTATGCCAACCGCAACGAGGAATATGCCGACGCCGCACCGACGCCGGCATATCCGAGCATGTTCTTTCGCGTACCGGGATCGTTCGTCGGCCATAACGTGCCGATCGTCCGCCCGCCCGAATCCGAACAGCTGGATTACGAGGGAGAGATCGCCATCGTCATCGGCGAGGGCGGCCGCCGCATTCCGCGCGAAACCGCGGAGAACCATATTGCGGCGCTGACCTGCCTGAACGAAGGCACCATTCGCGACTGGCTGCGCCACGGCAAATTCAACGTCACCCAGGGCAAGAATTTCGACAAAACCGGTTCCATCGGTCCGTGGATGGTGACGGCCGACGAATTCGGCGGTTACGGCGACATGGCGATCGAGACCCGCGTGAACGGCGAGGTCCGGCAAAAAGACACGACCGCCAGCCTGATGTTCGATTTCGCCTATCTGGTAAGCTACGTGTCGACGATCATGACGCTCAAACGCGGCGACATCATTTCCACGGGCACGCCCATCGGGGCCGGCGCCCGTTTCGACCCGCCGGTCTGGCTGAAACCCGGCGACGTGCTGGAGGTCGAGGCCGAAGGCATCGGCATCCTGCGCAACGGGATTGTCGACGAGGCCGTCTGAAACCCGTCAGACGACATTCATGGTGGCTACCGTGCAGCCGACGGCAAAAACCGGGATCGGCGCGTAGAACAGGATTTCGCCTGTCGCGCCCTCGGTCGCGCCGGCAACGGCGATAAACGTGCGGATCTCGAACCCGCCCTGCCCGCCGTCGCGATAGGTTTCTTCGTCGGTATAGGACAGCAGTTCCCGCCGCCGGTTATTTATAAATCGGTCAAGGAATTGGCGGTCCCAGTCCTCGTTGATCTTTCCTGAATCGGGTGTTGCCGGCCAGTGGGAGATTCCGCCGGTCCCGACGACGGCGATTTTTTCCGGCGCCGCATCGCAGGCCACACGCAGGGCCTTGCCGAATTTCCAGGCACGGTGCAGCGGGGTCAGCGGCGGCCCCTGGCAATTGATATTCACCGGTATGACCGGCATGTCGTATCGCGGTGTCAGGAAATGGAGCGGCACCATGATGCCGTGATCGAATTGCCATTCCTCGGCATAGGCGACATCGATCTCGTTCATGATATTGACGATCAGCCGGCGCGACAGGTCGGGCGCGCCGGGAACATCGGTGCGTTTGATACCGAGCCATGCTTCGTCTTCTATTGGCCCTTTATAGGTGTCGCCCATGCCGATACAAAACGCGGGCATATTATCCATGAAAAAATTCGCGAAATGCTCGGCGCCGATGACGACCAGGGCCTCGGCACCTGAATCTTCAATCGCCTGTCGCATCCGGTCGAAGCCTTCATACAGACCGTCGCGCAGGACGGGATCGGCGCGGTCGGCGCGGCCGGTGATTCCCGGCGCGTGGCTGCAAACGCCTGCGAACACCAACGGCATCAGACGTCCCCGACCATGGCGTAGATACCGGCGCGGACCGGCCCGTGCTCGGCGACGCCATCGCGCATCGCCTGCAGATAGTCGTCCCATTCAAACTTCTTCAGCGCCGCATAGTGCATCAGCAACTGACCGTTGATGCCGAGCACGTAGAGCAAGCCGATATCCGGGGTACGAATGGCCGTCAGTTCCTCCTCGGTCAGATCGTACCCGGCGAGTACGCTGTCCATGTCGTCGACGAACCGGGCCCGCGTGTCTGCATCCCGATTGAGCTGGTAGAGAAGTTTCTGGACGTAATAGAGGCTCATCTCACCGCGCCAGCAGCCGCTCGGCATTGCCGTGCAGGATCGCCTGACGCTCCGACCCGTCGATCCGCGCATCGCGGATGGCCCCGAGTGTCCAGTCGGTACTGAAAATCGGACAATCCGTGCCCATCACGATCCGGTCTGCGCCGAAGATCGATACCGCCAGTTCGAGCGACCGCGCGCCGAGCGACGAACAATCCACATGCAGCCGCCTGGTCCGGCTCATCGGCCGGTCGCCTTCGATCTCGCGGGTCTCGGCGACATGCTCCATGCGTTCGATTACCATCGGCAGGGTACCGCCGAGATTGGCCATATGAACGGTGACATTCGAATAATCGTCGAGAAAATCGGAGAACAGCAGCGTCGCCGTCGCATGGGCAACGCTCGCCTGCACGTCGAGCGCCTGCCGGGCGAAGGCGAGATCGGCAAACGGGCTGGAAGGCGCGGGCGACCCCGGCGCCGGCACCTGGTCGGGACGGCGGCCCGGGTGGATAAAGAAATGAACGCCCAGTTCGTTGCCGGTCTCGAACAGCGGCCGCAGTTTTTCCGCTTCCGCGATGGTCAGGAAGGCATTGTTCGGCAGGATTGCGCCGGCAAGACCTAGCTCCGCGCAGCCCCGCCGCAGTTCGGCGACAGCTAGATCCATATCCGCGAAAGGAAGTGCGGCCAGACCGGTAAACCGGTCCGGGTGGGCAAGACTGACCGCGGCGACCGCATCGTTGAACAGACCGAGCAGGGGGGCGGCTTCATCGACCGGACGGCTGTCGAGCCCGAAGAGGCCCGGAAACGACAGTAGCTGCCGGTCGACGCCGCGTTCGTCCATGAAAGCGATACGCCCCGCCATGTCCGAATAGTCGTCGCCGAATGCCAGCGCACCGATCGGCAGGTGGATCCGTTCCGCGCCACCGGGCATCTCCTCGATCCACGGCGCTTCGCGGCGTTTACGCAGCGCATCCGCCATCTGCGCAGGTACGAAATGGGCATGCATGTCGATCGTCATCGCAAATTTTCCTCCCCGGATTTTGCGATAGCCTAGCACCGTGCCGCCCGGCTTGCATTCCCCCGATCATTGGTCATAGTCACGCCGATATTGCCGAAAAGGGAGAAAAAAAATGGCGGTTACCAACACACCGAACACCAAGGACATGCTGCAGAAGGACCTGTATGTGATTTTCACGCGGCCCGTCGCGCCGCGAGAGGAAATCATGAAACTGCTGCCGAAACATCTCGAACGCCAGGTCGAACTGGAAAAGCAGGGCATCCTGTTTGCCGCCGGCCCGATGGAGCCCGAAGACAGCGACAAGACCCGCACCGGCATGATCATCGTCCGCGCGGATTCGTTCGAACATGCCAACGAGATCGCGATGGGCGACCCGTTCCACGCCGAGGGCCTGCGCGAATACGACGTCTGGAACTGGTCGATGAACGAAGGCAGCTTCACCGTCACGATCAACTATTCGGACAAGAGCGCCGACGTCGTCTGATTGGCAGAACACAGCCGTCATCCCGGCGCATGGCCGGGATGACGCATTTTTTCCAGTTTCGCCTCAGTCGCCCTGAACCACAGGGTTCACCAGCTTGCCGATACCGCCGATTTCGATGGTCACCGTGTCGCCCGCCTTCAGGCGTCCGCCATAGGGGGCACCGACGCCTGACGGCGTGCCGGTTGCGATGACATCGCCCGGGCGCAGTGTCATGCGGGCGCTGATATATTCGATCTGCTCGTTGATGTTGAAAAACAGGTATTTCGAATTCGAATCCTGTTTCAGTTCGTCATTCACCCAGAGCTTGATATCGACATCGTGCGGGTCCGGAATATCCGCGGCCGATACCATCCATGGCCCCATCGGCCCGGAACCGTCGAAGTTCTTGTGGGCGAACCAGTGCACGTTGAACGTCCTGCCGACCGGCTTCATGTCGCGCGCCGAGAGATCGTTGAAAATCGTGTAGCCCGCGATGTATTCCAGCGCATCCGCCGCCTTCACGTTTCGTGCCGGCTTGCCGATGACGACGGCGAGTTCCGCTTCCCAGTCGATGAAGTCCGATACGGCGGGCAGTCGGATATCCGCGCCGGGACCGATGACGCATTGCGGACCCGCCTTCAGGAAGAAATACGGGTGTGTATCTTCCTTCACCAGCTGCTTGCCGCCGGACATTTCCTTCTGATGATCGACATAGTTGGCCGCCGCATTGTAAACCACGGGCGGGACCACAGGCGCCATCAGCTGTACATCCGCCAGCGGGCGCGATTGATGCGATGCCGCATCGTCGGCGATCTTCGCCATTTTCGCGTGATTGGCGTCCCAGTCCTGGAACATGTCCCAGGTGGAACCGTGCAGGCCGGCGGTAGCGAGATCGATTACATCGTCGCCAACAAGAATACCCGGGCGCGGCGTCCCGTCTGCCCCTGCGTAATTGAGAAGTCTGAAACCGGCCATTCTGAATGCTCCCTCGGTTATTGGTGGTTATCTCTGTTTTCGCCCTTAAACGGACGTATTGCAATATCCGAACCGTGCGATGCAATTGCGCCGCTTGACCCCCGCGCGTGAAGAATCGATTGTCTCACCTTACGCAATCGGAGACAGCACGTGGCAAACAAAGACCTTCGGAATTTCCTTGAAGAAATCGAGAAAATCGGTGAGCTGAAAAACATCAGCGGCGCCGAGACGGAAGAGGATATCGGCGGCATCGTCGATATGTATATGCGCGATCTTGATAATCCGGCTGTGCTGTTTGACGACGTTCCCGGATTCCCCAAGGGTCACAGGGTGCTGGCCAACATCATCATGTCACGCCCACGCTGCGCCATCGCCCTCGGCCTGCCGCCGGAATCCACCGAAGAAGACCTGATCAAATGGTGGCGACATTACCTTGGCGATGCGCCGAACCATGAGCCGGTCGAGGTGAATGGCGGCCCGCTGGTTGAGAATGTGACCGAGGGCGAAGCCGTCAATATCCAGGGACTGCCGTCGCCGAAATGGCATGAACACGATGGCGGCAATTTCATCGGCACCGGCTGTATCGTGGCGATGCGCGACCCTGATACGGGCTGGGTCAATTACGGCACCTACCGCGTTCAGGCGCATGAGCCCCGTGTCGCCACCGTCATGATGTCGCCCGGCAAGCATGCCCGCCTCATCATGAAAAAATATCACGACCGCGGCGAAAAATGCCCGGTCGCCGTGGTGGCCGGCGTACACCCGGTAATGTTCATGATCGGCGGCTTCGAAGTGCCATATGAGAAAAACGAGCTCGACGTGGTCGGCGGAATCTTCGGCGAGTCGGTCGAGGTCATCAACATGCCGAAGACCGGCCTGCCGGTACCGGCCAGCGCGGAAATCGCCTTCGAAGGCTTTATCGATGTCGATGACGAGCGCATGGAAGGCCCGCTCGGCGAGTGGACCGGCTATTATGCTGGCGGCGCCCGGCCCGAGCCGGTCATCCAGATCGAAACCCTGATGCACCGGGACAATCCCGTTATCACGGGCGCCATTCCTGCCGTACCGCCGAACGACAACACCTATTACATGGGCGCCTATCGCGCCGCCGCTGTCTGGAACCAGCTCGAAGCGGCCGGTATTCCCGGCGTCCAGGGTGTTTACGCCCATGAAGCCGGCGGCAGCCGCATGTGGCTGACGGTATCGATCAAGGCGATGTATGGCGGCCATTCGAAACAGGCCGGCCTGATCGCCTCGCAATGCCATGCGGGCGCCTATGCCAACCGCTGGGTGATCGTGGTCGATGACGATATCGATCCGTCGAACATGAACGATGTCGTCTGGGCAATGTGCACGCGCCACGATCCGCGCGAAGGCATCGATATCATCAACGGCTGCTGGAGCACCCATCTCGACCCGATGTGCTACGACGACGATAATGACCGCCGGAATTCGCGGGTGGTCGTCGATGCCTGCCGGCCGTTCAACCGGCGCGATTCCTTTCCCGCCGTCGCCCGATCGTCGAAGGAACTCGACGACCGTATCCGGGCGAAATACAGCGCCGACCTGCCGGAAAAATACAGATGACGGACTGGGTCCGGTTCGAACGGAACGGAGAAACCGGCTTCGGCACGCTCGTCGCCGATGCCGTCGCGGTGTTCGAGGGCGACATGTTCGGTATCGCAACGCCGACCGGCGAAGCGCTAACCCTGTCGGATATCAACCTGCTGCCGCCCTGCGTACCGTCAAAGATCGTCGCATTGTGGAACAATTCGAAATCCGCGGCGGAAAAGCAGGGGCTTGAACAGCCGGAAGACCCTCTGTTTTTCCTGAAAGGCCCGAACACCTACCTGGCGCCGGGCGCTGCCATCCGCAAGCCGGAATCCTATGACGGCCGCGTAATTTACGAAGCCGAGCTTGGCATCGTGATCGGCAAAGCCTGCAAGGATGCCGATGCGGCGGCCGCCGCCGAGAGCATCTTCGGCTATACCTGTGTGAACGATGTCACCGCGCTGCAGGTGCTGGACTCGGACCCTACCTTCCCGCAATGGGCGCGCGCGAAGGGCTATGACACGTTCGGCCCGTTCGGCCCGGTGATCGCGACCGAGATCGATCTCGCTACGGCAACGATCCGCGCAGAACTGAACGGGCGCGAACGGCAGAACTATCCGGTCAGCGACCTGTTCCTGCAGCCCACCGACCTGGTCAGCCGCCTGTCGCACTTCATGACGTTAGAGGCCGGCGATATCGTGTCCTGCGGTACCGGCCCCGGCGCCCTGCCAATGAAACCGGGTGCGACCATCGATGTGATTATCGACGGCATCGGCACGCTCTCGAATACCTACGAAGACTAGACCATGCCCCGTAACCGGCTGATCGGATTTCTCACCAGCCCCTACGTCGTGCTGAGCTTCGCTATTCTGTGCTGGGGCGGCAATTTCGTCGCGGCCCGGCTGGCCAACGCGGATATCCCGCCGGTTGCCCTTTCCTTCTGGCGGCACACATTCGCGGCGCTGCTGGTGATACCGTTCATCCTGCCGCTGCTCCGCACCGACTGGCCGAATATCCGCGCCAATCTCGCCAATTTCGCGCTGATGGGACTGTTGCTCGCCATCGGCAATACGCTGGTCTACTTCGCCGTCCTGCATACGACCGTTATCAACGCCGCCCTCATCAATTCGGGCGTGCCGGTCGCAGCGGTCGCGTTTTCGTGGCTGATCCTGCGCGACGTGATCAACCGGTGGCAGGCGATCGGTATTCTGGTTGCGATCGCGGGCATCGTCATGGTGGTGACAAAGGCGCAGCTCGGCGTGTTGCTGAAGCTGGAATTCGGCTGGGGCGATCTGTATATGCTGCTCGCGGTCATCAGCTGGGCGCTTTACATGGTGCTGCTGAAACGGGCCTCGATTAAAATTTCAGGATGGAGCCTGCTGACGGTTCTGTCCGCCGTCGGCGCGCTCTGGTTGGTGCCGGCCTACGCTCTTGAGATCAACTTCGGTCATACGATGGAATGGACCGGACTCACGCTTGTCAGCCTCGGCTACGTGACACTGTTCAGCACCATCATCGCCTGGGTCTGCTGGAACAGCGGCACGCTGCGCATCGGCCCCAACCGGGCATCGGCCTTCATGTGCCTGCACCCCATTTTCGGCCCCGTGCTGGGCATGATCTTTTTTGGTGAAATCCTCCGCCCCTATCACGGGGTCGGCACGATCCTCGTGCTGGCCGGCGTGATCATGGTCTCGCGCGCCTATGCCGCTAAACCGCCGGCAAAAACCGGCTGACCTTTACGGCTGGTCGGATACGTGGGCCGAGACGATGCGCCAGCCCTCGGGCATGCGCACCCAGGTCTGGCTCTGGCGGCTGATGCCCTCCGCCGTGGGACGGGTCGATTCGGTGTTGGCGACCGCGAAATCCCGTCCGAAGGTGACGATATGGGTGTCCTTCAACGTCCGCACCCATGGCTCGATATCGCGGCTGCGGCGGAAGGCGGACAGAGCGTCATGGCTGACGACCGTGCCGTTCGGACCATAGCGCAGCGTTTTCTCGTCGTTCCAGAACAGCTCGTCGATCATGTCGACATCGTTGGCCAGCAGCGCTTTCTCATAGGCCATGAAGGCCTCCGTCACTTCGGCGACGATTTCGGGAATATTGATTTCCATATCTTGTCCTCTTCGCGTTTGACATCACCCCAGCGGATGATGGACACAGGGTTCACCACAATCGGTCACGGAAGAAAACCCTTTGGCACCTCCGCTGCTTCTCCTGCGCGATATCCACCTGACCTTCGGCGGCACACCGCTACTCGAAGGGGCGGAGCTGTCGGTTTCCGAAGGTGAACGGCTGTGCCTGATCGGGCGAAACGGGTCGGGCAAATCGACCCTGATGAAGATCGCGACCGGCGAAATGGGGTTCGATGACGGCGAGCGGTTCGTGCAGCCGGGCGCGACGCTGCGCTACCTGCCGCAGGAGCCGGATTTGTCGGGCTTTGAGACCACGCTGGACTATGTCCGGGCCGGGCTCGAAGCGGGCGACGATCCGCAGCGGGCGAACTGGCTGATCGCGCAGCTTGGCCTGACCGGGGAGGAAAACCCGGCTCATCTGTCGGGCGGCGAAGCGCGGCGGTGCGCCCTTGCCCGCGCGCTGGCACCCGAGCCCGATATCCTGCTTCTGGACGAGCCGACCAACCACCTCGACCTGCCGGTGATCGAATGGCTCGAAAGCGAGCTGAAATCCATCCGCTCTGCGCTGGTACTGATCAGCCACGACCGGCGGTTCCTCGAAAACCTGTCGCGGGCCACGGTTTGGCTAAATCAGGGGCGTACCCACAGGCTGGAACGCGGGTTCGGCGAATTCGAACCCTGGCGCGAAACCTTCCTCGAAAACGAGGCGCTGGAACGGCACAAGCTGAACCGCAAGATCAGCGCCGAAACCGACTGGCTTCACAAGGGCGTCACCGCCCGGCGCAAGCGCAATATGGGCCGCCTGCGGGCGCTGTACGATCTTCGCGCCAAGCGACGGAGCGACCGCGGGCCATCCGGCACCGTCAACATGATGGCAAGTGAAGCGCAAAGTTCGGGCAAGCGGGTCTGCATCGCAAAGAACATCTCCAAGGCCTATGGCGAGAACGTCATCGTCGATGATTTCTCCACCCTGATCGGCCGTGGCGACCGGATCGGCATCGTCGGGCCGAACGGGGCCGGCAAGACGACCCTGCTGAACATGCTGACCGGCGTACTCGAACCGGATGAGGGAAATATCCGCCTTGGCAAGAATCTGGAACTGGAAACCCTCGACCAGCGCCGCGACAGCCTCGACCCGAAAGAAACGCTGTCCGATGCCCTGACCGGCGGCGGCGACAAAGTGACAATCAACGGCGAGACGCGCCATGTCATCGGCTATATGAAGGACTTCCTGTTCACGCCGGATCAGGCGCGCACGCCCGTCCACGTCCTTTCCGGCGGCGAACGGGGCCGTATCATGCTCGCCCGCGCACTTGCCAAACCGTCCAACCTGCTGGTGCTCGACGAACCGACCAACGATCTCGATATCGAAACGCTCGATCTTCTGCAGGAACTGCTCGCCGATTACGCGGGCACCGTCATCCTCGTCAGCCATGACCGCGACTTCCTCGACCGGGTTGTCACCTCCGTCATCGCGGCGGAAGGCAATGGCAAATGGGTCGAATATGCCGGCGGCTACAGCGATATGATGACCCAGCGTGGCGGCGACCTTGGACCGC
Organism: uncultured Rhodospirillaceae bacterium; assembly: GCA_963977005.1. GTDB lineage: Bacteria > Pseudomonadota > Alphaproteobacteria > MPNO01 > UBA830 > CAXBCP01. The sequence goes on from CAXBMQ010000023.1 coordinate 59,705, forward strand.
GGAAATCCGGCGGAAAAACACGGAAAAACGATGCTTCTGAGGAATCGAAAACGCCGAAGGCGAAACCTGCCGCATCGAACAAGATGACCTTCAGGGACAAGCACGCGCTGGAAACACTGCCCGCGCGGATGGAAGAGATTCAAAAGGAAATCGATGCGCATCAGGCCACGATGGCCGATCCGGACCTGTTCAGATCGGATCCCGCCAGGTTCGATGCGACCGCGAAGGCCATGCAGGATGCCGAAACCGCCCTTGCTGCAGCCGAAGAACAATGGCTGGAACTGGAAATGAAGCGCGAAGAACTCGAATCCGGCTGATTTCCGCCGCATTTTCGCCCAATTAAACCCTCCACGCCATCGCCCGAATCACGGCAACCGCGTAGACTGGCGATATGACCTTACCGGCGACCCAAACCCTTATCGAATCTGGCGACAAGTATAGCGTCCTGAAGGATGTCTTCGGTTTCGATACCTTCCGGCCCGGCCAGGAAGAAGTTGTCGACACGCTTCTGGCGGGCGGCAATATCCTGACCGTCATGCCGACGGGATCGGGCAAATCGCTCTGTTTCCAGATACCGTCGCTGGTCACCGGCGGTCTGACGATCGTCGTCTCGCCGCTGGTCGCCCTGATGGAAGACCAGGTCGCCGCCCTCAAACTGGCAGGTGTTGCCGCCGATACCATCAATTCTTCGCGCTCGCGCGAAGACAACGTCGCATCGTGGCGCCGGGCGGCGGCGGGTGAGACGCGCCTTCTTTACATGGCGCCCGAACGGCTGATGACAGAGCGCATGCTGGCCGCGCTGGCGAAGCTCGACATCCGGCTCTTCGCGGTCGACGAAGCGCATTGCATTTCGCAGTGGGGGCCCGCGTTCCGCCCCGAATACGAACAGCTGTCGCAGCTTCGCATCGCTTTTCCCGGCATACCTATTGCCGCCCTGACCGCGACCGCCGACGCGGTGACCCGCGACGACATCGTTGCCCGGCTGTTCGACGGAGACGCCAAATCGGTGGTCCTCGGCTTCGACCGCCCCAATATCAAGCTGTCGGTCGAGATGAAGCGGGAATGGAAGCGCCAGATGATCGACTTCGTCGAACGGCATCGGGGCGAAAGCGGCATCGTCTATTGCCTGTCACGGAAACGGACGGAGGAAGCGGCCCAGTATCTGCGCGACCATGGCGTCAATGCGCTTGCCTATCATGCGGGCATGGATGCCGGAATCCGTCAGTCGCACCAGAATGCGTTCATGACCGACCCGGGGGTTGTCGTCGTCGCCACCATCGCGTTTGGCATGGGGATCGACAAATCGGACGTGCGATTCGTCTTGCATGTCGATTTACCCGGCAGCGTCGAGGCGTATTACCAGGAAATCGGCCGTGCCGGGCGCGACGGGGCGAATGCCGAGGCCCACATGATTTACGGGCTGCAGGATATCCGGATGCGGCGAATGTTCATCGAGGACGAGGAGTCAGGCGACGACCGCAAACGCCGCGAACACAAACGGCTCGATGCACTGGTCGGGTATTGCGAAGCACCCGAATGCCGCCGCCGGTCGCTGCTGGCCTATTTCGGCGAGCAGATCGAGGCCTGCGGCAATTGCGATGTCTGCATCGACCCGGTCGAAATGGCGGACGGTACCGAACTTGGCCGGAAAGTGCTCACAGCCGTCGAAGGATCGGGCCAGCTTTATGGCGGCGCCCATATCATCGATATCCTGCGCGGCATGCAGTCCGAGAAACTGCTCAAGGCCGGCCATGACAAGCTGCCCGCCTATGGCACCGGCGCGGAGCTGCGCAAGCCGGAATGGCAGTCGATCATTCGCCAGTTGGTTGCCGCCGGTTTCCTGAAACTGGACGTACAGGGTTATGGCGGGCTTGCGATCACGCCGAAAGGCCAGGACCTGATGCGCGGCGAGGAAAGCTTCCGGTACCGCCAGGACACGCTCAAAAAATCGCGCGCCGCGAAACGTCGGGTGCGCGATCTGGCGGCGGATGCCGACCTGCCCGAAGCGGATACCGGATTGTTGACGGCGCTGCGCGCACTGCGTCTGTCTTTTGCGAAGGAACGCGGCGTGCCCGCCTACGTCGTCTTTACCGACCGTACACTGGTCGATATGGCCCGGCGCAAACCGGCCACGATCGACGAATTCGCCGAAGTACACGGGGTCGGCGCCGCAAAACTGCGCGATTTTGCGGAGCCGTTTCTCGCGGCGATCAACGCAAGCGAATAGCGACCCCGGTCTGTACGCTGCATTCGCCGGCGTGCTAAAAACCCGAATAACAGGAACGAACGAAATGGGAAACAGAGATGAAGGTCAGCGTCGGGGATTTTGAAGTCAATTGCGAGGTCGAGGGTGTCGAGGATGGGCCATGGATCACGTTCAGCCATGCGCTCGGCAATAATCTGAGCCTGTGGGACGACCAGGTCGAACTGCTCAAGGACCGTTTCCGTATCCTGCGCTACGACCATCGCGGCCATGGCGGGTCCGACGCACCGCCCGGCCCCTATTCCTTCGACGATCTGATGCAGGACGCCATCGCGCTTCTCGATCATTTCGGGATCGAGAAGACCCACTGGGTCGGCCTGTCGATCGGCGGCATGCTGGGCTACGGCATGGCGCAGAACCACGGCGACCGGCTGCTGTCGCTGACCGCCTGCGATTCCCGCCCGGACGCGCCGCCGGATTACGCCGCCTATTTCCAGTACCGTATCGACACAGCACGGGAAAAAGGCATGGAGGGCGTGGTCGAGCCGACGATCACGCGCTGGTTCACACCGGCGACCGTCGCGGCCAATCCGCCGTCGCTGGACAAGGTGCGCAATATGTTGCGGTCGACCAACCCGGTCGGCCATGAAGGCTGTTGCGAAGCATTGAAACGCCTCGCCTTCGGGCCGGGCCTCGGCAAGATCGCCGTCCCGACCCTGATTATCGGCGGAGACGAGGACAAGGGGGCACCGCCCGAGGTGCTGGCCGAAGCCGCCGCCGCGATCCCCGATTGCCGCCACGTCGTGATCGAAAAGGCGGGCCACATCGCCAATATTGAAAACCCGGCCGCGGTGAACGCCGCCCTTCTGGCGTTTATGGACGAACTGACGGTTACGGCGTAACGCAGTGGCGGCGCAGGAGGGGCCCCGCGGCGCAGATATTATCGACGCCCTGAAGCAGGCGGGCGTTTTTCACGTCGCCGCACTGCCGGATATCACCACCAGCGCCGGCCTGCTCTGGCCGCTGTCGAAAGATACCGACTTCACGTTCATCCGCCTGAGCAAAGAGGATGAGGGTGTGTCGATCTGCGCGGCGCTCGGCTACTGCGAAAAACGGGCAGTGTTGCTGATGCAACAGACCGGCCTGATGGATTCGCTGAACAATATCCGCGCCGTCGGCTGCGAGTACGGACAGCCTGTCTGCATGGTTGTCGGTCTGCTCGGCAAGGAACCCGACCGCGCACCGACGGAATCCGCCAATATCGGTGTGCGCATCATAGAGCCGATTCTCGATGCGATGGAGATAGACCATATCCTGATCGAGGAACCGGACGATGTCGCAAAACTGCCACCGGCCATCGACCGCGCATACAAGACATCGCGCCCGATGGTGGCCCTGATCGGTCGGAGGGTCGAAACATGATGCAGCGCATGGCCTGTTTCGAGAAAATTGCGGCGGCGCGCGACGACGCAATCGTCGTTGCCACGTATACGTCAGCGTTCGAATGGCACCGGGTCGACCCAAACCCGCTCAATTTCGTCAGCGTCGGCGCGATGGGCCAGGCATCGTCGCACGGCCTCGGCCTCGCCATCGGACTGCCGGACCAGAAGATTATCGTACTCGACGGCGACGGCAGCCTGCTGATGAACCTGTCGACCCTGACGACGATTTCCAATGCCGCGCCGACGAACCTGATCCATTTCGTCGTCGAAAACGGCACATATGAAGCCAATGGCGGCCACCCGGTACCAGCGCAGGGCAAGGCAGACCTCGCCGCAATGGCGCGCGCGGCAGGCTACGCCGAGGCGCGAACGTATGAAGGGCTGAACCAGTTCGCTGCAGACCTGCTGGACCTGTTGGCAACGCCCGGTCCGGTATTCGCCGCGCTCAAGGTCGAAGCGGGCGACGCCCCGCCGCTGGATTACGACTATGACTGGCTGCACAGCGCCGACCGCCGACGCGAGTTCCGCGATGCCGTGAAGCCGCTGCTGAAAAGCTAGCCGGGAATATTTCGGGCGACATCGCTGGCGATGTCAGAGCCCACTTCTGTCAAGCCCTCGACAGCACGGGCGCGGTCCGCGGCGCCCCGATTCCGGCTCATCTTCCTTTGCCCTCAAGTGACGTGACCGCGATTTCGAGTCCCACAATTCCAGTCACTATCCTGTCAACAAAGTCAGCCGGGACGTCGGCCACACCGGATTGGGCGGGCAATACATGGAAGCCTTTCAGGCGGCGAAAATCACGACCAGTAGATAAAATTCCCGTCGGGCATCCGCCCGATATAGGTGCTGACACCCATACGGCGCTGGCCCTGTTCCACCGCCGTCCATTCATGCGGGTTGTGGGAATTGAACATCACGACGTCGCCCCTGGCTGGCGTATAGACATGGGTTTCGGCGCCGTCGACATAGGACCGGCTGAATCCCTCGATTTCGACCTTTTCGCCCGGTTTGCTCGATACACGGTAGGGACGGTTATGCAGAGTGGTCTTTCCCCCCTCGCCCTCAACGTGGCTTGCGAAGAAATTCCAGGTGATCTGGCTGGCGACCCGGCTGATCATGTAGTCCCGCGCGCTGTACATCGTCACGTCTGCATGCAGGGTGCCGCCGCCGCTGGTTTCGCGGATGATACCGGCATAATAACGCCCGTAGCCGGGCTCCTCAGCCAGATCGAGGGAGCTTTCGGGATAGAGATCACGCAAGAGCGCCCACATGCGATCGAACGGGTTCCACGTCATATGCGACAGCACGGCTTCGTGTTCGCGCCAGGCCTGCTCGACCTCCGCAAAATACGCTTCTTTCGATTCTTTCCGTTTCTCGAACTGGGTCAGCCCGACATAGCGCGGCGGCCGGACCAACCCCGGCACCTTATACGTCTTGTTCAGGCCGACGCGGTCCATCGCAGCGACCAGTTCGTCGCATTCGGCATCGGTCGCGAATTTCCGGATCCGGATACACGGTATGTCGAATGCGCAGAGCGCCTCGAACGTTTCGCGCGTCAGCGGCGGTTCGTCGTGACTTTTCCACCGGGTGGGCGCTGTTGCGGTATCGGCTTCCATGAACTTCCTCCTGGATATTCCCGCGGTCAGAGGTCCGCCAGCTTCGGCATCACTTCCTCGCCGAACAACGTGATCGATCTGAGCGCGTCTTCATGCGCCATATCGCCGATATTAAAGGCGATCACCATATAGTTCACCCCCAGCGCCTCGATCTGTTCCGCCAGCTGCTCGCGCACGGTTTCCGGCGAGCCGGCGACATGCGCGCCGCCGGCGATCGCCTTTTCCACCGTATCGACGGTATTGCGGGCGAAAGCGGGACCTTCGACATTGTTTTCCCGCCACAGCTTGGTCAGGCTGTCATGCCAGACCTTGTAGGCGGGACCGGCGATCTTCAACGCTTCTGCGTCGGTTTCCGCAACGGTCACCTGACGGCTGATCCCGACGGCGGCGCCGCCGGGAAACGGCCTCCGGGCGCCCGCAGTGCTGCCACGTTTGGCATAGGCGTCCCGGAACGCAGCGATATTCGTCTTCGCCGCCTCGACGGGCCCGAGGGTGCAGTAGTGGAAACCGTTTTCGCCCGCATATTTACTGCCGTCGGGATTCGAAGACGGATACCAGAGCGGCGGATGCGGATCCTGCAGCGGACGCAGTTCCATCGGTACATCGGTGTAGTTGAAATGCTTTCCGGAATAGGAAAGCTTCTCGTGCGTCATGCCCTCGATCAGGACTTCGAGGGCCTCGCCATATACCTCCCGCGCAGTGTCGGGATCGTAGTTGTGATAATTGAGCTCGAACGGCGATACGCCCCGGCCGACACCCAGTTCCATCCGTCCGTTCGACAGGTGGTCGAACATGCCGATTTCCTCGATCAGGCGCAGTGGCGAGTAAAGCGGCAGCAGATAGGTCAGCGGGCCGAGGCGGATATCGGTCGTCGCCTGGGCGACGGCGCCGAGAAACACACCCGGGACAGGCACCATGTTTAGCGGGGTCGCATGGTGTTCCGCCACGTGATAGGCGTAAAAACCGAGCCGGTCCGCCGCAGCGACGTAGTCGACCCGCTGCGAAAACTGTTCGGCAAGAGGACGGCCCGACTTATCGACGTGATCGAAAACACCGAATTTCATTCTTGTTGTCCCGCCAAAAAAATCCACTGCCTATTCTTAGCTGATTCCGCTTTGGCGGGAAATGTCGGCTTAGTCCTCCCGGAAAGCCCGGTTGAAGCTCTCGGCGACGGGCTTCATGAAATAGCCGAGCGCCGTATTGGCGCCGGTGACGATCATAACCTCGGCCTGCATACCGGGGTGCAGGGTCACACCTCCCAGGCTCTCGCGAATGGTGGCAGGGAGGCCGATCCGCGCGAGATAGTATCCCTCGGGCGTAAACTGATCGCTTAACCGATCGGCCGATACCGATACGACCTCGCCATCGACGGGTACGGTGTTTCGCTGGCTAAGGGCGGTGAAGCGGACCTGGGCCGCCAGTCCCGCCCGCACGATATCGATATCCTGCGGACTGACCTTGGCTTCGACGATAAGGCTCCCGTCGGTGGGCACGATATCCATAATCGCTTCCCCCGCCGCGATGACCCCACCGGTGGTCGCGATTTTCAGGCCGACTACCGTGCCGGCGATCGGTGCCCGGATTTCGGTCCTCGACAGCACATCGCTCGATGCGCTGCGCCGTTCGCCCAGATCGTGGAGCTGGGATTCGACTTCTCGCAACTCCCGGACGACCTCGTTGAGGCGCTCGGTTTTCAGTTCCTCGATTTTGAGCTGGGTCTCCCCGATCGTCTGTTGGGCGCGTGCGACTGCGGCAATGTTCCTGCCGCGACCGCCGCCGATTTCTGCCGCGCGGCGCTCGAGCGCCAGCAGCCTCGGCTTGGCGACCAGACCACGCCGGACCAGCGACCGGATTCCCGAAAGTTCTTCCTCGATAAGCGCAAGCTGGCGATCGTCCGCCTTGATCTGGGCCCGCAGGCCGCGGATCTCGGTACGCACCTGCGCATCGCGTTTCCGCAACAGCGCGGTCTTGCTGGCAAGCGCGTTCCGCCGTGCCTCAAAAATGCGTCGCTGTCCGTCCATGGCAGCGCGCACGCGGGGATCTTTAGACGCCGCGTGTATATCTGCGGGAAAAGTCAGCATCTCGGCACCGTCGCGTTCTGCTTTCAGCCGCGCCGCCAGACTTCGCGCAGCGATAGACCTGCCGTCGACCAGCGACAGCATTGCCTGGGCCTGGGTCTGCTGGAGTCGCACCAGGACCTGCCCGGCTTTTACCACCGCACCGTCCCTGACGAGAATTTCACTGACGATTCCGCCCTCGAAATGCTGGATCGTCTTGCGCCGGCCGTCGACCATCACCTCTCCGGAGGCGATTGCAGCGGTGTTCAGCGGCGCGATCGCGGCCCAAATGCCGAAAATGCCGAAAAACACGCCAACAATAGCGGCGCCGATGAAGACGATTCGACCGACCGGGGGCTTTGTAAGTTCGATATCAGCCAAAACTCACCTCCCCTGTGCCGCCGGGATTTACCTGTTTTTCGGCTGTGGAACTCCCCGCCTCGGGGTTTGACAGATCGGTGGATCGACCTGGCTGTATCGTATCGGACCGCCCGGGATCGGCGGCGCTTGCGTTCGGCATGACCCGTGCCAGGACCTCGTCGCGCGGACCGATCATCCGCACCATGCCATCCTGCATGACCAGAATTTTGTCGATATGACGCAGAATGCTGGGCCGGTGCGCCACAACAATGACGGTTGTTCCGCAGGTTTTCAGAATATCGATCGCCCGCTGAAGCGCTTTCTCGCCTTCGGCATCAAGATTCGAGTTCGGTTCGTCCAGCAACACGAAACGCGGCCCGCCATAGACTGCCCGGGCGAGAGCGATACGCTGGCGTTCACCGCCGGACAGGGCGCTGCCGCTGGCGCCAATCGGCATATCATAGCCTTTTGGCAGGTTCATGATTGTCGCGTGGACGCCCGCCAGCCGCGCGGCGCCGATCACCATGTTGTCGTCATTGTCCTGAAGTCGGGCGATAGCATCGGTGACCGTCTCTCCGATCAGGCCGATTTCCTGGGGCAGATAGCCCACGTACTTGCCGCGTTCCTCCCCGTTCCATCTGGAAATCTCCATCCCGTCGAGACGCACATGACCGGTATGCGGCGTATCGACTCCAACCAGCAGCCGGGCCAGGGTCGACTTTCCGGCAGCTGATGGCCCGATGATCGCCAGTGTTTCGCCCGCCGCCACCTCGAACGACACATTGCGCAAGGCCGGCCGGTCCATACCCTTGTGGACAAAGCTGACGCCTTCGACCGTGATCTTTCCATCGGGTTCGGGAAGTTCCGTCGTCGTCGTATCGGGCACCTCGCGCTCGAGAAGACTGCGTACCCGCCTCCAGGCATCGATCGCGCTGCGCGCCGATCGCCAGGTGGTTACCGCCTGGTCAACAGGCGCCAGAGCACGGCCCATCAGGATGGATGCGGCAATCATGCCGCCAGGCGACAGGTTACCACCGATCACCAGCCACGCACCGATCCCGAGAATGCCGATCTGCAGCAACTGCCGCGTGAATTTCGTCACACCGGTGAGAAATCCAGCGCGGCCGCCGCTCATGTTCTGTGCCGCAAGCGCCGTCTGGTTGAGGCGGTTCCAGCGGGCCAGTACACCCGCCCGCATGCCCATGGCTTCGACGATATCGGCGCGCTGGATCGCCGCGTCCGCAAAGCCCATCGATTTCGCACTGGCGGCCGATGCCGCCGCGCTGGAGTGACGCGTGATCCAGTCATTGAGCACGGCCAGCGCGAGGAGCACTACCGCCCCCGAAACCGAGACCCAGCCCAGGACCGGATGGAGCAGGAACATAAAGCCGATAAAGACCGGCATCCACGGCGCATCGAGAATAGGAATGGCCGACGGGCCCGACAGAAATGCCTTTATTTCCGACAAATCCCTCAGCTTTTCCGGGGATTTTCGGCCTTCCCTGCCCAAAGCGACGGTAATACTCATATCGAGCACTACCGGACTGATCTGGTCGTCCAGCCAGCCGCCAACCTTCTGCATGATCCGCGTGCGGATAATATCGAGCGCCGCCATGGTCGACAGGGCGATGACGGCGATCAATGTCAGCATCACCAGTGTTTCGCCGCTGCGACTGACCAGAACACGGTCAAAAACCTGCATCATGTAGATGGAGGACGTGAGCATAAGAAGGTTAATGCACAGGCTATAGGCCATGATCGCTGCAAACGCACCGCTACAGGCGCGTCTCATGCGGTCAAGCAGAGCGTCAGGACGGAGCGTGATATCCGTCATGCGCCGCCGTCCGACGCACGCTGAGAGCGCCGGGAAACCTGTGCTGCGTCTCTTATAGGGCAGAGATCAATCATTTTTAGGCGATTTTTAAATTTCGTTTAGCGTTTACCAATTTCCGCAAACCAAATTTAACCGATGAAAGGTTATTAAATCGTTGGCTTCGAGATCCAGGATGGATTTTGCCTGCCGTCCCTGCCCGTCAAAGAGACATTGCAGGGATAGCGAATGACAACCAAGTAGGTGCATGTCGTGGCTCTACCCCGCATGACAAAGCTGATCGATCTGGTACGCGACGCGGTCATGCACGGCGGCGACCGGCCCGGTGGGCGTCTGCCCGATGGATCCACCGAATCCGGACTCCGCGATCTGTCAGAAACCGTCAGTCCCCCGATGGACACCGCTGTATCATCCACGGCGATCCATTCAGCCACCGGATTGCCCTCGCTTGCGCCTGTCCTGAAAGAAACCGACATCCTCGATGCGCCCGATCTCCTTTCAACCTGGGACGCGACGTCAGGAGAGGATGGTTTCGGAGGCGCGCTCGACTTCTTCGGCAAAGAGTTCGGAACGGAGGAAGCATTCGGCGGCCCGGACAGTTTCTCCTTCGATCTGGAGACGAACGACAAGGCGGTCGGAGTGGACTCGCCTGCACCGAACCCTATACCCCGAACCCAAGACGCAGACGTCGACGTGTTCGCCTTTGGCGAAATATCCAACAGCGATTTTCTCGACTTCGCTTCGCTCGATACGGAAGCTTCCTTCATCACCGATGCCGCGGACGCCGGGGCCTCCGGCACGCCTGTCGCGGGTAACAATGGAGGCTTCACCGTACATCCTGTCGGCTGTGGCTGCACCGACTGCTGTGCCGACGGCAACGACCATGGCCACGATCATGGATCGGAATCGCATGTCTATGCATCGGATGGCGGGGACACGCCGGCGCCGGTAGACGGTGGCCCAACATCGGGTTTCACGGTTTCGACAATCGCGACATCGGGCGAGAACGACATCGACAGTCTGTTGCAGACCTATCGGTGGGGATCGGGCAGCGGCACCGTCGAAATGACGTACAGTTTCGGCACGTCCAACTCGGTATACGCTTCGGGCTATTCGGAACCGACCAACGGGTTCGGCGAATTCAGCGATCATCAGAAAGCGGCGACACGCTCGGTACTGGATTACTGGTCCAATGTCGCAAACATCACGTTTACCGAAGTCACCGACAGCGCAACCGTCGCCGGCGATTTCCGCTTCGCGAAGAGCAGCGAGCCGTCAACGGCGTGGGCCTATCTGCCCAACTCGGGTGCAACGGGTGGCGATGTCTGGGTCGGCCCGAGCTCCTATTACAACGACATGTCCGAGGGCACATACGGCTTCCAGACGATGCTGCATGAAATGGGCCACGCGCTCGGCCTGATGCATACGCATCAGGGCGCGGTCTCCGCGACATCGGACATCGACTGGACCGGTTATTCGGTCATGAGCTACCGGTCCTATGTCGATGCGCCCCTGACCGGGTACACGCAGAGCTATTATCCGACAACGCCGATGATCAACGATATCAAGGCGATCCAGCATATCTACGGTGCCAATTCGTCTTACAATTCGGGCGACACGACCTATAGCTGGACCACCGGCGGCCGCATTCTCGAAACGATCTGGGATGCGGGCGGTACCGATACGATCGACTGGTCGAACCAGTCTTCCGCCGCGGAGATCAATCTGACCAGCGGTGTCTGGAGCAAACTGGGGCCGAGCTATTATTCGAAATGGCCGACCGCCGAAGACCGCACGCTAATGATTGCGGAAAATGCCGTGATCGAAAATGCCATCGGCGGTTCCGCGGCGGATACCATCACCGGCAACGCGGCCGCGAACGTTCTGACCGGCGGCGGCGGAAACGATGCGCTTACCGGTGGGTCCGGTGACGACCGTTTCGTCTTTGCCTCGGGTTTCGGGACGGACACGATATCCGATTTCACTGCCGGCGACGGGTCGGACGACACGCTCGATTTCTCGGCCTACGGTTACACGACTTATGCCGATATCCTGTCGAGTATTTCGATGACCGATGTGAGCGGCAATGCCGTTCTGACCATTGGCAGCGACAGCGTAACGCTGACGGGCGTAGCGTCATCGAGCCTGGACGTTGATGATTTCTTCGGCGTTATCGCCGGCGCGACGGCAGGTGACGACACGCTGCTGGGGACGTCAGAAAATGACGTTATCGACGGGCTGGCCGGAAACGATTCAATCGGTGGCAATGGCGGTAACGACTTCCTGCGGGGCGGGGCGGGTGATGATGCAATATCCGGCAATGCCGGCAATGACAGCCTTTATGGCGATGCCGGTTCGGATATCCTGAATGGCGGGACCGGCGACGACGGCCTGTACGGCGGTGCCGGACGTGACACGTTCACGTTCTCTGCCGGCTTCGGCGACGACACGATCAACGATTTTACGGTCGGTTTCGACAGCATCGACCTTTCGGCACTGGACATCGCCGATTTCAATGCCCTGCTGTCGAACACGGCGGATGTCAGCGGCAATGCCGTCATTACGCTTAGCGGCAACACGATCACGCTGACGGGTATCACCAAAGCGCAGCTGCAACAGGGCGATTTCGTCGGCGTGAACCCGGTCGGGACTTCGGGCAACGATGTCATCACCGGATTCGATACCGACGACACGATCGACGGGCTTGCAGGCAACGACGTCATCAATGGCGGCGCAGGCGCGGACACGTTGGACGGCGGCGCGGGCGACGATCGCCTGATCGGCGGCGCCGGCGCCGATTCCATGACCGGTGGCGCCGGCGACGACACGTTTATCGTCGACAATGCGGGCGACACGGTGACCGAGGGCAGCGGCGGCGGCACCGATACCGTGGAATCGTCGGTTTCGTTCACCATCGGGGATTTCGTCGAGAACCTCGAACTCAGCCTGTCGTCGAATATCGACGGCACCGGCAACAGTCTCGCAAACCGGATCACCGGCAATAGCGGCGACAACGTGCTCACTGGCAATGGCGGGAACGATACGCTTTTCGGCCTAGCCGGAGACGATACCCTGAACGGTGGCGACGGGGCCGATTCGCTGATCGGCGGCGACGGGGCCGATACGGTAAATGCCGGTGCCGGCGACGACTGGGTGCGCGGCGAAGCGGGTAACGACATTCTCAACGGCGATGCCGGGAACGACAAAATGCTCGGCGAGGCCGGGAACGACACGCTGGATGGCGGCGCCGGGAACGATGTGCTGATCGGTGGCGCTGGCGACGATACCTATGTCATCGATTCCAGTTCCGACAAGGTGATCGAAGCCAGCGACGAAGGTACGGACACGGTTCAATCCAGCCTGAGCTTCACGCAGCTTGCGGCGAATGTGGAGAACCTGACACTGACGGGTTCGGGCGATATAGACGGCACGGGCAACGATCTCGACAACACCATACTCGGCAATGCCGGCGACAACGTCCTGACCGGCGGCGGCGGGAACGATACGCTCCAGGGCGGCGAAGGCAGCGATACCTATATCATCTCCGACAACACCGACACGATCGTCGAAAGCAGTTCGGCCGCAGGCACCGACAAGGTCATCTCGTCGATATCTTTCTCGCTCGGCGGCGGCGCTGGCAACGGCATCGAGGTGCTGGAACTGGCGCTGAACACCGATATCAATGCCACCGGCAATACATCCGACAACACGCTTATCGGCAACTCGGGCGATAACATTCTGACCGGCGAACAGGGGGACGACCGTCTCGAGGGCCGCGCCGGCACCGATACCCTCATAGGGGGCTCGGGCGACGACACCTATGTGATTACCGACGGTCTCGATACCATCACCGAGAATTCCGGCGAAGGCACGGACACGGTCGAGAGCCATATTACCTACACGCTGGGCAGCAACCTCGAAAACCTCACCCTGGTGGGGTCGGGACATATCAACGCGACCGGTAACAGCGTTGCCAACACGATCACCGGCGGCGCGGGGCGCAACCGGATCGACGGCGGCGCGGGCGCGGATACCATGGCAGGCGGCGCCGGCGACGATACCTATATCGTCGACAACGCATCCGACACCGTGACCGAGAGTGTCGGCGAAGGGACGGACCTGGTCGAAAGCTCGGTCAGCTACACCCTCGGCAGCAACGTCGAGAACATCCGCCTCACCGGCAGCAGCGACCTGGATGCCACGGGCAGTGCGGACGACAACTTCATCCGCGGCAATAGCGGCGCCAATACGCTGATCGGCAATGCCGGCGACGACATCCTGTTCGGCTTCGCCGGAAACGATACCCTCAGCGGCGGGGCGGGCGCGGATTCGCTCTACGGAGATGC